>JAYPEI010000006.1:0-111006 GCA_038125665.1 Enterobacteriaceae bacterium
TGAATTTTTAGATTAACACTAGGGCTGCCAATTCAGACCTTGGAAGATAAGGTTAAGTAGGGTGGTATTTATAATTGAAAAAACTTTTAACTCTCAAATTGGATAAAGTAATTCACTTTTAAACCAAAAAACCTACAGTCCAGTCAGAGCTTCTCCCTGTAGATTCGCTGCAGACAATGGATCAGGAATAGTACACTCTAATAGTTTGTCACATTCATTCTGTAGTAAAATGGCCATTGGTAGGATAGGTTGAGGTGGGGGTTGGTTAAAAGCCGCAGGGTAGCGTCCCATGGCCCAGTCGAAAGGCGTTCTCCCTGATGAGTCTTGAACCTGTTGAGCTATTCCTCTAACGATTAGCGCTTTAGCTATTTCCACCCATCCAATTTTTGCTGCAGCGTGCAAAGCGTTTTGCCTGTCAATCATTGGTGCACCTCTAATGGCTGGCTGTAACCCAGCCCCCCGTTCAGGGTCCGAGTAACTGGCTGAGGGTGGCAAAGCAGGGTCTTTGGTGAGTGCATTAATATCTGCTCCATGTGCCAACAGAATATCAATGGTTTCGATACTGTCTTCTTCTGTTTTGTACTGACCACGCGTTGGATCTGGCGGCCAGTCCATGCCAGCAACTATCATTAATGGGGTATGCCCACGTGAATTAGGCAAATCGACTAAGGCTCCATTTTCAAGAAGAAGATTGACCATTCGATTGTTAGCATTTCGTGCGGCACGAATCAGAGGGGTTGCCCCTGTAGACAGCACATTATCAGCGCCGCGATCAAAAATTGCATTTCTGTAAGGCGGTCGTCCTTTGAGTTGCATATTTGGATCAGCACCTTTTTCAAGCAACAGGCGGGCTATATCATTCCCAGTGAGTTTATCTTCGGAGGGAATATCTGGACGTCCACCACTAGGAACTTCACTGAGATCCAAGGCATTGTAAAGTGGAGCCCGGCCCCATAAGTCCCACTGATTGATATCAGCTCCGGCTTCTATCAAGACGCGGGCAGTATCAAAATGCATGTTGAGTAATGCTAGGTTTAAAGCAGACACACGATCTGGGTCAGTAAGATTTAAGTTCGCGCCAGCTTCAGCCAGAATAGCAACACAGTCGCTATTACCTTGACGAGCCGCATATTGCAGAGCACTGAAGCCCCCCTTGTTCATATCCTTGGGGCGAGGCTCATTCAACGTACGGCGATCCCACAAACGCATAGTACTTTGTATATCGGGATTTGCCCCAGCTTTTAATAATATTCTCAGGATTTCTGGTTGATTTTGAGCTGATGCCCACATGAGGGCAGTTTGCCCTCCCCAATCTTCTTGTGAATCGATGAGTGCGCCCTTAGCGAGTAGCAGTTTTACAGTAGCTACTGCTCCTGAGCGAGAAGCTACCATGAGAGCTGTTTCACCCTCTAAATTAGTCTTGTTAGGGTCAGCTCCCGCTTCTAGTAAGCTTGCCACTACTTCATAGGCATTTAATTGAGCTGCTTCAGATAATGGAAAAGCTCCATAGCGATTATTAATATTTGGGTCCGCTCCAGAGTTTAGTAAGGTCTTAGTTAGTTCAAGGTCACCTTGATAGGCCGCATATAAAAGCGCGGTAGAACCATCGACTAAGGAAGCGTCGACAGGTTCTGCACCACTCTCTAGTAATAGCATCGCTTGTTCACGGTCACCTCCGGCAACAGCTTCTGCTAGGCTTTGAGCTTGAACAGCATATACGTTTACAAGCAGAGCAGTAAGAATTAGTGATGACTGTATCTTAGGAATGCTTGGCACTTTCATCTTAAATCTCCGAAAGAATTCCAGTGCTATCACCAAAATGTTCTACAGGAACATTGGCTTTATTCAACAGTGTCAACAAGAGATTGGCATGGGGTGTGTTTTGCTCATAAGAAAGATGTTGGCCACCCATAATTCTATTGCCTCCTTGATTGCCTAAACCTCCATGGCCGAAAACTACACTAGGTAATGGATCATTGTTGTGTTTGTCGCTATTGCTCATGTTTGATCCAAACAGAATGATAGAGTTATCTAACACAGTTCTTCCACCTTCTTGCATACTGTCGAGTTTATCAAGAAAGCGCGTAAAGACACGGGTATGGAAATTCTGGATTCTTGCTAAACGTTGTTTTTTATCAGGATCATCCCCATGATGTGAGAGCGGATGGAAGGCCTCTGCGATACCTATGTTAGTGTAGGTGCGCATGCTAACTTCTTTTTCCATCATGTAAGTGGCAACGTTAGTCAGATTAATTTGGTAAGACAGAGCTATGAGATCAAACAGCATGTTAAGATGCTCTTCAAAGTCATTGGGTATGCCTACGGGTGCAGAAGGGATGTCAATTCCCGTCATATCTTGGGCTTGCATGTTGATGACACGACGCTCAATTTCTCTAACAGATTCCAAATAATCACTCAATGATGACCGGTCGCTGGCTCCTATTTGCTTCTGCATACTATCAGCTTCTTCCATTATGGAGTCTAAAATACTTCCAGTGTTAGCCATGATAGTACTGCGTTCCTCAGCTGTATCCCCAGCACCAAATAGTTGATAAAACAACTTGCGAGGATTATTTTCAATTGGTAATGGTTGAGTAGGAGTGCGAAAAGCTAACGAACTACCGTAGGAGCATGGGAAACCTGCAGCACAGGGACCACCAACGGGTGTGCCAACTTCAATGGAAGGAAAACTTGTTCCAACACCTATGTGTTGAGCCGCTAATTGATCACATGTAACTCCTTTCGTTGGATCTACATCCATCTCTGTCATGTCTAATGGATTGACGCAGCGTAACCAAGTGCCAGCAATAATGCCATGAGGGTCGCTACTTTCTGCAGGCTTATTGCGAAGTCCACTGACAATGGTCATTTTACTTTGATAAGCTGCTGCGGGTTGTAGAATGTTTGGTAAACTAAAGTCTTTGCCTAATTGTTCAGGCTTCCAGTATTCCATCACTGCGCCATGTGGAAAAAAAACAAATCCCAGACGTGGTTGAGGATTGGCAATGGCTTGTGCAAGAGGAGAGAGCGCCGGAAGCATCGCATCAAGCAGTGGCAATGCAATACTCACTCCACTTGCTCGTAACAAGGCCCGACGGTTAAGGTGTTTTTTTGTGATAAACATAAGTTACCTCGCTCTCGCTAGATTTGGTGGAGTTGCCGGATCTACAGAGAAAGTTTTCTCAGGCTCCATGAGTGATGTGCGACCTACGGCAACCTCAGAGGTCTTGCGACGATTATTCTGGAACTGAGTTGTATTAATAATATTCATAACGACAGTGGAGAAGCGAAAATCATCTTTTGCTGAGCTCCTAACTACTGCCCGAACAGTTGGCATATCCAAGGGTGTTAAAGGTCGCCCTAGGGCATATATCATTAGCTTTTCAACGAAGCCTTGTACGAAAATAGTCGGACGCTTCATTAAAGCTTCGCGAAGTTCAAGTGGTCCATGAACGGTGCTGCCATTAGGCATCAAACCGCTTGGATCTATCGGGGTACGGGTATATCTGTCTATCTCTCTCCATTTGCCAGTTGCATCAAAGTTATCTAATGCAAAACCAAGTGGATCCATCACAGAATGGCAGGAGTTACAAGTTGGATTTTCTCTGTGTCTCTCTAAACGTTCGCGGACAGTTTTGGCTGGGATGCCGGCGCTGTTCTCTGTGAGTGCTGGAACATCCTGAGGTGGTACAGGGGGTGGGGAGCCTATAATATTTTCGAGGATCCATGCACCTCTTAAGACTGGACTCGTCCTATTCGGATAAGCTGTCGCCATAAGTACTGCTCCCTTACCAAGCAAGCCAAAACGATTAGCATTATCTAGCTTCACTTTGCGAAATTGGTTACCCCTAATGTCATTGATACCATAGTGTAGAGCAACACGCTCATTCAGAAAGGTTTCATCTGAATCTAGTAATCGTAATACTGAAGCATCATGACTAAACAAATTGTTGATGAATAAAGAGAGCTCTTTTTTAAAGTCCGGGCGAAGATCATTTGCGCCTGAAGCGTAAGGGAAGATGGTGGCATCTGGAATAATCTCGTCTAATTTCTCCATATGCAACCACTGCATTCCAAAGTTTTCAGCGAGGGCTGATGCTTTTTTATCAGCAAGCATCCTTCTTACTTGCGCTTCAACTACCTCTTTGTCTTTAAGTTGATCGTTAAACGCAAGATGTAAGAGCTCATCATCAGGAATACTGCTCCACAGGAAGAAAGATAACCGTGAAGCAAGATCAATACTGCTCAATTGATAAACACTTAGTGCATCAGGATTTGTTGGTGTTTCCACTCGGTATAGGAAATTGGGACTGGCGAGTAAGCGAGCTAGTCCCTGGCGCATTCCTTCTTCAAAACCACCTGATTGTTTTCCTTGCTGGTAGAATTCAAGAATGGGCGCTAAGTCTTGATCGTTGACAGGACGACGGTAAGCTTTCACGGCAAGCCCTGAAAAAATTTGTTCAGCACATGCCAGTTGCTCTTCACTATCATCCGCGTTTGGATAACAGGTAAACAGTTTATCCCTTGACGGTGTCGAGGAAAGGGTTACTGCAGTATTGTTTATATTGAATGGTCCACGAATTTCAACAGAGGGGATAGACAAAATTCTATCTTGCACAGAACCTGCGATAGTGGGTTGTAAACGATCATCACTTTCGGCAAATGTTCTTCTTAAAAAAGTGACACCTATTTTATGAGGACCGGCAGTAGTTTTGAAGCGAATGTCTTTCGTCCGCCCATTGATGTCGTCCATGGGAGGCCCTTGGTCAAGATCAAGGGCAGCCCGATCTTTATCACCCCCAAGTAAAGTACGATAAACTTCCTCTCCATCAACAGTGACAAGCATGGTGTTTTCAAATTCTATATTAAACATCCAAGCATATAAGTTGAAATCTCCAACTGACACCGCATACTCACCATCAGCTGGGAACCAGTGCTCGATGAGCATGCCACCCCGAGTCCCCAAGGGTAGCCCTTCGATATGAAATTGCTGTGAACCACCACCTTCAGCTCGAACAGGAAGATCCTCTGTGTTGGTATATTGCGTTGAACCCAAGAAAGGAGTTGGGTCACCTACCACTTGTTCTGCAACAACGCGTGCAGCATTTACGTACTGACTAATGAAGCTTGGACTTACTTCCAGAGCTTCGGCGACGTTATCAAAGCCTGCACTTGTCGTATCTTGAGGAAGTAAAGATTCAGCATCGACTTGGATACCCAAGAGATCTCGAATAGCATTCGCATACTCTTTTCGGTTGAGACGATGTAAACCAATGTGCTCCACTGGGTTTTGTGTCTCAGCGGCTTCATCAAGGTAGCCCTCAAGCCAAGCTATAAAGCTATCTGTTCTTGATTCATCAGGACGGATACGATTGGGCGGAGGCATCATCCGGCCGTTAAGTTTTTTTACAACTTTTTCATAGAGAGCGGGTTGCTCAGGAACGTCCGTTGGGAAGGCTGTGGTAAAATCAACACCTCCAAAAAAATCGTCGAAGTTGTGACATTCAGTGCAGTAGTCCTCGAAGAACTGCCAATTTTCATCGGCATTTTGCAATGCATTAAATTCAGTATGAACAGATCCTGGTTGCTGTGATATTGCAACTTGTGTCGTGAAGAGTGTCATGCTGACTGCAGCAAATAGTTTGCCTAGTTGAAAGCTGGCTATAGATTTATGTCGGTATAGCCAATTCATTAATTAACTCCTCTCTTGATGAAACAAAAATTCCAATCATATGCAGAAAGAAATACAGCATAAACTTGAGAAACGTATTCTTTTTGCGTCAAAATTTCTGATCGTTTCAGCTTTTGATTAGTCATATATTCTTTTATTGCTCACTCGTATTCATTCCTATCGCTACAACTTCTTAAGCATCAGGTGTCAAATGGGGGATCAAGCTCCAATGAGCCTGAGCAATAAAATCATCAGCGGGACCAAACTGATTTTCCCAAGCCTGCGCTGGTTTAGCAGCTACAGTTTGTTTAACTGTGTTAGCGGATACAAACAGTCGATTTACCTCTTGGTAGATGCTTGCATACATGTCTCGCATCTGTAATAACTCTGATCTATTGAGTACGGGGCCGGTAGCGGGAATGATTACTGTATCAGCATTACTCATTCCGAGCATGATTTCAACGGCATTCACCACACCGCCAATCCAGCCCCCAGTCCACCAATCCATTAAGGGCCAACGATCGGAGCTGATCACACCACCAGTATGCAACACATTGGCTTCGGGGAGGTAGACATACATGTCCCCATCGGTATGTGCTTGTCGCAAGTAACCATACTTCACTGAAGTATTACCATGAGCCAAATCTCCATAGTGGTAAAAAATTTCCTTGGGTCGGCCTGAGACGGGTAGAGCAGGGTTAATTTCTGTGTCCCAATAATCAAGTCCAAGTCTAGTCACGTCAGTGCTTAGCCATTGCTTGGTATTGGCGTGAGCCATGATGGTCGTCCCCTGTTCACCTAATTTGACATTCAATCCTGTTTGCTCGGGGTGCCAATGGGTATTCAACAAGTAATTGATGGTGGAACCTGAGCTGAAGTTTTCACAAGCCTCTAGAACAACGTCACCCATAGCTGCAGGGCCACCATCCACTAGCAGTAATTGGTTATCATCATTACGACTCACAAGGATGTTAGCTTCCGGTAATGCAATCAGTAAGAGATTGTCATGAATTTTGTATGTTTTGAGCTCATTGGTTAATGATGGCTTTGTAGCAAGTTTAGTTTGCTCAGTGATGCTATTTTGCGGTTTGGAGCCTGGTGTTGATGATTGAGCAAAAGTTTGTACCGCACAAAAACTATACTCAAGGTATGCAGAGAGGCTCAAGGTTCCAGTGCGGGTGAGAAACTTTCTACGAGTAGCTGACGCAAAATGATCACGCATGATTTGCTTTTTTCCTGCATAATTAACGAGAATCAAAATAATTTACAATCAAATTATAAAAGAATCTCAAGAGCTAGACTACCAAGAAACTCTAGCTTTGACAGTGTTGCGAAATTTTTGTCAATTTCTATGGGCACAAAGAAATTACATTTGATCTGAAGCTGTATATGACTTGTTTGCATTCAGTGTGTGCATTATTCTTCGTAAATTAATAAAAAAGAATTGAAAAGGGGAACACAGCGTCATGAACGATCCAAGAACTACAATAGATAAGGAACCAATGACTTTTCTCCAGTATGTCATTGTTTTGATCACTGTGTTGCTTAACGCTATGGATGGTTTCGATGTGTTGGCCATTTCGGTTTCTGGTCCCGGTATTATGGGGGAATTTGCTATCGATCGTGCTGGTCTAGGAGTTGTCCTTTCAGCAGAGCTAGTGGGTATGGCCATCGGCTCAATTTTGCTAGGTGGTGTCGCCGATAAAATAGGTCGTCGTCGGATGACACTGGGATGTTTAGCTGTGATGAGTTCGGGGATGTTTTTAGCAACGACCTCTGCAGACGTTGTTAGCCTGGGGTTATGGCGTGTCTTCACTGGCCTGGGAATAGGTGGAATGCTTTCGACGACCAATGCCGTGGTCGCAGAGTTCTCCAATAATAAAAATAGAGGTCTCGCTATTTCACTGATGGTTATAGGTTACCCCTTAGGGGGCATCGTCTGCGGTGAATTTGGTAAAGCCTTTCTTGTCGATGGTGCAACAAACTGGCGTGTGATGTTTGAGGCTGGTGCCATTCTCTCTGGGTTATTAATTCCCATTTGCTATTTCTTACTCCCGGAGTCAGTACATTGGCTAAGCCGAGTACAGCCACCAAATGCCTTGGAACGCGTCAATGCGGCCTTGAAATTCTTGGGTCATAAAACAGTTGAAATGCTTCCTGTTATCGAGAGTTCAGATAAAGCTAAGTCAGTTGCAGACATCTTCTCACCAAGCCTTCGCATGTCTACCATTCTTGTGACCTTCGCTTACTTCTTCCATATCATCACTTTCTACTATGTTTTGAAATGGACACCAACCATCGTTGTAGAAATGGGTATTGGTGCTGCCGCCGCCTCAGGGGTTCTTACTTGGGCCAATGTTGGTGGTGCTATTGGAGGCTTACTTTTTGGGGTGATGACTACTAAGATTGGAGTAAAACCCCTTTCGATCGTCATTTTGGTACTGAGCATGGTGGGTGTAGCACTTTTTGGTCGTTCTTCACCGGTTGTGAACGAGTTAAGTATGCTGGCCGCATTCGCAGGATTCTTTGGTAATGCTGGAGTGTCTGGTTTGTATACCCTAGTCGCGTATGTTTTTCCTACACATGTGCGTGCCACAGGTACTGGTTTTGTCATTGGTGTAGGCCGTGCCGGAGCTGTGTTGTCACCAATCATTGCTGGTCAATTACTACAGGGTGGCGCTAGCCTGGCCACTGTAGGACTCACAATGGGACTCTTCTCCATCGCTGGAGCCGTTGCCTTAGTCTTCCTAAAACTGGGCAACTCAGAAGGGAACAACGCATAAGATGAATTGTTTTGGTCACTGCCAATGGTCTGCTGAGTTTGCTCCAGTTGTCAGCAGATTCGATAGGTTTTTCTCTTCGTGTCGTCAGTTTTGTGTGGTTATTTTATTTAGGCCTTGCATTTTTGCTCTACTAACAAGTTTGATGATTCAGGAACTCGTAGCTCAAGACTCCATGGAACCTGAAAATCTAGTTATGGACGATGGTATTACAGAAAAACACCTATCAGAGTCACATGGGGATACTCAAAAAAAGTTAATCTCTAATCCTATCAGTGAACATTTAGTTAGTACTAAACCAAACAAATCACATGTGATGTTACTTACCGAGCCCTCACAGAGATCTGTACAAGGGAATTTGTATTCCCTTGATGCCGCAGGAGTTTGTCCGGTGATAACCGGTTACCTTAATGCCATTTGTGCCATCAATCCGGCAGACCCAAGCTGTCAGAATCCCACCTATTAAATGATGAATCAAGGTTGAGCTATCCATTAAGACTAGAGTGAGCTTAGGCAAGTATTAGCTTAAAAGTGAGTTTAATTACCAAACCCGTAGAGCCTGTGGGGGTTGTCCACTAATAGCTTTTGCTGAAGTTCTGTAGATTCAGCCATCAATGGTATTAAGTCCACTAAATCTCCGTCATTCGGCATGTGCTGCTTGATGTTTGGGTGTGGCCAATCTGTCCCCCAAAGCACCCGATTTGGAGCTGTTTCGATGAGTTTACGTGCGAAAGACATCGCGTCTGTAAAAGGAGGTCCCATAGAAGAGATACGCTCTGCACCACAGACTTTAACCCAGCAGTTCTCGCGCTTAGCGAATTCCAGCAATATTTGAAAAGGCCGCTGATCAAGACCATCTGCTGTAGGGACACGTCCCATATGGTCAATAATATAGGGTACAGGTAAATTATCTAGCAAGTCCTCATGGGTGACTAGATCTGCGGCATCGAAATGAAGCACAACATGCCATTTAAAGGCCTTGATGCGGTTAACAACTAAATGAAACTCCTCCATATCTGGTACGCCACCCAGATGCTTGACGAAGTTAAAACGGCAGCCACGAATTCCTTTGTTATTGAGAATTTCGATATCTGACTCGGTGAATGTCTGGTCGATATTCGCTACACCTCGATAAGCGCCTCCACTTTGTGCGATGGCGTCGATGATTGGATCGTTATTCGTGCCATGACAACTAGCATTAACAAGAACTGCACGAGTGAGTCCTAAAGTTTCTTGCAGTTTCTTAAAATCTGCCAAGCCTGCATCGGGAGGAGTGTAAGTCCTATCAGGAGCATAAGGATAAACATCGCCAGGTCCGAAGATGTGACAATGGGCATCGGTTGCATTGGCTGGTAGGGAAAATTTCGGAGTCCGGGTAAAGGGGTCAGGGGCCATACAGCTCTTAGTCATGATAATAACTCTAAATTTGTATTTAAAAAAATAAATTTAGCATAAACAGCCCTAATCAAGTAGACCCTCGATAATTTTAGTTATAATCACTAGTCAAGCTATCACAATAGGAATTAACAGCTAAGCCTAGCTGAGATGACACAATGTATTTGACAATTAAAACCTTGCACATGACCTGTGCTCTTATCAGTTTCACAGGATTTTTGTTTAGGTCTTATCTAATGTTGATCGACTCACGTTGGCTACAACATAAGGTAGTACTAATCTTGCCCCATGTGATTGATACGGTTTTTTTGCTTAGTGGGGCAACTATGGCGTTCATGGTTAATTTTGCTTTTTTTAATCAGCTCTGGTTAACAACCAAAGTGTCTTTACTCATTGTTTATCTATATTTTGTTGGGCAAGCATTGAATCGAGGTAAGACTAAAGTGCGACGTATCGGCAATTTTTTTGGAGCAGTGTTAACTTTCTGTTACATCGTTGGTGTGGCAGTAGTAAAGACACCAGCAAGTTGGTTTGGGCTTTAAGCAATTTAGTCTTTGCTAACGCCGATCAAAAACTCTGATTATTTCAACTTCAGTGGTAAAGCCGCGTGGCTGCAATGCGACAGTGATTTCAAGTTGTTCCCCTTGATTCAGTAGGCGCCAACTCTCGAGTGAGGATCCACCATCTTTAGGCCGGGCCTCTATTATTAAGCTATTCGTTTCGGGATGTCCAAATGAAAAATCCTGCAGGTTATCCAGATTCCCCAGACTCACAGAGCGGCTGCGTCCATCAAGGTAAACGGTACGAGTATACTCACCAGCATAAAGTATTGTTAGTAATGAGTCAGTCACACTGATACTGAGTGTTCTATCGTATGAGATACGATCATACAGCTCCTGTTCTGCCGGACCTCCCCTAAATTGTTCTTTGTTTGCCGAGAACCAACGACGCTTTACTTTTTGTCCCATGGCCCTTAAGGCTTTTTCTACTGCTTTATCTGTAGAGTCACTCATTTTTTCGTTAAATTCCCAAAGTCCTCCAAACGAGTTGGGGTCTGCCCGAGTTTGCGCCTGAATTTGCTCTAGGTTGATAGCCCATATTGAGGTGATCATTAATGTAGCAAGACATAGATGCACTTTAGATCTATTCATCCAATATAAGAACAATTTTAGTTTTAGAGAGTAATGATTGAACCAACCAAGAGCAAACTTGCACTGATGACGGATATAGGCAAAACTTGGGCATTGAATTTTATTCATGCCCAAAGTGTAAACCAGAGGCCCATCATGTTTAAACCTTTTCCTATGAGACAGATAAAAGTTATGTTCGTTGGCTTTCTTGGCTATTCATTACTTGTTGCTTGTGCTGATGAAAATAGTAACTTTCAAGCTATTCATGGATCTACAAATGAAGAGCTTGCCTCCCTACACGCTAGGGCAATGCGTGTTAGTGATGAGCAGGCTATTAAGCGGCTGCAAAGAAGTTTCGGATATTACATGGAAGAGGCGCTAGTTGAGGAAGTACTAGCTTTACTATCTGAGGACGCGAGTATTGAATACGCTCGTGATGGGGTTTATCAGGGTAAGCCTCGTGTGCAAGAGTATTTGTATGCGTTGAATGGGGGTAAGTCAGGCCTTAGCCAAGGAAAGCTCCAAGAATACCTTCAGCTGATGCCAGTAATCAGTGTGGCTGCAGATGGATTGACTGCAAAAGCTAGATGGCGCGGTATCATGCTTTTTGGGGACATGAATAAAGGCGAGGCCAGTTGGGGTGAAGGTCCTTTTGAAAATGAATATGTCAAAATTGATGGCATCTGGAAAATTAGCAAGATTCATTGGTACCAGACCATACTTGTGCCTTTTAAAGGAGGTTGGGGACATAGTGAAGATTTAAATCAAGGAATTTGGGTGTCTGACATTCTTCCTCCTGACAAGCCATCGACTTTTGACAAAGGCAGTTGGCCAACTACTTTTTTACCTCCCTTTTCTTTTGTAAATCCTGTTGGTCGCTATGATGCTGAGTTGCAGCAAGTACCAGAAGTCACAAGAATACAACCAGAACTCCCCTCGCTAGAAACTTTTCAAACAACTGATCTACAATCACTTCAAGCCATAATACTTACGCAGCATGCTCACACAAAATTGGAGAATTTACAGCGAATTTTTGGTTTCTATATTGATAAACAACTCTGGCATCAGGCGGCAGATCTCTTTACAAAAGATGCAACCTATGAAGATAGCGGGTCAGGTGTTTATGTAGGAAGAGAGGCAATACTTGCTTATCTTCAGTCACTCGGAGCTGAGGGGCCTCAACCTAATGTATTAAACGATCATATGCAGCTGATGCCAGTGATTGATCTTATCTCGGCTACACGTGCACGTGGACGTTGGCATCATTTTTCTCAGCAAGCCCTTCATGGAGTAAGTCATTCGTTGGGAACGGGAATATACGAAAATGAATACGTGTTGGAAGAGGGAGTGTGGCGCATAGCAAAACTTCATCGCTATAGCAGCATGGTTACAAACTATGACTTGGGGTGGGGAGAGCAGGCTGATCGACGGTCTCAAGTTAGTACTGAATTTCCCCCGCAACATCCACCGAGCCTGGTTTATGAAAATTACCCAGAAGTTTTTGTGCCACCCTTTCACTATGGTAACCCAGGCATAGCACTTGAAGACCTCCCAAAATTTCCGGAGGATCTCAGTTTGCAAGAGCTCCGCAAAATTCTTGAAGAAATTGAAGATTTTCGTTCTGTGGAAAGATTACAAACAGTATATGGCTACTATCTAGCGCGTAATCAATGGGACGACCTGACGGGTCTTTTTGCTCCAGACGGTACCATAGAAATTGCTCAAAGAGGTGTTTATATAGGTCAGGCCAGTGTACGACGAAATCTTGATTTATACGGTGTTCAAGATGAGTTGCCGGGTCAATTACATAATCACATGCAGTATCAACCTGTTATTCATATTTCAGAAAATGGTCAACACGCATTCTTACGATCAAGAGCCTTAAGCATGATGGGGGCTTTTGGGTCTGATGGTCGTTGGATGGGAGGGACCTATGAGAATGTCTATGTCAAACGTGATGGTGTTTGGATGATCCTCAAAGATCAGCAATATAATACTTATTTTGCATCAGTAGATAATGGTTGGAAGGACTTACCGTGGCGTCCAGCCCCAGGTATAAATCCAAATAATCCGCCAGACGAGCCTCCCAGTGTGTATTTCGAAATGTATCCGCGTGCTTTTTTACCGCCATTTCACTACATGAACCCGGTGAGTGGTCGACAAACTTCCTGGACGCCTAATGAGCCGACTGCTGCGGAATAATTCTAGCTCACTATCTGTGGGAGTGAGTCCTCAACATTAGTTGATGATCTTCTCAGTGCCTCTACTGAAGCATCGCCTATAATTTGGGGCAGTAAAACGTTGAGCTAAAAGCTCCAGATTAGTTGGCCGGGCCTATCCGCAAAATACCACCGTCTTTTTCCTCTAGCGTAATATAAATTAAGCCATCGGGACCTTGTTGTAGATCGCGCATCCGTTTATGTAAATCTGTTAGTAAGCTTTCACGACGTAATTCTTCGAAGTTTTCATTTAGTAAGATACGCTCAATATGACCGGTACCATTTACTTCACCAGTACGTAGTGACCCTACAAAAATGTCGCCAGTCCATGCAGGCAAGGCTGTACCTGTGTAAAACATTAAGCCAGAGACTGCTATGGCAGGCATCCAATAAATCAATGGGGGTTCATATCCTGTGTGTGTTGGTGCTTCTGATTGCCAAGGGCCTTGGTAAGTTCGACCAAGGCTTACTACTGGCCAACCGTAATTCAGGCTTGGACGAATAACGTTGATTTCATCTCCTCCATTGGGACCGTTTTCGGCTTGAAATAAACTACCGTTTGGATGAAATGCAAGCCCCAAAGCACCACGATGACCATAGGAATAGATTTCAGGCTGAACTCCTTCTTTACCTACAAATGGATTATCCAGTGGGATTGTGCCGTCATCATTTAAGCGTAGTACTTTACCAGCAAGGTTATCTAGGGCTTGAGGGTCACCTCGTCCTGTGGTGGTGATGTATAATTTAGTATCCGGCCCAAAGGCTATTTTGGAGACTCCTTGCAATTGAGAGCCTCCATCAATGAGATCCTCAAAATTAGTGAGGTTCCCGTTCTGCCACTGACCGCGTCCGATCACCACTCGTCCTCTTTCACTGCCGGGAGTAGGTTTGCTGTAAGACAAATAAACATAGTGGTTATTAGCAAAGTCAGGATGGATCGCTATGTCAATGTATCCGTGAGAAGTGCCCTGTGTGCCTGAATCACCCCGAAAAACAGAGGCTGGGCCTCCGGAAACTTCACGTAACTTCCCTTGGTTGATATCTGCTTTCCATGCGTAAAGCTTACCTCTACGTGTAATCGTTAGCAGGGTGCCATCCGGTAGAAATGTCATGGCCATGCCATATTCTAGTCGCGCTAAGAGTTCAACTTTAATGTCCATACCCTCACCGGTTTTATAGAACCAGGGACCATCTTCAAGAGGTAATTTATCCAGTCCAGTTGGGGCTACTGGAACACCGTTTTGAAAAGCTACTGATTGCTGAGCAATAACTGAACTGCTCAATAAAACGCTAAGGATAACAAAAGTACAAATTGTGATGATGTGGCTGACTAGCTTGAAAAGCATATCAGAATGGCTTATGCAAGCATCATTTCTCGGCATGACTTACTCCTTGAAATATGAGTAGAATGTTATGTTTTTGAGTTGACTTAAAAACCTTGGGCATTAGTCTTACTAAGAGCATAGGGATTGCTATCTTGAGAATCAAGCTTATAGCCATTGTTGACGATTTTCTGCACTCTGTTCTTAGTCTGATAAACTCCTTTAGAAATTAAGTAGTTTGAGGTTCTCCTGATATGTACGCCCAGATCAAATCAGTTGTTGATGAATTTATCCTTGAGCAAAAACTACCTAATAACTTCCACCAACAGGTGGAGCGCTATTACTTACCTCTAGCAGAAAAAATATTACGTCGTGTGTCTGCTAGCAATACTGCTCCCATCTTGGGTATTAATGGTGCCCAAGGGAGCGGTAAGTCAACTCTTGCCGCGCTATTGGTGCCGCTTTTACGAGCCCTGGCTGGTATTCGAGTAGTTTCACTGTCAATTGATGATTTTTATCTCAGTCAAGATGCCAGAAAAAAATTGAGTCAAGAGGTGCACCCTTTGCTAGCAACAAGGGGGGTGCCTGGCACACATGAAGTCGATTTGGCGATGAACACTTTAAAAAGTTTGCGCTTAGAAGGGAGTGTCTGTCTACCAGCATTTGATAAGGCGGAAGATGACAGAATCCCAGAGTACCAGTGGCAACACATTCTTGCGCCCGTTGATCTGATTATTTTGGAGGGTTGGTGTCTTGGAGTCACCCCTGAAGATGAATCTGCTTTAGTGACACCATTGAATTTGCTTGAAGCCAATGAAGATCCACAAGGTCACTGGCGGCGCTACGTTAATGAAGCGCTGTCAAAGGACTACGCACAATGGTTTGGTATGGTAGATTTCTGGCTATTTTTAAAAATACCAGACTTCTCTTTTGTTCAACGCTGGCGGTGGCAACAAGAAGCTAAGTTGAGGGAACGATTACAGCAGGAAGGGAAAAGTCTTGGTAAAACTTTATCGCCAGGATCCCTTGAACGTTTTATTCAGCACTATGAGCGACTAACATTACAAAGCTTACTAGTCCTACCACATCGTGCTGAGGTAGTATTTAAGCTTAATGAAAATCAGCAAATTGTTTCAGCTAGCGGTTTAGATTAAATGCTGTCCACTCAGTGAAAAAAAGGATGTTTTATGTCATTTATGCAAGACCTGCGTCTACTCAGCTCGGTGCCGCCACTAGAGGGTGATAACATTTCACAGCGTTATTATGGTGATTGGTCTTGTGAGGCACAGACTATACCAGTTGCGGTAGTTCGTCCAGGTTCAACTGAAGAACTTTCAACTGTGCTACGTTTATGTCATGCGAATGATCAAAAAGTGGCAGTACAGGGTGGATTGACTGGACTTTGTGGTGGTGCTAATCCCCAATCAGGTGAGCTTGCCATATCACTTGAGCGTCTAGCAGGGGTTGAGGAAATTGATACTGCGGCAATGACAATGACAGTTCGGGCGGGAACACCCTTGCAAGTAATCCAGGAAGCCGCATTAGCTGAGGGTTTTGTCTTCCCATTGGACCTAGGTGCGCGAGGCAGTTGTCAGATTGGTGGTAACGTGTCAACTAATGCTGGTGGCAACCAAGTGTTACGTTACGGGATGACAAGAGCACTTGTGCTGGGTCTGGAGGTTGTGCTGGCAGATGGCACAATACTTTGCAACATGAATAAAATGCTCAAAAACAATGCAGGATACGACTTAAAACACTTATTTATTGGTACCGAAGGTACACTAGGTATCGTCACTCGTTTAGTATTACGTTTGTTTCCTAAATCTAAGAGTCGTTGCTCTGCGCTAGTGGCAGTAGAAGATTTCTCTCAGGTGACCTCTTTATTACGTCGTCTGAGTGCTGACATGGGGCCAGCTTTATCTGCTTTCGAGGTTATGTGGGATGGCTATGTTAATTTCATGTTAGATAATATTGTTGATCTTAAAACACCATTTTCTCAGCGACATCCTCTCTATGTGCTCACTGAAATAGAGGGCTCTCATCAAGAACGAGATCAAGAACACTTTGAAGAAGTACTTGCTGCTGCCTTTGAAGCAGGAGAAGTAGTCGATGCAGCGATAGCAAGCTCAGCACGTGAACGTGAGAGTTTTTGGAAAATTCGTGATGGTGTCGCCGAAGTGGGTAAAGTTATCAAAGACAGTGGTAATTTTGATGTCTCCGTACCTATTTCAGTGATGCCAGAATTTCTTAGAGCTGTCCAAACCCGACTGGATGATAATTATCCTGGAATTCAGTTTCTTGCCTTTGGTCATGTTGCAGATTCGAATCTGCATTTCATATGTAGCACTGGAGTACACAATGATATACCAGGTATCTCTGACCTCGTTTACGAGGTGGTGGGGAAATTTAACGGTTCAGTTTCTGCAGAGCATGGCATTGGTGTACAAAAGCGTAAAGTGTTGCACCGTTCACGCTCAGTCGCTGAAATCTCTTTAATGCAAAACTTAAAACAGGCTTTAGATCCCAAAGGGATACTTAATGCCAGCCGTGTGTTACCGTGAATGGTTGAATTTAGTTAACGGTTAAAGCCGAGGCTAGATTGGGAAAAATAATTTCCATCATGGGAAGCTTAAAATCTGTTTGCTTGTTAAGTCGTCTTGGGTGAGTTGTTCTGAGTTTAGTTCAGTTTTGCCAGGAATAAATTTATTGCGTTGCAGAATGTAGGCAAGTATGTCTGCATACTCTGCAGCTTGAAGCCTTTCACCTTCTTCGGGAGGCATGTTACTTTGAATAAATGTGAGCAGTTCTGCGACAGAAACACCTTCCCATTTTTTCTTAAAGTAAGATCCCCTAAGTTGAGTACCAAACTGGCCGTTATTAAGGTTGGTACCATGACAAAGCTGACAACTTTTTTTATAAAGTTCTTTACCAAGCTCAGCTTGACTCAGGGTATAACTCAGAGTGGAGTCCACTGCTGATTCGCTGCTACTGATTCCTAAAGTAGCCAATAAAACAAATAACATTAAGCCTTGTAATGGCTGCATTTTGAAAATGCTATTAGTAAAGAATATGTGCTTCATTGCTCTCTACATGTATGCTTGAGTGAGTTTTTGACTATAAGATATTACCCAGGCACGTATAAATAAGCCCGCTATAACGTTTCCAATACTTGCACCAATGAACAAGCCTTGTAGTCCACCTATTGTGTTGCCAAGTAAAGCAAGAGGGACGTAACAAAGGAAGAACCGAATTAAACTTGTGAATAGACCCTTTTGGGGGGCATGTAGAGCATTAAATGTAGATCCCCCAAGAATCACTATGCCTTGGAAAGCGTAAGAAATTGGTAATATTCGCAAAGCCAAAGTAATTATTTCTCGTGCTTCATTGTTATCTGTGAAAATCATGGCGATCCAATGTGATGACAGGGCAATAAATACATAAAGAATGAGTTGCCAAATTAACACGAAATTCAAAGAGGTTTTTAACCCATCGCATACGCGTTTATATTTTTTAGCACCAAAATTTTGGCTTATAAATGGTGGTAAACTCATGGACATGCCCAATACCACAATTAGAACAAAAGACTCCACTCGACTGACTACGCCATAAGCTGCTATCGCAGTGGGGCCGTAGGTAGCGATAGTGGAAGTAAGAATTCCTGTAGCTAGGGGGGTAATCATGTTCGCTAAAGCAGCTGGAATGGTCAATTTGAGATGTCGCGACCAGATAACAAAGAGATGCCCAAGACCAGGTAATCGCCTAGAAACACCAATACCCGCATAGAGTACATAACAAATAATAATGATCGTGATCCCCCAGCTAAGTATGGTTGCTAAAGCTGCCCCTGCAATTCCCATCGCCGGGATCGGGCCAAAGCCAAAGATAAAAACAGGGTCAAGGATACCATTACAGACAGCACCTAATGTCATTAACTTACCGTGTAGCTTGGGATTTCCACTCGCACGTATCACAGATGTACCAGCAAATTGCGTAAGGATGAGAGGCATACCCAAATACCAGATCTCCATGAAAGAACGAATATATGTCATGCGTTCGGGGGCGGCGCCTAATACAGGGAAAATCACATCAATTAATGCTAGGGACGGGTACAAAAACAATAGACCAGTCAACAACCCAAGTAACATACTCGCATTGATAAGTTCACCGGCACCTTGATTATCGCCAGCACCTAGTGACTTTGCTACAAGTGCAGAAGTACCAATGCCCAAACCTACACCAAAGTAGGTAATCATGATGCAAGCAGGAAAAGTAAAACCAAGAGCAGCAAGTTGGTCAAGACCAAGGATTGATACAAAATAGGTATCTGTTAGGTAGTAAAGGATTACAGCAACGGCACCAAGCACCGTTGGGACGCTACTTTTGTAAAGAGTTAACCCAACTGGGTCATTAAGTAAATCGAGTTGAGCAGTGGCTCTCATGATATTCCGATTCAATTATAAGCCAGTCATCAGACTGGCACTTCTCCATTAACTATGGTGCGATACATTTCTCGACGATGACCGTCATAATCATTGAAGGCCTTGTGTACCACTTGTCTATTATCCCATAGCACGACAGTACCTGAAGACCAGCGTAAGCGGCAACAAAACTCATCACGCCTCACATGAGAGGCTAAAAAATTAAGTATTGGTCGAGCTTCCTCTTCAGTCATGCCTTGAATGCCCTGAGCATAGATCTCATCCACGTAAAGACTTTTATTTCCTGTGAAAGGATGATGACGGACAAGTGGATGGTAGTTTCCCTCCAATATACGATTGCGCGCTTCCATGTCCATTTTCATATCGCCGACGATTTCGTTGCCATGTTCATCTTTCCTGACGGTCAAGCGAATAGCTTCACGAGCCGTCATGTGAACACGTAGGCCATCAATTAATAACTTCATTTTGTCACTGAGAAAATTATAAGCAAGTTCGCAATTACTCCACCAGGTATCCCCACCATATGGGGGCACATCCTTGCCGTAGAGAATGCTGATAGAGGGAGGTTGCTCTAAAAAGGGAGAGTCAGTGTGCCATCCCTCCCCAAAAACACGATTGACTATGGTACTGGCTTCTTTGACAAGTTTTTGGATATTTCGATGACCTGGTATTCCTTGTGTGTAGGCATCAGTACCGAATTCCCCAAAACGTTGTGTGAAACTTTCCTGGTCCTCATACGTGAGTTCCTGATCACGAAAATAAATCATTTTATAGTGATACAGAGCTTTTTCTATTTGAACAAATTGTTCATCTGTGAGTTCATTCAGTTTTACACCTTGAATTTCTGCGCCCATAGCTGAAGATAAGGGGATAGTTTTGATGAGTGTGAAACCATTAGCTTTATCATCAAACCAACTTAAGGGATACATTTGCATGAACTCATTCCTCTTTATTTTTTGATGATGATAACTTAAGGTCATTGACTTTGATACTTGCTTAGGAAAGACCAGATGCGACAGAAAAACGAATACGCTGCAGGATCAGTTCACCACCTAACACTGCACAGCAAATTACTATGTACCAACATGCTGGATGAGCCTCTTGAAAGACGTATTGATGTCTATGTGCCAGCTGGTCAAGATGGTCATGGGCTACCTCTGTTAGTCGATCTTGTCGGATTTTTATCAGGTGGTCCCAATCACACTAATTGGCGAAATTTTGGTGAAAATCTTCCTGAAAGACTTGATAGATTAATTGGAAGTGGTGCTATGGCTCCGGTTGTCGTCGCCCTACCAGACTGCTTTACACGTCTGGGTGGCAATCAGTACATCAACTCCCCAGTGTTGGGGCCATGGGCTGACATTATTCGCCAAGAAGTTGTTCCGATGGTTGAAAGTAAGTTTAGTTGTGGTGGAGATGGGAAGCGAGGGGTGTTTGGAAAAAGTTCAGGTGGTTATGGATCGCTAGTTCACGCGATGCTGTATCCTGATTTTTGGGCTGCTGCGGCCAGTCATTCTGGGGATTGTGGTTTTGAATTACTTTACTTGCCCGAATTCCCTGGACTATTACGTGCCCTGGCTAGTAGAGATTTTAATCCTTCAGCATGGTTAGATGATTTTTTGGCAAAAAATAAACACAGGGGGGAAGAATTCCACACTTTGTTATTGCTTGCCATGTGTGCCTCTTTTGATCCTGATCCCACACAAGACTTGGGTATAAGATTGCCTATTGATACTTATACCTGCGAACTCATTACAGAGCGTTGGCAGAATTGGTTAAATTGGGATCCGCTAGTGATGGTAAATACTAAGGCGCAGGACCTAAAAAAGCTGAAAGTTTTGTATTTTGATTGCGGAACTAAAGACCAATACAACCTTCTTTATGGGAACCGTCGATTAGCAAAGACATTACACCAGAACAAAGTTGATTTCGTTTATGAGGAGTTTAAAGACGATCATAACTCAACTGATTACCGGTTGGACCAGAGCTTGCCCAAGTTGGTAAAAGCTCTGTGCTAAAAAGTAATTATTTTCTGGGTGGTTCGTAAATTTCTTGAGTATCGCGAAAGTTTACATACCAATCTAGAGCCTGGGGATTCGCCATAGCGTCACGATTAGCCGATTTTTCCAAAGGCATGCCCAGTAGTATTTTCCGTAGGGGGACTTCCATTTTCTTACCAGTTAGTGTGTAGGGTATTTCTTCAACCTTATACATGACATCTGGGACATGCCTAGGGCTGTAATCACTGCGTAACTTAGAGCTTATTTTCCTTGTGATTTCCTCGGTTAGCTCAAGCCCTGGTTGTAGTTTTACAAACAGTGGCATAAAGAATTTTCCTTCAGGAAGTTCTAGATTAACTATAATAGAGTCGGCAACTTCATCGATGCCATCAACGCTTCGATAAATTTCTGCTGTGCCAATTCGAATACCGAAGCGATTCAAAGTGGCATCGGAGCGACCTAGCACATAGCAGCCATCAGAATCGTCAAGCATAAAATAGTCACCCTGACGCCAGATGCCTGGATATTCGGAGAAATAGGTTTCTTTGTAGCGCTCATCATTGGCATCATTCCAGAAATATAATGGCATCGATGGCATTGGTTGAGTGACTACAAATTCGCCTACCTCATTACGTAGAGAATTTCCGGCCTCATCGAAAGCTTGAAGATCTACACCTAAGTGAGGCATTTGAATGATTCCAGCATGTACAGGCATTCCGGGCATTGGACCACAAAAACCTGAACAAATATCAGTGCCACCACTACCAGGGCCAACCATCATGTTAGCTTTGACATTATCGTAAAACCAAGCGGTACACTCGGCAGATACAGGAGATCCAGCTAGCATTATGGCTTTCAAGTTGGCAAAAGCATATTTGTCTTTGGGAACAATACCAGCTTTTTCTTGCATCTGTTGCAATGTAGGGCTCGCACCAAACATGGCAGCTCCTGCCTCGTCTGTCATTTTCCACAGAGCATCAGGATTTGGATAGGTTGGGTTTCCATCATAGAGAATAGGGCAGGCCTCAACTAATAGAGAGGACACCACGAAGTTCCACATCATCCACCCAGTGGTCGTAAAGAAGAACATTCGATCGCCAGGCTTCAAGTCATAATGTAGACGAGCCAGTTTGAATTGTTCTATGAGGATACCTCCATGACCATGAACAATAGCCTTTGGTAGACCTGTTGTGCCTGAAGAGAAAAGGACCCACAAAGGATGATCAAAGGGTACTTGTTCAAAAACGAAATCTGCTGGAGCTACTGTGGGATCATTCATTATGTCATCCCAAAGAAGTGCACCACTGCTAGGCAATTCTTTGTCCTCTACTTTCAGATAAGGCAGGTAAATGACATGCTCCAACGATGGTAAGGAATTAATTATATTTTTTACTTCCTCCTTACGATAGAAGGGCTTACCCTTGTACTGATAACCATCAACACAGAAAAGAACTTTGGGTTCAATTTGCGACAAGCGATCTAGAACACTTGGGGTACCAAAATCAGGTGAACAAGATGACCACGTGGCACCAATACTCGTTGCAGCTAAGACTGCCATAACAGCTTGAGGGCTATTCGGTAAATATGCTGCGACACGATCACCAGGTTTAATACCCATAGCACGAAGACGAGTAGCAATTTTTCTGACACCGTTACCAAGTTCTGCCCAGTCAAGAGCACTCAATGCTTGAGTTTCACTAGAATACAGTAGAGCAGTTGTACCAGGTTTTTCGTTTCGAAGAATGTGTTGTGCGTAATTCAATCGTGCACCAGGGAACCACTCGGCACCTGGCATAGTACGTTTGCCAAGAACAGCGGTTGGAGGAGTGCTGGCTTCTATGTTGTTGTAGTCCCAAATACTTTGCCAGAAAACATCAAGATTGTCTAAAGACCAACGACGCATTTCCTGATAGGAGCTGAAATCAAGTCCATGAGTATCTTTAAGCCAGTTCCGATAATGGGTTAGATTAGTGTTTGCTACCCATTTATCACTGGGTTGCCAAAGGATATCACCTACGTTAACCATACTACTCCACCGGTTTGATTTAATTAATAGTACAAAGCTGGCAATATTAACATATATAAGTCGTCTAGCAGGAGTTCCCTTGCCTATTTTGCCAATTATACGAGTGTCTAAGTTGCTAACGGTAATGCTACTCTCTAGTTGTGCCGTTGATTCCAAGCAGTTCCAGGGAGTCAGCCCCGAAGTTTTGAAAAAACATGAACAGGCTTTAAGTTTGTCAGCAAGCCTAGGGTGTCTAGCATGTCACAGTTTAGATGGAAGCCCTGGTATTGGACCGAGTTGGGCAGGGCTTTGGGGTGAATCAGTGTTGTTGGCAGATTCCTCCGAGGTCATCGCTGATGAGGCGTACTTACGGCGAGCCATCTTACAACCGGAGTTTGAATTGGTCGCAGGATATCAGGGGCTGATGCTTGCGCCCAAGATTACTGATGATCAATTAAACGAATTAATAAAACTACTTGAAGCTTTGCAATGAGGTTCACCATAATGGCATTTCCTCGTATGATGAAGTGCCAAAAGGACTAACGGATGGAACCAAAAAAGAAGACAAATCCAAGTAAATTAAGGCAGCAGCTTGGGTTTTGGGTCGGCACTATAGCCTTCATTTTGCTGTTGCTACTACCAGTGCCTGAGGGGTTAAGTCCTGAGGGCATGCGAGTTGCCGCTGTAGCGTTGTTAATGGCTTGTTTCTGGATATCTGAGTGTGTGCCAATACCTGCTACAGCACTGTTCCCTATGTTCCTTTTTCCCTTGCTTAAAGTTCTTCCAACAGCAGCGGTAACTGCTGCTTATGGGGATGAGATAGTCTTCCTCTTTATGGGGGGGTTCATGATTGGTGTAACCATGCAGAAATGGAATCTTCATCGTCGTATTGCGCTTAATATTATCAATGGTGTTGGGAGTAGTGAACGTCAATTAGTGCTTGGTTTCATGTTAGGGACAGCATTGTTATCAATGTGGATTAGTAACAGTGCAACAGTCATGATGATGGCCCCTGTTGCCATTGCTGTTACTCAAGAAGTGCGAAAGATAGAGGGACTGTCTCGTGCATCAGAACATTTTGGTACAGCACTGATGTTAAGTGTTGCCTATAGTGCGTCCATTGGAGGACTTTCAACTTTGGTCGGTACCCCACCAAATGCGATTTTTGTGGGTTTAGCCAAAACACTTTATGGTGTGGATATAGATTTTGTTGATTGGCTTAAAGTTGGCCTACCCATTTCTTGTTTGCTTTTTATTTTTTGCTGGTTACAACTCACTCGTTTTCAGTTTCCCCTGTCAAATACTCGAGACACCGAGGGTAGAGTGGATAGACATATTCAGCAAGAACTGAATATGATGGGTTCCATTTCATCAGCTGAATTCCGTGTTGCTCTTATCTTCAGTTTAGTTGCCACATTGTGGATAGTTAGAGGGCTACTCAAGCCAGCTATTTTGGCACTCGTCAGTGATCCCTCTATTGCCATGGCAGGTGCTTTTGCCCTGTTTTTATTGCCAGTATCCACAGGAAAGAAAGAGCGATTACTTGATTGGGAGACTGCTACCTCTATCCCTTGGGATATCATCTTGTTGATGGGGGGAGGATTTGCTCTAGCTAGTGGATTTCAGGAAACAGGACTTACTAAATGGCTGGCTGAAGAACTAGAAATACTATCTGGGATCTCTTTTGTTTTGATAGTAACCGTTGTAGTGACAGTAGTAGTCTTTCTCACTGAAATGACTTCTAACGCCGCCACGGCGACATTATTCATTCCTGTCATGGGAGCACTGGCTATTTCGTTGGGGCAATCTCCACTTGCTCTGATGGTACCAACAGCTTTGGCATGTTCAATGGCATTTATGCTTCCTGTAGCAACACCACCCAATGCCATAGTCTTCGGCACGAGAGAGATTACTATAGATCAGATGATGCGAGTTGGATTATTGCTCAACTTAGTGAGCATCCTAATTCTGATTTGGGCTGGAGTGACCTTGGCCCCACAATTGTACTGAGCCTTGTGTGTCGAGTGATTCTATAGCCTTTCTGAATATCTCTTTTCGAGGCTATTACCAGAGAATCAATACTGCATAGTGAAAGTTAAGTGTATATAATAGCTCCCTTTATAAACTCTCATAAACTTCGTAGGTAAATTGTCGATGGGTGGTCTGTCGACGTATCGTGCTCTACAACGCAGGTAGCTTAGGTAATGAATTCCTCCCAGATACGCCAAGCATTTTTAGATTATTTTGATGGTCTGCAGCACACAGTAGTGAAAAGCTCTTCGCTGGTACCAGAAAATGATCCTACATTGCTTTTTACAAATGCAGGTATGGTCCAATTCAAGGATGCATTTCTAGGAGCAGAAAAAAGACCTTATGTTCGTGCAGTAAGCACTCAACGCTGCGTACGTGCAGGGGGTAAACACAATGATCTTGAAAATGTTGGCTACACTGCTCGCCACCATACTTTCTTTGAAATGCTTGGTAACTTTAGTTTTGGAGATTATTTCAAACAGAATGCTATAAGGTTTGCTTGGGATTTTCTGACAGTCAAGCTTGCGCTACCAAAAGAGAAATTATGGGTTACAGTCTATAAAGATGATGATGAAGCTGCAGGAATCTGGGAAAAAGAAATCGGTGTCCCACCAGATAGAATCACCCGGTTAGGTGAGAGTTCGAATTTTTGGTCTATGGGAGATACTGGACCGTGTGGTCCCTGCTCGGAAATTTTTTATGATCACGGGCCTGAAGTGGCTGGTGGTCCTCCAGGATCACCCGATGAAGACGGAGATAGATATATTGAGATTTGGAATCTAGTCTTTATGCAGTTCAATCGAAACGCAGATGGTAAAATGACTCCCCTACCAGAGCCTTCTGTGGATACTGGTATGGGGCTAGAAAGAATCTCTGCCATTATGCAAGGAGTCCACAGTAATTATGAGATAGATCTTTTTCAGTCGCTAATCAAGGCTGCAGCGGAAGCCACCGCTACGATTGATTTGAAAAACAATTCTTTGAAAGTTATAGCAGATCATATTCGCTCTAGTGCTTTTCTTATTGGTGATGGCGTGCATCCTTCTAATGAGGGTCGTGGTTATGTGCTAAGAAGAATTATTCGTCGTGCCATACGGCATGGTCACAAACTTGGTCAAACTGGAGTATTTTTCTCAAAGCTTGTTGCCCCACTTGCAAGCTTAATGGGAGAGGCCTATCCGGAATTGGCCAAAGCCTCAAGTTCCATTGCGAAAACTTTGCTTGGCGAGGAGGAGCAGTTTGCGCGTACTTTGGATAAAGGAATGTCATTATTGGAAGAAGCTATCTCAAAATTAGATGATGGTGTCATCCCAGGAGACACTTTATTTAAGTTGTATGACACCTATGGTTTCCCTGTGGATCTCACTGCGGATATTGCTCGTGAACGTGGTCTCCAAGTTGATCTCGCCGGTTTTGAAGAGGCTATGGAACAACAGAGAGAACTTGCCCGGGCTGCCAGTAAATTTGATACTCAGGTTAATTTAGAAATTAACGTAGAAGGGCCCAGTGAGTTTCTGGGCTATGAGCAAATGGAAACTCCAGCGAAAGTCCTAGCCCTGTTTACCGACAGCAAACCTGTGAAATCATTGGGCGCTGGGCAGAGAGGGGTAGTTATCCTTGACCGGACAACACTTTATGCCGAGAGTGGTGGTCAAGTGGGTGACCATGGTCATATTGTTTGTGGTGAAGCTACTTTTGTAGTTGAAGATACTCAAAAACAAGGTAAGCATATCCTTCACCTCGGAAAGATACAACGAGGAACTCTAAATATTGAAAGTTCTGTTCAAATCCAAGTAACCTCTATGCGTCGTCAAGCGACCATGCTCAATCATAGTGCTACCCATCTGATGCATGCTGCATTGCGTGAGGTGCTTGGAACTCATGTGACACAAAAAGGATCCTTAGTAACACCCCAAGTACTTCGCTTTGATTTTTCCCACAACCAGCCTGTATCACAAGCAGAGTTGGCCAAAGTAGAAGATATAGTCAATGCACAAATTCAGGGTAATTTTTCTGTACAGCACGAAGAGATGGGTATTGATGAAGCTAAGGCAAAAGGAGCTATGGCTCTTTTTGGTGAGAAATATGGTGATACGGTGCGTGTTATTACTATGGGAGAAGCCAAATCCGAAAAGAATGCTAGCTTCTCTGTTGAGCTTTGCGGTGGGACTCACGTTAAGAGAACCGGTGATATTGGGTTGTTTCGAATCACTCAAGAAAGTGGTATCGCCGCTGGTGTTCGTCGCATTGAAGCAGTGACAGGGCTTGGTGCTTTGCAAAGCGTGCGTCAAGATGAAACCTTACTAGGCTCTTTAAGTGCTGCACTAAAGACCAACAAGTCTCATCTTGCAGAAAAATTACAAAACTTGCTTGCAACACAGCGTGCAATGGAAAAAGAATTACAGCAATTGAAATCTAGCATGGTATCTAAGGCTGGAGATGAACTGCTTAACAAAGCACGAATTATCGCTGGTCATAAAGTGTTAATTAGTGAATTGCCAGGGCTAGATGGGAAAGCACTACGTAATACCGCCGATCAGTTAAGGAATAAATTAGGTGAAAGTGTTGTGGTTCTAGCCTGTCAAGATGGCGATAAAGTTAATGTAGTAGTTGCTGTGAGTAAGTCACTGACAAATAGCTTGAAAGCTGGTGAGCTTGTTTCTATTCTGGCCTCCTATGTGGGAGGTAAAGGCGGTGGGCGTCCAGATTTGGCGATGGCTGGGGGGATAAATCCAGCTGGGTTGGGACAGTTGCTTGAAAAAGCCCCAAACGAAATTCAACAACGCCTAAGCTAGTCGCTTTGGCATATTTTTACGGAATGATGGCAAAATGGCATTGATCGTTCAAAAGTATGGTGGGACCTCGGTAGGGTCTATTGAGCGGATACAAAATGTCGCCCGCAAAGTTGCGAAATATCGTGATGCTGGGCATGAGGTGATTGTAGTTGTATCTGCTATGAGTGGAGTAACAAACAAGCTGGTCGAAATGGCCCATGCATTGCAAAAAGAGCCATCTCCTAGAGAAATGGATGCGTTACTTTCTACAGGTGAGCAAACGACGATAGCTTTACTCAGCATGGCATTAGAGGAAGCTGGATATTCGGCGATCTCTTACACTGGTCAACAAGTAAGTATTCTAACTGATAGTGCTTTTAATAAAGCACGTATCATTAGTATAGACCAAGAGCGAGTCCGCGCTGATTTGGGTAGAGGCCGTGTTGTAGTGGTTGCTGGATTTCAGGGGGTAGATAGTGCTGGAAACATCACTACTCTCGGAAGAGGTGGATCGGATACTACTGCTGTCGCACTTGCTGCTGCTTTGAAGGCAGATGAGTGTCAGATTTTTACGGATGTGGATGGTGTGTACACCACAGATCCACGGGTGGTGCCAGAAGCAAAACGCTTGAACACAATCACGTTTGAAGAAATGCTGGAAATGGCAAGTCAGGGAGCCAAAGTTTTGCAGATTCGCTCTGTTGAATTCGCAAGTAAATACAATGTTCCACTACGTGTACTGTCCAGTTTAGAGGATGGACCTGGAACACTTATCGTCTCGGAGGATGCTAACAATATGGAAAACCCCGTAATTTCAGGTATTGCATTTACTAAGGATGAAGCTAAGCTGAGTATTCTGGGAGTACCTGATGTACCAGGTGTAGCGTATAAAGTATTTGGCCCAATATCGGATGCCAATATTGAAGTAGATGTTATTGTTCAGAATGTTGGCGAGGACAATACCAACGACATCACTTTTACGGTGCAACGAAAAGACACTATGAAAGCAAAACGTCTTTTAGAACAAGTTGCCAAAGAGCTCAAGGCAGAATCTGTTGAAATTAATGAGACTGTAGCCAAAATTTCAATGGTTGGCGTTGGGATGCGTTCACATGCAGGTATCGCGAGCAAAATGTTCAAGGCATTAGCCAGTGAAAATATTAACATACAGTTGATTACCACATCAGAAATTAAAATTTCAGTGATTATCGAAGATAAATATCTGGAGTTAGCAGTTAGAGCGTTACATAGTGCTTTTGAGTTAGAAAAATAACCAAATAATCTCCTAGAATTTATTGGAAATTACAGAGGGTCGTATATAAGACATATTAGCCAGTAGACGGGATGCCATAAGGAAGCCCGCATTAATTAATGGAGAAGAAAAAAATGCTGATCTTGACTCGTCGAGTGGGTGAAACCCTAATGGTAGGTGATGAAGTAACTGTTACAGTTCTTGGGGTAAAAGGAAATCAAGTAAGAATTGGGGTTAATGCCCCTAAAGATGTCGCTGTCCATCGTGAAGAAATTTACGAACGTATTCACAAAGATCCTGATGGTAATGGGACAGAATCTTCTGAATAATCCTTTAATTGAGGTGATAGTGCTGGCCTTGAGGGCCAGCTGTGATATCATTCAAACTTTTGACACATAGCAAAAATTTTTCTGCAGTTTGAGTCATTAGCAATACCGTTGAGTATTCTTTCTGCCTATGTGTGATCCTAAACGGAGAGATGGCCGAGTGGCTGAAGGCGCGCCCCTGCTAAGGGCGTATGGGAGAAATCTCATCGAGGGTTCGAATCCCTCTCTCTCCGCCATGCACCGTTACTTAAACTTATTCCCGCGTCAACTACCAAATAACACCTTGTTGTCAAATTCTGACCTAGTTGTTATGGATGGTTAGCATTAAATAGCAAGCCCGCCTTAAGTAAGTTTTTAGCTGTGTTAACTTTGTTAACTTTTTATGTATACTATTTGTTAATTGCGCTGCCGAAAGTTAAGCAAACTATCAACAATTAGCTGAAGCGAAAAATCACTTTACTTATCCATCTTGGATTTATAAGACTAAAATATATGCTAGTATCAATAACATATAGCAATCCATAGATCCTTTGAGACTGAATCAAGAGGGGGCGCATGCTTAGAAGAGAATTAATCAAAACCTTGCCTGTATCTATCACGGGTTCGGTATTTTCTGTATCCTCACTGAACTTGAAAGGAGCTAATGATACTTCCAAAAGCAAAATCGACCCTGATTATTTTTTATTAGACCGTAGCTGGGTTAAGACATCAATAGCGTCAGAGGTGCTCTCCTCTGAAGGATTTAAAGATTCCCAGGTAATACTGGTGGGGGGGGATGTCACTGATTTTTGGCGAAAAGAGCTCGGCAGTGGAAAGAAGGAACTGCCCGAAACTCTTGTCGGGTTTACTGAAGAAAGCTTTTACTTCTGTTTGAAGCGTTTAATGGCTACATCATCAAATCACTCGCTTGAAACTCAAATTGCGCTGCTAAAAAATGGGCTATACAACTGGATAATTTCAATTGTATAAAATAATCAAATACAATAAGTTATAAGGGGTTTTTAATGGCTGAATCAAATGATAAAGGGAGAGTTGAACATGCTGTTCTGTCAACGGCCATGGAACGCTTTGCCTCAGTTGTTGGGAAGGACTGGGTGTTTGGTGCAGAGAAAACCTCAAGTTATAACGACCCTTATCCATTAACAAATAATCCTGAAGAGCACAAACCAGCCGGTGCAGTGGCACCGGCGTCAGTGGATGAAGTTCAAGGTATAGTAGCAATAGCTAATGAGCTGGGTATTCCCTTATGGCCTGTCTCTCGTGGCAATAATTTTGCCTATGGTGGCTCTGCGCCTGTGATGGCTGGAACAGTAGTGCTGGATATGAGTCGCATGAATCGTATCATTGAAGTGAACGAAGAATTTGGCTATGCATTGGTTGAACCTGGTGTAAGTTACTTTGACCTTTATGACTACATTCAATCAAAAGGGTTAAAGCTTTGGTTGGATGTGCCGGATCCCGGTTGGGGTTCTGTGATGGGTAACGCCCTGGATCATGGAATTGGTTATACCCCGTATGGTGATCACTTTGCTATGCAGTGTGGTATGGAGGTAGTGCTACCTACTGGTGAGATCATCAGAACTGGTATGGGTTCGCTTGAGGGAAACAATACATGGCAGCTCTTTAAGTACGGTTTCGGTCCTTATGTAGATGGTATGTTTTCACAGTCAAATTTTGGTATTGTCACGAAAATGGGTATATGGCTGATGCCAGAACCTGCAGGTTATCGTCCTTACATGATTTCCTTTGAGAAAGAGGAAGACATAGAACAAGTGGTAGAAATTCTGCGTCCCTTAAAAGTTGGGTCAATTATTCAGAATGCTGCGACTATCCGTAGTTTACTAATTGATGCCGCTGTTCATGAACCAAAATCTCGTTACTATGATGGTAAAGGTCCCACACCCAAAAGTATCTACAAGAAAATTATGGAAGATCAACATATGGGGATGTGGAATTTTTGTGGTGCGCTGTATGGTCCACCTCCAGTGACAGATACTTTGTGGTCAGTTATTCGTGATTCCTTTGCACAAGTTCCTGGGGCTAAATTCTACTTCCCTGAAGATCGGACAAGAGAATATGATATCTTATTACATCGTGCTGAAACGATGAAAGGTATTCCTAAACTCACTGAATTTAACTTTTTAAACTGGAATGGGGGCGGTGGCCATGTGGGATTCTCTCCTGTGTCTCCACTCACAGGCAAAGATGCTATAGGACAATATCGTTTTGTTGACGAGCTAGTGCGTAGTTACGGTTTTGATTATATGGCTGTCATGGCCGTAGGTTGGCGTGAACTACACCATGTCGTCATTATAGTTTATGATAAAAATAGTCCAGATGAGATCAAGCGAATGGATGAGCTGTTCAACATTCTTGTTGATAAAGCAGCTGAGGAAGGCTACGGTGAATATCGTACACATGTTCGCTATATGGATCGAATTGCAGCTACTTATAATTGGAATAACGGCTCATTGTGGCGTATGCATGAGCGGTTAAAAGATGCGTTAGATCCTAATGGTATCATTGCTCCAGGCAAGTCTGGTATTTGGCCCAAGCGTTATAGGGGGTAACCATGTATTTTTTTTACAACAATCGTGTAGGTCGTGTAGTTAGTCTAATGCCCACGAGTTTTGCGCTATTAGTGACGTTACATTCTGCTAATGTCTTTGCACAGGATCAGGCTATAGGTGTTGGACATACTGTTTTCAAGAAACATTGTGCTGCTTGTCATGCACCTGGTTTGAATCATCCAGGTACTATACAGCTGACGAAAACGCGCGGGGAAGCTAATGGTGTATTGGAAGAGAGAAACAACTTGCCTCCCGCATATGTAAAAAATATTGTAAGAGCAGGACTTAATGGAATGCCTGGATTTAAACCTTCCACTATTACAGAAGCACAACTTGAATCTTTGGCGGAGTATCTGGCGCCCAAATAAATACTAAAGTACCTCAGTGTTGTTTCTGTTATTAAGTAATAAGAAATAGATCAAGTAGTGGTTTATTTACTAGGGTTACACTTAAAGCCCCTGGAACCGAGAATTTAACATATTTGCAAAATCACCATTAACTAGCTGCGGCTAATCTCTCGATATAAGTAATAATTACAATTTGAATCGCTAATGCCATCTATCAAGAATAGCGACCTCTTTTCAATGAGTTAATACTCTCGAGGAAGAGTATCTTGACGTTCAGGTGGAATCTGCTGATCTACGGCATGCAATAAGACCGCGGCTAACAAATAGTCACCAATAATAGCAGCAATTTCGAGTGCACCTTGCTGACCAAACTCATTGACTGCAGCATCCCATAAACTTTGGTCCAAGCGATGTTCGCGCATGATTTGGCGACCATAGTCGATAATGACTTTGTCCTTAACAGGTAAGTCTTCAGTAGAATTTTTAAACTTAATCGCATCCACTACCGCTTCAGGGGTACCTTCAGCTAGTGCCGCTGGTTCATGAGCTGCCCATTCGTAAGCTTGATCAAATTCGCGAGCTGCCACCAAAATGGCCACTTCAATGTAACGACGGCCAATGACGCTATCATATCGTAGATACTGGTTAAGAATGTCCATGGCATCGGCTACTCGGGGCATATGGATCGAAACACCTCCTGGGCCATACATCGGCGTAGTTCGATCAGCACCCAGCACGCGATCGTAAATGTGCTTGTGTTCTGGAGCAACATCGTCGCGGTATACAGGGGTGATGCGTGACAATGAATCTGGGTGAATGCGGCTAGTTGTTTGGGACATACAAAGACCTACAGAGGTTAGGACTAGAAAAGCACAAAGTGAGCGGCTGAAGACATATCGTTTTTTTAACAATAGTTGCATAGGTTTCCCCTAACGTTGTCATGCTTTTTTTTGATAATCATTATAGTACGATAACAACTTAACTAGATTATGTTAATACTACTCGAAAAAACAACTTTACAGGATAAGCATCAAAGTGGAAATCGTCTTTCTGAATCCAGCGTATGCTAACTTACTTTCTGGCTATCACGAACATCTTCTACGTCATTCTGATGAATCCTTAGTGGAATCCTTTCCTTTTATGCCTTTCCTTGGTAGTAGTAAACGGAGGCCTAAAGGCGCGGCTGTTGAAAATCTCTCCTTAACGGTAGACCAAGTGGGGTGGCAAAGACTCTGGCTACTTATATCAAATGAACAACATGTGGTAGGGCATATTATGCTCCGTGGTTCGCAATTGGAATCTGCATTGCATAGGTGTCAATTATCTATCGGACTTGAAGTCAACTGGCGCCGACAAGGTTGGGGTGGAAAATTACTTGATGTCGCCTTAAATTTTGCTAAACATCAACATTCCTTGGTTTGGGTAGAGCTGAGTACTTTTGCCCATAATGTTCCCGCACGAAAACTATATTTAGGTCGGGGCTTTAAAGAAGTCGGGAGGATTACTGATTGTTTTCGTTTGGAGGGGGGAAGACAAGTAGAGGATATTTGTATGACGTTACGCATTCGTTAGCATTTAATTTGGGGTAAATCCTGCCAACGTGTTGTATAACGTGGTGAGAGAAGGTCTCGTCGCATCTGCCAGTGTGTATCGATCCCTGATGAAGCGAGTTGTATGCTATGCTTACCATAACGACTATTGATCTTATCTATGACTTGCATTACTGAAAAGCTCTGTGTCTTTTGTGCAGCACCGAAGAGATCTTGTTGCTCAAAGTGACGAGGACGAAGTTCTAACAACCCAACACCACATTTTTTATAACGCAAACCTTTGCGGTACATATAAACTAAGACTTCAGTCGCCTGATGCACGATAAGCCGTGTATCGTTGGTAGCGTAAGGAAGCTGTCTTAGTAGTTGTCGGCGATGAGGGGCAGACTGGTCGTCAGTAGATTCCAAATATACCCATAGTAGCTGACAAAGACTATCTTGTTGCCGCAGTTTTTCACAGGCTCTTTCTGCATAGCGACTAGTAGCTTGTTGCAGCTCAGTAAGCTCAGTTATTTTATAGCTAAATGAGCGACTACAAAGGATTTCCTGACGCGGCTCTGGGACTGGTTCAAGATTCATGCAAGGTTCCCCATTGAGCTCTCTGACAGTGCGTTCTAGCACTACGCTGAAATGTTTGCGAAGCCATTTAGGATCACTTTGAGCCAGACTAAGTGCAGTGTCTATACCCAGGACTTGCAGGCGTGCTGCAAGACGACTCCCCACACCCCAGATATCTTGTGGAGTAAAGCGAGCCAGTAACCATTGCCATTTATGAGCTTCATCTAGCACACACACACCCTGGAGTTTGGGAATTTTCTTTGCTGCACGATTGGCGAGTTTTGCTAAAGTTTTTGTGGGTGCAATACCTACACAAACTGGCATGCCTACTTGTTGCCACAAATCAGCCTTGATTTGCTTGCCACGCTTGTGTAGATCTTTCCCGCTTAGTTGTAGGAAGGCTTCATCAATGGAGTAAACCTCTAGTGCCTCTGCATATTCCTCTAAAAGGTGCATGACACGGCGGGAAATATCACCATACAGTTCGTAGTTACTACTAAAAACATGACAACCTAGGCGCGTAACCTGTTCTCGAACTTGAAAGAAAGGAACGAGATCTGGGATCTGTAAAGTTTTGGCCTCTTTATTACGCGCGATGATACAGCCATCATTATTAGACAACACAATGACAGGTTTGCCACGCAGGTCTGGTCGAAAAATCTGCTCACAAGAGGCGTAGAAAGAGTTGCAGTCTACAAGTGCGTACATAATTGATTAACCACGTGAATCACAACACCAATCAGCTGACAGTCTGATTCTTCCGTGATAGAAATTGGAGCATAACTAAGATTAGCTGAGCGTAATAGTCGTGCTTTTTTATCTAGAATTTTACAAGTATGTTCACCATTAATGGCTGCTATGACAATGTCCCCATCGTGTGGAGTAATAGCTCGATCAACTATAAGTAAAGAGCGATCAAGAATGCCAGCATTAACCATCGAGTTACCATGAGCACGAGCAAAAAAAGTAGCGGAAGGATGTTTTATCAGATGCTCATTAAGATCTAACCAGTCTTCTATATAATCATCAGCTGGAGAGGGAAATCCTGCAGGCACTTTGCTAGAAAACAACGGTAAACGTAGACCCTGCTCAGGCTGTTTCCTATCTATTAGAGTCACTTTCATAGTATTTATAGCGAGAATTTGAGCGATTACTTAGCTTGTAAGTGTGCGTTAGGATAAGCTTGCTTGCAAGCTTCAATCGAGTTGTTTGCTCATCAATATCAGATATTCTCGGCAAGTCTCTAGGGAGGTAGCCCCGGGCTGTCTATGGCTCAGAAATGTTTATAGCTCGGTTTAACTAACTTGTTGAAATAAAAAGGCGCCATGCTCAATCTCAGCCTCATGTAACCAATTTTGTACTTCAGGGTGAGCCAGTAGAGCCTGTTGGTACTCACGAGCAGGTTGTGTGAGAACCGCGCCATAGCTTTCAAGAGTAATAGCAAAAGGAGCTAAAAAGGAGTCGACGATAGAGAATTTACCAAGTAGCCAGCACCCTCCATCACCGAATTGACGGCGACAGCATTGCATAATTGAATCAAGACGAGCGATTTCTCGTGATAATCGAGCATCTGGTTGTCGTAACTGATAACGGTGGCAGTCTAATGGCCATTGTTCCCAAAAATAACTAAAGTCGGCATGAAGCTCTGCACAGATAGAGCGAGCGACTGCTCGCTTTTTCTGATGCGAGGGCCAAGCACGGCCCTCTAAGAAGGTCTCGTTTAGGTATTCACAAATAGGTAAAGGATCCCACACTTTGATTGAGCCATGCTCAAGAACGGGTAATTGTAGGGAGGGGGAACTTAAGCCAAGTTCTTCAATAGATTTGCCGCGCAGTAGATCAATACGGATTTCCGTGTAACTGAGACCAAACTCTCGTAATAATAACCAAGCAGGTAAGCAGCGATGTGAGAAGCTGCGATTACCAGTAATCAGTTGTGGTTTGAGCATATTTTCCTCTTGAATATTTTCTACTTGAAGTGGTGCGGGTGTTAGGGTGTCTGTGTCAGTAACTGAGCATTACTCACAGAGAGCTTTAGCTGTACACGGCGTTCATAGAACAACCCCTCGATATCTTCAGCGTTATATCGTGCACTAGTTTCACCATGGGCTTCCCGTTGTAGTCGCTGAATACTGATACCATAGCTTTTCAGTTGGGCTATAACGCTGTTTATGCGTGCAACAGACAACAAGAGATTGCCTTGTTCCTTACCACGAGGATCTGCAAAACCTTGAACAGTAATAGTCGCTTCAGGATGTTTTGCTGCCAGTTTGGCGAAAGTTTGAAGAGACTCTATGTAATGGGGCTCTAGGATTTCAGAGTTGGTACGAAAATATAGTGTTAGCTCTCCAGCTTCGCAGCACTCACTTGGTGAAGCCTGCGACGAGTTAGAAGCCAGTTGTTGGCGTTGATGCTGTAATTCATTGGTTAATGCTAAGTTGGTCCTTTCGAGCTGAGTCAATTCAGCCAGAGTAGCAGCTAATTCAGATTGCAACATTTTACTTCTTTTGGCCTGATGTAGCTTGTTGCCTAGCCAGCCGCCACTGGTTGCCATCACAATGGCACCTGCAGGTCCAGCGGTTATAGCACCTAACGCTATACCGCTTAAAATACCACCGCTTTCATAATCTAGACGCTCGTTTTCTATAGTTTCAGGTTTTTCAAGCTCATTCTTCGCGCTCAGTGCCTGATGTGGAGTAAAAGCAAAACCACAGAGTATCAAACTGCCTAGTAGGAAAGTGCTTGTGTTAGAGGTGAAGTGCTTCATGAGGACTCCCAATATGTTATGGTGAGTACTATTACACCGGAACAGAAGTACAAAGCTAGGACCGTTCTATGGCAAGGTGCTGATCAATTGTGGCAAAAATCTAGCAAGTGATTTGTACTGCTGCTTAAAGTAAGGTATACGCTGTATAGTAAGCGCAATAAGGGGCTGAATAAGATGTCTCAGATAAACAAATCGAGTTAAATATTGTGAAAAGACGGGTCGCTATCGTCGAAGATGAGGCTGCAATTCGTGAGAATTATGCGGCTGTATTACGCAAGCAGGGTTATGAACTTGCCCTGTTTGCAAACCGCTCACAAGCTGAAGCTGCTTTTTTGACTCGCCTCCCAGATTTAGCCATCATTGATATAGGACTAGAAGACGAGATCGATGGTGGCTTTCTTCTTTGTCAATGGCTGCGGGCACGTTCAAGTACACTTCCTATCATTTTTTTAACGGCAAGAGATAACGATGTTGATACTGTTAGTGGCTTGCGTATGGGGGCAGATGACTACCTCACTAAGGATATTAGTCTGCCTCATTTAACCGCACGTATTGCAGCACTGTTTCGTCGACAAGATGCCATGGAACAGCCAAGTCAAGTTGAAAATCAACTAGCAAGGGGATCGCTACTGATCGATCTCAGCCGCATGGAGGTCAGTTGGAAAGGACAGAGTGTACAGCTCACTGTCACGGAATTCTGGATGTTGCATGCTTTGGCTAAATTTCCCGGTCATGTAAAAAGTCGTGATGCACTCATGAATGAAGCACAGATATTTGTAGACAGCAGTACGATTACCTCTCACATGAAACGTATACGCCGAAAATTTCAACAAATTGACTCTGAATTTGACGCAGTAGATACTGTTTACGGCATGGGTTACCGCTGGCGTCTGGAAGGTAGCTAAGTCGTGTTACGTGCCCGTTTTGGACTCCGCTCGAAACTCCTACTCTTTGCCGCTTTGTTGCTTATCTTGCCTTGGTTGGGTTACCGCTATATTTTGACTATGGAACAGTATCTGGTGCGTGGACAGCAGCAGGTAGTATTGGGTACAGCCCGAGCTATTGCGACTTCGCTCAGTGAGCGTCCAGAACTTTTTACCGCTCAAGCAAATTTGGACGGTGATGGTGCCGGCTTATATTTGTATCCGCTGAATATGTCTCTTGACGTTCACGACAGCACACTCAACGACTGGCGAAGTTACCAACAATACGAACAGTTTATTAGAGAAGGTTCTGTCCTTCCTAATTCTCTTAATCAGTTGAGCTCGTTTCGGCAACGGCGTCTCGGTTTGGGGGGCGAGGGGGACCCACTTAATTATTATTATCTTCTTGCACAGTTCGAAAGCCAGCTTTATCTATACTTGCGAGTGGAAGATCGTTTTCATGTGTTGCGTAAACCAGCAGAAATGCGCTTGGATCGCTCTGACGCATTGCAGTTGGCTTTCATTAATGATCAAGGCAGCTACGAAAGACTGCTAATAGCGCCCACTCATACAGGACAATTGGAGGCGTGGCAGGCGACTGCAGACTTCGAAGATCTGAGTGCTAAGTATAGAGACCCGCGTCTCGAAGGGCAGCTTATTCCCACACGCAACGGCTACGATTATGAACTTACCATTCCGCTAGAAACACTAGGTGAAAAGCTGGCTATCGCTGTTTATGATGTAGATTCCGAAGAGCAACGTTCTCTTGACGCCGTAGTTTCAACCTCTGATCTTTCTTCAGCCGACACTTTAGGTAACTTACTTCAGCCTACCTTTGAGTTGGATCGTATTGTGACCAGTTTGGGTAACACAAGTTTTTTTATACGTGTGATGGATAGGACTCAAAGAGTTCTTATTAGTACGGGCAACTTGTCGTCAGCTGAAGGTCTCAATTTAACCAGTCCTGTTCCAGAAAATGGTCTATGGTTGTGGATACGTTCTAACTTACTTTATCCAGTGTATGATCTTGTGCTCACTGAACCTACTTACCGCTATCTTGATAATTCTTTCACTGAGAATCGTTTAGGAGGGGGCTATGTTATTTCGGCCCTCACAGGGAACCCGCAAGCTGGCTTACTAGATACTTCACTGCAAATTACCTCTAACGATGAGTCCGCTCAGGCGAGAGTAATTGAGGCAGCTTGGCCAATTAAAGTAGGACAGGAGATTATAGGGGCAGTGGTAGTGGATCAAAACATGGCCGGTATCGATAGTTTTCGTAATGAAGCACTCCGTATTTTGATAGACAGCATGCTCGGTATTATTTTGCTCATTACCATGGCCATGCTGTTATTTGCCAATAAACTATCTCAGCGAATTCGTCAGTTGCGTAATCAAGCAGAGCGTATCTTAGACGATAAAGGTCGATTCACGAATACGATAGTGCCTTCTCGAGTCAATGATGAGGTAGGTGACCTTTCCAGAAGTTTTGCTAATATCGTTGACCGTCTTGGACAATATACTCACTACTTGGAAAATATGTCTTCACGTCTATCGCATGAATTACGCACTCCGGTAACTGTCGTCCGTTCATCTCTAGAGAATTTAGCAATGCTGACAGATAACAATGAAGCCCATGTTTTTATTGAACGTGCTGAAGAGGGTATTAAACGGCTTAATTTAATATTATCAAACATGAGTGAGGCGGCACGTCTTGAACAGCTATTGCAGCATGCAGAACGAGAGCCTGCGCAGCTTAATCTAATAATTCAGGCTTGTGTGGAAGAGTACAGGCAAATTTATCCTAAAAGCAACTTCACCACTGAGATCAGTCAAGAGCCTGTTTGTGTTGCTGCTAGCGCTGAGCATATAGCGCAATTAATGGACAAGGTCGTTGCCAACGCGGTTGATTTTGCTTATCCAGAAACCTCTATTCATCTAACTTGTAATCTTGATCTTGAAGAGGCAGTTGTGACAGTAAGTAATCATGGGCCGTGGTTAGACCCAGCAATGCAGACACGAATTTTTGATTCTATGATCTCCGTTCGATCTGAAAAACAGCGAGAAACTCCACATCTTGGCATGGGCTTACACATTGCACGTATGATTGCTGAGTATCATCGTGGTTATATTTATGCTGATAACTTACTTGAGGAAGAAGGGGTGATTGTTGTACTACGTCTGCCAACTGAAAAGATTAATAGTCAGTAAAGTAATGCTGTCGACATTACAGCATAACCTGCTCCAGTCGCTCAGTAGTTCGCCAAGCATGACTCTGTAGACGCCACAAGAAGACCATCACTATTAAGAGAATCATCCCGACAAAGATCCACCAACTCAGCTTTGGTCCATACCCAGCTACCACAATAAAATAATACTGCAGTCCTAACATCAACCAATGTAGCATCACCGAGGCAGACATACACCAGCGAGTGTCACCTGCACCTCGTAATACCCCTGAAGCAACTTGTAGAATTCCTTCTAGTAAGACATAACAAGATAAGCCTAGCATCATATAAGAAGCTAATTCTCTAATGCCATCAGCATAAGTTTCCTCAAATATAAATAATTCTACCAGTTCATGACGAAATGTTAGAAAAACAGCAAATAAAGTTGCTGAATAGATAATGCCCAATAGATAGCCGTGTTGCGTCACCGACTTTATCTCATCTAAATTTCGAGCTCCCACAGCTTCACCGGTCATACTCATGATGGCTATATTCAGACCAAGCATAGGGACAAAAGATAGGATATCCCAGTTAAACACAATGGTCGCAGAGGCTGCAGCTACCACACCATAAGAGTGGAATAGTTGTAAGAAAAAATTAAATGCCGTTATATCGAGGAATTGTTCAAAGCCAGACGGAGTACCAAGACGTATGTATCTGCTCATTATTTTTTTGTCAAATCTTAATGAATTAGCAACATAAAATTGTTTGCGATGAGTCTTGCCTAAATAGGCTAGCAAATACAGAAGTAGGCTGCATAAGCTACTTAACAAGGTTGCCCACGCTGCTCCAGTTATCCCAAGAGAAGGTAAGCCTAAGTTACCAAATACTAGGGCCCATGTCAGAGGAATGTTGCAGCAGACACCAAAAACTTCACAAATCATTACCACGCTTGACCTTCCTATCCCGGCAAAGTACGAGGAAAACACGGTTTTAAAGAGGGCAAAAAGCGCAGCATAAATTAAGACGTCGTAATAATTTTGCTCTAACATGACTTCTTCTGGGGTATGTCCCGCCCACATGAAAAAGTTACGCACAGGTACGGCTGCCAACAGGATAAGTGGAAGAAAACCACATGCCAGTAGCAAGCCTTGCGTGAGCGCTTTACTACAATCCTCCATTTTTTGGGCTCCACGGTACTGAGCTACCAAAGGATTACCATAGGCGAGAATGCCGTTGAAGAGAGCCAGAGTGAAGTACCAGGCTACACCTCCACCCATTGCGGCAGCCATGTTTAAGGGACTGAGTTGCGCTAGAAACCAACGATCAGTGAAAATCATTAAAGCGAAAGCGCCTTGTGAGATGATCATCGGCAATGCCAGCAAGATTAGTTGCCGCATTACAGCTGGTATAAATGTCATGCCAAAGACTAACATAATTTATCCAAGGCTATAGGTGAACACCTCAGTAGTATTGGCTTTGTCATGATGATGAAGCGTTAGGCTATTTTTACCATCAGCTTGCTCGGTATAACCTATTTTCTTCGCCTCTATACCAAAAGCATTTGCTGTAGCTATAACGGTATCAACGTCTTCATGGGCACAATACACCTCCATTCGGTGTCCCATGTTGAATACTTTATACATTTCTTTCCAATCCGTACCGCTGGCAGCTTGAATTGCTCTAAAGATCGGCGGAGTAGGGAAAAGTTTGTCTTTTACAAAATGAACACTATTACCGAATTTCATGCATTTGGTTTGTGCACCTCCAGAGCAATGCACAAGTCCCTGAATAAGTCCTGGGTGCTTATCTAGGAGCTGATAGATTACTGGTGCATAGGTTCGCGTAGGGCTAAGTAGAGCTTCACCTACGGTCATTGTGCTCCCTGGAAGCGGATCCCTTAAGCGATATGGCCCGCAGTACATTAATTCTGCACTGACGTTGCTATCAAACGTTTCAGGATAGTTTTCCGCATAGAAGTGACTGAGCATTTCGTGACGAGCACTAGTTAAGCCATTACTACCAATACCACTATTTTCAAAAGTTTCGTAAGTGGCTTGTCCAGTTGAACTCAAGCCGACAATTGCTAATCCCGGGCGGATAGCATCTCCCGAAATGATCTCTTTTTTCTTCATCACTGCAACAGCTACTGAGTCTACCACAATCGTACCAGTCAGATCGCCAACATCAGCTGTTTCCCCGCCACCGCTATAAATCTGCACGCCAAATCCGCGTAGGCGTTCTAAAAAATCCTCACTACCCTGGATCAGTGAGGCGATGACTTCACCTGGGCAGTTAAGGGCATTTCGATTGACGGTATTAGAGATTAGTATTCGACAATTCACACCAACACAAAGCAGGTCATCAAGATTCATGACGATAGAGTCTTGCGAGATACCATGGAAAACTTTGGGGTCACCTGTCTCCTTATATTGCAGATAGGCGATGATAGACTTAGTACCACTCCCGTCGGCATGAATAATATTACACAGATCAGGATGGCCAGTAAGAAAGTCTTCAGTAATTTTACAGAATGCACCAGGAAATAAGCCGTGGCTAAGTTTATCCACCACTGCATGTACTTCATTTTTATCAGAGGAAACACCTCTAGCTTGATATCGTCCAATGCTTGTATCAAGTTCATTGATATCCTTTACTGCGTACCCGACACGCTCTTCCCCGCTAATCAAACCTCGGAATTCAAGTTGACGCATAGCTTTAGCAATGGTGTTTGTAGCCAGATCATGTTCTGTTGCCATATTACGAATGGAGGGTAAACGTGTCCCTGCGGCTAAATCTCCAGTATTTATCATAAAATGGATTTGATCCACGATTTGTTGAAAGATTGGTGTTGCGCTGCTGGGATCGATCTGCAATTTCATAACTTGGCTCTTTAGTGTTAACTAGATCGCTATTTTATTATTCGTTGGAACGATGCTGTATCACGCTCATGATACAGCATCTTGAGGAGTGTGTCTGTATCTAAGCTTGATCCTGCAACACAGAAAGTACACGCCTTCGGGTGAAAGGATAGTGTGACATACGCTTACCTGTGGCAGCTGCAAAGGCATTGGCTATGGCTGCCGCCGTAGCAGCCATGGCTTCCTCACCCGCCCCTAGGGGTTCAGCTTCAGGCTGATTTATAATTACTGCTGTAACTTTAGGCGAATCCTTTAAGCGCAGAACAGGGTAAGAACCCCAATCCAAGGAAGTAACTCCCTCACTATTGAAAGAGACTTCTTCGCAAAGCATGCGTGAAGCTGCCTGCACCAATTGACCTACAATTTGGTTTTCTACATTGGCAGGGTTGATGACACGACCACAGTCTATACAACCATAAAGATGTAATATCCGAACTTCCCCTGTAAGTAAATTCACAGCTATATCTGCTACCGCAGCACCCCAAGATGCTAAATGAGTTCCCAAGCCGACACCACGACCAGACTTCCATTGATGCTCTGCCGATGTCGTTTGCGCAGCAGTTGGTTCTGGCAGTGGCTCTGGCGAGGAGCTTCCCTGCCACTTGGCGGCCTCTGTAACAGCATCTAAAACTTTTAGCCAATGACTGTTAGAGATGTTTTGGCGTCTGAAAGCAACAGGATCTTGTTGGTTAGCAAGTGCGGCCATATCGATAGCCTGTTCAGAGATGAAACAGAAGCTTAGGTCTAGTGGGGAGCGTAACCAACCCGCTCGCAAAAAATCTCGACCATCGATATGCTCGTTGATAAGTTGTAAGTTTGGAATGTCATACATGCCTCCAAGCACTAGAGGGTTCACCTGCATAGCAGGAAATGGTGGCCATTCTGTAGCTTCAGTGTTCAATGCACTCTGCTCGGTGGTTTCAATCAAACTCCAATGATGTTGACGCCCGACGTACTCATAGGCACTGATTTTGCCATCGGAATCTGTTCCCAGGGAAACCTGTCCTAGATGTGCAGGTCCATAATAATCCCAGCCATGTTCATCCCAACGCATGTATTGCAGTCGAATTGGACGCCCAACTTCACGTGACAACAATGCTGCCGCTAACGCGGCATCATCCCAGCAGGAGTGTCCATAGGTACCAGCTCCTTCACTAAATTTTACACGAACTATTTCTGGTGACACCTTAAGCACTCTGGACAACAAAGTTCTCGTATTGTAGACATCTTGAGTTGAGCAAATGGCCAAGATTTCTTTGTCAGTAACACTGGCCAGAGCACAGTTAGGCGCGAAAGGGGCATGCGCTTGATAGGGTCCACTGCCGGAAAAATCAATCAGATGTGCTGCTTCATTTAAGGCAGTGCTAATATCTCCTTTTTCTTGAGCTTTGGTTATTTTGGCAGAAGCATTCCGCATCGAATCAAATAATGCTTGGTTATCAATTGGCAGAGCATCAGGACGATCCCAAGAAACTTTTAACTGCGCTGCACCTCGCACAGCATCCCACTCACGCTCCGCTACTACTGCCAATAGCGAGCCTTTTTGTATTACGGTTGCTGCCAAATGCTCTATAGAGCTCGTATCCACACTGATGACCTTAACACCAGTATGATAAGCACCTTGTCCCCGTGGACGGACTAGTCTTGCATGTAACATTCCTGGTAGACGTTCATGTTGAATGTAACAATGTTTACCGCTTACTTTAGCGTAAGTGTCAGTGCGTGGAATTGGTTTCATAACTACTTTGTAATCAATGGGTGCCTTTAAGGGTGCAGTGCCTGTGAAGCTTTCTTGAAATAGCCGATCTCCAATGATCTCTCCGTAAGTTGTGAAAGCATTGTCCTCAGCTTTACCGGTAATTACGCCGCCATTTACCTGGAGTGTCTCCTTTGGTATGTATAAATAATCAGCGGCTAAACGTAGGAGTACTTCTCTAGCTTCTGCTGCAGCGCGTTGAACTTGAGGAGCTCCACGTCGCATTGCCGATGAAGAAAAAGTACCCCCTTGGTTTGGTGTGAGGTGCGTGTCAGGTGCAATCGCCTTGATTTGCGAAATCTCAAGATCCAATTCTTCCGCAGCGACTTGTAGCAAAGCGGTTAGCGCCCCTTGTCCTAGTTCTGCAAAGCCCAGGTAGACAGTTGCGGTGTTATCACTGTGGATTGCTACCCATGAATCAATTTCATCTGCTGGGGGAGGACCTGCTGTAGGGTCTCTAAAGGCAATTTGTGCGGTGACCTTGGCAAGAGGAAAACTAATGACTAGCGAGCCTATGCCTTGTAGCAGTAATGCTTTTAGAATGTCTCTACGTGGTAGTTTTTCATCTAGAATCGAGTTCATCAGATTGGTATCCACATAGACTTTTGATTCACTCATGATTACCACCCAGTGAAGTTAGGGTAGTCTCCAGAGGACGAGCTGTAGCAATTTTTTCAGAGGCAAGCTGCACGGCTGCGATAATTTTTGGATACGTACCACATCGGCACAGGTGTCCATTTAGGGCTTGTTTAATCTGTGCTTCTGAAGGCTTCGGTGAACTCAGAAGTAATTCAGTGGCTTTTATCATGATACCGTTATAACAATAACCGCATTGTAGCCCCTGAACCTCTGCGACTGCCGCTTGAATAGGACTCAGCTCGCTGTTGCTTGTTTCTGACTGTTGAGAGTTCCAAAAATCAGCTAGTCCCTCTAAGGTAGTTACCTCGTGTCCACTTATTGCCCCAACTGGTGTCAAACAAGCTCTTTTTTCTACACCATCGACTAACACGGAGCACGAACCACATTGCCCTAATCCGCAACCATAGCGTGGGCCTTGCAGTTTTAGCTCGTCAGTTAATACATAAAGAAGAGGGCATTGAACTTCTGCCGAAGTACTAACGATTTTCCCATTAAGTCCAAAGGTCAATAGATTGTCCGCTGCCGCCATGAAATAATCCTTGTGTTTTGATCGGTATAGATACTATTTGTATCTTTAGAAAAAAACAGTGCTCCTATTTGCGCTACAAAGTTTGTAAGGCCGTAATCAGTAAGAAAGAGATAACTTTAACTTAACTGTAAAACATACTCATCTCCCAAGCAACGACACACTTGTAGATTGAGTGAATTTATATACACAATTTGCGGGGGCATACAGTTAGCTGATATCTTAAAAAATTAACATACGAGGGTCATCAATGTCGAAAGATCAGCGCGGAAATATGCAAGGCCATGAATGGGCTGGCGAAATGGGTGAAAAATGGAACACCTACCTCGACCAATTTGAAGGTATGATAGAGCCTATCGGTATCGCGACTATTGAGCACGCAGGTATCAAACCAGGCGAGCGAGTTGTCGATGTAGGATGTGGTGGGGGAGCTACGACCTTAGATATTGCGCGTCTTGTGGGGATTGAGGGCCTAGCCCACGGTGTCGATGTGTCATCAACTTTAGTCCAATCAGCCTCAGAAAGAGCTAAAGAGCAAGATTTATCTCAGGTGAGTTTTACCTGTCTAGATGCGGCAACAGGAAGCCCCTCCGAGAAAAATTTTGATTTGCTCTTTTCGCGATTTGGGGTGATGTTTTTCAGTGATAGCCAGGCAGCTTTTATTAACATGCGTAACTGGCTTAGCAAAAATGGAAGACTTTGCTTTGTCTGCTGGGCTCCGGCACCAGATAACCACTGGGTCAGTCTTACATCAGGCATAGTAAATAAACATATTCAACTTCCTGCACCAGATCCAACTGCGCCAGGTCCCTTTGCATTTGCCGATTCGGCAAGAACTACAGTAATACTTGAAGCAGCTGGATTTAAAAATATTGAGTTTACGCCTTGGCATGGAATTCAGTATCTAGGAGGCCCTGGTTTAACTGTTGAAGGGGCGTTGGATTTCTCTTTAAGGGCCTTTTTTATCGGTGAAGCGCTAGAAAACCAATCTAAACTAGTCAAAGATTTAGTCCTCGCAGATGTTCGCGAGTTATTTGAGGCTCATGCAAGCCCTGAAGGTATTGGGTTCGAAGCAAAAGCGTGGATAGTCACTGCTACAGTGTAGTGGGTTTTTGCCGCGGTTCAGTAATGTTATGTTTAATTTTGTGATTATGCCCTCTTAGTAGAGGGCAAAAGAGTATAGTGAATCACCTACAGCAACTAGCACATGTTGTTTACCACCAACAGAGAATGTCTGCGGAGCATTGCTCGGATTGCCGATTCGGGTATGCCAAAGAAGGCTTCCATCTTTTCCATCCAGAGCAACCAAATTTCCTGCGCCATCTCCCGTGAATAGGATGTCACTTGCTGTTGCAAGGATACCAATGCCTACAGCGGCACCTCCGGGCCAAGTATGCCGCCATACTTTTTTTCCAGTTTGATAATCAATGGCATCAAGCGCACTTTCTTCGTTACCAATGATTGCTACTTGTTTTCCACCCAAACCCATTGAACCTCTGGGGTCAGGATCAGTGAGATAGATTATGTTGTAACCATTATTTTCATGTGTATAGAAAAGACCTAATTCTGGGTTAAAAGCCGGGGGTTGCCAGTTAGCAACACCACCCTCTACCGGAGATACTAAGGCACCTGGAATAATAGCTTCTTTTTGAGGGTTTGGTGTTGGAGAACCATCTTCACGTACACCTAAATCCCAATTCGAATAAGTGCCATATTTTTCCGTAACTACTGCTTCTCCAGTTAGGCGATCCACCGTAAAGAAATAGCCGTTACGAGCTGCCGTAGAGACTAATTTACGAGGTTTACCATTAATTTCTCCATCTATGAGAATAGGAGTCTGCGCTGAATCCCAGTCATGGGTGTCATGAGGAGAAGTCTGCTGATACCAAACTAACTTGCCGGTATCTACTTCCACGGCAACAAGAGAGCAGGTGAATAAATTATCACCCTCGCGAGCGACACCTGTGTAGCCAGGGGTTGGATTACCTGTGCCGAAAATATAGTAACGAGTTTCTGGATCATAAACGCCTGGCACCCATACCTGACCTCCGCCATTGCGAGCTGCATCAAGATTCGGCCAAGTTTCAAGACCTGGGTCGCCTAGATTTTGTGGTGTGCTGAAGAACTTCCACTGTAGTTCTCCTGTTTCAGGGTTAAAAGACTGAAGAAAACCAGGGCTATCTAAATCATTGCCCGTACCAACAAGGACATGATTATCTACAACGATAGGGGCCATAGTAGAAAAATACTGTTGTTCAAGTGGAGCAATCTCAACATGCCAGTTTTCTTCACCCGTATTGATATTCAATGACACTAAATAGTTGTCGGGAGTTTCAAAGAAAAGAGATTCTCGCCAGATTGCTGGTCCACGGTTACCGATATGGATTCCACCTCTAGATGTCCAATAATAATGCCACAACTCTGTGCCATCATGAGCATCCAAAGCCCAGACATGATCGGGGGAGGTCACATATATAACGTTATCAACTACTAGAAAGCTTCCCTTAAGATTTGCCGGCGGCGGCAGGTATTTCCCATCCCCCTCGCCCCCTTGTTTGGTCACTATAGCACCAGATTTTCGCACATTACTGTTCATGCGAGCGGTCCATGCTAAGGTGAGTTGGTGCACATTACTCGAATTTATCTGCGTCAACTTGCTAAAGCGTCGTCCACTGTAATCTCCTGAGTAGCTGAGCCAATCATTTTCTAGAGGCTCCAGTAAACGAAGAGGATCCAGTGGTTCTGCTTGAATAGGAGACACCAGCAGAGTAAGTAAGAGTAAGAATAAGAATCTCAAACCACCAATACAATGTGTTTGGGAGGAATTAAAGATAATCTTGTAGCTGTTTGTCATTAAAACTGCACTCTTTTTTCTTTTTAAAATTTTTTAAAATTTATTGATGGATGATTTCAGCTAGTTCAGGTTACTTTATATAAAATCATTCCTACTAGTTTTGGCGCTACTCAAATTTACTTATCAAAAAAGCTGTAACATCGTGCATGTTTTCGTTAGTAAGGGTTGTGAGCAATTTTCTGTGACCTAAAAGTGGATCTTCGACCGAGAGCTCCACGACTTTCGGGTTGCTTTTGGCGCTCAGAGAGAAACTACGATGTTTTCCTTCTTGAGTTAGCAAGCTAACTAAAAAATCATCCTGACGTTTGAGCTTGCCCTGAATGGTCTGTCCGTTAGAAAGTTTTATCTTGACTAATTTATCGACTCTAGTATCACCGGACCCAAAAAGCCTGCCAGCCACCCAAGAGTTTTGCACATCAACTGCTGTTGGCATGGATGCCAAAGAGGAAATCGTAGTTTCAAGAGTGTGGCACCCCAAGCAGTTCTCGTTAAAAAAAGTTTCACCCGACTGTTGATTGCCGACAACGATATTTAATTGAACTTCCTCTCCAGGAGGTGGTCCTCCTTGGAACGATTGATTAGCCCAGATACTGTGAATGTATTCAGCGACTGCTACCCGGTCTTCTAATGCCAAAGGTAAGGCTGGCATCTCTGGCATTCCAGGATTCTTGCGGCCATTTTGTATTACATCGCCGATTAACTCACCCTGTTGATCGTTGAGAACCAGTTGTGAGCGAAGTAGATTTGGCCCTCCCATATCTCCACCACGTAGATCTTGTCCATGACACGATCGGCACATTCCCTGATAAACGGCTTCACCCCGGGCCAGTACTTCTGGAGCCGCCAAAATACGCTCCTGTGCTGGAAAGATGGCAAAGGGCATAGTCGCAGGGATTGAAGGGGTACTTGAGGTGGCATTGTCAGTGACTTCAGCCATATTAAGATTACTAGCGCCATCTTCAGGTGGAGAGCATGCAGCTAGGGTAGCAAAGCAGCTAACTCTCAGTAACTCTTGCAGCTTGAGCCTAATTGTAGAAAGCCTAGGAGTATTCATAGCTTATCTCTTTGTTGCCTAGTTTCAATAGCATGTTACACACCCCCTAATGAACTTTCAAAAAACCGAAAAAATGGCTTGCGAAAACTATTTTGCTGGCTGTGAAGACTGGTCTCTAAAGCTAATAAGGAATAATGCCAAAATAACAAGTGAGAATAGTGCAGGTAGTAACCATATCATCAACCAGTTTATGCCATCTTGGTTGCTATAGGTGTCGTAGAGGGCCCCTGACACAGCGTAACCTATAAGCATACCAACTCCATAAGTGGCCAAGGTAATCAGCCCTTGCGCAGCACTTTGAATCTTAGCCTCAGCTTTTTGACTGGTATAGATTTGTCCACAGACAAAGAAGAAATCATAACAAATGCCATGTAGAACTATCCCCATGAAAAGCATCCACAAACGACTATCAGCGTTACCGTAAGCAAAGAAAATATAACGGAGTGCCCATGCAAGCATGCCAAGCAACAAGGTTTTCTTGATACCAAACCGCTGCAGAAACCAGGGGAGAGCAAGGAGGAAGAGAAGCTCCGACATTTGACCCAGAGTCATGATTCCAGTCGCATTAGGGACACTCAAATCTGTGAGGAACGGGTTTGCATAGGAATAATAAAAAGCCAAAGGTATGCAGATAAGCACTGAGGCCACAAAAAAAATGAGATAGTCACGATCTTTTAAAAGGGCAAGAGCATCAAAACCTAATATTGCCCCTAGGCTTTTGTTTTCGCTTTTCCCAGCGGGTGTCGTAGGAGGGAGTGTGAAAGCATAGATGCCAAGTAAAAAAGAGCTCAATGACGCCATTAGGAAGGTGTTGCGCAAAGCGCCTGAAGCCAAGCCTGTACCGCTATCCCAGGAAAAAACAAAACTAATGACAAGCCCAGCTATAATCCAGCCAGCAGTTCCCCACAGCCTAATTTTACCAAACTCTTGATTAGCGTCACTTAGTTGGCCAAAAGAGACAGAGTTAACCAGAGCAAGTGTGGGCATAAAACAAAGCATGTAGAGAAACACGATGGGGTAAAATGCTGCAAAATCCTGTGCTTGGTATAGTTGCCACATCAGGGCTGCTCCAATTAGGTGAAGTACACCTAACACCTTCTCTGCGTTGAAATAGCGGTCAGCAATTAAGCCAATAAAGAATGGAGATAAGATTGCTCCCCATGACTGTGTCCCGAAAGCAAGAGCAACATCGCTACCTGGTGCTTGCAGGGTATTTCCCAAATAGGTTCCGAGTGTGACAAACCAAGCTCCCCAGATGAAAAACTGCAGAAACATCATCAGACAAAGGCGCATGTGAAGTGTTGTGAAGGCAGGCTTAGACATGTTTCTTCCTTTTATTATGCATCAATAAGTTGGTCAATAAATTTCTCTCTCTTAGTCTTGATTCAAATTACTCTTCAAGCCCTTCCATGTAGGGGAAATAGGCCTCACCATTATCTTGTTTTTCGAGTTTCAAGGGTGTATCGGGAAACAGTCCCATGTACATATCTTCACGATTGGGATAGGTCTGCCACTCTTTAGGGAAAGAGGCTGCCTTTGGTCCGTTTTCATCTCGAAGGTTCACTCCATCAGACAGCCGTGGGGTATATGGTACAACACGCTCTCCATTTTTATTTAATAGTTTCTCTGCAAGTCCCTCTCGTAAGTCCTGAACCATGGGTCGATACTCTCGTTTAAAAAATAGATTCTGTTTCTCCTGAGGATCATTTTTTAGATCATATAACTCTTCAATATCCCATACGCCATGGTACTGAATATACTTAAAGTTGCCACGGCGGATTGCAAAAGTTGTGGGAGTCATACCAAAGTTATACTCCCAAAAATATTCATAAACAAAATCAGGTGCTTGCCAGGTTGACGGATCCACTTCATGAGTTGCAACTTTCAATACACTTACTCCCTCGAATTGGCTTGGTGATTCGATACCGGCAATATCGAGAAAAGTAGGTGCCAGGTCTAGGTTGCGTACCACTGCAGGATTTACATCACCTTCAGGAATCAATCCAGGTGAGTAAACAACAAGCGGTACTCGGACAGAACCTTCATAAGCGTTACGTTTGTCAATAAGACCGTGGTCGCCGATAAGGAAGCCGTTATCGCTGTAGAATACGACCACAGTGTTTTCTAATTCTCCACTATCCTTTAACCAATGTAAGATCCGACCAACACTGTCATCAACTGCTGACAAAGCACCAAAATAATCCTTCAGGTAATCTGTCATCTTGCGATCACTAGCATAGAAAAAATCTATACCATGCCAGCTATTGCGTTGATTTTGTACCCACATGGGCTTGTTTTTTTGGGTTTCCTCTGACGGCAGACTCGTATCAGGTAAATGAAAGTTGGTATTGTCATATTGGCCAAGGTGGCGAGCTGCAGGTTTGGCATCGGAGTGAACTGCCTTGTGACTGAGGTATAGAAAAAAAGGTTTAGATTCATCGCGGCCTTCCTCTAGCCAATCCATAGCATAATCGGTCAACTCATCAGTAATGTAACCCTTTTGAGGGACATGAGTACCATCAACATTTAACTCGTTAACTCTTCCCTTATCCAGAAGAGGTTTTGGGATCCCATCGGTTGGATAATAGGCACCCTGACCTGAAAAGCTTACCCACTTGTCAAATCCCTCCCGTGGACCATCATGCTGATCGCCCATGTGCCATTTTCCAAAAAAACCCGTCTGGTAACCTGCATCCTGCAAATATTTCGGGAAGAATGTTAAATTCTGTTCACTGGAGTTATTGTTATCAACAATACCATGGTTGCGGGCCGTCATTCCGGTCAGTATCGTCGCTCGACTCGGCGAACACAATGAAGAGGTCACCAGTGCATTCGGAAAATAGGTACCTCCAGCGGCAAGGGCATCGATGTTTGGAGTCTGCACCTCGGGAGTAAGAAAGCCCACACCATCAAAACGCAAATCATCCAATAATATAAAAATCATGTTGTAGGGTTTGACTTTATCAGGTGAAGCCAAAACACTCACATTTGACGCTATAAGGAAAATCATTAACAATTTAAAAATCTTCATTCCAATCCTGTTTTTGATTAGGTTTAGTAATTAGCTATGCGCCGGTCGAATAAAGACTCAGTCATCTGACTAGTTAAAAATTTACAACTGAATGATAACAGGTCATAAAATTAAGGTAACGTTATCATCAGTATCCCACAAGAATCGGTAAGACGTGCTAGGCATAGAGTATGGATCAGGCAAGCCTCCGAAAACTAATTAATCACGGTAAGTGTAGAACAACCGAACAATTATCTTAACTGTCTGATAGAACATGCCAGATAATTACTGTGCTTGGATAAGGATGTTAGTATATGATTTGAAAAGTCACTTAATGAGTTTCATTTTCAAATTAAGAATAAAAGTTAAGGTTTATCAAATAAAGTACTGAAATTCATAAATTAAATAATCTAATCAGCCATAGAAGATTTTCAATACATGTGAGAAGGAACATCTCGGGCAATTGAATATTAGGGATCGCCATGCATACAAAAAAACATCAACATCAACTAACTAGACGACGATTGCTTACCTCATCCCTGTATTCTCCTATTCTGATACCTGGAATGCTTGCAACACTTAACTCTGGATTAACCACTTCAAGTTACGCGGCTACCGCCTGTCAATCTGGTCGACCTTATGGCGTACAAGCTTACATGCTTCGTGAAGCTTTTTCTGAAGATCCATTTTCAGCGGTAAGAATTGTTGCTGAAATGGGCTTTAAGGAGATAGAGCTTTGGAATCTAAATTTAACTGAGGGGACTATTTTTGATCTTTCTTTTGAAGACTTTGCCGCAGTGTTACGAGATAACAATCTTCAGTCACCATTGTGTCATGTCAACGCCCCTTACGACATTTCCAAGTTAGTTGAGGCAGCGAACTCACTCGGAGTCACAACACTCATAGAAGCAGTTGGTGCTGAACAGATGGATGAATCCCAAGGTCGTTTCCAAATAGTGCCGTTGAAAACCATGGAGCAAGTCCATGCAATGAGTAATAGGCTCAACAAAGTAGGTGCTCAGCTTTTGTCAGAGGGACTTCAATTTTGTTATCACAACCATCACATAGAGTTCGCGGAGGTTGATGGTCAAGCAGTCTTTGATTGGTTCACTAAATTAACAGATCCATCACTCGTTAAACTCGAGTTAGATTTGGGTTGGCTAAGGGTAGCAGGCCGTGACCCCGTTGCGATGCTTCAACAGTATGGAGAACGTGTCATCTCCGTTCACCTAAAGGATTACGATCCAAACAAGCACCACGAAGAGGATCCCTTTGCTATGGGACGTGTGTTCCAGTTGGTTACACCAGGAGCCGGCACAACAGATTTTAGGGCTATTATACAAGAACTAAATAGACTCAATGTCTCGCATAGATATGTAGAAGTAGATCAAACTGCTGATCCTATAGGAGACGCCTTATCAGGTTTATGCCATGTGACTTCGCTAGATGGATGAAAAACTCTATAGAAAGAGGTTGTTTGCAGCAACTTTGGGTTGTTGAAGATTTAGGTCCAGAGCTTGAGTTAAAAGCTAAAGTCATAGCCAAGGATTTAGGGGTAAAACTCAAACAAGTAACTAATGTTGATAAAAATCTCTGCTCTGTGTCAGCCAGTGGGCAATCCAGGCCTACACACGTCTTGATATTTGACGAGCAGGGACTTTGTTTGCGAGCCATGCAAGGAGTCTTAGTAAAAGCTGCTCCGCTCCGTTTGAGTTTCACTGATGAGGCTTTACACTATCGCTTAAAAACCTCAGGGAGACGTCAAGGGCTTGGCCAAGCGCTTGGATTGCAACATTTCAAAGACTCACCACCAAGAGTGATAGATGCCACAGCTGGGCTGGGGCGTGATGCGGCTTTAATGGCCTACTTGGGTGCGCAGGTCACCATGATTGAACGAGACCCCGTGCTATTTCAAATGCTTAGTGATGCTCTTATTAAAGGTGCGGAAGAACTAAAATCACTGGACTCCCACTGGGCAAGCTCCATGCTGGCAAATTTAACTTTGATGGCCTCAGAGAGTCGAAAAGTCTTAGCTCAGCAGGACAGAGAGGAGGGGGTAGACATAGTATACTTGGACCCAATGTATCCAGAGAAAGAGAAAAATGCGCGCTCCAGAAAGGAGCTTGCGCTGCTTCATGAACTCTTGGGTTCCGAGGAAGACTTACCTAGCTTGCTAGAGCTTGCCAGAAATGCTGCGCGAAAAAGAGTCATTCTTAAAAGACCAAACAAGTACCACGATACTCGTTTACCGAAACCTAGTTTCATTGTGCCTGGCAAAATTGCGCGCTTTGATGTTTATATCAATGGTTAATTTGAGCTTTAAAGCAGTAGTCGTTCCAGTATGCCCTTATAAATATTTTGTAACTCTATAAGACCTTGGATGCTGGTGCTTTCGTTATCTTTGTGAATAGTTGCATTGATGGGTCCAAGCTCAACAACCTGAGTTCCGTAGGGTGCAATGAAGCGTCCGTCACTCGTGCCGCCTCCTGTGGACAGTTCAGTGGCTACATGAGTCACCTCTTGGATAGATTCCTGCACAGCGGTAACTAAGGTGCCCGGATCAGTTAAGAAGGGATTACCCGACAACTGCCATGTAAACTCTGCCTTTATTCCCAGGTCAGAAAAAATTGCTTCCGTGCGATTAGAGAGGTCTTCAGGGTTCAGCGCAGAAGAAAAACGCCAGTTACAAAGCATGATGACTTCACCAGGCACCACATTGGTAGTACCCTCCCCAGCAAGAATATTTGAAACTTGAAAGCTTGTCGGTGGAAAAGGTGGTGCTGGCTGAGGATCCCAAACTTCGGTACTCAGCAAGCTGAGCGCTGGAGCTAAAGCATGAATAGGATTATCAACTAGGTCAGGGTAGGCCACGTGCCCACCTTTACCATGGACTACTATACGAGCATTCAAGGACCCTCTACGACCAACACGAACGACATCACCAGTTTTCTCAGAACTGGAAGGTTCACCTACTAGACAATAATCGATGGTTTCACCTCTTGAATGGAGAGTCTGCATGACTTTGACCGTGCCATTAACCGCAGGCCCCTCTTCATCACTGGTCAGCAAGAAAGCGAAAGAGCCAGAGTGATTGGGTCTTTGTTTGAGAAATTCTTCGTAGGCGCAGAGCATGGCCGCAATAGATCCTTTCATATCAGCAGCCCCTCTGCCATAGATCATGCCATTACGAATCTCTGCAGAAAAAGCTGGGGAATCCCATTGTGAGTCATCTCCAGCAGGCACTACATCAGTGTGTCCAGCGAAGCAAAATAAGGGACCTTCGGTGCCGCGCCGTGCCCACAAATTGCTAACCTCGCCAAAGTTCATTTTTTCTATTTTGAATCCTAAGCTAGAGAGAATATGGGCGATTCGATCTTGGCAACCCGCATCGTCCGGAGTGACAGATGGACGATTTATTAGCTCTTGCGTTAATTCGACCACTCTCATCTTAGGTTCACTTTTGGCATCCATATTATCTCCGTTGAGAGTCATTCTTGTATTTCTTGGCTACTAGGATTTCAGCCTTAATAATCAGAGCATTCGGACACAGATTCACTTAATTATGCAAGTGAAGCGATGAATTAAGCTCTATCTCAGATTTGTTGGTGAGACATTCAACTTGCCCTGTGACTGAATTACGGCGAAAGAGCATATCTGAAGCCCCAGAAAGATCTCTTGCTTTACATGTTTTAACTTGTTTGCCATTTTGGTCCAGCATGGCGACTTTGGTACCAGCGGTAAGGTAAAGACCCGCTTCGATAGTGCAGCGATTTCCTAGCGGAATGCCCAAGCCGGCATTAGCACCAATCAAGCAATTTTCGCCAATGGAAATGACTACTTTATTACCTCCAGACAGAGTGCCTAGTACTGAGCATCCGCCACCTAAATCACTGTTGGCTGCCACCCATACTCCCGCTGAAATTCTGCCTTCAATCATTGCAGGGCCTTCTGTGCCTGCATTGAAGTTACAGAAACCTTCGTGCATCAAGGTTGAACCTTCACCAATATAAGCACCTAAACGCACACGAGAGGTGTCGGCAATACGTACACCTGCAGGGACTACATAATCAGTCATCTTAGGAAATTTATCGACAGAATTTACTGAGAGAACTTGTCCTGCAAGACGAGATTCAAGTTGAGCTTTCGGTAAGTCAGCAACAGCTATAGGTCCTGAGGAGGTCCAAGCTACATTGGGTAATACCGAGAACATACCCTCTAAGTTTTGACCATGCGGCTTGACTAAACGATGTGAAAGCAAATGTAACTTCAGATACACCTCTGGAACAGAAACCGGGGCTGCATCAGTTTCTAGAACTGTAAGGACTACAGGCCGCTTACTGGCTGTTAGTGAGGCAAGCTGGCTTTCAAAAGCAGAATAAGCCTTATCATGGAGAGCTTCTGAAAGATCATGTAAATGCTGGTCGTTCAGTTGAACCCAGCTATTCCCTGCAGGTATAGCAATTATATTGCGAATCATAGAGATAAGTTCTACATCTGGGTCAAGCTGCGGAGAGGGATAGAAAACCTCTAACCAGTTACCTTGCGAATCTTGTGTGCCCAGACCCAAACCAAAGCTGTACATATTTATTCCTCGACGTTCTTGTGCAAATTTTAATTAACTATTATAGCAGGGCTTGCCACTGAGCAGGACTAAAACCACTCAGAGTTATGTGGTTAGCTTGAAGAATAGGCCTTTTTATCAGAGAGGGTTGCTCTTGCATTAGGACTAGCGCTTTTTCAAAGGTAAGTGTGTCCTTGATAGCTTCAGATAATTTACGCCAGGTCGTGCCTCTTTTATTCAAAATATTTTCTAAACCAATCGTGTCAGTCCATTTCTTCAGTTGCTCGAGACTAACACCTTCTTTCTTGAAATCATGGAAAGTGTAAGAGAGGTTATTTTCTTCAAGCCAAAGACGTGCTTTTTTCACCGTGTCACAGTTAGGAATCCCGAAGAGTTCAAGTTTTTGCATGAAGTTGCCCCATATTGGCTACAATTTGAATTATCTTTAGTGTTGAAGCTGCATGAATGAATAAAAAAACTTGGTCTCTATTGACTGATCATGGCGTCTATTTCTTGCCGAATACGTTGCTGTAAAGCTGAAGCCAAGGCAGGTTCTCTAATATGCTGATTATCAGCTGTACTTATGAAGAATACATCTTCAACATTCTCACCAAGTGTCGTAATTTTGGCATTGTGTAGAGTAATATCCATGTCAATGAATACGCGCGCCAAAGTGGCAAGTAAACCTGGCCTGTCAGAACATAGAACCTCTAGAACGGTGTAAGCTTGCTCATCATTATTTGTTAGCTCTGTTTTAGTATTACGAGAAAAATAGCGTTGTTTTCGAGTCACAGGTACTTGTGGGGTTGGGGGTAACGCTGTTTCGGCACAGGCGTAATTTTCAAGTTGTTTCTGTAGGGAGTCGAGTTTTACACTCGTGAGTTGTAAAGGAAGACCATCTGCCTCAAGAACCATAAAAATTAGTAGAGTATCCTCTGAGTTGGCTCTATACATCTGGGCATTATGAATATTCAGGTTTAATCGCTCGAAAGCATTTGTCATATTTGCAAAGAGGTAGGGGGAACTTTTAGCCTTGATAATAATTTCTGTAGCCACTTCACTACGATTCTCTCCCGCATTTCTAATGAGTACAGCTGGGCCCTCCCTTGAGGAGTACTCCAGCAGATGTTTGGTAGTCCATGCAACCAGCTCTGGACTTTCTCTTAAGAAATAATCACTCTCCACGGGGCGCCATAATTGCTGAATAGTTTTCCTTTCGTGATGACTATCCTTGAGAAGCTCAAGAGCCTCTTTTTGTGTATCTTTAATTCGTTGCTCTCTATCAGGAAAACGATCAATGCCCTGACTAAGTGCTCTTTTTGATAGCATGTAGAGTTTTCTTAGTAGGGAGGCACGCCATGCGTTCCACAGAGAGGGATTAGTGCCATTAATGTCGGCAACAGTGAGTACATAGAGATAATCTAATCTTGTTTGATCGCCGATTTTTCCAGCGAAGTCTTTAATTACTTCAGGGTCATCGATATCTTCCCTTTGTGCGATACCCGACATCAGCAGATGGTTTTCTACTAACCAAGAGACTAGGCGGGTATCCCAACTTCCCAGACCATGACGACGACAAAATTTTTCAGCATCAGTTTTACCCAGCTTGGAATGATCTCCGCCACGCCCTTTAGCTATATCGTGATAAAGACCAGCTATGTAAAGAAGTTCTACTTTTGGTAAGTGTTTAATGATTTCTGATGCGACTGGAAAATTAGGTGCCACATCGGGACGGAAGAGCCGCCGCATGTTTTCCATTACTTGTAGGGTATGATCGTCGACGGTATATATGTGGAATAAGTCATGTTGCATTTGCCCAATAATTCTCCCGAATTCTGGCAAGTAGGCTGAAAGTACGCCGTAGAGTTTCATTTTACGCAGACGCCCCACCATTAAGGCTGGAGAGCGGAGAAGTTCCATGAATAAACTAGTATTTCTTACATCCTTACGATAGGCACCATTAATTAAGACTAGGTTGTTTCTTATGAGGCGAATCGTGGCTGCTCTTACGCCTTGTATTTCAGGGTCCTGTGCCATCAACATGAAAATTTCTATCAAAGCCATCGGAGTTTCAGCGAACACCCGGCTGTGGCACGCTTCGATATAGTTATTTCGTAACTGGAAACGTTTATTGATGGGTTTGATCCTGTCTGCGACTTCGGTTCCTAGTATCTCTTCATCAAAGAGTTGTAATAGGACATCATTTAAAAGATGTAAGCTTTGCACACTTTGATAATATTTTTTCATGAGTTTTTCGATGGCTAGACTCTTAGAGTCGTTGATGTAGCCGAAGAGCTCTGCGAGTTTATGCTGATTATCAAAAAGCAAACGGTCTTCGCGCCTTTTGTTCAGCATGTGCAAGCCATAACGGACTTTCCATAGGAAATTACGGCCACGCAGTAATTCTTGATATTCGTCTTTTTGTAAAAAACCCCTTCTAACTAATGCGTCGAAATCGCCTGTACCAAAATAATGGCGGGCAATCCAGGCAATGGTTTGGATGTCCCTAAGACCACCAGGTGACACCTTGATATTGGGTTCTAAAGAATAATCGACATCTTCATGTTTATTGTGACGTTCTTGTTGTTCATTTCGCTTAGCTGAAAAAAACTTTTTGTGCGCCCAAGCATGCCTTTGATTTAGTCTTGTCATTACTTGCTCTAGCAGTAGCGAGTTACCAAACAAAGTACGCGCCTCCAGCAGCGCCGTAAAAATCGTTATATCTGCGGTAGCTTCGCTAATATTGGTGCTAATGCTTCGCACACTTTGGCCAACTTCCAGGTTTATGTCCCAGAGAAAAGTAAGGAAATTTGTGATGTCTTGAGCATATTTCTGGGTGTCCTGCTCATTTTGTAGAAGTATTTGAATATCAATATCGGAATATGGATGTAATTCGCCACGGCCATAACCGCCTACTGCAACTAGGGCTATCTCTGTGCTGTGATGCCAAGGATAGCTGCTCCAAATGTGAGTCAACAGTTTGTCAATGAACCAGCTATAATCTTTAACTAATCCCTCGACATTTTCTTGGTTTCTAAACCGATCATTGAGTGTTTCGCGAGCTTCTTGAATCAGTTTTTTGTACAAGGAGATTGGAGGTTCCCCTTGCTGTAAGCTATATGATATTTCGGCTTCAGGGAAAAGCTTGTCACGTTTATTTGAAGTCTTAACTGACCTGGTCATTAAAATGATTCTTCTTTACGTTTAGTTAGCACCTCAAAACCATCGTTAGTGACTGCTATCGTGTGTTCCCATTGAGCGGACAAGCGTCTATCAGCCGTTGTGACCGTCCACCCATCTTGTCTATTCAATTTAGTGTGTCGTGTTCCAGCATTAATCATGGGTTCGATGGTGAAAGTCATTCCTTCCTGCAAACGAATACCGGTTCCTAAGTCGCCGTAATGCAATACTTGAGGTTCCTCATGGAAAATTCGTCCAATGCCATGACCACAATATTCACGGACTACTGAAAACCTATTAGACTCAGCATATGTTTGAATAGCATGACCAATATCTCCCAGTAAGGTGCCAGGCTTAACGAGGTTCATGCCTATATATAAACACTCTTGAGTAACTTTTATCAGGCGCTGAGCATGAGAAGAGATTTCCCCTACAGCGAACATCTTGCTAGTGTCGCCATGAAAACCATTTTTTATGACGGTAATATCTATATTTATGATGTCACCGTCTTGTAATATTTTGTCATCGCTTGGTATCCCATGACATACAACTTGATTGACGGAAGTGCATATAGATTTGGGGAAGCCATGGTAATTAAGGGGAGCTGGGATGGCTTGCTGAACATTAACAATGTAGTCGTGGCAAATTCTATCTAACTTGCCTGTTGAAATACCAGGAACAACATAAGGTTCAATCATCTCTAGAACTTCAGCAGCAAGTCTGCCTGCTTCGCGCATGTGAACCAGATCTTCAGCGTTTTTTATCGTAATACTCATTAAAACTCTTTAATAACAATAGGATGAGGTTGGGTGGTAAAGGTCTACCATGACGAATGTAATTTTAGTAGAACACTGAGAAGAAGTATATCTGGCAATAACTTACCTTTAGGGCATCTGGCAAAAGGAGTTTCAACTAGGGCAAGATTTATGATAGAATTCGCGCGCTGCTACGGTAGCCTCAATTACTATTAATTAATGTCGCACGTGTATCGACACATGGCTCAGGGTGCCGCAAGACGGTTGGGCTCATGGGGTATGCGGAAGGCCTAACCCGAAAGGAAATTAGAATGACTGTAAGCATGAAAGACATGTTGCAGGCTGGTGTGCATTTTGGACACCAAAGCCGATACTGGAACCCAAAGATGTCTCAATACATCTATGGCGCACGCAATAAAATCCATATTATCAATTTAGAGCACAGTTTGCCGGCTTTTCGTCAGGCATTAAATACTTTAAAAGGTATGACTGAGCGTAGACAAAAAATTCTTTTTGTCGGTACTAAACGTGCGGCCAGCAAAGTCGTTAAGGCTGAAGCTACGCGTGCAGGCATGCCATATGTGGATCAGCGTTGGTTAGGAGGAATGCTAACTAACTACAAAACTATCCGCGCTTCAATTCGTCGCCTGCGTGATCTCGAAAACCAAGAAACTGATGGCACCTTCGAAAAAATCACTAAAAAAGAAGTACTAATGCGTCGTCGTGCTAAAGAAAAGCTTGAACAATCCATAGGTGGTATCAAGGACATGGGAGGCTTGCCAGATGCATTGTTTGTTATTGACGTTGATCACGAGCGAATCGCAGTGGCCGAAGCCAACAAATTAGGCATCCCAGTAATAGGTATAGTAGACACCAACAGTGACCCTGCTGGTGTAGACCTGGTCATTCCGGGTAATGATGATGCCATTCGTGCTATTGAATTGTACATGGGGGCAGCTGCCAATGCATGCATTGAAGGCGCAGGGAAAGCTCCTCAGATGTCAAAGATTGTTGAAAACGAAGACGATGGTGGTGGTCGTAAGCCGAAAGCTAAAGTACAGGTAAAAACACGTTCGAAGGGCACAGACGTAGCTGAAGCAGCTAAACCCATTGAAGCCTCAGGAGAGCCTGCTGCCGATTAAGTAGGAGATATAACCAAACCGGTTGGAAGAGGAAAGCAGGTTACTGTTTTTCCTCTTCTCCATGGCCGTCACATCAGTGTGATTCACTGTGCGGAATATTCAGAACTTTGAAAAGAATTGAGGAGTACTACAATGGCAGAGATAACTGCAGCAGCAGTAAAAGAGCTAAGAGAACGGACTGGACTTGGCATGATGGAATGCAAGAAAGCTCTGGTAGAATCCAACGGCGATCTGGAACTAGCGATAGAAAATATGCGAAAAGCAGGGAGCATGAAAGCTGCAAAAAAAGCTAGCCGGACAGCAGCTGAAGGCTTAGTAATGACAAAAGTGGCTGATGATGGCAGCTACGGAATGATGATCGAAGTAAACAGTGAAACTGATTTCGCAGCGCGTGATGAGAACTTCAGTAGCTTTGTTAGCTCAGTGCTTGATCAAGCGTTTGATGCTCGTGAAACAGACGTTGCAAAACTCTTAGAAAATGGTGTCGAAGCACAACGTCAGGCTCTTGTACAGAAAATCGGTGAGAATATTACAGTACGTCGTCTAACAGCATTAGGTGAGGAGCCAGGCCAGTTGATAGGTAGCTATGTTCACTCAAACAACAAGATAGCCGTGCTTGTTGCTTTAGCTGGAGGCTCTGAAGATGTTGCCAAGGATGTAGCTATGCATGTTGCAGCCACCAATCCTTTAGTTGCAAACCCAGAGGATGTACCTGCGGATGTCTTAAAGAAAGAAGGTGAAATCTATACAGCACAAGCAGCAGAAAGTGGCAAGCCAGCTGATATTGTTGAAAAAATGGTGAGTGGTCGTCTGCGCAAGTACATTGAAGAAGTCAGCTTAACTGAACAGGCATTCGTAAAAGATCCAGATATAAAAATTGGCAAGCTTGTAAAGGATGCAGGTGGGACTGTCACAGATTTTGTTCGCTATATGGTTGGTGAAGGCATAGAGAAAGAAGTTGTAGACTTCGCGGCAGAAGTAGCAGCTCAAGCTGGACTCAACAAGTAATAAATGGCTAGACTATAAGCTTAGTCGCTAGACAAGCAGATTTGGCTAAGCTTACTAGACACAAGCCCGACATAAAAGTTTATCGTAAAGGCTATTTTGGGTTTTTACCCTCAACGTGCCAGTATCTAGGCAATTTGGTTAGCGTGCCGCGGTCATTCCGTATTTCTGAGAGAGCAAGATGACTACGAAAATAAGAAAATACGACCGCATACTTCTAAAACTCAGTGGTGAAGCCCTAACTGGTACCGCTGACTTTGGTATTGATCCCAAAGTACTGGACCAGATGGCTGTTGAAATCGGTCAACTTGTCGAAATAGGTGTGCAAGTAGGTCTTGTTATCGGAGGTGGTAATCTCTTTCGTGGCCAGGCTTTACATGAGGCGGGTATGGAACGCGTTACTGGTGATCACATGGGGATGCTGGCCACTGTGATGAATGCATTGGCAATGCGTGATGCCCTTGAAAGGGCTTATATAGCAACGCGTGTCATGTCTGCGATTCCGATGAGTGGAGTGGTGGAACACTATGATCGTCGAACCGCTATTCGTCACCTTCGAGATGGTGACGTGGTTATTTTCTCTGCTGGTACTGGAAATCCTTTTTTTACCACTGATTCTGCCGCCTGCTTACGCGGTATCGAAATTGATGCCGATCTTGTACTCAAAGCGACAAAAGTAGACGGTGTTTATTCTGAAGACCCCAAGCACAATCCAGCAGCAGAAAAGTACACTACACTAAGTTATGACCAAGTATTAGACCGAAAACTTGGAGTTATGGATCTAACAGCTATTTGTCTGGTACGTGATCATGAAATGCCTGTACGTGTTTTCAATATGAAAAAAGAAGGGGCCCTGTTCAATATTCTCACAGGCAAAGAGGAAGGGACACTGATTTGTTCAGCCTAATCTTCGTTGAGCCTGACAATAAAGTTGATTACTGAGATGATAAACGAAATACAAAAAGAAGCCGAACAACGTATGCAGAAATCCTTACAAAGTTTGGATGCTACTTTTAACAAGATACGTACAGGTCGAGCTCACCCTGGTATTCTAGATGGCGTCATGGTGTCTTACTACGGTTCTGAGGTGCCAATATCTCAGGTTGCGAACGTCGTTGTCGAGGATGCTCGTACTTTAAGTATTTCCCCTTGGGAAAAGAAGACCCTGCAAGATATTGAAAAAGCCATCATGAAATCAGACTTAGGTCTGAATCCATCAAATAATGGTGATATTATTCGTGTGCCTATGCCGATGTTGACAGAGCAAACCCGACGTGACTACATCAAGCAAGCTAAGGCTGAGTCGGAAAATGCGCGAGTTGCAGTACGAAATATTCGCCGCGATGCGAATACTCTTGTCAAAGATTTACTGAAAGAGAAAGCGATCTCTGAGGATGAAGAGCGTCGCGCAGAACAAACCATTCAAAAACTGACAGATAACTACGTCGCGCAGATTGAAAGTAAATTTGCCGACAAAGAGAAGGATCTGTTATCCATCTAGGTGGTTACCGCTAGGTCTCTATTATGCAAGATACCTCTCCTATCTCCTCACGTTCTCCTAGTTCGCTGTCCGTGCCCAAACATATTGCCATCATCATGGATGGTAACAATCGGTGGCAAAAAGAACAGGGAGCAGAGTTCTTGGAAGGTCATCGTGCAGGAACCGATGCTGCGCGTAAAGTTATACAGCTTTGTGTAGAACATGGAATTTCTTATCTAACTCTTTTCGCCTTCAGCTCTGAAAATTGGCAGCGACCTGAACGTGAAGTTAAAGGTCTAATGGAGTTGTTTAGGCGTTTTTTACAGAAAGCAGAAATTAATAAGCTTCATGAGAATAACATTCGTCTCTTGTTTATTGGTAATCGCAGTGGTTTTTCGCCACAACTTCAACTGCTGATACAGAATGCCGAAACATTAACTGCAAAGAACAATGGTTTGTGTGTGTTCGTGGCCGTGAGCTATGGGGGGCATTGGGATCTGTTATGCGCAGCTAAGTCCTTAGCAAGACAATGTAAAGATGGCACCCTTGATCTTGCAGATATTACAGAAGAGATTTTCGCAGATAAACTTTCTACCGCTCCAGCTCCAATGGTCGACTTGTGTATTCGTACAGGAGGAGAATTGCGGATAAGTAATTTCCTTCTTTGGCAGTTAGCTTACGCCGAGCTTTATTTTACGCCCACACTCTGGCCAGATTTTGAAGAAGTAGATTTTAATTTAGCTTTGGCAGAATTTGCTAAACGTCAACGCCGTTTTGGCAAGAAAAATGAGCAACAGGGTCACCAGGATTCTACTCAGGGAGTTAGTGGCTAATGCTTAAGACGAGACTGATAACAGCAGTCATTATGATCTTAGCTTTAACCCTAGCTATAACTCTGCTTGATAGTGAAATCTTATTGCTTGTTTTGGCCAGCGTCCTACTTTGGGGTATGTTTGAATGGGCAATTCTTGCAGGTTTAAAAGAGAGTTTCTTTAAACTTTGTTACCTCATATTAGCCCTGGGCATCATCTTTGTTATTAAAGACTTCACTCATGCTCAAAGGCGTATCTTTTTACTAGGAGCTTGCTTGTGGTGGATATATGCCTATATATTGCTGCGGCGATATCCTCATTTACCATCGCTTTGGCATCATCCTCTTCCAAGAGCTATCGCAGGCTACTTTGTACTTATCCCTGCATTCTCAGCTCTCCAAGAACTGAATAACCAAGGCTCCTTATCTATCCTCTTTGTTATTTTTCTAGCCCTTGTAGCCGCAGTGGATATTGGTGCTTATTTTTCTGGGCGAGGGTGGGGAATGCGAGCTTTGGCCTCGGAGGTAAGTCCTAACAAGACTTTAGAAGGTGCCCTAGGTGGAGTGCTACTTAGTATAATCGTTGCAAATCTCATTGCCATATTAGTGCTCCCAGCATTAGATGCGTACCAAATTTTACGACTCATGTTAGGTACTTTTGCACTTGCCGTATTGAGTATAGTGGGCGATCTATATGAAAGCATGAGCAAGAGAGTTGCTGGTGTGAAAGATAGTGGGAATAGTCTGCCGGGACACGGTGGCGTGATGGATCGACTAGACTCTTTGAGTGCAGGGTTACCTTTTTATGCTCTAATTCTTCCGTGGGTGATAGGGAAGTAGTATGTCGACTAGCCCAAGCATGCTTACTATTTTAGGGGCAACTGGATCCATTGGTTTGAATACGCTAGATGTTGTTTCAAGATATCCCGACAACTATGAAATATTTGCTCTAACAGCCCACACCAACATTAAAAAATTATATGAACTGTGTTTGCTGCATAAGCCGAAAATTGCAGTAACGAGTACAGAAATACAAGCTAAACAATTGGCTGATTCCTTACGAGCTGCTGGATTAAAGATAAAGATCTTCTTCGGAGAAGAGGGGCTCAGTGCCGCTGCTTCAGCTTCAGAAGTGACTCATGTCATGGCTGCTATTGTAGGAGGTGCCGGTCTAGTGCCAACTTTGGCGGCTGCAAGAGCGGGAAAGATTATTCTCTTGGCTAACAAAGAGGCCATAGTGATGGGCGGCAATTGGTTCCTGTCGATAGCAGAGCAAGCCAAGGCAGTATTGTTACCTATAGATAGCGAACATAATGCCATCTTCCAATGTCTACCTATAAATCTAGAAAATGCTAAGCTTGATGACTCTCGCCGTCCTGATGTGAAGAAGATATTACTCACAGCCTCTGGTGGGCCATTCTTAACTCGGCCTTTAGAGACATTCTCTACGATTCGACCGGAAGAGGCTTGTGCGCATCCCAATTGGAAAATGGGACGAAAAATCTCTGTAGATTCAGCCACAATGATAAATAAGGCTTTAGAGCTCATTGAAGCAACCCTTTTATTTAGTATGCCAGCGTCTCAAATTCAAGTCCTTATTCATCCTGAGAGTATTATCCACTCAATGGTAGCTTACAAGGATGGATCTGTTTTGGCTCAACTTGGTAACCCTGACATGCGTACCCCAATAGCACATGCTCTAGCTTGGCCAAACCGGATTGAGTCTGGAGTTGAGGTTCTCGATCTCATCAGCACAGGACAGTTAAATTTTTTACCGGTAGACTTTCAACGTTTTCCGGGAATAGCACTTGGCCGTCAAGTCGCTGAGGCTCGCGACTGTAGTAGTATAGTTTTTAATGCTGCTAATGAGGTTGCTGTGGCAAATTTTTTAGCCGGTCAAGGTCTGCGCTTTAATGCTATTTCAGAAAAAATAGATGAGGTATTACAATTACTTAGCAAAGAAACATCAAGAAAAGCTGAAGGTATTGAGGATATCCTTGCTCTAGATGCAAAAACCCGTGAAATAACTCAAAATCTTTGTCAGAGAGGAAATTAGGTTCAGTCTGAATTTACCTTAAATTATATAAATTCGGGGTTATGTCAATTTACTGCTCAAAGTGAGCAAATTTGTAGTCTATCCTATTAAAATCGTTTTAAAAATCGTACCATTAGAAATTACCGTGAAGCCCAAGCTAAATCTGTTAGGCTCCTTGAAAAAATAATCTGAAACATTTACATGAGCGACTTTGCAATTAATTTGTTTTCCATGCTGCTCACACTGGGCATCTTGGTCACTATTCATGAATTTGGCCATTACTTTGTAGCCAGACTTTGTGGTGTGCGTGTGGAACGCTTCTCGATAGGGTTTGGTAAATCCTTAGTTAGTTGGCTTGGTAAGCCTGATTTAGAAGGGCATCGTACTCAATATACTTTGTCATGGCTCCCCTTGGGAGGATTTGTCAGAATGTACGGTGAAAATAAAGCGTCCTCTGAAACCAAACCAGCTCTGCGTAAATACTCATTCCACCACAAATCCATACTGCAAAGATCTATGATAGTGGCTGCCGGTCCAGTCGCTAATTTTTTATTGGCTATTGGCCTATATTACGTACTTTTTCTCTCCGGTGTGCAAGGGATAGCGCCAGTAGTGAGCGAAATTCAAACTGGATCAATTGCTGCTAGAGCTGGTTTAGCAATAGATGTAGAAGCAGCTCCACAAGAAATAATTGCAGTAGATGACGTGCCAGTAAATTCTTGGAGAGAAACCAATGTTCAGCTTTTAAAGCGCATGGGAGATAGCGGAGGCCTCCGTTTACGTACACGTCCTTGGGGAAGCACTTCTTATGATGTAGTTCACACATACGAACTGTTGCTAGAAAACTGGCTAGGCACGGAAACTGAGCCAGCCCCTCTTGATAGCCTAGGCTTAGTCCCATACCATCATGCTTTTTATGATAATTTACCTCCCCGAGTTGATACCATATTCCCTAATACGCCAGCTTCTGTTGCTGGTCTCATAAGTGGTGATTTTCTTGTTTCTGCTGATGGTATTGCCATCAACAATTGGCAGGACTGGCTCCAAATTGTTCAACGAAGCGCTAATATTCCAGTGTCTCTTGTGTACGACAGACAGGGAGCTCTCATTGAAACACTCATCACGCCTACCCCTCGTAAATCTGAGGAGGGTGAGCTGATGTTCGATGCTGATGATAAAGCTATAGGTTATATAGGGGCTAGTGTGGAAGTTCCATCACTCCCCAGCGAACTAATCCGTATTGAACACTTTAGCTTCGGCTCCGCCCTGAACAAAGCTGTCGATGAGACCTGGCAAAATTCATTGTTTGTGCTGAGTTCGTTAAAGAAAATGTTATTAGGGGCAATTTCTGTAAAAAATCTCAGTGGCCCGCTAACTATTGCACAGGTTGCTGGTGCTACCGTGAGTTCAGGTTTTGAAACGTTTATCAATTTCTTGGCTCTTTTGAGTATCAGTTTGGGAGTACTTAATTTACTGCCCATACCTGTACTAGATGGTGGGCATTTATTCTTCTACGGCATAGAGGCTATTTTACGTCGCCCAGTGCCAGCACAACTACAAGAAATTAGTCTGCGACTAGGCATGTTACTAGTTGGGTTTATCATGCTACTAGCCATCACTAATGATATTTTAAGAATTTTCTAGTTCAGGTAGTTAATGACTAATAATAGATCTCAACTTGTCTGTTTACCTCTTCGAGCGTTGTTATCAATAGGGGTAGCTGCGGCCCTTTGTGTTACGCAGCCAGTATTAACACAAAGTCGATTTACGGTAGCTGATATCCGTATTGAGGGCTTACAGCGTGTGGCAGCCAGTAACGTATTTGGTCTTTTGAACGTGCGTGTAGGTGAGCAAGTTGATCAGTCAGATATCGCCAATATAATTCGTGATATCTACGCGTCAGAATATTTTGACAACATAGAAGTGTTGGTTGAAAACAATGTGTTGATTATCAAAGTCTCTGAACGTCCTACTGTCTCAGAGCTTAATATTGAAGGAAACAAGCTAATCAAAACAGAACAGTTAATGGAAAATATGGAAAAAGCCGGTCTTGCTGTGGGGCAAATTTATCAGCCCACTATCCTCGAGGCCATGCAGTTAGCATTGGAAGAGCAGTATGTTGCTCAGGGTATGTATGGTGCAAGTGTAGATCTAGATGTTAAAGAGCAAGATCGCAATAGAGTGCAATTGGACATTAATGTCACTGAGGGTGAAGCTGCCAAAATAGTTCATATAAATATAGAGGGGAACTCTGTTTTCGATGAGGAAGCGCTCCAGGAACTTTTCGAGTTAAAAGAATCCCATTTCATGTCGTTCATACGCAAAGATGACCGTTATGCTAAAGAAAAGATAAACGGTGACCTGGAGCGTCTAACATCTTTTTATATGGATCGGGGTTATATCAATTTCGAAGTCATTTCTACCCAGGTCACTATTTCTCCAGCTAAAGATCAAGTTTACATCACAGTAAATATTAACGAAGGTGAATTATATACAGTTAATCAAGTGGAACTGGCAGGTGACCTGGTGGATTCTGAAGAAATTTTACGTATCCTGCTTCAGGTTCGGACCGGGCAAACATTCTCTCAACAGTTAGTCACTAGCACTTCCGAGTATATGAAACAGTTGCTTGGGAATCGAGGATACTTCTTTGCTGAAGTAGAAGGTGTGCCCAAGATTAATGAAGAGGATAAGACCGTTGATGTCACTTTCTTTGTTGAGCCAGGCAAAAGAACCTATGTAAATCGAATTAGCTTCCGCGGCAACACAAATACCGCTGATGAAGTATTGCGTCGCGAAATGCGTCAAATGGAGGGTGCGCCAGCCTCCAATGCCTTACTAGAACAGTCTAAGATTCGTATGCAACGATTAGGGTATTTCTCTGAGGTAGAATTTGTAACTACTCCGACCCCGGGTACTGAGGATCAGGTAGATGTGGAATACACCGTCGAGGAACAGCTTAGTGGTTCAGTGGGTGGGTCTATAGGTTATGGTCAACTTCAGGGCTTAGTGCTCAGTGCCAACCTACAGCAGGCCAATTTTCTAGGCACAGGAAAGAGTGTTGGAGTTAACGTCAACACAAGCACTTACAGTACAAATTATAGCTTCAACTATTTTGATCCATATTACACGATTGACGGAGTAAGTCGTGGCTTTACTCTTGGATATTCAACCTCTGACTGGGCCAAATTAAATTTGGCTTCTTATAGCACTAACCAGTTTACAGCCACCACCAGTTATGGCTATCAGCTTGGTGAGACTCAACAGTTATCGTTTAATTTAGGGTATAACCATACTTCAATTGATGAGGGCTATGGACCTGTTCAAGAAATTAAGTCTAGTCCTAGCTTAATCGATGGAGTGGATTACTACATAAAAGTACCTGGTCGCTCTCAGTCTTTTATTGATCAAGATACTGGTGAGATATACCCAATTCTTGAACCAGTGATAGCGCCGATCAGTGAATTACCTCAGACTGCGTTTAACCAATATAAAGGCTTTATTGATCGTGATGGTACAGTATTTGATAACTTCACTTTATCATTGGCTTGGTCACAGTCAACGTTGAATCTGGGGCTCTTTCCAACAGCTGGTGGGGCACAAAATTTATCATTTGAGTTCTCGCTTCCCGGCAGTGACCTTTCATACTATCGCTTGCGATATTTTAAAGAGCAATATTTTCCGCTGACTCGTAACTGGATTATTCATGGCAGACTAGATCTGGGATTTGGGGATGGTTATGGTAGTACAGAGCAGCTACCATTTTTCCAAAACTTTTATGCTGGAGGACAGGGAACTGTCAGGGGTTTTCGCCGTTTGACACTCGGCCCTAGAGCCACATTCCCAGCTAATTATGTAACAAGCAACGTAGGTTATCTTCGTGATGCAAATGGCAATATAGCTGTCGGTCCGGATGGTAACCCTGTGCTTGATCTAGACTCGCCAGTAGCCTATCAATTGGCCCAGGCGATAGATGAGCAGGGCAATCCATTGTTTGATGAAAATCAGCTGCCAGTCTTACAGCAAGAGCTAGCTAGACAAAATTTGTATAATGGCCGAGCAGTTCCCTTTGGTGGTAACGTACAAACAACGGCCACCTTGGAATTGTTATTCCCACTTCCTTTCCTGAAAGATCGGAACAGAACACGTTCTGCTTTTTTTGTGGATGCAGGTAATGTGTTCTCAACATATTGTGCAGATGTGCAGCAGGAAGCTAATAACTGTTTCCGCCCAAGCTTTGGTGGATTGCGATACTCGGCAGGGGTTGCTGTGAGTTGGATGTCTGGTGCTTTTGGAGTGATGACGTTTAGTTATTCCAAGCCATTTAACGCTAGCCCGAGTGATGAGATTGAAATGTTTCAGTTCAATATCGGCAATACATTCTAAATGCATTAGAATATATTTATTTTTACAAACATTTACTAGTTGTGGAGAACTTTCGTGAAAATGATAACTTCAAGCAAAGCAATTAAGCCATATTTAGCGGCTTTGGTGGTGCTCCTGAGCAGTATGCTTTTTGCAGGGTTTACTTCTGCTCAAGATTCTTCCGATCTTAAAATTGCCGTGCTCGATATGAATGCCGCTCTATTTAATTCTGAGGTGGCTAAACAGGTAGATCAAGAAGTTCGTAATGAAACTGCTGATGATCAACAAAAAGTTCAAGCATTAGCGCAGCAAGCACAAGATCTACAAGATCGAGTCCAGAAAGATGCTGCGGTAATGAGCGATGCTGAAAAACAGAAAGCACAAGAACAGTTGGAGGAAATTGGTGTACAGTACAATTTCTTAGTTCAAAAAATTCAGAAGCTAGTGCAAGAACGTCGCCAACAATTTCAACAAAGCTATACACCTAACCTTATTCAAGCCATTACTGGTGTTATTGAAGAAGGCGGTTACGATGTAGTCTTGCGCTCAGAGGCCCTATTGCACTTTGCCAATGAGATGGATGTGACAGCTCGCGTTACAGAAAAACTTAATGCGCAGTCTCCCGCGCTGCCACAGTAGTAGCTTATTTAATGAGTTCTGTGACCTTCACTCTAGAGGCACTAGCGAAAAAATTAGGGCTTACCTTCTATGGTGAACCTACAACTTTGATCAAAGGTTTAGCACCCTTAGTTAATGCTGGTAGTACAGACTTAAGTTTTTATCATAACGAGCGATATTTTAGACAGCTGCAGCAATCAAAAGCCGCAGCTATTATATTAAAACAAGAGTACCTTACTCATAGTCCGGCACCTGTATTAATAGCATCTAACCCTTATGCAGCCTTCGCAAAGGCTACTCAATTATTTGCACAAGAGAAATCCTTGGCTGATCCTGGTATCCATCCAAGTGCTGTGATAGCAGCCTCTGCAGAGATTGCTGATGGCGTGAGGATCGCAGCTGGGGTGGTGATAGGTGAAGGAGTAAAGCTAGGAGCTAATACTATAATCGGCCCCAATTCTGTGTTATTGGCTAATGTTCTAGTTGGGGAAAAATGTATCATAGGCCCCAATAACACGCTCTACGAAGGGGTTCAATTAGGAAACCGAGTACACACTTTTGGTAGTGTAGTGATTGGGAGTGATGGCTTCGGCTTTGCCCGTGATGGCGATGTTCAAGTAAAAATTGTGCAGCTTGGCTCTGTTCAAATTGGCAATGACGTTGAAATTGGAGCGTGTAGCACAATCGACCGCGGTGCTCTTGATGATACGATAATTGGTAATGGTGTGAAGATTGATAATCAAGTTCAGATTGCACATAACGTAGTTATAGGCGAGAACTCAGTTATTTGTGGTTGCAGTGCAATAGCAGGTAGCTCAGTTATTGGCAAAAACTGTATCATTGCTGGCGCGGTAGGCGTGATCAACCATATCACCATATGTGACAACGTAACCGTAACTGCGATGTCTTTGGTGAACCACTCAATAACAAAGTCGGGCACATATTCTTCAGGAACCCCCCTGGAGGAAACAACCAGCTGGCGTAAAAATATGATGCGATTCAAGCAACTCGATTCTATTTGGCGCAAGCTCCTCAAATTGGAAAAACAAAAGCTCTGAGATAGAGCAATAGCTATAAAGGCTTATCTATGATGCACATTGCAGAAATAAAAAATTATTTGCCACAGCGTTACCCATTTTTGATGGTAGATAGAGTGCTTGAACTTGAACTGGGTAAGTCAATCAAAGCGTATAAAAACGTAACAATAAACGAGGAGTTTTTTCAGGGACATTTCCCTCAAAAACCAATCATGCCCGGTGTGATGATCATAGAGGCAATGGCTCAAGCGGCAGGTGTACTTGGCTTCAAGTCTCAAGAAAAACTGCCTAAAGATGGCTACTTATATTATTTTGTGGGTGCTGACAATGTGCGCTTTAAGCGCCCTGTAGTCCCAGGAGATCAACTAACTCTTGAAGCAAAAATCATAACCGTCAAAAGAGGCATCTACAAATTTGAATGTCGAGCAACGGTGGATGGTGAACTAGCTTGTGAGGCAACTATCCTCTGTGCTGAACGTAAAGATGGTTAAGTTTATTTAATAGACCTCTCAGATAGTGAATGAGAAACATAATGACTGGTAATGACCCTATCATTCATCCCAGTGCAAAAATTGGCGAAAAAGTCAAAATTGGTCCTTGGTCATACATTGGACCCGACGTTGTCATTGGTGATAACTGTGAGATCAAAAGCCACGTTGTCATCAAAGGACCGACTTTCATAGGTGATAACAATACTATATTTCAGTTTGCATCTATTGGTGAGGATCCTTCTGATCTGAAGTTCAAAGGAGAATATTCAGTTCTGGAAATAGGCTCAAATAATACGATTCGTGAAGGTGCAACGATTCATAGAGGGACCGGTGCTGGTGGTGGGAAAACCATTATAGGTTCGCATAATTTATTTATGCCCTATACCCATGTTGCTCATGATTGCATTATAGGCGACCATGTTATCTTCTCTAACAATGCCGCAGTTTCAGGTCATGTCATCGTGGAAGATTGGGTGATTCTTGCTGGTTTTGCTGGAGTTTATCAATTCATTCGGGTTGGAGCTCACAGCTTCGTAGGAGGGCTAACGCACGTCAACATGGATGTTCCAGCCTATGTCATGGTCAATGGCTCACCGCCTGAACCAAAAGGCATAAACATTACTGGTTTAGAGCGACGAGGATTCAGCAAGAAGAGCATTCAAGGTTTGAGAAAGGCCTACAAAATTCTTTATAGACAAGGTTTATCTCTTGAACAGGCCATCTCAGCACTGGAGCAATTGCAACATACTGTCCCTGAGGTTGATCTTCTTGTTAATTCGGTAAGGTTATCTCGAAAAGGAATAATGCGTTGATATGAGCACTTCCCTCAGCCACACTCTCTGTATTGGCTTAGTGGCCGGGGAAAGCTCCGGGGATATTCTCGGAGCCGACTTAATGAAAGCGCTAAAGAGCCAGGTTAATCGATTAGGCACAGAAATCGAATTTATCGGACTGGGTGGTCCTCTCATGGAAGAGCAAGGTTTGATCTCTATGGCACCCATGGAACGTCTTTCTGTCATGGGAATCATAGATCCTCTCTTTCGCCTCCCTGAACTTCTACTAATCAGATTTCAATTAAAAAAACTCATGTTAAGTAGGCGTCCGGAAGTCTTTATTTCGATTGATAGTCCCGACTTTAACCTGAGCCTTGCCAAATATTTACGCAAAAGTGGCATTCCAACTGTGCATTATGTGAGCCCCTCAGTATGGGCTTGGAGAGCGGGTCGTATTCAAGGGATAAAGAAAGCTATAGATCTCATGCTTACTCTTTTCCCTTTTGAAACAGCGATATATGAAGAACACAAAATCAAGGCTGTTTGTGTAGGGCATCCACTAGCAGATATGTTGCCTTTAGAGCCAGACCAAGAGGCAGCACGGGATAAGATTGGTCAGTTAATGGGAGTAGCTCTTACTCGCGAGAGTTTTCATGGCAAGCTTATTGCACTTTTACCCGGGTCAAGAACAGGAGAAGTTGCTAAATTAGGACCGGTTTTTGCACAAACAGCACTTTTGATTAGCAAAAAATTTCCAGAGCTTACTTTATTGTTACCGGCAGCCTCTAAACAGTGTCGTGATCAACTAGACTCCATCTCTTTTCCTTCTAATGTGATAGTTTTAGATGGCTATTCTCGCCTTGCTATGACTGCGGCTGATGCAGTGATCCTAGCATCAGGTACTGCTACTTTAGAAGCCTTACTTCTTAAGCGCCCAATGCTTGTTGTCTATAAGATGGCATGGCTTTCATATAAATTAATTTCTAAATTGGTTAAGATAAAAAATTTTTCTCTACCTAATTTATTAGCCGGCCGTGAAATTGTTGAGGAGAAAGTACAGGATGACGTAAATCCTGAGGCAATAGTTGAATCTATACCTAAATTATTAGCTGAAAGCACTGATAACATTGCCTTGCGCGAAGAGTTCTCGCGGATACATCTTCAGCTTAGAAGGGGGGGAAGTAATCAGGCGGCACAAGAAATTTTATATTTGCTAGGTAAGGGCCAATGAAATCACCTAGTCGGTTAGGAATTTCCTCCCAGTCGAAGAACAACTTACTCATAGCTGGGGTAGATGAGGTGGGGCGGGGACCATTGATTGGAGATGTTGTTTCAGCCGCAGTTATTCTCCCTCAAGACTATCATCTCCAAGGCCTGAATGACTCTAAAAAGCTCTCCAAAATAAAGAGAGAATCATTTTTTGAAATCCTGACAAAAGACGCTATAGCATGGTCTTTAGGAAGAGCTTCAGTCGCTGAAATTGATAAGTTAAATATTCTCCAAGCCTCTCTTCTCTCTATGCACAGAGCAGTTGCTACGCTAGTGCCACAACCGGATTTTGTTTATGTAGATGGCAATCATATACCCTTTTGGCCATATGCTAGTGAAGCCATAATCAAAGGTGATTGTAAAATCCAAGCGATATCAGCAGCCTCAATTATTGCCAAAGTGGCTAGGGACCGTGAGATGCAGAGAATGGATCAAATATATCCTGGCTACGGTCTGGCTGACCATAAAGGGTATCCTTCAAAAGTCCATTTGCAAGCTTTGAAAAAACTAGGACCGTGTCCACTACATAGACGATCATTTAGACCAGTAAGCCTAGCCCGGCCGTTGAATAGGCTGACTCATATTGATTAAATGCAAGCTAGTTAAGCTAGGCACTTTAGTCAGTACATACTGGTAGTATGACTCAGGACCATTGATTCCCATGACTCAGTCTCCAACATTCGTTCATTTGCGTCTCCACTCTGAATATTCAGTTGTGGATAGTCTTATCCGTATAAAACCTCTGATCAAAGAGGTTATAAATTTAGGTATGCCTGCCGTTGCATTAACTGATCACGTAAATTTATTTGGACTTATTAAATTCTACAACTCTGCACATTCAGATGGGGTTAAACCAATCTTTGGCGCTGATTTATTAGTAGCTCCTGATGATAATCCAAATAATTTTTCTGTATTACCGATTCTTGTGCTTGACTATCATGGCTATCTTAATTTAATGGAATTACTTTCACGCGCTTATCTTGAAGGCCAGCATCGAGGTAACGCTGTTTTGCTACAAAGCTGGCTCGAAGGTCATACACAGGGGCTCATAGCTTTATCTGGAGCAGTCCACGGTGAGATAGGCAAAGCATTATTGGCCGATGCTACGGATCATGCAGAAAAACTCCTTCAGCAGTATGAAGTCTTATTCCCCCAGCGCTTTTATCTAGAATTACAACGTACCGGCAGGCCTGGTGATGATGTCCATGTTATAAAGGCAGCCGCTTTAGCTGAGAAACACCAAGTTCCAGTCGTGGCAACTAACGATGTACGATTTATCTATCAAGATGAATTTGAAGCCCATGAGGCTCGTGTATGTATAAACGATCGTCGAACGTTGAATGATCCACGACGACCAAGACTCTATTCAGACCAACAATATTTGCGTAGTCCCCAAGAGATGCAAGAGCTATTTGCTGATATTCCTGAGGCATTAGCAAACTCTGTTGCTATAGCCATGCGTTGTAATTTAATGTTGGAACTAGGTAAACCCTACTTGCCTAGCTATCCCATTCCCGAAGGCATGACAATCGATGAATACTTGATTCAAGTCAGTGAAAAAGGCCTGGAAAAAAGATTGTGGGAACTCTTTGATAACAACAAACCCGATTTTGCCAAAATACGTGAGATTTACTTAAAACGCCTGCATTTCGAGCTAGAAATTATTACCCAGATGGGCTTCCCGGGATACTTCCTCATTGTGATGGAATTTATACAGTGGGCTAAGGATAACGACATTCCTGTTGGACCAGGGCGTGGCTCTGGAGCAGGCTCTTTAGTGGCATATGTACTAAAAATTACTGACCTAGACCCACTCGCTTATGATCTTCTTTTTGAACGTTTCCTAAATCCAGAGCGTGTCTCCATGCCAGATTTTGATGTGGATTTTTGCATGGATGGTCGCGATAGAGTGATTGAACACGTAGCAGACCTCTATGGTAAACAGGCGGTGTCTCAGATTATTACTTTTGGCACTATGGCAGCTAAAGCTGTTATCAGAGACGTAGGTCGCGTACAAGGTAAGCCTTATTCTCTTGGGGATAGGCTTTCAAAACTAGTGCCTTTTGAAATTGGAATCACTCTTGAAAAAGCCATTGAGCAAGAAGAATCATTGAGAGATTTTTTGGAAGCTAACGAGGAAGCCCAAGAAATTATGGAAATGGCTCTTAAGCTCGAAGGATTAGTCCGGAACGTAGGTAAGCATGCTGGAGGAGTAGTAATAGCGCCTACCAAACTTTCTGATTTTTCACCTTTGTATTGTGATGATACCGGTTCAAATTTAGTTACGCAGTACGATAAAAACGATGTAGAGAGTGCGGGTCTAGTTAAGTTTGACTTTCTGGGATTGAGAACATTAACCATTATTGACTGGGCTATAAAGTCGATTAACGCCGACCAACATAATAAACCGATAGATTTAGCCAAGTTGTCCATGAATGACGCCGCAGTATTTGCCATGCTCGAACGTGGTGAGACAACAGCAGTCTTTCAGCTTGAATCACGTGGCATGAAGGATCTCATGAAAAGGTTACGCCCAAGTAATTTTGAGGACATTATTGCATTGGTTGCTTTGTTCAGACCGGGGCCATTAGGGTCGGGTATGGTGGATGACTTTATAGATCGCAAGCATGGCCGTAAACAGGTCAGTTATCCTCATCCAGACTTGGAGTCAGTCTTAAAAAATACGTACGGTGTTATCTTATATCAGGAACAAGTGATGCAGATAGCTCAGGTTCTTGCCAACTACTCACTAGGCGGTGCCGATATGTTGCGTCGCGCCATGGGTAAAAAGAAACCTGCTGAGATGCAAAAACAAAGAGCTATCTTTCAGGATGGTGCTAGCAAAAACAACATCCCTGTTTCATTAGCAATGCAAATCTTTGATCTAATGGAAAAGTTTGCCGATTACGGTTTTAACAAATCACACTCGGCAGCATATGCTCTAGTGTCTTATCAAACAGCTTACCTCAAACATTATTATCCAGCGCACTTTATGTCTGCTGTCCTGACTGCTGATATGCAAAATACTGATAAAATTGTGGTATTGATTGAAGAATGTCGGCGGATGAAGATAGTGATCAAGCAGCCAGATATCAATTCTGGTAGTTTCCACTTCAGAGCAGATGAGCAAGGTAAGATCCTTTATGGACTTGGCGCAGTTAAAGGATTAGGTGAAAGTCCAATCAACAACTTAGTTAAAGCTAGAGAAAATGGGGGAGATTTTTTAGATCTTTTTGACTTGTGCCGGCGCATAGATTCCAGTCAAACAAATCGCCGCTGCTTAGAGGCACTAATAAAATCAGGGGCCTGCGACTGCTTAGGGGAAGATAGGGCACTTTTGTTGGCCTGCTTACCTATAGCTATGCAGACAGCTCAACAAGAGTCTAGTAAAGCACAAAGTGGCGTAGGGGATTTATTCGGTGAGATCCTATCGACTCAAGAAACTCATGGAGATATTTATAGGGACTTCAGACATATTCGACCTTACTCTTCTCGTCAGCGTTTGCAAGAGGAAAAAGAAACGCTTGGGCTCTTCCTAACTGGGCACCCAATTGCAGAATTTCTACCAGAACTGAATAAAATCACAGGTCATCAAATTAGTGACCTAAAACCGGATCGAACACCACAGTTAGTTGCTGGACTTATTCATGAAATTCGCATGATTCGCAGTAAGCGTGGTGATCAAATAGCCGTCCTGACACTTGATGATCGTTCATCTCGCATAGAGGCCTCACTATTTGGTGATTTAGTGCAAGAATGTAGAGATTTATTAATTAAAGATTCTATCGTTGTAGTAGAAGGTATTGTTAGTATGGATGAGTACAATGGCACCAATTCAACACAGTTGCGTGTTCGTAAGCTATACACCTTAGAGAAAGCGAGAAGCCAATTTGCGCGACAGCTTGAACTAAGATTAGCGGCAGATTTTGATATCACTCTTCTAACAAGACTTAAACATCTCCTAGAGGAACACCAAGTAACTTTACAATCAGATACTGTTAGTGAATGTCAGCTTTCTATTCAAGTGTCATTAGACTCATCTCAGGGGATTTTGGATTGGCCTCAACAAAAAATAACTCCTTCAGACCATTTGTTGCAAAATCTCACTGAACTTTTGGGTCAACACAGTGTAAACTTGCGTTATTGATTAAACACAAATATAAGCAGGTAACGTCCGGTAATGAACCCTGATTTTCTAGATTTCGAGCAACCTATAGCTGAACTCGAAGTAAAAATAAATGAGCTGAAACGAGTTGGAGCTGATAATAAACTCAACCTATCGGATGAAATCGTTAAATTAAAGGATAAGAGTCAAAAACTGACGAACAAAATATTCAGTTCTTTATCTGCTTGGCAGATTGCTCAATTGGCAAGACATCCTCTTCGCCCCTATACAGAGGACTACATTCAACATATTTTTACTGACTTTGATGAACTCCATGGTGACCGCTATTTTGCCGATGATGCTGCTCTGATAGGAGGGGTTGCCTACCTTAACAGTAGGCCTGTAATGATTATTGGTCATCAGAAAGGTCGCAGTACAACAGAGAAGGTTAAGCGTAACTTTGGGATGCCAAAACCGGAAGGGTATCGTAAAGCGAGAAGGCTTATGAAACTGGCTGAGCGCTATGACATGCCAGTGCTGACCTTTATCGACACGCCAGGAGCTTATCCTGGTGTGGATTCCGAAGCGAGAGGCATCAATGAAGCTATCGCAGAAAATTTAGCAGTAATGTCACAGTTAAAAGTACCTATTATTTCAACAGTGACTGGCGAAGGTAATTCTGGTGGTGCCATAGCGATTGGGGTTTGTGATCACTTGAATATGCTTCAGTACTCTACTTATTTTGTAATTTCTCCAGAGGGCTGTGCCACTATCTTGTGGAAGTCAGCGGAACATAAAGCTCAAGCTGCTGAAGCTATGGGTGTTACTTCTTCACGTCTTGAAGAACTAGGAATAGTTGATCTGACTATCGCTGAGCCTTTGGGTGGGGCACACCGTGATATAAGATTAATGGCTACTTTATTGAAAGATCACCTTATCGAACAATTAGACCGTCTTACTACCATGGACACTACGGCGCTACTTGAAAGGCGCTATCGCCGTTTGATGAGTCATGGCGCCAAGGGCTGACCTAGAACAGACTATTCTGCAGGTCCTACCTGAACTGCTCAATGCACGAGTTGTTTGGCTGGCTTGTAGTGGTGGATTGGATTCTACGTGCCTTCTAAATCTTTTTTCTAATTATATTAAAAACAGTAATTTAGGAATTACTCTTAAAGTTGTTCATGTTGATCATAAATTGCAGGTTGATAGCGGTAGTTGGGCTAAATTTTGTGCGGATCTAGCAAGGGCTCATGCGCTTGATTTCAAGCTGTTTGAAGTTAAGGTGCCTTATACTCCTGATTTAGGTCAAAGCATCGAAGTTTGGGCGAGGGATCAACGCTACACATTTTTTGAAGAGTTACTCAATCATGGAGATCTTATCCTACTTGCGCAACATCAGGATGACCAGCTTGAAACAATAATGCAGAGAATCCTAAGAGGTAGTGGCCCAAAAGGTTTACAAGGGATGCCTGCCAGAAGGTCTATCGGTAAGGGTAACCTTCTCAGGCCTTGGCTCAGCCTGCCCAAAAAAAGCATAGTTGCCTATGCTCATGATCAACATTTGAATTGGGTAGAGGATATGAGTAATGACGATCTTCGATTTGAACGCAATGTGGTTAGAGCAAAGGTACTCCCGTTACTACGTCAACACTGGCAAGGTATAGAAAATCGACTTTTACACTTTGCGTCATTGCAAGGTAAAAATGGAAAATTGCTACGAGAATTGGCACAGCAGGACTTAATTGAAGCTCGAAGTAAACATAGCGCATTGCTCAATATATCGGCATTGAAAGCTCTTTCAGAGAACCGCCTACACAATGCCTTGTATCACTATAGTCTTGAGCAAATGGAACGTGAGAATTTAGCTCCTGCACCTTCATCAGTAATAGCTCGCATCCGTAATGAAGTATTATTCAGTGCTGATGATGCCAATCCCGTATTGAGTTATAGATCAGCTAATCCCAATTTTTCTTCTGTGCAAATTAGACGTTATCAGCAATATCTTTATTGGTTACCAGCCTTCATTCAGCCTAGAAATAACCCCTATGAACTACCTTGGCAGCTCGATTCAAGATATCCTTTAATCCAAGAACTTGGAGTACTCAAGGTCAGCGCTCAGCCAGGTGAAGATTTATCGTGCTTTCAAATGTTAGTCCGACGCCGTGTTGGGGGGGAATATGTTAGTTTGCCCGGTAGAACTAGGCGTCCACTAAAGCAATTTATGCAGGAGAACAAAATACCACCTTGGGTTAGAGAACAGATCCCCTTACTTTATCTAGGTGATGAACTTGTTGCCATCGCTGATTTATATCAAACCACATCATGGCCTGATAGTTGGCGAAAAAAAGACATTAAAATAATTTGGGAAAGATCAGTTAATCGTTGTGGATTCTAGTCCATTCTGATAATCTGACATTCCATCAAAATATGAATAAAAATAGTCTGATGGGCGCCCAATGACGCACTACATTTTTATTACCGGTGGCGTGGTTTCTTCACTCGGTAAAGGTATCACTTCTGCCTCGTTGGCAGCTATTCTTGAAGCAAGGGGACTTAAAGTTACCATGCTTAAATTAGACCCCTATATAAACGTTGACCCTGGCACGATGAGTCCATTCCAGCATGGAGAAGTCTTCGTGACAGAAGATGGTGCTGAAACTGACCTTGATCTTGGCCACTATGAACGTTTTATTAGAGCAAAGATGTCTTCGCGAAACAATTTTACCGCAGGCCGAGTTTATGAGGACGTAATTAAGAAAGAGCGTCGTGGTGATTATCTTGGAGCTACTATCCAAGTTATCCCACACATCACTGATGAAATCAAAGCAAGAGTTGTTTCAGGAGCAGGTGATGCTGATGTTGCCTTAGTGGAAATCGGAGGTACGGTTGGTGATATTGAGTCACAGCCCTTTCTGGAGGCAGCACGTCAAATGAAGGTTGAGCTAGGCTCTACACGTGTGCAATTTTTACATCTCACCTTGGTTCCTTATATTTCTACAGCAGGAGAAACTAAAACCAAGCCAACCCAGCATTCAGTACGTGATTTGCGTTCTATTGGTATTCAGCCTGATATTTTAGTCTGTCGCAGTGAGCACGATATACCTGTTTCCGCTCTGCAGAAGATTGCCCTCTTTACAAATGTGGAACTGCAAGGAGTTGTCTCTTTGAGAGATGCGTCAACAATATATCTAGCTCCCTTGATGCTCCATGAAACAGGACTAGATGAACTCATCGTCAAACGCTTTGGACTAAATTGCCCACCAGCAGATCTTAGTGAGTGGCAGCAAGTGGTCGACTTGGTGAGTTCTCCTGAACGTGAGGTCCATGTCGCCATGGTTGGTAAATACATGGAGCTACTAGATGCTTACAAATCTCTTATCGAGGCCATGCGACATGCTGGAATTCATACTCGAACCAATGTTCGCTTACATTATATCGATTCCAGTTCCATTGAGGAGGGGAGTCTCGAAATGCTTGCAGGAATGGATGCCATTATTGTGCCTGGAGGGTTTGGTGAGCGCGGCATAGAAGGAATGATTAAGACAGCGCAATTCGCTCGTGAAAATAAAATCCCTTACCTGGGTATCTGCCTTGGTTTACATATTGCAGTGATTGAATATGCACGTAATGTGGCTGGCTTGTCGGAGGCGCATAGTACAGAATTTGAAATAGGATCAGCCTACCCAGTTATTGCATTAATTACCGAATGGACCAATGATATGGGTATGACCGAGCAGAGAACTCTAGATTCAGATCTCGGTGGTACAATGCGGTTAGGAGCGCAAACCTGCTTACTAGAACCTGGCACTTTGGCACACAGTTGCTATCAGCAAAATATGATTATTGAACGACATCGTCATCGTTATGAAGTCAACAATAATTTTGTCGAGACATTATGCAAAGCAGGTTTAATCTTTAGTGGTAAATCCGCAGATGGTAGCCTAATGGAAATGATAGAGTTGCCAGACCATCCTTGGTTTTTAGCTTGTCAGTTCCATCCAGAATTTACCTCGACCCCTCGTGATGGACATCCTTTGTTTACTAGCTTTGTTCGAGCTGCAATTGAACAAGCTGAAAAAAGTAACTAATGTAAATTATCTTTGAGGAGAACTGCTGTTGACCAGCCTACTGAACCAACCAGTTCAAGAAGTGAAAATTAATAATCTTCGGATAGCTAATTCTGAGTCCTTAGTAATTATTGGCGGTATGAATGTCTTGGAGTCTGAATCGCTTGCGCAAGAGGTTTGTGAAGAATTCAAAAGAGTTTGTACTAAATTAAGTCTAGGTTTCGTCTTCAAAGCTTCTTACGATAAAGCCAACAGGTCTTCTATCAACTCGTTTCGAGGTCCAGGTTTAAAAAAGGGCATCGAAATGCTTGCCAGAGTAAAGGATAGGTATGCCGTGAGCATTCTCACAGATATCCATGCTGTCGAGGAAGCAGATCCAGTAGCTGAAGTGGCCGACGTACTTCAATTGCCTGCATTTTTATCCAGACAAACAGACTTGGTGATTGCCATGGCAAAAACTCAGGCTGTCATTAATATTAAAAAAGCCCAATTTCTAGCACCACATGAAATGCAACATATCCTAATCAAATTCCGAGAGGCGGGTAATAACCGTCTCATGTTGTGTGAGCGAGGTTCCAGCTTTGGCTACAATAACCTTGTTGTAGACATGTTAGGTTTTCCAATGATGAAGAGTTTGCAAGTTCCCTTGCTCTTTGATGTAACCCACTCTCTTCAATTGCCTGGAGGTCGTGTTGATAGTGCTGATGGCCGTCGACAACATGTCTTGAGTCTTGCAAAAGCTGGCGTTGCACAAGGCATTGCAGGACTTTTTCTTGAAGCCCATCCAGACCCTGATAAAGCACGTTGTGATGGCCCTTGTGCTTTGCCACTGAAGGCTTTGGAGCCCTTGCTTACACAGTTAAAGGAACTTGATGACTTAATTAAGCGTCAACCTTTACTTGAAATACAATAATTGCAAAAAGTTTTTACTTTACTGTCGCAGTACCTAAGGAGATAAACACATGGATCAAATATCGCATGTCTCAGCACGTGAAGTGCTGGATTCTAGAGGTAACCCCACAGTTCATGCAGAGGTCATCACTAAAAGTGGAGTTAGAGCGAGTGCTTGCGCTCCTTCAGGGGCTTCTACAGGTTCTCGCGAAGCCCTAGAGTTGCGTGACAATGATTCAAAACGCTACGGCGGTAAGGGGGTGTTGAAAGCTGTATCAGCAGTTAATTGCCAAATTGCAAAAGCTTTAATAGGCATGAAAGTCACCGATCAACGTACAATCGATATGCGTATGTGTGAAATTGATGGTACCGAAAATAAAGGTAATTTAGGTGCCAACGCTATACTCGCAGTTTCTCTTGCTACAGCTAAAGCCGGGGCTAATACTCAACAAGAGCCTCTATACGCATGGATATCTCAACTATATGGTGAATCCGGAAAGTATAGTATGCCTGTGCCTATGATGAATATTATTAATGGTGGAGAGCACGCCGATAATAATGTTGATATTCAGGAATTTATGATTCAACCCATTGGAGCACCCAATTTTCGCGAAGCACTACGTTTTGGTGCGGAAGTATTTCATGCATTAAAGTCGGTTCTAAAAAAACAAGGCCTAAATACCGCGGTCGGAGACGAAGGAGGCTTCGCTCCGAATCTACCTTCCAATGCTGCAGCACTTGATTCCATTATCCAAGCAATAGACCTTGCTGGGTACACACCAGGACGAGATATCTCTCTTGCATTAGATTGTGCTGCTTCTGAATTTTATTATGATGGCAAGTATCACTTGAGTGGTGAAAATTTGAGCTATGACAGCTCAAAATTTACTGACTATCTCGTAAATTTGGTGAATCAATACCCTATTATCTCTATTGAGGATGGTATGCATGAATCCGACTGGGAGGGATGGGCTACTCTTACCCAAAAACTTGGTAACAGAATTCAGTTAGTAGGAGATGACTTGTTTGTTACCAACACTAAAATCTTGAAGAAGGGTATCGATCAAAACATCGCCAATTCACTGTTGGTTAAGTTTAATCAAATTGGTTCTCTATCGGAGACACTTGATGCTATAAAAATGGCAAAATCTGCAGGTTATACAGCCGTTATTTCACATCGCTCTGGTGAAACTGAAGATACTACTATTGCAGATTTAGCTGTGGGTACTGCCTCGGGACAGATTAAAACAGGTTCTTTGTGTAGGTCAGATCGAGTTGCAAAATACAATAGACTCTTGTTAATTGAAGAAAAGTTGCAAGCCAATGCTCCTTACAAAGGTTTAGCAGAGCTTAATCGATAGGTTCTCTTTTTATGATGCGCATTTTGCTCATTATTTTATTGGCAGTACTTTCGCTACTACAGTGGCGTCTATGGTTTGGAGAAGGTAGCAAAGAACATATGGCAGAACTAGAGAGACGAATTGCAGAACAAGAGGCCCTCAATACCAAACTAATTGCCCGTAATCAGTCACTACTTAACGAAATTCTGGATTTAAAAACAGGTAATGATGCTATCGAGGAGAGAGCGAGAAGCGAGCTGGGTCTCATACGCCCAGATGAAACTTTTTATATTTTAGAAGAATCAGCCACTTCGTCGATTGGAGAAATTGACGCATCAAGAGAAAATGCTAATCCCATTTCTCAACAGTCGTTAGAGCAGTGAAGCGCAAATTGTGAAAGCAGAAAAATTGCATATTATAGTCCCAGCAGCTGGCATTGGTCTCCGTATGCAACATGATCTTCCAAAACAATATCTCTGTGTTGCAGGTAAATCTCTACTTCAATTAAGTTTAGAAGCACTTGGGTCAGCTTTTCCCGAGGCAAAAATCTATGTAGGTGTCAGTGCGGAAGATGTTTATATCGAACAAGTATTAAACAAGCTATCTAATAACCTTCTTGCCCGAATTCAATCAACCGCTGGTGGGACTACTCGTGCACATACCGTGCTGAATGCATTGCTTAGCCTTGAGGGGATTGCTTTTGCAGACGACTGGGTGATGGTGCATGACGCTGTGAGGCCCTGTGTTTCGCATGCTGATTTACACCAATTAATGCAAACCATCACTGATGAGCCTGCAGGCGGGCTGCTATCAGCAACTATAAGTGATACAGTAAAAAGAGCAACAGCCGATGGCTATGTGGAAAGTACAATACCACGTGATAAACTGTGTTTGGCTTCTACCCCACAAGTTTTTCGTTATGAGATTTTACGTTCCAGTCTCGAACTTGCGCTAAGAAATCACTTGTCGGTTACAGATGAGGCTTCTGCGGTAGAGGCAGCTGGATTTCCTGTACGTTTAGTTCAATGCTCTGGAATTAATTTAAAGGTTACCTACCCAGAGGACCTGGCCATGGTGTCCCGTCTACTAGATTCACAAAGCCACTCGCTTACTTCGTCCATTCGGGTAGGCCAAGGTTATGATGTGCACCGATTCGCAGACGAAAGTCTTTCATCGAGTCCTGAGAAAACCTTCATCACGTTAGGCGGTATCTTGATTCCACATGCATTTAAATTATTAGCCCATTCAGATGGCGATGTCCTGACCCATGCGTTGTGCGATGCATTGCTCGGAGCTTCAGCTTTGGGAGATATTGGTCTTCATTTTCCTGACACAGCAGCTGAATTTAAGGGGATCAATTCACAGGAACTCTTAGGAAAGGTAGCCGAGTTAGTTCTCTCTGCCGGTTATATCCTACTAAACGCAGATATTACAGTAGTGGCTCAGGCTCCTAAAATTGCTCCTCATGCGATGGCCATACAGACTAAACTAGCATCAACCCTTCAGGTGGACCCTTCATTGATAAGTATAAAAGCAACAACAACAGAGGGTTTAGGTAGCATTGGTAGGGGAGAAGGCATTGCTTGCACTGCAGTAGTTCTAATACAGCACGTCACTTAATGTTTGACTCTAAATTATTAATTACTCATTTTCTTCAAGCTCACGCTGAGTTGTTAGAGAGACCTAATTTGCCCGTGCCGCCAAGTACAGCAAGAGGCTGTTTCAAGAGTTCGGCTGAAGATTTTCAGGTACATGAGGAGCTCTTTGTAGAACTGACAGGAACCGGCGAACATTTATGGCTATGCCTTACCAAAATCAACTTAACGACATTGGATGTAGTGCATTGGTTAGCTAAAGCTTTGCAAGTTGCTATTAAAGATGTCAGTTACAGTGGTCTGAAAGATAAACTCGCTAAAACCACGCAATGGTTTAGTGTATGTCTTCCCAAGAAAGAACTCACTCAAAGTCAACTGGATATGCTTTTTCAATCGAACCCGCAACTAAGCCTTATTCACTTTGGTCGTCATGAAAAAAAACTTCGTCGTGGCACTCATGATGCTAATGCTTTCACTATTAAGATTCGACAGTTATCTGGAGACTTGGCTGAACTAGAAAATCGATTACGTGATTTGATACAGTTTGGAACTCCGAATTATTTTGGGCCACAACGTTTTGGAAACGAGCAAAGCACACTGAGTTCTGCTCTCAATTGGTTATTAAAATCTCCAAAACCAGGAAGAGTACCAAGGCAACGCCGCTCCATGTGGTTGTCTGCAACTAGAAGTGCTTTATTTAATAAAGTGCTCGCGCAACGGGTTGTAATGAAGAATTGGAACAAGGTATTGCCGGGAGAATTGGTCAATCTCAATGGTACTGGGTCTGTTTTTCCAGCTGAGCGAGCAACTGCGCAAGAGTTATCGCAAAGGTTACTTGATTGGGATATACATCCAACTGGGATTTTAGTGGGCACAATGGAGTCTCAAAGTTGCCCATTTCAAGGACAAAGCCAGCATCCTCAACATGTGGTAACTCTTGAACGTAAGGTATTAGAACCTTGGATGACAATTTGTTCAGCTTTAGCTGAACAAGGATTGCGTAGTGAAAGACGTTCTTTGCGACTTCGACCAGAGAACGCCAGTTGGGCGTTAGAAGGTGATACACTTTGCCTGAGTTTCAGCTTGCCCGCTGGGTGTTTTGCCACAACCATACTTAAAGCTATGATGGAAGTTTCACAAGCATGAAATTACTGCTCTCCAATGATGATGGTATTAATGCGTCAGGGCTAAATGCTCTTTACCACATTCTAAAAAGTGAATATGAAGTAATGGTTTTGGCTCCAGATCGGGATCGTTCTGGAGTTTCAAACTCCTTGACCCTCGATAGACCGCTTCAAACTATTCAGCTCGCTCAAGATAGATATTCTCTGGACGGCACACCTACTGACTGCGTCCACTTGGGCACCTCTGGAGTGCTCCCATTTATTCCGAACCAAGTGGTGTCAGGGATAAACCATGGCGCAAATCTCGGTGACGATGTTCTGTACTCGGGAACTGTGGCTGCGGCAATGGAAGGTCGTTTCCTTCAGAATCCTGCTTTCGCTTTTTCCTTGGTTACTGCAGATGGCGCTCGAAAAGAGACCACAATAGAACGTTTCTTGCCTTTTGCAAGGCTGGCCGCAAAGATCTTACGGTATGCACATCAGTGGGACCTCCCAGCCCGGACGGTACTAAACATTAATTTTCCAGATCGCGCAATCGAAGACATCAAAGGCTTGGCTTTAACAACTCTTGGGCAGAGACTGAAAGGGGAAAACCCCATAAGCACCCAAAATCCGCGGGGGAAAACACTGTACTGGATAGGTCGTGCTGGGGGTCCAGTTGCCCGGAATCCTGGCAATGATTTTCATGCAGTTGAGGATGGCTGGATTTCCTTGACACCATTACATGCAGATATGAGCTCCGTTTTAGCTTCAGCCATACTCTCTGAAAAGCTGGCTCTTTACCACGTAGATCCTTTTGCTAATTTAACCTCTGAGCCTTCCCAATCAAATATGGATAAAGACGAGCCTGAAACTTTATGAATGGAAGTCATATAAAAGGCTCAGGTATGACCTCACAACGTACCCGGGAAAGAATGATAGAGCGCCTGGGGGATAAAGGAATTCGTGATTTACGGGTGCTACAGGCTATACGAAGTGTGCCAAGACATTGCTTTCTTGACGAAGCTCTTTCACATCGAGCCTATGAAGATGTGAGCCTACCAATCGCCTTTAATCAGACTATTTCGCAGCCATATATAGTTGCAAGAATGACTGAGTTGCTATGTACGGCTTTGGACGGCAATGCCAAAATTCTTGAGATAGGTACAGGCTGTGGATATCAGACAGCTGTGCTAGCACAACTGTTTAGGCACATATACAGCATTGAACGAATAGGGGAGTTACTACAAAGAACACAGGAACGACTTAATACCTTGAAGATCATGAATGTCACGACGAAATGTGCCGATGGTCGTTATGGGTGGGTCCAACACGGTCCATTCGATGGTGTAATCATAACTGCTGCAGCACCAATCTTCCCTGATTGGCTGCTCAAGCAACTGGCACCAGAGGGAGTAGTCATCCTGCCAGAAGGGGAAAAGACGCAGAATTTATGCGTCTACAAGCGGAAGGGAGGGGAGCTGCTTCGAGCCGAATTGGAGCCTGTAAACTTTGTTCCCTTACTTGAGGGGGTTCAGCGCTAATGGGGTCTCTGCATAAATCTCTAAGAACCTTTATTATCGGCCTTTGCATGGGAATTGCCGATACCGTGCCGGGTGTTTCAGGAGGGACTATTGCCTATATCAGTGGTATTTATGCAGAGTTATTAGATAGCTTGTCTCTACTGACACTGGGAGCTATAAAAAAAATCTTTACCAAAGGCCCTCGAGCTGCTTTCACTGCTGTAAATGGAGAGTTCTTACTGCCTCTTTTTTTAGGAGTAGGTCTTGCTTTAATGATAGCTTCAAGGCTCATCCTTTTCATTTTAAATGGATACCCTTCCCTACTTTTTGCCAGTTTTTCCTCAGTTGTAGTGTTCTCTTTGTGGCAATTACGCCATCATTTAGAAGGTTTCTCGTTTGCAAGGGGGCTGCTTTGGATTGTAGGATTTTTGGGTTGTATTACACTTTCTCTACTAGAGCCAGGAGCGATTTCACAAATTTCACAATCCCCCTCGATTTATTCAGGAGGATTCTTAAGCTATTTGTTTATTTCTGGCGCTTTTGCCATTTGTGCGATGCTACTACCGGCGATTTCAGGAGCCTACATTCTCTTGCTGTTGGGGGTCTATGAAACTGTCCTCAGTGCAGTGAGGGACTTGAACTTTAGCTTGATTATTGTTTTTAGTTTAGGCTGTCTTACTGGACTCAAGTTGTTCGCAGGACTGTTTTCGCACTTGATACGACGTCACGAAGCAGGAACTATGGTTTTTCTTCATGGTTTATTGGCTGGCTCTTTGGTCGCTCTCTGGCCATTGAACAAAACACCGTTAATACAGATGAGTCCTTGGCTAGAGTTACTGGTCAGTGTGGCAGTGCTTGTGCTCTTAGGATTGCTTGAGCATGTCTCGAAATCTTTAAGAAGATAAGTTCAGTCTGAGTAAGCCGTTAAAATATCCCCAGCTACGAGAATCTCCTTATTTTCTTTGACTTTATAGCTAGTTAGAGCTAATATGCGCGCCCATGTCGCTCGCCTGTATCCCACAATTCATTGCTAGCAGAGATATAAAACGTTTCTGCTCGCGCGAGGAGAAGATTCAGGGTGATTTAGAGACGGCGAGGCTATCTCGTCTGCAGGAAAATATATTTCCTGAATCTATTATAAAGAGCCAGGTTCTTCTAAAGTTCATTTTTGACTTGCAAGGGCGTCAGCTTTTAGAAGGTAAGGTTCAAGCATCAGTGCAACTTAGCTGTCAGCGTTGTTTGCATGCCATGCCTTGCGAGCTAAAGGGAAGTTTTACGCTTTTGATTGCTCATGATGAAATGCATTTAGAGCGTATGCAGTCACAAGATCCCATGCTGGATCTTGCAGAAGTAGTAGTGCTGACAGAAGATGGCTTAGCCCTTTGGCAATTGATTGAAGATGAAATGCTTTTGAATTTGCCGTTGGCTCCAAGTCATGATGACATCAACTGTTCTACATTATTTGCGTCTTTGAAAGCGCAAATGAAAAATGAATTACAGCAAGATGCTGATAATCAGAGTCCCTTTGCAGGGCTCTCTGAGTTGCTGAAAAATAGAAAGTTAGAATAATTGAAATTATGAGCAAGAAGATTTAGTGGAGAAACTGCCATGGCCGTACAACAGAATAGAAAGACTCGTTCCAAGCGTGATATGCGTCGCTCACACGATGCACTGACTGCTGCTACGTTGTCTACAGATAGCGAGACAGGTGAACGTCATCGCCGCCATCATATGACAGCAGATGGTTTTTATCGTGGTCGTCAAATCGTTCAGACCAACAAGGACTGATCTGAGCATGGGAAGGTAGTGCCTAGCTCAACCTCTCCGCAGTTGTTATGAAAGATAAATTTGCAGCAGTATTCCCCGGACAAGGATCGCAGCATGTTGGCATGTTGAGTGAACTAGCCAATCAATTTCGAAGTGTCAGGGAAACCTTCGCCGAAGCTTCAGCAGTTCTTGGTGAAGACTTATGGCTTATTGCACAAGAAGGCCCAGCAGATCTACTTTCTCAAACAGCTAATACTCAGCCTATTATCTTAACAGCCTCGATTGCAATTTGGCGGCTATGGCAAGAAAGAGGGGGAGTCTCACCTGCAATGATGGCAGGACATTCGCTCGGCGAGTACTCTGCACTGGTCGCTGCTGAAAGTCTCAGTTTAACTTCTGCTGTCAAATTAGTCAGGCAGCGTGGCATTTTTATGCAAAATGCAGTGCCAGCTGGCACTGGCGCTATGGCTGCAATCGTTGGGTTAGATGATGAGACAGTTATAAGAGTTTGTTCCGAAATAAGCTCTTCGGACAACTTGGTCTCAGCAGTAAATTTCAATTCACCAGGCCAAATTGTGATTGCCGGGCACACTGGTGCAGTCGAACTTGCAGGCGAAGCTTGTAAAGCCGCTGGTGCTAAACGAGCATTACCCCTTCCAGTTTCAGCACCTTTTCACTCCCCCTTAATGAAGCCCGCAGCAGAACAATTTGCTGAGGTAATAGCTGAGGTGAAAATTACCCCCCCGAAGATTCCTGTCCTGCAAAACTACTCCTTACAAGCCTCAGACTCTCCAGCAGTAATCCGCAACAATTTGATTCAACAGGTATATCACCCAGTACCCTGGGTAAAAACAATTGAGCTAATTGCTAAGAGTGGTGTTCTTGAGATTCTTGAACTAGGCCCTGGGAAAGTCCTAGCAGGGCTTAACAAGCGTATAATTAATATGTCAACTACTTCTATTAACGATACCTCTTCTTTGGCTTCAGCACTTGAGTCTTAAATTTACTTGTCAATTGACCGAGAGAGCGCTAAATGAATATTGTAATGCATTCCTTAATTGATCAAGTTGCAGTTGTTACTGGAGCAAGTCGCGGTATTGGTAAAGCGATTGCAACTCTACTTGCAGTCAGGGGGGCTACGGTAGTTGGTACTGCTACCTCGCCTAAAGGGGCTGAATCAATTACAAGTTATCTTAACCTGATCTCTTCTCAGGGGGCTCATAAGAGCAGGGGGGAGGTGTTAAATGTGACATCAACTGAAAGCATTACTTCCTTTGCGGAACTCATTCAAGCAGAGTTTGGTACCGTGACAATTTTGGTGAACAATGCTGGAATCACCCAGGATAATTTAATGCTTCGAATGAAACCAACTGAATGGCAATCAGTTCTTGATACAAATCTGACCTCTGTTTTCCATATGTCACAAGTTTTCCTCCGTGGTATGACCAAGGCGCGTCACGGTCGAATCATTAATATCAGCTCGGTGGTCGCTTCAAGTGGGAATGCAGGTCAAGCTAATTATGCTGCGGCCAAAGCAGGCATGGAAGGTTTCGCCAGAGCTCTGGCCCAAGAAGTTGGTAGTAGAGGCATCACGGTCAACTGTGTCGCTCCCGGGTTTATCGATACTGATATGACGCGAGAATTAGGGGAGGCGCAGACTCAAGCCTTGCTTGGAAAAATTCCTTTAGGTCGTTACGGACAACCAGAAGAGATTGCCTCTGCTGTTGCTTTTCTTGCCTCTAGTGAAGCAGGATACATAACTGGTGAGACGCTACATGTAAATGGTGGCATGTATATGGCTTAACAAGCTATTGGACTTACCTAAACTAATTGTGTGACAATTTTAGAATGACAAAAAATAAATTTTCATTTAATATTAACACCTTAATGATCATTAAGAATAAATAACTTTAACTTCTTTCTCTTTAGACGAGACAAAACGAAGAAAGTTAAGTAAACTTGCAGCCCCAGGTCACTACGACCTGGAGACTACAGAATTAAATTTCGACTACCATGATTCAGGAGCTAGAACAAAGATGAGTAGCGTTGAAGAACGAGTGAAGAAAATTGTCGCTGAACAACTTGGCGTCAAAGAGGAAGAGGTAAAAAACGAAGCTGCATTCGTTGAAGATCTTGGAGCAGATTCACTCGATACAGTGGAGCTAGTCATGGCTCTAGAAGAAGAATTTGAAACTGAGATTCCAGATGAAGAAGCTGAAAAAATTACAACAGTTCAATTGGCAATCGATTACGTTAACCAGCACCTTTAGAAACAACTTTCAGTTATAATAGATAAAAAAGCTACTCTGGCTTTGCCTGAGTAGCTTTTTTTTTAAATAAGGTTATTTATTCATTCTAGGTTTGTATTTTAGAGTAATCTTTAGAAAGGTCTGGAAAAGAAAGCATCATTAACTAGAGGCATCAAAGTAAAATTGAGTAGAGGCCGCAAGCGGCAATGTAAGCAAGAGTCTGCAGGTTTTTATATAGGCTATAATATTACGCTAGGTAATATCTTAATCCTGGGTGATAAGTACAGGACCCCTAAGTGACTGAGCAGAAAATAAAGGAGAGCACTTTGACAAGAAGAAGAGTTGTTGTCACTGGCCTTGGAGCAGTTACTCCACTTGGTAACGATGTTAAAACCACATGGGAAGGTATCTGTGGTGGTCGCTCAGGAATTGCTCCACTAACTCATTTCGATGTCTCGGCTTTTTCAACACGCTTTGGAGGATCAATACGAAACTTCGCCATCGAAGATTATATTCCCTTAAAAGAATCACGGCGCTTAGATCTATTTCTACACTACGGCATAGCTGCTGGAATACAAGCTGTCAAAGATGCTGGCCTTGATAATAGCCATTACCAGCCAGAGCGGGTTGGGGTTGCCATAGGATCAGGAATTGGTGGCATCTCTGCAATTGAAGAGAATCATACTCTCATCGAAACCATTGGTCCTCGTAAGATTTCTCCCTTTTTTGTTCCTGGTTCTATTATTAACATGGTGGCAGGTAATATTTCCATCACCTACAATTTCCAAGGCCCTAACATTGCTGTCACTACAGCTTGCACAACCGGCACCCATAATATTGGTATAGCAGCAAGGCTAATCGCTTACGGAGATGCAGATGCTATGGTTGTAGGAGGTTCTGAGATGGCAACTTCAAAAGTTGGGCTAGGTGGGTTCTGTGCAGCTCGAGCACTATCCACCCGTAACGAAGAGCCTGAACTGGCTTCCAGACCCTGGGATAAAGACAGAGATGGTTTTGTACTCTCAGACGGTGCGGGTATTCTAGTACTAGAGGAGTTTGAATCAGCCAAAGCGCGGGGAGCTAGAATCTATGCCGAACTCATTGGCTTTGGTATGAGTGGTGATGCGCACCATATTACCTCTCCTCCGAATGATGGATACGGAGCAGCAGCTTGTATGCATAACGCCCTACATGATGCCCAACTTGGAACAAATCAGATTACCTACATCAATGCACACGGCACCTCTACTATTGCTGGTGATAAAGCAGAAACACAAGCTATTCGCAAAGTCTTTGGTTCAGATGCAGATAAGCTTGCAGTAAGTTCGACTAAGTCTATGGTTGGTCATCTCCTTGGTGCTTCCGGTGCAGTAGAAGCGATTTTTTCTGTGTTGGCTTTGTACGACCAGGTTATACCTCCCACCATTAATCTAAACGAACCAGGGGAAGGATGTAATCTTGATTATGTTCCAAACCAATCTCGCGAAGTGCCTGTTGAATTTGTGATGAGCAACTCCTTCGGATTTGGTGGTACCAACGGCACCCTCATTTTCCGCAAAGTATAAAGCGCTATGTTTCATCAGTTACCAGAGCATTCAGAAGACACTCATCATTCTTTGTTGCAAGACAGAGGACTGGCCTACGGTGATGGGTTATTTGAAACCATAAGAGTTGAAAATGGTCAACCAGTCCTTTTCCAAGAGCACTTACAAAGACTCTATGAGGGGTGTCGCAGTTTAGGTATTCCTCCACAACTTGCCCACTGGGTTGCGGAACTAAACAGAAAATCTGCGCAATTACAGTTTGGCATCTTGAAACTTATAGTCACTCGAGGATGTGGTGGACGTGGTTATCGTCCCTCACAACAACCCCAAACTCGTTCTATTTTCAGTGAATTCCCCCCAATGGATTACTCTCTCGCGCAAAAGGGGATTAAAGCCCAAATATGCAAAATCAGGCTTGCGCAACAACCAGTTCTGGCAGGTATTAAACATCTCAATAGACTTGAACAAGTGCTTGCTAGCCAAGAATTACTTGAGGGGATTCATGAGGGATTCATGTTTGATACCCAAGGCAATCTCATTGAGGGGACACGTTCTAATGTTTTTGTTGCAATCAATGGGAAACTGTACACACCCTCGCTGGATCAATGTGGTATTGCAGGAGTATTGCGTGCTGAACTCATTCGGTTTTTTTCGAGAGATAATTCGAAATACTCACCAGTAAGTATCTGTCAGTTATCTCAAGAACATTTAATAGAGGCTGATGAAATTTTCTTTTGTAATTCTGTCGCTGGGGTTTGGCCTGTCTTGGAGTTCAGCCTCGATGATCAGATAGTTTCTTTACCACATGGTTCTTTTTCAGCCAGAGCTCAAGAGCACTTTACTACATTAATGGTAAGCTAACAGGAAGCAACGATGGAATGGGACAAAAAATTTACCCGTGCTGCCATCCTAAGTATCCTAATAACTCTACTCGTATTCAGTGGTTACTGTTTCTGGGCACTCCATAGCCCTTTGAAAATCAATGACTCGATAACAATTGAAGTATCTCCGGGTCAAGGGCTATTTCAAGTATTACGCAGGCTAAAAAACGATGATTTTATAGAGAACAACTTCGTACCAGCTTTTTATGCCAGACTGACAAAAAAATCTTTGGGTTTAACTGCAGGCGAATATGCTTTGAAACCCGGTATGTCAGCATTAATGGTTGTAAATCATTTACTGAGCGGTAAAGTGATTACCTACCAAATACGATTAGGGGAGGGGTGGACTTTGGTTCAAACTTTACAAGCAATAGCTAATGAACCTCGAATAAAGCACACACTGGCATTTCATGACTTAACTTTTACACCTGAACAAAATAGCACCAATAAATTATCATCTTGGAAGGAGACTTTAATTGATGAGTTGGGAGTTGATACTTATCCAGAAGGATTAATATTTCCTGACACATATGTCTTTACTAGAGGCACAACAGATATAGCTATCATCAAACAATCTTATGAAAAGCAAAAGCAGTTGTTGGAACGAGAGTGGCAGTTACGGCAGAAAAATCTCCCTTTCGATAAACCTGCAGATGCTCTAATTCTGGCCTCGATGATTGAAAAAGAAGCCGGTAATACCGCGGAAATGCCTGAAATTGCAGGGGTATTTGTTCGTCGATTGGAAAGAGGAATGAGGTTACAATCAGATCCTACCGTGATTTATGGATTAGGCTCTCAATTTAATGGTGATTTGACGAGAGCTAACCTGTTGCAGGACAATCCATGGAACACATACACTCGACTAGGCTTACCCGCCACACCGATAGCACAAGCATCGTTAAAGGCTTTACATGCATCACTACACCCCGCTGAGGGCACAACTTTGTATTTTGTTGCTAGAGGAGATGGCACCCATTATTTCTCAAATACACTAGAGGAACATAATCAAGCGGTAAACCTTTATCAGAGGAAAGTTACTCATTCAGAAGAATCACAATCCAAATGAATTTTTACCAACATCTTTAGAAGCAAGTTAAAAGACAGATTACCCGTAGATTACTTTCGATCATAAAGAATATATATTTATAAATAGAAGGCAAAGTGTGGATACAACTTCCAAATACTTTACTAATCAGAGATCTCGATTCATTGCTATCGAAGGAGTTGATGGCGCAGGAAAGGGTGTACAAAGTCTATTACTTGTGAAGAAACTTCGTGAGGAAGGCCTGGAGGTTCTTCTCACTCGAGAACCTGGCGGAGCTCCCGGTGCAGAGGAAATACGATCTCTTCTTGTTAACGGCGAAGTCGGGCGCTGGGATGCTATGACAGAGCTGCTTTTAATCAATGCGGCCAGAAGAAATCATCTCCAGCAAACTATACTTCCAGCCCTTGCGGCTGGGACATGGGTGGTTTGTGATCGCTACATCGATTCTACGAAAGCTTTTCAGGGCTATGCCGGCAATCTATCCCTAATGTTTATTAATGAGTTGCATAGTAAGGTGACTGAAAATTTTAATCCTGATATCACCTTTGTCTTGGACATTGATCCTGAAACCTCTTTGGCTCGCGCACAGCAACGAGCAAGTACGGAGGATCGCTTTGAGAAGAAAGGCTTATCCTATCAGCAAACAGTTCGTAGGGGATTTCTGGAGCTGGCAGAAAATTCACCAGAAACACACATCCTACTAAATGCTGAAGGGACCGTTGATGAAGTGCACTTAGCATTGATGACGGCTCTATATAGACGTCTGGAGCAGCATCCATGAGTATCCATTTGCCGTTACCCTGGCATGGTGCTCAAGCCAACATTTTTTTAGATCTCGCCAAGCGTGATCGGCTTGGGCACGCCTGGTTAATTGTGGGGGCTGAGGGCAGTGGCAAAAAGCGTTGGGTGCAGTTTGTTGCTGCTAGCCTCCTATGCCAGAAAAGTAAAACACAAATAAACAGTTTATTTGATGAGAACAACGAAGTAGCTATACAGAGTTTCTGTGGCACATGTTCATCTTGTCATCTGTTTAGCCAACATAGCCATCCTGACTTTCATCTCATTCAACCTGAAAAAAAACTCATTCTAGTTGATCAGGTTCGTGAAGCTGCACAGCAAGCATACGGCACAGCCCAGCGAGGGGGATGGAAAATTTTGGTAATTACTCCAGCGGAAGCCATGAATGTAAATGCAGCAAACGCTTTACTGAAAGTGCTTGAGGAACCTCCAGCTTCGACTCTCCTTTTTTTATTGGCTAATCAGCCTTCGCAACTGTTGGCTACATTACGTAGCCGATGCCAACAGATAAAACTAGGAGTGCCTAAGAAAGTAGAGGCTTTGGCTTGGCTTGAGGAAAGGGGATGTGGTGCCAGCGCCCCCCGCTTGCTACAGCTTGCGCATGGTTCTCCATTAAAGGCTATTTCTTTAAGTGAAAATGGCAACATGGGTGATCATGATAGCTTATTAGATACCTTATCAAAATTAGCACAGAAAAAATTTGGCGTAGTCCATGCAGCTAAACTTCAAGAAGGGCTAGAGATCACGTCTTTACTGACAGATATGCAACAAATTTGTCATCAAATAGTGGTAAGTTTACAAGCGACAACTCCGCCTTTAGATCAAGCAGTAAACGCTCTCCTTGACGGTGTAACCCCGAGACGGATTCATTATCTTTATGGAGAGCTCAATAAGCTCCGACGATTAGCTATGAGCAGCAATAATCCTAATGCAACATTATTGCTAGAAGAAGCTTTCAATCTTTGGCAGCAATGTTTAAGGGTATGATGAGCGTTCTAATTTACATCCATAGTTTTATTGCGACAAAGTCGCCAACTAAATCTTGATCTAGTTCTATCGTAACAATCAAGTACCTTAAGGAGCAGGAATGAAACTAAAAGATTGTCATAATTTTCAAGATTTTCGTGAATTAGCTAAACGCAGATTACCCTCTCCGATCTTTCATTATATTGATGGTGCTGCTGATGATGAGGTAACGTATCGCCGTAATACAGCTGCTTATGATGATGTAGACTTGATTCCAAATGTGCTTGCTGGTGTTGAAGACATTGACATGTCAGTGGAAATATTTGGAAAAAAATTAGCAATGCCACTTTACTGTGCCCCCACTGCATTACAACGACTTTTTCATCATGATGGAGAAAGAGCTGTAGCTCAGGCAGCAGAAAAATTTGGCACCATGTTCGGCGTTTCATCTTTAGGCACGGTAAGCGTGGAGGAGATCGATTCTCTTATTAACACACCTAAAATGTTTCAGTATTATTTTCACAAAGACCGCGGTTTGAACCAAAGCCTACTTGATAGAGCAAAAGCGGCGAATTTTGATGTCCTTGCCCTGACAGTTGATACGATTACTGGTGGTAATCGTGAGCGCGATTTACGAACAGGATTTACTTCGCCCCCAAAATTAAATATACAATCATTACTGAGCTTTGCAGTGAGACCATCTTGGGCTTGGAACTATTTCACACATCCAGCTTTTGAATTACCTCATTTGAGTACTCACATTAAAGAAGGCTCTAATCTGGCTACCTCAATTGGTTCGTACTTCTCAACGATGCTTGATCAATCTATGAGTTGGAAAGACGCTGAGGAACTCTGTGCTCGCTGGAATGGCCACTTTGCCCTTAAGGGCGTTATGAGTGTTGAAGATGCCAGAAGAGCCGTAGACATCGGATGTACAGGCATAATGATTTCTAATCATGGGGGGCGACAACTAGATGGTGGCCGTAGTCCTTTTGATCAGCTTGCGGAAATTGTTGATGCCGTTGGTGACAAAATTGATGTGATTTGCGAAGGCGGTATTCAGCGTGGAACTCACGTTTTAAAAGCTATGTCTTTAGGAGCTAAGGCCTGCTCTGGCGGGCGCATGTACTTATACGCTTTGGCAGCGGCAGGGCAACCGGGTGTAGAGCGTGCGCTTTCACAGTATCGTACTGAAATAGAACGTGGCATGAAGCTAATGGGCTGTAAAAGAATTAGCGATCTGGGAAGACACAATCTCCGTTGGCGCTGAAGCTAATCACCGGCCACGCCACCCACATTACGAGGGTCCGAAACACCAATGACTTCACTGTCGGTAATCTCTATGGTATTGGCATCACCAATGCCATAGGCGCCTTCTGTAAGTCCTTTGTAATCCATATTTTTTAGTTCTTTTAAGGCTGCTGGAGGTATTGCACCAGGTTCATACCGAACCATGTCTGGCATCCATTGGTGATGTATACGTGGTGCTGCCACTGCATCTTCAACACTCATACCATGATCAAGGACATTGAGTATGACCTGCAGTACAGTATTGATAATGGTTGAACCTCCTGGAGAGCCTGTGATTAAAGTTACCTGCCCATTTTTTTTTATGATGGTAGGTGTCATTGAGCTAAGCATCCGCTTACCTGGAGCAATAGCGTTCGCATCTCCTCCTAGCAAACCAAATGAGTTAGGTGTGTATGGCTTACTAGAGAAATCATCCATTTCGTTATTCAATAAAAATCCAGCTCCAGTGACTACTTTTCGATTGCCATAGGAGCGATTCAATGTGGTTGTCACTGAGACGGCCATTCCTTGACTATCGACCACCGAGTAGTGGGTAGTCTGCATACTTTCTTTAGGCCATGCGCCAGCTTTTATTTGTGTACTTAAAGTCGCATGTGAGGGCTCTACATCAGAAAAGCGTTCTCTCGCATATCCCTTATCCATGAGCTTAGCCATTGGAACTTCATAAAAGTCAGGATCTCCAAGATATTCCGCACGGTCAGCATAGGCTCTGCGTTGAGCTTCAATCATGAGTTGCAGTGTTTTGACATTTCCCCAACCCAACTTTCCTAGGTTGTACGGTTCAAGCATATTGAGCATTTGAATAAGCAAAATGCCACCGGAGGAGGGGGGTGGCATGGACCAAATTTCAAAGCCATGATACTCGCCTCGAACAGGTTCTCGCCAAATGGGTTTGTAACCTTCAAGATCGGCATATGAAATCAAGCCATTAGCGCGTTGCATTTCATTGACTATAAGATCGGCTGTCTTCCCACGATAAAATCCATCTCTGCCAGCTTTCGCAATGCGTTTGAGGGTATCCGCCAAATCGGGCTGCGTCCAAAGTTCACCGGCTCTATAAGCTACATTATCATGGGTAAAAATTGCTATGGCTGCTTCATTTTCTCTAAAGGCGGAGAGGTTGTCTTGGAACTGGCCGGCTATGTCCTCATTGAGGATAAAGCCATTTTCAGCTAGCTCGATCGCAGGAGCTAATACTTGCTGTCTTGGGAGACTACCATAGCGCTCAAGGGCTTCTAACATGCCAGCCACAGAGCCAGGGACTCCAGAGGATTTCATGCTACTTAATGCTAACTTCCTATCTACATTACCACTGGCATCAAGAAACATATCTCTAGTTGCCAAGATGGGTGCAGTTTCACGATAATCCAAAGTATTAACTGAGCCATTGGGTAGTGAAATAACCATAAACCCACCACCGCCAATATTTCCAGCCGAAGGGTAGGTTACTGCCAGCGCAAAACCTGTTGCCACTGCTGCATCAATGGCATTCCCTCCCTCTCTTAGGATGCGCTGGCCTGCTTCTGAAGCAAGATCAGATCTTGAAGCAACCATGTAGCTCTCACCATGCAGTGTCTCTCCTATACTCGCTAAAGGAAGCAGAAGAGCTATCATAGCCAACACAACCATCAAGCTTTCTTGGTGCTTGGAAATTTTGTTAGAACTTTGAATATTTCTCATTATTTGGCATCCAATACTTTATCTTTAAGGCTTGACCTTGAAAGTTATCATGCTGATTTTGACAAACCTGGAAGATAACGAAAAGTAAGATTTAGTCTAGGAAGAGTAACTCTTCTCTGTTTTGGGAGCTGATGCTCCCAGTTCTCTTGACATCCAGAACCCATAATTAGTAGAGAGCCCAAACCAAGGTCTAGCTCTACTAGCTCATCTTTCAACTTCTTGTTCATCTTGGGGCGAATTTGGAATTTCCTATAACACCCTAAACTTAGGGAAGCGATAATTGGCTTTACTCCAAGCTCCGGTTCGTTATCACTATGCCAACCCATACTATCCTGGCCATCACGGTATAAATTTGCAAGCACCGCATTGAATGATGCGCCGCTTTCACTCATGATTTTTTCTCGAAGATCTTCGAGTTCGGCAGAGAATGGATTTGCAGGCAAGGTGAGGCGAGAGTACGTGTATGTCCGTCCTTCTGTGCTAAACCATGCTTGTAATCTTGGTAATTGTACCTGTCTTCCGTAAAGGAAAATATTATCTTTTCGCCAAGGCATACTTCTTATGAAAAGATCTAACAAGCGTTTTTGCTCACTAGCCTCTAACCAGTTAGGGATATGGGTAATACTGCTGTTCCCCAAGAGAATCTCTTCTTTTTTTACTGTACTCATAACTAATTATAGCAAAATAAGCTTGTTTAGCTTAGCTTCCTGCGGTTAAGTTTTTAAAAGATGTTCTCTAGCTCTATGATCAAATGCTTCCAATTAATAATTAATAACAGGTGATTGATCGTAGTAAGCTTCTTTGAAAAAAATCGCTGAAGCAAACTTTTGCTCTATTTCCGCTTGGGAAATGCTGATAATTTTTTCTGTTAATACTTTGCCGTTTTGCAATATTGTTTTAAGTTTAAGTGAAAACTCTTATTTTTGACTTTCATACACATGAAATCCCCTTGGTTTTTCTAGTGAGTTGTACGCTAATTAAACAATTGCCATAGTAATTATAAAATGAGAGCAGAATTCAGTAAGCAATATTCAACCATAGTCAGTAGAATCAGATGACTTATGACTTCTAGGCTAGTCATTATTAGGGAGTATTAGGATGGTTGCTGTTAAAGAGGTAGATTTTTTTGTTATTGGCGCCGGGTCTGGAGGTGTAAGAGCAGCAAGGACTGCAGCAGCACTTGGTGCCTCGGTTGCCATAGCTGAAGACAAGTATTTTGGGGGCACTTGTGTAAATGTAGGTTGCATACCCAAAAAACTTTATTCCTATGCTTCACACTATCATTTTAACTTTCAAGAGAGTCGAGGTTTTGGTTGGGAGTTTAAATCAGCTCCTCAATTCAATTGGCGAACCTTGCGAGAAAACAAAAAAAAAGAAATCTCACGACTGCAAGATATTTATATCAATTTGTTACGGACATCTAACGTCTCAGTTTATGAGGGTAGGGCTAAGCTCTTGGACGCTCATACAATACAAGTGGGTGAAGAACTAATACGAGCTACTTATATATTGATAGCTGTGGGTGGTTGGCCTCAACCCTTAGATATCCCTGGGGGTGGGCTTGCCTTGGACTCTAATGCTATTTTTGACTTGCCCAGGTTACCTAAACGTCTATTAATTATTGGGGGCGGCTATATAGCTGTCGAATTTGCTGGGATTTTTGCTGGGTTAGGCGTACAAACTAGTTTGAGCTACCGTGGTGATAAGCTTTTACGAGGTTTCGATAGTGATATCCAAAGACACTTTACTCAAGAAATCCAGCGTCACTTAGATTTCCGACCCCAGACCCAAATTACTACTATTTCGGTTGACCCTAAGGGCACTTTGACGGTGACTTACACGGATGGAAAAGAGCAGGAGGTAGATGCAGTTCTAGCGGCAGTCGGGCGCCTCCCAAGAACTCAAGATTTAGGTCTTGAGAATACTCAAGTAAAACTCTCCAATTCTGGTCAAATTGCAGTTGATGAGCAACTCCAAACTAATGAGCCCTCAATTTTTGCTGTGGGTGATGTTGTAGGTCATATGACACTCACACCAGTGGCATTAGCTGAAGGTATGTTTGTAGCAGATAAGCTGTTTGGCACAGGTAAAAGGCAATTAAATTATGAAAATATTCCAACTGCTGTGTTTAGCCACCCAAACCTCGCGACAGTTGGTCTTACACAAGAGCAAGCTCAGGATAGGTATCACCATCTTAAAATCTTTGAGAGCAACTTTAGACATCTTCGCCATACATTATCTGGCTCCAACGAACGAACCTACATAAAAATTATCGTGGATGCAGGTACTGATAAGGTCTTGGGAATGCATATGATGGGGTCAGACGCAGGAGAAATCATACAAGGTTTTGCCTCAGCAATGATTGCAGGAATTACAAAAGCACAATTAGATAACACAATAGGTATTCATCCCACAGCCGCTGAGGAATTCGTGACTTTACGTACTCTAAGCTATGAGTGGAAGTCTACGGAAGAGTTGAACTTATCATAGACTTTATAATGGTTATTGTTTGAGATATCTCATGATAGAGTAGAACTTTACTCCTACCTATATTTCCGGTAATCTTTATTACCGGAAATAGCTATAACTGCTATGAAGATATTCTTAAAATAACTTTCATGCTAAAACAGACACTTATATTGGATATGTAAAGTGAAAAATAAATGTCCATTGCCTTTTTTTGACACTCTGGAATCGATGGCTAACCCTTTCCGGAATCCTGTCCAGGATGTTGAGCACCTCCAACTAGAAGCCGAACCAGAAAATGCTATTCAAGATTATCAATACGCAAGTGAATTTTTGTATAGCTATCGTGGTAGCCCAGATACGTATTCTTCATATCGTAGAGAAATTGAGCACTTCCTACACTGGATTTGGATAATTGCTGTTAAACCTTTGAAATACATACGCCGTGACGATATTGAAGCTTATATAGAATTTGCACAAAAACCTCCAAAGAATTGGATCGGCCAAACTCAACAGCCTCGGTTTGTAGTTAGATCCGGTGAACGCCTGCCAAATCCTGATTGGAAGCCATACCTTGGCCAAAGTGGCGAATACAGTTTATCTCAGAGCGGAGTTCAGGCAATCTTTGGTGTTTTAAGTTCTTTCTTTAACTACCTGATTCAAGAGGATTATTTACAGGCAAACCCTGTATCCCAAATTCGACAAAAAGGAAAATTTGTAAGGAAGTCACAAGCTCAAAAAGCTATTAGGCGGCTTAGCCAGCTTCAATGGAACTATGTTATTGAAAATGCGGAGAATTTAGCCAAGAATGACGCAAAAACTCATGAGCGGACACTATTTATAATGAACGCGTTGTTCGGTATGTATTTACGTATTTCAGAGCTTGTTGAAACCTCACGTTGGAAGCCAACAATGGGAGATTTTGAGCGCGACCTTGAGGGTAACTGGTGGTTTCGCACTGTAGGCAAAGGTAATAAAGAAAGATTGATCTCAGTATCTGATAGTATGCTTGAGGCTCTGAAAAGATACCGTCAAAGTCGAGGACTTGGCTTGCTCCCAATGCCAGGGGAAAATACCCCGTTAGTGCATAAAACACGTGGACAAGGTGGTATCACGAGCACACGTCAGATAAGACTGATTGTAGAAGAAGTATTTAACTGCGCGATGGAGAATCTAAGAAAAGATGGCTTTGAGGAAGAAGCAGTCGCATTGTCTGGAGCTACAGTCCACTGGTTACGCCATACCGGTATATCAGAAGATGTAAAATTTCGTCCTAGGGAACATGTCAGGGATGATGCCGGTCATGGTTCCTCCGCCATCACAGATCGCTATATAGATGTTGAATTTCGTGAACGTCATGCTTCAGCAAAAAAGAAGAAAATAAATCCAGAACACTGATTATCTCAGTACAATAGATGTAAACTCACTAAGACTGTAATATGCTCAAAGAAGTAATAGCAGGGTAATCGAAGGTTAAATTCATGCTGTTTTCAGGATCTGAAATTTTAAATAAGTCCTCATTCTCACTATCCACAAAGATGACCACCAAAGGGTTGGTTGGCGCCCTATTTCTGCTTGGTATCCTGGGGCTACCTATCTCTGGACAGGCCCAACAACCTAATTGGTTACCCGCAGAAATCCCTCTGGATCTCGATTCAATATATGAGCCTCTGAGCCCTGAATTAGGCTATGAGCGCACTACTAGACAAATCCTGGATCAACTTAAGCGCTACCATTATGACAAAATAACCCTTGATGATGCTTTCGCAGACACCATGATGGATGGATATTTAAAAATTCTTGATGGTGCCAGATACTATTTTACTGCAGAAGATATAGCCCACTTTGACACCTATCGTACGACTCTAGATGAGCTACTCCAAAAAGGAGACGTCAGAGTCGGCTTTGAAATGTTTAACTTGTATCAAAAACGAATTGAAGAACGTTTACTTACTGCTATCAAAACAGTTGAAAATCCAAACCACGATTATCAATTTGACTTAAACGAGAGCATAGAATTCGATAGGTCAGAGACTCCTTGGGCTGAAAATGAAGCAGCTTTGAGAGAACTCTGGCGAAAACAGGTTAAAAGTGCTGTGCTCAATTTGAAACTTACTGACAAACCTATGGATGAAGTTTTTGAGACTCTAAGTAAACGTTACCGTTCACAATTAAGTCAGGTATTAAAAACAAAACCCTTGGATGTCTATCAACGCTATATGGACGCCATGACTTTTAGTTTTGACCCCCATAGTCAGTGGTATGCCCCAAGAGCTGCTGAGAATTTTAATATGAGCATGCGTTTATCTCTCGAAGGTATTGGAGCAGTACTTACAACAGAGGACGAATATACGAAAGTGGTGAGTATTGTCACTGGGGGACCTGCTGACCTAACTGGAGAACTCCACCCTGCGGATAAAATTATCGGTGTTGCCCAAGGTGATGAATCTTTTGTAGATGTCATTGGTTGGCGGGTGGATGATGTCGTTGAGTTAGTGCGAGGTGAGAAAGGCTCTGTAGTGCGTCTCAATGTCATCCCCTCCTCCTCACAATCGTCGATAGATGCCAAGGTGATTAATATTACTAGAGACACTGTCAAACTGGAGGATTCCTCCGCAAAGAAAGAGATAGTAGAAATAACAGATGACTTTGGTGCGCATCGCATTGGTGTTATAACACTCCCCGCCTTTTATATAGACTTTGAGGCATTACAACGTCGTGACCCGGAATATAAAAGTACGACCCGTGACGTTCATAAACTAATTGACGAGCTCAAAGAGGAGAATATTGAAGGCTTAATCATAGATCTTCGTCAAAATGGCGGTGGTTCTCTAAGCGAGGCAAACTCCTTAGCGGGATTATTCATTACCCGTGGCCCTACAGTACAGGTACGTGATGCGGATAGAAATAATATAGTCCAAGGTGATTCTGATCCTACTGTAGTATACGACGGGCCATTGGCTGTTCTGGTAAATAGGCTTAGTGCTTCAGCTTCTGAAATTTTTGCCGGGGCTATCCAAGACTATCAACGGGGTATTGTTGTTGGATCACAAACTTTTGGTAAAGGAACTGTTCAAGAGCTCCTCAAAGTGGATGAAGGACAACTAAAAATTACTCGCGCGAAGTTCTATCGTATTTCAGGTGCCAGTACTCAGCATCAAGGTGTGATGCCAGACATTATCCTGCCAGATTTGTACGATGCAGCCGAGGATATTGGCGAGAGTTCACTTCCAACTGCCCTTCCGTGGGATACTATAGATCCCCATTACTATCGTGCCTACTCGAATCTTAAGCAACAGGTTCCAACACTAGCAGAGGCTTCGAGTGAACGTATGAGCAAAGACCCAGACTTTACTCATATTCGAGAACAAATTACTCACATGCTTGAGAGACGCGATCGAAATGAATTAACACTCAACGAGGTGGCTCTAAAAGCTGACCGTGAAGCAGAAGATGCTTGGCGATTAGCCGCTGAAAACCGCCGCCGTGCAGCCAAGGGTATGGAATTGCTTGATGAGATCGATGATGTAAATGATGAAGAGTCATCTGGGGTAAGAGCAAGCGCTGTAGATAATTCTTCGCAAGTTGAAGAGGCAAATAATCTGTCACAGGTCGATGAATCATCAGTTCCAACAGAGCAAGATGATAGTGAGTCGGATGATAAAGAATTAGATCCGTATTACAAAGAAACTGCGCATATTCTTCTTGATCTAAAGAAGCTGGAAGAAGAAGATACGCTGACTTTAGCTTTGCGTCGTTCAGGTAATTGAGAGTTAATTTTCTCCCATGCAGACTCATTGATACTAATATTCTTTAGTTATAAAAAATGAACTACAATAATTTGTAATTTTTTAGTTACTTTGTGCTTTAATTATAAAGCATATAAATTGTTGACTCAGTATCACTCTATTACTGCAGCTCTTCATAAGGCATCCCAACATATTGTGTTGCGATAACCTTATGCCCTTCCTCAGTATACAGAAAGTAACGACGTTCAGATTCCATAAATCTCTCGAACATTGTTGATCTATTCGGGCCGTTGTGAGTTACGTTTTGCAGCTCATCAACATCCTCTCCTTCGAAGTTATGCAGCATATTGGATAACCACCATGAAAAGCGTTCACCATGCCATACTCGTCTTAGGGCCAAAGGGGAATAATGTCCTACAGCACTCTTGTCATTATGCAAATAGATTCGCTGTAATACTTGAATTAGTGCATTTACATCTGATGCAGCTAAATTTAGTCCCTTTGCGCCGGTCGGAGGAACTATGTGTGCCGCGTCGCCCACAAGAAATAATTTTCCGTACTGCATAGGCTCGCAGACAAAAGAACGTAACGGAGCGATAGACTTTTCAATACTAGGGCCAGTTATTAACCTTCTAGCCATTTCTGCAGGAATACGCTTTTTTAATTCATTCCAAAATAAATCATCTGACCAGTTTTCGACTTTATCGTAGGTAGGTACCTGAATATAGTATCGTGACCTAGTGCTCGACCGCATACTACATAGGGAAAACCCTCGTTCACTGCGCGCATAGATTAGTTCATGATTGACTGGAGGCGTATCGCTTAATACGCCCAGCCAACCAAAGGGATAAACACGCTCAAACTCCTGTCTATTATGTGCTGGAATACTAGCTCGGGACACTCCGTGAAAACCATCACAACCGGCAATGTACTCACAATTTAAGCGGAATCTTTCACCTTGACAGGTGAAGGTGATGCTTGGAGAGTTAGTAATATCATGTAACTCAACTTCACTGGCTTCATAATAAGTTGTCAGCCCGTTGCTCTCTCTTGCTTCCATTAGATCTTTGGTCAGTTCTGTTTGCCCGTAACACATTACAGAAGAGCCAGTATGAGCTTTTATATCTATACGTATCCGTGTATCACCATCAGCAATTTCGAAACCATCATGTAATTTTCCTTCTTGCTGCATTCGTTTTGCTACACCAGCTTGCTCAGCGAGGCCTACAATTCCTTGTTCAAGAATTCCAGCACGAATTCTACCAAGCACATGGGATCCACTTACACGTTCGATAATTATGTTTTCTATACCTTGTTTTGCAAGCAATTGCCCCAACAGTAATCCTGATGGGCCAGCACCTATGATGGCGATAGTAGTTTGGATATTTAGCATAATCTCTCTTAACTATTTTAT
>JAYPEI010000007.1:0-33313 GCA_038125665.1 Enterobacteriaceae bacterium
CAGCACTTCTCTCAACTCTTTGTCTCGCCCAGCTCAGCCTTTGAGGTCGTTGGACTGGCCTACCTTTTTGAGCAACCTGTCTACGTCTCTAGCACCAACCCTCAGCTGAGACGGGCAATCATTGAGCTATCGATGGTAAACCACGTCACTCTAAACATCCGTTTCTTGGGCAAAGAGATCCCTCAGTTCAATGGACCAAGCCTCAGCCTGATCCATGAGGATCCCTCCCACCAGCCACCAAAGGGCCGAATGATCTTCTCTTCCAAGGCAAGTAACTTCACAACCCAGCTCGATGGGCCTGTAGATCCGTTTCCAAGTCAATTTAAGGCCAGGTCTCTGCCACATGTGCCTTGGCTGAATCGTTTGGACAGTATAGACAGGGCAATTTGTCTGTCTCCTGTCAGTGAAGCGAAGTGGTTCTTCATCGAAAATGCCCCCCACTTAAGGGACGAACTCCCACAACGCGTTGTTAGGCTGCACGAATCAAAGGCCCTACAGAACGAGGGACCTTGGGTTAGTATTAAGTGATAGCATGATTTAGTAAACAATCCCTGACAAACTCTGTCATGAATAAAAAAATATCTCTTTATGGTTTTGAAGAAGCCCTGACGATCTGCTTTAATGTAGGGAGAATTAAAACCCACTTTAGGAACATGATCATGGCAGACAAACCCCTAGACAAAGACCCCAACAAGGCCAAAGCACTAACCGCCGCACTGGCCCAGATTGAACGACAATTTGGCAAGGGGTCAATGATGCGCCTGGGAGATGCTGAGAATCTTTCAATACCCTCTATTTCTACTGGTTCGTTAGGTCTTGATGTTGCTTTAGGAATTGGTGGTCTGCCCAAAGGAAGAATAGTTGAAATCTATGGACCAGAATCGTCTGGAAAAACTACGCTGACATTACAAGTGATAGCCGAGGCGCAAAAGGCCGGTGGGACTTGTGCATTCATTGATGCTGAGCATGCATTGGACCCAGTTTATGCCGAGAAGCTTGGGGTTGACGTATCAAATCTGCTGGTTTCTCAACCAGATACTGGGGAACAGGCTCTGGAAATCTGTGACATGATCGTACGTTCTGGGGCTGTTGATGTGGTAGTGGTAGATTCCGTTGCTGCGCTGACGCCCCGTGCAGAAATCGAGGGGGATATGGGTGACTCACACATGGGACTACAAGCCCGACTGATGTCGCAAGCTCTCCGTAAAATGACTGGAAATATAAAAAATTCAAATACATTAGTCATCTTTATTAACCAGATTCGTATGAAAATTGGGGTTATGTTTGGCTCCCCTGAGACCACCACTGGCGGTAATGCCTTGAAGTTCTATGCCTCTGTTCGCCTAGATATTCGTCGTATAGGTTCTATCAAAGACGGTGATGAGGTTGTTGGTAATGAAACTCGCGTTAAGGTAGTCAAGAATAAAGTTGCGCCACCCTTTCGCCAGTGTGAATTTGAAATTTATTATGGGGCAGGGATATCTCGTAACTCTGAGATAATTGATATGGGTGTTGCTCAAAATTTAGTAGAAAAATCAGGAGCCTGGTACGCTTATAATGGGGAAAAGATTGGCCAAGGAAAGAAAAATGCCCTGAGTTGGCTCACAGAGCACCCTGAGGCTGCAGCTGAAATCGAGTCCAAGCTCCGAGAAATATTGATGACAAAACCTACCAAACCCGGTGCGGTGTCAGTGCTAACTGAAAATGAAGTATCAGCTGAATAGTCTTGTCTGTGTATGAGCTTTCGCCGTCAGAACGAGCACTGGCGCAACAAATGCGTCAGTGTGCCATGGATGCCCTTGGGCGAAGGGAACACTCCAAAGGAGAGCTCCAGCAAAAGCTAGTTCTACGATTTAAGGAGGCTTCAGCTGAACTTATTGAAGCAGTCATTACCCACTTGTCTGAACAAAATTTACAGTCTGATCAAAGGTGTGTGGAAACATTTGTTCGCTACAGAGCCAGTCGAGGCGTGGGTCCGTTAAAAATTAGAGCAGAACTCCGATCCAAGGAAATAGCCTCAGATTTAATTTCTGAAGCACTTAGCGATGGTACACAAGATTGGTATGAGCTTTGTTCAGAGGTTCTGAGTCGAAAATTCAGATTGGATAGTGAGGCTAAGCAGGTCAAGCCTGATAGGCAGGAGCAACTCCGTTGGCAGCGTTTTTTGCTCCAGAGGGGGTTTACTCAGGAGCAAGTTCGCTATGCTATCGAGTCAAAAATGACTACTGCAAAAAACTAACTTCTGCGCTATCTTATGTAACTTAATTTTTCGAGTCACCCTTGTAGTCAGGACCCATTTGTAAGATGCGCTTAAAAAGTATCAAGTTAGCTGGTTTTAAATCTTTTGTAGACCCTACAACCGTAAAATTCCCTTCAAATCTGTGTGCCGTAGTTGGCCCCAATGGTTGTGGTAAATCCAATATTATCGATGCAGTGCGTTGGGTAATGGGAGAGAGTTCTGCCAAAAATCTCCGTGGTGAATCAATGACGGATGTTATTTTCGCCGGCTCCAGTGCACGTAAGCCTGTGGGACAAGCCTCAGTTGAACTTGTTTTTGATAATTCAGAGCGTCGTATTACAGGAGAATATGCTGGCTTCAATGAGATTTCAGTGAAACGTGTAGTAAATTCTGATGCTCAATCAACCTATCTACTTAATGGTACAAAATGTCGCCGCCGCGATATAACTGATATTTTTCTAGGCACTGGTCTTGGTCCACGCTCTTATTCAATTATTGAACAAGGAATGGTGTCCCGGCTTATTGAATCAAGACCTGAAGATCTGAGAATTTTTATAGAGGAAGCTGCGGGAATTTCTAAGTACAAGGAGCGCCGTAAAGAGACTGAGAGTCGTATTGGGCGCACCCGCGAAAATTTAGAAAGACTTACTGATATTCGAGAAGAACTTGAGCGTCAATTGCAACACCTTCAGCGCCAGGCCAAAGCTGCGGAGAAATATCGTGAATTAAAAGAGGAAGAGCGCGGCACTAGTGCACAATTAAAAGCACTGCGCTGGAGTCAGCTAAACGCTATGCTGTCTGGCGCTCAGGAAGAAATCAGTGAATTGGAAGTCGAACTGGAAAAAAATGTTGCGGAGCTACGTAAAGTTGAAGCGGAAATCGAACAGCAACGAGAATCTGACACTATTGCAAACGAGGGCTATCAAAAGATCCAGGCACAATTTTACGAACTCGGTAGCGATGTGACACGTATCGAGCAGAATATCGAATATCAGCGACAACGCAAACATCAGCTCCAGGAAGATTTGGTTACTACAGAGGATGGACTAGAAAGCGCTTCGCGCCAACTCACCAGTGACCTAGATCAACTTACTACAGTTGATCAAGAATTATCTACTTTAGAACCTCAGCTTGTTAACTTACGAGATCGTGAAGTTGGAGTTAAAAATACTCTATCTGTGGCTGAGGAGTCTATGAAACAGTGGCAGGAAGAGTGGGATAAATTTAATCAAGATGCTGCTAATACCGTCCGTAAAGCTGAAGTTGAGCAGCAGAGGATTAATCATCTAGAAAATATAGTTGAGCGTGGGAATGCTCGTAAGCAGTCATTAACAAAAGAGCTTGAGGGATTAGTTGTCTCCGAGGAATCGACTAATGTCCAACAACTGGAGTCTTCGCTTAGCGATCTTAGCGCTCAACAGGAAAAAATGGAGTCAGAAAATACTGCGTTAAACATACGCATCGATTCTTTACGTAACCAGCTCCGAGAGGGTAATCAGGAGCTTAACCAACTGCGCACAAAATTACAGACCCTACTGGGCCAACAGGCCTCATTAGAGGCCCTCCAGCAACAGGCGCTGGGTAGCAAAGATAAGGAGCGTCAGACTTGGTTAGAACAGAATCAGTTGACGGATCGGCCTCGTCTTGTGGATGGCCTACGTGCAGAAAGCGGTTGGGAACTTGCACTAGAAACTGTGCTAGGTGAATACCTGCAAGCAATTTGTGTTGACGATTTTACTATCTTAAGTGAGAGTTTGTCAGGATTTAAAGGTGGTAAGTTAACCCTTAAGCAAAAGGATACTCTCCCTTCTGTTTCTCAACAAAGTAATCACACTTTAGCGGGAAGGGAGTTGCTCAGAAAAGTGCAAAGTTCAGTGTCTCTTGGGTCCCAGTTACATGGAATCTTCGTCGCTGAGTCTCTAGCGGAAGCGCTGGAACTTCGTTCAGAACTCCAGTTCGGAGAGTCTATAGTCTCTCGTGAAGGCGCTTGGGTAGGTCCAGACTGGTTGCGTCTCTATCATGGCTTCGATGAAAAAGCGGGGATGTTACAACGTCAGCAAGAACTTGAAGCGATGCAAATCCATGTGGCGGAAATTGAGGAGGCCGAAGTTAATCAAGCGATGCAAGTTGATGAGCAACAAAATAGCTTAAAGTCTATTGAACAACAGAAAGAAATTTTGCTAGGAGAACTTCGTGAATTAAATAAAAAGCTATCCAATGTGGTTGCTCAGCGTTCCGCAGGATTAATGAAAATTGAACAGGTTACTGAGCGTCGGAAACGTCTTCGTACTGAAATTGACGAATTGCAAAAGCAAATCCAAATTGAGAACCAGACTATATCAACTATGCGCGCAACTCTTCAATCTGGTCTGGATCAAATGGAGGTTGATAATAATCTACGCGAATCACTGTTGGAGAAAAGGGATGTGAATCGACGAGAACTCGATGAAGCCCGCGCGGCAGTGACTGCTTTGCAGTCAGAAATTCACGAGTTAGCTCTTCAACAGCAGGCGTTGAAAGCCCGGTCTAACTCTCTTGAAGTTTCACTGGAACGTTTAAGGGCACAAGTGACTAGTGGAGAACAACGAAGAGATTTTTTAAGAGAGCAGTTGCGTACAGCTGATGATCCGTTGCCAGGCCTTATGACAGAGTTGGAGCAAAAGCTTTCGCTACGACAAGAAATTGAAAATGCCATGGCGCAAGCGAAAAGTGAGCTGGATGGTATAGAGCAAGACTTGCGGATTTTGGAAAAGGAACGCCAACGTTTACAAGAGCGAAGTGAGCACTTCAGAGAGCAACTCGCCGATAAGCGCTTAACAATTGAGGGTTCCAATGTTAAGAGAGCAGGCTTAGAGCAAGAGCTGAAAGAGGATGGGCAAGATCTACAGACAGTATTGTCTGCTCTACCGGAAGAGCTGAGTATATCTGCTTGTGAACTACAATTAGAGCAATTGACAGCGCGAATCAACAGATTGGGTCCGATTAATTTGGCGGCTATTGATGAATTTGAGGTTCAGTCTCAGCGTAAAGTGTATTTAGATAGTCAGAATGATGAACTTGAGAGAGCGCTCAAGACGCTTGAAAATGCAATTAGGAAAATAGATAAAGAAACTCGTACTCGCTTTAAAGAAACGTTTGATAAAATTAATAATGGTCTTCAGAGTTTGTTCCCCAAAGTATTTGGAGGCGGACACGCTTATCTGGATATGGTTGGGGAAGATCTTCTAGATACTGGGGTTGCTATTATGGCGCGTCCACCCGGCAAGAAAAATAGCACAATCCATTTACTCTCAGGTGGAGAGAAAGCCATGACTGCCATTGCCCTAGTTTTTTCAATCTTCCAGCTTAACCCCTCACCCTTTTGTATGCTTGATGAGGTTGATGCTCCCTTGGATGATGCTAATGTTGGCCGTTATAATGAACTTGTGAAAGAAATGTCTTCCATGGTTCAGTTTATTTTTATAACGCATAATCGTCTTACCATGGAAAGTGCAAATCAGCTCCTAGGTGTCACTATGCATGAACCAGGTGTGTCAAGACTTGTCGCGGTTGACATTGATGAGGCGGCTGAACTGGCAGCTATGTAATTTTTCCTGATAAGGCTTCAGGGTATGGGTGTAGTGGATAATAAACAGCTTAATTCGTTTATGGAAATAATTAGAAGACTCAATTACAAGGTTCATTCTCATGCCTGATATTGAGATTGTAGATCTAGTTATTAAAATTCTGGTAGTCATCTTTGTGGTTGCGCTAGTAGATGGCTTGCGGCGTAAATTCTTTACTAGTGGGAATAAGGTCAAGATAAAGCTTGATAAGAGTATGCAAGGCTTAGGTGGCACAGATGAAGACTATTTTAGCTCAGAATTACCCACTGGAGGTGCACGTACTTTACCCAGAGAGGGTTATGCCCCGTCCATTTCACCTAAAAGAGTGTCTAACACTAAACTTCAGTCTACTCAATCCTTAGTCAAGGAAAGGGTGGGATCTCGTCAACCGCCTGTGCTACTTGATACGGTTGATGTGCCTGAAGAGCAGATACTACATGTTGATGTCACTGCTGATAGTGATACTTTACCAGCACCGTTAATCGATGAAGCCTATGATGCTAATGCTAGTACCTCGCAAGATACCGAGCTAGATTCTTTCAAGACCATTGAAGAGGATTCAGATATGGAGTACACAACTATTACTCAACATAAGGTAGTACACCCCGAAGACCATGAGGCATTAATTGCAGGATTGTCATCTAGCGAAATTGATATCTCTTCTATAAAGGATGTTCGTGCCTCAGAAGATGATTGGGATGATGATGGCTGGGAAGAGCTAGAAGACTATGACCCTGAAGAGGAGGAAGACGAGGAAGACGAGGAAGACTGGGAAGACGACTATGATGATGAAGAAGACGATCAGTATGACCATGATGACTACGATGAAGATGAAGATGAAGATCGTTATGATGAAGAAGATTATGAGGAGGATTACGAAGAAGATCAGGAAGATGACGAGGATCTATATGAAGATGACTTCGACTTTGAAGATGATGAAGATGATGAAGATGATGAAGATGATGAAGATGATGATCAGGATGACGATTATACTGACGAAGATTTGTACGCTCAAGATCAGACAAGTCAACTAGACGCCGTACAAGTTATTGGAGGCGACTTTTATGATGATGGCCGCAAAGAGCCTGTTTTTGGCGATAATGATCTCGAATTTACCTCATCCCAAAAGTCTGCTAGAAAAAGTTCTCCTAGGAAAATTAGTAAAAAGACAAACAATAATCAGGGGTCGCTTTTTGAGGATGAGGTTTCTCCATCAAAAACAGCTCCCGTAGTAGAAGAAGTTATTGTGATTAACGCGATGGCTCCCAAAGGGGAGGCTATTCATGGCGCTGAATTACTTGCTATCCTGAAAAAATCAGGTATGCGTCTTGGTGCGATGAATATCTTTCACAAGCAGGCCTCTGAAGGCACTATGTTCAGTCTTGCCAACATGTTGAAGCCTGGCACTTTTGATATGAATTCTATGGAAGACTTTGAAACAGTTGGGGTTTCACTGTTTGTCCAGTTACCAAATAACAACGGAAATATGGCATCTTATCAAGCAATGCTAGAGTTGGCTGAGACTTTGCGAGTAACACTTGGTTTGGAGCTCAAAGATGAAAACAGGGCCCGCCTTACTACCCAGATTCTTGAGCATCAACGTCAGCAGATTCGTGATTTTGAGCTAAAAAAACTATCTCAATTGCGTCAATAGTCTTTAAAGTCTATGAGTGACCCCTCAACTAAAGAACAAAGAGATATTCAACAAGAACTCACTTTACTTAGGAAAGAAGTGAGCTACCACAATCAAAGATACCATCAAGAAGACTCTCCTGAAATCACAGATGATCAGTTTGATCAGTTGTTCAATAGACTATTACAGCTTGAAGCTAAGTTTCCAGAATTAGTAACGCCTGATTCTCCTTCACAGCGTGTTGGTGCTAGCCCACTCAGTACATTGGAGAAAGTTGTTCATGCCACTCCGATGTTATCGCTAGAAAAAGTAAATGATGAAAAAGAACTTAGAGGCTTTGAAGAGCGCATCATTAAACGTTTGTCGAGTTCTGCAAACTTGACATTTCACTGTGAACCTAAAATAGATGGTCTTGCTGTCAGTCTACGTTATAAAAATAGACAATTAGTTCAAGCCGCAACACGTGGTAATGGGTCAGTGGGTGAAGATATCACTCATAATGTAAAAACTATTAACGATATTCCTCTCCAACTACCCGATAGTGCCCCTGATGGAGATTTGGAAGTGCGTGGTGAGATATACATGTCTCGAAGTGGCTTTGATCTTATGAATTCACAATTGGCCAGTCAAGGCGTTAAAACTTTTGTAAACCCTCGAAATGCTGCGGCAGGGACTATCAGGCAGTTGGATGCTCGTATAACTGCCAAACGGCCTCTGAAGTTTTTTTCCTATGGCTTGGGAGATTCAGGGTTTGCCCATTTAAGTTCGGCGTTAAAAAAATTAGAAAATTGGGGATTTCCCCTTAATCCCCTTGTAAAGCTCTGCGATGATAGTGCTGCTTGTTTACATTATATCCATGAATTATTAGTTCAACGTGACCAACTAGATTACGAAATAGATGGTGTTGTTATCAAGGTAGATAGTCTGGCTACTCAGCGCTTGTTAGGATTTAATGCCCGAACCCCTCGATGGGCAATCGCATTTAAATTTCCTGCAGAGGAAGTGGTTACAGTTATTAATAGTGTTGAATTCCAAGTAGGACGCACAGGTATTGTAACGCCAGTTGCTAGATTACAACCTGTTTTTGTTGGTGGTGTGACCGTCAGCAATGCTACTTTACATAACATGGATGAGATCAATCGTTTACAAATACAACTAGGTGACAAGATAATTCTTCGTCGGGCAGGCGACGTAATTCCCAAAATCATAGCAGTAGCTCCCGATAATAAAAACGGTAATCCTGAATCAATTATCCCACCCACTGCGTGTCCTTCTTGTGGTGGTCTCGTGATTAAAGATACTGAGAGTGTTTATTTGCGGTGTTATCAAGGGATGGCATGTCCAGCTCAACTCATACAATCGGTTTTGCATTTTGCCGGAAGAGCTGCAATGGATATCGACGGATTAGGTAGTAAGCTCGTCGAACAGTTAGTGGAATCAGGTTTGCTTAAGGGGCTGCCTGACTTATACAAGTTAGAGCTCGATGACCTGATGGTCTTGGAAAGAATGGGAAAGAAGTCATCCGAAAACTTACTCGAAGCGATAGCCCTGAGTAAAACGCGTGGGCTAGCTAACTTCATCTTTGCCCTTGGAATTCCTGAGGTTGGTGAGGCCACGGCAATAGCTCTAGCCAAGCACTTTGGTTCTTTAATAGGTTTACAGAAAGCAAGTACTGAGATCCTCCTTGAGATTGAAGATATTGGCGCAGTGGTAGCACAGCGTATTGTAGATTATTTCAGTTCTTCTAAAAATCAGGAGCTATTGCAGCAATTTCAATCAGTGGGAGTTCAACCCGTGCCTCCTGTTGTATTATCTCCTTCAAAAGCTGTGCTTGGTGGTCAAACATGGGTGCTGACTGGAACACTTGAGTCTATGGAGAGAAACCAAGCCAAAACTTTACTTGAGGCCCTAGGAGCCAAAGTCTCAGGTTCAGTTTCAGCTAAGACTTCGGTAGTTGTGGCTGGGCCAGGGGCAGGAAGTAAGCTAGATAAAGCGAATGATTTAGGGATAACTATACTCAATGAAGAAGCCTTGCGTGGGTTGTTTAAAGAACATGGCCTAATTTCTTGATAGCTCTTATTGGCCCAATGTCTGCCACCAAAAAAGTGATCAGCTGACAAACTGGAAAGCTTTTCCCACATTCTGTACAGTATCGTTTATGAAATTTATCCATCCAAAAATCAAACCACTCAAGTGGACCTTGGTGCTTCTACTGCTGACTGGCTGTGTTAGTTCTCCACCTACCGATATTACTAATGTATGCAAAATTTTTAGTGATAAAGGTGGTTGGTACACTTCTGCAATGGAAGCTGAAAAACGCTGGAAAAGTCCAGTCCCTGTGGCCATGGCAATTATGTATCAAGAATCTGCTTTTCGTGCGAGAGCTAAACCACCACGTAAATATATATTGGGAGTTATACCGGGTCCAAGGCCTTCCAATGCGGTGGGTTATGCTCAAGCGTTGGAGAGCACTTGGAGTGATTATGAACGAGCAACAGGCCGCAAAGGGAAAAGAACAAATTTCCAGGACTCTATTGACTTCATAGGCTGGTACAACGATAGAACCTTCCGGCAAAATGGTGTGCATAAAACGGATGCCTACAATCTTTATTTGGCGTATCACGAAGGCCCCAGCGGTTATGCTAATAAAACCTATAACCAGAAAGCTTGGCTTTTACGGGCGGCTAAGCGTGTTGCAGATAATGCTGAGCGTTTTGACAAGCAATTAATTAGCTGTCGTGCTGAATTAGGTAGGTCATGGTGGCGTCGATTTTTTTAATCCTTAAATAAGAATGATGAGATTATGAGTTGGTGGGGCAAAGTTGTAGGTGGTACTCTAGGTTTCGTTCTGGGGGGGCCTTTGGGTGCGATGCTAGGGGCATCGCTAGGGCATAGCTATGATCAGCGTGGTTCCACTGGCTCCGGTTCAAAAGGCTTTGGTATTGGTGGCGGTTATTTCCAGCAACAGCAAATCCAAACTGCTTTCTTCACCGCAACCTTCTCGGTAATGGGGCATCTTGCCAAAGCAGATGGTGCTGTCACTCGCGATGAAATATCATTAGCTGAAAATATAATGCGCCAACTCCGACTAGGGGATGCCCAGCGAAAAGTCGCGATTCAGCTATTCAATCAGGGTAAAAGTAAAGACTTCGACTTTGAAGGTGTGATGCTTCAGTTTGGGCAGCTTGCCTCACGTAGTTCTTCGCTACGACAGATGTTTATAGAAGTGCAAATTGCTACCGCTCTGGCTGATGGCACACTGCATTCAGAAGAGGAAAATGTCCTTCAACGTTGTGCCTCCCTGCTTGGGTATAGTGCTGATGATTTTGCCCGACTCATGCATCGACAGCAAGCAGGTGCACGAATGCATGAAGGGGTATATCAATCCCCAGCTGCCATAAAGCAAGCTTATGAAGTACTTGGTGTTGACCCAGGATCATCCGATAATGAATTAAAAAAAGCTTACCGCCGACAAATGAATCAACATCATCCAGATAAACTTGTGGCGAAGGGTTTACCGGAGGAAATGATGGAGTTAGCTCATAAAAAGACTATGGAAATAAAGCAAGCCTATGAACTAATCAAAAGTGCTAGGGCAAAAGTTTAGACAACTTTGAACAACTTTAGATTAACCTTTTTCGCTCTAGTCAGTTTGTTGTTATGGTCAGGGGCAAATTAAGGAAGACAGCAATAAATCAATGTACAACCATTTTCAAACACACTAAGTGAAGGAGTTGACTTCTAGACCAAGGCTCTCAAGCTCTTTTGTCTCACCTTTGTGTGAAACAATTCCGATACTTGCTTCAGCATCTTTTAAATATTTTTGAGTCACTTCCTTAAGTCTCGTTAAATCAACTTGCAGCACTTGCTCGCGGAAGATCATGCGATCTTCTCGGGTTCTACCAAAAAGTTCGTTATGGAAGCTCTGTTTAGCGGCACCTGCAGGAGAGCCTGGTCTGTCTAAAGCAGAGATGACTCCCAAAATAGCCTCTTCGATTTGCGCGTCGCTATGGTTTGCCGTAAGCATCCAATCAATAGCTCGACGATAATCCGCTAAGGTTTCTGATAAGCGAGGGTCGCGATAAGAGAAAAATCGAAATGCCGCGCAACTGCCATCTTGGGTAGCTCCTCCTCCATAGGCCCCACCTTGTTCACGAATGGCTCTATGGAGGAACCCGTTACGCATAAAACCAGCCAAAACAGTCAGAGGGGCCGCATCCTCATGAGTGCTGGCAACTGTTGGAAACGCCATAGCACAGAAATTAACTTGAGCATTAATTAGCCACGCTTTCTGTACTGGCTCACGTATAGATGGAAGCGTGAATTTTGGTTTTGTTTGGTTATAAGGGATTGTTGGCCATACTTTACGGATAGCATGCAAAAGTGCAGGAAGCGCATCAGCTTCAGCAATCAACAAACCCTGCGGAAGTTGCGACCTCAGGGAGTTGTACAGACACTTAAGGGATTCAGCAAATCTAGCTAACTCATCTGGTTGATGAAGCAATCGGGCTCGCTCTTTCAAGCGGCTAATACCAGCCAGGCCCGTGTTGTTATAGTCCCACTGGGCCAAAGCACTCATTCCTGAACACGCTAATCCCATGGCAAGACCATGGCCCTGTGAGCTCAGGCTCTGTTGTCTGCGGTTGTTCACTTGGTCAATAAGCTCAAGAATACGATTGTGTTCGTCAAAGCGACAATCCATCAGGGTATCTGCTAGAAGTCGAGAGAGTGGCTCCTGGTTTCTATACAGTCCTTTGCTAGAGAGTACAAGATAACCTTGAGTTTGTTGGATATCTCCAGTGCCACTTCGCATCGAAGAATAGCAGGACACACCGCCAGACACAGCTGCTTGTTCATTTTGTATATCTAAATAGGAGCGGTTACCAATACCTAATTCAGGGATACAAGTCGTTAAGTATGGCAGTAGAGAGGCCTCATCATCACTTAAAGTGGGTAAGGGAAGAATCAGTTGTTGGTAATTTATTCCATTAGTACCACGCTCATAAGTGGTCAATTCAATTCCGCTTTGGTTCCCAGTTCTAAAATGAGCAGTCGGGTATACCCAAGGGATATCAGCTGGGACATCAGATAATTCTACTTTCGGTAAAATCTCTGCATTGGGTTCTTGCTCTTGGCGTGTTTTTAAAGCATCACTACGCGCGATTATATTAGTGATATCTTCATCGCTTAGACCAGATTTTATATTGGCTAGTTTCTGTTCTTCCTCTTGCTTGCTGCGGTTGGTAAATTCCTCATCAGCATGCGCTGTCAGAGTCACCCGATGAGGATTTTTCAATAGTAAGCGATGAATAAGACTAGGAATGAAATCAGGTTGTTCACAAGCTTTTTTTAACTTGTCTAGAGCAGGGTCTATGTCCAAGAGGTCGACAGGATTACCCCTATGGGTAGCACTAGAAAGCGCACTTAATAGCAGTTGCAAGCCATAGGGATAACTATCTCCACTGATTTCTCGCGCATGCAGTTCGAGGCTATGCAATGCTGCATCAATTTGTGCCTTGGGAACGCCCTCTGAAGCTATACGCTCGAGGGTACTCAAAATAAGCTCTTCAACAGCGGCAGTGGCATGCGTGGCACAACCCTCTAGACCGCAGACAAAACTCATTTCTTTATATGAGTCCTCCAGGCCACAAAGAGAAGAAGGTGATTTCCCTAAACCACATGTTTCCAGTACTTGCTGTAAGGGACTTGCTGAATTGTCCAGTAAAACGGCACTTAGGAGTTGAGCTTCATAAAGATCCTGCAAATTGCTGCTGTGTCCTAAAAGCCAGGCCAGCAGTACTTGAGTCTTATCATTTTCACCATCCCCATCGTCTGGATAGCTCAATGTGACTTTGACTGGTTCTCGGTAACGCTGTTCATCAGCTACTTCTATAAAGACATCCAATTTGTCAAACTCTCGCAGTGCTAAGTGTTCAAACCTTTCGTGGTGGTCGTGAGCTGGAATATCACCATATGTGAGGAAGATAGCATTGGAAGGATGATAGTGAGTACGATAGAAGCTACATAACTCCTCATAGCTTAAGTCAGGTATGTTGCTAGGCTCGCCACCACTGTTGAAATGGTAGGTATTCGTTGGGAAAAGCACCGAACTGAGTTGCTGCCAGATGTAACTACTGGGCGAACTCATCGCGCCTTTCATTTCGTTGTACACAACCCCTTTGAATTCAAGTGGGCTTTTCGGGTTAGTAGGTTCTGAAAACTCCAGCCGATGTCCTTCTTGAGCAAAATCTAGCTGATGTAAATTCGAGAAAAATACCGCATCCATATATACATCAAGTAAATTGTTGAAGTCTTTTTTGTTTTGACTGGCAAAAGGGTAGGCCGTCCAATCACTTGAGGTAAAGGCATTCATAAAGGTGTTCATTGAACGCCTTATCATCATAAAGAAAGGGTCACGCACAGGAAAACGGCGTGAGCCACAAAGCGCGGTGTGCTCTAAGATATGAGCTACCCCAGTAGAGTTCATGGGAACAGTGCGTAAAGCTACCATAAACACATTTTCAGGATTATCGGTTGCTAGATGGTAATGAACAGCCCCAGTCCGGACGTGCACATATTCTTCAAAATTTACTTTCAATGTTGGTAACTGACGGGTGGCGCGAAGTTGGAAGGTTGATGACATCTAGCAAACCTTTGTTATAAGTCGGAAATTCACAGAAAAGATCGCTCAAAATGTTTAAGGACTCTCTGAATGCAAATGATATGCTATTCATTATGAGTGCTTTTGTCACTGTTATGGGAGCAATTGGAGTGATGACACGGTCAATACTTCCTGATAACTTGATCTAGTTGAATAAGTAGAGGGGAATTATTGTGAAAATTAAAATAACGATCCCGGGTTTACTGCTTGCCGTGATGCCTATCTGTGTCTTACAAGCACAACCACTGCTTTCGGAAAGTCCAACCCAACAAGTAGACGACACAACACTCTTAGCACCCGATGATGCCGACTGGCTTATGTGGCGCCGAACTGTGAATGGCTGGGGTTACTCACCGCTTGATCAAATAAATAGGTCTAATGTATCTCAGCTTGAGCTCGCGTGGTCTATTCCAATGGGTGAAGGGGCTATTCAAGAGGGGACACCATTAGTTCATGACGGAGTGCTTTACATGCCTAATCCCAGGGACATGGTACAAGCTGTCAATGCCGCTACCGGTGAAATACTTTGGGAGTACAAACGAGAGCTACCAGAGGATTTAGGAGATTACATTACTGCGCATGAAACAAACAGAGCCTTAACTCTATACAAAGGTGGGATTGTTTACACCACAAATGATGGCTACATCATTCGTTTAAATGCCAACACGGGAGAAGTAGAATGGGAAACACAGATTCTTGATTTTCATACCCATCCTATCCAGCAAAGCTCTGGTCCCATCGTCATCAAGGGCTTGGCCATTTCAGGGCGTACTTGTCAGCCACCAGCAGGTCCTGATGCCTGTTTTATTGTGGCGCATGATGCTATAACCGGTCAGGAAGTGTGGCGGTTCTACACTATACAGAGTCCTCAGCAAGGGGAGGCAGATACTTGGAATAATATTCCATGGGAAGCCCGATGGCATGTTGGTGCCTGGATGATGCCCACCTACGACCCAGAGCTCAATTTAATTTATATGGGCACTTCAGTAACTGGTCCGGCACCCAAGTTTCTTCTTGGAGGTAATGACAATACTTTCCTCTATCATAACTCCACACTGGCTTTGAACCCAGAAACTGGCGAGCTAGTCTGGTACTACCAACACGTCGTTGATCACTGGGATCTCGATCATACTTTCGAACGTCTCCTGGTTGATACCCAAGTTGCCCCTGATGTTCATGCAGTAGAGTGGATAAGCCAAGATATTGAGCCAGGACGCAGCTATAAAGTGCTCACAGGGATTCCTGGAAAGACTGGGATTGTATATACCTTGGATCGTGAAACTGGTAAGTTCTTGTGGGCACGTCAGACCGTTTATCAAAATGCTATAGAAAGTATTGATGAACAAGGTTCGGCAACTGTTAATCAAGAAGTATTGTTCCAGGCCGAGGGAGATGAGGTCGATGTTTGCCCATCCACTGCAGGAGGAAAGAACTGGTGGGCAGGCGCCTATTCACCTCTAACAAATGCCATGTATTACGGGTTACAAAACACGTGTATGCATCTGACTGTCATTCTCGATGAGCCAGATCAAGAGGGGCCTCCCTATGGTTGGATTGGACAAGAATCTCTTGCGCCTGGACATGAGGAAAATATTGGCACCGTCTATGCAATCTCGGCCGAGACAGGCAAAACATTGTGGACCCATGAACTACGAGGAACAGCTTTGTCCATGGTTACCACAGGTGGTGGCCTTGTCTTTGGGGGAGATCTTGAGGGAAATTTCCGAGCATATGATCAAGAAAATGGCACCATCCTGTGGGAACGTAATTTGGGGTCCACGATCAGTGGCTACCCCATTAGTTTTGGAGTAGACGGTGAGCAGTATATTGCAGCCAGCACAGGCTCTTCTGTAACTACCTCTTCCCATCGTCGTTACTTGCCAGATGTCAAAACAGGTTCTGACAATCAGTTGTACGTGTTCAAAATTAAGACTGGCTTGACTGGTAGAACTCAATAGTTATCATCAGGATTAACAAGAAGGGGATATGACATGACTTTTAAAACTCAAGTGGCGTCTTTGGCGTCGTATGACAAAGGAACAATCGAAGTTAATGACGATTTGAAACATTACGCTTTTTCGAATGTCTTCGAGGTGGCTAATAATTCAAAACCTTACGAGCGTGTGATGGTTGTCTCAAACTTAGAATATGCAGCAGAAGTAATTCGCACAGAGGGAGCTTCTCCTTGGTACGCATCACCGCATGATGAATTTGCTATTGTCATGGATGGAGAAGTGGAATTTACTTTTTTTGAGCTTACTGATGCTGAGAAACCAAGCCATACACACGGGGCTGCGCGACTGGCTGAGGCCCCTACCGGAAAACGTATGGGGAGAATAGTTGCTCGTCGTGGACATGAAGTCTTGTTACCCCAAGGATCTGCTTACCAGCTTAATTCTATAAAACCAGGTGTTGTTCTTGTCCAGACATCAGCCGGACCGGAAAGTATTGAAAAGTGGTCTGAGATTTGTGTCCTTTAACCCGTCACCAATGAACCGAAGCACTCAGGCACTAAGTTTTTTCGCCTGAGCTTAATGAAAGGTAAAAAAAAGGTAACTACAATGAATGCAGCTCTAGAAAATGTAAAAGTCATCGCCTCCGAGCCAGACCCAGTTCTTGGATGGCGTAGTTTCCAGTTTGGTAGCTTCACCTTTACTCGTGATGCTTACTTTGCTCATGTGTCCTGGCCCAAAGGCACACATACCATTGAAATAGATAGATTCCTACGGGCGATGGTACGTGATATTGGTTGGGGGTTCTTCTATGGTTGGATCTTTTTTGATGACGTTTTTGGAACTACTAATCATTATGGCACTGTAGACATCTTTGCTGGGTCTTACAGCCGCGGTCATCGTGATACTGGTTTGGACTTTCTTGAAACCTTTACTACTAATGATATACGTGAAGCTTTTGAAACTATCTCAAAAAACTGGATAAATGAGGGCTATGATCCGCTGAGCGCGCCAATGGAAACTGGTTCTCCATTGGGTTCCAAAGTAAAGGAAGCCGAAGGCCCATTGATTCGTGGTTTTGAGCCTGCTCGTCGTATGTTGGGTTTGCCAGGGGATGTGGCTCCACGCTCCGATGCAACTGGTCATCCAATCAACCGTGCCTTTGCGGATCTTGAGTTTGATCAGCCTACCATTGAAGCCGAGCCAGGATTTGAAGGTAAAATCCATGCTTTCAATCTCTATGATCACATTGCTCGTGCAGACGTGACATGGAATCCCTCCTTTACTTCTATAAGCCGCGCTTGTATTTGTTGTGTGACTAGCGAAGAACACATGCTTCCAGTTATTCATGGTAACGACCGCAACGAATGGTTTATTCAGTTGACAGATGAAATTCATTGGAATATTCAAGATAAAAATACTGGTAATCCACGTGGCCGTATAGTCATGAAATCAGGAGATGTTTGCGCTATGCCTGCAGACATCCGCCATCAGGGTTTCTCTCCCAAACGTTGCATGTTGATGGTTTTAGAAAATGGTACTCCTGGTTTAGAAGAAAAATATGCTAAAGGTGAACTGGAACCATTCCCCATTACTGCCAGTCGTTGGTAGTTTAATCGACCATTTACTCCCCGCTTATTGCGGGGAGTTTTTTTCTAGATAAGGCGTAGTTATGACCCTCATAGATAAAACCCAGGCCAAATTTCAAACTCAGTTGTTCATAAACAATCAATTTGTTGACGCGCTGGATGGTAGTTATTTTGATGTATTTAATCCTTTTGATAACTCACTCCTTGCAAAAGTTAGCGAGGCCAAGGAAGTAGATGTAGACAGGGCCGTTCAAGCCGCTCGTGCAGCTTTCCCAGCTTGGTCGGCCATGTCGCCCTCTGACAGGGGACAGTTGATCAACAAACTTGCTGATGCCATCGAGAAGGATAGGGATAATCTGTCACTGATTGAATCTCTAGATACTGGCCACCCAATTCGTGACACTCGTCATTTAGATGTAGCAAGAACTGTTGCAACATTCCGTTATTTCGCAGGAATGGCTGACAAGAATGAAGGCGTTGTACTTCCAGTTGATACAGGCTTTCTTAACTACGTGACGCGTCAACCTGTTGGTGTAGTAGGTCAGGTTGTACCTTGGAATTTTCCTTTGATGTTTACTAGTTGGAAACTGGGCCCAGCTTTAGCAGCGGGAAACACAGTAGTGATGAAGCAGGCAGAACTTACGCCATTGTCGACCCTACGTATTGCAGAGTTAGCACGTGAAGTTGGTTTTCCAGCAGGCGTTATTAACATAGTACCAGGTTACGGTCATATTGCCGGTCAGGCCCTAGCTGAGCACATGGAAGTCGACAAGTTGAGCTTTACTGGCTCCACAATCACTGGTCGTAAGATCCTGCAAGCTTCAGCTGGGAATCTTAAACGCGTTCAACTTGAGTTAGGAGGCAAAGGCGCCAATATTATTTTCGAAGATGCCGATCTAACTGCGGCCGTTAATGGCTCTGCATTTGCAATCTTTCATAACCAGGGTCAAGCATGTATTGCCGGATCTAGGTTAATGTTGCACGAAAAAATTGCCGACCAGTTTCTGGATCATTTTCTGACATTAGCTGCTTCCATTAAACAAGGTAACCCCTTGGATACCACAACTGAAATGGGCCCTCTGACATCTAAAATGCATCAGGAAAGAGTGCTAAATTATTGTCAAATTGCTAGGGACGAAGGAGGTGAGGTGTTGTTAGGAGGAAAAGCACCCACTATACCAGAATTAAGCGGAGGCTGTTTTGTGGAGCCCACTGTTGTGAGAGTACAAAGTAATAAGGCTCGAATTTGCCAGGAAGAGGTTTTCGGACCATTTGTGACAGTTACAACTTTCAAAGATGATGATGAAGTTATTGCTATGGCAAACGATAGTAGTTATGGGCTGGGTGGGGGAATGTGGACTAATAATCTTACCCGAGCGCATAAGCTTGCTCGTCAAATGGAGGCCGGCATGGTTTGGATTAATTGCTACAAACGCTTCCATCCCGGCTCCCCTTTTGGCGGAATGAAAGATTCAGGCTATGGCCGTGAGATGGGATTGTTTGCCATGCACGAGTACACTGAGCCTAAATCTGTTTGGGTCAATGTAGACGCTAAACTTCCAGTATTCTATCCACGATAAATTGTAATGAAATGCTAGTTCCCTCATGCTATGAGGTGGTTGCTTTAAGTTTTCAGCCAATGGAATTTTCCTTTCATGATGCTGTGATGGCATTGCATTTTAAGGCATGGGATTAATTGAACAGTAATCTAAATCAAGCTGAACTCTATTCAGTGGGAGAAACTGCGTGGACGCTTTATTGGTCAAAAGCTAAGCGGAGTTCCTATCGTGGAGTTCAAAAACAAATCCATTCGGCTGTTGCGCTATTACAAAAGGCGCAGGTTGAGCAAAAGCTTCCAGCCCTTTTAGAGTTGGTTCCTGCTGTAAACTCATTGACTTGGATTCTTGAGCCTTTACATGATGAAGTTGACTCAACTCACCAAATGATTTTGGCTATTATTAAGCAGGAAAAGGAAGTCGCGTTATCATCGAGAGAAGTTACACTACCTGTATGTTTTGAAGGTGCAAATATGGCACCTGATAAAGCAGCTTTGATGAAAGCAAGTGGGTTATCTGAAAAAGTCCTGATTGAGGGCTTGTGTAGACCTGTATTGCAGGTACTGATGCTTGGGTTCTTACCTGGATTTGCTTACTTGGGTACATTAACAGATGCTCCCTGGGCACCCCCAAGACTCGCTACACCTCGTCTTAATGTTCCCGCACGTTCGGTGGGATTGGCAGCCGGTATGCTTGGAATCTATCCAACTGACAGTCCAGGAGGGTGGAACTTAGTTGGAAGGACACCGCTTAATATATTCAATGCTTCTTTTGAAAACCCGACGTTCTTCAGACCAGGAGATTCGGTTAGCATCCTACCCATCACCTCCGATGATTATTATCATTTACGGCGAAAGCCTGATGCTTGGCAGCATTGGGTGAAATGAACGTGACATCAATTGTCTCAGCTTTGCAAGTTGAATTTGGTGGTAGTGGCTGCAGTGTGCAGGATGTTGGGCGCAAGAATCTACGTAACCTAGGAGTTCCATGGGCAGGTGCGCTGGATAGTTTTGCTTTTGCTGCAGTGAATCGTTTGCTTAATAATCCTCCAGAGTCTGCCGCATTAGAAGTTCTTCTACAAGGACCACATTTAAGATGCAATACGAGCACAATTAGAGTAGCCCTGCTTAACTTTTCTCAAGCTCATATTATTCGTGGCAGCAGCCACCTAGCGATCAGGCAGCCTTGGGCTAGTACCGTTACTTTAGAGCAGAAGGATTTATTGGTGCTAGGCACTCCCAAAGGTACTGCTTATTTAGGAGTAGAGGGAGGTATTAAGAGCGAGCCTGTACTGAGGAGTAGGAGTACTGATTTACGAGCAAAATTTGGTGGAGTTACGGGACATTATTTACAAAATGCAGATATCCTACCTGTTGCTGAAGGGTTGAATGAACAGAGACTTAACACTGCCTGTCCGCGACTACCTAAATGGTTTTACGATCGAACACCCATTCGTGTTATGCCGGCCCCTCAAACACGTGGTTTTGTGCATTCTGCAACTGCCACCCTTACCAATGAAAATTGGGTAGTTAGTCGATATGCTGATAGGATGGGTATGCGCCTTGATGCACAGGAAAGTACTCACATTACTCATAAGGATCAACTTCTTTATTTGCAAGACCAACCGGAATCCGAAGCTATTCTGCCGGGTTGTGTTCAAATTACACCGGACGGGCAGCCTATGATCTTGTTACAAGATTGTCAGACTGTGGGTGGTTATCCAAAGCTGGCATGTGTGATTCAAGCTGATTTGCCAAGACTAGCCCATCTACGTGCGGGTGATACCATAAATTTTGCTTGGGTAAGTTCTCATCAAGCATTAGAAGCCCTGAAAAAAAGACATGCTGAATTGGAAATATGGGCGAATACTTTTTGCCAGATAGATTATTAGAGAGATGGTGATTGATAATTTATTAGTTATTTTGAAAGTTAAGATAAACTGTCAGCCTTGAATTTTTTGTATCAAAATAAAAATTAATTGAATTCCAGCAAGTTAGTAGATTTTTCCAAGGTACTATTAATTTAGTCATGATAGAAAGAGAGCTATAGAGTTTATAAGGGTCATCGCGAAAATAATTACCCGCTAGTGATCAACCAAAAGGATAGCTGCCGTGAAAAACACTATCAATTTAAATGCAGATCTAGGTGAAGGAATGGGGCAAGATGAATCCATTCTCAAAGTTGTTTGTACAGCAAATATTGCCTGTGGTGGACATGTGGGAGATGCCCTTAGTATGCGCCAAGCTATTCTTAGTGCTCTAGAAAATAATGTCGAAATAGGAGCGCATCCATCTTTTCCAGATAAAGTTAACTTTGGTAGAAAAGTCCTCAATTGGTCTAAAGAGTCAGTTCATGAATTTATGTTGTCTCAGATTTCTACCTTGAGTGATATCACTGAAGCAGAAGGGGGAAAGTTGGTTCATGTAAAACCCCACGGTGCTTTGAATAACATGTCATGTGTAGACAGGGCACTTGCTGAAGTAGTGGCAAGCGCGGTTCTATATGCCAGCAAGGATGCTCCCTTAATTCTCCTTGCTCCCTGTTTAAGCGAACTTTATTTTGCTGGAAAGCGTTTTGGAATCCCCGTGGTCACTGAAGCATTTGCCGATAGACGCTACAAAGAAAATGGTCAACTGGTACCCCGTTTAGAAACTGGTGCAGTCATTCATGGTGTTGATGAATCAATCTCTCATGTCAGGAAGATGCTTGAGCAGGGGGGGATAGTGACGACCACCGGAAGTTGTCTCCCATGTAATATCCAAAGTCTATGTCTACATGGTGACAATCCCATCTCATTGGCGACTGCAGAAAAAATTCTGAATCTGTTGGAATATCTTAATATTAACGTGTCAAAACTGAAAGATTTTAGTGATCAGGATAGTGAGACTATGCATTAAATGTCATCTTGGTAAAATGGATAGGATTAGTAATCCACACCTTTACTTGCAATGACACCAGCTTCATAAGCGTGTTTTATATTTTTAACTTCACTCACTGTATCTGCAATTTCTCTCAATCTTGTGCCGCCTCCACGCCCAGTAACAACAACGTTTAATTGGGGAGAGCGTTGAATGAGCGCATTTATCACGACACTTTCCTCCAGAAATTTATAGGCTAACATGTAGGTGAGTTCATCTAGTAAAAGAAGGTCAAGAGAAGTGTCTTGAAGTAGATCAACGGCCTGATGCCAGGTTTTTTCAGCAGCCGCTTTGTCAAGGTCAAAATTTTGTGAGTCCCAAGTAAAACCAGTTCCCATTTGAATAAGTCTAATCTGAGGGTAGAGCTTGGTGACTAATAACTCCTCGCCGGAAGCTTGAACGCCCTTGATAAATTGGACAACCGCAACTTTTTGTCCCCAGCCAAGTGCACGAAAGATCATACCAAAGCCAGAGCTAGTCTTACCTTTGCCGTCGCCTGTAAGAAATACAAGCAAGCTCTTTTTAGTGGTTGCCTTAGCCATGCTGGCATTAATCGCTTTTTGCTGTTTCGCCATACTGCGTGAATATTTATCACTCATTGTTTAGATTTGCAGTCATTGGAATGTCTGCAGGTGTCTCCAGTGTTAATAAGCCAAGTCGCCCGTTACGCAAATCATTGAGAATAAGTTCGCCAGTTTTGGTGTAGTCTACTCCGCCACGAACTAAGCAGCCTCTCTTACGACCTATGGAATCTAAGAGCTCTTCGGGGCTTTGGGTTGGATCGCATTCGTACCTTTCTTGTATACGTAGTTGGTAGCGCTCTTTTAGCAAATTCAATGCGGCTAACCCAACATCAGCAAGATCTATAGCAGTGTTTCGTATTGCTCCAGTTATTGCCAAGCGGTAGGCTGCGCTTTGGTCTTCAAGTTTTGGCCAGAGAATTCCGGGTGTATCCCAAATCACAAGTTTGCTTGTCAGACGAATCTCTGCTCTTGCCTTTGTGACGGCTGGTTCATTTCCTACTTTGGCCACTTTTCGACCAGCAAGTAGGTTAATCATCGTAGATTTACCAACATTTGGTATGCCTACTACTAGCACTCGCCCAGGACGTCCAGGGCGATCGGGTACCGACTGTTGCAGTCTGTTAAGTAACTCAGAGATTGTTTTCGAATCTTTTTTATCGCTCAAAAGGACTTGCATGCCTTGCTTTTGGGCATATTTTAGCCATATAGAATCAATTTGAGGGTCGGATAAATCGGATTTTGTCATTAACCTTATTCGAGGTTTATCACCTATCAAGTTGTTAAGAATTGGGTTTTCGCTTGCATATGGTATCCTTGCGTCCACAAGCTCTAACACAGCATCCACAGCATTCAAAGAAGCTGTGATATCCTTACGGGCCTTGTGCATGTGGCCCGGGTACCAACCTATTGGCATAAGCACTCCGTATAATTTTACGAGACATTGTAGTCTACACAGGCCCTGAGTGATATGAGTGTTGGTAATCGAATAGAATTGAGTTTGAGGCAAGCATTACAGCCTCTGCATTTGTCTTTGATAAATGAAAGCCATCAACATGCGGGACCGGCAACAGATTCCCATTTTAAACTGGTGTTAGTAAGTGAAAAGTTCGATGGGCTTAGTAAGTTAAAGCGACATCAGCAGATTTACAAGTTGCTAGAACAAGAGCTAATGCGAAATGGTGTGGGTGGCACAGTTCATGCATTGGCACTTCACTTATTTACGCCAGATGAGTGGTTGGTTGTGGAAGTACCATCGTCTCCTAACTGTCAAGGAGGACACTCCTGATGAACATATATCAAAAAAAAATATACTTTCCGCTATGGTAAATCCCGTCTCACAAACAGAAAAGGTAAACACCCAGCATAATAATCATGTACTTATATTTATGTTGCTAATTGCAGTTTTATTTGTGTTGGCGGTGACACTACATGATACTGAAGAGCCTGAGCAATCTTTTCTTACGGTTGTTGACGTTCAGCCGGTATTGGAAGAACTGCCCAGTTTACCGATTATGACCGATATATGGGATGTCGATGAACGTAAAAGACTTTTTTACGATTTTATTTTGCCTCATATTGAAGCAAGGAATGCAGAAATTCTTGGTTTACGTAAAGAATTGCAAATGCTGCAGACCAAGGTTGAGTCAGGGGTTTCGCTCTCTGAAAAAGAGCTAAGTTTTGTACGTGAACTCAGCCTGGAATATGAATTCGACATCGGTGACATGAATACACCTGTGTACTATGTACGCCTGTTACGTCGAGTAGATGTTCTTCCGCCCTCGTTAGTGATTGCGCAAGCAGCTAAAGAATCCGCTTGGGGTACGTCTCGTTTTGCTCAAGAAGCTAATAATCTCTTCGGCCAATGGTGTTACTCTCGGGGCTGTGGTTTAGTCCCAGACAGGCGAAGGGAAGGGGCCAGACACGAAGTACGAGCTTTCGCTACTGTTGATGACTCTATCTACGCGTATTACCTTAATTTGAATACATTTCCATCTTATTTGGATATGCGACTTATACGTGAAGGAATGAGAGAGGAAAATCGCTCCATTACTGGCTTACCTCTCACCGCAGGTCTGTTAAGGTATTCACAGCAGGGGGCTCGCTATGTGCAGGAACTGCGGGCTTTGATTCAGGGTAATCACCTTACCACGCTAGATCTAGAAGCTAATCTGTAGTTTTTTTGTTTCTCAGTGGCGTTTGGGTGTGACGAATGCTACCGACATCCAATAATATCGACCATTTTCTGCTGGCGCTGTGCAGTTGTAACGAAATCTGCGGCTAGTGTTCAAATCAGTGGAGCTAAGTACGACCTTCTTTGCGCTGGAGTTAATAGTTAAATGCATGAGTTTGTTTTGGTTAAAGCAGCTCAACCCCATTGGTATTCCATTTTTGAAATGTAGAGTGACTTCTGGAGAGCTCTCTCTTGTTAGACTATTTCTTGGAGCCAGTAACTGATAGTCCATACCCAAACTGAACATTTTGATGGCGAAGGTGTCCATGTTGGCATAGAGGCCTGATAAAGGGAAACGAGGCAGAGCAGTAAAATCAGAATATGAATTTACTGCTCCTGACTGTTGGCCTACGCCAACAAAGTTCATTTCCCGAATTAGGTCTTGCATCTCATGAGAGTATTCACCGTAGGGCCAGGCAAAAATATGATGTTCTTGTCCGGTCTCAGCTTTAATCTTTTCCTCAGCTTGAAGGATATCTTCACGAATACGGCGTAGCCAACTTGCCTTATCTTCATTTGTTTGGCGCTCAAGATAGTAGTCATGATGCATACTATGATTGGCGATGGTACCCCCATTAGCAGCCATTACCCTGAGCTCTTCCCAAGAAGCATACACGCTGTTGTCATCTCCAATTAGACCTGCCGGAGTAAATATTGTGAAGGGATAGCTTAGTTTATGGAGGACAGGGAATGCCTCTGTGTAGATAGAGCTATAGGCATCATCAAAAGAAATGACTGCCGTGTGGTCGGATAAGGGAGTGCCGGATTGAACAGCTTCAATAGCTTCTTCAAGCCTGATTACATTAAATTCATTCTCCTGTAGCCAACGCATGTGAGCAGCAAATTCATCAGGACTCAAACTCGTTGATGAGGGTGTCGAACTGCTGACATGGTGATATTGCAGGATGACGAAGCTAGGACGTGTTTGTGCCCATGCAGTTACAGAAGTGACTACTGAGAATGTGAAAATGATGCAACAAACTAATCGCATAGGACCTTGTTTTGGCAATCAAGCTTTGGGGTATTATAATGTCTAGCCCATGACACTGTCCAAGAGACTCTTTTATGTCAGCGCCAAAACCGGCACAGAAAACTTCTCAAATTTATGAACAAGCTCGTACTCAGACATTGAGCCCCAATCAGCGGAAAGCGGAATTTCGGGTAAAACGCTTGCATAAAACATTACGTGGCGAAGTAGGTAAAGCAATTGCTGATTTTAATATGATTCAGGACGGCGACCTTGTCATGGTATGTATGTCAGGTGGGAAAGATTCTTATGTCATGCTTGATATACTCCTGAGCTTGCAGAAACATGCACCTATTAAATTTGAGATTAAGTCTGTAAATTTGGATCAGAAACAGCCTGGTTTTCCTCCAGAGATTCTCCCTAGATATCTAGAGACTCTTGGCGTTGATTACGCCATTTTGGAGCAGGATACTTACTCTGTAGTGAAGGATAAAACACCCGATGGAAAAACTTTTTGTGGCTTATGCTCAAGGCTGCGTCGCGGAGCTTTGTATACTTATGCTAGTAAGATTGGTGCGACTAAAATTGCCCTAGGTCACCACCGTGAAGATATTTTGGAAACTTTATTGCTCAACATGTTTTTTGGTGGGCAACTTAAGGCAATGCCGCCCAAGCTGAGGAGTGATGACGGTCGACATGTGGTGATTCGACCACTAGCTTATTGTCGTGAAAAAGATATAGAGAAGTACGCACAACTTCGTCAATTCCCGATTATTCCCTGCAATTTATGCGGCTCACAGCCCAACATGCAACGCCAGGAAATGAAGAAGTTATTACAGAGTTGGGATAAAAATTACCCAGGTCGCTTGGAGGTGATGTTTCGTAGTCTCACTAATGTGGCCCCCTCACATTTAGCTGATACCCAGTTGTTTGATTTCTCTTCACTTGAGGAGGGACGTTTGAAAGCAGAGTCACAGTTTATTGAAGTGGTGAATATTAACTGATGTTAATTCCTCATGATGAGTTAGGAGAAGAAACTCTTCGAAACTTAATAGAAGAATTTGTTAGTAGGGAGGGCACTGAGTATGGCGTTAGAGAAATCTCAATCTCAGACAAAGTCAGACAAGTCCAAGCTCAGTTAGCAAATGGGAGCTGTGTCATTATTTTTGATGCTCATACTGAAACCTCTCATATAGTAACTATAGAAGAATGGAAAAGACGTAAGAATGCAATTGAGTGACTTTACCGCAGATCATGAACTCGATGCTAGGGGACTAAACTGTCCAGAGCCAGTCATGTTGTTACATCGACAAGTGCGTGAAGCAAAGATTGGTGAAACGCTTCACGTTCGTGCGACAGATCCATCAACTACCCGTGACATCCCCAAGTTCTGCACCTTTCTTGGTCATGACTTGCTTAAACAACAAAGTGATGACAAAGAATATCATTATCTCATTCGCAAGCAGGGTAACTAATGGGTCTCCACATTGTCGCTGACGAGAATATCAGTCAAATAAGAAATGCAGTAAGTTCACTGATTACCTTAAGTAACGGATGCGAAGATGGCTCTTTAACTTTGCTGCCAGGTCGAGCAATAACGCGCGAATCTTTGAAAGATTGTGATGTTCTGTTGGTGCGTTCAGTGACAAAGATAAATGAACAGTTACTCAATTCAACACCGGTAAAATTCGTAGGAACAGCCACCAGCGGTGAGGATCATTGTGATCAAGTCTATTTAAAAAAAAGGGGTATTTACTTCGCAAGTGCACGAGGCTCTAATGCACAAGGGGTGGTTGATTATGTATTTGCCGTCTTAGCTTTTCTCGGTGTTAGACGAGGTTTGCGGTGGCGTGACAGCCGCATAGGTATTGTTGGTGCCGGTGAGGTAGGGGGACGATTAGCGCAAACTTTACTTCGGCTAGGGTGTTCCGTACTAATTGCAGATCCCCATCATGTAGCGCAACAAGATAAAACGCATCCATTAGCGCCGTACTTAGCACCCCTTGATGAAGTGTTGCAGCAACCAATTGTTAGCTTGCATACTCCATTAATTGATACAGGAACCCACCCAACTCGACATCTTCTTTGTGAAGAATCTCTTTCACTAATGTCTGCCAATGTTGCACTAATTAACACGGCCAGAGGTGGGGTCATTGATAACACGGCCCTTCTTAAGTGGTGTCAAGAGCAGACTGAGACAGCCGTTGTACTAGATGTCTGGGAGAGTGAACCCTTAGTCCCAGCAGAACTCTTTCATTTTTGCGTCTTGGGAACCCCTCACATTGCAGGATATTCAGCAGCAGGCAAGCTCAGGGGTACAACTCAACTTATCGATTCGCTAGGATCTTGGCTTGGTCAAACCATAGTGCATTCTTGTGCCCCCTTGAAAAAGCGTATCCTTCACTGCTCACCAAAGTGGACTCTGGATCAGTTGATTTTGTCAGCATACAACATTGAATTGGATCACGATAGCTTAGCCAGCCTTTTTGATCAGCCAGGGGTTAGTAGAGAGGATTCGTTTGACTATTTAAGAAAAAACTACTTACCAAGGTACGAGTTTAATCAATCCATATTGGTTGGTGCCGATAGTATATACAAGAGCCAGCTAAAAGCTTTGGGATTCCAGCTGGAAGCTTAATTCTTAGTAATTATTGCTCGTAGTGCTCTAGGAAGTCAGCCAGTCGTTTTAATGCTTCTGCCATGACATCTACACGAGGCAAAAAGACAACGCGGAAGTGTTGACTACTCTTGATGTTAAATCCGCTACCTTTAACTAGGAGAACTTTCTGTTCGTTTAATAAATCTAGGATAAACCTATCATCGCTTGCAATGGGGTAGCGTTTACTGTCGAGTCTTGGGAAGAGGTAGATAGCTCCTTTAGGCTTAACACAGGTTACACCAGGGATGGCTGTTAACAAGTCGTATGCTGTGTCTCTTTGGTCTCGCAGTCTCCCACCCGGAATAATCAATTCGTTGATGCTTTGATATCCGCCCAAAGCTGTTTGCACAGCTAATTGAGCTGGCACGTTCGCACAAAGACGCATGTTTGAGAGAATTTCCAAGCCTTCAATGAAATCTTTGGCCTTGGATTTATCGCCTGACATAAACATCCAGCCAGATCTAAAGCCAGCAAGACGGTAGCTTTTTGATAGACCATTAAAACTGATCGTGAAATGGTCGCCAGCAACTGTAGCCATAGGCGTATGTTTGGCTTCCTCATAGAGTATCTTGTCATAGATTTCATCAGCGAATATCAGCAAATTATTTTCTCGTGCAACTTTGACGATATCCTCAAGAAGTTCTTTGCTATATACAGCGCCAGTGGGATTGTTAGGATTTATAACAACAATAGCTTTAGTTTTTTCTGAAATCTTACTCTTTATATCTCCTACATCGGGATACCAGTCTGCCTCTTCATCACAGATATAGTGAACTGCTTTTCCTCCGCTCAGTGTCACTGCTGCAGTCCAAAGTGGATAGTCTGGGGCAGGGACTAATACTTCATCTTCACTGTTGAGTAGAGCCTGCATGACCATGACAATAAGCTCACTAACACCATTGCCTAGGATGATGTCATCAATTGTTACCCCTTTTACGCCAAGACGCTGAGTTTCTTGCATAATGGCTTTACGAGCGGAGAAGAGACCTTTGGAATCAGAGTAAGGGGCGGCGTCTTTCAAGTTGAGCAAGACGTCTCTCTCAATTTCTTCTGGTGCGTCAAAACCAAAAACACCGGGATTACCAATGTTAAGTTTGATGATACGATGTCCTTCTTCTTCGAGGCGTTTGGCCTGTTGTAGGGCAGGTCCACGTATCTCGTAGCAGACATGACGCAGTTTTTCTGATTGCTTGATCAACATGGTTTTCAAAGTCTCCGCTCCCCCAATCTCTCAATTGGTGGTATACAATGGTGGCGTATTGTACAAATATCAGGAACTTAGTGCCACTAGGGGAGTTACTCCAGATGGAAAAAATGATTAAGTCAGAAAGTGAATGGAAAGCTGAGCTCTCTCGTGAGGAATATAGAATAACCCGTGAAAAGGGCACAGAGCGTGCGTTTACGGGTAAGTACCATGATACAAAAACAGAAGGGGTCTACCTTTGTCGTTGCTGTCGAGCCCCCCTTTTTGACTCTCAAACTAAATACGACTCAGGTAGTGGATGGCCTAGCTTTTATCAACCACTCCAAAAGGAGGCGATTATTGAAGAACGCGACAGTTCTCTCTTTATGCGAAGAACCGAGGTATTATGTGCGTCTTGTGATGCTCATCTTGGCCATGTCTTTCAAGACGGTCCAAAGCCAACTGGTTTGCGATATTGCATCAATTCAGCTTCATTGCTCCTAGCGCCCAGCTCGGCAAGTGAGAAATAAATTTAACTCATCAACGAGTAATTAATTTACAGACAGCAATATGGGAATCTATCTTCGTTTAGTTTTACATAGGCCACTTTTTGGCTTGCTTTTCGCGGCCTTAGTAGTCCTTTTTTTTATTCCTACGGTTACAGATTTCCGGATAGATGCTTCCTCTGACTCATTGGTCGTAGAGGGTGATGTTGACCTGGCATACTCACGTCAAGTCAGTCATCGCTATGGAATATCGGACTTTGTCTTTGTGGTATACACCCCGGAGCAAGAGCTTTTTACTTCTGAAGTGCTGGCAGATCTACTTAGTTTACGCAATGAGTTGGCAAGTTTAGAACGGGTTGCCAGTGTGAACAGTATTTTTACTGTGCCATTGCTACAAGTAGCTGGTGCGACACTTGTTAACGTTGCGGACTCATTGACCACCTTGGAGGAGGAGGGTGTAGACCTCATTGCTGCAAAAAATGATCTGCTATCTAATAGAGCTTATCAGGATGTGCTACTAAGTGTTGATGGTAAAAGTACTGCGCTGGTTGTGAATTTCACAAGTAATCGTAAGCTTGCCGATCTGTTGGAGCTCAGAGAAAAACTTAAAGATAAATCCAGGGTCGAAGGCTTATCGGTTCAAGAGGAGGTTCAGTTATTAGAAGTTAGCACTGAGTACCAACAAGCTAAAAAAGTTGCAGATTCCCTCCTACACCAAGACATAGCCCGGATTAGAACACTTTTGGAGCGACATAAACAAAGTGCAGATATTGTCATGGGCGGAGTACCAATGATAGCTGATGATCTCGTGTCTTTTGTTAGAAGTGATTTAGCTAGTTTTGGTTTGGCCACATTGGCTTTGATTATACTTGCTCTTTGGTTTTTCTTCCGACGGGTACTGTTTGTAGTACTGCCTATAATTTGCAGCGCTGTGATTCTAACAACTGTATTGGGTATTCTCGGAAGATTAGACTGGCCAGCTACAGTGATCTCTGCAAATTTCGTTTCACTACTTTTAATCATTACTGTGTCCCTCACAGTCCATTTGATTGTTCGTTACAGGGAGCTTCAAATTAGTGAGCCTGAAATGGGACATCTTGAGAGGATGCGAGCCGTTCTTGCTAGTATGTTAATCCCTTGTTTTTATACCAGTTTAACAACTATTGTGGCTTTTGCTTCGTTGATTATTAGCGATATTCCACCGGTAGTAGATTTTGGATTGATGATGGTTGTGGGTATAGTTGTGGCTTTTTTTCTCACCTTTCTGATCTTTCCATCACTTGTCTCGCTACAGAAACCTCCTGTGCCTCCTGTGTTTAATCACTCGGAAAGTGGCACTGTAATGCTTAGTCGATTCACTGAAAACTATAAAGAAATAGTGGCAGGCATATCACTGTCGTTGGGTGTGCTTGCAATTTATGGATTTAGTCAGCTCAAGGTTGAAAATAGTTTTATCAATTACTTTGACTCGAGCACAGAAATTCATAGAGGCATGGTAACGATCGATCAGCGAATGGGTGGGACAACACCGTTAGATGTGATTTTGAATTTTTCGCCTGCAAGTTTTGAGGGTGATGATTTTGGCGACGATCCTTACCAAGATGATGGGTTTGGTACCTTCACTGATGACTTTAGATCAGAGGCTTTTGCTATTGAAGGAGGCTTAGAGAGTCTCTCGGCTGACGAGGCTTTTGCTAAATCAATTCCCCTAGCGGATGAAAATTCGTATTGGTTCACTCAAGACAAAATGGCACAAATCGTTGCTATCAATGATTGGTTGGAGATGCAGCCAGAAATCGGCAAGGTTTTATCTTTAGCAACTTTACTTGAATTAGCTTATGGTCTTAACGAAGGTAATCCCCTGAATACATTTGAGTTGGGTATCTTGTATAAAAAAATCCCTGAAGAGTTCAAAGTTTCTCTTTTGCAACCCTATTTGTCTATTCCGAATGACGAAGTCCGTTTCTCAATGCGAGTAAGAGAATCAGATCCAAATTTGCGTCGTAGTGAGTTAATGGATCGTATCAGGCATGGTCTTATAGCCCAGTTTCAGTTAGACCCTAACCAAGTTCATCTAAGCGGAATGCTCGTGCTGTATAACAATATGCTCCAATCTCTATTCGCCTCACAGATCGAGACGATAGCTATAGTAATGGGGGTAATATTCGTTATGTTTTTAGTGCTATTCCGCTCAGTAAAATTAGCCATAGTCGGAATAGTCCCCAATATACTAGCAGCCTTTTGTGTTTTAGGATTAATGGGTTTGCTAGATATCCCATTAGATATGATGACTATCACAATAGCCGCCATCGCTATTGGTATTGGTGTAGATAATACAATTCACTACATTCATAGATTCCAGACAACTTTTCATCAGAGCGGTAATTACCTAGAAACTATGCATTACTGTCATGGTTCTATTGGCAAAGGCATCTTTTATACTAATTTTTCAATAATTGCAGGTTTCTCTTTACTAGTGTTATCTAATTTCATTCCCACAGTGTATTTTGGTTTATTAACGTCTTTGGCTATGGCGTTAGCGCTATTAGCTTCACTAACTTTACTGCCGTTGCTACTCTTCAGCTTTAGGCCATTGGGGGCAGAAAAACTGTCTTCCTAGGGGAAGTTGTATCCTTGCGCTTCTTATGGCAATATGCGCGGCTTGAATCTAGCAAGCCTTTGTCTGCAACATATTGAATATTATAGGGTTTATTTTTCATGCAAGTCTCTATTGAAAATCTGTCTACTCTTGAACGTAAGATGACTGTTGCTGTCCCTGCTCAGCGAATCGAAACTCAAGTTGGGCAGCGTCTTAAAGAAGCTGCTAAAACTGTCCAGTTAAAGGGTTTTCGTAAGGGCAAAGTACCAATGAAAGTAGTTCAGGATCGTTTCGGGGCCAGTGTCCGCCAAGAAGTCCTGAGCGAATTGGTTAGTCAAACTTATTATGAAGCGCTCACTCAACAGAAGATTCGTCCTGCAGGTAACCCTCAAATCGAACCCAAAGTAATGGAAGCAGGTAAAGATCTTGAATTTATCGCAACTTTTGAAGTCTTCCCAGAAGTGACCGTGGGTGATCTGAGCAAAGTTGAAG
>JAYPEI010000007.1:33323-47134 GCA_038125665.1 Enterobacteriaceae bacterium
CTAGATAAGATGATTGAAACTTTACGCACTCAACGTCAAACTTTTCAAGATGTGGATCGCGCAGCCACCAACGGTGATCAACTCAATATAGATTTTGTTGGTACTTTCGCTAATGGTGAAAAAGCCGGTGAAGAGTTTTCAGGAGGAACAGCTAAGGGCACTAAGCTAGTCTTAGGTTCTGGACGCATGATTAATGGCTTTGAGAGTGGACTAGTAGGCACCCAAAAAGGAGAAGAGTGTAAACTTTCTTTGACCTTCCCAGAAAACTACCACAGTGAAGCTTTGGCAGGTAGGGATGTGGAATTTAAGGTGACTGTGAATGCTGTACAAGAACCTATACTACCAGCCTTAGACGATACTTTCTTTGCATCTTTTGATGTTAAAGAGGGTGGTATGGAGAAATTCCGTGCTGAAGTTAAAAGTAACATGGCTCGTGAACTCAAAAATGCCGTCAAAAATTCTATACGGAATCAAATTATTGATGGTTTAGTCGGACTTCATAAAATCGAACTTCCAAAATCACTTGTGGAGGGAGAGATTAATACGCTGAGACAACAAACCCTTGAACAGTACGGGGGCAGTCTTAAGAATATCGACACTAGTATGTTGCCAGCAGAACTTTTCAAAGAGCAGGCTGAGCGCCGTGTGACTTTAGGGTTGGTGATGAATGAACTAGTTCAGATCAAAAATCTTTCAGTTGATGCTGCCAAAGTTCGGAGTTTGGTTGAGGAAATGGCTGAAAGTTACGAGCAGCCTGACGAAGTGGTTAAGTGGTACTACAGTAATAAAGAGCAAATGCAACAAATTGAATCCATTGCAATGGAAGAAGCCGTAATAGAGACAGTACTTGAAGCAGCTAAAATTTCTGAAACGGTCTGTAGCTACGAAGAGGCGTTGAAACCTGTAGAGAAAGCAGCGGAGAAATTATCTGAGGAAGGTTAACTCAAAAAATATAGGACATTATAACTGCTAGTTACTACTATTGTTGTAGATTCTAGAGGGACCCTCTTGCCTTTATAATATAGGAAATTATAGATATGTATAAACATGAGCTACTCGATGCATTGATTCCTATGGTCGTCGAACAAACTTCTCGGGGTGAGCGGTCCTACGATATCTATTCTAGACTTCTGAAGGAGCGGGTTATTTTCATGGTTGGTCAGGTCGAAGATCATATGGCTAACTTGGTTGTCGCTCAGTTACTGTTTTTGGAATCAGAAAATCCAGATAAAGATATCCATCTTTACATAAACTCCCCGGGAGGATCTGTGACTGCTGGCTTGTCCATTTACGATACCATGCAGTTCATTAAACCCGATGTGAGTACCATGTGCATAGGTCAAGCTGCTAGTATGGGTGCCTTATTACTCGCTGGTGGTGCTACTGGAAAAAGATATGCATTACCTAATTCACGTATGATGATTCACCAACCTTCGGGTGGTTTTCAGGGACAGGCCTCTGATATCCACATACAGGCTAAGGAAATTTTGAACATTAAAGAGAAGCTCAACAAGATTTTGTCTTTACATACAGGTCAATCAGAGGAAGTCATTGCACATGATACTGACCGTGACACTTTCATGAGCGCTAGTTCTGCAGTTGAATACGGTCTGATTGATCAGGTTTTAAATAGTCGTCAAGCCTCCGAAGAAGCCAAATAAATCTTCACATTCAAAAAAATCTAAAAAATCTGTTAATTTTGGCTTGTAAAACGATTGCTATGCCTTCATCTTACACGTGAAGTCAAACGAAGTTGTTTGATTTAACTAATGGATTAAAACTTACAGCCCCGTAAGTTATCGTTTGCAAGAGCATTCCAATTAACTTAGGGGTTTGAAGATAATATCTAGACAGCGTCTAGAAACTTTTTAGAAAGTTATAATGATTAATAGTGAGAAGATAAATGGCGGGTGATAAGCACAAAGATGACAATGGCAAAATGCTTTACTGCTCTTTTTGCGGTAAAAGCCAGCACGAAGTACGTAAACTGATTGCTGGGCCTAATGTTTTTGTGTGTGATGAATGTGTTGATTTATGTAACGATATCATTCGCGAGGAAATTCAGGATCGTGGCATAGAACGTGCTCGGGGTGATAAGCAGTTGCCCACTCCAGTCGAAATCTGTGAAACTTTAGATAGTTACGTCATTGACCAACAACAAGCGAAGAAAATTCTCTCTGTAGCTGTTTATAACCATTACAAACGTCTCAATTATCACCGTGGTTCCGACGATGTTGAACTTTCAAAAAGCAACATTCTGATTATCGGTCCAACCGGTACTGGAAAAACACTATTGGCTGAGACTTTGGCAAGGCTTCTTGATGTTCCATTCACCATTGCAGATGCCACAACCCTGACCGAAGCTGGTTATGTAGGTGAGGACGTTGAAAATATCATTCAAAAGCTACTACAGAAGTGTGACTACGATGTAGAAAAAGCCCAGATGGGGATAGTGTACGTAGATGAAATTGATAAGATATCTCGTAAGTCAGATAACCCTTCGATTACACGAGATGTATCCGGAGAGGGAGTTCAACAGGCTCTGTTGAAATTAATAGAAGGCACAATAGCCTCAGTACCACCTCAAGGTGGCCGCAAACATCCTCAACAAGAATTTCTTCAAGTAGATACTCGTAACATTTTATTCATATGTGGAGGAGCTTTTGCCGGTTTGGATAGAATAATTCGAGATCGTTCAGAAAAAAGCGGTATTGGCTTTTCTGCAACTGTTCGAAGTAAAGATCTCAATGCAAGTGTGGGTGAGACACTTCAAGAAGTTGAACCAGAGGATCTGGTTAAATTCGGCTTGATACCTGAATTTGTGGGACGTTTACCTATGATAGCTTCTCTTAATGAGCTTGATGTAGATGCTCTCGTTAGAATTTTAAAAGAACCAAAAAATTCCCTCACCAAGCAATATGTAAAATTGTTTGAAATGGAAGGTGTCGAAATCCAATTTAGGGATGATGCGTTGTATGCTGTAGCTGAAAAGGCTCATGAACGTAAAACAGGTGCTCGTGGGTTGCGGGCCATCATGGAAAATGTGCTACTCGACACCATGTACAAGATCCCATCTGCCAAAAATGTCACCAAAGTGATCATTGATGAAGCGGTTATTAGGGGTGAATCTGAGCCATTACTCATGTATGAAAATGAAGCACAGGAAGAAGCCCCAGCTACAGTAAATGCCAAAAAATAAGAGCTATAACCTATATTATGGAAAAAACCTCAAATCAAGCTTTACCCTTTCTACCATTACGTGGAGTGGTAATTTATCCTCAAATAGTTCATCCATTATTCGTTGCTAGACAGAAGTCTATCAATGCACTTAAAGCTGCTATGGCTAGTGATAAAAAAGTGGTGCTGGCGGCACAAAAACGCCAAAGTGATAACGAACCTGGCAAAGAAGACCTCTATACGATTGGTACTATTGGTACAGTTCTACAATTGATGCATGTTAATGACGGTACAGTAAAAGTTCTTATTGAGGGCTTGGAACGGGTACAGCTGAAAAATTTTAATTTCGACGATGACTTTTGCAAAGTTGATATCACTCCTTTACATCCCTCAGATGAAGAGGATAAAGAACTGGATGCTCTCGTGCGTTCATTACTATCTCAATTTGACCAATTTGTACAAATGGGTAAAAAAATTACTCCTGAGGTTCTTGCCTCTATAAGCAGTATTGATGATCCTAGTCGTCTTGTTGATACTATTGCCTCCCATATGTCTTTCCCCTTGGTGGAGAAGCAGAACATTCTCGAGCTCACTAATCTAAAAGCTCGTATAGATCACTTGATGTCACTCATAGAGTCAGAAATTGAAATTATCAATGTTGAGCGCCGTATACGTGGTCGTGTTAAAAAACAGATGGAAAAGAGTCAGCGTGAGTATTATCTCAATGAGCAGCTCAAAGCAATTCAACGTGAAATGGGTGACGTAGAAGAAGGCCCCAATGAAGCAGAAGAGCTTAAGCGGAAGATTGATGAGTCTGGTATGAGTGAAGAGGCACAAAGCAAAGCTAGTGCCGAATTAAATAAATTAAAAATGATGTCCCCCATGTCCTCTGAAGCCTCAGTCGTGCGTAGTTATCTCGACTGGATGCTTAACATCCCCTGGAAGAAAAGGAGTCGTATCCAAACTGATTTGGAGCGTGCAGAAGCCATTCTTGAAGAAGATCACTACGGACTGAAAGATGTAAAAGAACGTATTCTTGAATATCTTGCTGTGCAAAGGCGCGTGAAAAAATTGAAGGGCCCTATTTTATGTCTTGTCGGGCCTCCTGGTGTGGGTAAAACTTCTTTGGGTGAGTCTCTAGCAAGAGCTACTGGAAGAAAGTTTGTTCGCATGGCTTTGGGTGGAGTTCGAGACGAAGCAGAAATACGTGGGCACCGAAGAACTTATATCGGATCTTTGCCAGGTAAAGTGATTCAAAAGATGGCCAAAGTTGGCGTTAAAAACCCACTAATCCTGCTGGATGAAATTGATAAGATGGGCATGGACCATCGTGGGGACCCTGCCTCAGCACTTCTAGAGGTTCTTGACCCTGAACAGAACCATAACTTCAATGACCACTACCTCGAAGTAGACTATGATTTGTCTGAGGTCATGTTTGTCTGTACCTCCAATTCAATGAATATTCCTCCCGCTTTGCTTGATAGAATGGAAGTCATTCGTTTACCTGGATATACCGAAGATGAAAAACTAAACATAGCTACACGTTATTTATTGCCTAAACAGATGAAGAATAATGGTATCAAGGATAAGGAATTAGATATTGATGTGCCAACAATATTAGATATTATCCGTTTCTATACTCGAGAAGCTGGTGTGCGCAACCTTGAACGTGAGATTGCTAAGGTTTGCCGTAAATTTGTTCGTGAAGCGGGCATGAACAAAAATTCTCAAACACGGATAATCACCCCAGGCGATCTAGAGCATTTTGCAGGTGTTCAGCGTTATGATTATGGACGCGCTGAAGAGTTAGATACGATTGGGAAGGTAAATGGCCTTGCTTGGACGAGTGTCGGCGGGGAGTTGTTAACTATTGAAGCCGTGTCCATGCCTGGGAAAGGCAAAGTGAGCATGACAGGAAAGCTCGGTGATGTCATGCAGGAATCTATAACAGCTGCCATGACTGTGGTTCGTTCACGTAGTGCTTCTTTAGGTATTGAAAGTAATTTTTATGAAGACAGAGATGTACACATTCACGTTCCAGAAGGAGCAACACCTAAAGATGGGCCGAGTGCAGGTATAGGTATGTGTACGGCAATTGTTTCAGTTCTTGGGGAAATTCCTGTACGCAAAGACGTTGCCATGACCGGCGAGATTACCTTGAGAGGTCAGGTGTTACCAATCGGTGGCTTAAAAGAAAAATTACTTGCTGCTCACCGTGGGAACATTAAAACTGTTATAATTCCAAAGGAAAATGAAAGAGACTTAAAAGAGATACCTGATAAGATCAAAGAAGAGCTACAAATTCGACCGGTTAAGTGGATCGATGAAGTACTGCAAATAGCTCTCCAGTACATGCCGAGCCCTCAAATAGGCACAAAAACCACACTAAAGGGCGGTAAAACGAAATCCAAGGTCAAAAAAGTAATTAGTACACATTAAATTTAAGTTTTGAGTTGACAGCCTTTCGTGGCCATTGATATAAAAACTGCACAACTTATCATAAACTAAACTATCAGAAAGGGGACACAGTGAACAAACAAGATCTTATAGATTCTGTAGCTGAAGCTACTGATATGCCAAAATCTGCAGCAGGACGTGCTGTTGATGCTGTTATTGAATCCATCACCGGTGCATTAAAAGCTGGTGACAGTGTTTCTCTAGTAGGTTTTGGTACCTTTACAGTAAAAGAGCGAGCAGCTCGTCAGGGTCGTAACCCGAAGACTGGTGAGACAATAAATATTGCAGCAGCTAAAGTGCCTGGCTTCAAAGCTGGCAAAGGCCTTAAAGACGCTGTTAAATAGATTCAAACTTCGTCTCTTTGTTCCCCATCGCTTCAGCCCAGAATGGGGTTTAAGCTAGAGAGCTTTTTAGCGTAAAATAAGGCACATCTATGGATGTGCTTTTTTTTGGATGTTTTTTTGATTAATACTGTAGATTGACTCCTTTCAGAGCATCCTGATTAACTACTGGGTAGATCGCAATCTGTCACGACTACCTTATCATATAGGACTTTCAGCTTATGCTGCAAAAAATTCGTGATAATACACAAGGCCTGATCGCAAAAATATTTGTGGGATTTCTAGTGCTGATCTTTGCCCTTTTTGGGGTAGAAACTCTCGTTGGAACATATCTCAACCAAACCGCTGAGTTAGAAGTTAACGGAGAATCAATCACTACTTCTGAAATAGAATCACTGGTGCAGAACAAACTCCAAGAATATTATCGTTCCTTGGGTGATGATGCTAATTATGAATCTATAGACACTCAGAGGTTTCGTGTAGATGCAGTAAACGAGTTAATACAAAGAGAGCTACTTAGGCAGCTAGCAGAAAATAATGGAATCGATGTGGCAGGTGTTACAATTGATCGGATTATTATGCAAACTCCTGATTTTCAGGTTGAAGGTAAATATAATGATGAAAGAGCAACTTTGTTGCTAACAAGCTCTGGGCTTACACCACAGGGGTATAGATCTAATCTACGAGAGCAGTTACGATTAAACCAAGTGGTCTCTGCTTTTAATTCGAGTGCGTTTGTTACGGAAGCAGAAGTTGAAAAGCTTGGCGCTATTGTTAATGAGAAACGCGATATACGCTTACTTGGTTTAGCTTTAGATCCTACAACTGTTGACACTCAAGTTACTGATGAGGAAATCGACAGTTACTACGTGGCTAATACTGAGTCTTTCCTCATACCAGAGGCAGTTAAAATTTCTTGGCTTTCCTTAGATAAAAACCGACTTTTTGAAGAAGTATCCATTGCAGATGACACTGTTAAAGCTGCTTACGAACAAGAAGTTGCTGCTTTTAATGCTCAGACTGAACGTCGTGCTGCGCATATACTGTTAGGCGCAACTAATGAAGAAGAATATACAGCAGCTGAAGACAAAGCCCTGGAATTAAAAGCTCGACTTGACGCAGGTGAAGACTTTACCGAGCTAGCACTGGAATTCTCTCAAGATGAAGGTTCAGCTCAGGTTGGTGGTGACTTAGGGTACACAAGAGGTGATTCTTTTGTTGAAGAATTTGAAGCTGCGTTGGCAGGACTCGAAATAGACGAAGTTTCCAACCCAGTACGGACTGAATTTGGTTTTCACCTTATAAAACTTCTCGATATTGAGGCAACGACTCCGCCGAATTATGAAGAACGGTATGAAGCCCTTGCTCGAGAATTAAAAGATCAGGAAGTTAATCGTCTTTTTGTAGAAAAATCTGAAGAAATGGGGAATTTGGCTTTCGAGTCAGTTGATCTCGAGGATCCAGCGAGTATTTTAGGTTTGGAGCCTCAGACTTCTGAGTTCTTTAGTCGAACCGGTGGGGAAGGTATAGCCGCTCTTTCTTCGGTAATTAATGCAAGCTTTAGTGAAGATGTTTTAGAAGAGGGTTTGAACAGTGATTTGATCAATCTAGATGAGAACACTGCCATTGTTTTACGTGTAGTGGATCATCGCGTACAAAGTTTAGATCCATTGGATAACGTTCGTGATGGTATTTTGGAAAGTATCCTCACTCAAAGAATGGAGGAACAAACAAGGTTAACTGGAGACTCAATCGTTGCCAGTCTTGAGAGTGGACAGAATGTCGATTCCTTGTTAACGACACTTGGACTGAGCTGGGAATCTTTTGACGGGGTTAAGAGAGATTCTAATGATGTGCCTCCAGTAGTCATCGAGCAAGTTTTCAGCATGGCTGCACCAGAAGAGGGCTCTGTATCTGTGCGTGGGTTTAAATTGCCTGGTGGTGAGTATGCTGTGGCTCAAGTCTTTCGTGTAATGCCAGGTAGTAAGGAAGAAATGCCTCCTGAGGAAATTAGTGCTATGCGTAAATTTCTTCAACAACAGGCTGCCTCGGCGGATTTTGCGAGCTTTTACTTAACTTTAGAAGACAATGCTGAAATTACAGGCAGATCAAGTGCTCTTGAATCAAGTCAAACTTTCTAAAGTGAAACATTCAAAGTTCCATCAGCCACCAAATGGCAAGCTACCTCTCTTGGTCTTGTCATTTTTTGGTTAGTCCCTCCAGGGAAGGCTTTGTGATGTTTAAGAGATGCATTGCTAAGTGTAGATAATACAGGTCTAGTCTCGTGGCAACGTTTTTCGGCGTGCGGACATCTTCCTGCAAAACAACAACCTTTAGGAATATTAACTGGTGATGGAATCTCTCCTTGAAGAAAAGATTCTTTGCGCTGCCTTTCTCGTTGAGGATCGGCATGAGGGTTTGATTCAATCAATTTCTGAGTGTAAGGGTGTAGTGGATTAAAGTAGATTTCATCTGCGGGACCAATCTCAATAAGTGATCCAAGGTACATGACAGCCATGGTATCTGAGATATAGCGTACCATTGATAAATCATGTGCAATAAAGAGCATTGAAAGTCCTTGTGACTCATGTTCGCTTGTGTTCATCGAGTGTTTTACTTCGGCAAGCAACTTTATAATTTGTGCTTGTACCGAAACATCGAGTGCTGATATTGGCTCATCACAAATTAATAGCTCTGGCTCCACAATTAGGGCTCTGGCTATGCCGACACGCTGTCGTTGTCCGCCCGAGAATTCATGTGGGTATCGTGATAAATGGCTAGCGTTTAGGCCAACATTTTCCAATATCTCCACCACTTTATCTCGAGTGTCGGATAGAGATTTACCATGTTGAAGACGTAAGCCTTCTGCGATAATTTCCTGAATAGTCATTCTTGGATTCAAGGAAGAATAGGGGTCTTGGAAAACCATCTGAATTTGCGAGGCTTGTCTCCTAAAATCATCTGCCAGGTAGCGTTGAGGAAGTTGATTTCCCTTAAAAAAGACAGCACCTTTAGTTTTGTCATGAAGTCCAATCAAGGTTTTACCAAAAGTTGTTTTTCCTGAACCGCTTTCTCCTACCAAACCAACAATCTCATTTTTATGAATTGCTAAACTAACATCATTCAGAGCATAGACACTCTGTTTATGAACTGTAGTAAATTCTTTGCAGAGATTTTTGGCTTCAATTAGAACAGAGTTCACTGTCTACTCCTGGCTGAGCTTTGTTAATTCTTTTACTACTGGAGCTTGTGAGTGCTGCAACCAACATCGTGAGTAGTGTAAATCAATACTGTAGACAGGCGCTGTCGTTTCCGTGCAGATTTTACGTGCATATGGGCATCGAGCTGCGAAAGCACATCCTGTTGGAGGACGAAAAAGATCAGGGGGAGAACCTGGGATTGGTGTTAGGAATGCTTGTTCTTTACGATCAGGCATGGCCTTTAATAGCCCTAGTGTATAAGGATGGGCGGGTCTATAAAATACATCATCAATTCTACCTTGTTCGACGATTTGACCTGCATACATTACTGCCACATCATGAGCCATACGCGCTACTACACCTAAGTCGTGAGTAATTAAAATAATTGCTAGTTTTCGTTCAAATTGTAGTTGTTTTAGCAGGTGTAAGATTTGAGCCTGAATAGTAACATCAAGTGCTGTAGTGGGCTCATCAGCAATGAGATAGTCAGGTCTACATGCTAACGCCATGGCAATCCCTGCACGCTGTAACATCCCCCCTGAATATTCCCAAGGATACTGAGAAAGACGACGCTCTGCTTCAGGGATTTGAACCAGTTCTAGAAGATCCAATGCCTCTGAAAGAGCTTCTTTCAGTGTCATACCCAGATGCACTTGTAGTGTTTCTGCAATCTGAACTCCTACTTTCATAGTAGGGTTCATGGATGTCATTGGATCTTGAAAGATCATCCCAATTCTTTTACCACGAAATTGGTTAAGTTCTTGTTGGTTAAGTCCTAGGAGCTCGTGCCCATCAAGCTTAGCGCTACCCGCAGTGATCCGTCCTGGTGGTATGGGAATAAGTCCCATCAAACTTTGTACAGTCACTGACTTGCCCGATCCGGATTCTCCAACAATAGCTAGGGTGCGACCAGGCTTAACACTGAAGCTGACATCTCGCACTGCATATATATTGCCGCCATAAGTTTGGAATTCCACGGCAAGATTATCTACTTGTAAACTCATTCCCGTGATCTCATCCGAGAATCTAAGGAATCACGTAGGCCATCGCCTAGCATATTGAAAGCTAGCACAGTAAGACTAATAAAAATCGCTGGCACAAATAGCTCATGTGGACTTGACAGCATTGTTTTGATCCCTTCGTTGCTCATTGAGCCCCAAGAAGGTACGCCAGGTGCCACTCCCATGCCAATAAAAGAGAGAAATGCTTCGGTAAATATTGCCATAGGTATAGCAAAAGTGAGGGTGACTAAAATGGCTCCCAGTGTATTTGGCAGCAAATGACGTAAGATTATATAGTAGTTTTTTGCACCAAGAAGTCGAGCGGCTTGCACATAAGGTTCCTCACGAATTTGTAAGATCTGGCCACGCACTAACCTCGCGGTATCTGGCCACCTCAAAATTACAAGCGCAAATAGAATCGGTAAAATTCCACTTTCTCCAGGGCCAATGCCGAACGCTATTCGGAAGAGAATCATAAAGAGCAAAAAAGGTAAGGCAATGATAAAGTCCGCAATACGCATCATAACACTGTCAATATTTCCACCTAGGAAACCAGCGATTCCCCCGTATAGGGTCCCAATAAGAACAAACAATAATGGAGCGATAACACCAATAAACATAGAAATTTGAGCACCGTTCATTATACGGGCCAGCACATCCCGACCAAGATAATCCGTGCCAAAAGGGTGAGCTGGTAATTTTATCTCTTCATCGAGTGCTACTTCATAACCTCTGAGCTTAGCTTCATTCAATGTTATAGCCCTTACAGGTTCGACTCGTATTGTACGTAACTGAGAAGATTCAACTTCATTGCGCTGAGCAATGACTGTATACCAATAAGTTTGTGGTTGTATTTGTAAGCGATCTTGGAAGCCTACAACTGTCGGGTCGGTTATGCGGGAGAGTGGTAATCCAAGATCATACTGGTCTGCCGGGGCGTGATTGTTTCTATAAATAAGATAAGCATCTGCAGTTGGCACGCTCTCCCATTGTAAACGCACATATTGGGTATTCGCAGTTTGAGGAAGACTGAGTGTTTCGGTCGCACCTAAAGGTGTCGTCAAAGACTGATTATCTTGAAGCTGAGCACGAGGGGGTTGCCATCCACCAGGGTCCTCAACAATCAGTGCGCTAGTACCAAACATCGGGCCTCTCGAGATCATGTCGAGATCCTGAAGGTAAGGGTCTTGATGCCAGACAAAAGGGCCTAACAAGGTAAAAATTAACAGGACTAATATTATGTACAGAGAGGAGAGAGCTCTACGATTTTTTTGTAAACGAAACCATGCATCCTGCCAATAAGACAAAGAAGGTCGATTCAATTTTTCATTATCTAGATGAGAGTTTGAAGGTTCCCAACTTTCTATAGCAACATTCCACTCATGATCAGTAGATGACTTCGGATGATGAATCATCAGGCTTTTCCTACTCTAATTCTTGGGTCTACTAAACCGTAGAGCACATCAACTAGGATTACCATCATTACCAAAAAACTACCGAAAAAAACGGTTGTACCCATAATCACCGTGTAGTCGAGTTGAGCTACAGCTTGAACGAAATAACGTCCAAGGCCAGGTATTGCAAAGACACTCTCAACTACAAACCCCCCTGTTGTGATAATTGCGATAGCCGGACCCAGCACTGTGATAATAGGTAAAATTGCGTTGCGAAGTTGATGTTTGAAGAAGATGCGTGCTGGCGACAATCCTTTTGCTTTTGCACTTCGAATATAATCGGTATAAGCCACTTCAAGCATGGAAGAACGCATCAGACGTGTCATGTATGCCATAGTACTAAGTCCAAGTACGAGTCCAGGAATCAGCATCGAATGCCATGAGTTCAAGCCAGCCACTGGCAAGATCGTAGTGCCTGCCCAACTATTTAGGTTCAATATCCCCAGTTGACTAAAAGCTGCAATGACAAAGCTAGGTACAGAAATCGCTAAAATAACCAGGAACATGATGAGCGTGTCTGGCCACCGGTTTCTACACAAAGCAGTGAATGATCCGAACAAGACGCCTCCCATAGTGGCAAATGCTAAAGACACTAAGCCTAGCGCAGCAGAGACAGGAAAATGTTCGCGAATAATGTCGTTGACCGAGCGGTTTTCTTCACTGAAAGATATGCCAAAGTCCCCTTTGAGCATGTTGCTCATGTAAATAAGGTATTGTGTTAACAGTGGTTTATCTAAACCATATTGTTGCATTAAGTTTGCACGAATCACTTCTGACATAGCCTTTTCACCCGAAAGCGGATCTCCAGGAACTGCATGCATCATAAAAAAAGTAGCGGTAGCAATAAACCAGATAGTCAGTAAGCCGAGTAGTAGTCGTTTGAGGATATAACTTAGCATTAGGGTAATATACTAGCATAGGTAAGTATCATGGAGGCACCCGTTTGTTTAAACAATACGCCTTCAAGTTTGGGGTGCTGTACTGTGTTTGCAACTCTTTCATAAGTTGGCAGCACAACTGCATCATCTATGAGCATTTGTTGAGCCCTACCCATTGCATCCATGCGTATTTTCGAATCTGCAGTTTGCATCGCAGTACGCACGAGTCTATCGTAGTCATTAGAATTGTAACGTCCACGATTATTATCATTCCATGATGCGAAAAGGTCAGTGAAAGTCATAGGATCTTCATAATCTGGCCCCCAACCCGCTAGTACTAAATCGAAGTCACCATATAACATTTTGTCTAGTCGAATCTTAAATTGCTGAATATCGACTTTGAGCTCTAGCCCGAGAGTACGTTTGAATAGTGACTGCAGATACTGCGCTTGAAGTCTACCAATATCGCGGTCGTCAACTAGTAATGAAAGAGGGGGTATGCTTTCTAATCCCAGTTCTTGTTTTGCTTTAGTCAAGTATTCTTGTGCAAGTGTTAAATTAAGAGGGGGGCGCTTGGGAGGGTATTCATTACGAAAAAGCCCTGTCACACCGTGCATGTAGACTGGCTGAATAGCTACTCCAGGAATGTTTCCCGCGACACCAATAACCTTGTATACCAATTCTTCGGAGTCGAATACAAATTGTAGAGCTTTGCGAAAATTTAGGTTGCTAGTAATTCTATTGGGACGGTGATTAAACTCGATATAAAAAAGTGTTCCATCAGAGTGATTTTTTATTCTGAAACGGTTAGTCAATGCATCGCGAAGTTGTTCAGCACCCAGTCCAACAAGACCCTCTTCGATGGCAATCTTCCCATCCTTGAATAAATTAAATCGCGCCGCTGCATCATTAGTGATATACGCAATATTTATACGATTTAAAGTGACTTCCTGAGTCCGCCAATAAGCCTCATTACGTTCCATGAGTAATGATGCGCCATGAACCCATGACGTAATTTTAAATGGTCCAGTAAAAATCATGTTTTGGGAATCTGCAAAATATCGGCCATTTTGCTCTAAATAAAAATCTTCACGGATAGGGTAGAAGATCATGAAGGTCATCAAATTAAGAAAGTAGCCTGTTGGGTAGGCCAGTTCAACCTCAAGTGTGTAATCATCGATAGCTCTAATACCAAGACTTTCGACAGGTAATCTGCCATTATTTATTGCCTCTCCGTTTTTGATAATGTATATCATGGACGCATATTCAGCGGCAGTTTCTGGATTGGCTACAGTCTGCCACC
>JAYPEI010000007.1:47144-96720 GCA_038125665.1 Enterobacteriaceae bacterium
ATACAAAATCGTGTGCTGTGACTGGTATGCCATCGCTCCAAACAGCGTCATTTCGTAACCAGAACCGGGCTTTGATCCCATCAAATTGCCAACGCTCTGCTAAACCTGGAGCTAATTGATTATGTTCATCTTTACGTAGAAGCCCTTCCATGACATGTTCCAACACAAAGATACTTAACTGGTCAGTTGCTTTAGCTGAATTTAAGTTGCGTGGTTCACCAGTCATGCCCAAGGTGATAGATTGAGTTTCATAATCAACAGCCTGAGCATTGACCAGAACAGGTTCAATAAAGAGCAAAAAAATAACGAATCTAATGGAAAGAGAAACTGATGATAATTTTTTATGTAATTTCGGCGATCTTACTAAGGCCGAGAATTGTTTTGTGGCTATTAATAAATGAAGATTATCTAATAATTTTGTCATAGTGAATTACTAGGGTTATCGGATCAACTGGCAACTTTTTTAAAAATTATCCTTCCAAGAACGTAAGCAACTAAAAACTTCTACGGGATGCTCTAATTCTTGAGCACCATGTTTTTCAACTGCTGCTTTTACTTCTGGTACGTGACAACGTAGAAAGGGGTTTATAGCTAGCTCAATTTCTAGTGTTGTTGGTAGGGTTGGGGTGTTTTCTCGACGAAGTTTCTCACAGACTTCTCGATAATTAAGTAAGGCTTGATTTGTAGGTTCCACTGCCATAGCAAAACGCAAGTTATTCAAAGTATATTCATGTGCACAGCAAATTCTGGTATCGAGCGGTAATTTTGTTAGTTTTTGAAGCGACTCATACATTTGTTCCATACTTCCTTCAAAAACACGTCCACAGCCAGCTGAAAATAGGGTATCTCCACAGAAGAGAACCGGGTAAGAGTCGGCGCCTTCTAGAAAATAGGCACAGTGGTCTAGAGTGTGTCCTGGGACAGTAATAACACTTAATTTTAACGTCCCAATATTAAATGTATCACCATCCTCTACATGATGAGTGGCGTAGGAAAATCTAGCGCTTGATGGGGCATAGATTAGTGGTTCATAGTATTGACGTAGGACTTCCACTCCACCAGTGTGATCTGCATGGTGATGTGTGAGTAATATTGTGCCGAGTTTAGAATCAGTAGCCTCTAAGTAGGCGAGAACAGCTTCAAAAGATCCTGGATCAATAATATTCACTATATTGGATTTTGTAGCATTCTCCGACTCTGTGAAAGCCCAGAGATAGTTATCACTGAATGCCGGTATAGGATGCAGTTGAAGCATGATTTTCTATCCTAGTTGAGTAGCTTGGTTACACAGGCTTTTTGAGAAGTTTCATTTTATCAGTTCATTAACTGCCTATCTTACTAGATAAAAGAGTTCATGTTACGATTTGATGATGATAATCACCAAATCTTCTAAGTACTCATATCCTCAGTGGCAAGCTATGAGTCAATGGTTTACTGAGCCTTTGGGGCAATATCTCCTGCGAGAAGAACAAAAAGTGCTAGAGCCCTTACTTTCTCACCGTTTTGGTTATCACCTTTTAGAGCTTGGTTGCGCCAATATATCTCTAAGTGGGGCAAGTCCTATGGGGCATAAATTTTCGTTTTGTCCAATTAGATGTACCTCCAAGCCCCCTTTAATTCAAGAATTTACAGCTTCCGCTAGACCTGAAGCATTGCCGTTATCATCTAACAGTATTGACCTCGTACTTCTGCACCATACTTTGGACTATTCTGACGAGCCACATCGAGTGTTAAGAGAAGTTGAGCGTGTTCTCATCGCAGGTGGACATTTAATCATTGTGGGATTTAACCCGTTGAGTATCTGGGGAATCAGGAGATTATTCAACTTTGTTCTTAAATTATTGCCTAGTACTCAGGCCCCTTGGCTAGCGAGTCAGTTCAGTTCCCTGCGTATCGCTGACTGGCTTCAATTACTAGATTTCCAGTTGGAGCATATTCTTACAGCAGGCTTGGCATTGCCTGTTAATAAACCAGGATGGGTTCGTTACACGGGTAAGCTAGACAGACGGATGGAGAACTTTAACACTCCTTTAGGTGCTTTTTATGTCATTGCAGCAACAAAACAAGTCTCACCAATGACGCTTATAAAAAAGCGTTGGCATACCAGACTTGTGGCTCCAATTACTCAAAGGCCAATAGCAAACAAGCCTTCAACCGCCATAACAATCATAAAAAATAGTATTTCAATACTTGGTCATAACTTATGTCGAAAGAATGTGACTTGGAAATATAATGATTCAATATATTGTGAAGATTAAGCATAATGTTCGTCATGTGTAGCAGGCCCCAATAATTAGAAGTATTTATCTAATGAATCATCATGAAAAACAGAGTTCAGTACCACCAGAAGTCATCCTGTATACTGATGGAGCTTGCCGAGGTAATCCTGGCCCTGGTGGTTGGGGTGTTGTAATGAACTATGGTAAAGCCCAACGAACTATGTATGGGGGCGAGTCTCTTACCACAAATAATCGGATGGAATTGATGGCGGTTATCCAGGGGCTTTCTGTTCTTAAACGCCCTTGTAGGGTGAAGGTATTCAGTGATTCTAAATATGTCTTACAAGGAATAACCGAGTGGTTACCTAAGTGGAAGCGTTCAGGCTGGCGCACTACTAGTAAGAAATCCGTGGCTAACGTAGATCTTTGGCAACAACTCGATTCTTTTGTTCAACAACATGAGATGCAATGGAAGTGGGTAAAAGGGCACTCTGGCAATGAAGGCAACGAGTTCGCTGATGCTCTGGCTAATAAAGGTATAGATGAACTTTATTAAAATTAACACCCAAATGAGAAATGGAAGAAAACGTTTATGCGACAGATAGTGCTTGATACTGAGACAACAGGTCTTGATCCTGCACAAGGCCACAGGATTATTGAAATTGGCTGTGTGGAACTAGTAAATCGCAAAATTACTCGCAACACCTTACATCTTTACATCAATCCTATGCATGAAGTGGATCCAGCAGCATTAGAGGTACACGGTATTACTAATGAATTTCTAGCTGATAAACCTATATTTGATCAAATTGCGCAAGACTTTATCAATTTTGTTTGTGGGGCAGAATTAGTTATTCATAACGCGAGTTTTGATATTGGCTTCCTCAATCATGAGCTAGCGTTACTTCAAGGTGAAAATTTCAAACCTATCGAGCAGTATTGTACAGTACTAGATACACTTGCTATGGCGCGAAAAAAACACCCAGGACAAAAAAATAATCTAGATGCCCTTTGCAAACGTTATTCTGTTGATAATAGCCAAAGAGATTTGCATGGTGCATTGAAGGATGCAGAAATTCTTGCAGAGGTTTACTTGGCTATGTCAGGTGGCCAATCCTCACTAGGACTTGGTTATTCAAGTGCCCATTCTGAGCATGAAGGGGCAGAAGTGGATTTTAAAACAGGTAGAACAGAACTACGATTTCACCGAACTCGCTCTTCTTTAGTTGTATTACAACCAACTCAAGAGGAGCTCGAAGCACACGAAAAAACACTCGCTAACATTGCCAAAGTCAGTGTTAGGGATGTCGTATGGTACAAGCTTAATCATTAATAATGGTCTAATCTTGTTATAAGAATAATGAATATTCCTGACAGGGCACATTTTTAAGGGAGAACCCCGTGAGTTTTATATTTGAGTATGGGTTATTTTTAGCAAAAGCAGTTACTGTGGTTTTAGCAATAGTAGTCATTCTGATTTCAATACTTGCCATTGGGAAACAACGTAGTGAGGGGAGTAATGAAGACGGGCACTTACAATTACATAAATTGAATGAAGTTTTGGATGATCTTAGGCAGGATATGCAGTCAGGTATTTTAGAGGGTGCCGCGCTAAAAAAGTTTGAGAAAGAAGAGCAGCGTAAACTAAAAGAACGTGAAAAAAATCAAGTTTCAGAGAACGCCACAAAACGAGTTTTCGTTCTAGACTTCGACGGTGATGTGAGGGCCTCTGAAGTAGAAAATCTCCGAAGGTGCATTACAGCCATCCTACAAGTAGCTAGAAGGGATCAGGATGAGGTGGTCTTGCGACTGGAAAGCCCGGGAGGGATGGTTCATGCCTATGGATTAGCAGCATCACAGCTTACCCGTCTAGGTAATCACGGTCTGGCTTTAACGATCTGTGTGGATAAAGTGGCTGCTAGTGGCGGCTATATGATGGCTTGTGTAGCTAATCAATTGATCGCTTCACCTTTTGCCTATATAGGTTCAATAGGTGTTTTAGTTCAACTTCCAAATGTTCATCGCTTGCTGACAGAGAATAAAATTGACTATGAAATGATCACCGCAGGTGAATATAAACGAACGCTTACGACTCTGGGTGAAAACACTGAAGCTGGGAGACTTAAAGTTCAAGAGGAAGTTAATACCATGCATGAACTATTTAAGAACTTTATTGCGGAGCACAGGCCTCAAATGGATCTCGCTCCGGTGGCAACAGGTGAGGTCTGGACTGGCAGTCAGGCATTAGTATTAGGTTTGGTCGATAAGCTAGAAACTTCAGATGAAGTGATACTTAGACTCTGTAAAGAGTCTGATGTCTTTAAAGTAAGCTGGGAACGCCGTAGACATCTTCGAGATAAAATCGAGGAACTTTTCGAGAATTCTGTTTCAAAAGTGATTAACGGAAGCATAGAACGCTGGCTCCATAGAGCAGATAAGGAAAAATATTTTTCCTGATTTTGTACTGCTCCCTGACACAGTGACTATCTAAGCAAACTGCTGGCGACGAAAAAGAGGTACAGGGTTCGTTACTAGGCTCTGATAATGTTCCTGAAAGCAGGAGAGAGCTTTCAGGACCTCTGTTTCTTCATAATCCTTTTGCAAGATAAACATGTCAAAGCCACATCGCTCCATGTATTGTAATTGGTCTATGCCTATATCTCCGGTTGCTAAGAGGTGTCCCTTATAGTCACATGTTCTACGCAGGCGAGATGCTAAAGTATATGGACGACCATCGGTAAACTTGGGGAAATGCAGTGCTATTAAGTCTATTGAATTTAAAGCCACTGTGTTTGTCAGATCGTGTAATGAGTCATCCCCATCAAGCCAAGGTAAGATCTTGGCGCCTCCAATTTCTAGGGATTTCAACTGGGTAATTTCTTGCCATAGTTTATAGTGTACTAACACTGGTGCCTCAGGTTGAACACGACACTGTGTCTCTATCTCTGAGATAGTGGTTTCGCATGGCATCCATACGTACACTGACTGAGAGAAAGTAGTGGGTAGTTTAAGCAGCTTTGCCATATATTTTTTCCTTAAATGGGGTCATGCCTAGGCGTAGGTAAGTTTGTAAAAAAGTTTCTCTGGGACTACGGTTTTCGAGGTAGACGGCAATCAATGTATCAATCACTTGAGGAATTTCTTCTTGTGCGAATGAGGGACCAAGGATTTCACCAATAGCAGCTTCGCGTCCCGCAGAACCACCAAGTACTATTTGATAGAACTCCCTCCCTTTTTTATCCACCCCTAAAATGCCAATATTTCCTATGTGGTGATGCCCACACGCATTCATGCAACCAGAAATATTTAAACTGATATCGCCTATATTCAGTAATTCATCTAGATTATTGAAATGACGCTGGATAGCCTCTGCAACTGGTATTGATTTCGCATTCGCCAGTGAACAATAATCTCCTCCTGGGCAGGCAATAATATCGTTTAACAATCCGCGGTGAGGGGTTGCAAGTTCTCCTTGCTTTAAAGAGGTATAAAGCTCAGGCAGACGAGCCAACTCAACATCTACTAGGCAAAGATTTTGTTCATGAGTTGCTCGTAGTTCACCAAAACTGAACTCATCAGAGAGATTTGCTACTAGCTCCATTTGTTCCGCCGTAAGATTACCTGGAGCTTTCCCAGTTTCTTTCAAGCAAAGAGTTACTATTCGATAGCCACTTTGTTTATGGGGATGCACACAACGCTCATACCAATGATGAAATAGTACATCAGAACTTAATTTTGCTCTTAGTGCCTCATCTTCATCGGGGAGATCTTGGTAGGAGGGTGAACTAAAAAATGATGAACACCGTTGCACTTCTTCGTCAGTTAGGGTCCCCGGTCCATTACGTAAAGCTTCCCATTCAGCATCCACTTTAGAGCTAAATTTTTCTAAGCCATCAGCTTTGACCAAGATTTTAATTCTGGCCTTGTATTTGTTGTCGCGCCTGCCATCGGCATTATAGACTCTTAGTATCGCCTCTAAGTAATTCAGGAGTTCTTGCCAAGGGAGAAATTCACGAATTACTTGTCCTATGATTGGGGTTCTTCCCAATCCACCACCTACGAGAACTTTAAATCCAAGCTCTCCTTCAAGATTGCGGACTAAGTACAACCCAATGTCGTGAACTTGTGTTGCAGCTTGATCTTCTTCATTACCACAGACTGCAATTTTAAACTTACGGGGGAGGTAAGCAAATTCAGGGTGAAAAGTGGACCACTGTCTAATTATTTCACACCATGGTCTGCTATCAGCAATTTCTTCTTTTGCACGCCCTGCAAACTGATCAGTTGTTGTATTGCGAATACAATTGCCACTCGTTTGAATAGCATGCATTTCTACTTGGGCGAGTTCATGGAGAATATCTGGAACATTCTCTAAAGTGGGCCAATTGAATTGAATGTTTTGACGAGTAGAAAAATGACCGTAACCCTTGTCGTATTGTCTAGCAATATGAGCTAATTTACGTAATTGTATTGAGTTTAGGCAACCATAGGGAATGGCAACCCTTAACATAGGAGCTAACCGTTGGATATACAGACCGTTTTGCAAACGCAAAGGAAGAAATTCTTCCTCACTTAATTTTCCCGCTAGAAAACGATGTGTTTGATCGCGGAACTGCTCAACGCGTTCTTCTAAGAATTGTTTATCGTACTGATTATAACGGTACATTGATCATGCCCTGGCGTTAATAAGTTTTGAGAGATTTAGGTCTTGTCAGAGAGATATATCATACCCCTCTTGCTTTATCGGAGATTACGGAAATACTCGATATTGTTAATCGATTTAATAGATATGCTAATTAAACAGCATTAGACGTCGGAGAAAGTTTAGCTTGCTGTATTTTCAGCAGTCTAAGGAGTAAAATACAGAAAAAATAATCAACTTCAGTTCACCATTGTTAATTCAGCGAAAGGATGATGTTAAGTGAGACATTCACAAGAGACTAGCAATAACAAAGATTATAACGATGCTGAAATTGAAGCAGATGGACGGGCAGATGCTGGGGCAGCTTTTGCGTTAATAGCTCTGGCGGTGACAGCTTTGGTCGTTTACGTGAGCCAGTCATAATCAAAATTTGTTCTTTATATTTTTAACAATTTTATTATTTGTGGCCAAGTAATATTAAGCACGAACCCGGTCTCAGATAATTTTTTCACTGCGTTTAGTTGATCCCTTGTGAATTACCAGTTAGCCTCTCTTTGTACTCAATATGCACCTGAGTAATTGATTTAATTTATCTGTCCTGGTCAATATTTATACAAAAGAGATAGATTATTGTTGCTTTGGCGATTTTCAAATTAGCTACTAATAAAATTGACCAAAACCATTAGCCCTAGCACAAAGGCAATGGTGAAAATAATTGCTGCTACAACAAAAGGCATGACACTGCCACTATTAAAGTCCCGTTCCCTATTAGTCTTACTTTGCACACCGAAAGTAGCTTGTAAGACACTAAACATCGCCTGGAGAAAAGTAATCTTTTGATCGCTTTTTTCATTGGTTTCAGTTTTGTGCTTCATTTATGACCTCATAAGCTTTTTATTTATAGCTGTACCTAGATGGAGCAATCATCAGTCGAAATATTTCTTGGTTGACCCATTTTCCCGTGGCACTTTCACTGCTTAGATTTAAAGGGAAAACATAAAATTTTAGCCTTTAAATGATCTAGATAACTGAAATTCCCGATAATTTTACTTGGTTATTAATTATAAGTATTATAGTGTATATAGTCCGTTGAAGCATGGCCTTGCCACGACAGTTAGTCGAAAATTGAAGTAAATTCAGAGATTATTTAAGGTAGTTCGCAATGACAGCTGTAACAAACACCTCAACACAATATGTAGAAATTACCCCTAATGGTCAGGCCTATCTGCGTGAGTTATTGGACAAGCAGGATTGTGAAGGGATAGCTATACGTGTTTTTGTGTTAGACGGCGGAACACCCAAAGCTGAAACTTGTATAGCTTTTTGCCGTCCTGGTGAAGCTGAGCTTGAAGACGAGCTGACTAACTATGAAGGTTTCAGTGCTTATATTGAAAAACGGAGCATCCCTTATCTTGCTGATGCTGTTGTTGATTATGCAAAGGACAGCATGGGCGGACAATTAACGATTCGTGCTCCTAATTCTCGTTTGCCCAGGGTTGGACCAGACTCGTCCTTGGAGGACAAGGTTAACTATATTCTCTACAACGATATTAATCCTGGATTGGCCTCTCATGGAGGTAATATCACGCTAGAAAAAATTACTGAGGAGAAGGTTGCAATTCTGCGATTTGGTGGTGGTTGCCAAGGCTGTGGTATGGTAGACGTCACATTGAAGGAAGGTGTAGAAAAATCTTTGTTAGAGCAGTTGCCTGAATTAACCGGTATACGTGATGTTACCGATCATACTGTGCAGGAAAATGCTTACTATAAGTAGTAAATGGGTGTTGAGTCGCATTATCCCTTATCGAGATATTTATCGTGACACTAGCAATCATCGGTGGTTCTGGTCTTTACGCTCTAGAAGAGTTAGAGCTTGAGAAAACTCTCAGTTTGTTAACTCCTTATGCGGAGCAACCTGTATGTCTCTATCAGTACAGAAAAGGTCTCTCCACTTGTTTATTTTTGCCCAGACACGGTGCAGAACATCAATTAGCCCCCCATGAAATAAATTATAGGGCAAACCTGTGGGCCTTGGACAAGGCAGGTGCGAGTAGTATTGTGGCTGTCAACGCAACAGGTGCGGTGGACCCTTGTCTCGAACCTGGCTCCTTGGTGCTTCCGGATCAAATTATCGACTATACCTATGGAAGAGAGAATAGTTTTTATCTTGGCAAGCATCAACTCAAAGCACATATTGATTTTAGTGAACCTTTTACTCCTGAACTGAATACTCAAATTTCAGCTGTCGCAGATTCCTTGGGTTTACCCATAGTTAAGCAAGGAACCTATGGTGTCACCCAAGGCCCGCGTCTTGAGACTGGAGCAGAAATACGTAGACTCGCTAGGGATGGTTGTACTTTAGTAGGGATGACTGCTATGCCAGAGGCCGCTCTAGCCAGAGAGTTGGGGATACCTTATGCCAGTTTATGTTTGGTTATTAATAAAGCGGCGGGTGTGCCTGGTGCCCAATTGAATCATGAGTTTTTGATGCTCGTGTTGGAAGAAGGCATAGTGGTAGTTAAGAACCTTCTGCGAGAACTTGTTTCAAGATATTCTCCTGACAAATCTCTTTATATGCGCTGAAGTATCTATGCTAATTTATTACACAGGGTCATTGTGCTAAGAGAGATTGAATCTTATGCTGCAGTATGACTTCCCGTGAATCACTCAAAGTTTAGAGAAGTGTTTATTGAGGGGAGTGGAATTTCATAATCGTCGACCTGTATAAGCACCCCAAAGGCTGGGTTATCCAAATAGAAAAGTCTTCCTTTGCTAAGCAGATTTTTTTCCTGAATGGTCCAGAATGAATTAGACTCTGCTGATAAATAAAGTGCTGTCTCCAGCTGTACTCGTCCCCCACTATCAATTATTCTCAAATTTCCAAATAGCGTTTTGCCATCTGAGACATGTTCGGTATTTGTAGAAATCTTATTATGCATTCTCTCATTATTATCTTCGGAGAGTAGCTGAGAAAAATTTGGATAGACACTTTCAAGGAAGGATTCTGTGGCGTTGGAACTGAAAACTGATACCGACCTAGCTTGGCGTGCAGAGACTAAGGGTTCATGCCAGCTACCATGCCATAGAACCGAGTAATTGCTCTCTCTTAGTCGGCTCAGCGTAGTTTTTAAAGAGAAATTCTCATGTGGAAGTCTCATGAAAGGCTCTTTTTCAACAGCTTTTAATGTAAATTTTGCAGTGAGATCTGTCTCTAGGGGAGCGTGTGAGGTTAATGAGCTAAATAAGGTGTTGGGTGGAAGTCGGTCCTGTTCATAAAACGGAAAATCAAGACCGAGAGCTGGTGATTTGAGTAGTATACCTTTGGGTAGTAGTACAGGAGTAGAGGAGGCGAGTGGAATTTCAGATAGTGAGTCATCGTCTTTTTGAGTAAACACAATGACATTAACTGTCAGCCATTCACTCGCTTCATCAGCGGCATGAGTATAGTGAACCGTTGTTGCTGCCGGAAATAAACCAATTACTAGAAGTAATTTAAGTCTTCTTTTTATATGCTGGAAGTTTTTATTGTGGTGCTGTTTTTTCACTTTTGGACCTATCATTGTTCTAGTTTATCAAGCAGAGCATTAGCTAACATAATTCTTTCAGCTGCATCTCTAGCAGGTGTTCGAAATACTAATTCATTAGCCCCTTTCAAACTATAGTTCGCTGGCTCTGATTGAATAAGCTCTACCAGTTTGAGAGGATCTATTAATGTGTCGGTACAAAAACGTATACGACCTCCCCCTGTTGCCCCTTCGAGTTTTTCGATACCGAGTTTCTGTGCTCTAAGCTTTAATGCAGTTACTGCCAGGAGATTTTGGGCTGGCTCAGGTAAGAGACCGAAACGATCAATCATTTCTACTTTCAATTCAAGCAGCTCCTCGTGATTAGCAGCATTGGCTAAGCGCTTATACAGAAGCAATCTCGTCTGTATATCCCCTAGGTAGTCTTCAGGAAGTAGTGCTGGAATACGCAAATTAATCTCAGTGTTAACAAAAAGAGCCTGATCTGGCTTCGGAACTTTACCAGCCTTCATTAGGGCAACTGTCTGTTCCAACATTTCGCTGTAGAGAGTAAAGCCTATGTTTTGCATGTGACCACTTTGCTCTTCTCCCAAAAGTTCACCGGCACCACGGATTTCAAGATCATGAGAAGCTAGAGTGAAGCCGGCACCTAAAGTGTCTGCACTACTTATGGCTTCCAGACGTTTTACCGCATCTGCAGTAAGGCTACGAGGATGGGGGGTAAGCAAGTAGGCATAGGCCTGGTGATGCGATCGACCGACTCGTCCTCTTAGTTGATGTAGTTGAGCAAGTCCGAATGTATCTGCTCGATCAATGATGATGGTGTTGGCATTAGGAATGTCTATCCCAGTTTCTATGATAGTCGAACATACAAGCACATTACTCCGTTTGTGATAAAAATCTGACATAACTCTCTCTAGCTCACTTTCTCTGAGTTGACCGTGGCCAACAACCACCCGAGCCTCTGGTACCAAATTGCGAATGCTCTCTGCTGTCTTCTCTATGGTGCGAACATTATTATGCAAGTAGAAAACTTGGCCACCGCGAAGAAGTTCGCGATGTATGGCTTCTTTGATCAATGGTTCGTTAAATTCACGAATAAATGTGAGTACAGAAAGTCTACGTGCTGGAGGTGTCGCTATAATAGAAAGGTCTCGTAGGGCTGACATTGCCATATTTAGAGTTCGAGGAATAGGTGTGGCTGTCAAAGTTAGAACATCCACATTAGCCCTTAAAGATAGAAGTCTATCTTTTTGTCTTACTCCGAATCGATGTTCCTCATCAATAATTAGTAACCCAAGATCTTTATATTTGATGCTTTCCTGCAATAATTTGTGAGTGCCAATCACTATGTCCGCTTTTCCATTGGCTAGTTCAGCTAAAGCTTCTTGTTGTTTAGTGCTGCTAACAAATCTCGATAATAAACGTATTGATACAGGCCAATCAGCAAAACGATCGCGAAAACTTTCATAATGTTGCTGAGCAAGTAGGGTAGTTGGAGCCAAAATTGCTACTTGCTTGTGATTACTGACAGCAATGAACGCAGCACGCATTGCAACTTCAGTTTTTCCGAAACCCACATCACCACAGACCAAACGGTCCATTGGACGTGGGTTTGCCATATCAGCCAAAACAGCTTTAATAGTGTCCAGTTGATCCGGTGTTTCTTCAAAATCAAAGCTGTTAGAAAACAACTGGTAATCTGTCTGAGGGATACTGAAGCTTTTTCCTTGTTGGGCAGCACGTCGAGCATGAATATCAAGTAGCTCTGCTGCAACATCGATCACTTTTTCGGCGGCTTTGCGTTTAGCTTTTTGCCATTGATCGCTGCCAAGTTTATGTAGAGGAGCATTCTCTGGATCTGTCCCACCATAACGGGTGATCATGTGTAAATTTGCAACAGGGACATAAAGTTTGGCGCCCTCAGCATATTCTAAAACTACAAATTCTGTCAGTTGATCTTCAACACTGAAGTTTTCAAGCCCTCTGTATCTGCCTACACCATGGTCTAAATGAACAACCGCCGATCCTTCTTTTAGTTCAGTCAAACTTTTAATAACAAAGTCGCTGTTGTCTTGTTGTTCACGACGTCTTCTTGTTTGAGCAACATGATTTACAAAAAGCTGGTTCTCCGCTATCACTGCCATTTTTTTTGCAGGTAACCATAGGCCATGATTGAGGGGCGCTATAGTCACATAGAGTTGAGGAGGTTGTAAGTTTAATTTCTCTTGGAAATCTCTCCAGTTGATACATGAGGTTGCATCAATCCGGTTATCACGGAGTAATTCCAACAACACTTCACGACGTCCAGCTGATTCACAAGTTAGTAGGATATGTTGGTCAAAATTGTCAGCTAAGAATTGTCTAAGCTTTGACATAGGATCTAGTTGGCGTTGTTCTACAGCTAGATCTGGCATGGGTTGTGAATCAAGTACCCAATTGTTAGCTGTTACTTGATTAGCTTGATTCAGTAACTCGATTAGAGGAAATTTTTTAAGTTTTTCGAATAGTTTCTCAACAGGTAGGAAGACTTCTTTAGGGGGTAGTAAAGGACGTTCTGGATCGACTCCAAGTTGATCATGGCGCACACGCACTTCACGCCAAAATTGTTCAGCCCCCGAATTTAAGTCACCATAGGTATAAACTTGTAAATCTGTTGGCAAGTAGTCAAAAAGCGTTTCGAGAGAGGTGAAAAAAAGTTTCAGGTAATATTCAAGTCCTGCACTTGATATTCCTTTGCTCACATCCTCGTACAAAGGGCAGCGCCTAACATCCACGGCAAAGTTTTCACGGAAGGCCTTTCTGAATTTAGCTATGGAATCATCGTTTAAAGGAAACTCTCTTGCAGGTAAGAGTTTTAATGAATTTAGCTGCTGACTTGAGATTTGCGTATCAACAGCAAAATTACGCATGCTTTCTATTTCTTCATCAAAGAACTCAATTCGTAGTGGCTCTTGGGTGCCCATTGGGAAAAGGTCAAGAATTGAGCCTCGTACTGCAAACTCACCATGTTCGTACACGGTATCTACATGATGGTATCCTCCAACTATAAGTTGAGCTTTTAACTCTTGTAATGATCGTTGCTCTCCTACCTTCAGCTCAAGAGCATAAGCAGCCAAATAGCTTTTAGGGGGTACTAGATGCAATAAGGTGTTAACCGAAAGTATCAGCGTCCCTCTCTGAAGCCCGGGTAGTTGTTGCAGGGTCGCTAGTCGCTCTGAAATTATGTCCTGGTGAGGGGAGAAACTGTCATAAGGTAAGGTTTCCCAGTCGGGGAAATGTAGAACTGGAGTCACTTGTTCAATGTCATTCTCATTGGCAAAAAACTCATATTCTTCAAGTAAACGCTCGGCCTGCTGAGTGTTCTCAGTGATCACCAGTGCCATTTTGGGGGAAATATTTTGGGCGGTTGCAAGTAGTAGGCTACTAGCAGCACCTCTTAATCCTGCCCACTGCTGGGGCTTTGCAGCTTCAGGAGCTGCAGGCAGGTTTTCAAGATCCAGGTACTTCAAAGCTGACTCCTTAAATAATAACTGGGCATTATAAACTATTGTTTATCTTTAAGTTGGACAGCAAGGCTATAGGTTGGGATAATGCGCCAAAATTTTCACACTCAGGAACTACAACGTGGTAAGACCAAATCTCGATGAAGGCTTCTTTCAAGACTGGAAACAGCGCGAAGCGCTAGCTCAAGAAATGATCCCTGTTCTGGGACGTCTAGAAAATGAGCGAGGTATACAAGTTTTCCTCTACGGCAACACGCTAACTAATCGCTCTGTAGCTAATATCATGAAATCTCATCGTCGAGTACGGCAAATAGCTCGTAATGAAATGTCAGAATTCGAAACCCATCCTGTACTGACTGCCTTAGCAAAGCTTAATCTCTGTCCATGCCAAATAGATCTTGGGAAGCTTACTGTAGCTTATATGGAGCAAAGTCAGACTACAGATGGAATGGATGTCGATGCTTTTGTAGCACGTGAATTGGTATTGTTAATTGATAATGCGCATAAACCAATAGTCAAACCAGTAGATGTTGTTTTATATGGTTTTGGACGGATAGGGCGATTGGTCACAAGACTACTTTTAGAACAGACGGGTAATGGTCAAGTAATGAGACTCCGCGCTGTCGTTGTTAGACGCGGAGGTGAGGGAGACTTACTCAAGCGAGTTAACTTGCTTCGTACTGACTCGGTTCATGGTTCTTTCGAAGGGACTATTCGAGTGGATGAGGAAAATTCACGCATTATCGCTAATGGAAACATCATCCACTTTATCTATGCTGATGCCCCCGATAAGATTGACTACACGCTATACGGTATCAGTGAAGCTCTAATTATAGATAATACTGGTAAGTGGCGAGATGAGGCAGGGTTATCTCTGCATCTCAAATCTAAGGGCGTAAGCAAAGTGATGTTGACTGCTCCCGGTAAGGGGGGGCTTAAAAATATTGTGCTTGGTATAAACCACGATACAATCACAGCTGAAGATAAAATCATTACAGCAGCTTCTTGTACAACTAATGCTATAGCGCCAGTGCTAAAAATCATCAACGACAATTGGGGTGTTGTGCATGGCCATGTTGAAACTGTTCATGCCTACACAAATGATCAAAACCTTATAGACAATTATCATAAAGCTGATCGTCGTGGACGCTCAGCAGCTCTCAACATGGTGCTTACTGAGACAGGAGCAGCTAAAGCGGTCTCCAAGGCAGTGCCTGAATTAGAAGGAAAGCTAACAGGTAACGCGGTTCGTGTGCCAGTTGCCAATGTTTCCATGGCGATTGCTAACATCACCCTTGAAAAACCTGTTACTCGAGAAGAGATTAACGACTATTTGCGTAAAATTGCTTTACACTCACCTTTGCAAAATCAACTAGGTTACACCGAGTCACCTGATGCTGTGTCCAGTGATTTTATAGGCTCACGTGAAGCCGCTGTGTTAGATGCTACAGCAACTATAGCTAATGGAACTAATCTTATCATTTACCTTTGGTATGACAATGAGTATGGCTACAGTAATCAAGTGGTCAGGATGGTGGCCAAACTAGCGGGAGTGGACCATCTGACTTATCCTGCCAATACATCTATGGCACTTTAGCACCTTGCCTGAGGCTGCTCTATAAAAATGGTTAATATAACTGGCCAGTCTGTATCGATAGTCAGGCTGGTTTTTTTATTCCTACTTTTTTTATTCTGTCTGGCCATCTCTTGGAATCAATTTTCGACTCACCACTCTGGACGCTTTGCCTTGGTAACCGATCCGCAAATATTCAATGGTGAAACTATGGGTACCCATTGGCAAGTTCAATTAGCTCAAAATCAAAATCCACCTGATGATTTACAGAATTTAATACAAGACAAGTTAGATCAGCTTGACCATGCGATATTTTCTACTTGGGACAGTGACTCTGAGCTGAGTCGCATAAATAATAGTTCCTCAACTGAATTTGTTATCTCACCTGATCTTGCGCAAGTACTCGCCGTTGCTGCAAATATTCAAGTTACAAGTCAAGGTGGCTTTGATCCACGAGTCGGGGAGCTTGTGAACATTTGGGGCTTTGGGCCTGAAGGCGATAATGAGGTGCCTAAAGCCGCTGTCATAGATCAGGCTTTGGAACGTCTTAGCGAGTCAAGTTATGAAGTCGATTTACAATCGTTAACTTTAGTACGCTCTTCAGGGTTGCTCCTAGATTTAAGTGGCATTGCTAAAGGGTTTGCAGTGGATGAGCTTGCAGAGTTTTTGAGTGCTCTTGGTTTGTTACATTACCTAGTGGAAGTGGGAGGAGAGCTAAGAATACAAGGGTATAGATTTGTTCCTGAGCTTGCAGGCTTTGGAGAAACACAGAATCAACCCCTACCTTGGAGAGTAGCCTTGGAGCTACCCGAAGTGGGTGTAAGGCAGGTGGCCTCTGTCGTATCTAACATGGGCGACATAGCAATAGCAGGCTCAGGGGATTATCGTAATTTTAGAGTGCTTCCTGATGGTACCCGTGTAAGTCATGAGATAGACCCTCGTACAGGCAGACCTGCTAGTCATGATCTTGCCGGAGTGACTGTATTTATGTCGAAGGCAATTGAGGCTGACGCATGGGCAACTGCTTTTATGATTATGGGGCCGCAAGAAAGTCTGAGAATTGCGGAAGAATTGGGACTAATGGTAAGCCTGGTGGTGAGAAAAGATCAAGGCTGGTCTATAATCACGTCGTCAGCGCTAGAGCAGTATCTGCGACGTGAGTAATGCATGAAACAGTATGATTTGATCGTTATTGGAAGTGGGCCAGCGGGAGAGTCCGCAGCTATGAATGCTGTAAAGCATGGCCGTAAAGTTGCAATGGTTTGTGACAAAAATATGCCTGGTGGTGGTTGTACACATGTTGGCACTATTCCTTCCAAAACGCTCCGTCATGGTGTGAAACAGTTGTTACAGTTTCGTAACCACCCCATGTTGCGCGATTTTGGAGAGCAAAAAAGTGTGACATTTCAGACCCTGATGCGTTACACATCGATGGTTGTTGGAGATCAGGGGGTGCTGAGGAAGGATTTTTATGAGCGCAATCAAGTGGCCTTATATAAAGGTGCGGCCAGTTTCTTAGATGGCAAGACCATTGAGGTTGATGGTCAACAACAGGAAAAGCTAACAGCCTCAAATTTTATGATTGCCACTGGTGCGAGGCCTTGGCATCCGCCAGATATTGATTTTAGTCACCCTAGAGTTTTTGATAGTGATACGATTCTCCAGCTACCCTTCAGTCCTCGTAAAGTTACCATCATTGGGGCAGGGGTAATAGGGTGTGAGTATGCATCTATTTTTGGTGGTCTTGGTTGCAAAGTAGAAATGATCAACCCTGCAAGCTCTTTGCTCTCTTTCCTCGATAATGAAATATCCGAAGCATTAGGTTACCACTTACGAAATCTTAGCGTGCGTTGCCGTCATGAGGAGCACTTTCAGCAAGTAGAATATCATGATGATGGGGTGGTGGTTTATTTAGAGTCTGGTAAGAAAATTAAGAGTGATCTATTGCTTTGGGCGAATGGCCGTACAGGTAATACGGATAAACTTGGGTTAGATAAAGTTGGACTAGTAGCCAACAAACGCGGCCAGTTAGAAGTCAATGAGCGATTTCAGACTAACGTGTCACATATTTATGCAGCAGGAGATGTTATTGGTTATCCCGCATTGGCATCTGCAGCCTACGACCAAGGTAGAGAAGCCGCCAATGCAATGTTTTGCCCAGATGAATTTACTCCACTAGCTGAAATCCCTACTGGAATTTACACAATACCAGAAATTAGTACATTGGGACTTAATGAGCAGGAACTCACGGAGCGTAAAATTCCCTATGAAGTGGGAAAAGCTTTTTTTCGAAATATTGCTCGGGCTCAGATTACTGGAGATGAGGCTGGTATGCTCAAAATTATTTTTCATTTTGACACTCTCGAGATTCTTGGAATTCATTGTTTCGGTGATCAGGCATCAGAAATTTTGCATATCGGACAGGCAATCATGCGGCAGCCAGCCCCTCACAATACACTGCGATATTTTCTGACAACTACATTCAATTACCCTACGATGGCTGAAGCCTATAAAGTGGCGGCGCTCGATGGTATTAATCGTGTTTTTTAATATTGAATAAGATCAAATTACTTGAACCTCTGGCTGGGAAAGTGTAAATTAAACAGCCGTTTGAAGCAGGAAAGGCCAAGGTTGTTGAGGTAGTCTAAAAGCGCTCTCCTCAAGGCGATGCCCACGGGATTTTTGCAGCAACCCCACCTAAATGTGATACAGCTCACTCGTTGTAGAAATTTAAGCCATAGTTACTTCTTTGCGTTACTGAGAAGTTTAAGGTCGAGTGTTATCTTCTCTATTTTGCTTGCGTGGCTCATTAGGAAGAGTGCTACTTGAAAGATTTGTAGGGCAAGGTTTGAAGTTAGTGTGGTACTAAACGCATGTTCTGGGAGCTATGGAACATGTTTTGCCTTATGAACGCTAGTTTTGTCGACATTTTAATAAGCTAATTTTAGGAAGGTCGTGTGAATATAGATCTGCTTCCCCTGACGCTCTATACAATCATTGTCATACTGCTTATCTGCTCGCTTTTGGTAGTCTCATCTTTTTTAGGTCAAAAGCGAAAAGATCACGCTACTCATGATGTATATGAGTCTGGAGTTTTGCCAACAGGCTCGGCCCAAGCCAGAATTCATGTCCCTTTTTATCGCACTGCCATCCTGTTTATCATCTTTGATTTAGAAGTTGCCTTCCTCTTTGCTTGGGCCATGTCAATTCGTGAAAGTGGATGGTTAGGCTACATCGAAGTCTCAGTGTTTATCCTCATTCTAGTTACCGGACTTCTTTATCTCTACAAAAGTGGAGCACTGGAGTGGAGAACTCAACGGCAAATTCGTGATGTGGCCAAGCTGCAGGGTGAGGGTGGAGTCGTAAATATCGGACGTAATAAGATTGCTTCTGGTCACTCAGTCCTATCTGATGATAGCCATCAAGTTTCAGATCAACATAGGGGAGCAGCACACTAATGAGTTGGGAGCTGGTAAAACCTGAGGACTCTTTTTCAACAAGTCCTGGAATGAATCAATTTGATGATTACATCCGTCGTAATGTTGTCATGACAACATTGGAAGACATGTTGGCATGGAGTCGTAAACACTCCGTTTGGCCATTTAACTTTGGTCTGTCTTGTTGTTACGTGGAGGCAGCCACGGCTATTTCGTCTCGCCACGATATTGCGCGTTTTGGTGCTGAAGTCTTTCGTGCGACTCCACGTCAAGCAGATATGATTATTATCGCCGGCACCGTGTTTCGCAAAATGGCTCCTGTAGTACAACGTCTCTATGAACAAATGATGGACCCCAAGTATGTAATTTGTATGGGCTCTTGTGCTAACTCTGGGGGAATGTACGACATTTACTCAGTGGTGCAGGGGGTAGATAAATTTTTACCAGTGGACGTCTATGTTTCAGGTTGCCCGCCTCGTCCGGAGGCTTTGCTTCAAGGCTTAAACTTACTCCAAGACCAAATAGGTAAAACTCGTCGACCAGTTAGCTGGGTAATTAACGATCAGGGTGTTTATGAACGTGAGAAAGTCCCAGTTCAGCGTCTCAAACGTCGTGCTGAGCGCATTGCAGCTACAGAGCTGCGTAGTCCAGACGAGGTGTAAGACATGAATTCTTCCACTGTTACACAAGTCAATGAAAGCTCTCTGCCTACGGTTATAGTAAATCTTTATCAACGCTTTGGTGAGGCAAGTTTTGTCCGCCAGCACACAGCTGAAGGTATGCCGACATTGTGGGTTGGTCGTGAAAAAATCATGGGGGTGCTTAAGTATTTGCGTGATGAGCATCGCCCGCGTTATGAAATGCTTTTGGATGTGACTGCCGTTGATGAGAGAACTCGCATTCACCGCGAAGGTCAACCTGCCGCTGATTTTACAGTGGTTTACCATCCCACTTCTTTCTCAGGTAACTGCGATATCCGCCTGAAAGTGGCTTTGCAGATGGATGATTTGCACATGCCCACGGCAATTGGGCTATGGCCAAGCGCAAATTGGCAGGAAAGAGAAATTTGGGATCTTTTTGGTATCGTTTTCAATGGGCACCCAAATTTGACAAGAATTCTGTGTCCACCTACTTGGAAAGGTCATCCACTGCGTAAGGATCATCCTGCTCGTGCAACGGAAATGGAACCGTTCACGATGAGTGATGAGATTCAAGATCGTGAGCAAGAAGCATTGCGATTTAACCCTGAGGAATGGGGCTTAAAGCGCCGATCAGAAACTTCTGAGTTTATGTTCTTAAATTTTGGCCCAAACCATCCCGCTGCGCATGGTGTGATTCGATTTGCACTTCAGCTTGATGGTGAATATGTGCTTGATGTGGTCCCTGATGTGGGCTATCACCACCGCGGTGCTGAGAAAATGGCTGAACGCCAAACTTGGCATACTTTCATACCCTATACAGATCGTATCGATTATCTCGGCGGGGTAATGAATAATCTTCCCTATGTTCTCGCTGTAGAAAAAATGGCTGGTATTAAAGTACCGCAACGAGTGGAAACAATTCGTGTGATGCTCGCCGAATTTTTCCGCATTTGTTCACATTTACTTTTTTTTGGAACTTGGGCGGTAGATTTAGGACAGCTTTCTCCACTTTTTTATGCATTTGTTGATCGTGAGAAAGCATTCAATATCATAGAATCGATTTGTGGTGCCCGAATGCATCCAGGTTGGTTCCGTATTGGTGGAGTTGCGCAAGACCTTCCGAACGGCTGGGATAAACTCATCCGTGAGTTTGTCGATTACTTCCCAAAGCGTCTAGCGGAATATGAAACTCTGGTGATGGCAAACTCCGTGATCAAGGAGCGTGCGCGCGGAGTAGGATCCATGAATACCCAAGATGCTTTCGATTGGGCAATGACTGGACCAGCACTTCGTGCAACTGGCTTGGAGTGGGATTATAGAAAGAACCGACCATACAGTGGGTATGAGAACTTTGAGTTTGAAGTTCCAATCGCTGTTAATGGAGATTGTTATGACCGGGCGGCTGTTCGTGTTGAAGAAATGCGTCAAAGTTGCCGTATCATCAAACAATGTCTAAATAATATGCCTTCAGGCCCATACAAAGCCGACCATCCTCTGACAACACCTCCTGTAAAAGAGAAGACTAAACAGGATATCGAAACACTCATTAATCACTTTCTGAGTGTAAGCTGGGGACCAGTCATGGATCCTACTGAGGTAACTCAAACTATCGAGGCTACCAAGGGGATGAATATGTACTACCTTATTAATGATGGTGGGATTGGATCATATAGAACTCGAATCAGGACACCATCTTTCATTCATATTCAAGCTATTCCCTTCCTGAGTCGTGGGTTAATGCTAGCAGACTTTACTACCGTAGTAGCTACCACTGACTTTGTGATGGCTGATGTGGACAGATAAGCAATTAAGGCTCGAAAACATGAGTAATTTAATAGCCAGTACGAAACCAAAAGCGCGTCAGCTAACAGCTGAAGAAGTTCATGACATAGAACATGAAAAAACGCATTACCCATTCACTCAGGCAGTAGGTCTTGAGGCTTTGAAGATAGTTCAAAAATATCAAGGTTGGGTTAGTGACGAAAGTCTTTTAGCTGTTGCTGAGTATTTAGACCTTCCGCCTGATGAGCTTGAAGGTGTTGCAACTTTTTTCAATCTTATATATCGCCAACCTGTTGGGAAAAATGTCATTTTGTTCTGTGACTCTGTAGCTTGCTGGATGTTGGGTTGTGATTCATTAAAGAACCATATCACAACAACGCTAGGGATAGATTATGGTCAGACAACGGATGATGGATTGTTCACCCTAATTCCTGTCCCATGCCTAGGTGATTGCGACAAAGCACCCACAATGATGGTGGGGGATGAACAGTACCGTAATCTGACAACAGCGAAAATCGATGAGATAGTCGCGACTTATAAGGCCAAAGCCTGAGGTTTAATAGAGTGACAACTGCTAACATTATGGATAAGCCCTTAACCAAGAATATTGAAATCGGTCGAGCTCCTCTTAACATAGAGAAGTATAGTGCCGTGGGTGGTTATGAGTCAGTTAAGAAAGCGCTGACGATGAGTCCTGCAGAAATCATAGAACTTTTAAAAGAAGCTGGGTTGGGTGGTCGTGGTGGTGCTGGATTTAATACAGGTCTGAAATGGTCTTTCATGCCACCGCCTGATGGTGGACCACGTTATCTTGTTGTCAATGCCGATGAGATGGAGCCAGGTACATTCAAAGATCGGTTATTAATGGAACATGATCCACATCTTCTGATAGAGGGAATAGTAGCTTCCGCCGGAGCTCAGCAAAGCTCTCAGGCCTATAACTTTCTGAGAGGTGAGTACAAGGTTGCTGAAAAAACTCTCCAGGAAGCCATTAAAGAAGCCTATGCTGCAGGTATGCTTGGAAAAAACATTAATGGTTCACAATTTTCTCTAGATCTTGCTCTCCATACCTCTGCGGGTCGTTATATTTGTGGTGAGGAAACTGCTTTAATTAACGCCCTGGAGGGTAAGCGAGCTAATCCTCGATTCAAACCTCCTTTCCCACAGGTTTCAGGTCTTTGGGGGCGTCCTACGGTAGTCAATAATGTTGAAACCATCTGTAATGTACCCGGCATATTGCGTCACGGCGTGGAGTGGTACAAAGCTCTTGGTATCAATGGTCAACCAGGAACTCGCATCAGCGGTGTTAGTGGTAGAGTCAATAACCCAGGTTGCTGGGAAATGCCAGTAGGCACTACATTCCGTACATTGCTTGAAGACTACGCGGGTGGGATGCAAGAGGGTTATCAACTTAAGGCCTTCTTACCTGGTGGAGGGTCTACCGATTTCCTCATGCCTGAACATCTCGATTTGCCCATGATTCCAGGTGATGTGCAGAAAGCAGGTTCACGTCTAGGGACCTCCCTAATCATGGTGCTTGACGATAAAACCTGCCCTGTTGGATGTGTACTCAACCTGATCAAATTTTTTGCTCATGAATCTTGTGGATGGTGTACACCTTGTCGTGATGGTCTGCCTTGGGCACAACAAATGCTGCAAAAGCTAGAAAATGGAGAGGGCAGTATGAAGGATATAGAAACATTAAAAGAGCTTTGTGGTTACATGGCACCAGGGAATACTTTCTGCGCATTAGCACCTGGGGCTGCAGAACCTCTACAGAGTGGACTTAAATATTTCATGGATGAGTTTATTGAACACGTTAATCATGGCTGCAAATACCAGAAGCACTGAGTTTTTCTCGGTCTAAAGCATTGAGTTGGAGTAACAGGACATGGTGAAGATCACCGTTGACGACAAAGTCTTCGAAGTGAATCCGGATAATAATCTTCTGGAAGAGATTCTCTCTCAACAGAAAGATCTGCCTTATTTTTGCTGGCATCCCGCGCTGGGCTCGGTAGGATCCTGTCGTCAGTGTGCCATTATTGAGTACGCTAATGATGAAGACAAGCGAGGCCGTCAGGTCATGGCTTGCATGACTTCGCCTCGAGATGGTGCTCGGTACTCAATTGAAAATGCTAGTCAGTTCCGAGCTCAAGCCATTGAAAGCATTATGACTAAGCACCCACACGATTGCCCTGTGTGTGAGGAAGGCGGGGAGTGTCATCTTCAAGATATGACTGTGATGTCGGGTCATACATATCGCCGTTATGATGGCAAGAAATTAACACACACGAATCAAGATTTAGGTCCGTTTATCGGACATGAAATGAATCGTTGTATCACTTGCTACCGCTGTGTCCGTTACTACAAAGATTATGCCGGAGGTACAGATTTTGGTCCTCAAGCATCACACAACCACACTTATTTTGGCCGTTTCGAAGAAGGAGCACTTGAAAGTGAATTCTCTGGAAATCTTGTAGAGGTTTGTCCGACTGGTGTATTTACTGACAAGGTATTCAGTAAACATTATTCACGTAAATGGGACCTACAAAGTGCACCCTCTATTTGTACTGGTTGCAGCGTCGGGTGTAACACTAACCCTGGAGAGCGTTATGGTACCCTGCGTCGTGTTGTGAACCGATACAATGATCAAGTTAATGGTTATTTCCTTTGTGATCGTGGACGGTTTGGTGCAGGTTACGTTAACAGTAATGAACGCCTAGTCGACTGTATGTCTCGCGATACTCACGATGGCCGACCATCGGCAATAACAGCTGAGGCTGCGGCTGAGGCATTACAAAAATTAAAAGGGCAGGCCATTGGTATCGGATCTCCCAGAGCCTCCCTAGAAGCTAATCTCGCATTACGCGATTTTGTTGGCACACAAAATTTCTATGCAGGTGTTAGTGACTCCGAATTGGCTTTGTATCAACAAGTGCTAAATATCTATTCCAGCAAAGCGGTACACGTAGCTAGTATTAAAGACATTGAACAAGCTGACGCGGTTATCATACTGGGCGAGGATGTGACAAATACCGCCGCTAGAATCGCGCTAGGATTACGCCAATCTGTTAAAAATCTTGGCAAGGCTATGGCAGCAGCCATGAAGTTTCCCCAATGGCATGATGCAGCAATTCGCACTCTTGCGATGGATAAGCGTAGTCCGCTTTACGTGCTGAGTCCCGTTGCAACACGCCTTGATGACGTAGCAATGCATGTTCATATTTCTGATGTGGCGGGGATAGCTCGAATAGGGATGGCTCTAGCAAACGCATTGAATCCAGCAGCTCCTGCTGTTCATGAGTTGAGTCAAGAAGAAGCCTCACAAGTAGCTGGTATGGCTGCCGCCTTAAAGGCCGCTAAGCGTCCTCTGGTTGTTAGTGGGACTTCGCTTTTCTCTGCCGATGTCTTAGCAGCTGCTGGTAATATTGCTAATGCACTTGGTTCTTCCGATAAACCTTGTGATTTAGCCTTGGTGGTCCCTGAAGTAAATTCCTTAGGATTAACTATGATGGTAGGGCCCGAGGGTAAAGCTCTTGAGGCAGCAATGAGGGTTGGAGCTAAGCAGGCTGTCGTACTTGAAAATGATCTTTACAGGCGCACTGTAAACTCAGAGGTCACAAATTTCATTAATGGCTTAGACATTTTGGCTGTCCTTGATCACTTACAAAATAAAACAGGAGAGGCTGCAAATTTAGTACTTCCAGCTGCAACTTTTGCTGAAAGTGCTGGGACTTACATAAACTATGAAGGACGTGCTCAGCATTATTACTCTGTATTCAAAGCTAAAGCACCAATCCAAAGTTCAGCGCGTTGGTTAAGTGGTAAGGCAACATTCGAACTAACAGAAGCACTTACTAATGTAATCCCTAATGGTCAGCGTCTATTATCACTCACCCCAGGACATGAATTTACTTTCGAGGGGATGCGTTTCCCACGCCAACACCATCGCTATTCTGGACGTACAGCAATGCGAGCTGATATTAATGTTCATGAGCCTAAGCAAGAGCAAGATGAAGAGGGCATCATGAGTTATTCAATGGAGGGCGTACCCCCAACTAAGGATGCTACTGTTTTTAACTCACCATGGTCCCCAGGCTGGAACTCGAACCAATCACTGTTCAAGTTTCAAGATCACACAGGTGGCAAGCTGCGCCAATCAACACAGGGTGTGAGGTTAATAGATGCCACTTCTGATCAGTCTTTTTCTGCATCGACAATTTCTGCTCACACACACGATGGATTTACAGCTGTACCACTTTATCAGTTGTTTGGAAGTGAAGAGCTTTCTGCTAGGACAGAGTCGATAGATGCGCGCAGCAGCAGTGGGTACCTTGCGTTGAGTCCTGTTGATGCATCAAAACTTGGTTTAGGAGCAACAGATGGAGTCGCCATCCATGGAGCTGATTCTTTACCTTACCTTATCAGAAAAAGTTTAAAATCAGGAACGGTGGGGGTCAGTGTTGGTTTGAATGGAGTTGATATTTACAGCTATTTATACACTGGTTTAGCGCTCTCAAAAGCTGAGAATTGGGTAGCTCCAAAAACTTGGTGCCCGGAAAATATTATCATCTCAGACGCTCAAGCAGCAGATGAGAGAGGCTGAGGACTACCACCATGTATGCAGATTTATTCAAGTTAGAAGTCGGGTCACTCGCTAGCATAGTAGTAGTCTTGGGGATAGTTCTAGTGATGGCTGCATTGCTCATTTGGGTAGAACGCCGTTTATTGGGATTCTTCAATGAGAGACTAGGTCCAAACCGGGTTGGGCCCTTTGGTATTCTTCAAAGCTTAGCTGATGTTGGAAAACTAATAACTAAAGAAGATTGGGTCCCACCTTTTGCAGATAAAGGTCCATTCATTATTGCCCCTATCATAGTTCCAGTGGCTATGCTTCTTAGCTTTGCCGTAATTCCCTTTGCACCAGGTGTGGGGGTGATGGATTTAAATATTGGACTGTTGTGGTTAATGGCCATGGCAGGTTTGGCTGCTTACTCTGCCATGTTAGGCGGTTTATCTTCTAACAATAAGTTTGCTCTCCTAGGGGGATTGCGCGCAGCAGGTCAAATGATTTCCTATGAGGTTTTCATGGGCGTATCAATTCTTGGTGTTGTCATCCTAGGAGATAGTTTCAATCTTCGTGAGATCGTTGAAGCTCAGAGAGATGGGTGGTTTATTGGACCTCAATTTGTTGGTTTTATAGTTTTCGTTATCGCTGCACTTGCTGAAACTAAGCGCTGGCCTTTTGATCTTGCAGAGGGGGAAAGTGAAATTATTTCAGGTTTTAATACTGAGTATTCAGGCATGAAATTCGGTTTGTTCTTTGTGGGCGAATATATTGGTATGTTTTTAATGTCTATGCTAATACCAGTTCTGTTCCTAGGGGGTTGGTTAGCACCTTTTGGTTGGGATATAGGTTCCCCATTAATGAGTGGCGCAATTTGGATGACAATAAAGACCTCCCTATTTGTAATCTTTTTTGTTTTGGTACGCGCCGCTCTGGTGCGTCCACGCTATGATCAGTTAATGAATTACGGCTGGTTGATCATGCTGCCATTGACTCTTATTAACCTATTAGTGACTGGTGCCGTTGTTCTGTATCAGGGAGTTTAAGAATAATGTTTTGTTTCATTAGTAAACAGTTAAATATCATCTGGTCGTCACTAGTTACCTTGGCCATTGTGTTTAAACGCTTGTTTACAAAGAAGGATACCGTTGAATATCCTGATGTTATGCCTTACATGTTTCCGCGCTGGAGAGGACGTATTATCTTGTCTAGAGATCCGGACGGTGAGGAGCGATGTGTGGCCTGTAACCTTTGTGCTGTTGCATGTCCTGTTGACTGTATTGCACTACAAAAAACTGAGGATGCAAACGGTCGCTGGTATCCAGAGTTTTTCCGAATTAACTTCTCTCGCTGCATTATGTGTGGTTTTTGTGAGGAAGCCTGCCCAACTCATGCCATCCAATTAACCCCAGATTTTGAAATGGCCGAATATAAACGCCAAGACATGGTCTGGGAGAAAGAAGACCTGTTAATTAGTGGTACGGGTAAGTACCACGACTATAACTTCTATAAGGTAGCTGGGAAGGCTATTAGTGGCAAAGCTAAGGGTGAGGCTATTAACGAAGCACCGCCTGTGGATCGCAGGAGTTTACTACCATGATTACTCTATTTTATGCATCAGCGGTTGTTTCCATATTGTCAACATTAATGGCGATAACTCGTGTGCACGTTGTTCATGCATTACTTTACTTTATTGTTTCACTTTTAGCTCTTGGGGTTATTTTTTACACTCTAGGTGCCCATTTTGCGGCAGCCCTTCAGGTAATCGTTTACGCTGGCGCTATAGTAGTTATGTTTTTATTCGTGGTGATGATGTTGAATTTAGGCAAAGAAACTATCGATCAAGAACGTACTTGGTTTAAACCAGGTATGTGGATTGGACCAGCTGTATTAACCTTGCCGCTACTGGCTGAGATATTGCTGGTACTTAATGAGAAAAAGAACACAATGGCAACATCAGTCCTAGCCGCCAAGGAGGTAGGTGTTTCCTTGTTTGGACCCTATGTGTTGGCGGTTGAATTAGCTTCAATGCTGTTGCTGGCTGGGTTAGTTGGTGCATTCCATTTAGCTAGAAAATAATAGACTAATTACAAGAGCCATCACTTAGGTTAGATATAAGACCCAAGTTGCCACTATTAGAATAACGCTTAGAGAATATTAAAAAAGGATTACGATTTCATGATGCCCCAACTGACAATGCAGCCAATAGTAATGGAGCAGGGATTAATGCTCGCCGCCATTCTCTTTGTTTTGGGTATGATTGGTGTACTTACAAGACGAAACGTTATCTTTGTATTGATGTCTTTAGAGATCATGCTTAACGCTACAGCACTTGCTTTTGTAGTTGCTGGTTCTCGTTGGTCTGGTACGGATGGTCAGATTATGTATCTGATGATTCTATCTCTGGCTGGTGCTGAGGTTGCTGTTGGCCTGGGGCTAGTAATTCAGTTATTTAATCGCTTCAAAACTCTGGACCTTAATGTCCTGAGTAAAATGAAAGGCTAGGAAGAGGAAATCGCCAATGTTGGATTATTTGTGGTTGGTACCTGCGCTGCCATTTCTTGGCTTCCTAATTTTGGTGCTGGCAGAGGGTAAGTTGTCAGAAATTCCAGCCGGTATTGTTGGAGCTGGATCCATAGGCATGGCTTTTGTCGTTGCCAGCTTAGCTGGAATGGAATTTCTTGCCAATGATATGTCCTCATACACCCAAGAGCTTTGGACTTGGATGGCGGTGGGAAGTTTCAAAGCTGGCTTTACCCTCTACCTAGATGGTGTGTCACTAGTGATGATGTTCATCATTACAGGAATAGGCTTTCTTATCCATGTCTATGCCACTGGTTATATGCATGACGATCCTAGCTTTGCGCGTTTCTTCTCCTACATGAACCTATTTGTATGTGCGATGTTATTCCTCGTTCTAGGAGATAACCTCCTATTACTTTTCTTGGGTTGGGAGGGAGTTGGCTTATGCTCGTACCTTCTAATCGGGTTTTGGTATACCGATCCATATAATGGCTACTGTGCACGCAAAGCCTTTGTGATGACTAGGGTGGGTGATGCCTCGATGGCCTTGGGGCTGTTCTTGATTTTTTCAAACGTTGGAACCTTAAATATACAAGAGGCCATGTTACTAGCTCAGAATCAATGGGCAGTCGGTGGAGGTATAGCTACCGCAGTAACGCTGTTGTTGCTTGGTGGGGCAGTTGGTAAGTCGGCACAGTTACCGCTACAAACATGGTTACCCGATGCCATGGCTGGTCCCACACCTATATCGGCCCTGATCCACGCTGCGACCATGGTAACAGCAGGTGTCTACCTGATAGCGCGTACACATGTGCTTTATCTCTTAGCTCCAGAAGTACAATATCTAGTTGGGGTTGTAGGAGCAATCACACTGTTGATGGCAGGTTTTACTGCGCTCACTCAAAATGACATAAAGAAGGTACTCGCGTTTTCAACAGTTTCTCAGATAGGTTATATGTTCTTAGCACTGGGTGTGGGGGCTTGGTCTTCAGCCATTTTCCACCTAATGACACATGCTTTTTTCAAAGCACTTCTTTTCCTCACAGCGGGTTCAATCATACTCGCCATGCATCATGAGCAAAATATCTTCAAAATGGGTGGTCTGCGTAAAGATCTGCCCTGGTCACATTGGCTATTCCTTATCGGAACGGTGGCATTAGTAGCCTTACCTTTTACTTCCGGCTTCTTCTCAAAAGAAGAAATCTTAGCTGCAGCTTTGGCAAATCATGATGGAGGGTATGTCCTCTGGTTATTTGGAGTAGCTGGAGCCTTCATGACGGCTCTTTATAGTTTTAGACTTTATTTTCTCGTTTTCTGGGGTGACAAAACTCATGATGGACATGAAGTCATGGGGTTACATCTGCAGGGGCCACTTGTTCTTCTTGCAGTGCTAGCTCTATTAGGTGGATATATCCATATACCAGTTGATGGCGTGTTCCCGCATGCTGAACATGATGCGCATCCTTCTTTGTTCTATCAGGGCATCATGATTGGCTTACCGATGATTGGTATATTGGTAGCCTATCTTGTCTATGTGAAAAAGATCGTGAATACATGTGCTCTTTCAACAAAGGGTTTTAGTGCAAAGCTGCATCGTTTTTGGTTCACACAGTGGGGTATGGACTGGCTATATGAAAAGCTTTTCGTTAACAGTTACGTGGTTCTTGCGCGTCTCAATAAATCTGATTTGATTGATGCTATATACAATGGAATATCGAAATTTTGTATGAGTTTACATGGTTTAGTGGTAGAGACACAGACTGGTCAGCTACGTTGGTACAACCTTACCTTGGCCGCTGCAGTACTGCTCGTGATCAGCATAGGAGTTCTACTATGATTTTAGTGTGGTTAATGCTGATACTATTCATTGGTGGTTTAGCTGCCTGGTTAGCCGAAAGTAGAGGAGCTGAACATCCCAGGTCTGTAGCTCTGGTTGCCATTTTTCTGGATCTGTTCATAGTGATATTGATGATATTTGCTCCCGAAATTGTAGGTATTAAAAGCCCTCTGTTATCGATAGAAAATCTTCAGGGAGATTGGTTGGTGTTATATCAAAGTGAGTGGATTAATCGCTTTGGTGTTAAATTCCTATTCGGCTTGGATGGACTTTCACTCCTGCTTGTAGCACTCACTGTTGTGTTAGGTCTAGTTGCTCTGGGTGCCGCATGGGGTGAGATTAAAGAGCGTAGTGGTTTTTTCTATTTTAACTTGTTGTGGACATTGGCTGGGGTCATTGGTGTTTTCTCAGCCCTAGATTTGTTTCTTTTCTTCTTCTTCTGGGAAGTTATGTTGATACCAATGTATTTCATTATTGCAATCTGGGGGCATGAGAATAAGCAATACGCGGCTATGAAGTTTTTTATCTTCACCCAGGTTTCAGGTCTATTAATGTTGTTGTCTATGTTGGTGCTGGTGTTCTACCATTTTGAAAGTACAGGCATTCTTACTTTTAACTATTTCGAGCTGATTGGAACCGTTCTGCCTGAAAATGTTGGCATCTGGGTGATGCTCGGATTCTTTGTGGCATTTGCGACGAAGCTTCCTGTTGTGCCTTTTCATAACTGGCTGCCTGATGCTCACTCGCAAGCTCCAACGGCAGGTTCAGTAATCCTTGCAGGGATTCTACTTAAAACAGGAGCATACGGTTTATTACGTTTTGCAGTGCCTTTATTCCCAAATGAGAGCATGGAGTTTGCTCCGATTGCCATGGCACTTGGGGCCATTAGTATTTTATATACTGCTAAAGTAGCCTTTGCTCAGAATGATCTTAAGCGACTGATTGCCTATACCTCTGTAAGCCACATGGGTTTTGTAGTTCTTGGCATATACGCCTGGAACGCTCAAGCTGTCCAAGGTGCCGTAATGACCATGTTGGCACATGGTTTTAGCGCGGCAGCCTTATTCATGTTGGCAGGTGGACTACAGCACCGAATACATACCCGAAATATGGATGAAATGGGTGGTTTCTGGGGGGTTGTCCCACGGATGAGTTTCATGGCGTTATTCTTCACGGTAGCGGCTGTTGGTATGCCTGGACTCGGAAATTTTGTCGGAGAGTTCCTAGTTTTACTAGGTGGTTTTAAGGCTAATGTTACTGTTACTGTATTTGCTGCAATGGGACTCATAGTTGCCGCGGTTTACTCACTAATTGTTTTACAGAAAGTTTTTCATGGAGAGAACAAAAATAATCACATTATGCATGATCTGACTTACATGGAGTTTCTGTGCTTTGCACTGATGATGGTTGGACTAATTTGGATGGGACTATATCCTCAACCAATGCTAGACATGGCAGAACCAACTTTGCGTAGCTTGGGTGTTACATTCCAATAACTTTATATTGATAAGACTAGACGAGTTTAGATCATGAGTTCAGCAGCAATTATAGATTTACTTCAATTAATCATGGTGACCACCACGACAGTGGTTGTCATGCTGGTAATTGCTTTTCGACGAGATCATGGACTTATCAATGCATTAACTCAGACAGGTTTACTACTTGCTCTATTGATCCCTCAATTAATTCCACAAATCCTACCATTTCAAGTCACCCCTTTGCTGATTTTTGATGATTTCAGTGCCTTGTTTAGTAGCATAATGCTAATCACCGCGATGGTGATTGTCGCGATGGCTTATCCTTATTTCGAGAAGAAGCATAATCACAATGAAGAGTTTTATCTGTTATTGCTGACAGCAACCCTAGGTTCTCTTGTGATGGCCGGTTCAAACCATTTTGTTTCCATGTTCATCGGTATGGAAATGTTAGGTGTCAGTCTCTATGCCATGATCGCTTATCCTGTCCATTCAGCGTCTGTTCCTGTCAGGCCCATGGAAGCCGCTTTCAAATACCTCATAATGTCAGGTATGGCTTCTGCTTTTATGCTGTTTGGCATAGCTTTAATGTACGCCAGTTCAGGTAGCTTAGAATTTTCAGCATTGGCTCAATCAGTAAGTAGTCGAGCTACAGAAGATCTTGATTCAATCATGCTTGTCGGCTTGTTACTGTTGTTCTCAGGTATTGCCTTTAAATTATCCTTAGTCCCTTTTCATATATGGACTCCAGATGTGTATGAGGGTGCTCCTGTGCCCGTTACTGCCGTATTGGCCACAATGTCAAAAGCAGCTATGGTTGCTGTGGCTCTTAGGCTACTACTCAGCGCTCAATTGTCTTCAATAGGTGAGCTTGTCACTGCTTTAACTGTCATGGCCATAGCTTCCATGCTGTTGGGTAATTTCCTGGCGCTACTACAAACTAACGTTAAGCGTCTTTTGGCTTATTCATCGGTTGCACATCTCGGCTACTTGTTAGTTATTATCATCGCAGCAGCGCAGATTCCTGATTTATTGAGCGTAGAGGGAGCAGTTTTTTACATTGCCGCTTATGTGTTCACTTCTTTGGCTGGTTTTGTAGTAGTAAACGTGTTATCTGATGCCAGTCGCGAGCTAGTAGAATTAGAGGATTATCGTGGCTTATTATGGCGTAATCCTATACTTGCCGCGGTCTTTATTATCGTACTGCTTTCGTTAGCGGGCATCCCATTAACAGCTGGGTTTATAGGTAAATTTTATATATTTGTGACTGGGGTAGAAGGCGAATTATGGACTTTATTGACGGTCCTTATAGCGGGTTCCTCAGTGGCGTTATATTACTATCTTCGCTTTATTTACGTCATGCTGCAATCAACCGCTACGGTGGCAGATGATCCTGCACTTCGTGCTATTCCGACTGGATCTAAGCTAGTGATGGCTGTTATGGTTGCCTTCATTATTGTTCTCGGTATTTATCCTGCTCCATTCATCACATCTATCCAGCAGCTTGCAGCGAGTTTCTAGGGGATCTTGGTCATCACATAGTCTGAGCTTTCTTTTTTGACATTACCAAGCCGAATTATTCTAACTGTGATAAAGTCTGTGTATCGATAGTGAAAAAATAACACTGTAAATACTGGGAGAAGGGGGTGTTCAGAGTACTCCTAACTGTTAGCGGGCTTATAAAATTAATCAAACTTTGGTTGATATTGATTACCCCACTTTTAGTTTGTTACTTCTTCAGTTTGCCGAGTGAGGAGTTCTCGCCTAGGTTGTGGTTGCTACAAGCAACCACTGCTTCGTTTTTTATTTTGTTACTTGTTTTTTTAATTTCTTCATACATTGGTCAACTGAGTAGATCAGAGTGGTTTAGGCCGATGCTTAATATGGTGTTATTTACACCACTACTAATATGGCAGCTATTTAGAGTCTTGTCCTTTTACTTTCAAGGCAGCTCGTTCAATGATCGATTTTTTTATCATTTGTCATGGGATACTCTTTTAGAAAGCATTAACTACCCGTGGTTGCTTACTTTGGCCTGTTTATACTTGTTACTTGGGTGTTACTTAATTCATTGCTTACCTTCTTCCTTAGTCGTCAAAAAAATAAAAATTCTGCTTCCGCTGTTATTTTTATCTGTGTCAATTGATCCTGACTTGAATGAAGGAACGAAAATTCTTTGGCAACGTTATGTCGGACAAGATGAGATAATTCTAGCTGATGTAGACTGGGAGAAGCTTGGCCTAAACCCCCAGACACTAGCGAATTTAGATGATCCATTAAAACCTGAGAAACCTGGAAAAAATCTTGTCCTTATCTATCTTGAAAGTCTAGAGGCTATTTATCTAGAGGAAAACATCTTTCCAGGATTAACACCAAGAATAAATAAGTTACGGCAGGAGGGACTATATTTTTCTGGGATCAACTCAACACCGGGCACCACTTGGACAGTGGCTGGTATTGTGTCCTCACAGTGTGGAACGCCTTTGCTTTTTGATGCCGTGCTCGACGGGAACGACGTACTACATAACGGGTACTTAGAGAAAGCCAATTGCCTGGGAGATGTGCTTAATTCTCTTAATTATCATCAGATTTTTTTGGGAGGAGCGAGCCTTGGCTTTGCTGGTAAGGGACACTTTTTGCAGCAACATGGCTATAACGATGTATTAGGTTATGAAGAACTCTCGACTTATTTAGAGAATCCCTCTTATCGAAACAATTGGGGCCTATTTGATGACTCTTTATTTGCTGAGGCAAAAAAACAATGGGACATACTTAGTACCGGTAGTCAGCCATTTAATTTAACCCTGCTAACCGTGGATACACATCACCCAAGTGGGTGGCCCTCTGCGACTTGTCAGCCTTATTCTGAGAATTCAAACGGTATTTTACAAGCTGTTCATTGTACAGATCAGTTGGTAGGGCAATTTATCGAGGACCTTCGACAGTCAGTAGTTTTTGAAAATACAGTAGTAGCTCTGATGTCTGACCACCTGGCAATGCGCAATACTGCACAAGACTACTACCCATCCGACTATGAGCGTCGTCCGTTTATGCTGATTCTTAACAGTGTAGAAACTGGTGAATTGACCTATGAATCCTCGCATATGGATATAGCACCAACACTACTTCATACTATGAATATTAATCCATTACCTCCTTTTTTGGCGGGTAGGGATCTGTTATCACTAGCTTCTGAAAAGAAATTGGACGGTAACTTACCGATTAAACCAGCCTACTTGGAACAAGATCGTCTCTCTTTGATTACCCGACTTAATCGAGAAATGCTTAGTACTAATAGTAAAAACATTTGCTCAGATAGGGAAACAGTTAAGGTCGTTGATGGTCAGTTATTTGTGGGGGGGCAGCAGGTTCTTATCAGTATGAATGGCTACCCAATAAGGTTGCAGGAATTGAGCGAGGACCGTAGTCTATTAGTTTTTCTGGATAATCAAGGACACATTCTTGGTAGTAAAATTGAGCCAACAGCAAATCTTAGCTTTCTACTGGGTTCTCGACCTAATCAATCAGCCTTAGTCTTTTCTGCAGGGGCAGGATTGCAACATCTGGCAGGACCAAAAGAGCTTCCGTTTGTTGGTCTTTATTATATTAATTCCTCATTAGAACTAACTTTGATAGATACTGTCTTTGATACTGAACAATTCGTTTCAGGTCAACATTGCAGGTTTTTAGAGAGCCTACTAAAAGAAGAATCAGAATCTTTGCCTATTGAGAGCTTTTGTCCTCAATGGGCAACATTGGCATCTGCTGATCCATATATAGTTCAATCTAGTTCAAATTTAGAGGATCTTCAATTTAACCAAGTTTCGACAGGATTCAACTGGTTTAAGGGAAGTCTTGTGCGTATCAAGAGCTCAGGTGAGCTCTCTTCAACAAAGCTGAATGAGGCTGATTATGCTCCTGTTTACGAACTAGCTTCGTTGTCCTTATTTGCTTCTTACAAAGAACTGCCTCCAACATCCAGGTGCCATCCTTGGTTTCGTGGGGGTTTATTACTTGTCCCTTTTGTCAATTCACCTGAGGGAGCAATGGCCCTCCTATTTGAACGGGATAAACAAGTTAATACTCGATTCCATTTAAGAGAAGCCAAAAAACTTTAAAATAACTTAATAATCCTTAATTTAGCTTGCAAAGCTAAAACCAAACTGATTAGAATCTCTATCCGAGCCTGTTTGCATATGCAGAGACACAAGTGCCGGGACCTAGCTATCTGGTTACGAGTAAGTTTATGTTTTATTCGTAACCTATTGATAAAAATAAATAAGTAAAATTTAAATAGGAAAGTTACTAGAACATCAGGTATGGTTCATCCCCTGATGTCTCAAGTGTTTCCGCGATAGAAATAAAAGGTAGAGTTATGACAGTTTTCAGCTATGCACGTACTTCCCTGGTCGAACAAACGGACCAGGGTGAGCAATTACAAGAGCAACTTGAGCGTGAGAGTCTAAGACTCCATACCTACGCATTGCGTGTAGGTTTGAAAGTGGAAGTACCTGTGATTGATCGTGACGTGCTATGGTCAATCGAACTCAATAAAAGGCCAGGTTGGAAGTATCTTCTCGACAGAGTTGATACTGGTGACATTATCATTACTTGTACTATGGAAAGAATGTTTAGTAGTACTGAGGATGTTTTTAATGCACTTAAAATTCTTCGTAAACGTAAAGTCCGTCTCTATGTAGTAGACTTAGAGTCGGAAATTACTAATCCACATTACAGTCCTCAGTTTGAGAAGGTGGTAAAAGTCTTCCAGGGCTTAGAGAAGCGTCGCTCAACTGAACGAGTTAAAACGGTTAAACAACGCCAACGAGATGAAGGACGTTTTCTAGGAGGCAGCCGTCCCTTTGGGTATACCGTTCATAGTAATGGAAGACTTATCGAAAATCCGATGGAACAAAAAGTACTTCGACGGATTCTCAAAATGAACCAAGAGGGTAAATCTTTGCGAGCTATCTCTGCTGAGGTTAGTTCACCTGTGATGCCAATCAGTTTTAAAACCGTGCAGCGTCTCATTAAACGTCATCAAGAGCTGGCCGAAGAGATACGCAGAGCCGAATTTTGATGCCCTTAGCTCGAATATAATTTATGACGCGCAGTCAAAGTGCTTGCTTTCTTATAGCGCTGCGCTATCTAAGTTCGCAACGCGGTAAAGGGGTCATTTCATTGACGAGCTTGTTCTCAATGGCAGGTTTGGCATTGGGCGTTTTTACTTTGATTGTTGTTCTCTCTCTTTTTAATGGTTCAAGATTAGTCCAGCGTGACCGAACCCTGTTGACTGTTCCACATGCCAATCTTATGACTAATGGAGAGCAGGTTGATTGGGGAGAAGTGGGTAGGCAGGTTCTAAGTGTCCCAGGTGTTGCTGGGGTCGCTCCTTATTTATCATTGGAAGTGTTGCTTAGCCATCAAGGTAGACATCAAGTTACGCTTGTAAAAGGTATTGATCCTTCTGTCGAAAGAGGTGTTTCCTCATTGGAGGAGGCTCTTATCTTTGGCAGTTTTACTGAGCTGTCTGCAGGTAGTCATGCCATTATTCTGGGTAGAGACATCGCTAACCAATTGCAAGTGAGAGCAGGTGACGCGGTGAATGTCCTATTACCTGTTGTACAAACAAGTCCGAGTTTCACAAAGGATGCTATCCAGAGAACACGAGTAAGTTTGCAGTTGAGTCGCTTCACTGTTGCAGGTATTTTCGATGTGAATTACAACATCGGGAGTAATTTAGCTTATATAAATCTTACTGATGCCAAAATACTCGCCGAAAACTCTCCAGTGGAGCTACGTTTACGAATGGAGGTGATTGAGGATGCACCTGAGGTTTTACAATCTGTACTTTCAAAATTACAAGAATCCCTCCCAACTATGAAAGGCGAAGATTGGACACAAGCTCAAGCAGCGCTTTTTCAGGCCCTGCGTCTTGAAAAGATGATAACTGGATTTATGTTATTGATGATTGTTGCCATTGGAGCCTTCAATATCGTTTCGACCCTGGCCATGAATGTTGCTGAAAGGACTCCAGATGTTGCGATTCTACGCACAATGGGAGCTAGCCGTTTCGATTTGCTATTGATTTTTCTTCTGTTGGGCCTTATGGGTGCTTTTTTAGGAATTAGCTTTGGAACTATAGCCGGTATCATAGTCACCTTGAATTTCGCTACTATCGGCGGAGAGTTACAAACATTACTTAATCCACAAGGACTTTATGTAATAGGTGAGTTACCTGCTGTATTGCAGTTTGATGATGTTGTGTTGGCTGTGGTTTCCTCACTAATAATTTCTATATTAGCAGCACTTTACCCTGCATGGAGAGCGAGTGGAATTCTTCCCGCCGAGGTGCTTAGATATGAGTAGCAATAGTCCTGTATTACTATGCCGTTCGCTGAGTAAAAGCTACACTGATGGTGGTGTATCTGTTGATGTTCTTTCAGGACTTGAGCTTTCAGTGGCGGCACGTGAAAAAGTTGCCATCCTAGGTGTTTCTGGCTCAGGGAAAACTACCTTACTCAACATGCTTGGAGGTCTGGATAAACCCACGAGTGGTGAAGTGCTTGTTCAAGGTAAAAATCTTGCGACTCTTAAGGAGAGTGAGCTGGACCAACTGCGCAATACTCAACTTGGATTCGTCTACCAATTCCATCATTTACTTAAAGAGTTCTCAGCTCAAGAAAATGTTGCTATGCCTCTATTGATTAGAGGTATGGAAAAAAAAACAGCGATGAAACATGCAGCAGATATACTCAGCAAAGTCCATCTTGCCCAACGTATGACTCATATACCTGCACAACTTTCTGGAGGCGAGCGCCAAAGGGTGGCGATAGCAAGAGCTATGGTTACTCAACCAGTTTGTGTATTGATGGATGAGCCGACGGGAAATCTAGATCCCTATACTGGTGAAGCAATTCAAAAACTTATCCACACTTTAAACGAAGTAGGCAATACTAGTTTTGTGTTAGTAACTCACGATCTCTCTTTAGCCAATCAAATGCACAGGGTGTTAAAGTTAGAGCAGGGTAAGTTACAAGATGTCATTAAAAGTGAAGAATAAATGATTAGTCTAACTGGTAGTAAAACTTTTGCACTGTTTATTGCCAGGCGCTATACCCTTTGGGGACAACATTCTCAGCTGGTGAATTTTCTATCTTTAATTACTATGGTGGGAATTATTCTTGCCGTAGCAGTGCTGGTCGCAGTTCTTTCTGTCATGAATGGTTTTGACCGAGAGTTACGTGAAAGAATTCTCGGGTTGGTTCCACAATTTACAATTTCTGCACAACCTCAGCGGGGGGTACCATCTACCCAGCAATGGGAAAAAATTACAGAGCAGCTTAAAGCTTTTCCGGATGTGGTCGCCTTTTCAACTTGGTTACCCTTAGAAGGTATGTTGGTTGCTAATGGACGTAGTAAGGGTCTTTCCGTTCAAGGCATAGAACCCACTGGTGAAAATAAAGTCTCTATCATAGACGAACTACTTATTGAAGGAGAGTTCTCGAGTTTACAACCTGGCAGCTTTCAGCTGCTTATTGGTCAAGGTATAGCAAAATCACTGCAATTAACAATTGGTGATGAAGCTATGTTGGTTTCTACAGTTTTTAATATCACTCCCTTAGGGGAATTTCCTAGACAAAAACAAGTTACCATAGGGGGAATTTACAGCTCGGGATCGGCGTTAGATCAACGAGTTGTGATGATGCATGTAGAAGATGCCCGTACGCTGTATAGGTTGTCACCTCAAGACAAAAGCATACGAGTCAAACTAAGAGATTTGTTTGCAGTGTTTGATTTGGAAGTCTATCTGTATCAAGTAGCTGATGACAGCTGGTTTTACAGAGATTGGACATTAGATTATGGTGGGCTTTATGAAAATATTCGTTTATCAAAATCTATGGTAGCCATGCTGCTCAGTCTTTTGATTGCTGTAGCATCCTTTAATATCATTGTTTCGCTGGTGATGGTTGTAAGAGAAAAGCAAGGAGAGATTGCTATCCTTCGCTCGATGGGGACACCTCGCAAAGTAATTGCAGGTATTTTTATGATCCAAGGATCTTTAATTGGATTCTTCGGCTCGTTGATGGGGTTGCTGCTTGGATGTCTTCTTGCTTATGGGGCACAAACGCTATTACCATGGTATGAGAAATTAACTGACACTCAGGTTCTACAAAGTGATATTTACCCAGTCAATTTTTTACCAGTGCAAGTACAGTTGTTTGATCTGTTGGTTGTCGTGTTCACTACATTGATACTAAGTTTTCTCGCCACAATCTACCCAGCCTTGAAGGCTGCAGCTATGCCCCCGGCTGAGGTACTAAGACAGGATTAATCTATCGTTCACTCCACATAGTTCATCAATAATTTCAAAATTTGGCTGTTAAGTCTTCAGCTCTTTAGAATTTCTAAGCAAGATTAGGGCAAGTCCTTGAGCTATGATAAAGTGTCAACAATAAGGCGATGAGATATTAGTGTGACTGAAATTTTTTCTGCAGGTGGTTGGGTAATGTGGCCCCTGATATTATGCTCCATTTTAGCATTGACTGTTATTATGGAACGTCTATGGGTGCTTTATGGTTTTTCACTCCAAGAACCAAGTCGGCAACAACTTCTTGCTGCAGACAGCCCATGGTTGCATGTTGATCAGGCATCAATGTCGCAATTACGCAGCATATCCATTCAAGGTATCTTGTTTGCTGAAGCCCTAAGTCATATTCGTCAGGGGCGAGCTATTATGATTGAGCATGTAGAACAGGCGGCAACTCGAGTTGCACATGAACTTGAACAAAATATGAATTTACTGGGTTCTCTAGCAGTGATAAGTCCTTTGTTTGGACTGTTAGGCACTGTAGTTGGGATGGTCGAAGTGTTCGACCAGCTGATGAGCCAGGGGCTTGGTGATCCTGCAGAATTTGCAGGTGGTATTGCGTCAGCTTTACTTACCACTGCAGGTGGGCTACTGGTTGGAATACCATCGCTGTTTATATTCCGGCTGTTACAGCGAAGGATAGCCTATATTATTCTTTCTCTAGAAACTGAAACCCTAGCTCTAATTGATGTTCTGTGTACTCAACATTCAGTGGTAGGAAAGTCTTGATGAAGTTTACGCGCCCTGAATCTCAGTCACTTGAGTTAAACCTTGCACCACTCATTGATGTAGTTTTTATTCTTGTTATATTTTTCGTTGTCACAAGCAACTTTGATCGACTACAGATGTTGGATATTTCATTACCAGTCCTCTCTGGATCACAAGAACCATCTTTGCCAGTAACGAATGTGTCGATAAGCTTAAATGCTGAGGGATACTATTTTCTGAGTAATTCTTGTTGTGATAGCGATGAGAATTTAACTAAACCTATCCCTTACCAGTCTTTATCATCTATGAGAAGTGCGTTAGTACAAAAAATTGAAGTCGGAGAGATTTCAAGAAAGAGTATCATCACACTAAGCGCTGATGCGCTCACGACGCATCAGCGCTTAGTAGAGCTGCTCGCCGTATTACAAGAGCTAGGTATAAACGAGATTAGACTAACAACTAAGGTAGTGATTGCAGAATAAGTAAATTCAAATGAACTCATCATTAATACTGTATAAAAGGCTATTGAGCTATTTATGGCCAATACAACATCTATTTTGGTTATCAATTTTGGGGTTTATTCTTTTTGGTTTAGCTAATATCGCTTTTCCAGATTTGATTGGTACGCTGATCGATGAGATCGGCAAAGGTCAACAGATGGACCCATTTCAACGCATCAGCGTACCTTTGACCTTAATTGCTATTATAGCTTTTCGTGGCTTTGGAAGTTTTGTCGGCTCATATTGTATGTCAGCTCTTGCCTTTAAAGTTATTCACAAGTTAAGGACTGAACTGTTATCTAGGATGTTAAAATTTCCTTTGGCTTATATTGAAAGACAGAGCAGTGGGCATCTAATTTCAACCGTTACTTATAATGTCGCACAAATTGCAGGAGCAGTGAGCGAAGCACTAGCAGTATTGTTGCGTGAGGGAGCGACTATACTGTTTATTGTAGCCTACCTTTTGTATCTAAATTGGATGCTTACTCTAGTTTTTGTTGCCATAACTCCCATCATTTCGTTAGTTGTGCTTTACGCATCAAGAAAGTTCCGCAAGCATAGTAAGAGAATTCAAGCTTCAATGGGAGATGTTACTCATATTCTCAATGAGGCATTAAAAGGTATTAAAGTGATTCGGGTATTTGGTGCACAAGATCAAACAACAACCCATTTTTCTAGAATTAGTGAATTAAATACAATTCAAAATCTTAAATTATCCTTAACCTCAGCAGTAGCTGGTCCAATCATTCAGTTACTGGTCGGCGCAGCCTTAGCTATATTATTATGGTTAGCTATGGACCCTGATGCACTTGGCTCCATAAGCTCGGGAGAGTTTGTCGCCTTCATTACGGCAGCAGGGATGTTATTAAAACCAGTTAGACAAACCTCTAAAGTAAATGCAGATATCCAGAAAGGGTTGGCAGCGGCAGCCTCTATATTTGACTTAATCGATGAGAAAAATGAAGATGATAGTGGTCAGCCATTTCAAGGACGCGTTGAAGGGAGTCTAAGTTTCAGGGATGTAAGCTTTGCTTACGATAAGAATAATGACAATGTATTAAACCGTATAAACCTTGAAATTTCTGCTGGACTTACTGTTGCGTTTGTAGGAGCTTCAGGTTCCGGTAAGTCTACACTTATTAATCTGCTACCAAGATTTTACAGCCCAAAAAGCGGTGAAATACTACTTGATGGGAAATCTATCAAAGAATACCTTCTTAAAGATCTGCGTCGTCAGTTAGCTCTAGTTAGCCAACATGTAGTGCTATTTAATGGAACTGTTCGTGATAACTTAGCTTATGGAGAACTTTCTAGTGTTACAGATCAACAAGTTTGGCATGCTTTAAGGTTGGCAAATGCCGAGGAATTTGTACGCGCATTGTCTAATGGATTAGACACACAGCTTGGTGATAATGCACAGTTGCTTTCTGGTGGCCAACGTCAACGTCTAGCTATAGCAAGAGCTCTATTAAAAGATGCCCCAGTCTTACTTTTAGATGAAGCAACTTCAGCATTAGATGCTGCGTCTGAAAGTGCTATTCAGTCTGCGCTTGAGTCATTAATGGTAGGCAGAACAACATTAGTGATAGCCCATAGACTTTCAACCATTAAAAAAGCTGACTTAATTGTGGTCATGGAAGAAGGAAGTATTATTGAAATGGGGACTCATAATAGTCTACTTGAACAATCAGGTCGTTATGCTCAGTTGTATCAAATGCAGTTTGCTCAGAGTGAGATTGCTTGATGCGCTCTTGGCTTGAAGAAAAAATCCAAATGGCTTGGAATCAAAAAAAACCATGGCTTGGTAAGTTTAGAATATTTCAAAAAATTTTTGTATTAATTAGTTCTTATTGCAGAAAATATTATACGAATTATCCCCAAAAAAAGTATAGAGCTAAGGCTCAAGTTATCGTGATTGGCAATATAACAGTTGGTGGAACAGGGAAAACACCGTTAACGCTTTTTCTTGCACAAAAACTTCAGGAGCAGGGTGTAGTCGTTGGGATTGTAAGTCGCGGTTACGGTGGTATAAGTAGGTCGTACCCCCTTGAAGTAACCAAGCAAACTCCAGTTCAAGAATGCGGTGATGAAGCATTAATTTATGCTAATCGTGCGGGTTGTCCTGTCGTTGTCGATCCAGACAGGAGTCGTGCACTATCCTACCTTGAAAATAAATTTAAACCGACTTTGATTCTTTCAGATGATGGGTTACAACACTATAAAATGGCTCGTGATCTGGAGATTGTTGTTTTGGATGGGCAAAGAGGGCTAGGAAATGGTGAACTACTTCCTTTAGGGCCATTACGTGAGGAGGCAAAAAGACTTTGTGAAGTTGATATGATCGTTAGTAATGGCCCTGCATTATATATGCTCGAGAATACAAAAACCCCCAGCTATGTTATGCAAATGCAACCCCTTTCCTTACGCTCATTGAGCAAGGGTATTGAGTTAACAGTTGAAGATTTCATCCAGCGGTATGGTGATAAGGTATGGGCTGTTGCAGGTATTGGTAACCCAGTACGTTTTTTCGCTACCCTATCTGAACTTGGGTTTAAACTTAGAACGAGAGTATTTACAGATCATCATAAATATTCGATTGAGGATCTCAACTTTGCAAAAAGTGAAGTATTGATAATGACAGAAAAAGATGCAGTAAAATGCAATTCTTTTGCCACTTCTGATATGTGGTACTTGCCCGTAGAAGCCGTTCTACCGGAAAAGTTTTTGCCAGATTTGTTGAGCATGCTCACCGAAAAGTATAAGCAGAAACAAACTGAACTTTTTTGAGTTGTCAGGTTTTGTCCCCTTCGATTGCCATCGAAGTCTTTCAAAACCTATTTGATGGGGAATACCTATGCTAGATAGTAAGTTGTTAAGTATGCTTGTTTGTCCTTTGTGTAAGGGATCCTTAGTTTATAATAAACAGCAGCAAGAGCTTATTTGTGTGCGAGATGCTCTAGCTTTTCCTATAAAAGATGATATGCCTGTAATGCTCGAATCTGAGGCTCGTCAACTTTCAGAAAATGAAGTAGAGGCTGAGCGTTAACTATGGTAGCACCTGATTTTACTGTTATTATTCCTGCAAGATTAAATTCTTCGCGTCTTCCAAATAAACCCTTGTTACCACTTCTTGGAAAACCGATGATCTTGCATGTCGTAGAAAGAGCGCTTCAAAGTGCTGCCTCGCGCGTTCTTGTGGCCACAGACAGTTCTAAAATCGAGACTGTTTGTAAAGAATCTGGTGTTGAGGTTGTTATGACTAGTAGTGACCATCTCTCAGGGACAGACCGTGTAGCTGAAGTGGTAACCACTTTAGAACTAAAACCAGAACAAATTGTTGTTAATGTCCAGGGTGATGAACCATTAATTCCTAAGGAAGTTATTAATCAGGTTGCCCAAAATTTATACCTTCGTAGAGAGATTGGTATCTGTACTCTTTACGCACAAATTAATTCAATCGATGAGTGGAAGAACCCTAATGTAGTTAAACTTATTACTGACTCTGAGGGGAAAGTGCTTTATTTTTCTCGTGCACCTATTCCATTTATTAGAGATGGAGATTATTCCGCTGAGCAAGCAATTGCGAAGCGACATGTTGGACTTTATGCTTACAGAGTAGAAATATTAAAGAATTTTATTACCTGGCCAGTACCGCCAATTGAAAGCGCAGAAAAGCTTGAACAGCTCAGGGCTATGTCACAAGGTGTTTCAATTCACGCTGAGCATGCCAATGTTGGAATTCCTGCAGGAGTAGATACGCCAGAAGATTTTGCTTACGTTGAAGCTTTTCTCAAAGAGAAATATTCAAAGGTTTAGTATGCCGCCTGATTACAACGAGAACAGTAAAGCAGCTCAATTAAAGGTTCTCATGGTCTGTCTTGGAAATATTTGTCGTTCTCCTACGGCAGAGGCAGTATTAAAAGCTAAAATTGCTTCTAAGAATTTGACTGACTATATTTACGTTGAATCAGCTGCCACTGGAAATTGGCACACTGGTTCACTCCCAGATCCTCGAAGTATCTTGGCAGGCAGACGAAGGGGTTATGATTTGTCCTCGTTGCGTGCAAGACAAGTTGAAACTAATGATTTTTTTTATTTTGATTACATTATTGCAATGGATAATGCCAACTTAACTGCTCTACAGCAGCTTTTAAAGAATCTTCCGCAACAAAAAGTTAAAAGTCAGTTGCGATTATTTCTTGATGGAAACTCTAATGCAAATATTCGCGATGTACCTGATCCTTATTATGGGGAAGATAAGGCATTCGATGAGCTCATTACTATTATTGAGCAAGGATGTGATTTTTTGATTGATGAATTATCTGCCGTGTTAAGTTTAGAAAATGGATAAATTGATTCCAGATAATTTACGTTCAGGCATGTTACACCAAAAGGTTAACCTAGAGCATGCTCACGCCTTCAAGTGTGAAATTAAATCTGAGTTACTTTTCATTCTTGAAAAAGAAACTCAATTACCAGCTCTACATCAAGCTATTATCTACGCTAAGTCAGTTTCAAATTCCGCTATTTTGATTCTAGGTGAAGGGACTAATGTTCTTTTTACTACTGATTATCCTGGGCTTGTGGTCTTAGTAAGGTTACAGGGTCTCTCTGAAATCGCTAGTGACGATCAAGATGTATTAATTCGTTGTGCTGCCGGAGAGAGTTGGGACAGACTTGTTAGTTATTGCGTTGATAAAAACTGGCATGGGCTAGAGAATTTGTCCTTAATACCCGGAACGGTAGGAGCGGCGCCTATACAAAATATTGGTGCATATGGTGTCGAATTAGCTTCTTGTGTTGACTCTATTGAAGTGTTCGATATGGGTACAGGTTTAACGAGAAAACTCGAAAAGAGTGAATGCAATTTCGGGTATCGTGATTCATTATTTAAAACTGAAGCTGGGAGAAACCTGCTAATCCTTTTTGTCCACTTACGTTTATCAAGAGTCTACTCGCCCATTATCTCTTATTCTGGGGTATCAGCTTACTTAGAGAGTAATTGTCTTCAGCATTCTGCACAAAACGTTAGGGAGACGATATGTTCTATTAGAAAATCTAAGTTGCCAGATTGGCTGGTATTACCTAATTGTGGTTCCTTCTTCCGGAACCCACTTGTTACACTTTCCAAAGCTAATGAACTTAAAGCAGATTATCCTGATCTATCGCTATTTCCTGAGTTTGGTAAGGGTTCGGATAGTATTGTTAAAATCCCAGCGGGGTGGTTAATTGAAAAAGCAGGCTGGAGAGGGTACCGAGAAGGGGATGCTGGAGTGCATGTGCAGCACTCTTTAGTTCTTGTGAACTATGGCAAAGCTACAGGTAGCGAGTTATTGCATCTGGCGATGGCAATAAAAAAATCTGTCTATGAAAAATTTCAAATTATTCTAGAGCCTGAAGTTCGTATTTTACCTGATTCTCCGAGAACTACTTATGACTGAAGCCGAGAAGTTAGATCCCTTCGATGCCTCGGTATTTCTTAAGCAAGTAACATCTCGCCCAGGTGTGTATTGCATGCTAAATGCTGAGGGACAAACTCTATATGTTGGTAAGGCCAAGAATCTTAAGCTCCGAGTGAGTTCTTACTTTAAGGGGAAAGGCTTAGATTCAAAGACCCTTGCCATGGTAAGTCAAATTGCCAATATAGATGTCTTCATCACTTCATCTGAGATGGAGGCCTTATTGTTGGAACACAATTTAATAAAGGATCGTAAACCGGCCTATAATATCATGTTGAGGGATGATAAGTCCTATCCGTATATTTACTTGTCAAATCAAGACGAATTTCCTCGGTTTGATTTGCACAGAGGCGCCAAGAAAGGAGTAGGCCAATATTTTGGCCCTTTCCCGAGTGCGGGTGCAGTCCGTGAATCATTAAGCTTATTACAGAAAGTTTTTAAAGTCAGGCAATGTGATGACTCAATCTTTCGTAATAGATCAAGGCCTTGTTTGCAATATCAAATTAAACGCTGCTCAGCGCCATGCGTTAATTTTATCTCTACTGAGAACTATTCCTCAGATGTTAGACACTCAGTATATTTTTTAGAGGGTCGTAACGATACGATTACTGATGAACTCCAAGCTAAAATGCAACAAGCCGCTGAGGGTATGGATTACGAGTCAGCTGCTACGCTCAGAGATCAAATTCGTGATCTGAGAAGAGTCCTTGAACAACAATATGTCGATGCAGACCGGGGGGATGTGGATGTGTTGGTTGTCCTTGAAGAAAATGGTGTGGTGATTGTAAATCTCATGATGGTGCGACAGGGTCGAATTCTTGGTAGTCGGAATTTCTTTCCTAGTTTCAGCCTGGATGCGACACTTTCTGAACGTCTAGGGTCTTTCATGATTCAATACTATCTTGATGACGTGTCTGGTCCTGCGCTTCCGAAGGAGATTATTTGTTCTGTTGAGCCTGCTGATCACGATGCGCTTTGTGAGGCGCTAGAAAAAGTTGCAGGACGGAGATTGAATGTAAGTCACAAAGTTCGAACTCATCGAAAAAAGTGGCTTCAGATGTCACAAACAAATGCTCAACATGCCTTGTTGAGTAAACTTAATAGCAAGCAAACTGTTGCAAAAAGATTGAACACCCTACAGGAAGTTTTGGGGCTTGAGAAACTGTTGCGTCTGGAGTGTTTCGATATAAGTCATACTGGGGGTGAGGCCACTGTTGCCTCCTGCGTGGTTTTTGACCCTTCTGGCCCCCTTAAAAGTGATTACCGAAGATTTAACATTGAGGGCATACAACCTGGTGATGACTATGCGGCGATGTATCAAGCCTTAAAGCGCCGTTATCAACGTGTCCTGAAAGGTGAAGCTACTATGCCTGATGTTCTCGTTATTGACGGCGGGCTTGGACAGCTACAACAAGCAGAAACGGTATTGAAAGAGTTGGGAATGGTTAATGAAGGCAATATAGTTTCGGATCAGACTCATCAGAACACTGGTTACAAAGCTGCTGTATCTGAGTTAAAAGCCCCTTTGTTACTGGCAGTGGCTAAAGGAATTAGTAGAAAAGCAGGACAGGAAACACTGTTTCTTGGTGGGAGTCATATGGAACTGGTTCTGGCTGCTGAATCACCAGCGATGCATCTTCTGCAACATATCCGGGATGAAGCTCATCGATTCGCTATTACCGCGCATCGTGACCGTAGAACTGCCGCTAGAACCCGCTCAACTCTTGATGATGTGCCAGGCATTGGACCTAAGAAAAGGAAAGAACTACTGAAGCATTTTGGTGGTCTTAAGCAGCTCAAAGCGGCCGGGGTCGAAGAATTAGAGAGAGTGCAGGGAGTTAGTGCACAGCTCGCCCAAACCTTATACGATTACCTCCACAGTTCTTAGGAGAAAAGATGTTGAAAATCGGAATCCCTACTTTACCTACATTTCTAACAATAACTCGTATCATATTGATTCCATTGATAATGATTTCTTACTATGCGGATTTTTTCTTGCATAATGTGGTGGCCATGTTACTTCTGACAACAGCAGGTGTAACCGACTGGCTAGATGGTCATTTAGCCAGAAAAAATGCTCAAACTTCAAAATTTGGAGCTTTTCTAGACCCAGTGGCAGATAAATTATTGGTAACAGTTCTATTGGTGATGCTGGGTGCTCACTATCCTTCACTGTGGTACGTGGTTCCAGCCTGTCTTATTGTTGCCCGTGAGGTAATGATTTCTGCGTTGAGAGAATGGATGGCTGAGCGTCAATTACGTGATGTAGTGGCTGTGGGGGCCATTGGTAAGGTAAAAACTACATTCCAGATGATTGCCATAGGTGCACTTCTAATGACAGATCACAATGGTTGGACTCCATTTTGGCTTCTTGGTTACGTTTGTTTATTTGTAGCAGCGGCTCTAACAGTCTGGTCATTCTGCAATTATCTATGGCAAGCAAGAGCTGAATTATTAGAGAGTTTTCGTTAAGTTTATGTGCTCAGATTACTACACGAAGTATTGACATAGTCCCTACAACTATTAGAATGACCAACTTCTAAGTTAGAGCCTTTAACTGTAGTAGAAATCCTCTGGAAGCTGGTTAAATGATATTTTTTAATCATCATCCTCGAGAGTGTGTTTAGCAATTTGCGGGAATAGCTCAGTTGGTAGAGCACGACCTTGCCAAGGTCGGGGTCGCGAGTTCGAATCTCGTTTCCCGCTCCAATGCTAGTACAGAAAACCATCGTTGGGCTGGCGTCTCTGGCTGGACTGATTGGCTGGATGGCAGAGTGGTTATGCAGCGGACTGCAACTCCGTGTACGCCGGT
>JAYPEI010000008.1:0-63709 GCA_038125665.1 Enterobacteriaceae bacterium
CTACCTTTATGTCTTGGAAGCAAGCATTATTAACTATGTTTGAAGCAGTAATTTTTTCTAGCCTGAAAATCTATAGTAATCATCTAAAAGGATATTCCTATGTTAGCTTCTGCATTACCGCGTTACCATAATCTCAAACGAAAAAAAATCGCCCTCGCTATAACTTGTTTTGCCCTTGGTAGTTCTCAAGTGATTGCACAACAAGTTGAAGAAGTTGTAGTGACAGCAGAACGTCGCGAGACTGCACTGCAAGACACCCCCATCTCTGTTCTTTCATTTTCAAGTGCTGCCCTTGAAGCTAGAGGAGTTCAGACACTGGAAGATCTTGCAACTAATGCTCCAAACCTGGATATCAAGGGATCACGGGGAACTGGCAATGTTTCACCAACTTATCAAATCAGAGGAATTTCTGGTGGTGGTGGCTCAACAGGAGAACGAGGAGTTGGCTTCTATTTGGACGGTGTTTTCGTCCCACGCCAGACTGGTCCTTACATGCAGGTTCTAGACCTTGAGCGTATAGAAATCCTGAGGGGACCTCAAGGAACCCTATTTGGACGTAATTCTCTAGGCGGGGCTATTCGAGTCTTCTCTAAACAGCCAGTCTTTGAAAAAGAGGGTTACCTTCAGGTAACAGGTGGTAACTTTTCACGGAACGATGTAAGTCTTATGTATAACACTCCTATAAGTGAAGAGACGGCAGTACGCGTCCAAATAGCAAGGTTAGATCAGGACGGCTATGTGAGTCGTGGGCCTCAAGAGCTTGGCAGCTCTGAAAATCTTATCTTCCGTTTACGAACATTATGGGAACCTAGTGAAAAAACAAGCATCAGTTTCGGTGTGATGCATTTAGACAGTCAGTCAGACGGTAACCCACAAGATCTTGCTACTTTTGACATGTCTCCAGTTGATCCTATTAACGGCATCAGCGATGTCATTAGTTTCGAAGGTGGCTATGCAGATTGGATGTCTGACTTCCTTGAAGCTAGTGGCCAACCCCGACTAAAGAATAATGACCCAAGGCTAGTGTTAGATGACTATACGATGCCTTCTTACTGTTTTCTTGATGACCCTAACCCTGATTGGGATGATCTTTGCTTACAGGTGAACGAGAATCAGTACACACAGTGGGATATGAGTATTCAGCACGATTTAGCCAATGGAATGGTACTCAGTTCTGTCACAGGGTATTCAGATTTCTCAAGCAAGGGAATCACAGACTGGCAGTTGCTAGGCATGGAGCGTAGACCAAGTAATACGGAGTCTTGGACCTTCTATCAGGAAGTCCAACTTAACTCTCAACATTTCGATGATCGGTTACAACTAGTATCGGGTATAAGTTACTTCCACGAAACTGCTGAGGACCCTCGCAATTATCTGCTTCAAGCACAAGGAACTAGTATTTTTGGTGCGCCAGGACTTCCTTTCAAAACTCCTACCAACCAAAATCCTAACGGGAATGGTTGGAGAGGTGGTTACATAACTGGCGATACGTCCACGAAACAAGAATCTGATTCCTGGGGTCTATTTTTCAATGGAACCTATAGCCTAAGTGATGCTTTGAATCTCACAGCTGGAGTTCGTTTTGCTAATGACTCTAAAGATTACGAACAGACAGAATTTGCCTCTGCTAATTTTGTACCAGCATCAGGTAGTTTCACTACGGTAAATGCAGACGACAGCTGGTCTGAAACAGACTGGCGTTTTACTGCTGATTATCACTTTACTGACGATGTTATGGCCTATCTAACTGCTTCCAAGGCATATAGGGCAGGATCATACTCTTATGCTATCCTTGATCGAGTACCTGGCGCAGAGCAGAGTGGTGATTTTATCTCACCAATCCCACCCGAGACTGTTGAGAATAGAGAAATTGGCATAAGGTCTGAATTGTTCGATCGTCGTTTGCGGTTCAATATCACATATTTTGATATGGACTACAGTGATCGACAAAATGCCGCAGCCGTGGCTGACTCGAGCGCTCCAACAGGTTTCGTTATACGCCTCACAAATCAAGGAGATGTAACCATTGATGGTGTGGAGTTGGATGCTCAACTAGCTATCACTGAAAATTTTAGTCTTAACGCAAGTGCGGGGTGGGTTGACACACAAATAGCAGATGTCTGTGTCAATAATGGTATTTATCTCTTCCCCTCACCAGCTGAACGTAGCTGGCAGCTAGGGGGATTATTTGATTTTGAACTAAGTCAGCCAGGAAGACTACAACTATCGTTGAACTATGCCTACACCGGTCCTCAACAAACTCATCCTGGTGGTGTTGAAAAGCCTTCCGGTTGCCCTCCTGCTGCCTTTGGTGTGCCAACAGCTGAGTGGTTCCTAGACTCAAGATATGAATTGCCTGGCTATGGACTGTTGAATGGTCGTCTAAGCTATACCAGCTCAGACGAGTTATGGGAAATAGCTTTGTTCGGTAATAATCTGGCCGACAAGAACTATGGTAACTTTGCTAGCCGCTTTGGTGGTGGTTATTGGGAGGGAGGCCCACCAGCACCAGTTAATCTTAAGACACCTGAGCGTTCTGCGCTCGGGATAACTCGCGGACGACCACTGAACTATGGACTCAGCGTTAAATACTCCTTCTAGCGCTCCTAAACACTGCGTCCTATAGCTTGTAATCAGTCTGGCCCATGCTTAGAGTAGGTGGGCCAGAATCTTTTTTCCTTCCTAAACTTTGGTACTTTGTCAGTAGCGTTATGCCAGCGCTCTTGATACCTTTACCTTCGCAACTTCTGCCTCAGCTCCATCTCAGCTCAGAAGATCACTAGATTACGGGCCAATTAATATGCCGGTTGAAATACTTAACGAAGAAGAATTAGATTACTTGGACCAACTTCTCCAGAGCTATGGAGGCGAGGAGTCTATCCTGGATGTCAATGAACTAGACGGATTCATGACAGCCTTGGTTGTTGCTCCGACTGACACACCGATGACAAAATGGTATCCAGCCATATGGGGAGGTGTAGACAATGAACCTGAGCTTGACTCAGAGGAGGAGGCAGAACAACTTGAGGAGTTATTGTTGCATATGAAGGATTCACTACGCAGTCAGTTGATGCAGGACCCTGAAAGTTTTACGGCACTTTTTTATGAAGGGGAATTTGTTGCTGAAGATTCCTCCGCGCCTCAGACCATCACGGTAGTAGAGGAGTGGTGTTTCGGCTTCATGAGAGGCTGGAAAACTGCTGGATATCCTGATCTTCAGGCTGATCAGGACTCTTTTTTACAAGCTATCGCGCTTCATGGCGATGAGGCTTGTTTTCCCAAACTGGAAGCCATGACCCTGGATGCTCATCAGGAAAGCATAAGCGATATAGAGCCTGCTGTTCGCAAGCTGTTTACACACTTCCACTCATAACAAAATTTCACTAAAAAACAGATTCACAGGAGTTTGTATGTCAGACAATTATTACGATAAAGGAATGAGCCTTCGTCGCGAAATGTGGGGTGAGGCTGGTGCAGAGCAGCGAGTTGCCCAAGCGACCTCTTTTAACCGCCCGTTTGAAGACCAAGTGACCAACTGGGTGTTTGGTGATGTGTGGAACCGTCCAGAACTTGATCGTAAAACCCGTTCTATGATCACTCTCGCGGCCCTAGTGGCTCTGACGAAGCCCAATCAGCTCAAAGCACACATCGTTGGTGCCTTAGCTAATGGGGTTAGTGTGGAAGAAATTCGTGAAATTATTATGCACACTGCGGTTTACTCTGGTATTCCAACTGGAGTAGAGGCAATGACAGCAGCCAAAGAAGTATTGGCAGCTCAAGGGCTAGATAAATAACTTATATATTAGCTAGAAAATAACGAAAAATAGAGATAATCGTCAGTAAAATTGGGAGCCACAATGAGTCAGGTAGTAAAAAAAGTAGGGTTTATAGGGATAGGTAATATGGGTTGGCCTATGGCTGCAAATTTGGTGAAAGCTGGGTTTGAGGTTGCCATTCATGATACAGATCCCGCCCGTGCTAACCAATTCACCAAGGAGAATCCAGGTAGCACCGCTCCAGGTTTGGTGGGCGTAGCTCAGATGGATGCCATTGTTACTATGCTTCCGAATGGACATATCGTTCGAGCTGCACTTATTGAAGCTGATGATGGAGCTTTTATCAAGAATGCAAAACCTGGAACTATCGTTGTAGATATGAGTTCCTCAGCTCCAGAAGGTACTCGCGAGTTGGCAGCTGAACTGAAGGAAAAAGAAGTGATTCTCATCGATGCACCTGTGTCTGGAGCCGTTCCTCGTGCCACTACGGGGACTCTGACTATCATGATTGGGTCTGATGACGCTGAAGCTATTAAAGCGATTGAACCTTTACTGTTAGCAATGGGTAATCGATTATTTCAAGTAGGTGCCGCTGGGTGTGGTCATGCTGCTAAGGCACTTAATAATTTTCTGGGGGCTGCTGCGTTTGCAGCAACTTCAGAGGCGGTACTCATAGCTAAACGCTTTGGGTTAGATCCAGCTACATTAATAGACATAGTGAATGTATCGACGGGAAAGTCTTTCATCAGTGAAATTGTCATGAAAGACCATGTCCTTGATGAAAAGTTTGCATCAGGTTTTAAATTAGGGCTTTTAGCTAAAGATGTTCGTATCGCAGAGGCTCTGGGCCGAGCTGTAGGCTTGGATGCTCCACTTTTACGCCTAGTGGAGAAACGTTGGAACTTAGCCGAAGAGAGAATTGGCTATGAATCTGATAATACTGAAGCCATCAAGGGCTGGCAGGACGATCTTTAGGAGTTGATAGATTTAAGTAAATTTCCAGTAAAAGCTGAGAAAAATACTGGAATCACTTGGCTTTGACCCGTAAAATCGCCGTCCATTTCTACTCAGGTATCAATGGTGAGGGTGAGTTATTGAACGCAGCAGAAAATCCAAACTGGACTTTAACCAAAGCGGAAGAACTTTACGGTTTTGAGCGTTGGGGTAATGATTACTTTAGTGTTAGTGAGTCAGGTAATGTCACCGCTAAAACCCTCAATGCTCAAGTTGAGTTGATGGATATTGTGCAGGGTATGAAAGAGCGTGACCTGCAGATGCCTGTGCTCCTCCGTATCGAAAATTTATTGGACGCTCAAATACATCGTTTGAACATAGCATTTCGCAAAGCTATTAAGACCTATGACTACAAAGGTGAGTATCGAGGTGTTTATCCCATTAAAGTCAATCAGCAAGCTCAGGTTATCGAAGAAGTAGCTGCTTTCGGAGCTCGTTATAAACACGGATTTGAAGTAGGTAGTAAGCCTGAAATGATGATTGCGCTGTCGCATCTTGATGAACCAGGTAGCATGATTATTTGCAATGGATATAAAGATCAAGAATTCATTGAACTAGGTCTTTCAGCGATTCGTCTGGGCTTCATCTGTGTGTTCGTGGTAGAAACGCCGGCTGAATTGCCAATTATTATCGAGCGTAGTAGGGCCTTAGGTGTCGAGCCAATTATTGGTGTCCGCATCAAGACCACAGTGACTGTTAGTGGGCACTGGAATTCCACTTCAGGGGATCGTTCGGTATTTGGCTTAACAGCTACACAATTAGTGGATGTAGTAGATAGATTAAGAACTGAGAACTTGCTGCACTGTTTACAGCTTCTACATTGTCATCTTGGATCGCAGATTCCTAATATTCAGGACATCCGTAATGGAATAAATGAAGTATGTCGTTTTTATGCGGACCTGACCAATGAAGGGGCTAATCTTCAATATATAGATCTTGGTGGTGGTCTTGCTGTGGATTATACCGGGTGGGGTTCTAACTTCGGTCAAAGCAGGAACTATTCTCTTGACGAGTACTGCGAAGATATCGTTGACACCCTAAAAAACAGTTTAGATGAATATGATTTAGCTCATCCTACAATTGTGACTGAGTCTGGGAGGGCTACTATTGCTTATTCTAGCGTGCTTATCTTCAATATCTTGGACACTACGACTTTTGAACCGACTAAACTAGTTGCTGAACATTCCAATGAACATTATTTGCTGACCTCTCTGCGTGGGATTTATCAGAATCTAGAAGAACGTCATATTCAAGAATGTTTTAATGATGCTCATTATTATAGGAATGAGGTACGAGAACTATTTCGTCGTGGTCAATTAGATCTTCGAACACGCTCCGCGGCGGAAAATATCTTTCTTGATTTGCTACACAAGATTGCCAAAATAGCTGATGAAATGACACGACCACCTGCAGATCTTGAAGGACTAAGAATCTCGTTGGCAGACATATATTATGGCAATTTCTCACTATTTCAGTCACTGCCGGATACCTGGGCTATAGACCAGTTATTCCCTATTGCTCCATTGCATAGATTACAAGAGGAGCCTAGCAGACTTGCGGTCTTGGCTGATATCACTTGCGATTGTGATGGTAAGATTGACTCCTTCATAGGCCCAGAAGATGTAACTAAAGCGCTTCCTTTGCATGCTTTACGGGAGGGTGAAGATTATTATTTAGGCGTTTTCCTTGTAGGTGCTTATCAGGAGACACTGGGAGATCTACATAATCTCTTTGGTGATACAAATATCGTGAGCGTCCGCATTAATCGTGATGGAAGCTTTGATTTCGTGAAAGAAATTCATGGAGATACCGTTGCGGATGTTCTTTCCTACGTGGAATATGAACCCAAGGAAATGCAGTTGCGTCACCGAAATGTTGCAGAACGCGCTGTTCGTGAGGGTCGTATCTCGGTGCGAGAGCGACAAGAAATTGTGAAGCTCTACAGTGAAAGTTTACAAGGATACACCTACTACGAGCGGGATTAGTAACAATCAGCTAATTGTTTTAAGGAAATTAGGTTGAAAGATGATACTGAATTAAGCGTTATCATTAATTGGGTAGGAGAACTAACAGATGGCAAAAGTATTGATTATCGGAGCTGGCGGTGTTGGTCAGGTTGTTGCCCATAAGTGTGCACAAGTTGCTTCTGTTTTCTCAGATATTACTATGGCCAGTCGAACTGTCGGAAAATGCGAGCATATTGCAGAACAGGTAAAAAATAAAACTGGAAGAATATTACACACCACCGCTGTGGATGCAGATAAGGTCCCTGAGCTTGTGGCTCTTATTAACGAAGTTAAGCCAGAGCTAGTTATAAATGTGGCCTTACCTTATCAAGATTTGACCATCATGGAAGCTTGCCTCGAAACAGGAGTTAACTATCTCGATACCGCTAACTATGAGCCCTTGGATACTGCTAAATTTGAATATAAATGGCAGTGGGCCTATCAAGAGAGATTTCGCAAAGCTGGTCTGATGGCTCTACTAGGCTCGGGTTTTGACCCGGGGGCTACAAACGTATTCACTACTTATCTTGCCAAACATTATTTTGACGAAATTCATCACTTAGACATAATTGATGTGAATGGTGGAGACCATGGCTATCCATTTGCTACTAATTTTAATCCAGAAATTAATATCCGTGAGGTCACTGCAAATTGTCGTCATTGGGAAAATGGCGAATTTCATACCACACCGCCAATGTCCTTGAAACAAAGCTTCACCTGCACAGAGGATGTAGGTACCTATAATATATACCGTCTCTACCATGAAGAGCTCGAATCTCTAACCAAGCATTTTCCAACCCTTAAACGTGCGCAATTCTGGATGAGTTTTGGAGATTCCTATCTGAAACATCTAGAAGTGTTAGGCAATGTTGGTATGACCGGTATTGAAGCTATTGAATTTCAAGGACAGAAGATAGTCCCTATTCAATTCCTCAAGACGCTCTTACCAGATCCATCAACTCTGGGGCCAAGGACTAAAGGTAGAACCTGGATCGGTTGTCATGTGCGAGGGACAAAGGACGGAGTAGAAAATACTGCTGTAATTTATAATATTTGCGATCATCAGGTTTGTTACCAAGAAGTGTTATCGCAAGCAATCTCCTACACAACAGGCGTCCCTGCAATGATAGGTGCCAAAATGATGCTAGAAGGTAAATGGAAAGGTGCTGGTGTGTTCAATATGGAACAGATGGATCCAGATCCATTCATGAAAGATATGAATACTTACGGACTACCTTGGAAAGTCATCGAAAATCCTAACTTCAATCTGCTCTGATCACTTAACAGGATAGTCAATGCCTAATGTTCCAGTAGCAGATACATTTACTAACTTCGACCCCTCGAAAGTTCCTTCACCCTGTTTCGTAGTAGACGAAGTAGCAATCGAACGTAATCTTCAGATACTTGCTAGAGTGCAGAATGAAAGTGGTTGCCGAATTTTACTGGCGCTAAAAGCATTTTCTATGTTCTCTCTTGCGCCATTGATTAATCGCTATCTGAAAGGCACTACGGCAAGCGGACTTTGGGAAGCCAGACTAGGTCAAGAAAAATTCGGAGGGGAAGTGCATGTTTATTCTGCTGCTTACAAACAAGCTGATATAGCTGAACTAGTGACTTTTGCTGACCATTTGATCTTCAATAGTCCAACACAGTGGCAAAGATTTCGGCAACAGTGTGAAAATAGTGATGGTGGTATTTCAGTGGGGTTACGAATTAACCCACTACACTCTGAAGGTGCTTTACCTTTATACGATCCCTGTGCTCCAGGTTCAAGGCTTGGTACTCCCGTGACACAATTAAGTGCTGAGGATTTTGTTGGGATCAGTGGGATACACTTCCACACTCTCTGTGAGCAGGGTTTTCAACCTCTAGCCCGCACTTTAGATGCTTTGGAGGCAAGTTGTAGTGAGTTTTTACCACAGATGTCATGGGTCAATTTTGGTGGTGGTCATCATATCACCCACCCAGAATATGATGTGGAAAGTCTCATCAAAAGAATTAAAGCATTTCGAGAAAAATGGCAGGTAGATGTCTATCTTGAGCCAGGTGAAGCCATTGCAATTAGGAGTGGTGTACTTGTTACAGAAGTCTTGGATTTGATGGAGAATAGTGTCCCTATCGCAGTGCTTGATACCTCTGCAACTTGTCACATGCCAGATACTTTAGAGATGCCCTACCGAGCTTTTATCCATGGTTCTGCGCCGGCAGGGGAGTTACCCTTTACGTATAAATTAGGTGGTATGAGCTGCTTGGCAGGAGATGTTATGGGAGATTATTCTTTTCCAAACTCTTTAGAGATAGGTCAGCGACTGATATTTGACGATATGGCTCATTACACGATGGTTAAAACTACCACCTTTAATGGAGTAAGACTGCCGGCTCTCGCTATTTACAATAGTCTTAACGGAGAAATTCGGCTAATTAAGGAATTCAGATACAACGATTTTCGTGATAGATTATCTTAAAAATTTGCATTGCAGTAGGAGTTATCTACTAAACTAAGTCCCTCTAAGTTTGTCTCTAAAGAGTACTCTGGTAAGTCAGACATAACACTCCGATGCGAGATTCAATCTAGAGAATATTTAGCAAGAACATCAACAAAATTGAGTTACCTGTGGAGTTTCCTGAAATAGTTTTTCTGAAAATGTGTGTTGATGGTTTTGATCCTGCTATGTTCCCTTCGCCAACTGCAGTTACGGGTTTTTTGGGTTGGTGGCAGGCATTGTCTCTAATAGAGGCGATTTCAAAATAAACTTCAATTGTAGCAGCAAATTTTACTAATTATTATCCGGTTGGAGGGGAGATTTTTCATGATAAAGCTTTAGCCTCATTCATCTACAAGCTAATGGGTATGGTGGAATGTTTGCGATTTTAGTTTTTGACTCATCAAGATCTAATCTTTTAATTTAAAAGCTCAGTGAGCTTTAGATGCTTCATAGATCGCTTCAACAAAGTACGAATATCCTGCACATTATCAACTTGCAAACACTGCTGTAATAGACTCTCTGCAATTCGCCATGGCAGATTTCGTAACAAGTACTTAATCTTAGGTAATTTGGTCGCACTCATACTCAAAGTATCAAAACCCATACCAACAAGTAAGATGACTGCCATTGGGTCAGAAGCCATCTCTCCACAGAGTGAAACTTTAAGATCATAGGTTCGAGCCAGCTGAAAAATTCGTTGAATTTCCTGCAGAACTGCTGGGTGTAATTGATCATAACGATTAGCTACTTGCGCATTATTTCTATCAAGGGCTAAAAGATATTGGCTCAAGTCATTTGAACCGATAGAAATAAAATCAATCCGACTACTCCAAAAGGGTAACAGACTGATTGCCGCAGGAACTTCTATCATCACACCTAGCTTAGGTTTTTTAAAAGGGTAGCCTTCATTCAGTAACTGTTCCTGAGCATCTTGGAGCAGTTCGATACTACTGTTTAATTCCTCAGATGAACTCACCATAGGCAAGAGGATATGTAAGTCACTCTCAGTACCGGCGGCTCTGAGCATTGCCCGTAGTTGTGTCATCATCACCTGATAATTATCCAAAGTGAATCGAATACCTCGCCAGCCCATAGCAGGGTTTTGTTCACCACGAATTGGGAAGTAGGGAAGTTGCTTATCTCCACCAATATCCAAGGTGCGCATATAGACTGGTTTGTATTTGTAGGTATCAAAGACTTGTTGATAAACTTGAAGTTGCTCTTCCTCTGAGGGTAGTGAATCACGAATCATAAATGGGATTTCAGTGCGGTATAAACCAATCCCTTGAGCTCCATGACGTAACCCAGGTGAGAGATCAGCAAGTAGTCCAGAGTTTGTCAGGAGGTGAACTACATGGCCATCAGGAGTTATTGCTGGTAGATCCCTCAAGGAACTTAGCTTATGTTTGAGCTCTTCTTCTTCATTAATTAACCGTTGAAACTCTTCGGAGAGCATGTCATTGGGATAGCGAACAATCAGGCCACTGTTACCATCAACAATGAATTTTTCCCTGATCCGAAGATGCTTCAAAGTGTCTACACCCATGACTGCAGGAACCCCAAGAGCATTAGCTAAGACGGCTGTATGAGATAACCCAGAACCAGCAAAGCAGATTATGCCAGCTAGTTTTTCACTGGGCACTGTAGCAATATCAGAGACACTGACTTCTTGCCCGATAAGAATGACTCTATCGATATTACTGATGTCCATTAACACATTGGAGCCGCCGGTGTGAGCCGCATATAGCTTATTGCCAAGGTGATGTATATCTTCGGCACGAGCTCGCATGTAGGGATCTTCCATACTTTCGAACATTTCAGCAAAGTGTTTAACAGTAGTGCGTAAAGCACCAGGAAGCCAGTTATTACGCTGAATTTCCTCTTCAACCTTAGTCATCAAGGCAGGATCTCGTAGCAGTGAAGCATAGGTGTTAAAAATACCTCTCACGCTTTCAGACACTTGAATACTTAAAGAAGATTCCTCACTTTCTAATTGAGAGATGACTCTAGCTAGCAGAGAATGCCACTGGCCGACAGCCTCTTCGATATCATCACAAGGCTCATCTGGGACGGAAAATAAATCACCATGATCACATAAAATGCCTATGCCTATGCCTATACCTGAACTACCTTTAACCCCATGGTGATACTGATTAACAAAATCCCCACGCAAAGCATTTGGTATATCAGCTACTATATGAGCAAGTTGGGAGGAGAGTGTGACTAGAAATCCTTCATCTTCGGCAGATAGTTCAACTGCCTCGATACGTTGGACAACAAGTACACCAATTATTCGTCCATAACGCACAAGTGGAACACCACAGAAGCTCCCAAACCGTTCCTCTGCCGTGCCTTCAACATAGAAAAAATTAGGGTGAGCATTTGCCCTAGCAACATTAATAGGATGTTTATTCTTTGCGACTAATCCGACGAGCCCTTTACTGGCTGGAATTGACACTGGACCGGTTTGGTCTAACCCGTGACTAGCCATCAAATTCATATTGCCTTCTTCATCTGTCAGATAGAGTGTACAGACATCTGTGTCCACTACTTCAGAGACGGAGTCAACAAGAAATCTAAGCTGCTCATGTGGTGTGGCAAGCTGCAGCAGATCTTTCTGCAAGCGACTTAATTCAAGGATGGCGCTGGAGACTGGCATGTGTTGCAGCTCAGTAATTCAGATAGTTTATTGTACGGCATCAATGATCAATTTCACATGGATTCCATGTTAAGCTGACTTAAATGTTATGCTTTCAAATTCGAACTAAGGACCAAATGGCTAAGTATCACTAACTTTGAATGTCCACATACAGTCTTTGAATAATCAAGATAAGGCAAAGGGGGAGCTTGCGTTGGAACTAATTTTACCACCAGGATTATCGAAAGCTAATTTTTCAACTGCTTTGGAAGAATTCGCTAATATTTGTGGCCCACAATGGGTTTTAGACACAGACATTGATAGAGAGACCTATCTTGATTTGTATGCCCCGGGATTGTCCGCAGAGCGAGCACATGCCCCATCTGCGGCTGTTGTGCCGCAATCTGTAGAGCAAGTTCAGGAAATAGTCAGGGCAGCCAATAGATTTGGAATTGCTCTGTGGCCTATTTGCAGAGGCAAGAATTTTGGCTATGGTGGAGCGGCTCCCGTCATGGCTGGTTCTGTCATTGTAGACCTTGGTCGTTTGAATCGTATTATCGAAGTTAATGATAAACTAGCGTATGCCACACTTGAGCCCGGAGTAGGTTTTTTTGATTTACATGAATACCTGCAACAGCATAATCTCCCTTTGTGGCTCTCTATCCCTGGCAATGGCTGGGGCTCAGTTGTTGGCAATGCACTAGAGCGAGGATTCTCGAGAACACCTTATGGTGAACATGCGAATTCGTTATGTGGCATGGAAGTAGTCCTTCCTACGGGTGAACTAGTCCGAACAGGAACAGGAGCCATGGAAAACTCAAAAACTTGGCCGTTGTTTAAGTCAGGATTCGGCCCAGCGTGGGATGGTCTATTTTGTCAGTCTAATTTTGGTATCGTAACTAAGGCTGGGTTCTGGTTAATGCCTGAGCCTGAAGCTACTCTAAGAATGAGTATGTCTCTGCCTAATCCAGAAGATATTGGCTGGTTGGTCGACGTGCTTACCCCCCTACGCATAAGTGGTTTGATCCCTCATAATGTGGGAGTGGCAAACTATATGGGTTCAGCCACTACTACTAGCCAAAGAGATGAATGGTATGAAGGGGAAGGCGCAATACCGGAGTCCGTAGTTCAAAATATCATGGAACAATATGGTGTTGGTTGGTGGAATTTTTCTATCACCCTCAATGGTGATCCGCAAATCTTGGAGCGACAACGTGAGTTAATTGAAGCAGCATTCGCACCTTACACAACAGAAACTTTCTCCCTGAGTCGTTGGCGTCGTGGTGAACCCGGAGGTGGGCCAACTCCTAGTGTGTTTGCGCTTAGAGTGGTCAACTGGCATGGTGGTCGGGGAGCACACATGGGTTTTTCTCCGATTTTACCGGCCTCAGGTGATGAAATTTTGCAACAACTAAAGAGAACACGCAGCCGCTACTCGCAGCATGGTATCGACTTCTCTTCAACCTTCTACATTTGTGGTAGGCATGTGATTAATGTCAACTTGCTTCTTTATAATAAAGACGATCATGAGTTAGTAACTCGTTCAAATGCTCTCTTTAAAGATTTGGTGGCAGATTCTGCTTCGGCTGGTTTTGGTGAATATCGCACTCATCTAGATTGGATGGATTCTGTTGCCAATTCATTCAATTTCAATAAGCAGGCTCTGCGTCGTTTGAATGAGACTGTGAAAGATGCCTTGGATCCTGAAGGAATTTTAGCACCAGGAAAAAGTGGTATTTGGCCTAAGCGCTTGCGTGAGAGCGTAGTACAAGAAGGTACCAAAGGACCTACAGTATGAAAATCTATAAACAGACTTTAATGATTTTCTTGTTAGGTATAGCCACCATAGGTGTGATTGAGACGGAGGCTGCTGAACGCACTTTTAAAGATCTCAATGGGAAACACTACTTTGAGCAACACTGTGCCCTGTGTCATCGGGGAGTAGGCCCAGGTGTGTTCATGCTGCAGCGTCGACTTGGGGAGCGTGGTGCTATTTTAGAGAATCGTGATCAAATATCAGCTGACTATCTTCAGCAAGTAGTAAGGCTTGGAATTGGGAGTATGCCAAGGTTTTCTAGAGGAGAGCTGACAGATTACGAATTGGTAGAAATCGTCGAATACCTGACAAAAAAAACAAATTAAGAGTCTCTTAAGTCAGCTCGACTACATTGATCGCTCAATTAATAGGGGACAATAGCTGTGCAAATCCTTCTTGTGGAAGATGACTATCCACTGGCAAAAAGCTTACAGCAGGCGCTTCAGGCTCAAAAATATGTGGTAAATCAGGTAAGTACTGGTGAAGCAGCACTGCATGTGCTGGATACTGAGACTCCAGAATTAGTGATTCTAGATCTAGGTTTACCTGACATAGATGGGCTCAATGTTCTACAACGTCTAAGGAGAAAGCACAAATCCGTGCAGGTTCTTCTACTCACTGCCAGAGATTCTCTAGAAGATAAAATTCTTGGGTTAGATAAAGGAGCAGATGATTATCTTGCCAAGCCGTTTGAAGTAACGGAGTTGCTCGCAAGATTACGGGTAATGGAAAGAAGAATGAGCCAAGTTAAAAGTTCAGTAATCACAATTGGCGCTGTGGCCATGGATACTCTGGGGCAGCAAGTGACATTTCAGGGTAATGTGGTTGAATTGCCTAGACGTGAATATATGCTTTTAAAAACTTTGATGGAGCAGGCAGGCAGAGTCTTAACTCGCGCTTCACTTGAATCGAGTCTATATAGCTGGGGTGAAGAGGTTGCTAGTAACGCTCTCGAAGTTCACATACACCATTTACGCAAAAAACTAGGAAATGAGTTTATCAAAACCATCCGTGGGGTTGGCTATAAGATACCAGCTTTACAAGTGGAAGCATGATAGAGGATCGGAGTATGAATTCGATTCGTAGCTTCATTCTAACTGGAACTTTGTCGGTGCTAATTTTGTTCAATTTCATAGCAGCTATACAAGGTTACAGAAGCAGTATGGCTGAAGCTGAAATGCTCTTCGATAATCATTTGCTGGAACACTCACAACTTATGACATTGCTAGATTTTAGTTCGCTAGATAAACCAGTAATGACTGGCAGTAATATGGTCCTTCAGGTATGGCAAAATGACAAGCTTATTAAGTCATCCTTAGATGCTCCTGAAACGCTCATTGGCGATGGTAGTCCTGGGTTTGATTTTGCAAATTTTAATAGCTATCGCTGGCGAACGTTTACAAGATCAGTACGTAGCGATTACTTAATTATCGTAGCAGAGCGGACAGATTTACGCTTTGTATTAGCTGAAAATGTCATTCTAGAATCTCTACTTCCCTCCCTGTTAGGTATCCCAGTTGTAGGTTTTATCGTTTGGATAATTATTAGCAGGGGCTTGCTACCTCTCAAAAACTTGTCACAACTGCTACAAGTGAAAAAAGCTAATGATTTCAAGTCTGTGACATTAGGGCATGTCCCTAATGAGTTAATACAAGTTATAGATTCAATTAATTCTTACGTTCAACGACTTGAGCGTGTGCTTGAGAGAGAAAAACGTTTCTCAGCTGACGCAGCACATGAGCTAAGAACTCCTATTTCTGCGTTAAAAATTCAGCTACACAATATAGCAACAGAAGCAGGATATGAATCGGAAAATTTTTTGCAATTGAAATCTGGTGTTAATAGATTGCAGCATCTGATTGAGCAGCTACTTGTTTTATATCGTTTGACGCCAGAACAATTTCAAAATACCTGTCACGTAATTGAACTCTCACAGATATGTCAAGATACTATAGCTGCTTTTTATCCAGTGATTGAGAAGAAAAGCCAATCTTTAGAATTGGAAGAAATGGAAATTGATTCTGAGAAGAAAAAGTTAGAAATTTTAGGTGATACTTTCGCATTAGAGACACTTCTGACAAATCTACTCAGTAATGCAAGTCTCTATACACCACCAGGTGGCCAACTCAAGGTCATCATTGATGCTGATCAAAAATATGTCTATATCACCGTAGAAGATAACGGCCCTGGTATCGCTGAATCTGAACGTGAGCTTATATTTCAACGATTTTATCGCAGTAAAAGTAATGCAGTCATTACGTCTGAATCAGCAACCAATGGTGGTGGGCTAGGTCTCACCATCGTGCACCACTTGGCTCAATTACATCAAGCCACGGTCACTGTCAGTGAGTCCAGCTTAGGGCAGGGTGCTGCATTTAAATTGAGATTTCCACGATTATGTTCTTAACGGCTATAGTTTTCATGCTGCGTGAGCTTATTGAAGCGGCTCTATTATTTGGCATCCTTTTGCAGTTGATAAACCGTCAACCTTCTTTATTATCCATGCAGAGACATTGGATAGTAATGACCTTAATAAGCGGAGTTGTAGCCGCAGTAATTTTTGCTGAACTGATGCCTTATTTCTCTCCCTTGTTTGATTATGCAGGGTTTGAGATTGTTAATGCTTGCGTGTTGCTAATTATTAGTGGAATTTTGTTACATACTGCATGGTCTTATTCAGTAGAACAAAAACTTGTAAAGTCCCGGCAGTACTCGATCATGTTGATGATTACTTTTGTCATGATGAGACAAGGGTCAGAGATTATTCTTTATCTTCAAAGTATGCTGTTTCAGCCCGAATTATTTATTACCAATCTTTTTGCCTCTCTTATTGCTCTAGCTGTAGGGTTGAGTAGTGGGTTAATTTTACATCTTTTGCTCTCCAGTTTGAGGGTTGCAACAGGGCAGGCCATAAGTGTTTTCTTGTTGGCGATATTTACTGGCAACATGCTTAGTCAAAGTGTGCAGCAACTTACACAAGCAGAATTCTTGCCTCCTATCATTGAGTTATGGGACAGTAATCAAATTCTTTCTGAAAATAGCTTATTGGGTGCCGTTTTAAATGCCTTGATAGGTTACGAAGCTACGCCAACCTACTATCAATTATTGGCTTATCTGCTCGGAATTATCCTCATTTTTCTTAGCCCTCTCTGGCGAAACGGAGTAGCCAAAATACTAAAGCGAATAGTTAATTCATGAAAAAAAAAATGAAGATACACCATTGCATGGAAGTTGCATTCTCTCTAGCTATTGCAACGAATTGTTTGCTAGGCCCTTCAAGCATCCATGCTGCTCATGGACAAGAGCATGCACCGTTAACAAAAATTGCTGGTCTTTCCTTTGCTGACATCCTCGGTGCTGCTGTTAGGAATAGCCCATATTCTCTGGAATTTTCCGTTCGTCAAGAACAAGCAGAGGCTCAAGAACGTTTTGCTTCACAGTGGCTGGCAGGCCGTCCAAGTTTACAGATGAGTTTTTATAATGATTATGGATTTAAAAGCTCAGGACTACAGGAAAAGGAAATTAGTTTGCAGTTACCAATTTGGCGGTTCGGTGAAATGAGTGAAATGAAAGCTCTCGGGGAACAATATGCTACTCAAACTGAGGCCTGGCAACAAGATTTGCGATGGCAGTTAGCCGGTAAAATAGCTGAATTACTTGCTGATATCGAACTTGCAGAACTACTGTTAACTTCACAACAAGAGTCCACTGCTACTGCAATTGAATTACTAGAAGCTACTCAGTTGTTATTTGAAGCTGGCGAGCTATCTAAGCTTGATGTTTTGCAAGCAAAAAATGAAGTACTGATACAAAAACAAGCCGAGTACCAAACTGAAGCTATGTTAATTGACGCAGAACGCGCCTATAGCGTGTTAACTGGTTTGAGTAAACGTCCAATTGAAGGGTACAGGGAAGTTGAACAGATCGATACAGAAGTTACATTGGCACATCCCCACCTTAATTACTTGGATAGCTCTATAAAAAGTGCTTCTGGAGAGTTCAAGCAGAGCATGATAAATGCAAAGGGTAATCCACTAATAAGCATAGGATCACGTCATGAGCGTGGTGATAGATTTTCACCCTGGTTAGAGACATTTGCAGTTTCTGTCAATATCCCTATCGGTGGGAGGGCGGCCGTTACTGCGAGAACTTCGCAGACACGTAAAGCCATTGTGGATGCACAGGTTAGTTTACGTCAGGCACGCTTAGATATTCAAAGTGCCTTGCATGAAGCAGAGCATGAGTTATTTGTTACGCGAGAATCTCTTCCCCTTGCCGCTGAACAGGCCGCCATTGCGGAAGAAAGAAGCGAACTTGCCAAAGAGGCTTTCAAGCTAGGCGAGATCACGTTACAGCAAGTATTAATGGCAGTCCAAGCCAATATGAATGCGCAGAGAGAGTGGCGTACATTACAACTGCACGAACAACGAAAGATTATCGAATTCAATCATTTTCTTGGAGTTACACCGTGAGAACAGGTAGCAGCCTTTTTATCTTCACCATTCTGTTTACTGGCCTTGTAGAGGCTCAGAGTGTCAGCTCGCAAATTATTCTGGATGAAGCCAGCAAGTTAAGACTGGGTCTTGTCTTTATGCGGGTAGAAAATACTGATGACGCTGATGGAGCCTTGGTTTCAGGTCAAGTTATTAGTTCGCCGAAGCAAGTGGGACGGATTAGCGCACAGTTTGAAGGAATAGTTGAAAAATGGCAATTAACGCCCGGTTCTACAGTAGAGGCAGGGACTTTGCTGGGAGCTGTTAAAAGTAAGCAAGTTGCGGATTTGCAACAGCGATGGCTTGAGGCTTCGGCAGCATTCGAGCTTGCGCACTCTGCTACTGTCAGAGATGAGCAATTGTTTGACAAAGGTATTATAGCTGAGAACAGACTACAACGTGCAAAAGCAGAAGAGCTCTCCGTTGAAGCTTCGTTGATTGCCTTAGAATCTCAATTGGCTCTGGCGGGTTATGACAAAGCTAGTTTAGGGCAGATGCTTGTGGATACAAGCAGCATTGGAAGATACAGAGTTGTTGCAACTCATAAAGGTATTTTGACACATCTTAGTTTGTTTCCCGGGGATACTGTTCAGGTTGGTCAAGAGCTGGCAGAGATTGCTGGAGAAGCTCTATGGTTGAAAGCAGAATTACCAATCAGTTTAGCCATGACATTAACAGTCGGTTCGGAATTGAATATCTTGGGATCACAAATCAAAGCTATCTTGCGTCAAAAAGATCGAGCAGTGGAAGCTTCTACGCAGACAATAGGAATTTTAGCAGAGTTTGAAGAGCCTACTGATCTTTTAACTGGCCAGTTAGTTTCATTAACTCTCCCTGGTGGAAGCCAAGGTGTTAGTGTTCCTGCAGATGCCGTTATTCATAACGCAGATCTTACCCAAGTATTTGTGCGCTCCGATCAAGGTGTGGATGTTAGAAGCTTGACTTTACGTCCCTTAGGTTCCGGATATCAGGTAGATAGTGGATTGGTTGCCGGTGAAGAAGTTGTCATTCGAGGGACAGCAATTCTCAAAGGAATGCTACTTGGGTTAGGAGAAGAGTAAGAATGCTATCTGCTTTGGTTCGATTTGCACTTAGTCAAAGGCTGATAACTTTGTTATTAGCGGGACTTCTAGTTGCTATTGGTACTTCAGCAATGGTTAAGTTGCCGATTGATGCCTACCCTGATATCAGCCCTACTCAAGCCAAAATAATCATTAAAGCGCCTGGTATGACTCCAGAGGAGGTTGAGACATTAATTACTGCACCATTAGAAGTTGAATTATTAGGGATTCCTAATCAAGAAATTCTTCGTTCTATTTCTAAGTATGCCTTGAGTTCGATCACCGTAGATTTTGTTGAGGGTACTGATATTTATTGGGCAAGGCAGCAAGTGAATGAGCGCTTGAGTGGAGTTTGGGATCAGCTTCCTGCAGGAATAAGTGGTGGTCTTTCGCCAATGAGCACACCTCTTAGTGAGATGTTTATGTTTACGATAGATAACCAAAATATGAGTTTAGAGGAACGTCGATTCTTACTAGACTGGACAATTAGGCCAGCATTGAGGACAGTTCCTGGTGTTGCTGATGTTAATGCATTAGGTGGCTTTGTAAGAACTTTTCAAGTGATTCCGCAACGCTCAAGTATGCATAAACTTGGCTTTACTAATGCAGATATAGAGGCGGCCCTGCAGGCTAATAATAAAAGTAATGGTGCTGGCCGGCTAGAGCAAGGTGAAGAGGCTATATTCGTTCGTGTGCCTGGGGCAGTATCGTCTTTGACAGATTTACAAAACATTAATGTAACAAATAACAAAGGGAATGTTATAGCGCTTCGCGAATTGGCTAGTGTGAGCCTTGGTACACTAGAACGTTATGGTGTAGTAAACGCCGACGCAAAAGGGGAGGCTGTACAAGGTCTGGTTGTCAGTTTGCGCGGGGCTAATGCGCGGCAGGTCGTGAAAGATTTGCGAGAAAAAATGACTGAGATTCAACCTAATTTGCCTGCTGGAACCGAGCTCAATGTATTTTACGATCGTAGTGATTTGATAAATTCTGCAGTTAGTACTGTTGCAAAAGCCTTAGTGGAAGCAGTTATATTAGTAGTGGTTCTGTTGGGACTCTTTTTAGGTAATGTGCGCGCTGCATTTACTGTTGCGTTAGTGCTGCCACTATCTGCCCTTTTTACATTTATTTTGATGAATAAACTTGGTATGAGTGCCAATTTGATGAGTCTTGGTGGTATGGTTATCGGTATTGGTATGTTAGTAGATTCATCAATTGTAATAGTAGAGAACATAGTCTCTAGTTTAGTTCACGCGAGTGGTAGGCAACAAACTTTACCTAAACTCCATCTTGTATATAGAGCAGTAGGGGAGGTAGCCACACCGGTCACTGCAGGCATAATCATTATTATGATAGTGTTCCTACCTTTACTGTCTCTTGAGGGGCTAGAGGGTAAATTATTTGGCCCAGTGACTATTACTATCGTGTTGGCTTTGCTTGGCTCTCTAATGCTTTCCTTGACCTTGATCCCAGTTGTGGCATCTTGGTTAATAAAAGCTGATTCATATGAAGATCCTTGGTTAACCCGTAAACTAACAGCAATCTATTCAAAATTATTAAAAAATACTTTGCGGAATCCAAAGCCAATTATGGTTTTCGCTGCTGCTTTACTGGCTATAACAATTACTATTTATCCATTTGTTGGGAAGACTTTTATGCCAACCATGGATGAAGGAGATTTAATTATTCAGGTAGAAAGTATTCCAACAGTAAATCTTGAGACAAGTAGCAGGATTGTTCATCTTTTACAGGAAAAAATAATTGAGTTGCCAGAAATTGAGAGGGTTGTAGCTAGAGCTGGATCCGATGAGTTAGGTTTAGATCCAATGAGTCTGAATGAAGTAGATGTATTTATGAAGCTTGCAAATAAAGAAAAGTGGCAAGTTAAAAATAAGAGTGAACTTGAAGATAGATTACGAGAAGTGATGAGTAAATTTCCTGGAATTAATTATGGCTTCACGCAACCCATTGATATGCGCGTATCAGAGATGCTCACTGGCTCCCGCGGTGATGTTGCCATCAAAATATTTGGTGATGACCTAACACAGTTGAATAGCTATGCCACTGAGGTTGAAAGAATTGTCAGTTCTGTGCAAGGTAGCATAGATACTGTAGCCACTATTAACGAAGGAGCCCAATATTTACAAATTGAATTGAATAGACAACGTTTGGGTCAGTTTGGTGTTGATATGGATAGCATGCAGGCTCGCTTGCGCGCTGAAGTTGAAGGGATTAGAGCTGGGACAATTATTCAGGGTAATGCTCGTGTTCCGTTAATGCTTCGCTATACAAAGCCAGAGGGTGATGGAGAAGCTATGTTAAAGCAGAGTCTCATTGAGCTACCTGACGGTAGAGTTATCCCCTTATCAGTGTTAGCTGATGTCAGGCGTGTAGAAGGGCCTGTGAGTGTCTCGCGTGAATCAGGACAGCGTTTTGCTGTTGTGCGTACCAATGTTGAAGGGAGGGACTTAGTTGGGTTCGTGGAAGAGGCGAAGACAAAAGTAGCAGAAGAATTATTCCTGGATGAGGGTTATGTTCTCGTTTGGGGTGGGCAATTTGAGAATCAACAGCGCGCCGCTTCGCGCCTCATGTTAGTTATCCCTATTGCGTTGGCTTTGATTGCATTCATATTGTTCCTAACTTTCCGCTCTGTGAAGCAGACACTACTTATTCTCTCAAACATACCTTTTGCACTGACAGGTGGTGTTATAGCTCTTTGGGGAGCTGGAGAGTTTTTGTCTGTACCCGCATCTGTTGGTTTCATTGCTTTATTGGGAGTTGCAGTACTCAATGGAGTGGTGATGATGTCTCATTTCAATCAATTAGCTGCGAAAGGTTTAGGGCTTGAGGTTGTTGTATTTGAAGGTGCTGTAAGACGTTTACGTCCTGTAATGATGACTGCCAGTATATGCGCTATTGGACTTGTACCTTTGTTGTTGGCCACAGGACCGGGTTCTGAAATTCAGCGGCCCTTGGCCATTGTAGTTATAGGTGGTTTAGTTACTTCAACATTGCTTACGCTGTTCTTACTACCCCTTACTTACAAATATTTTCATCGCGCAACGTAAAGATAATTATTGCTAAAGAGCTTTGGCTATGCAGACAATTCTAGTGCTAGACGTTAACCCCCAATTAGGTGCGGAGATAGTAGACTTCTTACTGACACGCCCCTTTGTTCAGCGATTTAATTCCCAAGATGTACGCTCTCACAGTGTTACAAATATTCATTCTAATACCGAAAAAGTGCAGGGTTGGCGTAAGAGAATGCAGTTTCATGTGATATTACCAAAAGATAATGTAAGTCAGTTGTTGGAAGAATTGCTTGAGGTGACACAAAGTGATGTTGAGTGGTGGCTACAGACTCTGAGTGCTCAAGGAAGTTTTTGTTAAGTAAGAATAAAAAAATAATGTCAAGACTATGCTTTTTGACAAGCTTTGAGTAATCTAGAACTGTAGGAGAATCATAAATAAAACAAAACGAGTGACCAGAATTATGACCGATCAGCCAGCTCCAACAGGAATTAGCCAAACTATCTCGCGTGACCCACTTAACCTTTTTTTCGGTCTCTTATTACTTGTTTCAACTATCGTATTTTTGATGTGGGGACTTGAGTACACCAACCATAATCAAGTACTTATCTTCATCCTTGCTAGTTTTTTTGGTCTATTCATGGCCTTTAATATAGGCGGTAATGATGTTGCAAACTCTTTTGGTACTAGTGTTGGTGCTGGCACATTGTCAATGAAGCAAGCCCTAATAGTGGCAGCCATTTTTGAGGTCAGTGGAGCAGTTATCGCTGGTGGTGAAGTCACAAAAACAATTCGCGGTGACATAGTCAATTTATCGAGTCTTAGTATTGCTCCCATGCAGTTTGGTTACATCATGATGTCCTCCTTACTCTCAGCTGCGCTTTGGCTCTTATTTGCGAGTAAGAAGGGATATCCTGTTTCAACGACTCACTCAATTATTGGTGGTATCGTAGGAGCATCAATTTCAGCAGGATTGATATTAGGTGGTGGAGAAGAGTCTCTCGCTTTGGTTAAGTGGGATAAGATCGGAACCATTGCTTTAAGTTGGGTGATATCACCTGTGTTGGGTGGTTTATTGTCATACCTTTTTTTTAGTTTCGTAAAAAAATCAGTTCTCGACTATAACGAGAGAATTGCTTTAGAACTTGCCGCCATTAAAGAAGAAAAGCGTGTCCTAAAAGATAAAAATGAAGCCTTTTTTGAACAACTAGATGAAAAATCGAAAGTTACTCATGCTAAAGCCATTAGTAGTGATTTGGATGCTTATGCTGAAGAAGATAATGATGAAGAAATGGATGGAAGAGAAATTGAGTCAGCTTATGTCAAAGAACTACAGAGTTTGCGTATTAAGAAGCGATCATTAAATGCCAACAAAGCACTAGAAAATTTTGTGCCTCTTATCGCCGCTATAGCTACGATAATAATCACTGCAATGTTACTACTCAAAGGTCTTAGTAAGTTAGATATAAATTTATCTCTAGTTGATACATGTCTTCTTCTAGGTATGTTGGCTGCTATTGCTTGGATTGTAACTCTAGCCTTGACAAGAACGCTACGTGGGAAAAATGTAAGAAAATCCACGTTTTTTGTATTCAGCTGGATGCAGGTCTTCACAGCCTGTGCCTTTGCTTTTAGTCATGGCTCAAACGATATAGCCAACGCCATGGGACCATTCGCTGCTATCATGGATGTCATACGTACTGGAGCAATGGGAGGGGAGGTACCAATACCTTCATTAGCAATGGTAAGTTTTGGCATCGCTCTTGTTGCCGGGCTTTGGTTTATAGGACGTGAAGTGATTCTCACCGTAGGACATCACTTAACAGAAATGCATCCTGCCTCAGGGTTTTGTGCGGAGTTAGCAGCTGCTGGTGTAGTGCTCATGGCATCTTTACTAGGTATACCTGTCTCCAGCACACACATCCTAATTGGTGCGGTGCTAGGGATAGGTATTGTTAACTCAAATTCTAACTGGAGTCTGATGAGACCAATTGGCTTGGCTTGGGTGATTACTCTTCCAGCCGCTGGAATCTTGTCAGGAATAGTATTTTGGATATTAAATTCCTTTTTGATCTACTAGCAAGTTATTCTTTCGTCACATCTCGTCCTAGATCTGACATCCCCATTTCCCAGGTGCTCCAACCTGAGTTCATGCCATAGGGAACACGCTGCAAGATGGCTTCGATTTTTCTGATCAGGCCGTCTTCAACTTTGAAGATTTCAGCTATTTGCCATGTCCATGGTTGGACGGGTCCTGAAGTGACAGTTCGTCCATCCGGTACCTGGAATGTTCTAGTAGAACCACCGCTATGATCGAAAAATCCAAAAGCGAAACTAAGGCCACGCTCAGTATCTATTGCTACAAAGCGACGGTCACGAATACGATTTACAAAGTGAAGTAACCCTGAGTCGAATTGTTCGGAACAACTCCATTGAGCCGAATAAGAAATTGAAGTGAGCGGATCTGGTCGGGTTTCACCTTCAGGAGTCGGAAGGTTGGTGGTTTGGTGTCCATTCTCAAGACGGTTACAGTCTTCAGCAAAAGGGTAGTCACCCTTGCCGTCGTTTTGCTGCATACCGCTAAAGTATTTATTTGACTGTTCAAATAAAGCTTGTCTTGTCATTCGCTGACCTGCCGGTACAGTCTGGGTATAAAGGTCATGGGGTGACCCCATGGCATCCACAGCTGCTGCAGCGTTGGCGTCACGAACTACTATTTGCTCAATAGCAGTTATAGAATTATCGCGAATGCGTAGGCGAAGTGCTAAAAGAGCTGGAGTTTGCTGTTCGGGATCACGGTGATCTTCAAATATTGTACCAATGAATGCTACTTGCTGGGCTTCGACATCCGTAACAAAAAGTCTGTACTTTCCCTTCCCTTTCATCGTATTCCAAAGGCCATCTCCAATGGTTAACCTGACCCCATCTTCAGTAAATTTAGTATTGGATGCGATGGGAACTAGGCTAGGGTCGTTCGCAATCACTGCTTCAAGATAGTTATCTACAAACTCCTCCAAACATTGGCGATCACAAGCTTGTGCTTGAACAGATTGACCCGAAGTGAAAAAACTCATCGCCATAGCAGTTTGGAAGGCGTTAAACAAAAATCTTTTTTTTCTAATTTGTTGCATAAATTACCTCTGAAATAATTATCTAAGAAAAGAAACTAAAGATGAATTTTTATAATAATTCTGCTGCCATGTTACATACAGTTTGTTGATGTTCTTTGGCTCCATTAGAGAAAGCTAATACTGCACGTTCGGGTAGCCACTTAGCAATAGCATCTTGCCAATTGTCTCTAAGTTGGATTTTGGAGTACCAGGCGTTTATCAAAGGAAAACGTTCAACTAAAGGCATTAGCTCTAAGTGTTGGAGACGAAGAATATAAGGAGTTAGCGCTGCATCTGCTAATGAGTAATATTCTCCTGCTAGCCACGTGCTATGATTTAACTGTGCCTCTGCTGCAACCAACACATTGAGATAGTCTTTTAAGGCCGAGCGAAATACTGGAGCATTGACGCCTTTATCTAATACAGCGCGCCTACCCTCACGACGAGCTGGATCGCGTATTTGCTCTATCATCGATTGGAGCTCAGCAGGTTCTTTGGTAAGCATCACAGCTCTTAAGCCTAGAGCGTAAGTGAGTATTGAACAGGCGGGATGCTGGATATGGTCAATCTGTTGCAAAAACCAGCGCATTGTGTATCGATCATCGATATTCTTCGGTGTCAGAGAAGCGGCGGAATTACTATCATCAAGCCACTGACAGATAAGGGAGGATTCAACCAATGCTATTTTCTTACCTTCCGTCTCGACTAATAATGATGGAACAAGTGCCTGTGGATTCAATTGCAAGTACTGTGAACTGAATTGATCGCCTTTTTGCAAATCCATTATTTCACTTTCAAAATTTAGATTAAGCTCTGCTAATACTAATCTAACTTTTTGAGAGCAGGTGGACATACCATTATGGAAAAGTTTTAACATAGGATCACTCCGGGGACACAAGGCAATCAAAGGGTAGGATTGTTTCAGAGGGAACGTGAATCCATGTTTTTTTTAACTCTACCGGCTTGGTGAAATTTATAGGATCTATCACAGTAAGCTCGTAATTCATCTTGCTACCATCATCAATGGCGGTAAATCTCTCATGCAGTGTAGCCTCTTTACTGAGAGGGATACCAGACTGATTAAAATAAGGGTAGCTTATGTTAGTGGTGGTTACATATAAAGTCTTACCTTCGAAATGGCCAATAGAAAAACCAAGTAGTGATGGTTTTACAGTTGTTGTTTTAGCTTTATCATCCATGTGAATGATCCTAGTCAGATCGTACTCTTCCATTCTTATTAGAATAACACCGTCTCCTTTAGATATAGCCATAGGTAAAGGCTGCTCCATAATTAATGGCATTCCCTTGGGTTGACAATTGTTGGTAGGGTTATCCAATGATGGATCATGGCGAGCAAGAGCTTCAATTGCTACAGGCTTCATGGGATAGTTACTTAAATCATAATCACGGTTAATCGATTCTGGAAATAAGAAACCATCCGCTCCTGTAAAAGTCCATACTCGAAAGATACCCCACTCAGGATGGGAACGATCACCCTCCGTACGAAAGCGATAAGAGAAATCACCTAAAAAATCTTTACTAAAGACAGCTTTAGCACCTGTCTGCAATACTAGTTCTTGACCATTTTCTAAAAGCGCATTAGTTGCGAACATTTCTTTTCTGTCAGTAAGGGGAGGGTAACCATTTAAATGGACAGAGTCGCCTACACGTATGGAATTTGGTTTAATTCCTGCTCTTTGCATTAGTGTTGGTGAGCCACTTTCAATGTCCCACAGCGCCATTTCTCCTTCAGGTGTGTTGACTTCAAGGATCATTCTGACGTGGGGGTTACGCCAAAGGATTTCTGTGACTTTTCCTTCAACTTGAATGGACGCAGAGGTATCAAAACGTCCAAAAAAACTGTGATGTGCATTAGCAATAGATGAGAGAAATATAGATATGCAGGCACACGGTAATGCTTGTTTAGAGAGTTTTACCAAAAAATTAGACATCTTAGCTTCCTATCGAACGTATCTCGGTACAGCTCATGAAGAAGTTAGCTCAGATAGTTTGTTGGTTCAAGAGATGTTCTTGAAAGGACAGGACTTGGTAGAAAGCTACCTCTATAGGCCATCTTCACTAGTGGCAGATGCCCCAAAATTCTTTTTAGGCAAAGGGATTATCAAGCACAATAGTTTCATCACGATCCGGGCCAGTGGAGATGATTGCAACTGGGGCCTCGATCTGTTTCTCAATAAAAGCGATATAGTCACGAGCAGCTAGTGGCAGTTCATCTAAGGATCGTGCTCCAAAAGTAGACTCTGACCAGCCGGGTAACTCTTCATAGATTGGCTCAAGTTGATCATAAGAATCAAAGCTCGTAAGGCAGGAAAGAGAGGAAGTCTCTACACCCTTATAACCAACACAGACTTTGATCGTAGACAAGCCGTCAAGCACATCTAGCTTTGTAAGGCAAATACCAGAGACAGAGTTAATACGAATAGCTAGTTTGACTGCTGCCGCATCAAACCACCCACAACGACGATTTCTGCCAGTTGAAGCACCTATTTCGCTACCTTTGGTAAAGAGTTGCTCACCGACCTCATCAAAGAGTTCAGTAGGAAGTGGACCACTTCCAACGCGAGTTGTATAAGCCTTTGTTATACCCAACACATAATCCAGATATAGTGGACCAAAGCCACTTCCTGTAGCTGTACCCCCTGCAGTTGTATTTGAAGACGTCACGAAGGGATAAGTACCATGGTCTATATCTAGTAGCGAACCCTGCGCTCCCTCAAATAAGATGTTACGACTATCAGATCTTGCTTGGTGGAGTAAATCGACAGTATCGCAGACCATCGGTCTGATTCTTTCTGCCATAGATAGGGAACTATCAAGCACTTTCTGGTAAGAGATGGCCTCTACTTGATAGTAGTTTGTTAACATAAAATTATGGTATTCGAGCACTTCCCACAATCTGGAGGCAAAATGTTCAGAGTGCATCAATTCACCCAGGCGTATTCCACGACGCGCTACTTTATCTTCATAAGCGGGACCAATTCCTCTACCGGTAGTACCTATTTTATTTGTTCCTTTCTTTAGTTCACGGGCTTGATCCAGAGCGATGTGATAGGGAAGGATTAATGGGCAGGATGAACTAATACGTAAATTTTTTGTGGCATCCACCCCCTGCTGAGCAACCTCATCAATTTCCTTGAGGAGTGCATCTGGAGACAAAACTACACCATTTGCTATTAAGCAAGTCACTTGATCATGAAGGATTCCTGAAGGCAATAAATGCAAAACAGTTTTGCGGCCACCAATAACTAGAGTGTGTCCTGCATTATGCCCACCTTGAAAACGCACTACATGTGAGGCTTTCTCGGTGAGGAGATCCACAATTTTACCTTTACCTTCATCACCCCATTGAGTACCGAGAACTACAACACTTTTACCCATGATCAGTCCTATAAATTAAAGCAAAGGTTCTACTATCCATCGACCCTGCTGAAGAGTCAGCTTTTGCGTGCAGTTCAGTATAGCTGCCGCTTTATCAGGTTTTATTGGAGACTCTCCTGTCGATGGAAAGTCTTTAATTACTATCTGCCCACGTAGTCGCAGCTCTAGGATAGCCTTATCTAACTCGACTTCTTGGATAGGATCGTTAACTACAGGGGCATAAATTTTTTCGTTTTTGCTGAAGTTTCTATTGCCAATGGCTATTAGAGTCTTTAGGTCAGCATCGAATCCTGTGGCTGCACGTTCATGGCCATAAAGTTGTGCCAGTGTATCGTAACGACCACCTCGAGCAATCGCTTGTCCATGACCCACCACGTAAGCTGAAAAAATTAGCCCGCTATGGTACTCGTAACCTCCTAATTCACAAAGATCAAAATACATTTCTTGATCAGGAAATATTTTCTGGAGCCGAGTAACTACCTCTGAAAGTAAATTTAGTGCAGACAAAATTTCTGGGCTGAGTTTGCCTAAGACTTTGCGTGCTTTTGGGAGAATAGATTTATCCCCAAATAATGATGGTAGAGTGGATAGACATTTTTTTAGCGATGTTTTGAGCTTCGTGCCAGCTAAAATACGCTCGACATCAGAACTTGCTTTATTTTGAAGAGCTATAAAAAGTTCTTGGTTTACTTCATCTGACAGGTTAGCTAGCTTTAGCAAAGTACGGCAAATATTGCTGTGACCTAATGCAAGTAACGGCTTTTTGATACCTGCTAGGCGTAATGTATGTAACATTAACGAGATAGCTTCAATATCAGCAGAGATAGTTTTGTAGCCATAGAGTTCAGCGCCAATGAGAAGAGGGCAACGAGAACCCATAGGACCATTTGGACGGGTACGTAAGACATTATCTGCATAGCAAAGACGTGAGGGCCCTGAGTTTTGGAGGACATGAGCATCAATACGAGCTATTTGAGAGCTTATATCCGCCCTGACCCCCATGCTTTTTCCCGACAGCTGATCCACTAGTTTGAAAGTGCTCAAATTCAAATCTTGTGAATTAGAAACTAATAGCGAATCTAGGAACTCGATAAGGGGTGTGTGCACAAGGTCGTAGCCCCAGCTACGATAAAGATCTAATAGCTCACGCTGCAGGGCGTCAAGTTGTCCTGCCTGAGGGGGCAAAACTTCATCAACACCTTCAGGTAGCAACCAGCGCTTGGCTTTTATTTTCATGCTGCAATCCGATTTTTAGCCCAGCAGTTTATTCTGCATCTCTCTTGTTTAGGTATCTGAAGAAATCACTATCAGGGCTAAGAAGAAGCAGATTACTATTATCGTTAAAGGTATCTCTGTAGGCTTGTAGGCTTCTGTAGAACTCATAAAATTCCTCATTCTTACCGAAGGCCTCAGCATAGATGGAGGTAGCCTGGGCATCCCCTTCACCACGAATCTTTTCAGCTTCACTGTAGGCTTGAGCTATGATCACCGTTTTTTGACGATCGGCGTCAGCACTTATCCCCTCTGCAACTTCTCGACCTGTTGATCTGAGTTCCTGAGCTTCTTCTTGGCGTTCAGTATTCATGCGCTGGAAGACTGAGTCACTAACATTATCTGGGAGATCGATTTTTTTTACCCGTACATCGACAACTTCTATTCCCAGCTCCTCTTGCGCGATCAAATTCAAAGAATCTGTGAGTTGCTCCATAAGTAGATCACGCTCTCCTGAGACTACCTCATGCACGGTTCTAATACCGAACTGGTTACGGAGGCCAGTATTGATGCGCTGAAAAAGCAGGTTATTAGCGATATTTTCATCACCTGAAGTAGCAGTATAGAACTTAGCTGTATTAGAGATCCGCCATTTGGCAAAAGAGTCTACTTCAAGATAATTCTTTTCCGAGGTTAAGTAGCTCTCTGTGGGACTATCTAGAGTTTGGATACGAGCATCAAAACGACGTAACGTATGAACTCCAGGTATTTTGAAATGAAGTCCAGGCTCAACATCTGACTTTGTTACTTCACCAAATGTGAGTAGCACTGCACGGTCAATTTCACGAATAACATAGACACAATTGCTAGCGATGAATACAGCAAGGAAAATTGTAATAAGAGAAAAATAGCTAGAGTTCTTCATTAGCGATTACCTCCACGTTGAGGTTGCTGGCGGAGACTATTGGAATCCAAGGAGCCACTGTTACCATTAACTTCACTACCCGTCACGTTAGGAGTACGACGGGTCTGCTGCATTATTTGATCCAGAGGGAGGTACATCATGTTGTTCCCGCCTTCAACATCAACCATCACTTTAGAACTGCTGGACATGACATGTTGTAACGTATCGATATACATACGTTCACGTGTTACCTCAGGAGCCTTGTTGTATTCCACTAGGACTTGCTCGAAGCGGCTGGCTTCACCTTGTGCATTTGCAATTACTTGTTCTTTGTATGCATTTGCTTCCTCTAAGGCGCGTCTAGCTTGACCGCGGGCTTCAGGAACTATTTGATTCGCATAGCGACGTGCTTCATTTTGGTAACTTTGATTATCTTCACGTGCCTTGATCACATCGTCGAACGCAGCCCTAACTTGCTGGGGTGGTAAAGATTGCGCTATGTTCACTTGACTAATGAGAATGCCTGTGCCGTAGTTGTCTATGTAGGTTTGCAGACGCTGATGCGCCTCCTGCGCTAGTATCTCACGTCCAGTACTAATCACATCATCCATGCGGGAACCACCAACTACGTGACGGATCGCAGACTCTGCAGCTTCTTGTAGACTCACTTCTGGATCCTCCACTTCTAGAATGAATTTGCGAGCATCAGTGATGACGTATTGAACGGTCATGGTGATATCCACGATGTTGTCATCTTCAGTAAGCATAGTGTTAGAAAAAGAGCGATCATAAACTCGTGTAACGTTCACTGGAATGACTTCGTCAATTAAGGGGGGGTTCCAGTGGAGACCGGGAGCTACTACGGCTTCTTGAGCTTTACCTAGACGGAAAACTACTCCACGTTCTTGCTCATCCAGGGTGTAGAAACCACTACCAGCCCAAACTAATAGAGCACCCAGGATAATCAAGGATAAAATCCCACTAGAAATATTAGCTCCACCATTACTGCCATTATTCGAGCTACGATTTTTGCCTAATCTTGAGAGTTTCTTCAAGAAATCAGCTACCATTCTATCTAAATCAGGTGGGCCTTGATTTTTACGGCTACGCGAGCCCCATGGGTCGTTGTTTTGAGAATCGTTGCGATCATTATTATCAGGTTCGTTCCAGGCCATAATATTCCTCCGGCTTACGGGTGAATTTTAACGGATTTAATGAGATAGTTATACCATTACAAGTACGGTGGTAGGCGATTACTTAATTTTATAGTGGCAGCTCTTTTCGCATCGCTTTCTCGATGAGTTTTCAAATGAGGAGCTTTTTCAAATTCTATTTCTTTTCTTCTAACACAAGGTCTTGATCCATAAGTAATCCAGCATCTTTAAGCAGACGAGAATAATCGGTGCGAGGTATACGTATCAGTAGTTCACATCTCCCCATACCATCCATGTTCTCTTGAATTACTGCGCTTTGCTGATACAAACGCGCGCGCAATCTACCATGTTCAGGGCCAAGGGTAAGAGTGGTTTCAACCTTATCAGAGTTAAGTAATTCTGCCATTGCTGTTCTGAGCTCAGAAATTCCTTTTCCTGTAGTGGCGGATACCCAAACCCGACAGGGTTTTCCGCTTTCATCCCGTTCAAGCAATGACACATGATCTTCTGACTCTAGTAAGTCTACCTTATTGAAAACCATTAGCATCGGTACTTGAGCTGCGCCAATCTCTGCAAGGACAGTATTTACTTCATCGATAAGAAGAAGACGCTCTTCATTAACACAGTCAACCACGTGTAATAAGAGTGAGGCCTGAACAGTTTCCTCTAAGGTGGCACGGAATGCATCCACTAACTGATGTGGTAGTTCACGAATAAAGCCGACGGTATCTGCCAGTATCGTAGTACCGACTTCTTGTAGAGTTAAACTGCGTAAAGTGGAGTCTAGCGTAGCGAATAACTGATCTGCCACGTAGGTAGAATCACCAGTTAGCCGGTTAAACAATGAGGACTTACCAGCATTTGTATAGCCTACCAATGACACCGTTGGAATTTCAGCACGCTTGCGTCCACGTCTACCTTGCTCTCGCTGACTACGGACTTTGCTTAATGATTTTTGAATTTGTTTAATGCGAATACCCAACATCCGTTGATCGAGTTCAAGTTGCGTTTCCCCAGCACCACGCATACCTATACCACCTTTTTGCCGATCAAGGTGTGTCCAGCCTCTTACTAAACGTGTAGAGGCATGTCTTAACTGAGCAAGTTCTACCTGTAATTGTCCTTCGTGGCTGCGGGCACGCTGAGCGAAAATATCTAGGATGAGACCTGTTCTGTCTAGTACTCGACATTTCAACGCTGCCTCAAGGTTTCTCTCTTGGCTTGGTGTCAATGTGTGATTGAAAAGCACTAATTCAGCTTCATGTGCGGCTATTGCCGATTGCAGTTCTTCAAGCTTACCAGTACCAATGAGGTATCGTGGAGTGGTAGAACGAGATGAAGCGATAATGAGATCAGCAGGGCTAGCTCCTGCAGAGAGAGCTAGCTCTTCAAATTCTCTAGCAGAGGCCTGATCATTGAGTGATTCCATGCCAATTTGTACAAGAATAGCAATCTCACCAGTTTCTGGACGTTCAAAAAACAATCAGACCTCTTGAGCTAGTATTTCAATGTAGCAATATGAAAAAACAATAAAGGTGGATAGAAATTAGAGGCTATTACTTTGATCTTCATCTCCCATACCATCTGAGCCGGTTACCATTGGAACGCGGACTTGACGAGAAGGAACGACGGTAGATATTGCATGTTTGTAAACCATCTGATTTACAGTATTTTTTAACACGATGACAAATTGGTCAAAAGATTCAATTTGACCTTGGAGCTTGATACCACTAACCAGATATATTGCAACTGGGACTTTCTCCTTACGAAGAATGTTAAGGAAAGGGTCTTGTAAGGATTGACCTTTGGACATTGTTATTCTCCCTATCGACTATAGCGATATTTTATAAGTGTCTCGGTTGAAGTATTTACAAACCAATAAACACTTTGTGTTCCCGACCATGGTGTCGGCATTGTATTGCTCAATATTAGCTATTTATTATACGCTAGTACTCATCTTTACGACTACTTGGTAGCAGCTTCAATGATAGCTTTTAACGCCGGGGGTAGAAAAAATTCATCTTTACTGCACAGGCTTATTGGAAGAAGTTCTAGCTCAGGCCAGCTACGCATCCAAGTAAGCTGTCTCTTGGCAAGTTGTCTTGTTGCGGCGATCCCCTTTTCTACAAGAGTAGAGTAATCGTATGCCCCTTCTAAGTAATCCCAAACTTGGCGGTAACCTACGCTACGAATTGCTGGCAGCGATGAGGTTAAGGGAAATCGTTGTCGTAATTGACAGACCTCATTAATGAGTCCTGTTTGCAGCATAAGAAGAAATCGTTCTGAAATTACTTCGTGCAGCCTTGCTCGCTCATTGGGGACAAGACCAAAAAAATGGAGCTTATTAGGCAGAGCAGGGCCTTGCTTTGCTAATTGAGTTGTATGTAACTCGGTTAGAGTACTGCCTGTCAGCTCCCATACTTCCAAAGCGCGTTGAAGCCTCTGTGGATCATTAGGGTGAATGCGAATTGCTGCTACAGGGTCTAACTTTTCAAGGCGTTTATGCAAAGCTTCCCATCCAACTTGTCCAGCCTCATCGATAAGTGCTTGTCTAACGGTAGCGGAGGCTGCTGGCATAACAGCAAGTCCATCACGAAGAGCCTTGAAGTAGAGCATAGTTCCGCCTACTAGAAGAGGAATCTTGCCTTGGGAGTTGATATCATGCAAGAGTGCTATAGCATCCTGCCTGAAATCAGAGGCAGAATAGGGGTCATTTGGATCCCTGATATCTAGCAAATGATGTGGGACTAGTGCTAACTGGGCTCTACTTGGTTTGCCACTACCAATATCAAACCCCCGATACACAAGAGCTGAATCGACACTAATAATTTCAAACGGATACTCTTGCACTAGCTTCATGGCCAATGCAGTCTTTCCAGTCCCGGTAGGTCCCAGCAAACAAATTGCTGGAGGCAGTTCTGTCTGGTCAATTTGATTAGTCATGATATGCTCATTGTTTTCTTAATGCTAATTCTATACTTTCAATCAGTTACAATAGCAAAAATTTCCAAGTCACAAGTAAGAGAAAGTCGATGTCAAATGCGAGAATTGGAGTGTTTGATTCGGGTGTTGGTGGTCTCAGTGTTATGCAGAGCATACGCCAGTTACTCCCTGCTGAGCATTTAATGTATTGTGCTGATTCAGCATATGCTCCTTACGGCTCTCGTGGGGATCAGTTTGTGTTGGAGCGCAGTCAGGCCATTGTAGAATTTTTCCTTCAAGAGGGAGTAAAAGCTATAGTAGTTGCCTGTAATACGGCCACGGCTGCCTCAATTGCTGCATTGAGAACTGTTTACACATGTCCATTAATTGGTATCGAGCCTGCCATCAAACCTGCTGCGCGTCTTACGATTACCGGCAAAGTGGGAGTGTTGGCTACACAAGGTACTCTAAATTCTACTAAATTTGCCGCATTACAGGCTCAACAGGAAACAGATATATCTTATTATAGTGTGGCATGTCACGGACTGGTAGAAGCTATTGAGCAAGGAGAGATCAATACTCAAGCTTTTACCGATCTGCTGAAAAGTTATGTGGATCCACTGTTAAAAAAAGGGGTTGATACCTTAGTGCTAGGTTGTACTCATTATTCTCTGATAAAACCTCAGATTGCAGCTTGTGCAGCGGCTTGGTCTGACTCTGTAGTTAAGCCAAAAAGAGACGTTAATATGTACTCAGAAGCGGTCAAAATTGTTGATTTCGGTAATGCTATAGCTATAGAGCTGCAAAGGCGATTACAGACTGAAGGTTTACTCAACGAGGAATTGAACTCTGCTACTGTAAAATTTTTTAGCTCAGCACCAGTTCCCGAGACTCTAGCTATCCTACAGAGTTACTGGCCTGAACCAATCAATGAGTTAGATTTGTTAGTTAAGAGAAAAAAATATTCTCTGTGAATCAGTCGGGATAAAAGAGTCCTTTCTAGTAAGCTATCTCATTGCCCTCGAAGAAACCATTTGTTCATTTCACTGAGGTCGAATTGTATCCAAGTGGGTCTACCATGATTACATTGACCGCTGCGCTCTGTGATTTCCATATCCCGCAATAGAGCATTCATTTCAGGAATGCTTAACCTACGATTTGCCCGAACAGAATAATGACAAGCCATCGTCGCTAAAATATTGTCGCGGATATCAGTGATTCGAGCTGAGTAACCATTTTCCCGTAAGTCTGCTAAGATATCTCGAAGTACCTGTTCTACATCGCTGTTGTTCAAAATTGCGGGTATCTGACGAATAACTAGGGTTTCTGGCCCTAGTCGTTCGATAGTCATGCCCAAAGCATGTAGTTCCTCATAGTGCTCCTCGGCATATTCCGCTTCTGTTTTTGATACCGCTACACTGACTGGTACCAAAAGAGGTTGAACTTTCAGCGCTTCCTCATCAACTGCTACTTTCAGTCGTTCGTAGGTAATCCTTTCATGGGCAGCGTGCATATCCACTACCACCATGCCAGATGCATTTTGAGCCAGAATAAATACACCATGTAGTTGTGCAATTGCATAACCCAAGGGAGGGATATCACCGGTCTGTTCGTTAACATTGGTTTTCTGTGTAACTGAATCTGAAAAGTTGGGAGAAGAGTCATAAGACTCCCCAAAACTTTGGTTTGAATTGTTAAATAATGTATCAAGAGCTTTTTTATGAGCTCTTACAGAGTCCATAGGGATTCTTTGCGACGTAAAGTTCTCGTTATAATTAATACCTAGAGATCCAGGGCTATAAAGTTGCATATTGTCTTGCTCCTGCGTCGCATTTAAGCTGCCATGTGTAGTTAAGGCCTCCGAATACATAATTCTTTGGTTGAGTGATGAATTCTCTGTGGTGACTTGGTTCGGACGCACCTCAGCGATAGCTCGGTATATGGTCCGATAGAGGAAGTCATGTACCAGACGAGAATCGCGGAATCTCACTTCATGTTTAGTTGGATGAACATTTACATCCACTAGGGCCGGATCAAGCTCCAGATAGAGTACGAAAGCAGGGTGTCTGCCATGAAACAAGACGTCTTTATAGGCTTGCTTTACTGCGTGAGTGATGACCTTATCTTTAATGGGACGACCGTTAACGAAAAAGTGTTGTAGATCTGCTTGTGAACGTGAAAAGGTAGGCAGGGCAAGCCAACCATATAGGCGTAAACCGCTGTGATCGAAATCAATCCTAAGTGAGTTATCAACAAAAGCACCACCGCAGATTTGTACTATGCGTCGTTGTTGATCAGTGGCAGAATTAGCGCGCTCATAGCGATGGATAACTCTACCGTTATGACTTACCTGAAAGGTAGAGTTGAAATGACTCAAAGCTACTCGATTGATTATTTCATCGATTCTCTGCCACTCAGTTTGTTCTGTTCGTAGAAATTTTCGTCGTGCAGGCGTATTGAAGAAAAGATCACGCACTTCTACACAAGTTCCTGTTGGGTGTGCGGCTGGGAGAATAGTTGTGCTCATTTCTCTTCCCTCGGTTTCCACAGCGTAAGCAGAATCTGCCAGCGCTGTCTTTGAGGTGAAGGTCAGCCTTGACACGGAGGCAATACTTGCTAAGGCCTCTCCTCTAAAGCCTAAGCTTGCAATTGCTTCAAGATCGTCTAAGGTAAGAATCTTGCTAGTGGCATGTCGGGAAAGCGCAAGGGATAAATCTTCTTTGTCTACTCCCAAACCATTATCACGCACACGTATGAGTTTGACGCCACCTCGTTCAATCTCAATATCAATCCGATCAGCTCCTGCATCCAAAGAATTTTCTAGGAGCTCCTTTACAACGGAGGCAGGTCTTTCTACTACTTCTCCGGCAGCGATTTGGTTGCTTAGGCGCTGCGGTAGCAGTTGGATGCGTCTTTGGTTATTATTCACTAGTAGTTTGGTATTTTTAGAGTTTGGCCTATACGGATAGTATCATCATACAACCTATTTACCGACTTTAGGGTTGAAATTCGCACATTGTAACGTGCTGAGATTAAAGAGAGAGATTCTCCAGTTTTAACGGTATGCTCCAGAAACTCAGGTTTTAGGTTTATCCCTGGTATAGGAAGTTTAAGTACCTGGCCTACCTGAACATTGTTGTTTTTCATATTGTTGAGTTTTTTTAATAAAGTCATTGAAATATGGAAACGTTCAGCTAGTTCCGAAAGAGTATCTCCTCTGACAACTGTATAGGAATCAGATAATCCTCCTTCAGATTTATGCCATGCCAGCCAGGTGTTACTTGGAGTACGTTCATAGAACCAATCGACAATGGCCTCCACAATGCAGTTGGCGAATTGACTCTGCCAAATTGAGGAGTCTAGGTTCCGCGCATCCTCTGGGTTCGTAATGTAACCTGCTTCTATGAGTAGAGAAGGTATATTAGCAGACTTTAAAACCACGAAAGCTGCTTGTTCAACATTAGTGCGACGCATGAGAATTGAAGGCTGCATTTTACTGATGATTGTCTCGCCAATTTCAATACTGTTAGCAATTGAAGCCGATAGGCTCATATCTAATAGCACACTGGCAAGAAATTCATCTTTACCACTTAGATCCATGTTGCCAACACCACCAATTAGGTCGGCCTCATTTTCTTTTTCTGCAAGAAGACGAGCTTGTTCACTGGTTGCTCCAGTTTGAGAAAGCGCGTACAAGGTGGCCCCACGTGCGTATGAACTGGAGTATGCGTCGGCATGAATAGCTATGAAGAGGTCTGCCTTATTGGCGTGGGCTTGAGCGACTTGTTCGCGTAGACCAACATAGTAATCATCTTCACGAATCATTAAAGCTGTAAAACCAGGAATTGAATTTACTCCTTTAGCTATTTCCTGAGCAATACTGAGAACCACATCTTTTTCCCTTAAACCACGAACGCCAATTGCGCCAGGATCTTCACCGCCATGGCCAGCTGAAATAGCTACCACTATTTTTCGGCTTTCGGAAGTCGCTTTCTCCAAGACTTCGACAAACTCCTCAGGGCGGTTATCAGTTATGGGTTTTTTTTCATCGTATAGGTCGATGATAAGACGATCACCATACTGTTCATTGGGGCCCAGTAGGAAAGCTCTAGGCAGCACTTTGCGTTCTAGATCGAACACTACACGGACATCATTAGTGTTGCGGGTACCACTTCGAATTCTAGCGATTGGCGTGTCTTTGATGTCCGTGATGTCTAGGGCTTTAGCCAGCGAGGAGGCTTGTAAGTCGATGACGACACGATCAGGATTATCAAGAGCGAAAATGGTATGTTTTAACGGTTTATCTAAATCGAACACAATCCGGGTGTAATCAGGAGAGCGGTAGGTACGAAGATTTTCAACGATTGCGGCTGAAGAAATACTCGTAGTCAATAAGGCAGCCCCCAATAAGGTTAACTGCAGAACGCTCTGACTGAGGTGCAGTTCTATGAATCTCCTTGGAAAGTTTTTACAAGGAGTTAGCAGCTTTTGCAAATCGCGCAGTCTGAGCATCGAATTCGGAGGGTAAATTTATCTAAATGTTTACTTTACCTGTGCATTCTCCCCAAATCCAGAAACCTTTTCCAATATTCTCCTACCTACAGCTGTGTTAGCTAATAAGTTCACCTGACGACCGCTACCTGAATACTCCAGCGTTAATGCTAAATCGCTTACAGGTAAATAGTCTGAGGCTCGCTCTGGCCATTCTATGAGGGTCAGTGTGTTGTTCCCTAAATTGTCATGAAAGCCTAAGAACTCCAACTCACTTCCATCAGCTAGACGATAGAGGTCATAGTGGTAAACATTGATGTTCGATAATTGATAGATTTCGACAAAAGTGTAAGTGGGACTTTTTACAGAGCCTCTATGTCCAAATGCAAGTAACAACCCACGTGAAAAAGTGGTCTTACCGGTACCTAAGTTTCCTTGCAAGTTCATTAGAATTTTTTCGCAGCTTGATACTTCTTGAAGGATAGCTGAAGCAATATTTGCAGCGAAGGCTAAGGTCCCCGCTTCATCAGAGAGAGCTTTATGAATAATCATAAAAAACGAACCCCGCCGGAGAAGCAGGGTTTAAGCAGCAAAAAAACTTTATATCAGTAGTAGTCAGAGTATTTAGTTCTGTAAGTGACGCTTACCCAACGTTATATGTCTTGGTCCGCTGGTAGCAACCATCCCACTGACCCCGAGAGGGATCTCTTGGATTTTGCCTCCTTTCGCAAGAAAACGGGCAGTTTGTTCCTCTATTGACATGCTGTCTATTTCAGCAGCAGGTGTTAGTTCTGATTTCTTTTTTGTAGTTTTAGTTGAAGCCATAGTCAAATCCTTAATTCACATCTAGCTCCAGTGTACTGGTACCCCAACTGCCGATTACTGTTAAAGGTCTACACCGGAACGCTCAGCTTACTGGTTAACTTGTTAGAGTCCCCTCGGCAACCAGCATGGCTCGATTATAGCCTTGCCACCCCTTTATTTCATGTATTGACAATGTGAAAAAATACTAGCGGATAATTGTTTCTCTACATGAACAGGGACACAAAACGCACAAAATGCAAGAATTATGCATTTTGTGCTTTTTGCTCAATAACTGGTTAAGACGTTTAGGTAAGTCCAAGGAATATAGGACACTATGGGTCAATGAGACGAAAAATTTATTCAAGCGTCATGAAAAGTAGACGAATAGCTAGACCAAGAAAAAGAGCTGCTGAGAGTTTATTTAGAGTGTCTAAGATTTGTGGTTTTTTACGCAAATAAGGGCTAATTTCCCCAGCTGTAATAGCAATAAATCCAAAAATTAACAATGTTATCAAAATAAAAATAACTCCTAAGATAATAATATCATGAGTTATTTTTTCAGAACTGGGTGAGATAAACTGAGGTAAGAAGGCTAAAAAGAAAATCGATACTTTAGGGTTCGTAATATTCATGAGTATTCCACGAGAGTACATGCGTCTGAGTTTGGTGGGTTCCTCTATGACTTTGCAGTGCGCTTCCTTCTGGGGAAACTTGTGAGCCTCCACTGGGTTGTAATGGGCATCTCGCCATAAAACTACTGCCAAATAGGTAAGATAAACTGCACCAACAAGATTCAAAGCATTGAAAGCCAGATTTGAAGTTGCTATCAAGGTAGCAAGCCCAAAGACTACAGCAGTGGTGTGGACAATTAGGCCAGTACAAAGTCCCAAGGTTATCAATAGCCCCGCTCGTCTACCGTGTACAGCAGACTGCATCAAGACTGCTAGGTTATCAGGCCCTGGGGCTAAAGAGATTAGTGCGCTTGCTGAGACATAAGTTATCCATTGCTGCGTCTCATCCACACTTAGAACCCTGTTATAAGATTGATTAGTGCTGGTTGTCCCTTAGCATTTGCCTCTAAGCAACGCTGTAGTGACGCGGTGAGATCCTCTGGCTTATCAACTTTTTCACCGTAACCACCGCAGGCAATCATGATATCTTGGTACTCAGGTGAAGCCCCCAATGAAACCAGAGGCATAGGACTTTCTTTGGAAGCCAGTCCCTCTGGATACATGCCGAGAGTGGAGCGATGAACGGCATGCCAACGAGCGTTATTCATCACAACAGTAGTAGTAGCAATACCATGAAGTCTAGCAGCATGATGTGCAGCAGTAGGACATCCAAACATGTATGAACCATCGCCCACCAGAAGAATTACCTCTTTGTCAGGAGCACCAACCTTAACACCAAGTGCAGCTCCTAGACCGAAGCCAAGCCCCCCTGCAAGAGAACTAGAGAGGTAAGAATGAGGTTGTTCTAACTTCAGGAAATCCAGAGGAACTCCCAATTCGTTGACTATAACAGTTTTATCGTTAACAACCGCATTTACGCAAGCCGCAATCCAAGCTGGATTCAGTGGACATTGTGTTTTTACGGATTGCGCCAAAGCGTCGATCTTGGCGAGTCTATCTGTCGATATTTGCCTGATAGATTCTGCCCTATTTTCCCAATGAGCTGCGTTCTTATTTACGCTAGACAAGCTGGTGAGTTGTTCCTCGAGCATGCAGAGTGCAATAGTTGTAGAGCCTGAAATAAGTAAGTCGGAGGCGAAACCCCGAACTGGGTAGCGGTTAAATAAAGGGTCTGGCGCAATACTAACTAATTTTGTATGTGCTTGAGGTTTTACCATCGATGGCCACCAAGGGACCTCACAATCCAATGCAATAATTAAGTCTGCTTTGGCAATTATGTCTGTTGGATTTTGCCCAACGTACATGGGGTGTGTGGTAGGAATGTTAAGTTCTCGCGCTCCTGGTTCTCCAGGAACAGCTACAGCAATACCATAAGCCTTGGCAATATCAGCAAGTTTGCGCATGGCAACAGGATCTCGGCCAGTGCTTGAGCTAATGATCAGAGGAAACTCAGCCTCCGCTACCCATTTGGCGGTTTCCGCTATTCCTTTCCTTGAAGGTGCTGCAGGAAGAGTTCCAAGTTGACGTTCTGGCATGGGTTTCGGTTTGGAAGCGGTAAGATCCCCCAGGACTTCGCGCGGCATACAGAGATAAACAGGTCCCCGGGGCTCGCACATGGCGATATCTAACGCACGTCCAACAATTTCCTCCACTGGTTGGCCTGGACGTAGTTCATAGTCCCATTTCACCCATTCGCGTACAGTACTTCCCTGGTCAAAAGAGTCTTGTCCCCAGTGGATACCGCCATTACGAGAGCCAATATGACCACTTTCTGTCGAGGGAGTACGACCAGCCATCAATAGAACAGGTACCTGACCTCGAGCAGCATTCATCAGGCCACATAGTGCATTAGCAGTTCCAACAGTAACGTGAACCATAACTGCTGCTGGCCTGCCAGTAGCAAGGTAGTAACCATGGGCCATTGCAATGGCTACGTTCTCATGAGGTACCGTCACAAACTCTGGCACTGTCTGTCCCTGCTGGCGTGCAAATACTAAGGCTTCGATCACTGGGGCAAAATCAGTGCCAGCGTTTGCGAAAACGCGATCTATTCCATGATCAATAAGTGCCTGCAGAAAGTTGCTAGCGACGGCATGTCTTACATCGGTCATAAGTTTTCTCTTTTACATTATATTTCTGGTCTAATAAACCGCACGACTTCCGCAACGGTACCTTCCTGCAGATAATCTTTGATTTTAATTTGTATTGTAGCATCCTGTTTGGTGATGCGCTCATACTGGCGTAAATGATCCAGCCAGCTGGGCAGCGTGAAAACCTCCACAAAATATTCAGGCTCCATAACTTGCTCGAAATACTGCCAGCTGGTAGCGCCATCACGAAGACGAATCTGACCGAGTTGTATCAAAGTAGAGATGAATAGTGTGCGAGAAGAAGGTTGTACGCGGTAATGCACCTGTATTAGAACAGGTCCCTGCCCTTGATTTACATTTAGGACTGGTTCTAGTTTTAGCCAGTGCCCTGAGGGGCTTAGATCCAAAGCAGTATTGCCGCTGACTGGGAAACGACGTGTATACAAGGTACTGAAAAATAATCCTACTGAGGAGACAATAAAAGCTACAGGGATGCTGGTATGTTCAGCTAGAGTTCCCCAAACCACAGGCCCGATTGCTAGAGCACCCATAAAACATGTGAGGAACACAGCTAATCCCCGAGAACGAATCCAGTTTGGTAGTGCAGTTTGTGCTGCCATTTGAGCACTTGTCATCATGGAAATCCAAGCAGCTCCACATAAAGCCAGCGTGACTAGAGCTGCTCTGACATCCTGTACTAAGGCAGTAAGGCTGATAGCTGCGGCAAATACCATGCCTGAGAGATTTATGAGTTGATCGTGTGAAAAGAATTGGCGTAAGCGTGGTAATAAGAAGGCCATGGTGATAGCACCAACACTAATAGAGGAAAACAGCCAACTGTAAGTGTGTTCATCACCATTAAGAACGTCACGTGTTAACACCGGTAAAAGCGACCACATGATGCTAGCAAAAAAATAAAAACCTATGGTGCGGATGATTGTAGCTTGGAGAGGTTTTGAATAACGCGCATACTTGAAACCGCTGATAATTGCGGAAATAAGATTTTCTGGAGGTAGAGAATGTTGCGTTTTTTGGCGTTCCCAAAGTACAAGCACGACTATAATAAAAATAAAGCTGAAAGCATTGCAGATAAAAACAGCAACAGTACCCAAGCTAGAAATGAGCAAGCCAGCGATTAAAGGTCCAATGGCACGAGAAATGTTCTGCCCAAGAGTGTTTAGACCAATTGCCCCTTGCAAGTCATGTCGAGGGACTATCTCAGGAACAATGCTTTGCCAAGTTGGCAAGTTCATTGCCATCCCAACACCGAGTAAAAAGGTAAAGGTGAGTAATATCCAAGGTCCTACCAGATCTAAGCTAGTAAGCACCGCTAAACTCGCAGCACAGATGGCCATGGTAATGTTAGAAAAAAGAAGAAAATCCCGCTTATCGAAGATATCTCCAAGGGCTCCTGCAGGTAACATAAAAAAGAAGGAGGGCAGGGAAGTCGCTGTTTGTAACAATGCCACGATAACGGTAGAACTAGTGAGGGATGTCATTAGCCAGCCAGCACCCACTTCATGCATCCAGCTACCAATGTTTGAGATCAGTGTAGCCAACCACAACCATTTAAAGGTGGTATTACTAAGGGCTGTCCATGTCGAAGGTTTCTTAGGAGCTTGTTTGTACAGGTTGTCGCTCATCTTCTTCTCTGCGTCGTGCAATAGTTTGATCCAGCATTCTCAATGTGGGACTGAAAATATACATCATTAGCATCAGTGCACAGAGTAAAAAGCAGGCTGCAAGTAGAGTGTTAGCAACACCATATACCTCTGAAGCCAAGGCGATAGGAAGAACACCTAAGGGAGTTAGCCCTAACGACAGCATCATTAAGCTAGACATCCTACCTCGTACTTCCTCATGGGCCAGAAGCTGAATAATAGTATTATTTTGCGTCACACTTATATTAGCAAAAATATTGGCTGCAAATAGCAGAGGCAAAGCGAGACCAAACCAAGGACTTTTACTGAAACAAGCTAATACAAAGGTAAAGGCGATGGCTGATATCACCATCCACCGGCCTCGTTGGCTGTGATCACCCAAGCGTGCAACCCAAAGCGAACCAGTAATACCACCTAGGCCAATCATTGCTGTGAGAAAACCATAACCAAGTTCGCCTACGGGCCAGACCTCCTCTACAAATACCACTAACAAGGTAAATACAGGCAAAGATAGCAGTAGCGGGAAAATTCCAAAAACCACCGTGATCAACATAGCTTTGTGTTCACGAATGTAAGTGAAGGAGTACTGGACATCTTTAAGGAGTGAGCGTCCAGAGGGTACGGGTTCGGACACAGGTAATTTCCACATGCTCACAGTGGAAAAAAAATAGAGTAGTAATGAACCGATGAAAGCGCCTTTCAGCCCTATAAAAGGAATGAGTATCCCTGCTAAGGCAGGGCCGACTACTCGTCCAATGTTTTGACAGGCAGTCATTAATGCCACAGCATTGCCGAGGCGCGAGGTCCCTACCAATTTCATCACCATGGCATTGCGTGTTGGCATGATGAAGGGGTACATCCATCCCATGCAGAAAGAAGTAGCTAGCAGGTGCCAGAATTGTAATAAGTCCAAATACATCAAGATGAGCACTGTAGTCTCTGCAGCGATCACCAGGCTCTGGGCAATAATAATTATGCGTCTTCTCTCCAAACGATCAATTACTGCCCCAGCGATGAAAGAACCCACCATCATGGGTAATGCAATGACCAAATTGATCAATGCTAGAGAAAATTCGCTATGTGTTAGTTCCCATGCCAGCAAGGAGCGAATAAGAAACCCACCCTGCATGGACAAGAAAAAGGCTAGCATAGAGCCCCAGAGCCAGCGAAAAGGCACTGATTCAAAAGAAATGAAGCTAGGTGGAAGCCTTGAGCGATTGATGCTCGGCTTCAGAGTAGGGTTAGACATGGCAATACTGCTAAAAGTTTTTTGCATGATACGCCAGTGGATCTAAACTGGCCATAGAATCACTCTTTGCTGGTTGAAGATCGCATAGTCCAGTAGAATAGTTTCTGATGCACCCGTAGCTCAGCTGGATAGAGCGTTGCCCTCCGGAGGCAAAGGTCAGAGGTTCGAATCCTCTCGGGTGCGCCATCTCCGAGTGAAAAAACTAATTAACCCCTTAGTGGTCTCACTGGACCCAATAGCTTGTGTAATTTGTTCAAAGAAAATTCTCAACTCATACCTCTAACTTCTCATCAGGCCATATAAAACCAATAGGTCTTTGAGATGTTTCTTTAGGGTCGTTGCTAATTGCATAACACATCAATTGGACAGTATCTTGATGTGCAAGGATTGCACAGGGGTTGCCATCCAGAGTGCCTTCGAGACGGATTCCATCAAAACTGACTTGTGCTAATGAGTGTACTTCCATTTGAAGATTACCATGGAGTAAAGCCATGATGGCTGGACGAAAATTAGGTGGTAAGGATTGCGCCCAAGATTGTGCCTCACTGGCTATAGCTTTCAATAGAACACCTGCACTTCGAAGTTTTAATGTTTCATCTTCATTACAGTTGGGAAGAGGGCAAAAGTTTTCGGGGAATTCTTTCTGTAAACGAAAATTCTTAATCTGTTGCATCTTAGTTAAAGGTTTAAATTCCGACATCAGATGCACTCCATATGGTACTTTAAATTGATCTTATCTTAATTTACCAAGAACTTAATTGTTATCAAAACACTCTTTAGTAAAACAGATAGGTTAAAGAAATTTATATTAAATTTGTATTATACACGACTGGTAGAGAACTAAAGCATGAAGCTTGATTTAGTAGATTTATTTCCAAAAATAATAGGAGGCAGTCAACTAACTTCTTTAAATACACTAATTATTCAGCAAGCTATGTATTACATTGATACGGATTTAGATAATCCTGTCACATGTGATGTTGGATTCACTGCGAATGAGCAGCGCTTAGGGTTATCATCTTTTGCTTCAGTGCTAGCTCAAGTTAAACAGTGATAATCTCCGTTATTTTGTCGCTTTAAATCTCTTGCTTGTTGGCTCCTTTGTTACGACAACTGGCAGATTTCGAATAATTTAAGTCAGCTATGAAATATGGGAAATGTTTATAGCCACGATTTAAAATCTCAAGTGTTACAATTTATTTCTTCCCTCTAGCCTCAACTTTGTCTTGAGTATTATTGAGAAAATCTTCAGAACTGTGCCGTTCTCTTAATTGTTTTTCTGGTGGTCCCATGCCTTTATTTACCATTAGGCCACGCTTAACGGCAGGACGAGCATCGAGTAAATCAACCCAGCGCTTAACATGCGTATACTCTTTAACATTAAGGAATTCAGCTGCTTGATAGCCATCGTGCATCAGGCTGCCAAACCAAGGAAAGGCTGCAATATCAGCAATAGTGTAGTGGTCTCCTGCAAGGTACTCATTCTTTTGTAGTTGGGTATCCAGAACATGCAGTAACCTTTTAGTCTCCATGGTATATCGATCTATGGCATAAGCTATCTTGATTGGAGCATAGGCGTAGAAATGACCAAAGCCTCCGCCTATAAACGGCGCTGATCCCATTTGCCACATCAACCAGTTCATTGTTTCTGTTCGCGCTCGAGGTTCCTCAGATAAAAAACAAGAAAACTTTTCAGCCAAATAGAACAAAATAGAGCCACTTTCGAATAAACGTAAGGTGGGAGTGGTGCTGTAATCAAGCAGAGCAGGAATTTTTGAGTTTGGATTGATATTGACAAAGTCTGAACCAAATTGATCCCCCCTTCCTATATTGATATACCAAGCATCATACTCTGCCGCTGTATGTCCAAGGGTCAATAACTCTTCCAGCATGATAGTGACTTTTTGACCATTTGGTGTGCCAAGAGAATAGAGTTGTAGGGGATGATTGCCAATAGGTAATTCCAATTGCTGAGTTGCGCCAGAAATTGGCCGATTGATACTTGTCCATTCACCACCATCTTGTCCAGCCCAATGCCACACCTTGGGAGGAAGATAGTCGGGTGGAAGATTGGCTCCTGGGTTTTTCATTGATAAACATACTCCTTATTAACTTAACAAGTAATAAATTTTAAAGTGATTAATTGGGAAAAATTCAGACTGTACATCATCTCAAGGTACTTTTATCATGTACGATCTTTATAGTTATGTAATATTCTCAATATTTTGAATATGAAATCACCATACCTGATCTTGAAGCATTCTGGAAAAGCAAAGACCAAAAGGCATCAATATTTTTCAAGATGCTGTGTTTTTTTTGTTCTGAACTTGATTATCCAAGTGAAATATCTTCAAGCGCAAGAACTTGTAGTGGAAGTAGAGCTTCGTGATCATTTATTTTTTCCTTCAACAATAGTAATACCTGCAGGAGAACGAGTTAGTCTCTTAATCACTAATCAAGACCCTACTCCTGAAGAGTTTGAAAGCACCAGCTTAAATCGAGAAAAAGTGATTACGGGCTATAGTCGAACAGTAGTTCACATCGGACCATTGGCACCAGGCGAATACCCTTTTTTTGGTGAGTTTTTCCCTAAGACAGCGCAAGGTGTTGTTTTAGCTAAATAAAAAAACAAATAAAAATATGTTCTGACGCTAAAAAGGCGTGCTAAGTGAATAAGAAATTCTTAAGGTTTTCTCAGTAAGATTTCAACATCCGTATCCTCCCAGGAATAAATTCAAGAGGGACGGGACGAGAGTGTAGGGCTAGTAACAAGGTGTAGGCTAGTCTACTCAATTTAGAGATTTCCTTATGTTGTCAGAACCTCAAAATTTTTCTCTGTTATCCCAAGAGATTAAGCCTAAAGTTCCTCCAGGAAAATGGATGCATAGATTACTGGAAACACATCCTGAATTTTACCTACTAAAAGACACGCCCAATTCTGAAGCGAGTTTATTGTCAACGGCGCGATGCCATGTCGCTGAACGCTTTGCATATGAGTACAATGCTGTTATTAGCGAGTTTATGCCCACTTTATTGTTAATGTGTAAAAGTAATCTACCCACTGCTGTGGTGGGAATGCGCGAAGCACAGCATTCCATGCTTTTCTTGGAGTATTATCTTCCGCACCCAGTTGATGAGGTGGTCAGTACACATTATAAACGTCCAATAAATCGGGATAAGATTGTTGAAATTGGAAATTTAGTTGCTGGACCTCGAGGTCAAAGTAGTTTTCTATTTGCACTGTTTACTTCAATGCTGAATAAATTAGGCAAGGAAGTTATTTGTTTTACTGCCACCAAAGGGTTAACAAATAATCTCAATAAACTAGGCTTTACTATGAGTCGCATTAAAGAAGCAAATCTGAGTGATTTACCCAAAGAAAAACAATTAAATTGGGGTTCCTACTATGACAGTAAGCCTGCAGTGTATGTGGGGGAACTAAGCTCAGCCTTAGAAGTCATTGAGACTAACCCTGTATTTGCTGAAGCTAGATATCTCCTAGAAAGCCAGTCCACTATGCTGGCAAAACAATGGTAAATTCAGTCTCGATACTCGCACGAGTAAGAGAGTCTCGAGCAAGAAGTGACATAATCCTCAAGACTCTTCAGCGAAGCTACACACTAAAAGAGTGTGAGATGTTGCTGGATGAATTTAGGCAATATATAGCATTTTGTCCTAAAGGAAACATTGGTCTCTTAGCAGATAACAGACCTGAGTGGATTCTACTAGATCTTTTATTAGAAGATGAAGATCGTTGCATCGTCCCAATCCCGACTTTTTTTAGTCAAGAACAAATACTAGAAGTGATTGTTGCAAGTCAGTTGGAAACTCTAATTTGTGATGCTGACATTGATTTGCCATCTATAGACTTTAAGTTAGTTTTATCTATGGGAGAGTTACGGTTCTTAAAACCCGAGCTTAACCCAAGTAATAAGGCGAAAATGCCTGTAGGAACCAAAAAGATCACTTTCACATCAGGCTCAACTGGTCAGCCAAAAGGGGTTTGTTTGAGTCATCAGCAACTCAAACGGCAAGCCGAAGCTCTCGCAGAGCAAGCGGGGCAAAAAAAACCAGTGCATTTATGCTTGTTGCCTTTGAGTACCCTGTTGGAAAATATAGCCGGTGTTTATACGCCTTTATTATCAGATGGTATTGTAGTGGTACCTTCGTTAGTTGAGTTAGGTTTCAGAGGCAGTCGGCTAGTGAATCCCCAAAAAATGCTAGCAGTAATTACTCAAACCAACCCAACAACCATGATACTCATTCCTGAACTGCTTAGATTTTTGGTAAGCGCCGCACTTCAAGGTTGGCAACCGCCCTCTTCACTTCAGTTTATAGCGGTAGGAGGTGGTGCCGTCTCTTCGTTACTATTAGAGCAAGCTTATCAGATAGGTTTACCGGTATATGAGGGTTATGGCCTAAGTGAGTGTGCCTCTGTCGTTAGCTTGAATACCCCAGATGCAAATCTAAGAGGATCTTGTGGTAAGCCGCTTCCTCATTTAACAGTGACTGCAGAGGATGGAGAAATCAGCGTAAATGGAAATGCGATGCTAGGCTATTTAAACGATCCAGACAGCTGGTACCCGAATGAGATTCGCACAGGCGACTTGGGATATCTAGATGAACAAGGGTATGTCCATCTTTCTGGACGCAAAAAAAATTTACTGATTTCAAGCTACGGCCGCAATATCAATCCAGAGTGGCCAGAGAGTGCTTTATTGGCTAATACTGCTATCCAAGAAGCGGTAGTATTTGGTGATGCCCAACCATATTGTGTGGCTTTATTCAGTCTTCGTAATGGACCAAAAGACATAGCTTCTCTAGCACCGTGGATTGATAGAGTTAACAAAACGTTACCGGATTATGCCCAAATTAAGAAATGGCAGGTATTGAATGAAGTGATGACGACTATACCAGGTCTTGTGACAAGTAACGGGCGACCCAAACGTCGTCAGATAGCCGCTTATTATGAGAAAGAGTTGGCATCACTTTATTTACCCTGATAAGAGGTGACTATGGATTTCTATAAACGCTTACAAATAGAGACAACAAATCAACGAGAAAGTTTGTTATCAGCTCCCATTATTTATCGCAGTCTTCAAGGTGAAATCACTCTGGATGACTACGTAAGTTTTTTGGCTCAGGCTTATCACCATGTCAAACATACAGTGCCTCTACTGATGGCTTGTGGTTCTCGTCTGAGTGAGGAGAAGGAATGGTTAAGAAAAGCTATCGGTGATTACATAGAGGAAGAAATGGGGCATCAGGAGTGGATTCTGAATGACATTGAGCATTGTGGGTATGACAAAGAAGTTGTGCGTAGTAGCATACCCTTACCTGCTACAGAGTTGATGGTTTCCTATGCCTATGACATGGTACAGCGAATAAATCCATTAGGTTTTTTTGGCATGGTTCAAGTATTAGAGGGTACAAGCATTGCCATAGCTTCTCAGGTAGCAGATGTGATTAAAAACAAATTAGAACTTCCCCAAAGTGCTTTTTCTTATTTATATTCACATGGTGCTCTCGATCAAGGCCATATCAAATTTTTTGAAAATCTGATGAATAGAATTACTCTTCAAGAAGAACAAGTACTTATTATTCATAGTGCGCGAATGTTCTATCAATTATATGGTGATATCTTTCGAAGCTTAAACCCAGCCCATGGGGTTCCAGCTATAAGGCCAATGAAGGCAATGTGAAAAATTTTTTAGAGTGATCCTTTTTGATGAATGTACTTACTAATAAGTTAGTCTTGGTTACTGGTGCGTCCGGAGGTATTGGTCTGGCGATAGTGCGGCTCTTACTGCAAGAGCAGGCAAGACTCTTACTTACCGGAAGAAGATTCGAGGAGCTTTCTACTTTGTTAGATGAGTTTCCAGATCAAAGAGGTGGAGTGACTTTTATCAAAGCCGACCTAACCCATCATGAAGACAGAGATCAACTTGTGGCTAAGGCAGAGGAGTTAGGAGGCGTTGATATATTGATGAACATGGCAGGTATCCTACATTTTGGATTATTTGAAAAACAAACTGCAAGCGAGATTTGCCAGTTACTTAAAGTAAACGTTGAGGCACCACTATTACTCACTCAAAGCTTAATCCCACAGCTACTTTCGAAAAATAGTGCACAGATAATGAACGTAGGTTCTATATTAGGAAGTATCGAACATCCTGGTTTTGTTGCCTATAGTGCAACTAAAGCGGCATTAAAAAGTTTTTCTCAGGGTTTACAGCGCGAACTTGCTGATACAAATGTCTCTGTAAAATACATTGCACCAAGATCTACAGACACGTTGATGAATCCCTCTGCACTTGTGGCAATGAATAATAAATTGGGTAACAAATCTGATGCACCTATGCGTGTAGCAAAGCTCATTGTTCAGCAATTAAAAAATCATCAATCTTTGGTTTATGTTGGTTGGCCTGAAAAACTCTTTGTTCGAGTGAATGCCTTGCTGCCTAGCGTAGTGAGCAGTGCTTTGAGAAAACAATTATCGACGATAAAACATTTTGCGAAAAAAAATCATTTAGAACAAAAAAGTGAAAATTAGGGTTGCGGGAGAGTCCATGAAAAATCAATTTACAAACAAGGTGATGTGTAGTTTTTTACTGTTGTGTGGGGTTGCTACTGTAGATGCTGCTGAAGTTCGTTCTGTTGAAGATGAAATCCAAATCTTACAATCACGTTGGGCAGAGATTAATTATCAGTTGGATGGCAAGGTTCAACTCACAGCTTTTAGCCAACTGGTTAATGAAGCTGGGCGAGTGATCAGTACCTATCCCGAACAAGCATCACCATGGATATGGAGCGGGATCATTAAGTCGACATATGCTGGGGCTATGGGCGGACTAGGTGCACTGTCCTTGGCCAAAGAGGCAAAAAAAGATCTTGAGGAAGCTTTGTCTATAGATGAAACGGCATTGGAAGGTTCTGCCTACACGAGTCTAGGCTCTCTCTATGCCAATGTACCCGGTTGGCCTATCGGCTTTGGTGATAATAAGAAAGCAGAAAAAATGTTGCAGCAAGCATTAGAATTAAATCCTCAAGGGATTGATAGTAATTATTTCTATGCTCAATTCTTGATAGAAGAGAAGCGCTATGCCGAAGCGAGATATTATTTGGAAAAGGCCGCGGCAGCACCAGCTAGACCAGAACGCCCCTTGGCTGATTCCGGGCGACATGAGGAGATTGATATATTACTCGCTGAAATTGCTGGTAAAGACTGACTAGGTAATTCTGACTGAGTCTTTGATTGAATTTTTGGGAAACTCCAAAGACAATGTAAAGTAATATATATTGTGTTTAAAATTAAGAAGGGGGGAGCAGATGTCAGTCAGAACCAAGTTGATGGTACTTATTGTCGTAGTTGCACTGCCGATCCTCGATATATTTTTACCCTACTCTCCTTTTTCATCTCAGGCTAGCTATGCGCAAGAAGAGTTTCCAGAAGATAAAAACAAGCCTGTTTTTCGTTTCGCCAATCAGTTTGAACACATAAGTGGTAACCTTTATCGCAGTGGGAATGGTGCATGGCACTCAATCATATTAGTGACCTCAGAGGGTATTGTATTAGTAGATCCTCTTAACAATATGGCGGCAGAATGGACCAAACAACAACTAGAGAGCCGGTTTAATGTCCCAGTTCGCTATATCATTTATAGTCATAGTCATTTCGATCATGTAGAGGGTGCTGCAGTATTTGGGGATGACATCTCCATCATTGGCCATGAAAAAATATTGCAGAACATGGATGGCCGGTTTCCTCAATTACCTGGCGATATGATAGACCGTAATCTTAATGGTCTTATCGATAGAGAGGATATCATGATACCCACAGATGCTGATCCAGGTATTTGTGGGATGAGTGCCAGTTTCTTTGATCAGTACGATAGAAATGGTGATGGCATAATGACTCCAGCAGAGTTACAACAAGATATTTTGCCACCCACGCTTACCTACTCGAATCGTATGACTCTTAAGCTGGGTGGAGAAACCTTAGAGTTGCTACATCCAGGGACAAATCATGCGAATGACCAAACAATCGTTTATTTTCCAAAAGAAAAAGTAGTGTTCGCTGCGGATATGATCGCTGATGCGCTAGTAAGAGAGGATATACGCTCTTTGCCTTCAGCGTGTGGTCCTTATGACGGTTCTCCTATTGACGAATGGATAAATTCTTACAAAGCTGTACTGGATTTGGATTTTACACTTTTCGCAGGGGGTCATGGAGACTACTTCACTAAGGAAGAAGCTTCACTTCCACTTCAATTTTTACAAGATCTTAGAAAGGCAGTCGAACAAGGGATGGCAGCGGGCATGGGGCTTGAACAGTTGCAGCAAGAAATTACCTTGCCTCAGTATTCACAATGGTATTTTTATGAGCGGCTTCTCAAAAAAAATATCCATGCTATGTATAGCAACTTACAACAATATCGCTAATAAAAAAGTCTTTCGGGGGATTTATGAAGCTATTGAAATTTGCCCTTCTTAGCGCGGCATTCACTTACACTCTAGTGCCTATAGCTCAAGCTCAAAATGCTCAAGCAGAATTCGCTAATGGTTTTCCTATAGCTCCAACAGGATTACAGAATCTTCCGTTAGGAGATGGTCCTTGGGAATACCGTACCGGCGAGGATATGAATGTTCATGTGGAACTGGTTGCACGAATGCAGTATGCCATGGCTATGGCGTTTACTCCGGATGGCGCTCTTTTAGTTGCCGGTCGAGCCGGTAAGCTATTTCGTATAGATGACGATAAGCTAAGTGAAGTTTCTGGTGGGCCTGAAGCGGTGATGATTGGAGAGGCTGGTGGAATTGGTGCTGTCCATGGTTACATGGATATAAAAATACACCCTGATTTTAAGACAAATCAATTGATCTACCTAGCCTACCACCGTAAAGACGAAGCTTTGCCTGCGGGCATCGTTTCTATTGGCCGAGGGCGTCTAGTAGGAAGTAGATTGGAGGACTTCCAACTGATTTACGATAGTGTGGATATGAACGGTGGTATGCGTATTGTCTTTGGTCCAGACGAGAAATTATATGCCTCTATGCCTGATAGAGATTCTCAAAATTTACTATCAAGAGGAGGCAAAATTCTTCGTTTGAATGACGATGGATCCATTCCTCCAGATAACCCCTTTGTGAATAGACGCGATGCTCTACCTGAAATCTGGAGTTATGGACACCGCTATTCCCTGGGATTAACGGTACGTCCTGGTAGCGAGGAAATCTGGCAGTCGGAGAATGGACCTAACGGAGGTGACGAGGTGAATATCATCCGCAAGGGACAAAATTATGGATGGCCAGAAGTGAGTTTTGGCCGAACTTATAATGGCCCTTGGCATTCTAAGCAGCCCAAACACGATGGCTATACTTATCCTGAAATAGTATGGATTCCCTCAGTGGCTACGGCAGGAATGACATTTTACACGGGAGATCAGCTCGATAAGTGGCAAGGAGATCTGTTCATCGGCTCACTTCGCACTGGCGAAGTTAATGGAACAGGTCATCTTGAGCGTGTTCTGTTTAACAGTAATATGGAAGAACTCAGAAGGGAATCCTTACTTGTGGATTTACACAAGCGCATCAGAGATGTAGTACAAGGGCCTGATGGTTACCTCTATGTAGCACTTGAAGATCAGGATGGTGGTGTCTTGAGAATCAAGCCAGCAAAATAGAATAAAAAGGCGGGAACCCCCGCCTTTTTATTGTCTTGAAACTTACAGTCTGTCTTCTATAGGGGTAACAACAAAACCCTCTGGATATTCCTCTACGGCGTTTCCTACGATGGTATAGGCTTTATTCTGGCCACTGAATTTGTTCTCTAGCTTCATATATCCATGTGGATCAAATAGTGGGGATGCACTACATCCCATGATTTTTGTGGCATCTTTTTTATCCATGGTATAAAGGCAGCCTTGCTGACGGAAATTATGGATGCCATGTTCAAGCATCCCATCCATTGCCGCTTTCAGTGTATAGTGCATGGTCATGAAGTTGTAACCTAGTTCATAAGCTTGTTCTGCAGTAATCTCAGCAACTCCATTAGATCCCATCACATCCGGATACATCTTCCAGCCTTTAACACGTTCAGCAACGTACTTGGCATCATCATAGTTGTTGAGCTTCACCACTGTAGTCATCTGAGCTCCCAGTTCGATAGCCATCTTGCATCGCTCAATACCTTCATCTAGTTCTGTGGCTGGATCAGCGTTAGTTCTTGCGATCAATATACAGTCAGTGCCTTCAAGGGCCGCAAGAGCTGCGCGAACTTTGGCGTAATATTTTTCGCGCGGCAGCAATGAGGTGGATTCTTCCATATCGCTGGAATCTTCAAGTTGTAGTGCGGTAGCACCCGCCATAGCCATACGACGAGCAGAACGGTAAACCGCTAGCGGTCCGCCAAAGCCATCTTCGATATCCGCCGCCAGTGGTAGTGGCGAAGTTTGTGAAATCCGAGATGTAATCCATTCAATATCGGTAAGGTTAGAAAAACCATAATCAATCACTCCGTTCATGGCAACAGAAACTTCTCCACCACTTAGCATCATGGCTTTAAATCCAACCATTTCTACTGCACGCGCTGACGCGCAATCATAAACACATGGAGCGACAATACATTCTTCACTCGTTTCTAGTAGTTGTCGTAGAGACTGTTTAGCCATGAGATAAAACTCCTTCAGAGATTAGTCGTTAAATTCGTTACGTAACATGCGGTATGGTGCAAAGGCCTGACGTAGAAGTAGCACCATGAATGGTGCTGGTAGAGCGATCACAATAGCTAGTGAGTAACGCAGGTCTTGTGGGTTCTTAAAAATATAATCCGTCATTAGACCAACAATCATTGGCCCAATAACTAATCCAACCAATGTAAGTACAGTAATATACAGAGCAGAAACCTGACCGCGTGCTCGGTTTGGGATGATCAACTGGATAGAAGTACCTGCGCAGGCATATGGGGTGTTTGCGAGAAAAATTGTTGGAGCAAGAAGGGCAAGTGAAAGAGTTTCAGAAGGCATAAGAGGGAACAACAAACCAGTAATACCACAGCAAGCAAAACCATAGGCTGCCACTCTCAAAGGAGCATCATGAATTCCCCTCTCCATGAGCCTGTCCGTCATCCAGCCTCCAAAATATGCCCCAGCGGTACCGAAGGTGAGCATGATCAAACCAAAACCTAGTCCAATTTCACCAGGGTTTAAACCATAGGTACGTTGAAAGACTGCTGGTGTCCAAATTGAAATAGTGTATGAAACTAGAGTCACCATAGAGAACGCACTGAACATCGGTAGGAGAGCAGCTTTGCGTTTTTTCATGACGTACCAAACTTCGGACAGTGCAAGCTCACTTTCTGCTCCTTTCCCCTGGCGCTTAGGTTCAGGCACGAGCCAAAACAGAGGCACTAACAACAAGCCAGGAAACCCAATAATGACGAAAGCTGCTTGCCAAGGTTGTAGGCCAGCTAATAGCCCGGACTCTAGCAGTGCCGACTCCTCCAGCCAGTTGAGTAGTAGCCCTCCCCCAATGAGTGCTAAACCAATACCTACTGGTGCACTCATCATAAAAAAACCAACAGGTTTGCCTAGTCGCGAGGGTGGAAAGCTATCACTGAGTAATGAGAACCCTGTTGGAGTAACGCTGGCCTCACCAATACCAACCCCAACACGCATCAGGAAAAGTTGCCAATAGTTCCTCACAAGACCGGAGCCCATGGCAAATATGCTGAAGAAGAAAAGACAAAAAGATAGTAGTTTAGTTCGAGATACTTTGTCAGCAAGTCGTCCAATAGGTATACATGCTAAGGTATAGAAAATTCCAAAAGCAATTCCTTGCAGTATACCAAATTGAGTGTCATTCAGAGCAAACTGCTCTTTGAGAGGCTCAACAGTTAAGTTAATGACAGTTCTGTCAAATTGGGAGGCTATAGAAGCCAATGCGAGTAGAATTGCTACAAGCCATCCCCGAGTAGTTGATGGCCAGTGACTGCTATCTTGTTCTGTCTTGTTCATAGCTGTTCCCCAAGGTCTGCAGTATTTTAGTTTTAGTATTGATTTATAGTTATATTAAGTTGTAAGAAACCCTTAGAAATAGTTCCTCTCACAATTGTTCCTCTCTAGACTGTCGCTAAAGTAAGGTAAGCTCTAGGTGTAATGCTGTAAATAATTTATGGCTTTTCCAACATTTGTGGTTTTTGAGTCCTCCCCTAATAAAGTTAGTACCCGACCTTCCTTTTCTGGACTCTCCAAGGTCTCTAGTTGAGAGTCCAAAAGATTTAGAGGCATAAAGTGCCTGCCCTCATTGAGTCTTTTTTCCATTCTTGCGGCCAAGGTTTCACGTTTCACTTTTGGCCAAATAAAATATAGTAATGGACAACTTTCACGGAGTTGGTCACGATAGCTGCGCTTAAGTGCGGAGCACGACACTACAACCCCATCCTCGTTGAATTCTTGTAATACGCCTGCAACTTTTTCTAGGAAGGGTAGCCTGTCAGCATCAGTTAAAGGTATGCCAGCGCGCATCTTATTTATATTCTCAGCAGTGTGGCAATCATCACCCTCGACAAAACGCCAACTCATGGCTTTTGCAATAGATCGCCCCAAGCTACTTTTTCCACAGCCACTAACTCCCATGACTACAACAGCTGGCATTAGGAAATGTCACCCAAGTTAAGGTGAAGCTTGATTACTTCTTGGCGATTGCCAGCTTGCAAAAAGGCACTACGAGCGTCAGATAAAGCATAGGTGCCAGAAAGTATGGCACTGGCATCCATCCGTTTACTTACGATGAGTTTTACTGCAAGAGCAAATTCATTGTGTGCACGAAATGCACCGATAAATTTAATTTCGCGAGTTTGTAACAGATTAACTGGAATAGACGTTGTGCCTGGTGGCAGCATGCCAATTTGTACAATGCGACCACCACGTTTTATACACTGGAATAGTATTGGTAGGGCTGAAGGACTTCCACTGGCTTCTAAGATAACGTCGAAATACCCCTCAGGAGAAATGAATTCTTGTAATGCCTCTGCCTGTTTCGCTACGTTAATGACAGACTGTACACCAATTTTTTCCTTAGCAATTTGTAAGGGGTAGTCGTGAATGTCAGTGGCAATCACTTCAGTGGCACCGGCATGTAGAGCCGACAGGGCAGTGAGTAAGCCGATAGGGCCAGAGCCTGAGACCAGCACCCGCTTATTCAATAGAGAGCCTGCTCTAGCAACAGCATGAAGCCCTACAGAGAGAGGTTCTGCTAGGGACAGCTCAAGTAATGAGGTTGCCTCAGGGACAGGTATAACCTGATCAGCTCGTAAGATCAGCTCTTGACTGAAGCCCCCCTGCACATGCGGGAAACGTCCAGCTGAACCTAGAAAAAACATGTTGGTGCACAGGTTGCTCTGACCATTAAGACAGAAATTACATTTTAAACAGGGTTTGCTTGGGTTTAGGCCCGCCTTCATGCCCGACTTTATTTCCTTAACATCAGTGCCCGTTTCAAGCACTACACCTGAAATTTCATGACCGAGTACCATTGGCTCACGGATCATAAAGTCACCGACACCACCCCTGCTAAAGTAATGTAAGTCAGAACCACAAATGCCACCGTAACTGACTTGAACGCGAACTTCATTATTTTTCAGTGGCACTAAAGGATATTCTTCAACTCGAAGATCTTCTTTACCGTGACAAACTACTGCAAGCATGTATTGGTCCCTATGATAATCAATTAGTCATAAAGCTCAGGCAAAGCGCTAAGATAAGTAGTGCCTTGGATGGCTGCATCAATATTCGCAAGAACCAGGTTAGCCATTGCTTTTCTTGTTTCTTCAGTAGCCGAGGCTATATGTGGGGATAGGAGAACTCTTGAATCTGAGATAAGTATGGGATTTACTCTGGGTTCATCTGGGAATACATCCAGCGCAGCACCTGCAATGATGTTGTTTTGTAAGGCTGCAATTAAAGCTTGTTCGTCAATTATAGAGCCTCTAGCTACATTAATTATCCAACCGCTACGACCAGCTTCTTTGCCAAGAGATTGGAGAACTTGTGTATTTATCATATGATGGTTTTCAGCCGTTGCAGCGCACGTGACAAAAAGTACATCCACGGCAGTCGCAAGCTTTACTAAGCTATTGTGCCACTGATAAGGGCAGTCTTTTTGACTGCGGCTATGGTAATGCACCTCGCCTAAAGGGGCTAAACGACGAGCTAATGCCGCTCCAATGTTACCAAGACCAAGAATACCGTAACATCGACCACTCGCTTTACGTGCAAGGGTCATTTCACCTTCTAGCCATTTGCCTGCTCTAACATAACTATCGGCAGCGTGAATCTGACGTAACTTCGCGAGCATCATGCCTAAGGCTAAATCTGCAACATCCTCTGTCAGTAGATCTGGAGTTGTTGTCACAGTTATGCTTTTGGAAGTACAAAGTTTTCTGTCGACCTTATCGAAACCAACGCCGTTTATGGCGATCAATTTCAAGGCTGGAAGTTTTTCAATCAGATCTTTAGGGCATCCCCAATGGCCATTAGTTGCTAATGCGATAATTTCTGGTGCATGAGCTTCTAGAGCCGCACTTTGCTCGGCTTGGTTTAATTCAAACCAGCGTAATACTTTCCCACGCTGCTTAAGCTCAACTTCGAAGGCCTCAGAGTAAGGACTAAACTGAATAATTACTGGCGAATCCATTTGTTTCCCTCTTAAGGAATTACTACTTACACTTATCTGATATATTAGCCATGGAAACTGTCCCCTACACTACGGAAAGTAGGCCGCCATCTACGTAGATTGTTTGTCCATTGACGAAATTAGAGGCATCGGAGGCAAGAAAAACAATGGCTCCATGCAAATCCTCAAGTTGCCCCCAACGACCAGCAGGTGTGCGGCCTTTGATCCAGGCATCAAAAGTTGGGTCAGCTTGCAATGCTTCGGTCAATGGTGTGTTGAAATAACCTGGGCCCAGTGCATTCACCTGTATCCCATGCTTAGCCCAGTCGGCACACATGCCTTTGGTAAGATTTTTCACGGCACCTTTCGATGCTGTGTACGGAGCGATAGTCGGGCGTGCCAGTTCGCTTTGGACACTGGCGATATTAATGATTTTTCCATAACCTCGTGCAATCATCTGAGGGGCTATGGCTTTGCTCATGTAGTACACGGAGTCAAGGTTTGTCCGCATAAGCTCATGCCAGTCATCGTCGTTGAACTGCTCGAGAGGGGCTCGCCGCTGAATCCCAGCATTATTGACAAGAATATCTATATCACCACAAGTTCGGCTAAGTTCAGCAAGCCCAGCTGATACAGCTTCTGTCTGGGTAACATCAAAAGCTACTCCATTAACATCTATACCCTTTTCTTGTAATCTAGATACTGCAAGTTGTAACTCAGCTTGATTACGAGAATTCAAGATTATATTTGCCCCTGCTTCACCAAGTGCTTGTGCAAGGGCAAAACCGATCCCTCTGGAGGATCCAGTAATGAGAGCTCTACGGCCCTTGAGTGAAAACAGCGACATATTTACTCCTTAATAGTTAAGCATACCGAGATCATCATTTCAGGTACAGTAGTCATTAGAATTTATAATTCTGGAGCAAACAATGACCCAAAAGCCGTTATTAAAAATTCTCATGATAGTCTCACTGTTAAATGCACCCGAATCTGGTGCTGAGGCTCCTAAAGTAACATTTATCGACCTGCCCGGAGAAAATCTAGGACCTACAACATTAAGTGTCACGACTAATGGTGAGGTGTGGTTTACGCTGAGTAATGCTGATGCGCTGGGAGTAGTCGACAGCAAGGGAAATAACTATAGACAGTATCCTTTACCCTTTAAAGGAAGCTCACCACGCATTATTACAGTTGGAGCAGATGGTAATTTGTGGTTCTCGGAGCATGACGGTAGCAGGCTAGGAAGAAGTACCCCTCAAGGTGATATGGAAACATGGGATTTACCTTCATCTGGGGCTCAACCACGAGCTATAGCGCTGGGAGCAGATGGGAATATATGGGCAGGATTATTCGCAGCAAATAAAATTGCTCGTATTACACCACAGGGTGAAATTACAGAATTTACTATTCCAACCCCCGACAGTGGTCCTCGCGCACTAGCTGCGGGTAGTGATGGAAATATTTGGTTCTCTGAATTCAAAGCAGGAAAAATTGGACGCATCACACTCAGCGGTGAAATCACTGAGTTCGATCTACCTAGACCAAATACTGGGCCCGGAGATATTACTACAGGTAGCGATGGTGCTCTTTGGTTTCTTGAGTTAAATGGCTTGATGGATGGCTTGCTGAAAGAGGGTAATCGGGTGGGTCGCATTACCACCACTGGTGATGTTATGGAATTCCCACTACCTTCTGATGAGAGCACACCAATCAATATTGCTGTCGGACCAGATGGCAATATCTGGTATACAAAAGGTAAAGCTTTAGGGCGTGTCACAATCGAGGGGCAGGTCAGTGAATTTATTATCTCAGATCAACCTGCACGAACAGTAGGACTGACTGCAGGAGCAGACCGACAGCCTCCGGTAAATTTGATTGATAAGCTTTGGTTTACAGACCCTCAGAATAATCGCATTGGATATATCGTATTGACCGACCAATAAACGACTCATCGCGAGCAACTTTACTTGCAGATTGTTTAGTCGCTATTAAAAAAAGTGCTATTCTGAATCGTCTCTAGACAGATCAGTGAACATTTTCAGTTTATCTTTGCCACGAAGAAAATCAAAGCCATCATCTTCTGTGTTTGCCTTGAAGTCTGCTGAGGCAGTTGAGGATCGTGAAGGAGTATTTTTCGAAGTTTCTGGTTGCATGGAGTCACGCCAAAGTGCCTTCTCCACTGTGAAAAAATAAATAACAACACTCAAAGCATACAGTAATGTTTTTACCAACGAGCTTTGCCAGAGATAGCGAGTATCACCAGAAAGTTGGATATATGTCTGATATTCAGAGTGTGCATACCAGAGAATTAGCCAGGTAATAAATAAGTAAATTAGGGCTCGGCAACGTACCTTGAAGAAGCGCGCGGCTGCAAGGTATAGAACAAATTTAACCAGTTGGCTTAACATTAGCTTAGGCCGATAAGAACCAAGATACTTAACAAAGCACCGCTTTTATATTTTTCAACTAGTTTTTTTTCTTCTGCACTGACGATGAATTCACGTTGATCCTCAGAATAGTCTTGAGGGTGTTTCCCTGCCAGAGCAATTTGTAGTTTGGCATTTTCAATAGCCCGTTCTCTCAAGTGGTGACGCCACCTTTGTTGAAGACTTTTTTGTTTTCTTCTTAGCCACGACATAATAAGTATTACTCTTTGATAATATTCACCATACCGACTTTAGTTTACTCTATCAATTTGATAGCTAAGTTTAATAATTAGTATTAAAAATAAATTTAATTGCTTCTGAAATTTCGTTGGGATTTTTTGGGTGAGCTAATTTAATGACGAAGTTGATAAATTTCTTTGGCTGTAAGCCTAAGCTTATAATGCTAAATTAAGAACTCTCTTCTGTAAGCTAAGAGAGAATATAATTTCGTAACCCCTTACCAAAGGGACAGGTAAAACTTAAACTCACAGCACGAAGTTGGAGTCCTGAAGTATTTTTATTCTCTGTTCCATAGAGGGGATCACCCCAGATTGGTGTTCCGTTATCAGCAAAATGACGACGAATCTGATGTTTGCGTCCGGTTTCAATGCTGACTTCAAGTTTACTCGTGTTTTGAGTGGCATCGAAAGTTAGTAGACGGT
>JAYPEI010000009.1:0-63370 GCA_038125665.1 Enterobacteriaceae bacterium
TAATCAACTCACGCTGACCTCGACCAATTGGAACCATTGAGTCAATAGCTTTCAGACCCGTTTGAACTGGCTGAGAAACTGACTGCCGAGCAATTACCCCAGGAGCTACTTTTTCTACAGCATCAGTGAGTTTGGCATTAATTGGTCCTTTACCATCGATAGGATTACCAAGAGCATCAACTACGCGGCCCTCCAGTTCTGGGCCAATTGGGACTTCCAGAATGCGCTTCGTGCATCGACAAGTTTGCCCTTCTTTCAGGCTCTGGTAGTCACCCAACACGACTGCACCCACAGAATCTCGCTCCAAGTTCAACGCCATACCATAGACGCCACCCTCGAATTCGATCATCTCACCGTACATGACGTCGGCAAGACCATGAATTCTGATAATACCGTCAGAAACACTGACGATAGTGCCTTCGTTCTGAGCCTGCGCAGTAACATCCAGCTTCTCAATGCGCTGTTTAATAATGTCACTGATTTCTGATGGATTCAGTTGCTGCATTCTATGCTTCCTCAAAGTGTCCTGTTAGCCTGGCTGGCATCAGGCTTTCATAGTTTCTGTTAACTTTTTCAGTGCGCCACGTACTGTATTGTCGATGACAAGGTCACCTGCACGTACGATTAACCCGCCGATCAGACTCTCATCAACCCTGGAGCTGAGTCTGACGTCGCGATCAAGCCGACCTTTTAGAGCAGCTGCCAGCTGCTCTTCGGCAGCGCTGTCTAGTGCATAAGCCGAGATAACTTCTACTTCGACGCTGCGTTCATGTTCTGCTTTTAGCTGCTCAAATAACACCGCTATTTCTGGGACAAGTCCTAAACGTTTGTTCTCCGCAAGCAGATTTACAAGATTTGCTACAGGACCAGGGAGTTCATCACCGCACAAGCTAATGAGTGCTGCGGCTTTTTTCTCACCAGTTACTGCAGGATTTCCGAGCAGTGCTGCTACTTTTGCATTGCTGACTAAAACGCTCAGCAGATTCAAAGAGCCCGACCATTGCTGAAGGCTGTTACCTTCTTGTGCTACTTTAAACGCTGCTTTTGCAAAGGGTCTGGCTAAAGTAGTTAATTGCGACATTTCCCGTATCCCTAGTGGCTAATCTTATAAGCTGGCAGCGAGTTTGTTCAGCATGTCTGCGTGGGCATTCTTGTCCACGGAGCTCTGCAGAATTTTTTCCGCTCCTGCTACTGCCAAAACTGAGACCTGCTGACGCAGCTGCTCGCGAGCCTGATTTACCTGTTGGTCAATCTCCGCTTGTGCACCCGCTTTAAGACGCTGACCCTCTTCACGAGCTTTGTCTTTTGCTTCGTCAACTATCTGATTAGCGCGCTTGTTTGCCTGGTCAATTATGCTTGCAGAGTTTTCTTTCGCTTCGCGTAGAATTTCCGCTGCACGAGCCTGAGCAAGCTCAAGATCATGTCCCGCCCGTGAGGCTGCCTCCAGACCATCTGCGATAGTCTTTTTCCGCTCTTCCATTGCGTTCACAATTGGTGGCCACACGTATTTCTGGCAAAACCAGACGAACACGAAAAAGGCGATGATCTGTCCAATGATGGTTGCATTCAGATCCATGGCTTTCTCTTTCCTAAATAATAATTAAACTTTGCTCAAATTAATGGCGACCAAATTAAACAGCAAATGGTGGCGCGAAGATGAACAGCATCGCGATACCAACACCAATAATTGAGATTACATCCACGAAGCCAGCAACCAAGAAGAACTGTGTTTGAAGCCGTGGTGCTAATTCAGGCTGACGTGCTGAGCTTTCGATGAGTTTGCCACCAAGGTTACCGAATGCTACCGCAGTTCCGGCACCACAGATGCCGAAGATAAGGGCGGCGGCGATAAGGGTGTAGGCGTATATTGTTTCCATTGTTGTCTCCAGGGTAATGAAGGTTGTTACATTTAAAAAATTTTAGTGATCCTGATGTGCCTGATTCAGATACACAATAGTTAACATCATGAACAGGTAAGCTTGTAGCGTAATAACCAGAATATGAAAAACAGCCCATGCAAAGTGTAGAGGTAACTGGAAGTAACCCATCAATGCAATGATCAGAAAAATCACTTCACCGGCGAATAGGTTACCAAAAAGTCTTAGTGATAATGACACAGGTTTGGCTAAAAAGGCTGGCAATTCCATGACAAGGTTTAGTGGAAATGCCCATTTACCAAAGGGATGGAAAGCTAACTCTCCAATGAATCCTCCCAACCCTTTTACTTTTACACTGTAGTAGACCACCATAATAAAAACACTTAAAGCAAGTCCTATGGTTATATTTACGTCGGTAGAGGGTACTGCTTTAAAAAAAAGGTGATGGTCTCCTGCGGCTGTTTGCACAAGTAAAGGAATTATATCAACCGGCACTAAGTCCATAAGATTCATCAGGAAAACCCAGCAGAAGATAGTGAGTGCCAGCGGCCCAATGATTGGGTTCTTTGCTTGAAAGGTAGTGCGCACATTGTCTTGCACCATTTCTACAACCATTTCTACAAAGTTTTGCAGTCCTGTGGGTACGCCTTTTTCTATTTTTCTACTAACACTCATAAAAAGCGCCAGGAAGATAAGACCAAGAATTACAGAAATCCCCATCGTGTCAGCGTGAATCGACCAGAAGCCCATATCCTTAGCCTCTTCTTCACTATGGGCAAAGCCCCACTCACCAGCATGCTCATAGCCTTCAGGATGTTTACCGAAAGTCAAAAAGCCAAGGTGGTGCTTGATGTACTCACCGCCATTTGCGTAGCCTTCTTCCTGTGTGGTCTCTTCGTGCTGGGCGTGTTCTGCCATTACTTCGTTTCCGTCAAGTTTATGGTTCTAACTGTCGTTCTTTGGTGGATCTATTTGTGTTTTCGCCCCTAGGCTAGTGACAATCAAGCCACCTAGATGTGTCACAAAGAAACCAGCAAAAACTAGCGCAGGTTTCAAGGGCTCCACCAGTGCAAAGACAATTGCGAACCCGCTACCCATTAAGATAAGTTTTATGAGTTCGCTTTTGTAGGCACTATGAACAACTTTTTCGATAGAGCGTGCTCCCTTAAAACGAAGCACCTCGTTAGCAAAGTACCAGGAGGGAATTATCGAAATCATACCTCCACATGCTATGGACCAACCGCTTACAATATCCTGAGTTGCTATGGCCACTAAAGATAGAGCGATCATAGCAGCTATCTGGTATAGGCCTACTCGAAGTGGCGAAATCTTTATGATTTTGTTGATCCTGTTTTGTGTGTGTGGATTTCAACCACAGCTCCGCAAACGGGTGGGAATTATATTCACTATACCCTTTTTCGACAATGGTTAAAGTTACAAAAATTTGATGCCCGTTCTTTTTACTTAATGGATTGTCTACTCCTTAGAGGCTGTCACATTGATTAATTTTTTTCCAGATTATGACACCTTAAATAAATATTAACTATTTAAGCCTTCTATAGACCACCTTGAAAATCCTAAGGTTTCTGTGATTAGACATTTAATTGGCGCAATTATATTGTATCTATTTAATTTTATTTAAGATTCCGTCTAATTGGTCCAGAGTTCCGTACTTTATGACTAGCCTACCTTTGCCTTTTTTATCTTCAACTGTAACTTCTGTACCTAAACGCTCTGAAAGATCATTTTGCAAGTTCTGTATGTCTGGACTTATCTCTGATGCTCTTGATTTTGTCGGTTTGTTACCATATTGCCTAGCTAATAGCTCTGTTTGTCGAACAGTAAGTCCTTTTTTGGCTACCTCTATGGCTATTGCAGTCTGTCCAGAAGACTCAAGTGTGAGTAGGGCCCGAGCATGGCCCATTTCAAGTTTCCCTTCCTCTAACATCCTGCGAATCTGGGACGGAAGGTTAATAAGTCTTAGCAGATTAGCGACAGCTGCTCGAGATTTACCAACAGATTGTGCTACTTCTTGTTGGGTAAGTTTAAATTCGTCCTGAAGGCGCTTTAAGGCCATCGCTTCGTCGATAACATTTAGATTTTCTCTCTGAATGTTCTCTATAAGGGCCATAGCGATTGCTGAAGAGTCTGGGACATCTCGGATAAGAGTGGGAACTTTGTGAAGTCCTGCAAGTTGAGCTGCACGCCAACGACGTTCCCCTGCAATTATTTCAAATTTAATTGAAGAAATTGGGCGTACAACTATCGGTTGCATTAGTCCTTGAACTTTTATTGACTCGGCTAGTTCCTGAAGAGCTTCTTGGCGCATCCCTGTTCGAGGTTGATATTTTCCTGGCTGGATGAATTCTATGGGTAACTCTCGTAGTTCGCCATCTGCTGGCGCTGAAACCACTTGTGATGAAGTTTCAGATTTATCTTTTCTTATATCTCTTTTGGAATCAGCTGGTAATTCTGTTTTTTCTAAAGCAGCTTCTTTTTTTCCGAGCAGGGCCTGAAGATCTCTCCCTAAACCTCTTTTCTTAGTCATGAACTATCCTAAAATACTTTTGAAATCGCTACTTTTTGTTTGATTAACCGCAATGTCGACGTAACAATTCGCCACCAAGGGCTTGATATGCAAGAGCTCCTGTCGAGTTACTATCATACACCAGTATAGGAAGCCCGTAACTTGGAGCCTCAGCTAGCCTGACATTACGTGGTATAACTGTACGGAAAAGTTTATCTCCGAAGTGTTGTACAAGTTGATCTGTGACTTCTTGAGTCAACCTATTACGCGGATCGTACATAGTACGTATGATACCTTCTATCTGTAATTCTGGATTTACTGAAGCAGCAATGCCGTCAATAGTTTCTAACAATGCTGATAAACCTTCAAGGGCATAATATTCACACTGCATTGGTATCAATATGGATTTAGCTGCTATCAAACCGTTGAGAGTTAGCATGGATAATGATGGTGGACAATCAATTATTATATAATCGTAGCTCCCAGAAATTTCTTGCAGTGCCTGCCTAAGCACATTTTGGCCTCCCTCCATCAATTCAACTTCTGCTGCAGTTAAATCTCTGTTGCCGGGAAGTACATCGAACCCTGCCTTTTCACTATGAAAAATGCACTCTTTTATCGGTGTATTTTGAGTTAGCAGGTCGTAGCCGCTTTTTTCTAAATTGTTCTTGTCCAGTCCGGACCCCATAGTAGCGTTACCCTGAGGATCAATGTCCACCATTAGAACTCGTTGCTGCATACTAGCTAGGGCAGCAGCTAGATTAACACTAGTGGTCGTTTTTCCAACTCCACCTTTTTGATTTGCCACGGCTATTATTCGTGCCATGTTCTTTCCTTTCTTTAGGGAATTATTCTTATTTCTACCAGATGTCTCTCTGCTGCTACTGTAGGTATGTGTAATTTATGTACCGCTGTCACTTCAAAGCCAGTTGGCAAATCTTTAATTTCTGCTTCAGGATATAAACCCTTCATAGCTAGAAAACATCCATTGGGTGATAAGATGTGTTTTGCAGCTACTACAAAATCTTTTATGGAAGCAAAAGCCCTACTGAGAACAATATCAACTTGATGAGGAGCTGCATAGTGTTCAACACGTGTATGTTTCGCTTCAATGTTTTTTATTTTTAACATTTGGCATGTCTGGAATATAAAACGAATTTTTTTGTTATTACTATCCAAAGCATAAACTTGCTGGTCTGGCAAACTGATTGCTAAGGGAACTGCGGGTAGTCCTGCTCCAGTACCAACATCAGCTAGATAGCCTTTGCCATCTACATAAGGTAATAAAGCAACGGAGTCTAAAAGGTGTAATGTGAGCATTTCTTGGATATCTTTTATACCACTTAGATTGAATGCTTGATTCCACTTATGGAGTTGCAACAAATAATCAATCAGGGTTTCTTGTTTTTCTCTTTCTAAAGATATCTCTAAAACTTGCAATCCATTTTGCAATTTTTGTAATAAGTGTTCTTTAAAATTCACTGGTTTACTCAAGCAAATTTATTCTTCTTTAAATAAACAAGAAGTAATGATAATGCTGCTGGCGTCACCCCAGGGATTCTTCCTGCCCTTCCTATGCTATCTGGTTTAGCAGCTCCAAGTTTCTGCCTTAGTTCACTCGATAAACCTGGTATATTGTTGTAATCAAAATTTTCAGGGATAAAAGTAGTTTCGTGCTTCTTGACTTTATCTATCTCTTGTTGCTGACGATTAATATAACCCTGATACTTCAACGCTACTTCAATTTGTTCTATCTCTTTCTCTTTACAATCATAATCTAACTTTTGATCTTTAACACCACTGTCCCTTAAGGCCTCATTCATTTTTAAATAAGTTAATCCTGGTCGAGCTAGTAATTCACTAAGTCGGTATTCGTGGCTAATTTTTTGTTGAAGTTGCTCCTCTAACTTATCTGCTAGTATAGTTTTGGGTTGTACCCAGAAAGATCTAAGCCAACTTATTTCTCTTTCAACCAAATCTTGTTTTTCATTAAAAGCTTTCCATCGTGTTTCACCAACGATCCCTAGCTTATACCCTATTTCTGTTAGTCTTTTATCAGCATTATCTTGTCTTAGCTGTAATCGATATTCTGCTCGTGAAGTGAACATTCGATATGGCTCGGTAGTTCCTTGTGTAATAAGGTCATCAACAAGAACTCCTAAGTATGCTTCGTTGCGAGCCGGACACCATTGCTCGTCACCTCTCACTTTGAGTGCTGCATTTAATCCTCCGAGTAACCCTTGTGCTGCTGCTTCTTCGTAGCCCGTGGTGCCATTTATTTGCCCCGCAAAGTAAAGCCCTTCAATTGCTTTAGTTTCTAAACTAGGTTTTAAATCTCTTGGATCAAAATAATCATATTCGATCGCATATCCTGGCCTGGTAATATGAGATCTTTCTAATCCTTTTATAGAGGAGATTACCTGACTTTGAACATCGAAGGGTAAAGAGGTAGATATTCCATTTGGGTAGAGTTCAGGGGTTTCCAAACCTTCTGGTTCTATAAAAACTTGGTGTGAATTTTTATCGCTGAAGCGTTGTACTTTATCTTCTATTGATGGACAGTATCTTGGACCAATGCCTTCGATAATGCCTGCATACATCGGAGACTTATCCAAATTTTTTCTTATGATGTCATGAGTTCTTTCATTGGTACTAGTTATGAAGCAACTTACTTGCCTTGGATGAATTTCCCTTTTTCCAAGGTAAGAAAAAACCGGCAAAGGTTGATCACCTGGCTGTTCCTGCATTTTTGAAAAATCTACTGAACGGGCATCTATTCTGGGTGGTGTTCCTGTCTTTAATCTACCAACTCGTAAATTATGTGCTCTCAGGCTTTCTGCTAATCTTATCGATGGCTGATCGCCCGCTCGTCCCCCTGCATGATTTTGTAAACCTATATGTATCTTACCACCCAAGAATGTCCCTGTTGTGAGCACAACAGTTGGAGCAAAAAATTTCAAACCCATTTGTGTCACAACTCCCTCTACCCGGGAATTGTTTACTATAAGATCATCTACTGCTTGTTGAAAAATGTTCAGATTCTTTTGTTGCTCTAAGCACCTTCTAATAGCAGCTTTATAAAGAACACGATCACATTGTGCGCGAGTTGCTCGAACTGCAGGCCCCTTACTTGCATTTAACACGCGAAACTGAATACCTGCTTCATCAGCGGCAAGCGCCATTGCTCCATCCAAGGCATCAACTTCCATCACAAGATGAGACTTTCCTATCCCACCAATGGCAGGGTTACATGACATCTGGCCAAGTGTTTCAATATTATGAGATAACAATAAAGTCCGCACGCCCGCACGGGCGGCAACGAGGGCTGCTTCTGTTCCTGCATGTCCACCGCCAACAACGATAACATCGTAACGATAATCGAATGCCAAGTTTGATCTCCCAAAGGTTTAAGAAACGAAATTATATCCCACAGACTTTCGCTAAATCCCCTGAATCTATATTAGTTATATTAAATATTAATATTATTATATTTATTATTATTAACTAAGCTTTATCTTGTGGGAAAATAAATAAAACTTATTATTAACAAGGTGTTACGTTAAATATAAGTATGTAGTTTAGCTATTTGCTAGCTGTTAATTTTCAGTGAATCAATGTGGATAATTTTAATCTTTTACTTGCATCTTTTGTTTATTCACATGTGACTCACTGCTTTTCTGCCAGATATTCAGAATCATAGTAACTTCAACTTTATATTCAGACATAGATCTACACCTTTCTCACAGTTTTTATACAACGCATACAGGGTATATTCACAACTTGTTCTAATGAGTCTGGTGAATCAGATAAATTGCGCTATCGTTATTTTCCAATGCAAAAACTTGAAAATATCCTACCGAGAAGTTCATCTGAGTTAACTTTTCCTGTTATTTCCCCTAAAGCTTCTTGTGCAAGACGTAGATCTTCAGCCACAAGCTCGCCAGCTCGCTGATTTATCATCACATGTTTAGCGCTATTCATGGATTCCTTAGCACGAATCAAGGCATCTAAATGGCGTCTTCGAGCCATAAAAAGACCTTCTTCACTTTTTTGATAGCCAGCTTTACTTAAGATTATATCAATAAGATTACTTATATTTATCTTATTTTTGGCGGAGATAGATACGTAGGGAACATCAACCATCGATCTTGATGTTAATTTTGTTTGTTTGTTATTAATCTGAGTCAAATCACTATCAAATGAAATAAGGTCTGTTTTATTACCAACAACAATTAGTCGGTTATTCATTCCCTCTAGTTGCTGAAGTTCTATCCATAATGCATTCTCATAAAACGAGCTTTTTTCTTCATATATATCTCTTGCATCTACAACTAGCAGGACAATGTCTGCTTCCTTTATGGCAGCCCTCGCGCGGCGCATCCCCTCTTGTTCAACAATATCGCTAGACTCGTGGAGACCAGCTGTATCCAGAAGTGTCAAGGGAATTCCTTCCAAAGTAAGTGGTTGTTGTAGAATGTCCCGAGTAGTCCCGGGTAGATCCGTAACTATAGCTCGCTCTTCCCCCGTGAGAGTATTTAATAAGGTCGATTTACCTACATTAGGAGAGCCTGTTAACGCAATTTTGATACCTTCTCGCAGCAATGCTCCTTGTTGTGCTGTTTCTAACAAATTATGCACATTATTCAATAAAGCCTGAAGACGCATATCAACGCCGCCTTCTGTTAGGAAATCGATTTCTTCTTCTGGAAAATCCAATGCAGCTTCTATATAGATTCTTAGTTGCACTAGCTCTTCAACCAATAAATCTATTTTCTGAGAAAACTCTCCTTGTAACGAGCGTTGCGCAGACCGAGCGGCGGCAATACTCCGCGCAGAGATTAAATCGGCAATCGCTTCTGCTTGGGCAAGATCAAGTTTATCATTAAGAAACGCGCGTTCAGAAAACTCACCAGGCTTAGCAATACGGGCACCTTTAGAGCAAAGAAATTTGAGCACCATATCAACCACGATAGGACTTCCATGCACATGTAGCTCGACGACATCTTCGCCCGTAAAAGATCTGGGTTCGGCAAAGAATAAAACTAGGGCTTCATCTATAACAGAACCGTCTTGATCGGAAAGTTTTGCTAATCTGTGGCTTCCAGGAGGGGGACAGAATCCAGCTAGTGCTGAACATAGCTGTGCACTAAGAGGACCGGATATTCGAATTAACGATACCCCTGCCGGTCCTGCAGCAGAGGCCTGCGCACAGATGGTATCGCTCATAATTGACTTAGTCTTCGTTAGAATGAATTAGTTTTTCAGCGAATAATTTATTGTAAGCGTACTGCTGTACTACGCCTATGAAGGCATTGGTTAATGAGTAAAGCACCAAGCCAGAGGGAAACCAAAGAAAGAATACAGTAAACATCACAGGCATAAATTTCATTACTTTAGCTTGAGTGGGGTCTTGAATCATCATGGGTGTTAGGTTTTGTTGGATATAGAAAATTGCACCTAACAGCAAGGGCAATACAAAATAAGGATCTGGTACAGATAGATCTGTATACCATAGTGCAAAGGGGGCATGGCGAACTTCAACACTTTCTCTCAACATCCAGTACATACCTATAAAAAAAGGCATCTGCAGCAAAGGAGGTAAACAACCACTCATAGGATTAACTTTTTCTCTTTTCCATAAAGCCATTTGTTCTTGCATCATTTTCTGTTGGTCATCACCGTAGCGATCACGAAGTTGCTGAATTTTAGGCTGAAGTTTGCGCATTTTTGCAGCAGAACTGAACTGCTTAATTGACAATGGGTAAAGAACTAAGCGAACAAGTATTGTCAATAGAATAATTGACACTCCAAAGTTACCTACGAGTTCTTGTATACGAGTAACTAACCAAAAAAGTGGATATGCAGCAAACCATAGTTTTCCATAATCAATGGTTAGCCCAAGATCAGGGGATATTTCTTCCAAACGATACTGGTCTTTAGGACCTGCCCAGTAACTCAAAGCTGTACTAACCTTCTCTCCTGGACCGGCTACAATGGGAGATGATTCAACAAGCGAAAATAAATATTTATCATCGCTAGCTTGACGCATACTATAGTTGAACTGCTTGGTAGCTTCAGGCACAAAAGCTGACAGGAAATAGTGTTGAGAAAACCCTATCCAACCACCAGCACGATCAAAATTATCAATACCATCTTCTATATCTTCTAGTTCATATTTAGCATAAGGATCATCCTCTAAATTTGTTACTCCTCCAAGGAAAGACATAGAACCCATTCCTGAAATAGTGCTGGGATCTGAGGAGCCGTCTCGTTTGATTTGACCATACATGTTCGCACGAAATGTTGTTGTCCCTAAGTTATTAATAAAATATGAAATCCCAATGAGATAGTCATTAGCGGAAAAGCTAAAACGTTTTATGATGTCGACATTTTCAACAGTAGTGAAGTGAAGGTCGACATTAAGAGTTCCAGAATCTATAAAATACTCTGGTTTTTCTGACGAATATTTGGGGCGCCCATCTGTCGAGGCATCAGGGCCATTAGTTCCGATAAGACCTGATTGTGCAACGTAGTACAAATTTTGTGTATTTAATAAGCTGAAGGGTGCGTTAGAGTTTTCGATATGAGCTGGAAACTTAGGTAAATCCAATTCAACAATATCACCTCCTCGAGTATTAATCTTTACTATTTGAGTAGGGGTATAAACTGTAATAATCTCAGTATTACTGGGTTCCATACTTGTTACTACTAGTCGCTCATTGCTAGCGTTTAAAATTTCGGGTAGGTCTGTTACATGAGCATTCGCAGTAGAGCCAATATTGCTAGTTACCAAAGTAGCTGAATTATTAATAGCGTTCTCATTTTGCAGAGGCGGGTAGTCTTCATTCCATGCTAACAATAAAAGGTAGCTGACTACAGCCAGAGCAATTAAGAGAACGGTGCGTTTAATATCCATGAGTGAGTTCTTTCTTTTAATATATTGAACAAGTAATTTAGTTATTTTCAATTATCAGTTTTTACATGTCTGATTGAGCTTTTCGCAATGATGCTTAGGTGGCACAGGGTCTACCCCTCCTTCGGTGAAAGGGTGACATCTGATCATGCGACAAAAAATTAAATAACAGCCTTTAAGACCACCATGTTTGTCTAGTGCTTCCATGGCATAGTGAGAACATGAAGGGTAAAAGCGGCAACTAGGCCCCAATAATGGACTCACCGCCACCTGATAAGCCCTTATAAATATTATCAATACTCTACAGATGCCCCGTTCAAGGTAACTAGTCATAGGGTTATTAAGTATCCTGTTTGGTAGATTGATGGGCAACTTTTTTACAAAGCTTGTCAAAAAGGTCGTTGACCATACTAAGGTATGAGGCGTTATCCAGATTCATCAATCCAGACTTGGACACCAAAACTATGTCAATTGTAGCAAATTCTGCTGGATAACGACGGAACGCTTCTCTAGATAGTCTTTTTAACCTATTTCGACTGACAGCATTTCCAGCATTTCTTTTAGACATTACCAAACCAAGCCTAGCTGTGCTAAGCGAGTTCCATTTGCCTAGAAGAAACAGATGATTGGCGTGAAGTTTGAAATCTGGATTTAAGAAAACGTTATTGAATTGGCTTGATACCAGGAGCCGTTTATCTTTGCTGTAGCTTTGGTTTTCCGAGCCACAGCCTAAGTTGATGTCTTTATCTTTACCTAGTTGGCGAGACACATTGAAGGCAACTCGATCTATGCAGACAGACGCGCGCGGCCTTTGGCACGACGGCGAGCAAGCATTTGACGGCCTTTTTTGGTTGCCATACGAGTACGAAAACCATGGGTGCGCTTACGCTTCAGGTTGCTTGGTTGAAAAGTACGCTTCATGACTAATACCTATTTCTTAATCACCCTTTGCTTGGGCGACAAGCTTCATAAAAAGGGTTGCGATGAAAATGAGCGCGAATTCTATAGACTTTGATCAGGACTTGCAAATTTTCTTGATTGAATTGATCTAAAAAAATTATCCTTGATAACACACAATTTATCCACAGCATACACACACCCTTTTTTTGTCTGAAGTGGGAAATATTTCCCTCGATAATTTTCAGCAGTATGCTTCTAACCTACTGAAATATATAGTTAAAATAATGATTTAAGTTTATTGCAAAAAGGCCTTCTAACTGTGGATAAGATAGCGTAAGAAGGGTATATTTAGCCCTATCGTGTAATAAAAAATCAAAATAAATAAATTTCATCTGGTCATCTAGGATACTGTGTTTTCCATCTCAGTATATAGCTTCATTGACTGGGTAGTTTGGAGAGCGTTGATCGTGTTGTCAGTATTGGGAAGTATTTGGCAAAACTGTTTAATCAGTTTGAGGGCTGAGTTGACGGCTCAACAGTTCAACACATGGATTAAGCCTCTAAAAGCCCGTTCAACCAGGGATGACACACTACTCTTACTAACGCCTAACCGTTTCGTGTTAGAGTGGGTTAAGGATAACTTTCAACAAAGAATATATGAACTTATCCAGCATCACTCTCCGGACAAAAATATTAAGATCGCTTTAGAAATCGATAGCTCTTTGCTTCAAAGCATGGGAGAAGATCTCTCTGGTGCCTTACAAGAATTACCAGCAAATTTAAATCATGAGTATGTGGCTAAACCAGCCCCTCAAATTCTAGAGGTACCAGTAATAGAGACCAGTTCAAAAACGCAAAAACTGGGTTTTCGCTCTGAACTAAATCCAAACTATACGTTTGCGAATTTTATTCAGGGAAAATCTAATCAACTTGCACGTGCTGCAGCAAGTCAGGTTGCTAATAATCCAGGTTCTGCGTACAACCCTCTTTTTATATATGGAGGTGTTGGTTTAGGAAAAACTCATTTAATGCACGCCATAGGTAACCATATTCGTGAACGTAATCCTGGAGCAAATGTAGTTTATCTTCACTCCCAAACCTTCGTGGGTTCTATGGTTACAGCGCTTCAGCTTAATGCCATAAATGAATTCAAACGCTACTATCATTCAGTCGATGCTTTGTTGATTGATGATATCCAGTTTTTCGCCAATAAAGAGCGTTCACAAGAGGAGTTTTTTCATACTTTCAACGCGATCTTTGAGGGGGGCCGACAGATTATCATGACTTGTGATAAATATCACAGTGAGATAAACGGCCTAGAAGAAAGACTACGTTCTCGTTTTGGTTGGGGACTTACTGTAGCAGTAGATCCCCCTGAACTTGAGACACGCGCAGCTATCTTAATTAATAAAGCAAATATTAATAGCATTCACTTAGGCAATGAGGAAGCGATGTTTATGGCCCAGAAGCTTCGTTCTAATGTTAGAGAGTTAGAAGGAGCTTTAAAGAAAGTGGTTGCCCACTCACGTTTTGTGGGTCAAGACATATCTATTTCTTTAATTAAAGAGGCTTTACGTGATCTGTTAGCTATACAGAGCAAGTTGGTAAGTGTGGATAATATTCAGAGAACTGTCGCCGACTACTATAAAATTAAAATGGCAGATATGGTGTCAAAACGAAGGAATCGTTCTGTAGCACGTCCTCGACAGATGGCTATGAGCCTTTCCAAAGAACTGACAAATCACAGTTTGCCAGAAATTGGTGATATGTATGGCGGAAGAGATCACACAACGGTTCTTCATGCCTGCAGAACTATCCGGGATTTGAGGTTAGATTCTCCCGATTTAGAGGAAGATTACCAGAACCTATTGCGTTCACTTTCTAGCTAAAATAATGATAAAGAAAAATTCAAAAAAACGAAGATAAGTCGAAAGGCCAAATTTATACAGGTATAGTCATGCAATTTGAAATTACAAGAGAAGCCCTTATTAAGCCTCTGCAGGTTGTGACTGGAGTGGTCGAACGCCGACTCACTCTACCCGTGCTGTCTAATGTAATGCTTGTATTAGAGAAGAATATGCTGTCTATGACTGGCACAGATCTAGAAGTTGAGCTTGTCGGTCGAGTTGAGGTTGTTGGAGGCAAGCCTGGTGAAATCACTGTTCCTGCCAGAAAATTAATGGATATCTGCAAAGCATTACCCGATGATGCGACTATTAAGTTTGAATTGGACGATAATAAAGCACTGCTCCGTCAAGGACGCAGCCGTTTTTCACTGTCTACTCTACCAGCAGGTGATTTCCCTGTAGTTGAAGAAAGTCCTTCTGATCTTAACTTTTCCATGTCTCAGAAAGTCTTAAAGCAAATGCTGGATTCCACTTCTTTTGCAATGGCTCAGCAGGATGTTAGGTACTATCTCAATGGATTATTGCTAGAGTTAGCTGCAGATTATGTCCGGGTAGTAGCTACAGATGGACATCGTTTGGCAATGAATACTCACAAAATGGCCACTGGGGCTAAAGGAAAAACTCAAGTCATCATACCAAGAAAAGGTATCTTGGAGTTAGGCCGTTTATTGGATGATGGGGATGCTGAGGTTTCTATTACACTGGGCCCCAATAATGTCAGAGCTAGCACGGAGCAATTTACTTTTACCTCCAAATTAGTAGACGGTAAATTTCCTGACTACGATCGTGTTTTACCTAAAGGTGGGGATAAGGAGTTGAAGGCAGATCGTCAAATGCTCCGTCAAGCTTTTGGTCGAGCAGCCATTCTTTCAAATGAAAAATTCCGTGGCATCCGCATGAGCATGGGTAATAATGAGCTTAAGGTTCAAGCCAACAACCCTGAGCAAGAAGAAGCTGAAGAAATAGTGAATGTAGATTATGCCGCTGAAGCCATGGAAATTGGTTTCAATGTTTCTTATTTAATGGATGTTCTCAGTGTGCTTCCCAGTGAAAAAGTCCTGTTTACCCTTTCAGACTCCAATAGTTCTGCGCTTATCGAAGCTGATGAGAATAGTTCAGCCCTCTATGTAGTTATGCCGATGCGCCTCTAGGCCTAACATGCCTGCTCTCCAAAAGCTGCACATTTGGGGTGTTCGTAACCTTAGTTCTGTTGAAATAATGCCCTCACCCCAATTTAATTTAATATGGGGTGATAATGGTTCAGGAAAAACCAGCATTCTTGAAGCTATCTATACATTATCCCTTGGTCGCACCTTTCGTAGTCATCAACAACGACCGCTAATTCAAGATTTGGCTTCAGAAGCTGTCGTTTCTTGTCACTTAGAAAATGGCTTCACTCTTGGGATAAAGCGACATAGAGCAGCAAATAAAGGCATTGAGCTGCGAATGAACGGCGGAAAGGTAGAGTCGATAGCAACACACACCCGCGAATTACCTTTACAACTTCTCAATAATGAGAGCTTCAATATAATTGAAGGTTCGCCTCAAGAACGTAGAGCTTTTCTAGATTGGGGGGTGTTTCACGTGAAACATTCCTTTTTGCAAGCCTGGAGAAATACGCGACGTGCGCTGCAGAATCGCAATGCTTTACTGAAAAAGCAAGCAGCAGTAACTTTATTAGAGCCATGGACTTATGAGTTCATTAAGAATGCCAATACTGTCGATGAGATGAGGCGTCACTACATTGAGGAACTGCAATTAGAGCTAAGTGGCGATCTTGGTGCTGAGCTGCAAGACTATCTTGGAGCTAGTTTGAGTCTCAGTTACCGCTGTGGCTGGGATCCAGAGCTTGGTCTTGAAAAACAACTTCAAGCCAATCTTTCTAGGGAGTTACTATATGGACACTCTCTATTTGGCCCTCAGCTCTGTGATATAGAGTTTAGACTCAATGGCAAATTATGCTCTAATCTGTTAAGCCGCGGCCAACTAAAACTGACATTGGGGTTGTTGAAAATAGCTCAAGCTAGACAGCTCTTCTTATCAACGGGCAAAGCCCCGATATTTTTAATTGATGATCTTCCGGCCGAATTGGATAAGGTTAATCAGGCAAGGTTGCTTAATCATTTATCCGGCCTGCAGTGCCAAGTTTTTGTCACTGCCATTGAGGCTAACAGCATTCCTGCCAGCCCCGATACGATAAAAGAATTTGGGCTGTTTCACGTGAAACATGGTAGAATATACGCTTAATTTACAGCACTAGCTTGGCTGGCCTTAGACCTCTAAAAAGCCTTTGTAAACAACTTCTTACAGATAAAAATTTATTACTAATGGTGGTGACCGTTTATGACCGAAAATAGCTACGATTCCTCGAGTATTAAGGTCCTCAAGGGACTCGACGCAGTTCGCAAACGCCCTGGGATGTATATAGGTGATACTGATGATGGTACGGGACTGCACCATATGGTTTTCGAGTTAGTAGATAACTCGATAGATGAAGCACTAGCAGGCCACTGCGATACTATTCAAGTTACTATCCATAGTGATGAAACGGTGAGTGTTGAGGACAATGGCCGCGGAATTCCAACAGATATGCATGCCGAAGGTGTCTCAGCGGCAGAAGTTATCATGACGGTTCTGCATGCTGGAGGAAAATTCGACGATAATAGCTATAAGGTGAGTGGAGGCTTACATGGTGTAGGTGTTTCAGTTGTTAACGCGCTAAGCTCCAATTTGCGCCTAACCATCCACCGCACAGGCAAAATACATGAGCAAATTTACCATCATGGTGTGCCTGAGGCTCCTCTGGCCATTGTTGGTGATACAGAACGCTCTGGTACTAGGTGTCATTTCAAACCCTCCGCAGAAACCTTCACCAATATTAAATTCGAGTATGAAATTCTAGCCAAGAAATTGAGAGAACTGGCTTTCCTCAATGCAGGGATCAAAATCTCTCTTACAGATGAACGCGCCGCCCGTGAGGAGACTTTTCTTTACGAAGGGGGCTTAAAGGCCTTTGTGAATTTCTTAAATCAAAATCGTAACCCGATTAACAAGATTTTTCATTTCGCCTCTGAATTTGATGGTGTTGGGATAGAAATTGCATTGCAGTGGAACGACGGTTATCAGGAAAATGTTTACTGTTACACGAATAATATTAATCAACGCGATGGTGGGACTCATCTGGCCGGGTTTCGCGCAGCATTAACGCGTGTTCTAAAAAGTTATATTGATAAAGAAATGGAGGCAAAAAAAGGTAAAGAAGTCGCTACTTCTGGTGATGATGCTCGCGAGGGACTCACGGCTATTATAAGTGTGAAAGTACGTGATCCTAAGTTCTCCTCACAGACAAAAGATAAATTGGTATCTTCTGAGGTGAAGTCAGCAGTAGAGCAAGAGATGGGTAAAGCCCTTGGCGATTTCCTATTGGAAAACCCTAACGAGGCTAAAACGATTGTCAATAAAATGCTGGATGCCGCGCGGGCACGAGAAGCTGCACGTAAAGCTAGGGAGATGACTCGACGCAAGGGCGCTCTAGATATTGCTGGGTTGCCTGGAAAACTAGCGGACTGTCAGGAAAAAGATCCTGCGCTATCTGAACTCTACATTGTGGAGGGTGATTCTGCCGGTGGCTCCGCCAAGCAAGGCAGAAATAGAAAGAACCAGGCCATTTTACCATTAAAGGGAAAAATCCTTAATGTTGAAAAAGCACGATTTGACAAGATGCTTAGTTCACAGGAAATCGGCACTTTAATTAAAGCTCTTGGCTGCGGTATCGGTGCAGAGGAATTCAATGCGGATACACTCCGCTACCATAGTATCATTATCATGACAGATGCGGATGTGGATGGCTCTCACATTCGAACACTACTACTTACTTTCTTCTTCCGTCAGATGCGCCAATTGGTAGAGCGTGGACATATCTTTATAGCTCAGCCGCCACTCTACAAAGTACGCAAAGGTAAGCAGGAGCAGTATCTGAAGGATGAAGATGAGCTAGCTCAATATCAGATACAAAATGCCCTAGAAGATGCCAGTTTTCATGTTAATTCAGAGGCCCCTGCTATCACAGGACAGGGCCTTCAAGAAATAGTAAGCGCATACAAATTTCAAAAAGATGCCATCTTTCGTCTTGGCCGGCAGTATCCAGAAGATGTATTGTATATTCTGCCTCTCCTATCCCTTCTTACTATTGAGCTATTGAAGGAAGAAGCCGCTGTAAGCAGTTGGTCTGCTGAGCTTAGCGAGAAACTCTCTCAAAGTGTAACTAATGGCACTATGCACAGTATTGCCGTTAGATACGACGATGAAGATAAAGTTTATTTACCAGTGGTTACTAGTGTGGTTCATGGAGTCTCGCGTAAAGTTACCCTGACACAAGAGTTCTTTGCTAGTAATGATTACAAAAAAATCTGTGAAGTCGGAAAGACCTTATCCGAGCTAGCGGAGCCCGGGGCTTTCATGAAACGTGGTGATAAAACAAAAGCTGTGAAGAGTTTCCGTGAAGGTTTAGAGTGGCTGATGGCTGATGCTATGAAAGGTCACTACTTACAGCGATACAAGGGTCTTGGTGAAATGAACCCTAGTCAACTTTGGGAAACAACAATGGACCCAGAAGTCCGCAGGATGAATCAAGTTACAATTAATGATGCAATGGAGGCAGATCAGTTGTTTACCACCTTGATGGGTGACCAAGTAGAACCTCGCCGCTACTTTATTGAGAGTAATGCCCTTCAGGTTTCTAATTTAGATGTTTGATCCTAATTGAGCAGATTTAATTATTTGCTCAGCTTGCTGAATTAGCTCACGAGGTTCTCTTCCTAATGAATCAATTGCGGGAAAGATAGTAACATTTATTGTACCAGGGGTTTTGATCAAACTGCTGGCAGGCCAAAACTTGCCAGCATTGTGTGCGACTGGAATTATAGGAACACCTGCTGCTATCGCTAGTTCTGCAGCACTAGCAGAAAAACGTCTTTCTTCTCCCTCGCGTACTCGAGTGCCTTCAGGGAAAATCAGTATAGATAACCCATCCTCCTGTAATCTTTGCAGGCCTTGGGTTAAGACCTGTTTACGAGCTGAGCTGCGTTGAGAACGATTAATGGGAATAGGCTTCATTAATCTTAACGCCCAACCGAAGATAGGAATCAAAAGTAACTCTTGCTTTAAAACTGGACAAATAGGCAAGAAAATATAATTGAAAGAAATAGTCTCCCAAGCACTTTGATGGTTACTTAAAACTACTTTTGCACCACTATCAAAGTTTTCCAAACCGGTCACTTCATAGTGAACACCACATGAAAAACCCACCCACCAAGTTATGAAGCGGTTCCATTGCATGAGGAATCTAAAGCGTTTTTTTAAAGGTATTAGCCAAGCAATAGATAGACAAATAAAAGCCCAAATGAGAAGGCTAGCAACTAAACCTGCCCAAAAAAACAATGAGCGTACATAACGAATAAAAAAAACCATTGGGTTCATAAGTAAAATTGTGGACTCAAGTTTTCAATATAGATGAAAAAAAATCACGGCTGATTATCCAATACATTAGTTTGCAAAATAAAATCAACTGCATGGGCTAGATTGTTGAAGATCAAAAGATCAGGCCAATCCTCCTTGTTAATTGTTGACTGAGTAGTGGTGCCCTTACCGCTAAGGACAAGGACTGGTTTACAGTTTTTTGCGCGAGCTGTTTGTAAATCTTTCAGGGAATCTCCGATGAACCAGGCATCTGATGCTGATTGCTCTAGTTGAGATTCAATCTGATCGATAAGCCCGGTAGCAGGCTTCCGACAAGTACAATTATCAGTAGGAAGATGCGGGCAATAACATAATGCTGATATTTCTCCTCCAAGTTTTTCTACCTCCGTATAAAGCAGATTATGGATGTTGGCCAAAGTAATTTCATCAAAGTACCCACGAGCGATTCCACTTTGGTTAGTGGCTACTGCCACGAGAAAACCAGATTTTGATAGTGATGCAATGGCCTCAAGACTTCCGGACACTGGATGCCATTCATCAGGCGATCGAATATACGAATCGGAGTCTTCGTTAATCACTCCATCTCGGTCAAGAATGACTAAAGGTCTAGTCATGCTGAATAAGAGAAATATCTGCAACGCGCAAGAAAAGATTTCTGAGCGTAGTTAATAAAGCTAAACGATTATTACGTAATCTTGCATCTTCTACATTTACCATCACTTCATTAAAGAAGTCATCAACAATAGGCTGTAAATCTGCCAAAGCAGTTAATGCTTGAGTGTAGGAACGTGACTCTAATTGAGGCTCAACTATAGCGACTATTTCCTGTATAGCTTTTGCAAGTGAAATTTCAGCAGCGTCTACGCAAAATTCAAAATTGAATAAAAGGGTTGAGTTAATCTGTTCAGTGCTTTTTGAAAGAAGATTAGAAACCCTTTTGTTAGCAGCACTTAATGATATGGCTTGAGGTAGCGTAGCAAAATGAGATACCGCTTTGATGCGGGCACTAAAGTCCAAAGGCATTGTAGGTCGAACAGTTGCAACCGATAAAAAGATATCAGTAGAAATACCTTTGTCATGATACCAAGCCCGTAATCTTTCAAGAATAAAATCAAGGATAGTATCTGCCAAGCCTTCAGCTTTAGGTAAATCGTTATGCTGTGAAACAGCTAAAGAGAGAATATCAGCAAGATCAAGGGGTAGTTCAAGCTCAATGATAATTCGAAGAATACCCAAAGCTGCTCGGCGTAAGGCAAAAGGATCTTTAGAACCTGAAGGAGGTTGTCCAATGCCGAAAAGACCAGTAAGCGTATCAAAGCGTTCGGCTAGAGCTAGAGCTATCCCTGTAAGAGTATGTGGAAGCTCATCAGCCGCTTTTCGTGGCATGTATTGCTCATTTAGCGCAGCAGCAACTTCAGGATCCTCGCCATCGATAATGGCATAGTAAGAACCCATAATTCCTTGCAAGTCTGGGAATTCGTATACCATGCTAGTGAGCAGATCACACTTGCCAAGCTCTGCCGCTCTAGCAGCTAAGGTAGGGTTAGCTTGAAGTTGGGTTGCAATAGCCTTAGCTATTGCACCAACGCGTTGAGATTTATCAAACAAAGTACCAAGTTGCTGTTGGAACACTACGGTTTTAAGTTGGTCAATACGCGCTGCAAGATGTTCTTTTTGATCTTGCTTAAAGAAGAAAGCTGCATCAGCAAGTCGAGGCCGAATAACACGTTCATTACCAGCTATTACTGTGGCAGGATTATTGCTCTCTATGTTTGAAATTGTGATAAAGTTTGGCAGCATGTTCCTTTTATCATCAAAAAGAACGAAGCAACGCTGATTTTCTTTCATGGTTGAAATTAGTGCTTCCTTAGGCACATTCAGGAACTCTTTATCAAAAGATCCAGTAAGAGCGACTGGCCATTCAACCAAAGCAGCACACTCTGCTAGTAGCTCTTCATCAATTAAGGCATTAGCCTGTAACTTGCCGGCTTCATTGATCACCTGTTGTTGGATAATTTCAATTCGCTTGGTAAAAGAGGCAATAACTTTTGCTTTAAATAATGTGTCTTCATAGGCAGCAGGCGAATTTATGACAATTTCACCGCTGGACATAAAACGGTGCCCACGGGTGATTCTTCCGGCAGGAATACCTAAGATATTGCAAGAGATGACCTCGTCACCAAAAAGCATAACCACCCAATGGGGTGGGCGCACAAATTCTTCTCGAGAGGAACCCCAGCGCATACGTTTTGGTATCGGAAGCTCAGCAAGAGTTTCGGTAATAAATCCGGGCAGTAAAGTATTGGAATCAGTTCCTACAACTTTTGAATGGAAAGCTAGCTTGGTTACTTTACCATCCAAAATTTGAGTTAGGTCTGAAACACTAACACCGCAGCTTCGGGCAAACCCTTCAGCCGCTTTGGTAGGTTTTCCGCTTGCATCAAAGGCGGCTTGTACTGACGGCCCAGTCTTTGTTACGTCTTGATCTGATTGGCGTGCATCTAAATTAAGTACTCGTAGAGCTAGTCTGCGTGGTGTTGCGAAAACAGAACAGCTTTCGAAGTTTATACCAGCCTGTTTTAGTCGTTGCTCTAGCCCCTCTTGCAAAGCGTTGGCTAATATGGGTAGCGCTAAAGGGGGTAGTTCTTCAGTTCCTAGTTCGAATAAAAAATCCTTCTTAGCCATTGGCAAACTTCTCCAAACATTCCTGTCGTAATGCTTCAGGGGCCAAGGGGAAGCCAAGGCGTGCTCGTGAATCGAAATAGCCCTGCGCTACCAAACGAGCAAGGGTCCGAACACGTAAGATGTAGCGCTGTCGTTCGGTGACAGAAATAGCCGAACGAGCGTCGAGCAGATTGAAATAATGAGATGCCTTCAGTACCTGTTCATAAGCAGGGAGTACTAGTTTCTTTTCAATCAAGTGCTGGCATTGAGCTTCACATTCATCAAAGTATTGAAACAGATTTGGGACATTAGCTTCTTCAAAATTGAAAGCAGACATTTCAACTTCATTTTGATGAAAAACATCTCCGTAAGTCACAGGACCGGCAGGTGTATTTGCCCAGACTATGTCAAAGATACTGTCAACACCTTGAAGATACATAGCAATTCGTTCGAGACCATAAGTGATTTCTCCAGAAACGGGATAACACTCAAGACCCCCTACTTGCTGAAAGTAAGTGAACTGTGTCACTTCCATGCCATTTAACCAAACTTCCCAGCCTAAGCCCCAGGCGCCCAATGTAGGTGATTCCCAGTTATCTTCTACAAAGCGTATATCATGGGTAGAGGTATCTAATCCTAGGTGGCGCAGAGAATCCAAATAAATTTCTAATATATCGGACGGATTGGGTTTTAATAAAACTTGAAACTGATAATAATGAGACAAGCGCATGGGATTCTCACCGTATCGACTATCAGTCGGTCGTCGGCACGGCTGTACATAGGCCGTATTCCAGCTTTCAGGGCCGATAGCGCGCAGAAATGTCGCTGTATGGAAAGTACCAGCACCAACCTCCTGATCAATAGGTTGAACAATGACGCAGCCACGCTGAGCCCAGAACTGTTGCAAAGCCAGAATGAGGCCTTGAAAAGTGGATATATCTACATTTGTAGTCAAACTTGGCTCCAGAGGCTTGTTCTAAATGCACTATTTAAAAAAAATAAGTGGGTATTATCCTGCAATACTGCGTTAATGGCGAGAGTCAAGGCCTTTAAAGTAGTGCTTGCAGCTCAGAGAGCACATGAAACTTATGCTTACAGATATTCTTTCTTTGTTAATTTTAAGACTACTAAGCTTGTTGCCGCTTTGGGTATGTAGGTCAGTTGGGAAAGCGCTAGGGTCTCTCGCAAGCCGAATGCCATTACGGATGTGTGACACAACACGAAAAAATATTGATCTATGTTATCCAAATTTATCCCCTGCAGAAAAAGTCGTTCTATCCAGAAAAAGCCTACAGCATACTTTCATGACAGTTATGGAAGCCGGCTTTGTCTGGTTGCGACCAGCTAATGAGGTATTAGCAACTATTAACTCAATAGAGAATCTGGAAATTTTTCAGCAGGCACATGCCATTGGTAAAGGTGTTCTAGTTTTGGCGCCTCACCTAGGGAACTGGGAGGTAGTAGGCCTGTATTTGAATAGCTGTGGCCTTGGTCAAAGCTATCAGCTATACCAGGCCATAAGTTCGCCTCGGTTAGACCAAGAAATATACCAGGCAAGAAGTCGCCAAGGTGCAACAATGGTTGCTACTGATAACAGAGGAGTTGCAGAATTATTAAAGGGTTTACGAACTGGTGGGATAGTAGGCATTTTGCCAGACCAAGTCCCCAACGGAAACGGGGGCAAATTTGCACCATTTTTTGGCAAACAGACCTATACAATGACTTTGTTAAATCGCCTGCAAAAAAAGACAGAAGCCCCTATAGTTCAATGTTTTGCCTTCAGAGATGTTAAAAGGGGAGGCTTCAGACTGATTTTCCAGGAGGTCGACCCCAAAACATATGCCAAGCATATTACTGAATCTGTAGAAGGCTTGAATCGTTCAATTGAACAATTAATTGCTCTAGCCCCTGAGCAGTACCAATGGGAATATAAACGATTTAAAAAACAACCAGAAGGGCAATTTGAACCTTACTGAAATGTCACAGAGTTAAATTAAGCATGGAAACTAGCGGATCATTTTCTCCAGAACATTGGTGAAAACAAAACTAGCAAAGTGAAGATTTCCAAACGACCAAGTAACATACCAAAAGTTAGTAACCACTTTGCAGTATCGGGTAGGCTTGCATAGTTCGCGGCAACGTCACCAAGTCCTGGACCCAGATTATTTAACATGGCTCCAACAGCAGTGAACGCAGTAGTGATGTCTAGGCCTGCAGCTAGTAGCAACATCAACAAAATCATGTAAACAAGTATATAAACGGAGAAAAATCCCCAAACTGCCTCCAGTACACGGTCTGGAACTTTATTAACTCCAAGTTTAACCGGCAGAACAGCGTGCGGATGAACCAATCTTTCAAGTTCACGTAATCCCTGCTTAAAAATTAGTAGCACACGGATCACCTTCATCCCACCTCCGGTAGAACCTGCACAGGCACCAATAATGGCCATGTAGAACAAAAAGAAAGGAAGGAAATGCGGCCAAGAGGAAAAATCATCGAGGCCAAAACCAGTAGTGGTGGCAATAGACACAACCTCAAAAAGGCTTTTATTGAAGGCCTCACGCCAACCATAAGTGTTGGAATCTACCAGGACTATAAAAGTGACAATACAACCGGCTAGTAAGATGTAGGTGTAAGCACGTAATTCTGAATCTTGCCAGTAATCAGCCAGGCGCCTTGTCCTAGTAATGCCAAAGTGAAGCGAAAAATTAATCCCAGCTAAAAACATGAAAAAAACAGCGGAATAATTTAACAATTCAGAATCAAAGTAAGCAAAACTGGCATCGTGTGTTGAAAAACCACCAATTGAAATAGTAGTAAAGCTATGTGTAAGGGCATCAAACCAAGACATGCCAAATAACTTATAAACAAGTGCGCATACAGTAGTAAGGCCAACATAAATAAAAAGCAAGGCTTTTGCTGTTTGAGTCACTCTAGGCAGAACCTTGCTATCTTTCACTGGGCCAGGCGATTCAGCACGATATAATTGCATTCCACCGATACCTAGCATTGGAAGGATGGCAACAGCGATCGCAATGATACCTAGACCTCCGAGCCATTGAAGTTGTTGTCTATACCAAAGTAAAGATGGAGGAAGCTCATCAAGCCCAGTGAGGATTGTCGCACCTGTAGTAGTTAAGCCAGACATTGATTCAAAAAAAGCATCCGTGAAGCTCAGATGCTCTAGGGGTGACAGTAATAGAGGTACCGTACCAAGAAGCGCTAAGACCAACCAAAACATTGTGACTATAATAAAACAATCACGAGTCATTAGGTCGCGTTTTTCACGATTAAATGGTAGGTAAAGGCTGAGGCCTAAAATAAAGGTAAGTAGCAAGGAAGTAAAAAAGTCACCCTGCCCTCCATCATCATAATAGAAGGCAACTAATAATGGAGGCAAGTGAGTCAGGCTAAAAATCATAGATAAAAGCCCAAGAACACGAAAAACAATAGCCGGATGCATGATTGTCCCTGTTAAAAAAAAGTGAAGCCAACCTGAAAGAGTCGCTCTACTTCTTGTACTCTGTATTTGTCGACAAGGAAAACAATGACGTGGTCATCGGTATGAATTATAGTGTTATCATGAGCAATCACTACTTTATCATCGCGCAAGATAGCTCCAATAGTAGTTCCAGTTGGGAGATTTATTTCGCTTAACTTACGCCCAACGACTTTTGAGGTATTTTTATCGCCGTGTGCTATCGCCTCAATCGCTTCGGCGGCACCTCGGCGCAAAGAATGTACCTTGGCCACATCACCACGACGCACATGGGTGAGTAGAGAGCTAATGGTGGCTAGTTGAGGAGATATCGCCACATCAATTTGTCCCCCTTGCACCAAATCTACATAGGCTGGGTTATTGATGAGGGTCATTACTTTATTTGCACCAAGACGTTTGGCCAACAAAGAAGACATGATGTTAGCTTCGTCATTATTTGTCAGAGATAAGTAAACTTCTGTTTCTTCAATTCCCTCTTCTAACAAGAGATCTTGGTTAGAAGAATCCCCGCACAAAACTGTGGTAGAGACAAGATGCTCAGCTAGATAATCACAACGGGGGATATTTGTCTCAATAATTTTGGTGCGAAACTTATTTTCAATCTTACGAGCTAGGCGTTCACCGATGTTACCCCCTCCAGCGATTATGACGCGATGATAGGGTTTGTCTCCCTTGCGGAGTTCTTTCATCACAAAGGGAATATGTTCCCTAGCTGCGATAAAGAAAACCTCATCACCTTCTTCTATGACCGTATCGCCTTTGGGCACAATGGGACGATCTTTGCGAAAAATAGCTGCAACACGGGTATCAATATTAGCCGGCATATGCTCTCGTAGAAAACGAATTTCTCGGCCTACTAAAAAGCCACCTCGCTCGGCATTTACTGCAACTAGTTGAATTCGACCACCAGCAAAGTCAAGTACCTGCAAAGAGCCAGGCACTTCCAGTAAGCTACTTATGGACTCTGAAACTATTTGTTCAGGGCTAATAACGACATCGACAGGTATTGCTTCTGACCGAAATAAATTGGCCGTATTTACATATGAATTGGTACGCAGACGGCAAATCTTTTTGGGAGTACGAAATAAAGTCCATGATACCTGACAAGCGACAAGGTTGGTTTCATCACTATCGGTGACGGCAATGAGCATATCGGCTTCGTTAGCCCCAGCACGTGCGAGGATATCGGGATGAGAAGGATGACCGTAAGCAGTGCCTATATCTAGACGATCTTTTATTTCACGAAGCCGAACTGCATCGGAGTCGACCATGGTAATGTCATTGGCTTCTTTTGACAGATTTTCTGCGAGAGCAGTACCAACCTGGTTGGCGCCTAGGATTAATATCTTCATAGTGGCCTGAATGCCTATTGGGGCTTTTTTAGCGATGCACTTTAGCAGGAAATTGCCTGCGAATTAAGCTATTGTTTTCCGGAGTAGAGCATAATAAAAACCATCAGCATTAGACTGCCCAGGAAAATTCTGCCAACCAATCTCCGCGGGAGATGGGGGTAGCATAGGAAGGCTCAGTATTTCGACATCAGTATTATGAGAGCAAAAAGAAAGGATTTGTAATTCATTTTCTTTTTTTAATACTGAGCAGGTGGAATATAGAAGAAGACCACCTGGTTTCAAAGCAAGCCAAGCTTGCTCAATTAATATTGCTTGCAGAGCTATTAAATTGTTGGTGTCTTCCTCTGAGCGCAAAATTTTTATGTCAGGATTTCGACGGATGACCCCGGTACCCGAACAAGGGACATCTAATATAATCAGGTCAAAGTCTCCCTCAACACCTGGAGGTAAGCCGGAGCACAGGTCGTGGCAAATAACATTGGCTCTGATGTCGGCACGCTCCAGATTTTCAAGCAGTCGTGGAATACGAGTAGCATTGTTGTCAAAACAGGTCAGTTCAAGCTTGGGGTAGTACTCTAGCAAGGAACAACTTTTCCCACCTGGGGCGGCACAGGCATCAAGAACCTTGGCACCTACCTGTAGCGGAGGAAGTAACAATGGTAATAACTGACAGGCCTCATCTTGGACACTAACCCAGTTTTGAGCGAAATTGGGTAACAGCTCAACTGGCATAGCTTTATTTAAAATCAGAGCCGTCGGGGCGAGAGTGCCCTCTGTACTGATATGGCCGAGCTCTGCCAATAGAGCTTTGTATTCCAAACGGGAGACCTGTCGTTGATTAATCCTTAACGTCATTGGAGCTCTATTATTGTTAGCGCTTACTATTTTTTCAGCTATTTTTTTCCAGTCTTTTAATATTGCTTTCCAAAACCATAAAGGGTGTCCAAAGCGTTGGTAAGGATGGAGTTGACTAACATTGCTATCCCATTGAGAGGGGGCGTGCAGTCGTGTTTCAAGGAATTGTTGAGCTTTACGCAAAACGGCGTTCAGTAGCCCTTTTGCCCAAGGTTTTCCAGCTTGCTCAGCCCAAGCAACCCAGTTATTTACTACAGCATGGTGAGGTGTGCGCATAAAGCGGAGTTCATATAAGCCTAGTAGTAGCGCAACCTGGACGGCTTGTTCCTTTCGTCTGAGGGGTTTATTAAGAATTAGTTCAAGCATTCCATCCAAAAGGAAATACCAGCGAGCAAAACCCGCACAGTACTCGCGCAGCAGAGCTTGATTAATGGCAGGTGAGGAACCACCTAAAGCGCCAGCTAAAGAGCTTTTTCCCTGCAACAATGTATGGCATGTCTTTACAGCCAGCGATCTCGTTTCTGAATCAGACATTGATAGGTTCATGCAGAATCTGACCCACTTTGAAAAAGTCGGCATGCCCATTCAACAGCGTAGCAACAGCCATAGGTTTACGACCCTCCGCCTGGACTTGAAGCACCCTTAATATGCCATTACCACAGGCAAGATCCATTCCGTTGTTACCAAGCTTTAGAATTTCACCAGGTTGCCCGTGTACACCTTCAGTTTTTAGTACTTTAGATTTCAATAACCGTAACCTTTGCCCTTGATGGAGACACCACAGAGGAGAGCGTGGGAATAATGCACGAAGCTTGTTATGGATCTTCAAAGCATCCACTGAAGGAACAAATTTGGCATCTAACTTTGTAATTTTAGGGGCATAAGTTACTAGGTGGGTGTTCTGGGGGACCGGACTTTCTAACAGAGTGGGTAATTTCTGAAAGCTATTTACCAGAAGTTCACAACCTAGACTACAAAGCCGATCAGAAAGAGTCCCACTATCATCATCATCAGAAATATTTGTTGAAGAATAAGCAAGAACTGGACCGCTATCTAAACCTGGGTCCATTCGCATCAAACTAACCCCGGTCTTGGCATCACCCGACATCAAAGCATACTCAATTGGTGCAGCGCCACGCCAACGAGGTAACAAAGAAGCATGAACATTAATACAACCAAAAGAAGGAAGATCAAGAACCTCTCTAGATAGCAATAAACCATAAGCTACCACGACTATGATATCCGGGTTCAAGTCACGTAACTCATCACAAGCTTCTGGATCTAAGTGTAACGGTTGCTTAACAGGAATACCTGCAGCAAGAGCAACACGTTTCACAGGTGTCGGTTGCAACTGCTTACCCCTACCACTGGGTCTATCTGGTTGTGAATAAGCGCTAACTATATTAAAACCAGCTGACAAAAGGGACTCTAGGTGTTTAGCAGCAAAATCAGGTGTACCAGCAAAGACGATTCTCATTTGGGCGTCAAAGAGTCTTGATTAGTCTGACGCAGATCTTTCATTGCCTTTCTTTTTAGCCGGTCACGCTTCAATGTAGAGAGATAATCTACGAATAACTTACCGTCCAAGTGATCAATTTCATGTTGAATACATACGGCAAGCAAACCCTCAGCCTCCATAGTGAAAGACTCTCCTTGTTTATCTAGAGCGGTTACCTTAACCCGCTTTGGCCTTTTCACTTCGTCGAAATAGCCGGGCACAGATAAGCACCCTTCTTCATAACCCAGGGGAGTAGGATCAAGAATTTCTAGTTCTGGGTTGATAAACACCAGCGGTTGATCCCCAGTCTCAGAAATATCTATTACAAGGAGACGCCGGTGATAATTAACTTGCGTTGCAGCTAGCCCAATCCCCGGTGCCGCATACATTGTCTCTAACATATCACCGATAAAGGCTTGTAATTCTGGCGTGACAGTTTCAACCGGCATTGCTTTAGTGCGCAGGCGAGAATCTGGGAATTCAAGTATTGGTAAGAGGCTCATTTTGTCCTTTCCATATCAATAAAGCTGAGAACTCATCTGATGCCTATGATACGTTAATCCAATTCAGTTTGCTTGAGGTACTTCAATATAAGTATCACAAGGAGATAGAAGATGGAGCAAAATATGGAGTAGTCTAAGATTACTTGAGTTCGCTCAATTGTATGTATGATCAGGCCTCGTTCTATGAACACTACAGATGTCACTAAAGCTGCCAAGTTTGTATTACTACTTTGTTGGAGTTGGATTTCATGGATTTGGCGACTCAGATAAACAGTGGCTGAATCAGATAAAACAGATAAAAGTCAAAGGGAGTGGATGATGCACGCGAATAAGAGATTGAAGTCTGGTAAAGTTAGATTTTTCTGGAACTTAGTATTTGAGATTAATTAGTGAATGTAGAAATAAATAAAGAAGCAGTAAAGGAGTTCTTATTAGGGCTTCAGGAAAAAATTTGTCAGGAGCTAGAGGCCGCGGATGGCAAGGCTTCTTTTCATAGAGACCAGTGGGATCGAAAGTTAGGTGGTGGTGGCATCAGCAAAGTTATTTCAGATGGCGCAGTCTTCCAAAAGGGGGGAGTGAATTTCTCACATGTGAAGGGGAGCTCGTTACCAGTCTCTGCTTCCGCATCAAGACCAGAACTAGCCGGAGCTGCCTTTGAAGCAATGGGAGTATCTTTAGTTATTCATCCTCATAATCCCTATGTACCAACCTCACATACTAATGTTCGATTTTTTATCGCTGAAAGGCATGGAATGGAACCTGTGTGGTGGTTTGGCGGTGGCTATGATCTTACTCCATATTATGGATTCGATGAGGATTGCATACATTGGCATTCAACAGCTAAAGCGGCCTGTGAGCCTTTTGGCCCCTCGGTATATAAAGAGCATAAACGTTGGTGCGATGAATATTTTTATCTTAAACATCGACAAGAGCCTCGAGGGGTTGGTGGATTGTTCTTTGACGACTTGAACGAGTGGGGTTTTGATAGCTGTTTTAGCTACATGCAGGCAGTGGGTAGTTCTTACCTGTCAGCATATTTGCCTATCGTAGAGAAGCGAAAAGCGACACCTTTCGGAGAACGTGAACTTTGGTTTCAACAATATAGACGGGGGCGTTACGTCGAATTCAATCTTGTTTATGACCGAGGGACAATATTTGGATTACAGTCAGGGGTTGGACGCACAGAGTCTATTTTAATGTCTTTGCCTCCCCAAGTGAGGTGGGAATATGACTGGACTCCAGAACCAGGTACTCCTGAGGCGAAGTTATATGAGAGATATTTACAGGGTAGGGACTGGGTTTAACTTATGACTGATGTATATGCGGTAATTGGCAATCCTGTACACCATAGTCTTTCGCCTGAAATTCATACACAGTTTGCACAACGCACTAGTCAGGATCTCAGGTACGGTACCATTGAAGCGCCAATTGAAGAGTTCGTCACCACTGTTAGACAATTTATGCTGGCTGGAGGACGTGGACTTAACGTGACTGTACCTTTTAAAAAAGATGCTTTTGAGTTGGCGGATAATTTAACACCGGAGGCGGAGCGAGCGGGCGCAGTGAATACGCTCCAGGTGTTACCTAGTGGTGCATTGTTAGGTCATAACACAGATGGGTTGGGTTTGCTACGAGATTTAACTCAGAATTTAAAAGTCGAGTTAAATGCTAAGCGCATACTGATTATTGGTGCAGGTGGAGCGACAAGAGGAATTTTACAGCCCCTTTTGTCTCATCAACCAAGACAGATTTTTATAGCAAACAGAACGCCAGCTAAGGCGCAGATGCTGGCTGAGATATTCAGTGATCTTGGTAATTTACAGGGAAATGGTCTTGAATATGTGCCCCATGAAACCTTTGATGTTGTGATCAATGCGAGTGCTTCAAGCTTAAGTGGAGAGATGCCACTGTTACCTGAGACAATAGTAAAATCAGATACTCTTTGCTATGACTTGATGTACACAAAAAGTCGTGAACCTACTGTTTTCTGTCAATGGGCTCTTGATCAAGGGGCAGGGCTTGTTGTTGATGGCCTGGGTATGCTAGTCGAACAAGCGGCAGAGTCATTTGCTCTTTGGCGAGGAATACGCCCGCCTACGGAGGATATTATAGCTGTTATTGCTTCAGGGAAACCAACTTTCAGGTAACCCAGTTAAGGTCGATTCAAAGCAAATCAATGCTAAGCGTCGGATCGTAATATACATCAAATTATGATTGTGGAATGTACTTACCATCTAAGGGTTAAGAGCTGTGCTGGTCCTTCAAACTTGAGTAGTGACGGGCGCTGAAGCGTAAGAAATCTAGCTCATCTGTCCGTAAATCCCTAACTCTTTTTGCAGGAGAACCAATATACAGCCCACCACTTTCGAGTTTTTTACCGGGCGAGACGAGCGAACCAGCACCTATCATTACATCGTCTTCGACGATAGCGCCATCTAAAATGATACTACCCATCCCTACAAGCACCCGGTCACCAATGGTGCAGCCATGAAGAATAACCTTGTGGCCAATAGTCACATCATCACCAATCGTCAGAGGGAACCCATTCGGTGGGGAAGAACTCGGGCCTGTATTATGTAGGACTGAGCCGTCTTGAATATTGGTTCGATGACCTACCTTGATATAGTGGATGTCCCCTCTCAAAACGGTACATGGCCAGACTGATGCGTCCTCTCCAAGAAAAACCTGGCCTATGACAACAGCGGATTCATCTACCCAAGCACCTTTTTCTAAGGTGGGGGTAATCCCTTTAAACATTCTCAAAGCCATTTTGTGCTCCTATCGAGACAGCTACACTTGACTTTATTTTACAGCTATAAGCTGATCATTTGTACGGGTTTTGCTATTCAAAATGCTAGCCAATCGGTGTTACTAAAATGAAAACTTTTTTGCTATAATAAATACACACGTATTAGTGCGACTTGCGCGGACACAGCTCGTTTTTTGGTTAAAGCCAAGCATCGTCTTAAGCCTTAGCCATAGTAGTGAGCAGCTGAGCGTTACTCAGGCATTCATTGTATAAATAACGCACAGCTCAAAAGTTACATACACAAAAAAATTTTTAAATCTGGAGAGCCAGCGGATGCTGATCGTCACCAACACTTGCGTCAAAAATATGTTGCTGAAAACTTACAGTGTATTAGCAACAATATTTTTTGGCTTATATGCGCCTGCCATGATGGCAGGCGAATCTAAACTCAATATGCCAAAAGGTGTCACTGAAATAAGCCGTGAAACTTATAATCTACACATGATAATTTTTTGGATATGTGTAGTAATAGGTGTCATTGTTTATGGATTTCTAATCTACACGATGATCCGATATCGTAGTACGCGTAGTTTGAACCCAGCATCCTTCAGCCACAATACAACTGTTGAGGTCATCTGGACCGCCATTCCTTTTTTAATTTTAGTTGGCATGGCATATCCTTCCACTAAGGTCCTTACTAAGGTTTACGATACAACAGAATCTACCATAGATATTCTTATCACTGGTTATCAATGGCGTTGGCAGTACACATATCTCACCCCTGAAGGGCCTGAAGTTTCTTATTTTTCAAACCTTTCAACACCAAACGACCAAATTCAAAACCAGGAAAAGAAAGAGGCAAATTACCTCCTGGAAGTTGATGAGCCGCTAGTGATACCAGCCAACACTAAAGTACGCTTTCTATTGACTTCTGCAGATGTGATTCACAGCTGGTGGGTGCCTGAGTTCGCTGTGAAGAAAGATGCGATCCCAGGCTTCATTAATGAAGCTTGGGTGATTGCAGAGGAACCAGGTATCTATCGGGGTCAGTGTACTGAACTCTGTGGCCGTCTGCATGGTTTTATGCCAGTGGTTGTCAACGTTGTCGAACATGATGAGTTTAGTGCTTGGTTAGCTGCTAAACAAAGTGCTGCTGCTGGAGTTGCTGATGCGGCTAGCAAGACTTTTTCTATGAGTCAATTAATGGCAGAAGGTGAAACCGTGTACAACACATACTGCATGGCATGTCACCAGCAAAACGGTCAAGGTCTACTACCAGCATTCCCTGCCCTAGCGGGCTCTGTAATTGCTACAGGTCCCATTGAGGATCATGTTGACATTGTGCTGCACGGTAAAGCGGGTACAGCAATGGCAGCTTTTGGTTCACAGTTGAACGCGGTAGAGATCGCTGCGGTGGTGACGTATGAGCGCAATGCCTGGGGCAATAATATGGGTGATATGGTTCAACCCACCGACGTAGCGGCACTGCAAGTTGAATAGTATTGGGTAGATTGAAGAAAGAAATTTACAGGAGTCTCTAATGACGACTACACACGCACACGATGATCACCATCATGGACCAGCTAAAGGAGTTACTCGCTGGTTGTATACAACAAACCATAAGGACATCGGCTCCATGTACTTATGGTTCAGCTTCGCAATGTTTCTACTAGGCGGGTTGTTCGCACTAGTAATACGCGCAGAGCTTTTCCAACCAGGCCTCCAATTCGTAGACCCGGACTTTTTCAATCAGATGACCACCATGCATGGCCTCGTCATGGTCTTTGGTGCAGTTATGCCTGCTTTTGTGGGCTTAGCCAACTGGATGGTACCAATGATGATTGGTGCCCCTGATATGGCTCTGCCTCGCATGAATAATTGGAGTTTCTGGATACTGCCTTTTGCTTTTGCAATGCTTACCTCTACACTGTTTATGGAGTCTGGCGCGCCTAATTATGGCTGGACTTTCTATGCTCCCTTGTCAACGACATATGCGCCGAGCTCTGTAACTTATTTCATCTTTGCGATTCATATTATGGGGGCGTCCTCAATAATGGGTTCTATCAACATCATTGCGACTATCTTAAATATGCGCGCTCCTGGTATGACTCTAATGAAAATGCCATTGTTTGTCTGGACTTGGTTAATCACAGCCTATCTGCTTCTAGCAGTGATGCCTGTTTTGGCTGGTGTAGTTACAATGATGCTCTTTGATATACATTTTGGCTCAAGTTTCTTCAGTGCTGCCGGTGGTGGTGACCCGGTGCTGTTCCAACATGTTTTCTGGTTCTTTGGTCACCCAGAAGTTTATATCATGATCCTCCCTGCTTTTGGAGTGATTTCAGAAATCGTACCAACATTTAGCCGTAAGAAGCTTTTTGGTTATGACTCAATGGTCTATGCAACTTCATCAATTGCGTTTTTGTCTTTTATTGTTTGGGCCCACCACATGTTTACTACAGGCATGCCATTAGCAGGTGAACTCTTCTTCATGTACTCCACCATGCTTATTGCTGTACCAACAGGTGTTAAAGTTTTTAACTGGATTACAACCATGTACAAGGGCTCAATTACTTTTGAAGTGCCTATGCTCTTTTCAATTGCGTTCATTGTGTTGTTCACTCTTGGTGGTTTCACTGGGTTGATGCTAGCGATCGCTCCAGCAGATTTTCAATACCACGATACCTATTTCGTAGTTGCCCACTTTCATTATGTGTTGGTTCCCGGGGCAATCTTTTCGTTAATGGCAGCAGCATACTATTGGCTGCCTAAGTGGACAGGCAACATGTACAATGAAACACTTGGCAAGTTGCATTTCTGGTTGTCGTTCATAGGTATCAATGTTCTGTTCTTTCCTCAGCATTTTTTAGGGCTCTCAGGAATGCCGCGTCGTATTCCAGACTATGCTTTACAGTTTGCTGATTTCAACATGATTTCATCCATTGGTGCCTTTATCTTTGGTTTTAGCCAATTGTTGTTCTTGTTTATCGTGGTGAAAACGGTGATGGGTGGTAAGAGGGCTACTAATCGAGTATGGGATGGAGCTAAGGGGCTGGAGTGGACAGTACCTTCACCAGCGCCTTATCACACATTCACGACACCTCCCAAAATCGATTAACACTTGATTTGCAGAGAATAGTAAACCGATGAGCTTAACTCAAAAATCTTATCAGCGTAACAACCAGAGGCTTTTAAGCAAGTTGTCGTTAACCGCTGTGGGAATGTTCGCATTCGGGTTCTTACTAGTACCTCTTTATGATGTATTTTGTGAAGTTACTGGCCTTAATGGAAAGACTGGTAGCAAAACACAATATGTAGCAGAGGAAGTCACAATAGATGAATCACGAGAGATAACTGTTCAATTCTCAACGCGAAATAATGTGAGTATGTCCTGGGAATTCAAACCGGGGTTAAGACAAATTAAAGTTAACCCAGGCGCTCTTAATGAAGTTGCTTTTTACGCAAAAAATTCAGAGAAGCGCAAAATGATTGCTCAAGCAATTCCAAGTGTTAGCCCGTCAGAAGCAGCAGCGTATCTGCATAAAACAGAGTGCTTCTGTTTCAACCAGCAATCTTTGGATCCAGGAGAGGAGATTTATATGCCTCTCATGTTTTATCTGGACACAGATCTACCAAGGCACATCACAAAGCTAACATTGTCTTATACGCTTTTTGATGTCACTGATAACTTTATAAATTCCCGTACTGCGGTGTCGGCTAATTAAAATAAGGCGAGCATTATGTCTGCAAGTCATGAAAACAAAGCACATGAAGTGTATTACGTTCCGGAGCAATCAAAGTTTCCTATCTTCGCTTCATTCGGTATGTTCCTGATGGTTTATGGCCTGGGGTCGGTTCTGAATGATACCAAGGCAGGTGTAGAAGCAGATTTTTCAACATTTCTTGCCATAGCTGGCTTTCTAGTCCTTGCTCTGACTCTCTTCAGTTGGTTCTCAACTCAGATAACTGAAAATCACCAAGGACTCCCGGGACCACAACTAAAGCGTTCCTATGTTCTAGGGATGTACTGGTTTATCTTTTCTGAAGTGATGTTCTTCTGTGCGTTCTTTGGTGCACTTTTCTATGTAAGGACTCTTTCGGTACCCTGGCTAGGTGGTGAAGGTGAGAAAGGTGTGACTAACATGCTATGGGAAGGTTTTCAGGCGAGCTGGCCTTTAATTGAGAACCCTAATTCACAACTGTTTACAAATCCACATGAGTCTATGGAATGGCCTGGTCTGGCAGGGTTGTCAGGCTACCTACCACTTTGGAATACTATTCTTCTCCTTACTTCATCTGTTACTGTACATGTCGCTCACACAGCCCTGAAAGAGGATCAACGTAAACCGTTGACCATATGGTTGGCTATCACCGTGGCGTTAGGAATTGTCTTTCTTTTCCTGCAAGTTGAAGAATATATTCATGCCTATCACGAGTTAGGTCTTACTCTAGACTCAGGGATTTATGGTTCGACTTTCTTTTTATTAACAGGATTCCATGGATTCCATGTCACACTGGGTGCATTTATGCTTGCAGTGATGCTTGGCAGAGTGATGCGTGGACACTTTAAGCCTGAGGACCATTTTGGGTTTGAAGCGGCATCGTGGTACTGGCACTTCGTAGATGTTGTGTGGGTATGTCTGTTCCTTTTTGTCTATATATTCTAGGAGTCAGTTACTACTCTACCGATACAGAATCAGACGACGCTCTCCGGTGCCAGGGAGCGTCAAGGCCGAGCTCTCCAGTAATAATCCCATATACCAAGGTGATAACAAGCAAAACTGCGAAACTAATACGTACACCTAAAGCGTATAAGGTGCGCTTGCTTCGTCCTTGATCTTTAAAAAAGAAAATTGCTCCGGAAGCTAAGCTAACCAGCACACCGACTAGGAAAAAAACTATTAGAAATTTCAGCATGATGGAATCCTTTTCAAGGAGCAAAGTGTAAACTATTGTCTTAAGCATCGCGAGCCAAAACATGGACCTTGATTATTGGGGTGCTCACCTCTTTATCGCTGAAAGCGAACTAAAGTTGAAACTGTGGGTGTCCTAGAAGGTAGTAAACCGTGAGGGTCTTAAAAAGCCAATAGGATAAGTCAAAGCAAGAAAAAAGAGGTTTAATTGTTGAAGTTTAGCTGGAATTGGAAGTTAGCACTTTTTGTTGCTTGCCTGCTTGTAATACTCCTGCGCCTTGGTTTCTGGCAACTAGATAGAGAAGAAGAAAAAGCAGCATTGCAGTCATTACTTAATGAACGTCTTGCCCAGCCGACAGAACCATTGGATACGTTTTCTGATGAAGTAGATTTGCTATATCGGCAGGTTGAAGTTACTGGGAAATTTGATAACCAGCATCTTTTTTTTCTAGATAACCGTGTTAGTAAAGGCCAAGTTGGTTTTGAAGTTCTACAACCTTTGCTTGCAAGCACTGGGGATTGGCTACTGGTGAATCGTGGATTCATACCACAAGGCCCTACTCGTCAAGAGCTGCCGATTCCAATGTTGTTTGATGAAGAGGTACGGCTACAAGGTTATCTCTACACATCACTTAGTGAGACAATGACTCTAGGGGACATTACGCCTACCCCTGGCTGGCCCAAGATAATTCAGGTAGTGAAAATTGATCAATTGTCGATATTGAGTGAAAACACCAACCAAGTTATTAATGCTGAACTGCGTCTTGCAGATCAAAGTCCTGGAGTATTAGAACGGAATTGGACACTTATCAATACGACTCCAGAAAAGCACTTCGGTTATGCAATGCAATGGTTTTCTATGGCAATAGCTTTAGTAGCGCTGTCCCTTTGGCAAAGTTTCAAAAAATCTGACAATGAATAAAACTTACAAAATAAGGTAGTCTATGATGGATAAGAATCAGGCTAAACTTACGTTTCTCTTGTTGAGTACGCTGCTACCTATAATAGCTGCAACTTTGTTTTTTCGTATGATGAGTGAGAATGGGGTCTCCAGAACAAGTAATAATGGAGTACTAATAAATCCTGTCTTAGATTTGGTGAGCCTTCAGTTAACAATCAATGGTACTCCAGCCTACAAAAGTTTTGATGAACTCACATATGGTGTTAGACCTGCGGACTACCAAGCAAGACCTTGGCAATTGTTATACATGACCTCAACCGGCTGTGACGATATCTGTATGGATAGACTGCAACTACTTCGTCAAATCCATATTCGTTTGGGTCGAGAATCTGATAGAGTTGAACGTGTATTGGTGAACATCAGTAATTACGCACTCGATACCAACTTGAAGTCAGTGCTACAAACTAAATTCCCAGCTATGAGACTCTTACATGGAGACCCCTCGATATTGACTCAAATCTTATCACCAAGTGCTGGAGATCAAGACCCCGTAAAAGCTGGATATATTTACGTAGCCGACCCTGTAGGTAACGTTATGTTATATTTCACTCCAGAAAATAATCCAGAACAAATACTTAGTGATCTCGATAAATTACTAGGTAGAAGCAGCTTGGGCTAGTAACTGTCCAGAACAGAGAGAAAGAGAGAAGATATGTCAGCATTACCAACCTATAAGTTAGTAAGATTTGCAGTGGTCCTGGCGTTTTCGGTTGTTGTTTTAGGTGCATTTACACGGTTAATGGATGCTGGGCTGGGTTGTCCTGATTGGCCAGGTTGTTATGGTCACCTTTGGATGCCGCAGACAGAGTCTGAAATCGCTAGCGCCAGTGACGCTTATCCGCTAATGCCATTTGAATTCGATAAAGCGTGGCCAGAGGTTGTCCACAGGTATTTTGCAGGCTCACTAGGACTGATCATTTTGGCTATTACTATAGGCGCATGGCGTAACCGCTCTGCACAACAGCCCCTGTTACTACCAATATTTCTACTTGTGTTAGTAATCATTCAAGCTGCCTTTGGCATGTGGACTGTGACCTTAAACTTATGGCCTCAAGTAGTCACAGGTCATTTATTAGGAGGTTTTACTACACTCACGTTGCTTTGGTTATTAAGACTTCGCTTACAAAACCAGCCATGGCCGACACCTTCTGTACCATTAGTATACTGGCAGAGCCTACGCCGATTTTCATTAGTCGGGCTTTTGCTAGTTATTGTGCAAATTCTATTGGGTGGTTGGACCAGTACAAATTATGCTGCTTTGGCTTGTCCCGATTTACCTACTTGTCAAGGAAGCTGGTGGCCTAGAGCAGATTTTTCAACTGGTTTCAATTTTGCTCAAGAAATTGGTCCCAATTATTTGGGTGGGCAAATGGATGCTCCAGCAAGGGTAGCGATCCATCTTACTCATCGTATTGGTGCTGTTGTAGTAACCGGCTATTTGATCTTTTTATTAAACAGACTCTACAGAGTATCAGGTGGTTGGGCTCTACGCAGACAGGCAAAAATCATTGCTGTGGTGCTCGCTTTACAGGTTTCTTTAGGGATCTCAAATGTCTATTTCGAATTACCTCTGTGGGTGGCAGTAGCACATAATGCCGTTGGCGCTTTGTTACTAATGTCGATGGTAAGTTTGAATTATCATCTATATCGAGCAACTCAAAGTTAAACGCTATAGAGGGTGCCTAATGAACAAGGGTGTTATCAGAACCATTATTATTTGCACAGTATTCATGGCCGCAGTGCTTGGCTTAACTGCCCATAGAATACTGACGCCAACTGTGCTGACTCACGAGCAGCTTAATGACTTAGGGCTTTTTACATACGAAGTTCCCAAAAAGTTAGCAGACTTCTCCCTGAAGCGTAGTGATGGTACCTCACTGACTAAAATAGACTTACGCAATCAATGGACACTACTGTACTTTGGTTATACATACTGTCCTGATATTTGTCCCATTACAATGGCTGTAATTTCACAGTTTGATGAAGAACTCCAAAAAGTTGACCCAGCATTATCTACTGTGATGCAGGTTGTGTTTATCTCAGTCGACCCTGAGCGGGACAGCCCTGAGCAACTAAGTAAATATGTTCAATATTTTGGTGAAGACTACATCGGCGCTACAGGCGACTTTGCCGATTTATTTAAACTTGCAAGGCAGTTAAATATTGCTTTTGGTTATATTCCCGAGGGCGATGAAGGTGACTATCTAGTGAATCACAGCGGAGAATTGGTACTAATAAATCCATATGGTGATTATGCAGGTTTCTTCAAGGCACCTCAGAACCCTGAACAAATGCTGGAATCTTTTCAGTCACTAGTTAGAGAGTGGGAAGCGAAAGACTTTGCTAATTAACACTTTTAGTTAAGTTGACTGCTGCAAAAAATAGCCCTGCGGCAACCACTATGCTGGGTCCAGTTGGTGTATCCAGCCACCAAGAAGCTGCTATACCAGTTAGCACAGCCAGCATGCCAAATGTGGATGCCAGCACTGCCATCTGTAAAGGAGATCGTGCCATAAAGCGCGCTGTTGCAGGTGGAATAACTAAAAGTGCGGTAATTAGGAGGATTCCTACTACTTTCATGGCAACAGCAACCATCAGAGCAAGCATCATCATCATTAGCATTCGTAGTCTCGAAACGGGAAGACCTTCTACTTGTGCCAATTCTTGATGCAAAGTGACTGATATTAAAGAGCGCCAGTATCTTGATATAAGGAAAAGAGTAAATACACAGCTTGCTCCCAACCATAGAAGATCGTCCACACCGACTGCTAGAAGGTCACCAAAGAGATAGGCCATTAAGTCGACACGCAGATCACTTAAACTGAGTGTTACAAGACCCAAAGCTAGGGATGCATGAGCAAGAATACCTAGGGCAGTATCCGACGCCAGCACTTGTTTTCGTTCAAGTAAAAGTAGTAATCCAGCAATCGAAGCTGCAGTGATCAGAACAGTGAGGGTCAGATTTAGCTCTAACAACAAGCCTATTGAAATTCCTAATAAAGCAGAATGAGCTAGAGTATCTCCAAAATAAGCCATACGACGCCAAACAATAAAACAGCCCAAGGGGCCTGCTGCAATGGCTAGCAGGAGTCCTGCTATAACAGCACGCCAAAGAAAATCCATCATGCTTGTTTGTCCTGAGTATGCTGAGCATGCTCATGAACTGAGTGAGATTCGGAGTCATGATCACAAATAACCTCACCAGTAAGGTTGTGATGGTGATCATGATGGTGAGTATAGACAGCCATAGCATCTACGCCTCTTTTACCGAAGAGTTCACGGTACGAAGGGTCATTGGATACTGTTTCAGGATGACCGTGACAACATACGTGCTGGTTTAAGCAGATTACCTCGTCGGTAGCAGACATGACTAGATGTAGATCATGGCTTATCATTAACACTGCACAGCTAAGCTCATCGCGTAATTTTGATATGAGATTATAGAGCTCCGCTTGACCACTCAAGTCCACTCCTTGGGTAGGTTCGTCAAGGACTAATAATTCCGGTTTATGGAGTAGTGCTCTAGCAAGTAGGACACGTTGCAACTCGCCACCACTCAGCGCTTGTAAGCGAGAATCTTTTAAGTCTGTCGCAGCGACTTGTTTAAGTACATTGGTGACATCGTTTGTTGTGGCGGCAGGAGATAGTTGGAGAAAATCTTCTACATTCAATGGTATGCTTGCATCTATATGAAGTTTTTGTGGCATGTAGCCAATTCGCAGACCATTTTTTCTTACTATAGTGCCTTCAGTAGGAGTAAGTAGCCCCAGAGCGAGTTTCACTAACGTAGTTTTTCCTGCACCGTTGGGGCCAATCAGCGTAAGAATCTGACCAGTTTTCAGGGATAATTGAATATTTTCCAGAATGGACTTATTGCCAACGACGAAGTAAACGTCTGTCAGACTTAGTAGAGGCTCACTTTGGATTGAGGTGTGGGATTTCATAGAGTCGTATATCATACCATCTAAATCCCCTTTCAGTTACTCTCAAGCAAATTTGCATAGAGGCTCGATGATTGTGATAAATCAATTCTACCCGCTCAAATATCACACCAAAGTAGTGGGTCGCACTTTTCTTATCTTCTACGCGCTTTGGCAGGCATCCTCTTATGTTAATGCACAAGAAGGAGAGGAGATAAAAGCACATACACAGCCAGCTTTAGTGGTGACAACAGTAAAACCTTTACAACATATTGCAGCAGCCATCACTGCTGGGGTCAGTATGCCAGCCTTAGCCCCAGCATCTGCTCAAGATGCGCATGAATTAAGTCTAAGGCCGTCAGATCGAGAATTAATGGCGAAAGCAGATATCATTTTGTGGATTGGCCCTACTTTGGAGTTACCATTGCAGAGTATTCTGCTGGAGCGTTCTGCAGGTGTCATTACTTCGCAAGAACTGCCAGGGCTATTACTTATTCAGCGCGATGGAAAAATTGACCCACACCTTTGGCTTCACAGCGGAAACGCTCTGAAGATAGCTCAGGCTCTGACTTCACAACTTAGCTCGATTGACCCTAAGTTTCAGGCCAATTATGCGAAGAACCTCTCTCGATTTGAGCAGCGATTACAAAACATAGAAGCAGCAATCAAAGAAGCCTTCGCTGAACACCCAGTAGCGGCTTGGGGTATCGATCATAACTCATTGGCATACCTACAGATGGAACAAGGCTGGCCAGAGGCACTAAGTTTACGCAGCGATGACAATAACAAACCAGGGTTGAGGTCCTTAATGGCGTTTCGTCAACGTCTTCAGGAAAGTGGATTAAGATGTCTTTTAATTGAACCCTATTCAGACACTTCGGACTTATTGAATTCGTTAGATGTTTCGGCGCTACGTCTCGAACATATTGATGTATTAGGGTTGCAACGAGAGCCAGGAGAAGACTCCTACGCGTTATTTCTTCAAGACCTCACTAATGTGATCCAGCGCTGTGCTCGATTGTTAAACTCCAATGCAGACGAGCAATGAAAATAGAGAATCGAGTAAAGTAATGACCAAACCTTCAGCCCCCCTCATTCTAGTAGACGCCTCTTCTTATCTTTTTCGGGCCTTTCATGCCATGCCTCCGCTTAATAATAGTAAAGGTATGCCAACTGGGGCAATAAAAGGCGTAATCAATATGCTGCGCTCCCTTTTAAAGCTGTATCCCGAAAGTCCAATGGGAATTGTGTTTGATGCCAAAGGAAGAACCTTCCGAGATGATATTTTTCCTGAATACAAAGCCACACGCCCGCCTATGCCTGACGAGCTTCGGGTCCAAATTGAACCAATCCACCAGATAGTTAAAGCGATGGGTTTGCCCTTAATAGTAGAGAGCGGTGTAGAAGCAGACGATGTCATCGGCACTTTAGCCACACAGGCCACTCAAGCAGGTGTTCGAACTATCATAAGCACCGGTGATAAAGATATGGCGCAGTTGGTTACAGAGCATGTCACATTATTGAACACGATGACTAACGAGGAATTAGATGTTGCTGGTGTTGAGGCAAAGTTTGGCTTGCCACCGCGGGCTATAGTGGATTATCTGGCCTTGATGGGCGATAAAGTAGATAACATTCCTGGAGTCCCAAGTGTAGGTCCTAAAACGGCGGCGAAGTGGTTGCAAGAGTATAAAACGCTAGAAATACTGATTGCTGCAGCTGATAACATCAAAGGAAAGGTGGGAGAAAAATTACGTGAACATTTGCATCAGCTTCCACTATCTAAGAAGTTAGCAACAATAAAATGTGATGTTTCCCTGCCTTATCAGTACAACGAATTACAGCTAAAGTTTCCGGCTCAAGATATGTTAATGGAGCTATTCTCGGCATTAGAGTTTCGCTCTTGGATTCAGGAGTTAGAATCTGATGGGGTAACTCGGCCAAAGACAACTTCAGAGTCGATTCCTACTGTGGAAACTGCCCTGCCCATAAAAGCCGAAGTCATAAATTACCAACTCATCAATGATGATGAAGCGATACGAAATATCTGTCAGAAATTTCAGCAGATACGCCAAGCAGCCCCTGGAAAAACTTTGAGGCTTGGTCTTTTTGCTTTGGCAACACATGAACATTATATGGAGTCAGCTATCACTGGTTTAGCTATCAGTTGGGAAGCTGGACAAAGCGCCTACATACCTCTGTCTTCTGGCTTAATCCAGTCAACATCTGTTACCAGAGAAGCATTGGTAGAAGCACTTGGGCCTATTCTTAAAGATCGTCAGTTCTTCAAAGTTGGTTATGACCTGAAATTACTTTCACATTTACTGGAGACTATCGGTATCCCTATGGGAGGACGTCGTTATGACACCCAGTTACAAGCCTACGTACTTAATTCATCGATGCATCGCCATGGAATGGAAGGACTAGTCGAACAAAATTTGCACCACATTTTGCCCAGTGAAGAATCAGTACTGGGGAAGGGACGTCAACGTATAGATTTCAATGCTCTAAGTACAGATAAGTCTTTGCAATTTGCTGCTGAACGAGCAGATTACTTATTAAGACTGAGTTATGTCTTGGAGCAAGCTTTGAACACTACAGGTGGGTTGGCTAGAGTGTACCGACAAGTTGAGATCCCTCTATTACCGGTACTAACTCGTATGGAAACCAACGGCATTAATATCAATATCCAAGCACTACGTGAACAGAGCGATGCCTTAGGTAAGCGCTTACAAGAACTTGAAAAAAAAGCGTTTGAGATAGCGGGAGAAGAATTCAATTTGGGATCGCCTGCACAGTTACAAAAAATACTGTTTGAAAAACTGGGGCTTGAGATTATTAGTAAAACAGACAAGGGCCAACCCTCAACTGCAGAACCGGTACTTCAGGAACTAGCAGCAAGTCATGAATTACCTCGAGTGATTCTAGAACAGCGATCCTTGAGCAAATTAAAATCTACCTATACGGATAGGTTACCAGAGGAAATTCAGCCAAGCACTCATCGCATCCATTCAACCTTCCAGCAAGCGGTTGCTGCTACAGGACGATTATCCTCCACAGACCCAAATCTCCAGAACATCCCTATTCGCAATGAGGAAGGTCGACGTATTCGTCAGGCCTTTGTGGCCAGTCCTGGTTCTGTGCTAATGGCAGCAGATTATTCCCAGATTGAACTTCGTATCATGGCCCATTTGTCTGAAGACAAAGGACTGATGTCGGCATTTGCCCAAGGGCTCGATGTGCATCGAGCAACTGCTGCAGATATTTTTGGCTGTCCGCTGGAAGAGGTAACGGCACAGCAACGGCGTTCAGCCAAGGCTATCAATTTTGGATTGATTTATGGGATGAGTGCTTTTGGATTAGCTAATCAGCTGGGTATAGGTAGACGTGAAGCCCAGGATTATGTGGATCTTTATTTTAAACGTTATCCTGGAGTCCAAGATTATATGGAACAAACTCGGGCACAAGCAGCTGAACTTGGGTATGTAGAAACCCTATTTGGTCGGCGACTTTACTTGCCAGATATCAAGGCACGTAACCCAGCATTAAGAAGAGCGGCTGAGCGTACGGCTATCAATGCCCCAATGCAAGGTACAGCAGCGGATTTGATCAAGCTTGCTATGATTGATATTCATAATTGGCTAAAAATAGCTAAGTTAGAGGCAAAGTTAGTGCTACAGGTGCATGATGAATTAGTTTTTGAAGTAGTGGAGAAAGACCTAAATCTACTGCGCGAAGGCGTAGGTTTCAGAATGGTATCGGCGGCCTCGCTGTCAGTGCCCCTAGTAGTGGATATCGGGCATGGGGTAAGTTGGGGACAGGCTCATGGCTAAACTGTGCTGCTGCTTGAAGAGCGAGCATATCTAGATTCTGATCTTCTTTATAAAATCCTTTCGCTCTAATGGGAACTTAACTACAACTCACTTGTCAGATACAAAAGCAGAGGGTTTTCTCCCCGATTTTTCCCGCTGCCACTAAGCCTCCCTGTGACTGGGAGCAATTCTAAGGGCCTCGGCTGTCTTCTCCTACGGTCGAGGCTCTTTCTTTATCTGTATCTGTCCTATCTAACTTGTTTGTAGTCAACTCGTGTCTACTTATTTAAACGATCTTAGGCGCAAGCCACTCTTGTAGCTTAGTCTCCAGCTCTTTTGCGCCATCATTTTTAAGAGCCGAAAATAACTGTATTGATACCAACTTGTTATGGGGCTTTAAGCTCTGCTGGCATTTAAGCAAGGCATTGCGGCTAGCGCCATGAGTTAGTTTGTCAGCTTTTGTGAGTAGTATGTGTAGTGGTAACTGAGCACCCAGGGACCATTTAATCATTTGTTTGTCTGTGTCTTTAAAGGGATGTCGGATATCCATCAACAAGACCAGTCCCTTTAATGAAAGGCGCTCTTTGAGATACCTTTCTAATTCTTTTTTCCACTTTTCTTTCATGGCGGGAGGAACTCTAGCGTATCCAAAACCTGGCAAATCTACAATGTAACAACCGGGTGCCACCTGAAAATAATTTAATAATTGAGTTCGGCCTGGTGTTTTGGAAGTTCTAGCAAGTTTGCGCTGTCCAGTAAGTGTATTGATAGCAGAGGATTTCCCTGCGTTTGAGCGACCCACGAAAGCCACTTCATGGGCATCATCTGGAGGACAGCCATTGATGGAGCTCGCACTAATAAAGTAACTGGCTTGGTGAAAATCAATCATCTTTAAAATAGAGCCTCTAATTTGGGCAAGACAGCGACCTTAGGTTATAATCGCGTATCATAGTTGATTGTCGTGTATTGTAGCATCTGCTGCTACCTCTGGGACTTATTAGGATAGTTATGAATCGCATGAAGAATGTTGTGCTTTTCCTGCTTCTTGCAGGTGTTAGTTCTTTTTCTGTAGCCGCTGGGTCCGCACAAGCAGGTGCTGATAAGGTTGCCGTATGTGTGGCATGCCATGGCCCAGATGGAAATAGTTCCGTGTTACCGGAAGTGCCAAAGTTGGGGGCAAGGGGTGAAAAGTATTTGACCAAACAGCTTAGTGATATTAAGACCGGGATACGTCCAGTCGCTCTTATGACAGGGTTGCTAAACAATATGAGTGATCAAGATCTTGCTGATATTGCAGCATTTTATAATGAGCAGCCCTTATCTGAGGGCGCTGCTGATGCAGCTAAGCTTGAACTTGGTCAGGCATTGTACAGAGCCGGTAATGCTAGCCTTGGGGTTCCAGCATGCACAGCATGTCATGGGCCAGAAGGGATGGGTATGGATGATGCGGGATACCCAGCATTAAGTGGTCAGGATGAAGCCTACGTGAACAAAACACTACGTGATTTTCGTGCAGGAAATCGTATGAACGATAGTGCGTCAATGATGCGTACGATTGTGGCTCGACTTAACGAAGACGAGCTTTCAGCACTTGCCTCTTTTGTGGCAGGTTTGCGTCGCTGAACCCTACCTGACCACTAAGGTATAAAATGAGTTATCTCTTATAGCTTTGGCTACCTACGGCACCCAATCAGTTTTATTTTTATTGACTTGTGGCATACTCTTCTCTCTAAAATCAGAGAGTTGAGAGGCCTTATAAAAAAGACTTTAGTCTCAATTATCGGAGATACAGGCCTAAATTTACTTGCATGAACTCTAAGTTCCTGCCAACAGATTTTTATAAAGGTGATAAATAATGAAACGTTTCTTGAAAACCATTGGAGCGCTTAGCGCATTTGTGCTGACCCTCAGCATCAGTGCAATCTTAATAGCACAGCCCGCACTGTATGTGGAGGGTAGTCATTATGAAACTCTTGAAAAGCCTGTGCGGACAGTTGATCCTAATAAAATCGAGGTCGCTGAGATATTCTGGTATGGCTGTCCTCACTGTTTTGCTTTTGAGCCTGTTCTTGAGCCTTGGATAGAAAAACTACCCTCAGATGTGAATTTTGTGCGCAGTCCAGGCATGTGGAATGCCCTAATGGAAACACACGCGCGCATCTATTATGTAGCAGAAGCCCTTGGTGTGCTGGATGATATGCACACTCCTACATTTGATGCCATTCATAAAGAACGTAATTATTTACAGACGGACGATGAAATAAGAAAGTTGTTTGTAGCTAATGGAGTAAACCCAGAAGAATTTGATAAGACGTGGAAATCTTTTTCTACAGTGTCTGCCGTTAAGCAGGCTGGTGCACGTATGCGAGATTATGGAGTGCGTGGCGTTCCAGCGATAATTGTGAATGGAAAATACCGAGTAACAGGGACTAGTACTACCACTCAGGCTGAGCAACTAAAAATTGCTGAGTTTTTAATAGCAAAAGAGCGAAGCGGTAACTAATAGCCTGCTTGAGCTCTGACACAGTTTAGGGCTCTTGCTTCATTTACCAAAATTTCTATAAGTTCCTGTCATTGTTATTAAATTTAGGTTAAGAAAGGCAAATTAAAAAAAAATGCCTTAAAATCAGACCACAGTTCAATAACCGCCGGTGTAATGTCGAGGTGCAACCAAAACTCAGCAAGAAAAAGCTAAAACGTTTGCCTTTCGCAGGACTCATTAATGCTGTCCGATCGATGGGTATCCATGAAATTATCTCTCGAACGCTTGAAGGTTTAAACTTAAGGAGTCGAGTGAACAAGCTTGTGCATGAACAATCGCAGGCTAGCTTAATAGTACTAGACCAACAACTACACTATCTGCCTAAAAAATCATCGAAAAATACTGGGTCATGCATAACTCGCATAATGCTGGCAGACCATTCTGCAAGTTACCTAGCGAAAGTAGCTCGCGAACTAGTACCAGTCGGCATTAATAAAATCGAAATATATTTACCCCCTGCAGAATTCCTAGCCACTCCTTATCAGCTGAATATTAGTAACTCTAAACTCTTGAAGTCTGCCTTGAAACTGCAACAAATTACTTTTTTACCAGGGTTTGAAGAAGATTTACTGCTAAGTGTCAATGAGGAGAGTTCAGAGAAATCCGCCGCAGGCGTTGCACTGTGGTTACGTGCTGAAAGGATGCAAGCACTAGAATCTGCCTTTGAAGAGCAAGGTCTGAGCGTACAAGTAGTACGCCCTCGACCACTAGTTGGTTTATTACAGGAACAACAGATGCTATGTGTTGACATAGACTCTGTACAAAAAACACTGCTCTACTATGACAAAGGTCATATAGTCCAATGGCAGAGCAAGGCCATACAAGATAGTAACAACATTCACATGCATGAAGAATGGGAATCTTGGCAATCTAATATTCAAAAAAAGGTGAAAGGGTCTCTGGATCAGAGAACGCAAGAGTCGTATACACAAATTACCGAAGACAAGAGTGAAAAAAGTTTTTGTTTTTTGGGGGTGGCTGCGCAAGAAAAAGCTGCTTTCTTGGTAAATGGATGGATACAACGAAGACTAATCCAAATCTTTGCCGCATTGACTGTAATGATAATATTACCTTTTTTAGGAAATAGCGTTCAGCTGTATCTGCTTGAGAAAAAGATAGCGCAACTACAGGAAGAGTCTGCGGAGGCAAGAGCCAGTCAAAATGAAGTCCTTTTTTTGGAGGAGTATTGGTCAGCAATGAGCACATATCCTCGGCAAGATATTACATCGGCACTACAAGCATTGAATACGCTAATTACAGACTCTCTAAGTTCATTTACGTTAAATCGTGGTGTTGTCGATATATCTGGTTATTCACAAAATCCAGCATTACTTATTCAGCAATTAGCACAGAATCCTGAATTTGCTAATGTTGGACAAAGTAGAAGCAGTTCTGGCAGTAGTGGTGAACGCGGAGATCGTTTCGGTATTAGGATGAATCTCAGAGATATTGATTTCAATCGCTGGGATGCTGAACATCCTCAGCTACAACGGTAGTCAGAAATGATCACTAAAGAAAGATATCGCATTATCTTGTTTAGTAGTTTACTGATCTTATTGGTCATTATTTATGTAATACCGTGGGTTTGGAGTCTCTATCATAGACAACTTTTAGAAATTAGTCAGTCGGAACAACGAATACAGCGTTACGAGAAATTAATAGAAGATACCGAACTCCTCCAAGAGAGAGTGTTAACAAAACAAAGAGAAGTTGATGCTTTTTCTGATTGGGCTTTCAAAGGTAACAACCAAGCACTAATGGGCACAAGTTTGCAACAGACATTACGCAAAGTAGTTGATGCAAGTGGTGTCACCATTCGAGAGATGAGTGTGACTAGGTTTTCCAAACTAGAGGGTAGAAATGAGTCTTGGACGCTAATACTTCAAGATATGAGTTTTGCCCTAGAAGAAAAACAGATACTGTCTTTTCTGAAGGAGCTAGAGGCCCAACGACCAAAACTATTCATAACAACTTTCAGTCTGCAACAGAATAGACGACAAATTAACGGCAATCTCACGGTAGTAGGCTTTGGACTTGAGGCAGTTGAATAATGTTAACCTTACCTGTTTTTAGTCAACTATTAGAGCCAGCCGGTTTAGCTCCAGCAATGGATTTTGCCAGTACAAATACCTTAGTCTACAGGGAGCCCCCTTCATTAGAGTTGGCCGCTAGATTACGTTTTGTTATGGGCTCTAATTTACAGCTACGCGAAGGGGAAGCAGAAGAAATTGCTCGCTTACTAAGACATTGGCGTGCAGAGCTAAGCCCTGATTTCAGCGCAGATGATGATAATAATAGCTCATACAATCTTGAGGATGACCTCAATGACCTTGATTCTGAAGCACCAATTATTCGACTGGTAAATCATCTTTTTGCTCGAGCACTTGATCTAAATGCTAGTGATATCCATTTTGAACCAGGTGAAAGCCACCTAATAGTGCGTTGTAGGGTTGATGGGATTATGACTCAGATAGAGAAAGTTCCGGCGCGTGTACAAGGAGCAGTGGCTTCCCGACTAAAGCTAATGGCTCGAATGGACATTGGTGAAAAAAGATTGCCGCAAGATGGGCGTATAGATTATCGCTTAGGTAGTCGCGATCTTGATATGCGCGTATCTACTTTACCAGGCGTCTTAGGTGAATCGATAGTACTGCGTATACTAGATCGCCGAGATCTTTCTATTGATTTAGAAGAGCTTGGAATGCCTACATCCGTGCTGGAAGCCTATTCTAGAGTTATTTCACAACCTCATGGTTTGATTTTGATAACTGGGCCTACTGGGAGTGGTAAAACCACCACTTTGTATGCAACTCTTGAAAAAATTCACGACAGAACCCGGAAAATTGTAACGGTGGAAGACCCTGTTGAATATCAGTTAGATGGGATTACTCAGGTACAAGTCAACTCACAAATTGGTCTAAGCTTTGCGCGTGGATTACGATCCATAGTGAGACAGGATCCTGATATTCTGATGATAGGTGAGATACGTGATCATGAAACAGCAGAAATTGCTATCGAATCCGCTCTCACAGGGCATTTAGTTTTTTCTACATTACATACTAATGATGCTGCAGGTGCAGTAATAAGATTGCAAGACATGGGAGTTGAGAGTTACTTAATTTCTTCTTCTTTGTTAGGCATACAGGCGCAAAGACTTGTTCGACGTGTTTGTGAAGGCTGTGCATATACCCGGTCCCTTACAACAGACGAAGCAACCGTTTTGGCCGTCGATGTTAACGATTATCAAACAGTTAGAGAAGGTTGTGGGTGTGAACGATGTGGTGGGACAGGTTACCGAGGTCGCATTGGTCTTTATGAGTTGTTATTACTTAGCGATGAAATCAAACATTTAATTACACAGGAGGCGCCCGCGGCTGAACTGCGTAAACAAGGACAAAAACAAGGTATGCGAACTCTGCGTGAGGATGCCTTAACTAAACTACGTATTGGTCTTACAACACCTGCAGAAGTCGTCAGGGTGACCTAACCAATGAGCATAAGTAACTATTTCTACAAAGCAACGGATGTAAGTGGAAAACTGACCCAGGGTTATGTTAGTGCAGAAAACGAACGCTCTGCCGTACTGCAGTTACAACAACGACAGCTCATACCCTTGAGTTTAAAGCATAGCAATAGAGCATCAAAGGGAATAACAACAAAGCGAATTTCAATGCCTGAGTTGCTTCAATTCACGTCAGCGCTATCAACGCTGGTTCAAGCTAAAATGCCCTTAGATAAAGCACTAGGGTTGCTGGAACAAATAAGCGAATCGGCTTCTATGCAAACTCTCGTACAGGGATTAAGGCTTGATGTTAAAGAAGGCTTCAGCTTGGCGGATGCCATGGAAAAACAACCTAAGGTGTTTTCCCCGTTATATGTAAGTTTGGTACGGGCTGGTGAGAGTGGTGGAATTCTAGATCAACTGTTACCTGACCTATCTGCTTCTCTTGAAAAAAATGCAACGACTCGTAGAACTGTGATAAGTGCGCTGGTTTATCCTACTATATTGCTAATTACCGGCTTGCTATCAGTGATTTTGCTGCTTGTTTATGTCGTGCCTCAATTTACAACAATGTTCCAACAAGTAGGTACCAGTATTCCTCCTGAAGTAGAGATGCTGCTTAACATTAGTGATATTGTGCAGACCTACGGATGGCTCATTCTAGTTGTAATCCCCATTGTCTGGTGGGGCTGGCGCTGGCTCGAACAGGATACAAGTAGACATGTAAGAAGAGATGCCAGCTTACTGAAAGTACCATTATTAGGAGAGATTTTACTCATACGAGATGTTGCTTTATACGCACGTACTTTAGGGGCTCTTTTAAATGCGGGAGTCTCGCTGCTAGCGGCACTTAGTGTTGCCCGAGATGTGCTAAATAATGCTTATCTTTTTACTCAAGTAAAGCAAGTGGAAGAAGATGTTCGCGCTGGGAGTGGGCTTGGTCATGCACTAGCACGTACAGCCGCTTTCCCAGTGATTTTGCAACAGCTAATTTCGGTTGGTGAGGAAAGTGGCCGTACCGCCCAGATACTCCTGCAATTATCTGAAAGATTTAATGCGCAGCTTGAAGCGCAAATAGGACGGTTAGTAAATGCATTTCAGCCGGCAATGATATTATTTCTTGGCGTTGTTGTAGGGGGCATCATTATAGTAATGCTTTCAGCGGTCTTTAGCATGAATACGTTGGATTTCTAGTATGAATAAGTTAAAAAATAAATTTAGTTCAATTGGCCTTCCCATTAAAACAATGTCCATAATCGGACTTATGTTACTTCATGGATGCGCCAGTTTATCTTCTCATCAAAAAACGATAGAACCAACTCTGACTGCAGCTAAGATCGCACGAGCTGCTGCGGCATCAATAGAAGATAAGGTTGAAGAAAATGTTGTGGCTACAGAAGCTTTAGATCCTGGTATCAACAGAATAGGAAATTTGCTCAGGGTCTCACCGCTTGAAGCAACCGTCCCAGAAGTGGTCAACCCAACACAAACTGTAGAACTGAACTATGAACAGGAAGACCTAAGGTTAGTTATTGAGCAGCTGGGAACTGCTCTTGGTATTAATATGATAATTGATCCGGCCATCGACAACAAAGTGAGTCTGAGAACCCAACCCTCAAATCCACTAAGGTATGATGATATTTGGCCTTTATTACGTTTACTTACGCGTAACGCGGGAGTGAGTGTACAAAACGCAGGCTCATTTTGGGAATTTAAGAAAATCGCTTCAGAACTTCCCAGTGAATTAACAATGCCAGCTTACTTAGATGAAAGTGCTGGCGGGATTCAATTGCAAGTGACGCCATTAAAGTATATCTCCTTATCAAATGCACAGAGTTTACTCAATCCAATTCTTGGAGATGCTACCTTCGTGTCTTTGGGGACAGCAAATATATTAGGTATACAAGGCACAGCAGACCAACTACAGCGAATCAACTCCCTATTACAAGTAATGGATACCGATCCATTTCAAAATAGAGGTATCAAGCTTTATGCGCTTACCAATTCACCTGCAGAAGAGGTAGCGAAAGAATTAGAAAATCTTCTTAAGCTGATTGAAGGCGAACAACCTGCATACCTAGTATTGGGTTTGGCACGAATTAATTCAGTTTTGGTCATGGCACCGGCAGAGCGTGGTTTTCAAGAAATTGATCGTTGGCTACAGGTGCTTGATGCAGCCAGCCAAGAACAAGTTGAACAACTATTTGTTTATCGAGTAAAGAACCTACAGGCAAGTTCATTGGCAACAACCTTGTCACAAGTTTACGGGAACAATAATCAAAACACTGAAACCGATCTGCCTCGGGTAAGCTTTCTGACTCCCCAAGCACTTCCTGCTGATGCGGCCTCTCAGAGCATCAATACCCAAAATCAATCTGAAATGAGTTCTGCTAATATTAAAGTAAACATAGTGGCTGATGAGGAATCGAATGCGCTGCTGGTTCGAGCAACACCACGAGATTATAGACAACTCTTATCGACACTAAGTTCACTGGATAGAGTGACACCTCAAGTACTTATTCATGCTGTCATTGGCCAAGTAACTTTAAATGAAGGTAGTCGTTTTGGAATAGACTGGACTAGGGTATCGGGTTCATTAGCAACAGGCCCAGCTCGACTATCCTCTAGATTCTTACCAACAACGTTAGTCGATAACACAGGACGTGCGCTAACTAATTCAGGGTTGGTGCTCACTCGTTCCATGATGGATGGATCTGCAGTCATTGATGCTACGCTCAATGCTATTGCAGAAGATAATGATGTCTCTCTACTTGCCCGCCCGACCATCCTCGCAACAAATAATAAAGAGGGGAGTATTCATGTAGGACAAAGTGTGCCGGTTAATAACGGAACTACAGTAGTTGGTAATGGAGTTACTACAGAAAACATTGCTTATCAGAATGTGGGAATAGACTTAAAGATTACTCCTCAGATAAGTGACGATGGTTATATTAATTTAGAAATAGAACAGGCTCTTTCTTCGGTTGAGGATGGTGCAACCGGCGTAGCAGGTAACCCCACCTTTACTGACCAGAAAATTACCACCTCAGTTGTAGTTTCAGATCTTAGTACAATCACACTGGGGGGACTTATTCAGCAAGAGGAATCAGATCAGCAAAGCGGTGTGCCTCTATTGATGCAAGTGCCGGGGCTTGGTCGTTTATTTTCATATAATAATGTTTCTACTAAACGCCGTGAGTTGTTTGTCATTCTAAGACCTCAGATTATCCGTACAACTCCTGAAGCATCAGCTACATATGAAGAATATCGTGCAAGTTTTATAGAGCTTTCAGAGGTCATGAATGAAGCAGGCCTCTAAATAGCAGGAGAAAAGTATGTCAGACAAAACCCAAAGAGGTTTTACCTTAATTGAATTATTAATTGTGTTGGCTATTTTAGCGCTGTTAGCAACACTAGTTGGCCCCTCTCTCTTTGGTAACTTGGAGCGTGGAAGAAGGACAACGGCGACTGCGCAAATGGCAAATCTAAGTGCAGCGTTAGATTCCTATCGAATCGATCTGGGTCGTTATCCAGATTCGTTAAAAGGTCTTCTTGAAAACGATAGTAGTCGCGAAACTTGGGCGGGGCCATATATACGCGAAGTCCCGCTAGACCCTTGGGGCAATCAATATGAATATGCTGCAACTGTTAGGGACTTTAGCCTGCTATCCTACGGTGCCGATGGGCTGCCTGGTGGTGAAGGCGATGATGCGGACATCACCCGTTAGAAGTTCAAGGTTTGCAATGCTCAAAGGCTACACACTCCTTGAGTTAATTGTAGTACTTGCAGTGGTAGGGATAGCGGCAACCGTGGTATTGCCGCGACTAGGTTTTTCTACGTCCGTTCGTCTGCAAGCTGAAGTTCGTGAAGTTCAATCGTTACTTCAATATGCCCAACGTCAAGCGCTGTTGCAAGGAACGACTGTGCAGGTAGCACTTTATTCACTTTCTGATGATAAAGAACAGGGTCAAGTTGACCCTCAGGTAAGTAACGGCGAGACTAACTTAGACACCCACTTTGAACAAGGAGTTATTGCAACTTCATTAGATTCTGGAACACCCACACTAGAAAAACCTTTGGTATGGGCTAGTAATGATATCAAAATGGCTTTCCGTGATGCGCTGAGCGACCGTTTGTTTCCAGTAAACAGCCTTATATTTGAATTTTTCCCTACGGGCGGCAGTAGCGGAGGATTGTTAATGCTACAGATGGACGAAAGACGCAGTTTTATCAACTTGAACCCCATTACTGGTCGGCAAATTTTGCTGACCGAGGGAGAGGTTCAGGAGCAGCTTTATTCGAATTGATAAGATTAAGAATAAGAAATTCTTAGATATGAGTTTTGGTTGGTTTGCTGAGTGTAGCCGTGTCATCAATTATCAATCCGTGAAGGCGAAGAGTGGAGTTTGTTAATGCGAAAAAAACAGAGAGGTTTCACGCTGCTGGAAGTGCTAGTTGCACTAGCTCTAGTAGGCCTCTCTTTGGGTGTCTTGTTGGGAGTTGTCAGTGGGAACAAGCACCTTGCCTTACGCACTAAAGCCAGGTTAAGTGAAGTGAATGCTCAGCGTGCAATATTAAGTCAAGTAGAGATATCGGCTCACTTGCAAGGGAGTGCTTCTCTCCCCTGGGAGCTGCTTGATGCACCATTACAATATTCACCGGGTTCAGTAAGCGTTTTACCACTACGCCAGACTCAACCCTCAAATCTTCAACTGGAAAACTTTGTTCTTATCAATGAGCAAGGCGAGGAAGTTGTCACCGGGCAGATGTTACACGAGGAAATTATTAACCAATGAAGCAAGGGCCTGAGATTGCAAGAGGCTTTACATTACTAGAGTTACTCTTAGCACTAGTACTTTCCGCTATGTTACTTACTGTCTTAAGTGCAGGCTCTTATACAATAGTTAGTGACTGGCAGCGAGATGGGAGCAGTCTTGATGAGGAGTTAAATCAGACCCTGAGTTTAGTACAGCTTGAACGCGCCTTATCTGCGGCCTATCCAGAGCGATATTTCGATCGTGAAATTAGCTCCTTCCAGCCAGTGTTTCAGGGAGACTCTTCAACGCTAATTTTTGCCTCCACCGTAGCACCAACTGTGCGTCAAGGCATGAGTATATGGCATCTTAGTAATAGTGAAAGCGGTGTTGAACTTCGGCTGGTTTCTGCAATGGCAAGTAATCCCACCTCAAGAATAGATTCAGCACCAACTATTACTTTGCTACCAAATTACGACCTAAGGATTCGATATTTACAACAATCTCAGTTTGACTCAGTGAGTTGGACAGATCTCTGGCAAGGGAGTGACAAAGCGTTACCCATAGCGATAGAGCTTTCTTACCTGCCGAGACAACAAGATGAGAATCATCCGAGGCTTGTTCAACTAGTACCTATCAAAGTGAGTACTGAAGATAGCAGCGGTTTGCTGATTGGGGTTCAGTAATGTCAGCACACTTATCAACAAACGTGCTACACAAATCACGAGGCGCAGTGCTAATTGCCACATTACTTACAATCACGGTACTCACTATTCTAGTAACTGCACTGGCTTCACAAACGCGGTTATCAGCCAGACTGGCCCGGGAGCAACTTGAAGAACTACAGCATGAGGCAGATATACTTACTGCTTTTAGTGCAGCAGAAATGGACCTAGTGCTCGAACGCCAACCACCCCCGCGTATTCAAAATAATAATCCTGAAGCATTAAATGGAACTAATTTATACCGATTTAATGGCCTTCCTTTGGAAACATATTATAAAACGCCAACAGGTGTCGAGGTTCGTATTTACGACCATGGGGGGAAAATAAATCTTTCCGAAATTTCTTTACAAAAGTTACGTGAGATACTCGCGAAGATTATTGGTGATAAAACAGACCCGGAAATAGAAAATTTAATAGCAGCATGGTACGACTGGACAGATGGAGATGACCTCACCTATCCAGGGGGCGCCGAGTCAGAGTACTACCAAACCTTGGACCCTCCCTATTCTCCTCGAAATGGCCCACTTGAATCAGTGGAGGAGATTCTTCTTATTAGAGGTTTTAGAGAGCTATTTTCTAACATAAATTTACAGGCAGCTTTTACGATCTATGGTGAAAGCGATTTGCTAAATCTCAATACCGCCACGGTAGAGGCCTTAAGGCTACTGCCAGGGCTTAACGACGATTTGATTGCTAAAATTCTCCAAGAACGTCAAGAAGGGGAAATACGTGGTAATGGAGATGTTGCCAGACTTGTACCTGCTACAACAATGGCTGAACTCAGACCATGGCTAAACTCTAGAAAAATTACTAGCTACTACACCATATTTGTCACACTTCTAAAGCCTGGCGTACGGGTAAAAGAGGGTCATGCTGAAATTGTGCAGTTCATTGATAACAATACAAGGCCGAGGGTGCTGTACTATAATCCTGCTCTAAGCTTGCCTTTAAGCCTAGCGAGCTCGGTATCACCAAGATCATGATCATTATAGTTGTGACGAGCTAGCTATTGGGAAGAGAAAATTTTGAATATTGTTCGCCGCTATTTCCATAATTTATATGCTGCGCTAGCCATTCCATGGCAGATGAGTCGGCAACATGCGGAGCTATTAAAACTGCTTATCAAGCGCGACCTATTACAACGCTCATCGGGAACTTTGTTAGGAAAGTTCTGGCCTGTAATGCAAACACTTATGCAAGTAGTTGGGTTCTGGTTTCTGTTTGATATAGTCTATGGAATGCGCTTACAGCGCGGGCCTAGTTTTCTGGAATATCTATTAAGTGGTATTTTGCCTTGGTTCTTACTTTCTGAAATAGTCATGAGAGCATCGGGAATGTTTCGTGAATATGCCAGCCTCTATCGGCGATCACAGTTCCCTATTGAAATATTACCCGTGGTTACATTACTGGTACCTGGCACGATATTTATCTTGGTCTATCCCCTGGTCACTGGCCTGTTGTTTGGGCCATGGGCTCTGATTTGGGGAGCATTCATTATTGTTTTGCTACTGATTTGGTTGTTACCTTTTGTGTATTTACTAGCAGTGATGGGTGTATTTTTAAGAGATGTATCCCAAACCTTACCCATACTGTTGATGTTCATGATGTACGGTAGCCCTATTCTTTACTTTCCCGATATGTTGCCAGCCTCAGTGGCACAGTGGTTATTTCTAAATCCGATAGCTGATCTCATGCAAAGTGTGCATAGTTTGCTGTTTTTAAATCCTTTGGCCCCTGTCCCAAACTGGCCCAACTGGGAGCCTGTAGCTAGATTATGGGGCTTATGGCTGTTGCTGCTCGCCCCTGCTTGGTTGGTCTATCGTCGTGCTCTACCGCATGTTCGGGAACTAGTGTAATGCAGGTTATTACCTTACAGAACATTGCAAAGACCTATCGTATGTACAAACGTGATATTGACCGTGTTAGAGAAATTATCACTGGTCGATCTTATCATGATGAGCAAGAGGCTCTTTCAAGTTTGAATATTGAAGTACAAGAGGGAGAAGTGGTTGGAGTTGTTGGTAGGAATGGAGCCGGGAAAAGCACACTCTTAAAAATATTGGCAGGCACTATCCAACCCAGCACAGGTACAGTAAGGGTGGAGGGCCGTATCGCCTCTCTTCTTGAGTTAGGAGCCAGTTTTCACCCCGAAATGACAGGACATGAAAATATCTATCTGTATTGCTCCATTCAGGGAATAAGTCATCGAGAAACACAGAAGTTATACAAAGCTATCGTTGACTTTTCAGGGATTAGTTTGCAAGCCATCCATAGGCCTGTAAAAACTTATAGTAGCGGGATGTTTATTAGGTTGGCCTTTGCGGCTGCTACGCATGTGGACCCGGATATTCTAATCATTGATGAGGCTTTATCCGTGGGTGATGGAATTTTTTCCCGACGTTCTTTTGATCGCATCATGCAGTTTAAGGAGCAAGGGAAAACAATTTTTTTCTGTTCGCACTCGCTATATCAAGTGGAATCTCTTTGTGACAGAGTGCTTTGGTTGGAGGAAGGACGAATAAAAGCAGATGGGTCTCCTGCAAAGGTACTGACAGCCTATGCAGAATTTCTGAATAGAAATACTGTAGCACTAGCAAAACGGGATGAAACAAGTCAGGCTGAAAATAGCCCGGCAGAATTTATTTTGCAAGGTGAGAGTGCCGGGTTGCCTCGAATAACCTCTGTGACTGTGAGTGTTGATGGAAACCAAGCTCGATCACATATTCTACAAAGTGGAGTGAGTTGTCTCCGTTTACAAATTGCCTTTGATCCAGGTAAAGACATACCGATGCCAACATTAGGTGTTATGCTGCATAGTGGTGATGGTGTAGTGGTAAGCAGCCTGGGTAGCTTGAATGACAAATTTGAATTTCAAATCAGTGATGATGGGCTTTGCCACACCACCTTAGAGTTTCCTGCGATCCCGCTATTTAAGGGAAATTACGTGGTAGACCTATACCTTATGTGTGAACGCGGAATCCATGTATACGAGAAGGTAAAAAGTGTTGTCGAGCTAATAGTGCAACAGAATCACGCGGCAAGAGGGTATGTTAACTTACCGCATCATTGGTCGAACTAACTGGGCTACTGTAACTGATTACTAATCTCTAATAGATCTTCTACTGTCAGCTCCCCTGCTTCGTTCCGCAAAGACAAACTTGCCCTGAGGTGATCGTATCTTGCGGCAGAAAGATCTCTTTCGGCTTTAAAGCGATCACTAAGTGCGTTTAGTAGATCAACACTTGTCACAGTTCCCAGTGAGAAGCCTCTCTGCATGGCCTCGTAATTTGATTGAGCAGATTGCAGTAAAATTTTACCAGCCTCAATTCTAGACTCCCCTGATCTAACCTGCAGGTAGGCTGTCCTTGCGCGATTCTCTATCTCAAGCCGTGTGGCCCTTAATTCCTCATCCGCGATATTCTGAAGACTGAGCGCTTCACCTAACCTGGCACTGTTAGCTCCCCCTAGATAGATCGGGACTTGTAAGTTAATACCCACATAGACAGAGTCGTACTCATCAATTGGTATATTATCAAAACCAAGATTAGACTTTTGCTGTTGTATCGCCAGAGATACTTTTGGCATAAAAGCTCCTCTAGCCTGGTGTGCACGGTACTGGGAAGACTGATAGGCATATTCACGAGCTTCGATGTACTTATTATTGTTTCTAACTTTTACTATCCAGGACGATAGGGTTTCGGATAAGGGTTCGTAGATAATTTCACCAGGTAACCTTTTTAACTCACCAGACTCAAGTCCGCTAAGTGCTCTCAGTTCGGCCTTGTCTAGCTCTAGCTTTGACTCTGCATCTACAAGGCTAGCAGAAACCTGAGCCTCCCTAGCCTGGGAGTCGAGTAGCGCAGTTATGGGTACAAGTTGACGGTCAAACAAGGACTGCAGTTGTTGTACCTGCCTGCTAATGGCGTCTTTCTCTGACCTTAACGAGCTCAAATTGTCTTCAGAGTTGAGCACCGACAGATACCTATCAGCAACCTGAGTCAGTAGAACAGAGAGCTGAGCGAAGTATTCAGCTTCAGAGGCATCCTCAGTATAGCCGGCACTTATTTTTGCCATGAAGGCTTGGTAGTCCCAAATTACCTGGGAAAGGCCAATCGCATATCTTTCCCCCTCATAATCCCTCGAGACACCAAAACTTTCTCGGGTATTATCTGAGAGGTTGGCACTTGCAGAAATTTGGGGTAACAATCCGGCAACGGCCTGGTCCTTTCGAAATGAACTGACATTTAGCCGTTCCTTTGAGATTTTTAGCTCTGGGCTAAATTCAATAGAGGCTTCTAGGAATTCTTTAAGAGAGTTACCTGTTGGTGCAGGCTGTGCTTGAACACTTGCACTCAGTGTTTGTATTAGAATCCACGCATAGACAAGTAGCCTTCCAGTCTGGCCATGTGTTAGTCCAAATAATTTCATGATCTTAATCTTCTCGGATACTGCTGTTAGCAGCTGAGGCAAGTGGTTTCATCAGGTACTGTAAGAATGTCCTTGCCCCGGTCTTGATGAAGGCGTCTGCCGGCATTCCAGGGACCAGCTCTATTCCTCTAAGGTCTCGCACCGATTCAGGAGTGAGCTCGATTCTCGCCGTGTAGTAGTGCATACCATTTTGCTGGTCAACGATGGCATCAGCTGAGACGGTCACTACCTTACCAAACAACTCTGGTGTCGTCTTAGTATTGAAGGCGGGAAGACGCACTATCGCTTCCTGACCGATATGTACCCGATCGATATCAATTGGCATGACGGAAGCCTCAATGACAAGGTCGTCCGTTGTAGGGACAATGTTAGCGATTGGAGCCCCAGGGCTCAGCACCTGGCCCTCTGTAAATACCTGCATCTCATTCACGCGTCCAGACATTGGGGCGCGGACATCGGTACGGGCCACAACATCACCAGTCGCATTTAGTCTTTCACGCACGTCTTTTAGGTTAGTTTGGACGTCGGCTAGTATGGTTGCTACTTCGGTTTGATACTGCTGCTGGGTCTGAATGATCTGCATGCGTGTCTCGCCAACCTGTATATCAGTTGAGGCAATGGTAGAGGTCAGCTCGGCTGCGTCACCTTGGGCAACCGCGAGATTTCTTTCAAGGTCGCGCAGACGCTGCTTGTCTGTAAAACCCTCTTGCAGAAGTGTCTTAAAATCAGCCAGTTCCTCCGAAAAAGAGGAGGCAAGTTTCTCTTTACTCTCACGCTGGGCACGTAAACCCTCAAGTCTGGACTGAAGTTGACCAACACGCTGCTCAAGAACGCCAACAGCGCTCTCAATGGTGGCGCGCCTTGTTTTGAACAGTTGATCCTGTGCCTTAATTTCCATTGAGGCATTACTCTCACCTGATAGAAGAAAAGCCGGGAAGACAACTGCCTCTAGTTGGTCTCGTTCAGCCAAGAGGCGGGCCTCGGTGGCTGCCAGTTGAAGCAATTGAGCATTGAGAATTTCAAGTTGTGCTCGGCTCTGCGTGGGGTCCATTTCAAGCAAGACATCGCCTTGCTCAACAAGATCACCATT
>JAYPEI010000010.1:0-16802 GCA_038125665.1 Enterobacteriaceae bacterium
CCTTATTGGCCTGGATATTGGGTTGAGAAATCCATGAGTGTTATAGATGTTGATGGATATCCTAAGCGAGAGGGACTTTCCAGTTGGACCATGATGGGCTTAGGTGCACCTTATAAACCTGAAGTAAGGGCAAAGCTCGAGGCCGATTTACCAAGCATTCTAGAGTTTTCCGCACAGGTAACTACATCGGTATGGGGTTTTCCCTTGATGATGCAGACAGCAACCCCCTTGCAGTTTCTGATAACTCCTGAAGAAACTCAGATTTTGAATTTTTATCGTGAGGCAAGGCATGTCTACACAGATGGACGTCAATTACCTTCTCCCGAAGATCAGTGGCCACTACCTTGGGGAGATTCCATTGGGCGTTGGGAAGGCGATACGCTGGTTATAGAGACCGTTGCTGTTCGTCAGCCAGGATTATTCAATATTCGTTTGCCTGTTTTAACTGAAAAAGCACGATATATAGAGAGAATTCGACAGGTAGACGAAAATACGTTGGAATCTGAATTCACCGTGATAGACCCAGAACTACTTAGCGAAAATTGGGTACAACACCTTACCTATGTTCGTGCTGAGGGCATGGATCGTATGTTCCATATGGATTTCGATAACGACAGAACTAGTTTTGTCGATGGATCCTTGACTGTGCTTGCCTCTCCCCAGGAGGAGTCTGGTAGTTCTGAGACTGCAGTAGAATCTAATAACAATCAGGTATCTACACAGAAGATTCATGATGCCTTGGAAGCTGCAGCAGTAGCAATGGGTGGACTAGAAATAGTCTTGTCTGTTGAGAACTTTCAATATAGTGGTTTCGGCCAACGCTATTCTTTTAACGGAAATATGAGTCCAGATGTGAATGCGCCTGCCAAATGGCAAAGTGTGGTCGATGCTAAGGTTAGTTTTGATCTTACTAATCATCGTGCTCTCAACCAGGAGCGCAATAGCTTTCAATATCCTCTTGCTGCTTCATTCGGACATACTTGGAGGATAGTGGATAAAGAGCTTACTGTTACAGAGGCGCTCGATCATCCTTTGAGTGCCTTAAGAGCTGCGCTCGCTGAGGACAGTAAATTATTGGATCTCAATATAGAGGATGGAAGACAGGTTGTTTCAGTTGCTCTAGCCAGCGGAGAACTTTTTTCCATCGGCTTAGATGCCATAACCAGTCTTCCTTACTTTGTTCGTAGAAGTAGTCACGACCACACCCTAGGGGATGTGAACTGGACCACTTATTTTACTGGCTATGTGGCTCATGGTGAGCTTAAGCTACCTTGGGGGATTCAAACCAAGATGGACTGGCGGGATCAGCCGGTCTACTTGATGCAGGTAGATGCTTACCAAATTAATACCAAGTTACCGGATTTCCCAGAACCGGTTACGAGGACAATGGAATTTTCTCCAGTTGAAGTAGAGGTAACTCCAATGTCAGAGGGTGTGTGGGATGTCCGTGTACCTGGGGGAATACAAGGACGTGGAGGTGATGGTGGTCCCGCAATTGAATTCAAAGATCATCTTGTTTTGTTCGAAGCGTATGGGGATGAAGAGCAGACCCTGGCTCGGATAGACGCCGCCAATAAACTCGTTCCTGGAAAGCAGGTGACACATGTGATTATTACACATCATCACTCTGACCATGCCGGGGGCTTAAGGGCCGTAGTTTCTCGTGGACTGACAGTTGTGGCACAAGTAGAGAATGAGGCGCTTTATCGAGAATGGGTAAGCAGACCTGCAACCATATCACCGGATGCTCTGTCCCGGAATCCTCAACAGCTGCATTTTCAAGGGGTGGATGAGAGATTGGTGCTGGGAGATGAAACTCGTGAGCTTGAGGTGATGAAAGTTGTTGGGCATCCACATATGGGGTCTGCCGTTTTTGCATGGTTACCATCCGAGAAGTTCTTGTTGGAGGGAGACCTATCGGATGTTAATTGGGAATGGCACTGGTGGGCGTATGCCTTACAAAGTAATGTGGTGCATTATGACCTGGATCCAACCTTGATCGTTCCAGTGCATGGTGAACCCTTATCATTGGAGGCAACTTTAGACCGCATAGATGAACAAGCAGCAGCCGCGGCGAGATTCTGTGAAGAGCAAGCAGATATTGGGTATCGCTTTTTTGGTTGCCCTGTTAAGTATAATTCGCGTGGGAAACTTTAACTATTCAAGACATAGACTATGAAAGTGTAAGCTATCAGCAACAAGGATAGTACAGCAAAGGCATCCGCATCGGTATTGTCTTTGCTATCAGGAATGTCATGGTTTGTACTTAAATCAATGATCATGGTTTTATTCTCCAAGGGAATTCCAAAATTCTCTGACGTTACTTCCTAAGATTACGCTGACAATGACAACAGCTATTGCCATGGCGAACCATTGAAGGGCATAAGAGAAGTGTTGACTGGTCTGGACAAAAACTTCTGGCCAGAACCGCACCAGTATTCCAAGCTGACCTTCAGCAAGGCGAACTACATAAGGAATCAACTCCTGTTCAAAGTTAGCACTTAATTCGGTGATGTTGACATATCTTCGTACTAGAGGGAAAGAGTTGCTTAATGTCTGGTTCTTACGACTTACCTCTTTATCTTCCGGAACGAAAAGTTGTCCCTCCACGTTTACAGTCTCATCTGGAGCGATGGGGTCAAGACTTGCCTGAAGTGATTCGGGTGTTTCTGCTCTCCTCCAGCCACGACTAACCAATACCACACGGTCATCATTTTCTAAGGCAAGAGGAGTAAGAACTTCAAAACCAATTTGATCTTCATGAGTGGCATAAATCAGAAATATATTGCGATCATTGAGGTATTGACCACTAAACTGAACGTGGCGGTTCTGATGTTGTTGCCTGTCATAGGGTAAACCAGCGAAAGGTAGCTGAGTAAGCTCACTAGCATCGGCTTTTGCTAGTTCCGTGTAAGAGTTTTGCAGGTCAATTTTTTCTTGAGCACGTCGCAGTTGCCATACCCCCAAGCTAATGAAAGTCCCAGAAAGCACAATAGTTATAATTACCCCCAAAAAATTAAGGCGAATCTGGAATTTGCCAACTTGAAGAGTGTATGTTTGCATTCTGATCAACTCACCTAGCTTCATATTTTTGTGATGGAGTCTTTGTTGGACGGAGTACCCTCTTTCCACTGTGACTTTTTTGCAGCATTATCAAAGCAAGTCTATGATGGCTTCTAAGATAATTCCTGCGAAAAGAATGGGCAAATAAATAATGGAAAAGAAAAAAACTTTGCGCGCACTAGACACTGACACATCCAGCATGAACTGCCGGGCAAGCCAACACATCCATAAACCAGCAAGAGTCGCCACAGCACCATAAATAACACCACACGCGCCGGTATAAATAACAAGGTAGGAAGACACAAGAGTTAGAAAGCTATGTCCAAAAACATGCCGAGCTGTAGTCATGCCAGCTTCGTCTTCTGCCGATATCATTTTAAAGCCGCCCAGAAGGTAGTCCTCTCGATATATCCAAGAAATAGAGAAAAAATGAGGCATCTGCCAGAAAAACAGCAATACAAAAAAGGCCAATCCAGTAGCGTCAATTTTACCACTGGCGATACTGGCTCCCAGTAAAGCTGGAAGGGCACCAGGAATAGCTCCGACCCAAGTGTTAATATAATGTCTGATCTTTAGCGGAGTGTACAAATAAAGGTAGACTAACCAGGTCAATGCACTGATCACAGCTTGTAAATGTCCGGTTAAGTTTTCTATCAACCAGATTCCAGCTAAAAAAAGGACGGCCCCAAATATGACTGCCCCTGTTTTGCTTATGGAGCCAACCACCAAGGGTCGGTTTCGAGTGCGTTGCATTCGCGCGTCGGCTTGAGATTCCAGGTACTGGTTCAATGTATTGGCAGAACCTCCAATTAGAAATACACCAAGCAGACCTCCTAACAAGGCGGGCCATTGGCTAAGTGATCCGCCGTTTATAAAGTAACCCATTAAAGTGGAAAAAATTACCAGAAATAGCAGGCGGTACTTCATCAATGCTAACGCTGGGAGCAAGAAGGAGCTTTTGGGAATGTCTTTAGATGTTGACAAAATCGTGCCTGTTCGCATTAACATAAGCTTATGAATAAAAAGTTGTTTGGTTATCTTTGCCTTATTGGCGGTATTGTACTCTCTCTGGTAGCTCTTGGGCTCGCCCTTTCAATATTTTCTGCTCTGGCAGAAATAAACTCTTTCGACGCTGTAGAAACTGCATTTGGACGCTTTGTTTTGCTGATTCTGCTGATGGTTACCGCGCGTAAAAGCTGGGATAGAGGCAGAAGTATAATAAAGACAAGGGCTTAATTGAAAGCCACAATAGAAGAAAAACTTGTCGAACAAAGCACAAAAAAAACTAGTCAAAGTCAAAACTAGGTTATATAGTTAGACAGAATTTGAAGTGAAGTAACTAAATAGACGAAGTTCTCTTGGTTTTACTTTTCTGTAAGTGAAGTTAGTAGTACTTGTTCTCTTAAAAGTGTGGAGCGTCAAAGTTACCTCTTAACAGACTTGCTGGCCTAGATTCCAGACAAGAAAGGAAGGGGAATGTACATGAAATGTTTTTATATATTAGCAAATGATCTAGACCATGCTGACAAAGTGATTGGAGATTTCCGTAAGCTTGGTGTTTCCGATGATTTTCTCCATGTACTTGGTAAAGATGAAGCAGGCATTGCTGAGCACCATCTGCATTCCTCAAATTATCTTGAGTCACTCGATTTTTTCCGTGAGGGCCTGATTGGGGCTCTGCTTGGTTTGTTTGCAGGGGGGCTCTTCAGCGCTACATTGAACTATCTAGATCCCTTTCACATCCCAATGTCTACACTAGCCTCCGCTGGTGTGGTACTATTATTCACTTGCTTTGGAGCTTGGTCTGGCGCAATGATTGGCCTTTCTCAGGAAAATATTAAGATTCGTGATTATCATGATGCTATTGATGAAGGGCAGCTGCTCATCATAGCTTATCTCTTCAAGAGCGAAGAAGAACAAATTCTACCAGAGCTTATGAGAGCGCATCCAGAACTTAAGATCGCAGGTGAAGACTCTCACTTCCTAAATCCATTCGCAGTACCACAAAAAATATAAATAATAATAATGGGTAGTTAGGAAGTTATATAAACATTGCTGTAAATTAAATTTAACCTTGAGCCGAAGAGCTGACTCAGATCAGAACTTTGGTTATATAAAACTTACTGTCTAGGGGACAGCCATCATGCCTTTTGTGATTGCTATTGTTTTGCTTGTAATCGGATCTATCGTTTTTCATGTCATGAGCCCCTGGTGGTTAACTCCAATTGTGTCAAATTGGAGTGCAATTGATCAGACCATCGACATTACTTTGTATGTTACTGGCTTTGTGTTTGTAACAGTGAATCTATTTCTTGCTTGGTGTGTATTTAAATTTAGATTTAGCGCTAAACGCCGGGCCAATTACGAACCAGAGAATAAGAAACTAGAAGGGTGGTTAACTGTGCTCACCGCTATTGGAGTTGCGGCCATGCTTACTCCAGGCCTGTTCGTATGGGCCAGTTTTGTTGAAGTGCCTGAAGATGCAATTGAAGTTGAAGTTGTAGGACAACAATGGCAGTGGTCATTTCGCTACCCGGGGGCAGATGGTATCTTGGGCGCGGCAGATCCGGGACTAATAACTCCAGAAAACCCTTTCGGTATGAATGTCAACGATCCTTATGGTCAAGACGATATTCTTGTTAATTCTAAAGAAATGCACCTACCTGTTAATGTGCCTGTAAAATTTAACCTACGCTCTAAGGATGTATTGCACGATTTTACTGTACCGCAATTTCGCGTGAAGATGGACCTAGTACCAGGATCGGTCACCTACATGTGGGCGAGACCTGAAAAAACTGGCACATACGATATTCTTTGCGAGGAATTATGTGGTATTGGTCACCACATTATGCGTGGACGTGTTGTTATCCAAGAAATTGATGACTACAACTCTTGGCTAGCTACGCAGACTACCTATGCAGAACAACAAGCCATATTAGCTGGAGATTCTGGTCAGGGTGCTGCCTTTTACGCGGTCTGTTCTGCATGCCATGGTCAAAACGGTGAGGGCAACATGGCCCTGAACGCCCCAAAAATCGCAGGATTGCCAGCATGGTATCTCACTCGACAGATTGAATATTTCAAGAATGGGGTTAGAGGTGGCTCTTCTGATGATGTCTATGGCATGCAGATGGCGCCAATGGCTGCCACATTGGCAACCCCTCAGATAACCAGTAACGTTATGGCATACATTAGCAGCCTGCCTGATGTTAATGTTGAAGAGACGATAGCGGGTGATGTTGGTAAAGGGGCTAAGCTCTACGAAAAAACTTGTGGTGTCTGTCATGGCCTGCGAGGGGAGGGGGTTTGGTCCGTTAACGCCCCGCCTATCGCCGGCATGAGTGATTGGTACCTGGCTCGTCAGTTAAAGAATTATAAAAATGGTGTAAGAGGTTCGCATCACATGGACGAGTTTGGCTACCAGATGGTCTCTATGGTAACAGGTCTAAAAAATGATGATGAGATAAATGACGTAGTAGCCTACATCAACTCATTACGATAGATGCAAATTTAGGAATTGGAGAGTGATATGACTGTACATGTCCCAATAGCTGATCAAGAAGTGGATATGCATGATCCGCATAGCTTCATTAGTAAATATATTTGGAGTCAGGACCATAAGGTCATTGCGATACAATATGGTACGGTCGCGATTCTGGTTGGGCTAGTTGCATTGGGCTTGTCAGCTATGATGCGACTGCAGCTGGGTTATCCCGATAGTTTTGCGTTTATTAATCCAGCAGACTACTACCAGTTTGTTACCATGCACGGCATGATAATGGTAGTCTATCTCCTCACCGCACTATTTTTGGGTGGGTTTGGTAATTACCTTATCCCATTGCAGATAGGCGCAAGAGACATGGTGTTCCCATTTTTGAATATGCTAAGTTTTTGGGTGTACCTCCTTTCAGTACTTATTCTATTGGCTAGTTTTTTTGTTGGTGGCGGTCCAACTGGAGCTGGATGGACTCTATATCCTCCGCAGGCAATACTTCGAGGTACGCCAGGTGCGGATATGGGTATTGTGCTAATGCTAATTTCGCTAGCTGTATTTATTGTAGCGTTCACAATGGGTGGTCTGAACTATGTAACCACGGTGCTTCAAGCTAGAACTCGTGGTATGACAATGATGCGCATGCCTCTTTCGATATGGGGTATTTTTGTCGCAACAATACTCGGACTCTTTGCCTTTCCTGCTTTATTTGTCAGTGCCATAATGATGTTTTTCGACAAAATGCTAGGCACAAGTTTCTTCATGCCGGCAGTTATGTCTCTCGGTGAATCAGTAGATCACTCTGGAGGCAGTCCAATTCTTTTTCAGCACCTATTCTGGTTTTTTGGTCATCCGGAAGTCTATATTGTTGCACTTCCCGCATTTGGACTAGTTTCTGACGTGTTAAGTTGTCACGCTCGTAAAAATATTTTTGGTTACCGAATGATGGTGTGGGCTATCGTTGGTATTGGTGTTTTGAGCTTTATTGTTTGGGCTCATCACATGTATGTCAGCGGAATGAACCCATATTTTGGCTTTTTCTTTGCTTTTACCACTCTGATCATTGCAGTTCCCACTGCAATCAAGGTTTATAACTGGGTGTTAACTTTATGGCAAGGTAATATAAGAATGACCGTACCCATGCTCTTCGCAATGGGATTCATCTTTACCTTTATCCATGGAGGACTAACAGGCATATTTTTAGGAAACGTAACAGTTGACCTCCCTTTGTCGGATTCCTATTTTGTAGTAGCTCATTTCCACATGGTAATGGGTGTGTCACCAGTGCTGGTCTTATATGCCGCGCTTTATCACTGGTTCCCCAAAATGTCTGGAAAAATGTTTAATGTGACTCTAGGAAAGATTCATTTCTGGGCTACGTTCTTGGGTACTTATGCAATTTACCTACCAATGCACTATCTAGGGTTTTTAGGTGTACCTAGACGCTACTATTCAATTGGAGTGACTGATTTTATTCCTGATTCCGCTCAGGCTTTAAATGCCAATATTACCCAGGCTGCTATATTTGTTGGCATCATGCAACTTGTGTTCATTGTCAACATCATTTGGAGTCTCTGGAAAGGACCAAAATCTGATCCAAACCCTTGGGAGGCGACTACATTAGAGTGGCAGACGCCAGACAATCCTCCTCATCATGGAAACTGGGGCCCAAAACTTCCTGTAGTTTACCGTTGGGCGTACGAATACTCGGTGCCTGGTGCTAAGTTAGATTTTATTCCACAAAGCGTGGCACCCGCTGATGTTGAAATGGAACCTGGAGCCGGACCATATGTTGATCGTAGCATGGAGCATCAATAGTGGGTCTATTCGGTATATTGACAACCAAGCCTTGGGAAACTCAAGGACCTGGGTTGGAATTAGAAGAGAAAGTACAGCCTCAGCGTCTAGCTCTGAATTTTTTTATGGCAGTAGTTAGCGTGGTCTTTGGTCTCTTTGCTGTAGCGTATTATGTGCGTATGCAACTTGATGACTGGCGTCCTACACCCGAGCCGATCTTGCTTTGGGTGAATACTGTTGCCCTTTTCATTGCCAGTCTTTGCTTGCAGATACTGGTTAACAAGTCAAAAACTAAAAACTCAGCTGGTTTCAGGTCACTTTTCGCTCTGGGCGCTCTGCTCACTGTAGGATTTGTGTATGGTCAAGTTTTTGTTTGGCAGCAGCTCTTAGGTATGGGTTTTCAACTTTACCTTAATCCAGCAGCGGCATTTTTTTATGTGCTTACTGGACTGCATGCAATGCACATTCTTGGAGGATTATTTGTGTGGTTACGAGCGGGAGTACGTCTTTTTAGCGGATGTCAACCTGAAGAAATTAGGATGAGTGTGGAGCTTTGTGCTAGGTATTGGCACTTCCTGCTTATACTTTGGTTATTGCTTTTTGCCCTGTTAGCTAATACCTAGGAAATCATTATGAGTCAGGAAATAATTAACAAAAGCTCCTGGGGGACAGTTGTAGACGACTGGTCTGCCGATAAAGAAACTTTCCCCATCCCTTGGGGAAAACTGATGATGTGGTTATTCCTTGTCAGTGATACCTTTATATTTAGTTGCTTCTTAGTGGGATACATGCACGTACGTAGTGTAACTACAGAGCCCTGGCCATATCCGAGTGAGGTTTTTGCGCTCACGCTCTTTGGTGTAAATTTACCACTGATTCTTATAGCAATAATGACATTTATTTTGATTACAAGTTCAGGAACGATGGCTTTAGCCGTCAGGTATGCCCACTTTAAAGATAAGCAAAAAATCTTTCTACTTATGGTAGTTACTGCACTTTTTGGGGCCTCATTCGTTGGGATGCAAGTCTTTGAATGGTCAAAGCTAATCTTTGAAGAGGGAATTAGACCCTGGGGTAATGCCTTTGGTGCGCCTCAGTTTGGTTCAATATTCTTCATGATTACTGGTTTCCACGGTTTTCATGTGACCTGTGGCGTGATTTACCTTCTGTGGGTGGCGTTTAAAGTCCGGCGTGGTGATTATGATAAGAGTGGAAACTATGACATCGTGGAGATAGCTGGTCTATATTGGCATTTCGTTGACCTTGTCTGGGTTTTTATATTTGCTTTTTTCTATTTGTGGTAATGGGGTAAATTAAATGAACACAGCAGACAATGCTCAAGCCGATATACATCCTATAGGCATATATCTTAAGGTTTGGATACTCCTTTTTGTTCTGAGTACACTCTCGTACCTTGTTGATTATTTCGATTTTCAGGGATATACGAGATGGACCCTTATTATCATTTTTATGTTATTAAAAGCCGGCTGGATCATTGCAGTTTTTATGCATGTCATGTGGGAGCGTATGGCACTAATAACCACCATTTTGTTACCACCTTTAGTCCTTCTTGTTTTAATAGGTTTGATGTCTACAGAAGCTGATTATGCTTTTGGAACGCGAGTTGACTACATGGGGCAGCCAGAGGCTGCAACACGTATTCATGTGAGTGATGTGCATGGTAGTGCGCATGCTTCTGGCCAAGCAGAGGACCATGCAACCGTCGGGCACTAGACTTTACAAACTTGTAATTTATTTAATTGAGTTCTTTACTAGGGTAGTCATATTTAGTCTAGCTACCCTAATTTCCCTCTCCAGTCAGGGGCATGGTTCTGTCACTGCAGATGAAGACCTGTGCGTTATCAACATTGATTACTTTCGAGCTCATTTTAAAATCTATCAGTTGAATGAGACTGGAAGGGAGGAATTTTGTGAAGATATACCCGGTACTGGTAAGACTTTATTCGTCATGGAGTACCTGCACGACTTATTGGGTGATGCGCCCATAGAGATGCGTATAATGCGCAACCCAACCTCATTGGGGGCCTTCACTAAGATGAGTGATCTACCTGAATTTGGTGATCTTGATTCTTTTACAGTTTTGCGTAGTCAGCCTGTGGTACATCAAGACGTCTTTATGCTTGAATATGATTTCCTACAAACTGGAGACTACATTGGGCTGGTGACAGTTCAACCCAAGGATACAGAAGTGAGCTACATGGCAATGTTCCCTTTTCACGTAGGTTCCTACAGCTTGAACTGGCTGTGGTTGCTTTTAGTAGCATTGGGATTAACGCAATTTTTATTTTGGTTTTTGCATCGTCAAAGGGATATTGTACCAAAATCTTTAGCGATTGCCTTTATCTTATTAATACCTTGTACCTTATCTAATATCCCCAAGAGTGATGCGGCAGAGGTCGTAATCACAAATATGAATGTTCAAGGTAAGTATATAGTACAGATGGAAGCACTCAGTGAATCTCCTGTAATTAACAAGATCCAGACATGGCGTATTACAGTCAAAGATAGAGAACAGCAACCAGTAGTAGGAGCAGAGTTGCTACTGAATGGAGGGATGCCTAAACATAACCATGGGTTGGCAACGGTACCAGAGGCAGTTGAAACAGAAATACCAGGAGAGTACCTAGTAAGGGGGCTGCGCTTTCATATGCAGGGTGAATGGGTGTTGGATCTTGTCATTAAAAAGTCGGGTATTAGTGAGCAGGTTCAGCTGATCCTAAATTTATGAAACCTTGGTTAATTATTCTTCTTGTTTTCGTATTTGCTGCGTTTATTTATAGCAAGACTGGCTCTGTAAATACTGATCCATGGACAACTTTAGAGTTAAGTTTAATAGAGACACTGCGCCTACCTGTTAGTTATCAGCCACCAGAGGATCCAAGTAATGCAGTTGCAAGCGATCGCAAAGCCATTAATTTCGGTAAGCAATTGTTTATGGAGCCAGGACTTAGTGGAAATGGAAACTTCTCCTGTGCACATTGCCATCAACCTGAAAACTATTACACTGATGGACTCAAATTAGCTAAAGCCACAGGCAAATCTAAACGCCACACTCCCAGCATCATTGGAGTCGCTTCTAGCCCTTGGTTATATTGGGATGGTCGCAAGGATAGTTTATGGTCACAGTCGCTATCCCCATTAGAAGACCCGGCAGAGCAGGCTAGTGATAGAGTTAGTATCTTGCGTTTTATTGCAGAAAATCCAACCTACAAAACACAATACGAGGAGCTTTTCGGCCCGCTTCCTGATTTTAGTTATCTGCCATTGAAAGCTGCCCCCATAGCATCTAGCCCGAATTTGCAGAGGGCCTGGGATGACATGAGTGAGGGGCTCCAAAGTGAGGTCAACCGAGCATTTAGTAATGTGGGCAAAGCGATTGCAGCTTGGGAGAGAACTCTAAATTTCTATCCGCAACGCTTTGATATTTATGCAGAGTCACTCAAATTAGGTAAATTGGATCAGGGCAAAGAGCTTTTTTCAGATTCAGAGACAAGAGGATTGAGACTTTTTATCGGCAAAGCAAGGTGCATTGAATGCCACAATGGACCTCTTTTTACCAACAACGAGTTTCATAATACTGGGCTATTACCTCCGCCAGGAGAATTGCCAGATCTTGGCCGAAGATCAAAATTGGCATTGCTAAGAGAGGATCCTTTTAACTGTCTTGGAGCATACAGTGATGCAGCATCTCCAGATGATTGTGCAGAGCTAAACTACATGCGTAGCGGCAAAGAGCTTATTGGCGCTCTTCGAACTCCATCATTACGAAATATTGTATACACGGCACCTTATATGCATAAAGGTCAGCTACCCACAATAGAGGCCGTGTTAGAGCATTATAATGAGGCTGAACCTGCATTGATTGGACATAATGAAGCCGAACCATTAGGGCTACTTAAGAGAGATCTGGAAGATCTACATGCTTTTTTGCTTACTCTTTCCAGTCAATCAGAACTAACTGCTAGATCGACTTCCCCCTGAGCGAGAGTGCAAGAAAACGACGGTCAAGATAACTCCTGCTCCTAAGTAAAAACTTATATCTAGTTCTCTTTGCTCCCCAAGAAAAATCATGGCTAATAAAATGGTATAAATTGGCTCCATGTTGACTGCCAGATTGGTGCTGAAGGCAGATAGGTGACGTAAGACCTTGAGAGAAAGTGTGAATGGAAGGATAGTGCATGCAATGATCAGCACAACCAGCCAGGCCATGTCTGTCCAAGAAGGCAAGGAGAAAAGAGCCTCAAAGGCTGTCATGGATGATATGAATGCTTGAATCAAAGGAGTTTGTTGAAAAAAGTTTTCTGACAGATACAAAATAAGCAAGACAAATATTGAACCGCTGGCCATTTCAAATGATGTTGCAGACAAAGGATCTGATCGGTTTATGATTCTTTTATTACAAGTGCTAAACAGCGCGCCAAAAAAAGCTGATCCCAATCCCACTAGAATACCTAAGTTCATCTCGTTGGGTGTTCCCCCTACTACCAACAGCATTCCAGGAATGACAAGAATCCCCAACATTAGCTCATTCCAAGAGAAGCGTTTACCAGTAATAATGGGTTCTACAAGACTAGTAAAAGCAGGTGTGACAGACATGCAGGTGGCTGCCACTGAAGCATTAGCTAATTTCACGGCTCCATAGAACCCTATCCAGTGCAACGCTATCAAGATACCTATTCCAGAAAGCCCCAATAGTAAGCCAGGGCTGTGATTGGACAAGCTTTTCCAAATACGCGGTAAGATCAACAGAAATAGAGCGCTAAGCACCATCCGCCAGAATACGAGGGGTAAAGCAGGAAGACTGATAAGTTTACCCAGTATTGCTGTGAAGCCCCACAACAAGACACAAAAGTGCATCTGCAACCATGCAGTCCGTAGTTCTGTATCCAAGTGAGAGGTGGGTTTCATTTTTTCTTCCTTGATAATTGCCTATTAAGCCCGGTGGTTTAAATGCCTCAAAACATGGAAAAAATTCGGATTCAATCGCTGAATGCTGACTTACTCAGGCTTACCGAGTAAATTAGCAAAAAAACTTTATTCGCTAGGGAACACTATATGCCATATAAGGCGCTAAAAGTAGGAATCTTAATGTCAATAGTCACCTTGTCAGGAGGGGCTCTCGCTCACCATGGCTTTGGTCTTTTTCAACTAGAGATAAAAAAGCACTGGTCGGGGACGCTGACAAAGATGAATCTTGTTAATCCACATTCTTACATGGAAATCGATACTCAAGATGAAAATGGTAAGCCCTTGCACATGCGTTGCGAAATGCGAGCAGCGACCTTGATCATGCGTTCAGGTTGGTCAAAAGATATGTTTATAGAGGGATCTCACGTTGAAATTGATGGAAATCCACACAGAGATGATCCCACAGCTTGCTACATAGAGAATTTCAAAATAGGCGATGCACCGATTGTAAATCGGAACGATCAATTTTCTTCAGGAGCTCCGGTCGACACCAGCAACCGGGCTATGACGCTGGAAGATGGGCAACTCAATCTTAATGGTGATTGGGCTGTAGAGCAATTGGTCCTAACTGTGCCCCCAAGTGGCGGACGTGGATCTATGATTCCCAAAAGCCTATCACCACGGTTTGCAAAAGGGGAAATCACTCTTGAAGAGGTAATGGCTAATCAGCCTCCCAGAACCCGGCCTGTTTACACTGCCCAGGGTCAAAAAGCAGCAGATACTTTCAATTCCCGCTCCCCCGATGACAACCCTTGGTTTGCCTGTAAGCCTACAAGCATCATTCGTGACTGGACTGCAGATTGGCCAATCAATCAGTTCAGACACTACATTAATGAAGATGGTGAAAAGCTATTAGATATTACTTATGGGCTATACAACTTTGAGCGTCGTATCCATATAGGAATGGATAAACATCCAGAAAATATCGAACTCACTTCAGCAGGTCATTCCATTGGCCAATGGGAGGGTAATACATTGGTCGTTGATACTATTGGCTTTGCGCCTGGTGTACTTACACCTCCGACTCGTAGTAGTGACCAATTACACATCGTCGAGCGCTTTACCTTGGATACCCAAACAATGGCTCTGCGCCGAGACTACTCTGTGACGGACTCAGTCTATTTAGCAGAACCTATGAGTAGTTATGATGTCATGTATTTGTCTGATGTGCCATTCGAGCCCCAGGCTTGTAAAGAAATGACTCCTGAGTTTCAACAATAAAAAATTGAGGCAAGAAAATTTCCTTCATGAAGAATTTGAGAGAGCAAGACAATCGAAGTCTCCCTGAAAGGCTTCGTGTTACATCTACATTAGCAGCCATCATATGTACTGCTTTTGGCACGATTGGAGGCGTTCAAGGTCAGGAAGCAGAGCTGACAGCTGGTGAGCTATTTGAAGGCTATTGTATCAAGTGCCATAACTTTGAGGATTACTCTGGTGGTATCGACTTAGAGGGTGTAGACGTAGGATTGTTAGCAGAAACTCCTGAAGTTGGAGAGAAAATAATCAAGCGCCTACGCTCGGGCTTGATGCCTCCACTGGGTGAGGATCGTCCAGAAAGATCACAAATGGTAGCTGCTGCGCATCAAGTAGCTGCAGCTATTGATGCCAAAGCTCTTCAAGATGGGATGCACTTGCCAGCACCAGGTCTTCATCGTCTGAACAGAACTGAGTATTCCAATGCTATCCGTGATTTGCTCAATCTGAATATCGATGCAGTTCGCTTTCTTCCTCCAGACGACTCCTCTCATGGCTTTGATAACATGGCAGGAACACTGACCACTTCACCTGCCTTGATGGAGGCATATTTATCAGCGGCTGGTAAGATATCTAGACTGGCTATTGGATCTGATACTGCACCCACGCTGGCAATATTCGACGCACCTCATGATACTTCACAAAATACGCACGTTGAAGGTTTGCCTTTTGGTACTCGGGGAGGAATGCTCATAGAACATGAGTTCCCGGCGGACGGGGAATATATCTTCACCGTAAAAGGAATGACCGGTTACTTCACGCGCGTCTTGGGTAATGTTAAAGGCGAGCAGCTAGAAGTTACAGTAGATGGCGAACGTGTTTATCTTTACGATTGGGACAATGAAATTGGCAATACGGAAAGTCTAGGAGGAAGGACGCCTGCCATACCCATCACAGCCGGTTTTCATCGTATTGGTGTTACATTCTTAGCAACGAGTGATTTGCCAGATACAGGGATCAACAAATCTTTTGTTCGAACCATGAATTCGCCTGGTGCAATTTCTGGGTATACATTTTACCCTCATGTTGGACAAGTGTTCATCGAGGGGCCCTTCAAAGGACAACCAGCACTACACTCTCCAAGCCGTGATGCAATCTTCGAATGCTATCCATCAAGTGTACAGGAGGAGCGTCAATGTGCGGAACTGATCATTTCATCACTGGCTACCAAGGCCTATCGTCGCCCTGCAGAAGAGGCAGATAAAAACTTATTGATGGATTTTTTCTTGGTAGGACGTGAGGAAGGACAATCATTTGATAGCGGTATTGAAGCCGTAATCCAGCGCCTGTTAGCAGATCCAGAGTTTATTTATCGAGCAGAGTTAGAGCCTCGCGCTGTAGAGCCAGGTGTACTTTACGAAATTAGTGAACTTGAATTGGCTTCAAGATTATCGTTTTTTATTTGGAGTTCTATTCCTGATGAGCAGTTAATTAACCTTGCCGCTCAAGGTAAGTTGAAAGAGCCAGGAGTCCTACGACAGCAAGTACAACGCATGATGAATGATCCCAAAGCACAGGCCTTTATAGAAAACTTTACTGGTCAGTGGCTCAATATTAGAGGCTTGGCCGCGAAAGAGCCTGTTATTGAACTATATCCAGATTTTGACAGTACTCTTCGAGATGCCATGAAGAGTGAGATTGAAATTTTCTTCGCTAGTATCATCAAAGAGGATCGCAAACTCATTGATTTACTGGATGCTAATTATACTTATGTTAACGAACGCCTAGCTAAGCACTATGGTATTAAGAATGTCTATGGTTCACAGATGCGTCGAATAGAATTGCCTGAAGACCAAGCCTTTCGCCGGGGGTTACTCGGAAAAGGCGCACTGCTGACTATCACTTCAGAGGCATCCCGAACTTCGCCAGTGAAGCGTGGCAAATGGTTTCTTGAAACCTTTCTTGGTGTGGTGCCACCAGATCCTCCCCCTGGTGTTGAAACCAACTTGGAGCAGGTTTCAGGAGAAGCTCCGAAATCTTTAAGGCAACGCTTAGAGCAGCATCGTGCAGATCCAAGTTGCGCAGCTTGTCACAAGTTATTCGAGCCTTTTGGTATTGCTATGGAAAACTTCAGTGGTGTTGGCCAGTGGCGTCTCTATGATGAAGGGCATCCCATCGATCCAAGCGGTATAACCAATGACGGGTATGTTCTTAGTGATTTAAATTCATTGCGTGAGTTTACCTTAGGTCACAGCGACATGTT
>JAYPEI010000010.1:16812-58874 GCA_038125665.1 Enterobacteriaceae bacterium
ATTACATATGGAAAAATTTTAAAAAAACTTATAATCAAAATAATATTTTTGAGCGTTAAGAATAATAATATATTTATATTTTTTTAAAATAAAACTTATACCATAAAGATAAATTAAGTATTTTCCAAATTATAAAACCATTATTGAAAAAATGCTCACCTATTCACTGGGTAGAGGCATGGAAACTGAAGATATGCCCCTACTGCGTCAGGTGACAGCAAAAGCAGCGGAGGATGACTTTCGGTTTTCAAGTGTTATTTTGGCAGTTATAACTAGCCCAGCCTTTACCCGAAACCTGACCTCTTCCATAGCAATGCAGGAACAAGTTGGCGAGTAAAGATAGGAGTAAGCACTATGTTTATTACAAAAAAGCATCTTGATCGTCGTACCCTTCTTAGGGGAGCTGGTACTGCGATGGCATTACCTTTACTGGATGCCATGATCCCAGCGGCTACTGCCTTAGCTCAAACAGCCGCTGTACCTCCGCCCAGGTTTTTTGCAGGTTTTGTTCCGCATGGCGCAGCCCCCGGCTATTGGGTGCCTGAGAAAGCGGGCAAGTTAGAAGCAGAGCTTCCCTTTATTTGGAAGCCCCTTGAGCCTTTTCGGGATTATCTGAATATTATGACTGGGTTACACGCAACCTCCTCAGAACCACCTCCAGGTGAGACAGGTGCTGATCATTGGGTTGCAGCAGCATTTCTTTGTGCCGATAAACCACGAAAAACTGCCGGTGCAGATGTCTACGCAGGGAAAACCATTGACCAAATTATCGCTGAAAAAATAGGTAGTGGCACTTTGCTGCCCTCCATAGAGATCTCAGTTGAGGACCCAGGGTCAGGTGCAAGTAACTGTGGTGAAGGTTACAGCTGTGTTTATACCAACACGATAGCCTGGGCTTCACCTGTCAAGCCGTTGCCAATGGAGCTTAACCCACAAGTAGTTTTCGAACGCATGTTTGGAAGTGGTAGTAGTCCAGAGGAGCGGGTTGCACGGAGGCAGCGTAATCAAAGTATTCTTGATTCGATTAATGGTAAGATTGGTACAATTCGTCGTGTGATTTCAGTGCCAGATCGCTATCGTCTCGACGCTTTCACCGAGAATGTGAGAGAAATAGAACGTCGCTTAGCTATCGCTGCTAATGCAACCACGGCAGCGCCAGAAGATTTTTATGTCCCCCCTGGTATTCCTCAATCATTCGATGAACACATTAAATTAATGTTCGATTTACTTGTGCTCGCTTTTCAGGCCGACATTTCAAGGGTGAGTACAATGTTATTAGCTCGCGACCTGACTGGACGTGTTTATCCTGAAAGTGAATCACCTACCATGGGTTTTCATTCTTCTTCACACCATGGTGAGGATCCAGCAAGAATTGCAGAGCTCTCTAAGATTAATCAGTATCATGTAAAGATGATTGCCTACTTTGCAGATAAACTATCAAAAGTAGAAGAAGGTGACGGAAATTTGCTGGATCACTCGTTGTTGCTATATGGTAGCAACATGGGCAACCCTAATCAGCACTTACATTATGATGTTCCCCACATTCTTCTGGGTAAAAACAACGGTCGACTTCAGACTAACCGTCACTTGGCATACCCTACAAAGACCGTACCTACCGGTAACCTTTTGCTCAGTTTGCTAGATCAATTTGATATTCAATATGAAAGTTTTGGCGATAGCACGGGACGTTTGGAAGAAGTATAGTGATGGCCAAGAGTATTAACCCAAGATGCAAAGTATTTCCTAAAGCTGCTGCCTTAGCAGCCGCGCTGCAAGTTTGTACCATCAGCTGGAATGTTCAAGCCCAGTCGGACATCGCTGATGCCGCTATGATCAACGATATCGAGTATGTCCAGCGCTTGATAGGTAATGCTGCTGACGTTAATGCAGTTCAAGCAGACGGAGCGACAGCTCTGCAGTGGGCAGCTTTTAACGCAAATCATGAGATAGCTCACTTACTTCTAGAAGCTGGAGCTGATGCTTCACTTGCTAATCGTAATGGTGTCACTCCCTTATGGCTGGCAGCAAATCGTGGCGATGATGTAATGATTAAGTTGTTACTTGAAGAAGGTGCAGATCCTAACGAACCGTTACCGCTGGGAAGACGACCTTTGATGTTAGCTGCTCGTTCTGGAGTAGTTGAAGCAGTTGAGGTATTGCTTAATGCAGGTGCAAATCCTAATGCTGTTGAGGATGAGCGTGGTACAACGGCTTTGATGCAAGCAGCAGATCAGGGGCATCCGGATGTCATAAAAATGTTAGTGCGTCATGGAGCCGAGGTTTCAGTACGTTCAGCACCCGTGACTCGTGATGGACGCACAGCTGCTTTGGGTAATTCTGAAGATCCGCGGATTGCTGTTCGTCGACAGACAATAGTTTCACATTGTGAACAACCAAAGCCTGATGTCGAGATGCTGAAGAAACTAGTACTTGGTGGTAAACGTGATCAAGCGATGGTAGATCTGGCAAGTGGAGGAGATTTTAGTGTCTCTACAATATGTGGAAAATTTGAACGGCGGGGATTAGGTTTTGCCGCTGTTGTTGGTGGTGGTGGAGACCCATTTGCTGATTTTGGTAGACGTCCTAAAGAGCCTGATGCTGGTGAGTTAACTGCACTTATATACGCGGCACGGACTGGTGATATAAAGACGGCAGAAGTCTTACTCGAGTCTGGTGCTGATGTGAATCAAGTGTCACGTTATGGGTGGACTCCTTTGTTAGCAGCGACGCATAATCAAAATTATCAGATGGGTAAATATCTGATCGAAAATGGCGCTGATGTGAATATGGCCAATAAAGGGGGTTGGACTCCTTTATACCTAGCAACGGATAATCGTAATATTGAGGGTGGTGATTATCCTACACGCAAAGCGGATATGGATTCACTCACTTATATCAAGTTGCTCCTAGATGAAGGGGCTGATCCTAACGCGCGGATGAAAGAAAGCACAGAAACACGAACAGTATTCACTAACCAGTGGCTTGATGAAGTTGGCGCAACCGCTTTTCTGCGAGCTGCCCAATCGGGTGATCTGCCATTACTCTATTTGTTATTGGAATATGGTGCAGACCCATTTATCAATACTGAGCTAGGTATAACTCCCTTAGATGTAGCCGCCGGAATTGGTTGGGTAGAAGGTGTGACCAATGAATGGTCCCCTGAGCAAACCATTGAAACTGTGAAATTCTTAATTGAACTTGGGATAGACCCTAACCATCAGGCAGATACTGGACGTGTTGCTCTTCATGGTGCAGCACACAAAGGAGCTACTGAAGTAGTAGAGATTCTTGTCTCTGCTGGTGCTAAGCTTGATGTGAGAGATTTTGGGAACACCGACAACAGAGGTAGCCCAGAGTTAGCAGCTCATACATGGTTGCCAATTGATTATGCTGATGGCTTGGTTCGAGTTGGTGTTCAGTCGGCCATTCCTCACCCACAAACTGCAGAGGTGCTGCGTAGCTTAATGATAGAAGCTGGGCTCGAAACTCCACCAGAGGGGCGTACGCTGGAAAGTATTTGTATAGTCGATGTCTGCTCAGTAGATTACGATCCGCTAGAAATAAATTGAGGTCCATAAGAAATGCCGGTAATGAAATTACTGACATTTCTTATTGGAGTTAAAAGTTTTGACAAATTCTTATTTCTTGATCAGTCCTGCCAAAATAGTCAAGGCTGTTAATCCATGCGCCGCTTGGCTAACCAGGGAATTAGTGCTTTCTCCAAAATCCATATAACCCAGTATTATCATAAACATGACAAACATCAGTGCGGCCGGAATTAGCACAAGTAGTGCAGGCCAGCCCTGTGAACGTATCCTACGCGTTAAGAGTACAAAAATCGGGTAAAGCAACACTAATTGACAAAACTGAGCAGTGCGACCACCCACGTAGTGCCCGAAGAATAGGAATGCTAGGATCGCAACTACTAGAGCAGGAACAAATGGACCCCAGGTCGTAGAGCCTCGAGGATCTACATACAGGTCGTCAAAGCTCATTCCAGTCTCAGTAGTTTCCCCTGCTGCCAAGCTGAAGCGGGAAAGTGAATCAAAAAAGTATGGAAGATAGAGCAGCATTAGCAGTCCATTTAACCCAAAGCCTAATAATGCCAATAGGATGTTAACGATTTGCTGATCAAGAACGAGAGCCCAGAAAAGTGCACAACAGGATAAAGGCATGAGGGCGCACATGGCGAACGGAGCCATGACATTCAAAAGCATAAGTGCTCCTGCAATACCCTGCATGGCATAAACAACATCAAGTAGATGGGAGTTAATTAAAGCAGATAGCAGTTGTGCTGCCGCAGGGTCAGAGGTCGATGGTACAGCCCAGAGATTTATTATGAAGTGGTTGACACCATTAAGCAGCATCCATAGACCAAATATGTAACGCAGGCTTACCGAGTACTTCATAAGTTCACCTCTGCTTTATTAACAAACATGCTAGTGTAATAGCGAAGATAGGCAAGGCAGAGTAAGAGGTTTGTACCAAAAGTGGCATAACCAAAAAGCGCAGCTCTTGAACCCCAGCCCTCTAGTGGGGCATCCCAATAAAAGACACCAAAAGAAACTGGCAAGCAGACGATCAATGCTAACGGCGTGTAGAATCCAAGCAACACACAGATACCAGCCAGAAGTTCTACTAGTTTCACAAGGTCAAATAAACTGGAGTCAATTAGCGCTCGAATAAGCTCCATGCTGGCGGGTTGGTTACCCATGGGTTGCGGGAAGATTTGATAGAAGTGATTCAAGCCTGCAGGGATCATCCATGCGGCAAAAATCAATCTGAAAAACCAGACTGGATATTTCATAGGCCCCTCACTGAGCAGTTTTCAAGTCCTGCTAACTAAGATTTGTTTTTTTAGTAATATACTCGCTCATCTTTTGGAATTATCTCTAAATCACAAACTAAGATGGCTCCGATGAGGTTAGCACTGAAACTTGAGTACAGCAACATTATGGTAATTAATTGAAAGTTCAAGGTAATAGAATATAAATAGTTGATACTGTCAGACAGGTACTACTATTACCGTGTGGAACAATGAGGCATATTCTATAGAATCTTTTCTAAAACCTAAGATCAGAACGGATTGAGGTGCCTGGGGAAAATTGATGTGCTCTCAACGATAACAACTCCAGAAATCTCTGATTTTCTCTATCTATTTAGTTTTTACAAAATTATTTTATTCATTGGACAATGTAATATATTGTAGGATTCTTTTTTTCATCTTAAGATTATTATTGGTTATTTGGGTATTATGAGGTGTCATTAAATTTGTTGTTGAATAATTTGATCCAGGACAGGTTTTCAAGCATGTTAGCCAGAAAACAAGTCTTCATCGGTTTGATGATCTTAATGTTGATCGGCACACAGCTTATCGAAGACACTCCAATTCATCAGCATAGCCATGGATTAGTTGATTGTGCGCTATGCCATATACCGTTAGCAGACGCTGTCGTAATAAACTTTGTGTTCGAAGTTGTAGAGCACAACTATCTTTATAGCTTACAAGTTCACTTTCAAAACCTCTACCAGAGTCCAAATTTCTTATTTTTCCAAGGTCGAGCCCCTCCTCAAGTTTAAGTTTCTTTATCAAAGTATAAGTATTTACTGTCAAATTGCAGCGAGTATTTGTATCCGTTATTAAATTGTTGATGAGAAAACTATGAAGCAAATTAATTGTCTTTCGGTTCTTAAGCTGATCGTATTAGTGATGTTAAGAATTTCTAATGGGCTAGCAGCGGAGTCAAGGAATGAAATTGAAGAAGTGATCATTACGGCACTTTATATTGATGAAAATGCTCAAACTATTGCACCACATAGTGTAGTTAATGCTAGTAATCTTTTACGCAAAGGTGGGAATCTCGGTGAAAACCTAAACGGTTTATTAGGGGTGCATGCAGATACCTTCGGTTCAGGTTCAAGCCGCCCAGTGATAAGAGGCCAGGGTTCTCCTAGAGTGAAAGTTCTTTCAGATAGCTCCTCTCTAATAGACGCTTCTGATATATCTCCTGACCATGCCGTGACAGTAGATCCCTTGTTGTCCAGCAGCGTAGAAGTATTGAGAGGGCCAGCTACTTTGCTCTATGGGGGAGGTGCCATTGGGGGGGTAGTCAATGTACTGGATAACAAAATTGCTCAAACACTTCCTGAACATGCTGTATCCGGGGGTGTATCCTTACGGGGGAATACAGTAGCTGATGAGAAAGCGCTAGCAACACAGCTAGACTGGCGACTTGGTCAACTAGTTCTTCATGCTGAAAATTCTTGGCGAGATGTGCAAGCTTATCAGGTGCCAGCACTAGAAAGAGGAGGAACTGCAAGGGGTAGTATCCCAGGCACTTTTTCAACTAGTAGAAACTCGGCGCTGGGTTTTAGTTGGGTTAGCGATCATTCTTACCTAGGTGTTGCATTTAGTAAGCGAGACGATGACTATGGTTTACCTGGTCACAATCATGAATACGAGGCCTGCATCCTCGCGGGCAGAGTGTTAAAGTGTGACGTTGATCACGCTGATCATGATGATGAGCAACTCGATGAAGAACACAATCAATTTGCTGGTGAGGATATACCAGTTGTCGATTTGTCGAGTGCCCGCTGGGATTTACGCGCAGGTATCGAACACCCTCTAGCAGGTATTCATGGTATTCGTCTGCGTGCAAGCAGTACCGATTATCATCATGCGGAGATTGATGCTGGACTGGTGGGCACAAACTTTGTTAGTGATGGTTATGAGTGGCGATTAGAAGCGGATCATGATGAGCTCTGGGGCTGGCATGGGATAATAGGGTTCCATTTAGCTTCAAAAGTGAGTGATATTGTAGGTGAAGAAGCCTTTATGCCCAGGGTAAAAAATAGGACTCGCTCTTTATTTGCTGTTGAACACAGAGAATTAACAGAACACTGGCATCTAGAATTAGGTGCCAGACACGAAAGGACAAAATACACAATACACAACACGGAAATTCCTCTTGGAAATTATTCAGCGATACTTAATTCGCTGTCTTCTGCCTTAATTTGGAGCAACGAGGGCGGGTATTCAGTGGCATTTACTGTAGCTGGTTCTCAGCGAGCTGCACAGCCTCAAGAGCTTTACGCAAATGGTATACATTTGGCTACAAATACTTTTGAGTTAGGTGCATTCTTTAATGAAAATGCTTTGGAGGTAGAAAGTGGCATCAATAGCGAGCTAACATTTCGTAAGCAACGCGGGAAGGTTTCTTATGGTCTGAATTTATTTAACAATGTCATAGATAACTATATCTATGCACAAACGCTCGATAAGTTTGAGAACTTCCGTTTAATAAATTATGCTCAACAGAGCGTTCGCTTCCGTGGTGCTGAATATGAGATCAGTTATCTAACAGAGGCTGGATGGAATTTTACTTTTTATGGCGACCTGGTCCGTGGGGATTTTTTTGATGGCAGTGCGTTGCCAAGGATTTCCCCGCAACGGTTGGGTTTAAGAGTATTGGGGTACTTGGGTCAGGCAGTCCTTTCCGCTGATTTAATAAATGTTAGAAGTCAGAAACGCCTTGCTGATTATGAAACCGTCTCTCCAGGCTATGTACTACTTAATGCAAGTGTTTTTTGGGAACTAGAAGAAAACTCTCAGTTTTTCATCAGTGGTACTAATTTATTAGACGATGAAGTGTGGATGCACACTTCATTCCTAGCCGCTGTGGTTCCGCAGCCAGGGAGAAATATCAGTGTAGGGCTACGATTAAATTTCTAAGGAGCAAGTAATTCTAGGGTTGCAGCTACCATAGCCTCCGTCCCAAGTTTAACTGCAGGTTCAGGATCGATCTTGAAAAGAGGGCTATGGTGACCAGCAACTGCTTTACCTCCTGCTTCAGCGGCCGCAATCCATTCGGGGTTAGTACCCCCTACTGCAAAGTAGTAGCCAGCTATACCATGCTCAGGTGCCACCACGTACGAAAAATCTTCAGCACCCATGTTTTTCTGATTGAAAGGAATCACTACTCCTTCTCCCAACTCACGTCCTAGTACACTATTTAATCGCCTTGCTAGACCAGCATCATTCAGAGTCACCGGAGTGGATTCCTGAACAGTTACTTCAGGCAGCATATCTTCAGCTACTCCATGAGCTCGGGCTGTGTTGATGGCAACTCGTTGAATAGCCGCGATAAGATAATCTCTAGTGGCCTGAGCATTAGAACGCACAGTCACCTGAAGTTCTGCACGGTCGGAGATAATGTTATGTTTGGATCCTGCATGAAAAGCTCCCACAGTAATAACACCTGGATCTAACGGCATGAGCTCTCGGCTAATTATTGATTGTAGACCCACGACTATTTGTGAGGCTATATAAACAGGGTCTCGGCCAAGATTCGGTGAAGCACCATGAGTTCCCACCCCATGCACAATGATATCTACTGAGTCGGAGGACGAGTATTGAATGCCCTCCCCAGCAGATATATGTCCTGTTGGAAGTTCGGCTGCAACGTGGAAGGCCAGTGCATAATCAGGCTTGGGGAAACGTGTAAAAAGTCCGTCAGCTATCATTGCCTCTGCGCCACCGACCCTCTCTTCAGCGGGCTGTACCATAAAAATGACAGTACCTTTCCAGCGATCTTTTAGCCGAGCAAGCTGGCGTGCTGTACCTACCATGGAAGTAATATGGACATCATGTCCACACGCATGCATAACCGGCATTTCCAATCCATCTACTCCAATCTGGCGCATCTTTGACATGTTAGGAAGTCCACTTTTTTCCTCTATAGGTAGTCCGTCCATATCTGCTCTGAGTAATACAACCGGACCTTCGCCATTGCGTAGAACACCGACTAGGCCAGTGTTGCCTACCCCCTCAGTGACTTGAATGCCATCTACAGCTCTTAGTTCAGCTGCCATCCGTTTTGCAGTCTCGAATTCTCGAAAGGATAACTCAGGATGTTGGTGAAAATGATCCCAAAGAAGACCTAAATATGATTCATAATCACTGGCTATATTTGCTGCATAGTCAGTTGAAGCTTGAACCACTGTCTGGGCATTAAAGACAAGTCCAGCTGTAATAGCGATATGTAGATATTTAAGACGAACAGACTCTAGTCTAAGTATTGCCATGGACATTTGCTCCAGTATTAGTTTAGGCTCAGTATTCTGGCTAATTTCTGTATTATATGATCATTGCATTCCGAATGAGTCAACACTCACCTAAGGCTAAATTATTTGGGTAATGTTCCTATGAAAATCAATGTAATTACTGTTAGTCTATTTTCGACTTTACTAATTGGATCATGTTCTAAGAATCATCCGGCTGTTACCCTTAGTGCTGGAGATTTGGTCCAAGAACATGAAATATTTGAAGACTTTAAAAAATCCCGAGTTGAATCACTTACTAGTGTGGGTGGCTGGTTAAGTTTGCGTGGTCTTTATTGGTTCAAAGAAGGTAAGAATTCATTCGGTAGCGCTGCAGATAACGATCTGGTACTTCAACATCCAGCTTTAGCCGCTCATGCTGGTTCATTCATACTGTCTGACGGAAGAGTAAATTTTCTAGCGGAAGATGGAGGAGTTACAACCGGGGGTGAGTCTGTTATCGAGTTGGAACTGGCTGCTGACATCACGAGCAATCCTAGCATACTAGAGAGCGGTCCACTAAGTTTTTATGTTATCGACAGAGTAGGAAATTTAGGTCTAAGAGTGCGTGATAGCGACCATCCTTTGCGTACAAATTTTAAGGGTCTTGAATATTTTCCTGAGCATAAAGGCTGGATAAGTGACGCTCGATTTGAACCATATCTACCAGCTCATCAAATCTCGATAACTAATATATTGGGGATGAGAGAAACTATGGTATCGCCAGGTGCATTGATTATTACATATCAAGGCCAGGAGTACAGCTTAGACACAATTCTTGAAGATCCCACTGCAAGCGAACTTTTTATCATGTTTGCCGACGGAACGACTGGGGGAGAAACCTATGGAGGTGGACGCTACCTTTATGTAGCCAGACCTAAGGTAAACACTGTGAGAGTAAATTTTAACCTTGCTTACAATCCACCTTGTGCTTTTAATGAGTTCGCCACATGCCCGTTGCCGCCATCGCAGAATTATCTCCCATTCAGGCTAGAAGCAGGTGAGAAAACTTATCAATCTGAACATTTAACAAATTACTTGGAGCAGTGACATGACTAGCGAGACCGACCCATCAAAGACTGAACTCAAAAGAATCTTTGAATTACAAAAAGCTAATCAGTGGCATATGAAGGCTTCTTCTGTGGAGGAGCGAAAAGCACTTTTATCGACACTAAAAGCAAGTGTTGAAGCACATGCTGAAGCCATCGTTGCCGCAGTGCAACAAGATACTCGCAAACCTGAAACTGAAATTCGTGTGACTGAAGTCATGAATGTATTATCAAATATTCAAAGAAATATAGATAATCTAGAAGAGTGGATGAAGCCAGTGCAAGTTCAAGCTTCTATGGGAGAAAAAGATCAAGCACGTATTGTCTATGAAGCTCGTGGAGTATGTTTAATTTTGGGGCCTTGGAATTTTCCACTAGGGCTAGTGCTGGGACCACTAGCGGCTGCTATTGCAGCGGGAAATTGCTGTGTAGTGAAGCTTACTGACTTATGTCCTTCAACTGCCGCAATTGCAGGTAAAATCTTGCGGGAATGTTTTGAAGAAAAGCAAGTTGCTCTATTTGAGGGATCGGTTCAAGTAGCTACTGACTTGTTGGAATTACCTTTTAACCATATTTTCTTCACTGGCAGTACTCGTGTAGGTCGTATAGTGATGGCGGCAGCAGCAAAACATCTTGCAAGTGTCACTTTAGAGCTAGGCGGTAAATCGCCCGTCATTGTGGATGGAGATGTGGACCCTAAAAAAGTGGCTGCAGATCTTGCAGCAGCTAAACAATTTAATGGTGGGCAGGCTTGTATTTGTCCAGATTATGTTTTTATCAAGAAAGAACAAGTAGCTACATTAGTTGATGAGTTCAAAAATAGGGTGAGTGAAAATCTATATGACGAGAAGGGTGAGATTCGCAAGGCTAATATTGCGCAAATTATCAATGAAGCTAACTTTAATCGAGTAAAAAATCTTTTTGATGATGCTATTGCTAAAGGGGCTACTGTTGCAGTTGGTGGTACCTTGGAAGCTGAAGATCTAACGATCCACCCAACACTACTTACTGATATCAAATATGATATGGCTATCATGGATGAAGAAATTTTCGGCCCTGTAGTGCCTGTACTTACTTATGAGAATCTAGATGAGGTGATTGACTATATAACCTCACGCCCAAAGCCGTTGGCACTTTATATCTATAGCACTTATGAAAAAAATGTCGAAAAAATATTAAAAAGAACTTCTTCAGGTGGTGTTACAGTCAACGGAATTTTCTCACACTATTTGGAAAATCAGCTGCCTTTTGGGGGTGTCAATGAAAGTGGGAATGGCTCATATCATGGCGTATTCGGCTTTCGTGCATTCTCACATGAAAGAGCAGTCTATGTTCAAGTTTCAAAGTAAGGGATGAAGACTTAACTGAACCAAGTATTATTTTTTAGTTTGATCTGGTGTTGGGCTGTAGTTATTCTTCAAAGTTAAAGATGTCTTGTTCATCTGTTTCTTTTTGCATATTTTGCTCCCAGTTTTCTTCCCAATTCTTCGCCCAAGGACGGTCATAGATATCTGGGATTTTAAGTTCTATTGTCGTTCCAGGGATAACAGGAGTGGCTCGGCCGTCTATGTTATAGATTGAAGGGTTACATTCAATAAACTGAAAGGGATTACCTGAGTCTAGACCACTTTGTTTTTCTAGGTTCCTGACCATGCGTATTGGTTTTCGTAGTGCCAATGGATCATAAAAAATTGCCTCATGGTTAAGCCCATAAATTCTTCCCGAGGTAGTTCGGTTAGCGGTATAAATTTCAATTACCTGCAAGGCATCTGAGAATTCTGGATTACCATGTACTTTCCAACCTTGAATATTAGAGGTCCACGTAATCAATACCTCTTCATCCCAGAAACCTATCGTATCACCATACCATTGCCGCACATCTGGGCCTAAGCGAGGAACATCTCCAGTCATAATGAATTCTCGGTTGATGTGGATGTTTGTTATAAAGTTATCCGCGTCGCCTGCTAAAATTTGCACAAGATCCGGAGTAACAATTACCTGATGAGGTTGGTTAGTTACACCGTGGTAGTGAAATCTCCTCATGAATCCTTCAGGCCAACAAAACATAGCAGGCCACTGAGATACATTGGTGTTACCATGATGATAGGCTTCCTGTACCATTCGCGTCTGAAATTCATCGGTTAATAACCCAAGAATGGTAGGCATCTGATTCCAGTGAAGCTCAGAGTACCAGTTCTGTCCACGTGGCCAAACATAACGACCATTCCAGTCATGGGGGACTGAGTCATAGGTGTGTTGGGTTGGGCCACCACGTTGATTGCTTTCATTTAAAAGTCCTAAGTAATGTTCTTCAGCGCTTGAAAATAAATAAGGGCTTAGGATGGCTTCCAGGGGATAGTCTCTATCACAAAAGCCCCAAGCTTGAGTAGCCGGAGGATTAGAGCCGCCATGACTTTGTGACCAAGCCGCTTGAATGCCCTCTGGGCTGTTACAACGAAAATAACGCTTGTCACTCCATAGTGCCCGGTCTGCATAAAAGTCGGTACTGGTAAAAAGATCTACTGGTAGGGGATCTATCCCTGGGGGCGAATTTCCCTCAACGGCAGAGGCAATAAGAGAATTATCATCGTCTCGAAATGGGCCAGGCATCCAATATTTTTCAGGGTAACCTGGAATTTCTGCGGGCGGAAAATTTTCAAGTGCTTCAAGAGGAGTGATTGAAAGTCCTGGAATAGTAGTAGTTAAGGGGGCACCTCTGCCGATGCTAGGGTAGTTAAGGGGTGCTGTTTGTTGTGAGATGGAGTTGATGCTCACGAATGTGCTGAGACTAATTAAACATACCTTTATTAATTGATATTTTTTTATTTTGACGCCAAGCATTGCATTTCTCCAACAGTAATTCTGCATGAACAAAAAATATTATGTGCTTGATCAATACTATAGATTCCTATTCAGGTATTACGCGCATTTTAATTTTTTCTAAACTAAGACGATCTTTGTAACTCATCACTATGCAAGAGAGAGCTAAAATAAGAATACCTCCTGCTTCGTAAAGGATATTCACGGGATCAATTTCTTTACTTTGTAAAATAATCATACGGCATAGTGCTGTCATAGCAATAATGATAGGTAAAGTAACTGGGATTCGATGGCTACTGTAAAACGCCCCAATCATACCTAAGACTTCGGCATAGATAAAAAGAAGAAACAAATCACTAAGGACAACTTTACCAGTTGTTAGTAATCGCAAGACTTCCTGTCCAGTGGCGTAGATGGTGGCAAAACCGATAATTATTAATATGATATTTTCTGTTATTGAAATAACTTGATTGCTAGCCTTAGATATTTTGCTATTCATAGTTTGGCCTATTTAACTTTTTTTTCTGTGAATGATTATTTAGTCAAAATTTACTATTTCAATATAAATTGGTAGATTCCAGCATACTCTTTGTTTGCGGGTTGACCAATAGTAATCGGCTTAATTGATAATATAGGATGGATTTTTATAATTTGTTGGTGTCATTTAATAATAATAGGATAGTATCTAATTAATAAAAAAGACTGTGTGTAAGGTGACTAATGAACAAAAGCAAAAGTAGGCAATTTTTTAGATATTTAAGTTTTCTCTTTGCATTTGTGTTAGGTAACCCTCAAGCGTTTTCGCAGTGGATAGGTTATCCTACTAAAGGGGTGCCAAGAAATGCTGATGGTTCTGTTAATATGATGGCATCAACACCTCGTCTTGCATCAGGGAAACCTGACTTAAGTGGGTTGTGGATATCTGATATAACTCCTGATGGTGAAAACTCTCCAAGCGACGTGTTCAATTTACCGACTTCTCGATTTATGCAGAATTTTGGTGTCGATATGCCAGAGGGCTTACCTTATCAGGATTGGTTGAATCCAATCGTGCAGCACCATACAGATAACTTAGCAATTGAAGATCCTCATATACGCTGCTTGCCCGATAATTTTCTACGGGCCTACGGTCTGCCTCATTTGCTGAAGTTTGTGCATACCGAAGAATTGATGATAGTTCTCAATGAGATGAATGTTGGTTACCGTCAAGTCTTCATTGATGGTCGAGTATTGCCAGAGGATCCATCACCTTCATGGCAGGGTTATTCTGCTGCAACTTGGGAAGGAGATACTTTAGTTATTGAAACCATAGGTATTCGTGACGGTACGTGGTTGGACTGGAGTGGAAGTCAAATCACTGAACAAGGTAAGGTGAGGGAAGAAATCAGCAGACCGGATTATGGTCATTTACTCATTAAAGTCACAGTTGATGATCCAAAGGCTTATACTAGTGTTTGGAGTGTTACCTTAAAAGAGCGCATTGTTGTCGATGGTGAATTAATCGACGAAGTTTGTCTTGAAAATGAGCGTTTTGTTGAGCACATGGACATGGAGTATTAGATGTTATGAAGATATTAGTAAGTATTTTTATTCTTTCCTTGGTATCTTTGGTCGTCGATGCGCACCATTCCTTTCCTGCAGAATATGATGTTAACCAGCAAGTATCATTGAGAGGGACTGTCTCTGATATTGAATGGACAAATCCCCATATCTTTATTTACATTGATGTCTTGGATACAAAAACTGGGGATACAGTAAACTGGGCGCTAGAGTTAGGTGGTCCAAACCAGCTTCTAAGACTTGGTTGGAAACGTGACTCACTAAAGTTAGGAGATACCATTAGTGTACAGGGTAGCCGTGCGCGTAATGGAAAACCATTAGTGAATGCAGAGAACATCACTATGACTGCCACAGGAAAACGTATGTTGGCAGGGTCTAGTAGAGAGTCGGCAAAATAGTATAGCGTTGCTTTATCAATTAGCTAGAGGATCGACTAGAACTTGTTGTTTTCTTTTAACATGTTCTCAATATAATTTGTCCAAACCTCATCAGGTTCCCAGACTGTATTCATCTCAGCACGCGCGATACTCTCCTCAACACCTTGGTAAATAACACGATACAAATAGCTAAAGGCAGTCGCACGATAATTAAGCTGACAATGTAGTAGGGTCTTCTTAGTAGGATCGCGACGCATTATATCTGCGAAAGCATAAAAATCTGCAGGCTTGGGGTTATCCCAACTCACAGGGATGTGGATATACTCCATTCCAAGTTCTTTCACTAATTTATCTTCATTGGATATTGCTTTGGCATTGTCAGAGAAAGCAATATAAATAACGCGCTGGAAATCTTTCTCAGCGACAATAGTTAATTGCTCTAATGTGGGCTGCCCGGCACTAGAGTAGGTAGCACTATATTGTCGAAAGTTGATAATCTTACTAAGATCTTGGTCGGGAATTTCTAAAGCGAAATTTTGTCTTGTAAAAAATAGAGTTAAAAAAATTAGTAGAATTAACTTAAACATATTTCCATTTTTTTTAACTATACACAAAATTATATCTCTAGTATGCCGTTGCTATTGCCAAAGCTTAATTGATTGATGCCAAATTTATTCAATAGTCCCATGTAAAGATTTGCCAGTGGTGTTTGATCCGCAACTTTTAAGTGTCTACCGCCCTCAATCAAGCCATTAGCCCCTCCCACTAGGAGGATTGGGAGCGGTGAAAAATTATGTTCATTTGCATCGCTCATGCTGCTGCCGTAGAGGGTCAAGGAATTATCGAGTAAGGTACCATTGCCTTCAGGGATTGTGGCTAGTCTGTCAAAGAATCCCTTTAATACAGAAATATGGTAAGTATTTAAAACAGCGAACTGCTCTTTGTTTTTTTCTTCATTAGAGTGATGCGAAGCATTGTGGAATCCTTCGTTTACGCCAGATCGAGGGTATCTTACATTACTACCCTCGCCAGCAAGCATAAGGGTAGTTATTCTTGTAAGGTCTGTCTTAAAAGCAAGCACTTGTAAATCAAACATCGTGTTTACATGATCTTCAAAGTTAATAGGTATCCCCTGTGGAACGTCAATATTTTGGGATTTTTCACTTTCAAGACTTTCTTCGTTAAGTCTAGAGTCAAGCAGTGCTATTCTTCTTTCAATTTCTCTCACCTCTTGCAAGAAGTCGTCCAAAATAGCTCGGTCTCTAGTAGAGATATTCATATTTAATCTTTGTAGATCATCCCTCACTGAATCCAGAAGACTTGCGGACTGAATTCGCTGTTCACTACGCTGTTTGGGGGTAGTTCCAGAGCCGAACAGTCTCTCAAAGACAAGTTGAGGATTGTTTTCCATGGGCATACCAACACTATCTGATCGCCACGAGATGGTACTTCTGTAGGAGCATGTGAAGTTAACATCACCACAGGTATTATTGCTTGGCTCAATAGCTAACTCTAGAGATGGCTGCGGTGTTTCTTGGCCAAGTTTAGTTGCCAGTAATTGGTCAAAGCTTATACCGACAATTGGGCGGCTTCCAGCAATAGGATGTGCAGCAGTCAAGAATGCTGCTGCTGCCCTCTCATGATTCTGTGCACCACCTGCGTCTTCACCTTCTAGAGGACCAACTGGTGTATTAGTTAATCCACTTATAATGTTGAGGTAGCTTCTGTAAGGTTCAAGTGGACTTAAGATAGGGGTGAAATTGAAATTCTTACCAAACTCTTTAGGTGTCCAATGCCGCATGGTGGCACCATGTGGCATATAGATACAAGTAATTCTGGGTGTGCTGGGAATGATTAATTTCTCTGCGCCAACTGTCAGAGCCGGCAACATGGCATCTAGGATGGGTAATCCAAGCAAAGTACCATTACCCCTTAAAAAAGTTCTGCGAGGTAAATATTTCTTGGTCAAAAATTTAGCAGTCATCTTAAGACTCTCGAAATTTCAGATTTGTTAGGAATATTATACTCCTCAATTTTGGATGAAGTGACAGCATTCAAAGTATCAGGACCTCTATAAAGAAAAGGTAAGCTCTCTACAATTCCTAGAATGACACTGTTAAAGCGATAGTCGTCCTTCGCAGAATTTTTGATTATATTTCTCACTGACGGCATGTCATAGTACTCGACTTTTCGTCCTAGAGCATAGGTAAGCAACTTCCGTACAAAATTTTCAGCGAAAAGTTCCTCTCTGATAACAAGAGCATCAATAAGTTCACTTGAATTAAGGATTTGAGTTCCATCCCATAAAGTACTTTTTGTGTCGACTGGCATACCATTGCTTAATGCTCGTAATCTTCCTACAGGATCATAGTTTTCCAGTGCAAAACCTAATGGGTCTATGATGTCATGACAACTAGCACAAGATGGATCCGATCTATGTTTTTCAAGTTGAATTCTTATAGAGCCCTCACCATTACTCCTTTCTGGTGTTGATTCAGTTAAATTTACTTCCACACCTGCTGGAGGGGGTGGTGGTGCTGATCCTAGGATGTTCTCTAAGATCCACTTACCTCTCAAGACGGGGGAGGTACGGTTAGGTGCTGAGGTAAGACTTAATATGCTGCCATGGCCAAGTATTCCTGAGTTTCTATGTTGTTTGATAGGGATACGTCTAAAGTGGCTGCCTCGTATATTAGGTATACTATAATGCTGAGCTAATCGCTCATTCACATAAGTGTAGTCTGCAGTAATAAGGTGAATGAGAGGTTTATTTCCTAGAAGAATGTCTTTTAGTAATAATTTTGTTTCTTTCAGCATAGATTTGCGTAAAGAGTTATCGAAAGCTTCGTCAGTGGGATTAAAGTTTTGTAGTTGATTAACCCCCAACCATCCCATTGCAAAGTTATCTATCAGAGCCTCGGCTTTAGGGTCAGCGAGCATACGTGAAACTTGTTTGGTTAATGTTGCTGGTTCCAGTAAAGTGTCGTCTATAGCTGCTGATAAGAGAGAATCATCAGGGATACTGCTCCATAAAAAAAATGCTAACCTAGAGGCAACTTCTGTCGAACTAAGAGGGCCAATCTTTTCAGAATTTTCTGATTGTTGCTCAAACCTATATATAAATTGAGGGTCTATCAAAATTCTGGCGAGACCGTATTGTATGCCTTTTTCGAAACCTCCTAGCTCATACCCATTTTTATAAAAATTCATTAGTGTCTCTAATGAACCCTCATTTACATGATTCCCAAAGGCTCTGGTCGCAAGGTTAGTAAGGATACTTTTAGCACAAACACTTTCATTTTCACTTTCATGAGGAATACAGGTGAATATTTTCTGTCTGCTTGGTGTGTCCCCTAAGCTTACAGGTGAGTAAGGTCCGTTAATGGTTACTGAACGTATGGAGTTTGTATCGGCCCAAACTGAGTAAAGATCATCTACACCTCTTGGGTTTTGTGTTTTCACAAAACTGATTTGTATGGAGTGAGGTCCAGCTGAGACTTGGAGGCGAGTTTTTAGTGCTTCATCTGGGTCGAAATAAGCAACACGTAGACCATCAATGACTAATTCAATTGGATCAGTCACCCCTACAGGAGATAAGGAAAAAGCGGCATTGGAACCAGTTCTCCCAATAGTGAAGTCATAGTTTCCGTCAAGTGGAAAGAAGTGTGTCGTACTAATTCCACCACGTGTGCCTATTGGGTTTTCATCCAATTGAGAGGCCTGTGAACCTGATGCACTACGATAAATTGTAGTGCTTGTCCCTGCGTTTATATCACCAACAGCTAGCTGAGAAATAGTAGTTGCGGCTGTTACATAAGCTTGCATTAATGTAGGTGAAACAGTGAGTGCTGCTGCAATGTTGTCAAAGCCTTCACTGACGGAGTCAGAAGGGAAATAATCGGCTGCTTGTATTGGTAAGTCGAGCAAATCTAATATTGCGTTCTGGTATTCTTTCCGATTCATTCTGTGAAGATCCGGGGCCCCGGCGCGTGGAGACCTAGACCAAAGAGTATCGAGTTTGTTACTTAAATCCTCTATGAATTCTTGTCGTTCGGATGGACTTGGACTTGATTTTGAGGGGGGTGGCATCATTCCTGATCTTAATTTAACAATAACTTTTTCCCACTGCTCTGCATTTGTTAGAAGGTCATCATGGGCTAAGATATCTAATGCTAACCCGCCAGAGTAATCTTCTATGTTGTGGCACTCAAAACAGTAATTTTCCAATAAATCATTTTGTGCATGGGCTTTCAATGCAAATAAAGGAATAAGAAGCACTGTTAGGGTGACTACTTTGCCCAACCTATCCATTTTCATAATTCTTCATGCAATTTCCGCAATAACTTTATAGTCGTTGGTTTTTGCTCAGCGCCTACTGCCGCTAGGAAAACTCCTTCTGCCCATTGAATAGCATCCCTTCCTACATTATCTCTAGCATTAAGATTGGCTCCATTCTCAGCTAAAAATTTGATTATAGAATTTGCCCCTTTGTTTGCTGCTCCATGTAGAGCAGTCACACCCATTGAGTTCTTAGCATTGATATCTGAGCCTAAATTAAAGATTAGTTCAACTGCTTTTAACAGATCCTCCTCACTCTGGACGAAGGTTTGATCAACAGTCCAATTGACGCCAGCTGCTACCATAAGTGCGGTGGTTCCTTCATAAGTTGTAATAAGAGGGTCAGCATGGTACTCCAGTAAAAGCTGCATGACTTCAAGGTCTCCAGCAGCCGCAGCACGGATGAAGGGGGTCTGACCAGTCATGTCTACCCAGGAGACATCGTTAAGAGAATAAAGCCACTTCTTCTCTGGGGGCCATTCCTTAGTGCGTGCGTCTACAATAGCTCCATGTCTGAGTAATTTTTCAATTAGAGGAAGAATAGCCTTACGGTCTATATTATTATCTGATGGGCTATCCTCAAGGCTGCTGTTCAAATCTAAATTACGAAAATCAATGGCTGCGAATAAGGGAGTGCGTCCATAAAAATCACTGACGTTAATTTCAGCTCCTGCCTCAAGAAGTAAATCGGCTACTGCCAGTTGATTATTCAAGAGTGCCATCAGTATGGGGGTAATGCCATTAGCCTCTGGTAGCTCTTTGTTAGCACCAGATTCAAGTAAGAGAGCAACAAGCTCCGTATGTCCTTGGCGTGCGGCATAGTTCAAAGCAGTAAAGCCCCCTTTACGTTCATACCTTTCTCCACGATGAGGAACGCCACTCCTATTTATACCCTCACCTTCAGAACCACAACCTGTGCCCTTACATGGTGGTAAGTAGGGAGGCTCAGGACCTATGCGTGTCGTCAAATTTACCTGTGCTCCATATCGAAGTAACACTTCCGCCAAAGCCTGATGGCCCTCACGAGCAGCTATCATCAGGGCAGTCTGAGAGAAGTTATTATCTCTCATATCAATTAATGCCCCTGATTTGATAAGCAAATCTGCGCATCGAGCAATCCCGGTATGCGCAGCAATCATCAAGGGAGTCTCTCCTGCTAAACCAACCAAGTTCGGATCTGCGCCTGCCGATAATAGTAAATCTGTCATTGGCGCGTCACCGTTCTCAAGAGCAAGAGAGAGGGGCGTGACACCATTTCGATTTTTGTAGTTAATATCGATACCCGACTGGATCATTTGCGTCACCAGACTAAGGTCAGCCTCAAGCACAGCCTCAAGCAGATCATCATCAGTTGAGGCTATTGAAGGAATGGCATGGCAAAGAAAAAGCAGTAAACCAACCATCATTGTCTGGAAAAATTTTCGCCCTTTTTGCATATTTAAGTTTTCATAAAAACACACAATGTATTTTTTTTAGTTTAAAGTACCTCTAAAATCAATATCAACTAAGGTAAGCACTTAGTCAATAACAATACCATGAATAAAACTACACAGTTCACAAAGTTGTCACTTCTAACCATTCTCATGGTTACATCTCTACTTTTGTTTTTACCGAAATTAAAAGCTCAACCCCGTGATTCGGTTGAGGGTTTACACTACAGTAAATTAGAAGTTCCTTTATCGGTCAGTACTCCTGATGATGTTATCGAGGTGAGAGAGTTTTTCTGGTACGGCTGTGCCTCATGTTTCACCCTTGAACCACTTACGACAGCTTATCGGGATGGTGTCCGAGGGGATGTGAGATTAATTCGTACGCCTGTTGTTTGGAATGATTTGATGTCGATGCATGCTAAATTATACTACGTGGCTCGGTACCTAAAAATAGAGGATAAAATTCACTCTGCTGCTTTCAAGTCCGTACATTCAAGGAACGATTCTCTGAGTAGCTTGGAGGCAATCCAGCAATTATTTGCAGATAATGGCATAACTGAGGTTGATTTTTTTAAAGCTTGGTCCTCCCCCGAGGTATCAGAGCAGGTTTTTAAAGCTAATGCTGATTCCTTGGCAGCTGATTTCCGAACTTTACCGGCAATGCTAGTCAATGGTGAGTACTTAGTTGTAGAAAATGAAAGTGTTTTCAATCATGTAGAGTTGAATATTGCCGTTAATCTAGTGATCAAGAGGCTCAGAGAACAGCGCAGAAAAGATTTCTAGGCTTACTTTTATTCACTTTCCAAGCTAAAGGCAAATAGAGCATTTCCTGGGCGACCCACAATGCAGCAGTTGCCCGAAATTATATACATCATACCATCAACGACAACCGGGCCAGGACCATCGAATGATCCTCCCTTTGTGGTGATACCATTAATACTCTCAAAATGAGGATTGCTATCAAATGTCCAAATTACTTTTCCATCTCTAGCGCTGTAAGCGCGCATACCTCCGTCTGCAGCCCCTGAGAAAACAGCTCCCGGTATGGCTGTGACAGCTGCCGATTGTGTAGCTCGACACCCGTTACCTTTTTGGCACAATAGATCTGCAGGTGGGGAAGTCCAGGCCACCTCACCAGTGTCTACTTTAATCGCGTGAATACCACCGGAATCAGGGTTTGAGTATCCACCAACTCCTACGTAGGCCAGTCCCTCGGCGACTGCTGCCCCCCACCAACCTCCTGCAGCACTTGCTTTTCCTACTCTGTACTCCCAAAGGGTACTACCTGTCACTGGATCAAGGCCGTATGTAACTCCAGATTTTTGAGGAATTACTAAAATATCTTGACCATCCTCTGTTTTAGTCAGCACCGGTGATGCCGAGAAATCTAAATCAGGGCCAAGCACATTTGGGCAATTTGGGTTTGTCTCAGAACTGAGGCCACCACAACCACTGATAAATACATCGCTTGGTGTTGCTTGATTTACCCATAGTATCTCTCCTGTCTCTAGTGACATTGCTATAACGGCATCTGAAGTGACAGGTGAGGGCTCTCCGTAAGCGTTACCCGTAGAGGTGTAGAGAACTCCTCGTTCTACATCAATTGTGGCTGCATTCCATATTCCAGCCCCGGCTGGTCCAAATAAGGTAATACCTTCCTTACTAACCCCTCGTGGCTGTGGTTCTGGTACTGTATAGGTTCGCCAGAGTATTTCCCCTGTTTGTCCATCCAATTTGCTCATGCTGCCCCTAAAGGTACAGCAAGGATACTGAGCGCTAGTGGCATTAGTCTCTTCAACTACACCTGCTGAGGGTACATAAAGATTTCCTTTATAGAAGGTGACTGAACCGGTACCCCGAACACCAGGGTGTTCTTCAACTTGAGTTACCCATATTTCAGAGCCATCTTGTGCATTGATCGCGTAGGCTCTTCCCCCAAGATCTTGAAAGTACACAGCGTAGGCTTGTTCATCAGAAGGGAGAGTGACACTACCCAAAGATATCGCAGAGCGAACTCCTGATTTAGGTAAATATGTCCAATAACTACATCCAGTCTTTGAATCCAATGAATAGATAGCACCCGCTTTACTGCCAATGAATAAACGCCCACCCACTACCGCGGGCTGAGAGCGAGGTTGATCCTCACCTGGTAGGCCGAATACCCATTTCAGCTTGAGCTTTTCTAGGTTGTCTGAGGTAATGCCTTCATTTAGAGATGATCGGGTATTAGCTGTATCCTTACCCCAGCCAGACCAACTGTTATCAGTAGTTTCAAATTGAAACTTTGTATTCGTACGGCAGAGATTTTTAGTCATGATAAGATCTATATTGGTTAACTTATCATCACTAATAAACTCGGCCAGATTACGTGCCTGAATGTTTGAAAGTCCCGCAGATTGAATACGCATTACGCCTTGAGTAAGTGTGCTATAGATACTGTTTGCTGATAAATTCTTCAGTAATGAAAGAGGTGGAGCAGGGCGTTCAAGCTGCGTATTAGGTTGGTCGTGACAAACTCCACAACGTTGCTCGTAAATTTCTGATACGTTGTTTAAGTCCTGTGCTACAACCTCGTGAAGTATTATAAAAGAAAAAAAAATTAAGAGAATTGAGAGGACCAAAGAAAAAGGATATCTCATAATTTAATCCAATTTAAAAAAAAATAGGTATGTGTCGAGTTTGCAGTTGAAAACTTGCATGATATTCTCGGCTAATGAGAACTATAAAATATGTCAAAATGCCCAATTGTGGAAGTAAGAATTTTGAATTATGAGGGATATATGCGAAAACTATTTAGTAAAGTGTTTCTGATTTTGCTTGCTTTAGCTATTCCTAGCGCATTTGCTCATCACTCCTTTGCCATGTTTGATCAAACTAAAAAGGTAGAGTTCACTGGTAAGGTTTCTGAAATTCAATGGACAAACCCTCACGTGTGGATAATGGTGGATGTACCGGGAGAGAATGAGTCTCTGGTGACTTGGGGGGTTGAATTTACTAGCAAGGTGCATCTGACAAGACGTGGTTTCTCCCCCACTATGTTCTCTGTGGGAGACGAGGTGACCTTCTCAGTAAGTCCTTACGGAGATGGAAGCCCAGGAGGTCGTTTTTTTTGGGTACAATTAGCTGATGGTTCTTTTTACTGCGATGTCGGTGCAGCTCAGCGTGTTTGTCAGGAAAATAATTCAAGAGGAGAACTTCGATGAATAGATTTGCAATATTGCACATCTTTTTTTTGTCTATCCTCTTAACCTCAACATCTACTATCGCACAAGATGATGTAATTTACCCAGCTAACGCTGCAATAGTTTCTTACGCAGACCTCGATAATCTCCCTGACTGGCGTGGATTATGGTTTCCTAGTTTTGGCCAAGTGGGAGGAGATGAGCCGAAGCTAGTGGGTGAAGCCTTAAATATTTGGCAAAGTCATCAAATCAGGTTACGAGAGGATCCGAACTATGAAATACCCGAAACTACTGATAATTGTGAGCCAGATGGCTTTCCCTACATCATGAATTTTCCTTATTCGCTGGAATTTCTTTTTACCCCGGGTAAGGTTACTGTTATACAGGAAGCATTGATGCAAGTAAGAAGAATTTTTACAGATGGGCGTCCTATGCCTGTTGTTGATGAGGTCGACCAAAATTATTTTGGGTACTCGCGTGGTTATTGGGAGGATGACACTTTGGTAGTGAGAACCATTGGCACACAGCCCGGTCAACGCCTTGTGCGTGCAGGTATTACTAATAGTAAAAACTTGGTGACAACGGAGCGTCTATATCTGGACGATAAAAATAAAGATCTATTACATCTAGATTTCACTTTTGAGGACAGCGATGTGCTTGCTGAACCATGGCATGTTACTTACACTTATCGTAGAGATAGGACCTGGGAGCAGATTGAATATATTTGTGCCCAAAATAATCAGCACGCCCTTGATGCTGAAGGGCAAACACTTGTTCCAGAGAATATCAGAAAATAATTTAGAAGATTTCTATGGTGGGATTTTTGAAGAGAAAGATTTTTTTTTCATTAAATTTTTTTTCTGTAATTTTTTTTGCCATTACATCTGCCTTTTTCACTTTCCAATCTGATGCTGCCACTCGATGGAATTTGCCCACTGGTTATAATGCGAACTCCTTCCAAACTCAAAATGTAGAATATTTTGCACGAGAAGTAGAGCGTCTGAGTGAGGGTGAGCTTGTCATTAATGTTCATCCTGGGGGCGCATTATTTAAGCAACAGGAAATAAAGCGAGCAGTGCAAGCAGGGCTAGTTCCTATAGGTGAAACTATACTTTCTGGTCTTGCTAATGAAAATCCTCTCTTTGGTATAGATTCTATCCCATTCGTTGCGACTGGTTATGTACAGGCTGCAGGACTGCTAGATGCAGCAAAAGAGTATCAGCAGTCTCAGATGGCAAGACAGGGCTTGCAAATTCTTACCTATGTGCCTTGGCCGGGTCAGGGTTTGTGGTCAAATAAACCGATTAGTAAGCCAAAGGATATTAAAAACTCAAAAATGCGTGTCTATAATCCAGCCAGCACAAGACTTGCTGAACTTGTTGGAGCTATCCCATTAACTATCCAGCTCACTGAACTACCTCAAGCACTGTCGACAGGAACGGTTGACAATGTTTTCACATCGAGTGTGGCTGGTCTGGAAATGAAAATTTTCGAAAACACAAGGTACTTCTATCCGTTCGATGCTTGGCACCCGCATGATGTCATTCTGGTGAATCAAAGAGCTTTTATGCGTCTGCCTGAAAATGCGCAGCAAGCGCTTATAAATGCAGCAGAGTTGGCTCAAGAAAGAGGTTGGAATAAGAGCCAACAGGAGAGTGCATTAGCTATGAATCATTTAAGTGAAGAAGGAATACAAATTGTGGAGCCTTCTGCAGAAATCTTGGAGCTATTTTTACATAGTGGTAAACAAATGGTAGAGGAGTGGCAAAAGGATGTTGGAGATGATGGATTCAATATTTTACAACTTTATCAAGAAATCCTAGCAAATCAATAATTATCGCTCTAATGACTGAAACCTAAGTTAATTATTTTCCTTGTTTTAAAAAAATACTGATTGATGCACGAAGACATCGTTGGATGTTTTAATTTTTGGAATAATTGATATAACTAGTAGTGTGATTTTCGGTGTTACTTTCTTTTTAAGTTAGCGGTAGGTATAAAATTTGGAAGTTATACTAACTAAATTCTACAAAGGCCTATCATTTCTCGCTTGCCTAGCCTTAGCAGGTGTTTTCATGACCGTGATAACGGGCATAATTACGCGTGCTCTGTCTGGTCTTTTGGCAATAAACATAACGATCTCTGGGCTTGATGGGTATGCAGGTTATCTAATGGTGGCCGCACTCTTCCTTGCTTTGCCACATACATTCTTCACAGCTGGACACATTCGAGTCTCTTTCTTATTGCATCGTACTCAGGGTAGAGTTCGTCGATTTGTAGAATATCTTTCAGAGTTAATCGCTGCCATATTCAGTACTTATTTTTCATGGTTCGCTATTCGTTTAGTTTGGCAATCATATGAGTTTGGAGATATCGCCACTACAGCTGATGCCTTACCTTTATGGAAACCTCAAGCCTTCATGGCTCTGGGTTGTATTGGTCTAACGATAGCATGCTGGCATATTTTCTTAAGGGGTAAACCATGGAATTGGTAGTTGCTATTACACTAGTAACTTTACTTTTAGTTCTTTTACTTTCCGGATATTGGATTTTCTTCACTTTGCTTCTAGTCGCTCTTGTGGCTATGCTTTTTGTGAATCCTGATGTGGCTGGGGACAGTATGTTGCTAACCATCTGGGGCTCCACTATGAATTGGACAATTACTTCACTTCCACTTTTTTTATGGATGGGAGAAATTCTATTTCGCACGAAACTACCAATGAATCTTTTTTCTGGTCTTGCCCCTTGGGTAAACTGGCTGCCTGGAAGGTTACTTCATGTTACCGTACTTGGAAGTGCTCTATTCGCTGCTGTTTCTGGGTCTTCAACTGCTACATGTTCGACTGTAGGAAAAATTTCACTACCTGAATTGTTAAAACGAAAGTATCCCGAAAAAATTGCGATAGGTTCACTAGCAGGAGCAGCTACATTAGGGTTGTTGATTCCTCCATCAATCATAATGATTGTCTATGGAGTGGCGACAGACGTTTCTATTTCCCAGCTTTTTGCGGCAGGATTAATTCCAGGGCTCATCGTTGCCTTACTATTTATGGTATATCTTGGTTTTTGGTCTTTACTGCATCCAGATGAAATTCCAAGATCAGACCGTATCACCACCGTAAAAGATAAACTGAATAGCTTACGGTCATTGCTGCCAGCGATACTACTCGTTCTGGCAGTTCTAGGGTCAATTTACACAGGAATTGCTACAGCCACTGAAGCTGCGGCAGTGGGAGTACTTGGTGCTTTAATTTTGTCTTGGTCTGATGGAACACTAACACCAAAAGTTTTCAAGGATGGTTTAGTATCGGCTTCTAGAAGTTACTGCATGATTGGCATCATTATGGCTGCCGCATCATTTTTAACCCTTGCAATGGGTTTTTTAGGGCTGCCTGCTGCTTTGGCAGAGACTATTTCCTCTTTTCAACTAAGTTCACTGCAGTTCATTATTTTATTAACACTATTCTATATGACCCTTGGATGTTTCCTAGATGGAATTTCCATGGTGGTCCTAACAATTGGCGTGTTACAGTCAGCGTTAGAAATGGCTGGAATTGACTTGCTTTGGTTCGGTGTATTCATAGTGATCGTAGTAGAGTTAGCTCAAATTACTCCCCCAGTAGGATTTAACCTGTTTGTATTGCAGCACCTCTCCCAGCGAGAGATGGGTTACATCATCAGGTCCGTAGTACCCATGTTCCTCCTCCTAATCGTGGCGTTAGCACTTCTTTTTGCTTTCCCAGAGTTGGTACTTTGGCTTCCATCATTACTCTAAACCGCCACTTACAGTTCATATAAACTCTTGGCTATAGCTCAGCTTTTGTATTGTATTACCAAGTGAAATTAATTCTCATTTGTGTTGACATTCACTCGCTCTGGTATTAATTTTACATTTGTAAATGATTCTCATTAGTGTCCTTGGAGAAAACTAGTGACTTCTGCCCTAAGCAAATGCAGCCCAATGAATTTAAATAGATTTACTTTAGCTTCATTGCTAATTGGGTGCTCTTTGAGTCTCTTCGCAGCGGATGGCCCAAGCTCGCAGGCATCCGAAGTTATTTATGTTTATGGTACGAGAGCCTCTTATGCTGCAGATGAAAGTAGCTCGGCTACTCGTACACCTACGGCAATAGAAGACATTGCGCAGTCAGTGTTCATTATAACTCGTGATGTTATTAATGATCAGGCTATGACAGGTATGGGTGAACTAGTACGCTATGTTCCCGGCGTGACCATGGGGCAAGGTGAAGGTCACCGTGACGCCCCATCATTTAGAGGAAATATGACAACCTCCGATTTCTTCATCGATGGCGTTCGAGATGATCTTCAATACTTACGCGATCTCTATAACGTTCAAAGAGTTGATATTCTTAAGGGATCTTCCGCACTCGTCTTTGGGCGTGGCACGGGAGGCGGTGCGTTGAATAGAGTCATGAAGGTGGCGAATGGCGAATCAGAGCGCACCTTTGAGCTCGGTGCTGGTATGTATGGACAGCGTCGAGTGACTGCTGATATTAATGGTTCGTTAAGTGCATCAGTCAATGGTCGTTTGAATGCTGTCCATGAAAAAAGTGATAGCTTTCGTGATGAATTAATAGTTAAGCGGAAGGGAATAGCACCCTCAGTGCGCATACAGACTGATAGAGATACAACTATTGATCTAAATGGCGAATACTTTACCGATGAACGCATCGTAGATCGCGGTGTTTCCAGTGAAAATGGTCGTCCTTGGTCTGGCGATATCAAAACATTTTTTGGTAATCCTGATTTAAGTGACAGTGAGATAAGCGTCAATATGCTTAGTGCAGTCCTCAATCACTCAATAAATAATGAGTTGAGCTTCAGAGGAGTACTCTCCTACGGAGACTACTGGAAATTCTATGAGAATGTGTATGCTGGAGCACCGGTTGATGTGTTGGCACAAAATATAAAGATCTCTTCCTACAATTCTGGAACACAGAGAACCAACTTGCTTGCACAAGCAGACTTAGTCTGGACGCCTGAATATGCTGGCATGCAACACACCGTGTTATTGGGACTAGAATCGGGACGTCAAGAAAGTAAGAACACGCGGGTTAATGGTAACTCTGCTATTTTTGATCTGTTGGACAGAGGTAGAAACTTCCAAGCTGATCTCAGTGCACACCCTTCACGTGATAACAATAATGATTTGAATCTGTTCGCTGTGTTATTCCAAGATCAAATTGAGTTAACCGATCAGCTACAAGGGATTATTGGAGTACGATACGATAATTTCGATCTCATCCATACGGATAATACTCAGGGAAATAAGCGCTTGGAGCGCTCTGATAGTTTTGTATCACCACGTGCAGGATTACTGTGGCAACCATTGGACTCAGTGTCTTTTTATGCTAGCTGGAGTAAAGCCTTCTTGCCACAATCTGGTGAGCAGTTTAGTTCATTAGACGCATCAAAAGCTGCTTTGGCCCCGGAAGAATTTAATAACACAGAAATTGGTTTGCGCTGGCAGCCCACGGATGAACTTCTGATAAGTGCAGCTTTGTATCAATTAGACCGCAATAATACTAGAGCACCAGGTGCTGAGCCAGGCACTATCGAGCTCACGGGTTCCCAGCGATCAGAGGGTCTAGAGATAGCAATCCAAGGTAAGGTTCACCAAGGTTGGAACATCATTGCTGCCATGGCCTATCAGGACGCCGAAATAACTAGTACGACTAGTGCGGCATTGGCCGGGACCAAAGTATCTCTTGTACCTCAGTGGAGTGCCTCACTTTGGAATAGAGTTCAGTTAACTAATAAATTCGACATAGCTCTGGGCGTGATTTATCAAGATGAACAATACACTTCAATGAGTAATGCTGTTGTATTGCCAGCTTTCACAAGAATAGATGCTGCTATATTCATGAACCTTGATGATAATTATGAGTTGCAGTTGAACTTGGAAAACCTATCCGATGAAAAGTACTGGTTTTCTGCACATAATGACTATAATATTTCACCAGGTGCTCCTGTAATGGCAAGACTGAGATTGACTGCAAGATTCTAGTAATTCTTGTCATATGCTTGGGTTCTTTCTTCAATGAACTGCAGCGCTGAGCTTGTAGAGAGAGTTGGAAATCCCTAGTAAGAGCTCGTTAAGTGTATCAAGAATCGAGGTAATTTCTTCTGACTAATTTGGAGAACCTATTTCAAGGTACAGCAGAGTTATGAAATTGAACTATTTGCCAGCTATCATCTCTATTCTCTAAAGCCATGCTAATTCTTAGAGGAGTTATAGTGCCACTGGTAACATTCTCTATTTCCCACATTCCTGAAATAAGCACTAACTGAGGGCTCAAATTTTTTATTTCATAGTTTAGTGGACGTGCAAGATAACTATTTGGTGCATTTTTATCTAAAGTTGAAAAATATTCTGATATGCCGCTTGGATTCGTGACTAATGTTTTTGATCCCGTGCCCCAAAAAAAGGCATCATCAGCGAAGAGACTTTGCACTGTTTTCTTGTCAGAGGCTGTCATAGCAGAAAGAAAAAGTGAAAATACTGCTAAAGCTTCTTCTTGAGTGTCTTCTTGCGAAAACAAGACTGGACTCTGGAAGAGAGCAGTCACTAATAACGTTGAGGTTACTAATATTTTTTTTATTTGTATTGTTACCATTTAGATAATCTCGTCTTTTGTACAGTTGTTGATTAGTATCACCTTTATTACCTAATTTTGTATTTTACCGAGCTGACGGCTCCTACCCTGGCGAAAACTTGATCTTATGTTCTTTTCGCTCGAGTCGGGATTGATTATAAAATTATGGAAGGTGGTACAAATGCCAAGAAGCGTCTCGGGTTATTCACCATGATTTGGTGTAATATCTCGTCATTGGCACCCGCAGCTCTTAATTTAGGAATAAATACTGTCATTGTTTTATCGTATCCGCTCGATTCATCAGCAGAAAATAATAAATTATCCGCGAAGCCGTCATCGATTAACTTCATTACCATGGGAACTACATCATCATCCCAACGTCCGCCTTGCCTGTCAAAACCCACATAGGCGCCTCGACGGCAAATAGCTTTATGTACAGAAACCTTGTCATCTACCAAATTACCAAGATGACCTATGACTACTTTGGTAAGATCCACACCCTCATCTTCAAGAATATTTAATTGTTCTATTGCTGCCTTTCCTGGGATACCAGTGTGAGTAATGATAGGAAGTTTAGTGGCTACATGAACTCTGCCAACTGCACGGAATACTCTTCTTTCATCAACAGTCATTTCATCCCAAGAACCAATTTCACCTAAAGCACCAGTTGGATTTTCTGCAATTTGCCTGAGTAACGCTGCAACGATTTCATCTTCATTCATGTTGCTCAGAGTTTCAGGATAGTAAGGTTGGGAGTAGAAGCCAGCACAGGCCACTATGGGCATCCCCGTCCGTTGAGAGACTTCTCTTGCAAAAGCTACATCGCGACCCATGTCCGAATGTCCTGCATCAACCATACAACTAACACCAGCCGCTTTTGTTTGGTTGATATCTGCTACCATGGCATCGATATCTCGAGTGGGCCCAGGTATAGCTGGTAAAGGACTAGAATTGGGTGGCGATGGTGATTTTTGTGCTCTTGGCCCTAAGGACTGTTCTTCTGCCAGCACTGCAGCACTGGCATGATGAAATTTCTCCATGAAATCTTCCGCTAATGATAGATGCTCATGAAACAGCGTTGCTCCACCGGCAAGTTCGTGTGGTGCATAGTCTCCAAGCAGGGTACGAATAATTGCACCAGGTGGAAAAATTGGCTCTTGTGCTAGGGAAGAAGAAAGTTCTGAAAAGGGCAAGGCGGTGGCTGATGCATAAGCTGCAGTTTTTATTAAACGACGACGAGAAATTTTTTTCATTTTCTTACCTACAATTTTGTAAGTGGATTATTTTATTTTATCGAAAAGCCAACGCCCTGATACTTGAACTTCTAGTACAGATTCGGCTTTTCCATCTTGTCCAGTATTGAAAATATATGGCTGACTCCACTGACATGTCGCACAAATAAAGGTTGTTTCTGATTGTGGAATGAGCTCCTGAGGAATTGAGCCGTTACGACTTAAGAAAAGAGCATTATCTCTGAGGGTAACTTCAACTTTTGTTGGGTACTCTAACCAAATACCTTCAAAGGTACCTACATAGTTTGATAACAACTCCTTGCTTAGCTTGATAGAACTTGCACGAGCATCCGCTAACTTATCACCAACCCAGTGCTTAGTACCTCCCTCGGTAGATTCATCACAAACAATTTCTAGTATTACATCATCCGCCGCATAATCCATACCAACAGAGATTGTGAGGGGTTGTTTCAATGTCAAGGGATCATCATAGGTAACCTCGACTGTCATATGACCAAAGTCGTTCCGTGTGTAACGCTCAGTAATAGTGAGTTGTTCAGAATGTTCAAGGCCATCCGCATGGAGCCAGGTTTTATTGTTAAAGCCATTACTCTCTACCACAAGAGTGTTCCCTTCCCAATGACCTACAGAGTAACCATTCCAAGTTAGCACTGGATCATTTTCTAATGTTCTACCATCAGTAAATATTTGCCGCCAAGTAAGATCACCGTAGAGCATGGCCAATACTTGTGGGCTTTGTACAATCTGACGGAGTGTGCCGCCGCCGCCTGGTCCGCCAACAATATATGCAGGTCCGCCAGGCATACACTGCATTTGTGGGCCATCTTTGTAGTAGTTGCGTTCATGGGTGGCTCTGCTCTCTTTTGCCCAAGCCTGAATATTTTCCTCATTCCTTAATTGCCCAGAATTTCTGGTGACTCGCCAAAGTCCAGTGAAGTCTGGTTTTCCATCAGCTGTTGTTGGAGTAGGCGCATTCATGTCTGCGGATCCATCAGCTAAACGAGGGATGCCTGGAGTTGGCATGCCTAGCCACTGAGATTGGGCAGAGTTAGTTAGCGTAGCGAGTACAAAAACTGTAATGAAATTTAAGATTGTCTTATTCACTATTATTCATCTCCCCTTTGGCGCCCATCACGACCGCTACGAGCAACGCTCTCCCACAAGACTTTGCCTGTTTCTTGCATAGCTACGGATGCGGCATTGGCGGTATTGGTGCCATTACGAGCAGCAAAACCCTCAACATTTAGAGCATCACCCACTTTAACAGTCTGCTTGCCCCAACCGAGCCTAAGTAAGTCATTAATGCCCACCAGCTCTACAGCCCATGTAACTTTAGTGCCTTCTTTATCGAGAGTATCAACAAAAATCCACGCATGGGGGTTGGTCCACTCTAGTTTGCTTACTGATCCAGTTAAAGAGACTGGTTTGTTAATATCAAATTCAGACGCAAAGGCATGGTGACTTTTGGCGGTGTGGCCACTAGTAAAAGCCAAGGTAAGAATAAAAAAAGAGAGAAAATTTTTAGTTTTCATTGTTCGTGTCCCTCGATGACATGAATAACTAATACAAAAATATGCTATAGGAGAATGAGGAGCAAGGGGGTATAAATAGCTTGCGCATTTCTTTCATAGGTGCCAAAAATGCGTTAACTTGCTGGCCTTAAATAACAGCTAGCGTATATTGGGGTAAAAACATGAGTACAACTGATAGCGTGAATAGTGATCCTCCGTCGAAGGAATTTAAACCTTCCTTTTATTTTTGGATGATCTTGGTTATGTGTTTCTTTGTTTTTGCCGGTTTTGGTATGAACTCAGCGATACCTTGGTTTAAGGGCAGCTTCCCGCCCGCTCCTCCGATTGTGCATATTCATGGTTTTATTTCAGCTACATGGATGCTGCTATTACTAGCCCAAACTAGTTTAGTGAGTTCTGGAAATATTACGCTTCATAGAAGTCTTGGCATGTATGGAATCGCTCATGCTGCCACCCTTGTGTACACGGGAGGACTTTTGCAGTTACTGGGGTCAGCGGGTGGCTTGACAAGAGGTGGAACGGGAGCTTTTGAAGGTGTCTATCTTGGTGGGATGGCAGTTTGCGGATTTGCTCTGATGTTTATTTTAGCCATGAGAAACACCCGTCGTGCCAACATTCATCGAAGAATGATGTTGTTTGCTATGCTTCCTGTCTTACCTCCGGGCGTGAACCGATTTTGGTATCACGCACTAGGGTTGAATGATTTCTTTCCAACTTTTTGGCTGTATCTCACTTTGTGGTGCTTAGCAGCTGCGATCTTAATCCATGAGTGGCATAAAACGCGTCAATTAAGTGGATATTCTCTCTTAGGTTCAGGTTGGATATTCCTACAAGGTTCTTTGCATGAAGTTGCACTCACTTCTGAGATGTTTCAAGAGTTTTCTCGAATGGTGTTAAGTCTTGCTCAATACCGCTAAGTGACTGGCTAATTAAATATAAGAGCAGTCAGGTGTGTGGGGTAGGATCTGGCGGCTTTCGCATAACTATAAGCCGAAAACAACATAAGTTTTTTTTAAATAGTCCTTTGAATAGTGGTAATCTATAATTTAACCCTACCATGGATTATGAAGGTGGATTTATGAAACATTCCCTTACTTTATTTTTTTGCGTTTTCGTTACAAGTGCGAATTTAGCGCAATCCATAAGCATTGAAGAGGAACTTCATACTGCGATGGAGGCAGATATTAGAACCGATCAAGACAAAGCTCGTGACGAATTCCGCAAACCTGCAGAAGTACTTGCTTTTTTTGGGTTAAAAAAAGATATGCGTGTCATTGAGATCTGGCCCTTTGGTGGCTGGTACACGAAAATTCTTGGACCTGTGCTTCGCGATCAAGGCAAGCTCTTTACGACACAGCCTGATCTTGGAAGTTATAGTGAAGCGCTAGTACCTACTTTGGAACTTCAAGGAATGGATAGAGTGGAGATGCTGGACTACAAGGGGAGAGAAAAGCAGAACCCCCGAGACATGTGGGTTGGGCCTGCAGATGAATGGGAAGTTGACCCTGTGGATATGGTGCTAACTTTTCAGAACTATCACAACATGAGCTATAAAGACCGGACGGCATTGAATCAAATAATCTTTAATGCCTTAAAACCTGGCGGAATCTACGGAATTGTCGATCACACTAGACGTCACATGCAGGAAAATGCTCGATTTAATGGCAGACGCGTTGACCCTGTACTTGTCATAAAGGAAGTGCAGGATTCTGGTTTTTTTCTAGAGGACTACAGTGATATTCTTGCTATGCCTGAAGATGCCCTCTCTTTGGAAGTTGGTCAACCTGAGGTGAGCGGTAAATCCGATAGATTCATATTAAAGTTTAAAAAACCTATCGCCCAATAACTCATCAAAGAAAGCAAACTATCTGACTGATATGCTTTTATTCGTAATGTATCAGGTCCGTAAGGATTATCGAAAGCGTATGCATTGCATTGTTTGAATCGACTCATACCGTATAAAAGCCACTGAAAATAAATAAGTTTTCAGTGGTCATTTTCAATTTAGGCTCAAGGTTTTACTGAGTTAGGTTGATTTCTATTAATTCAGGATTCTGGGTGACAGCTCAAGTTGAACTAACTTACTGAAAGACCATGGAAATTGATATCAAGTTCGTCCTGACGGTTTCTCGCGTTGCGAATTTCTTCCTCGCAATCTTTAAATTCTAAATAAATCCTTGCTCGATTGACCAAATCAAAACGCTCCATTCCTTGAACTGGTAAGGGGTAAGTGAGTGAGAGCTTAAAATGGAGATCTTTCCCTATGATGACTGACCTAATATTTTCAGTATCAGGTATTAGTCTATTTCAACTAGAGTCGACAAATACTGTCGGTATGAAATTTGTTTTTTGCTTAACCATAATAGTAAATAAATTCCATTAAATCAGTGCCTTGGATTTTCTTGAAATGTGAGTTTTGCTACCTAGTCTGGGCCTAGGAAGAAAGATCTACTCAAGTGTATTCTTGGGGTAGACAATAAAAACAAAATAGGTATTCTTGTTAATCTAAAAATAAGTTACGGAGGGGAAAATGGATTTGAATAGACAAAACAAGAATCTGTTTAAAGTGTTGATGTTGATATACGCACTCCTAATTTTTAATAAATTAACAATCGCGCAAGACCATAATCATGGTTCTACCACAGGTCATAATAGTGCAAAAGCTGAAGATGTCTCTCCATTGCATGGTGGAGTTTGGTCAGACCCCAGTATTTGGCCAGATCAGCAATTACCCCAATTAGGAGACAGAGTTGCCATTAGAAAAGGTATTCAGGTAATACTGGATATCAACCCTCCAAAGCTACATGGCATCACCTTAGATGGTTCTCTTCACTTCAGTGACACAAAAGATATTGAATTACAAACAGAGTGGATACTTGTTAGAGGACAGCTTCAGATTGGTACTGAAGCTAGACCATATTCACATCTCGCAACAATTACGCTAACAGATGACATAAAGAATGAAAATATTAATGGCATGGGTGATAGAGGCATCATGCTCGCTGGTGGAATATTGAATTTACAAGGTAAAGTTAAGAATAGTTGGACAAAGCTAGTTGAAACTGCACAGGCGGGAGACGTAAAGATCAAAGTATTGAATGCGGAGAGTTGGAAAGAAGGAGATCAACTTGTGTTGGCATCAACCGACTTTAATCCTCGCCAGGCAGAAAAAAGAAAAATTAGAGCGATTGAAGATAATCTAATCACATTAGATTCTCCACTGTCTTATATGCATTATGGGGAGATCACCTTTGGTGTTGATGAACGTGGTGAGGTTGGACTACTGACCCGGAACATACAAATTCAAGCTTCTGATGATGCCGCAGACTCATATTTTGGTGGACATATCATGGCAATGGACGGTAGCAAGATGACCGTCTCAGGTGTTGAATTGAACCGGATGGGACAACACCTAACACTGGCTCGGTATCCAATACATTGGCATATCAATGGAGATGTCAGTGGGCAGTACATTAGAAACTCTGCAATTCATGACACATTTAACCGTTGTGTGACCATTCATGGTACCGATAATTTAAGGGTTGAGAATAATGTTACTTATAACACTGTTGGACATTGTTTCTTTATGGAGGACGGTATCGAAACGGGAAACCAAATAATAAGAAATCTGGCTATTCAGACCAAATGCCATCCGTCTCTTGAATGTGTACCTACAAATTTGGCGGCCGCGGGTGAGATGGAGAATTATGATAGAAGACAGAATATGAGAATGGCAGGGCAAAAGTCGAAAGATGTTTTATTACCTTCGGATAATACCGTGGCGAGCTACTGGATAACCAACCCTGACAATACCTATCGGGATAATGTTGCAGCTGGATCTGATGCAAATGGATTCTGGATGGCTTTTCCAGAGCACCCCAATGGTGCCTTTGAAGGGACAGAAATAAGTGAAAAAATTTGGCCGCGAAGGATGCAAGTGAGGGAGTTCCGTGGAAATGTAGCACATTCAAACTACGACGGATTCATGTTCGATAGAAATATCAACACAGATAATACCTTTGGTGTGACAGGTAACATGCATATAGCCAGAGAGAACCCTGCGGACATTGAAAGTGCAATGATGGAAACTGTCTTTGAAAACCTAACAGCCTACAAGAATCGGAATGGAGGTATATGGGGACGAGGAGAAGTAAGAACCTTTAGAGAGTTGAAACTAGCAGATAATGCGATGGGTTACACCCACGCCTCAGGTCTTGGAGGTGGAGAGCCTTGGACTTCAAGAGTTATAGACTCAATATTCGTGGGAGAGAGTGATAATTTAGGAAACCCTCAGACTCCTGAAGAAATAGCCTACGGACGTAGTTTGCCGAAGCCAGTCATGCCTGATTTTCCTATTCGTGGTTATGAATACTATGATCTGCGCCACGAGGTAATTTCGTCAACATTTATAAATTTTAAAGACAACGCAGTTCGCAAAACTGGAGCTCTTTCTTACCTCATGTATACCAGTTTTGGTGTGAGCACGAATAACACTATAGAAAATATTAAGTTTATAGACGCTAAGCCTGTTTATTTCCCTCCGATGGAGAGAAAGTGGGGAAATGATAATGGCAGTAGTATCGCATGGCGAACGGCAGTCATAAGAGATAAAGATGGATCTTTAGGGGGCAGTCCAAATTCTTATGTGCTTATACATGATGGTGTGAACAACAGTATTGCCACTGATACCACAATGTGTGAAATAAAAACTGATTGGAATGCGGCACTTTGTAAGGGCGATGTGGGACGTCTAAATTTGCGAAGCCCAGGGGAATCGCCCTTTGGTAGGTTTGGTGCGAATAACCAACCGCCTCCTAAGACCATAAGGACAAGACATGGTGATGTTACTACCGAACTGACTGGAACAAATGTTAGAGCAGGAACACAGTTAACTGTGACTACAGAAAGACCAGAGTTGTCTATCCTTTTGAGCCAAATGGATGATGGATCATCAGTGATAATAGAATTACCAGGTTTTTCCGAGGCAAACTCTGGACTTGAACAAGATTCATTGGCTGCACTGCAAGCGGCACCAGCAACATCTTTTTTTAAAGACAAAGATAAGCTCTGGGTTAAGTTGGTAGCCTTTGGGAGTACGTCGCCCAGTGATTCAAACGGAGGAGATTCGATCGAGGTTATAAAGTAGCCCCAGGTAACTTGTTAACTATAAGTTAGTGAAAAGTAAATATATGAGTGACTAGGATAAAGAAAAAATGCCTAAGCTAATTGGAGTATTAATTTTACTGTCGACTTTATCTTTGCGTGTAAATGCAGTTGTAGAAATCCACTGTGATAGAGCTTGTTTGAAGGACTTTCTAGAGATCTATTTGGAAGCAGTCGTTAGTCATGATCCTGAGATGCTGCCCGTAACTAAAAATGTAAAATATACAGAGAATGGTGTAAGAATTACGTTGGGTGATGGGCTTTGGCAAACAGCTTCAGCGGAGCCAACCTACAAAGTTGAAGTTTTTGATGAAGAGGCTGGTCAGGTTGGGTTGTTGGCTAAAATTAATGAGAACGGCAACAACAATTGGTACGCCGTTAGGCTTAAAGTTGAGCAAGGGAAGTCAATTTCAGAAATCGAAACCTTAATTGCTCGAAATCTTAGTGGAGGTGGGGGTGGGCCACAGTTTAGTCCACCTCATGATGAGCCTCACCCTCTCATGATGCAGGAATTAACAAATGATGATCAGTTAAGTCGCTCAGAATTGGTTTCGATAGGCAATTCATACTTTACAGGACTAGATACAGATAATCATGGCTCTAATGTGCCATTTTCCCCAGATTGTCAGCGTCGTGAAAATGGAACTACTACGTCTAACGATCCTTTAATGGAAAAAGGATCTATGGTCTGGATGGACTGCAAGTCACAGTTCGACACAGGATTTTCTGTTATCGTAACGGATATTCGTGAGCGCCGATTTGAAGTGGTAGACCCACTGACAGGACTAGCCTTTGGGTGGGGTTATTTCGATCATAGTGGAGGACCAGAAACTTTTGATCCAAGTAAAGACTCTGAAAGCACTGTGACAACATTCAGACAACCATTTTCATTTTATATTGCTGAAATTTTTAAAGTGGTTGATGGCGAGATAAGGCAGATTGAAGCCGTATTAACTACTGTCCCCTATAATATGGAATCAGGTTGGTAGGCTCAGGCTAGTGAGCTGCTCGGTGGCTGATGTTTGTTAGGGGTCGCTGATTAAATGTCATTGCTCTAAAATTTTCATGAAAATATAAGTTTAAGTTAAAAAAATTAAAAAAAGATTACAGAAAATATGAGGGGAGTTTTTTTATGCCTTATCGTACGAGCTTGCGTTATTTTTTCGTTCTAGCTATTTCTAGCTTTTCCTTGGTTGCCATGGGGCAGGAGGCAATCAATAGTGGTAACTGGTCTGATACCTCAGTTTGGGCTGGTGGCAAACTACCTAAATCTGGTGACCAAGTAACGATTAATGAAAATGTTCATGTGGTGTTAGACCTTAATCCACCACAACTAAGTGGGCTTAATGTTCACGGTAAGCTGAGTTTTAGTGATATGCCATCTGTAGAATTGTCTACTGAATGGATAATGGTGATGGGCGAACTTGAGATCGGTCAAGAAACTAGCCCTTATCAAGGAAAAGCAATCATTACACTCACTGATAACATTAAGAATGAATCGGTGATGGGTATGGGTGATCGTGGCATCATGCTTTCAGGTGGAACTTTGCATTTCCATGGAAACCGATCACATACATGGACAAAACTATCAGCTACTGCTGAAGCCGGAAGCTCCATTATCACTGTATTAAGTGCTGAACAATGGAAGGTTGGAGATGAAATAGTATTGGCCTCAACAGACTTTGATCCTCGACAGGCCGAGCGTAGGACAATCATTTCAATAAGTGATAATACTTTGACTCTCAACGAACCTCTTCAGTTCATGCATTTTGGTGAAATTACATTCGGCGTAGATGAACGAGGCGAGGTGGGTTTATTAACGCGAAACATTAAAGTACAGGCGTCAGAGGATGCTGACGAAAGTTATTTTGGTGGACATATTATGGCTATGGTCACCAGCGAAATGTACATTGATGGCGTTGAGTTAAATAGAATGGGTCAACATATGGAGTTGGCTCGTTATCCTATTCATTGGCATTTAGTGGGTGATGGTGGAAAGGGGCAATATATTCGTAACGCCTCTATACATGATACTTTCAATCGTTGTGTGACTGTCCATGGAACAAACGAATTACAGGTCCATAATAATGTCACGTACAATATAGTTGGTCATTGTTTCTTCATGGAAGATGGGATAGAGCATGGCAATACTTTTTCTAAAAATCTTGCAATCCAAATTAAATGTCATCCAACAAAAGATTGTGTACCTACAAATTTAGCTGCTTCCGGTGAATTTGATTGGGAGAACCGTCGAGCTTTGCGTCAAATGAGCTTTTCAGGAGAACATACTTTGTTACCCTCTGACAATACTGTCTCTGCATTCTGGATTACTAATCCCGATAACACTTATATAGATAATGTCGCCGCGGGTGCCGATGAAAATGGATTTTGGTTCTCATTACCTGAACATCCTAATGGTGCTTTTCTTGGTACAGAAATCAGCTTAAATACTTGGCCTAGACGCACGGCTATTCGTGAATTTAGGGGTAATGTTGCTCATTCAAATTTTGATGGTTTCATGCTAGACAGAAATATTAATGAGGATAATACCTTTGGCTTAACAGGAAATTCTCACATGCCACGCGAAAATCCAGCTGATCCTGAGAGCCCAGTTGTGGTTTCTGTACTTGAAGATTTGATTAGTTACAAAAATCGCAATGGGGGAGTCTGGGGGCGAGGGGAAAACCATGTCTTCCGAAATATGAAACTGGCAGATAACGCTATTGGATTTACGCACTCTTCGGGCTCTGCGGGTAAAGATCCCTTTTCCTCTCTTGTGGTCGACTCTTTATTTGTTGGTGAAACTGAAAACTTGGGCAACCCACAAGCGACCACAGAGTTGGCATATGGAAGGAGCCTACCTAAGCCAGGGTTGCCTGGTTTTCCGATAAGAGGCTATGAGTACTATGATTATCGCGATGATGTGGTGAATACTACATTCATGAACTATCAGGATAATGATACCCGAGAAACTGGAGCATTATCGTGGCTTTTATTCACGAGTTCTGGAGTGCACACAGAGAATACAATCATGGGTGCCAAGTTTATTAATGCTAAACCAGTACACTTTCCAGAGATTGTTCATGCCTATGATAACGATACTAGGGGAGGTGTGGCCTATCGTACTGCGGTCATTCATGACCTAGATGGTTCAGTTGGGGGTATGCCGGATTCATATATTTTGATTCATGATGGCGAGAATGACAGTGTTGCAACCGATGAGGCAAGCTGTGTGATACAGCCTACTTGGAGAGCATCTATATGCCCTGGCGATATTGGTAGATTATTCTTTAATGAGCCTAACAGTGGCTTTCCAGGTTTGGCGGCCGGTTCAAAGATCACTATTACACGAAATGGAAAAGATCATAAGATTACTTCCAATCAAAGCAATGTACGAGCCGGTACAGAGATGCGAGTCAATACTGATAGAGAAAAGTTACATCTAGGTATTCGCGAAATGGATCAGGGATCATGGGTGATTTTTGAATTACCTGGGTATGATCATGCAATAAGTGGCTTACAGCAGAAAACCATGGATGACTTACGTAACGCTAGTCTTACTTCTTGGTACAAAGAAGGTGAATCTGTCTGGGTAAAACTTGTTGTCTCTGATATTCATTATCAAGGACCAGTGTTAGAGCC
>JAYPEI010000011.1:0-56163 GCA_038125665.1 Enterobacteriaceae bacterium
GAGCTACGTTGGGAAACTCAAGTATCCAATCGTGGTGATGGAGGCGGTGTTATTGTGGTTGATCAAAGGGTCATCTCAGGTGGAACCTGTGGCAACAGGGGGCGAGTAAATTGTGTTATTACTGCTCATGATGCCTATGATGGAGAGCTGCTTTGGCAATTTTACACTACCCAATCTAAGCCTCTTAACCCCGCTGAAGACACGTGGTATGGATTAGAAGAGGAAAAGCGTGAGGCTTCTCCTTGGGGGTTGCCGGGATCGTGGGATTCTGAAAAAAATCTGTTGTATTGGGGCATTGCTAACCCAATGCCTAATACTCGTCGAGATAGGCATCCTGGCAGGTTTAATGATCTACCTTTATCATCGCCAGTGGATCTGTACAGTAATTCAACTGTTGCACTTGATCCTGTCAATGGCGAACTCCAATGGTACTACCAACACTTACCTGGTGACGATTGGGATTTGGACATGAATGAAGAGAGGATGCTGATTGATCTTGAATTGCGTCCTGATTTATCTCATGTTAAATGGATTAATCCTAAAATTACTCCTGGTGAATTACGGGAAGTTGTTGTAAACGTTGGTGAAGGGGGTGGTCTTTGGGTGCTCGACAGAGAGACAGGGGAATTCCTTTGGGCAACTCAATTCCCAGGCCCATCAGATAATTTTTTTCTTGAAGATATTAATGTTGAGACAGGTGCGACTCGTATTAATTCTGCTCTTTTTGTAGATCCTCCCGGGACTCAGAAAACCATCTGTTATTTTAACACGCGAAGTTTTTGGCCTTCTTCTTACGACGCAAATACCAATAGCTTATACGTTCCTTACATAAGAAATTGTCTTAAGATGACTTCGCGCGATGAATCCCAAGGTATTCGGGAAGAACGTATTGGTTCTCCACAAGATGGTTACGGTATGGAAGAGGTCAACGGGCTGGCCAAAATTAATTTGGTCACTGGTGAAATTCACCATTGGGCTTACGGAAAAATACCCACTAATTCAGCAATGTTGAGTACTTCAGGAGGTCTGATTTTCTGGGGAGATATCTGGGGGAACTATGAAGCCAGAGAATCAGAGTCGGGTGAGGTCCTGTGGCATGAGCAACTAGAGGGACCAGTCACGATGAGCAACATCACCTACTCTGTCAATGGGAGACAGTATGTTGCCATCATAAGTGGTGCGACTTTATCCCAAAATAGCTTAACTAGGCAGCGTATGGGTCCTTTTGATTTGGAACTTAATGGCGATAATTCCGAGGCGATCTTACAGGTATTTTCACTGCCTAATTAGGTTTTGATAAGTGAGGTGTTGGAGGAGCAAGGCGTAGCAAAGCGCCATCTGTCTCATCAGTGAGTAAATAAATGAATTCATCCGGACCTTGCAGCACAAAGCGGATACGTTGATGAAGAAAGTTAAGTAATTCTTCGCGGCGGATCTCACCAAATTCATTAAATACTATACGTTCCAGGTGCCCCGTACCAGGAATACGTCCCTGGATCATAGAAGTAACAAACAGGTTACCTTTCCAGTGGGGAAATTTAGAGCCAGTATAAAAACTCATTCCAGCAACTGTGATTGATGGTATCCAACTGAGTTCCGGGCTCTTAGATCCTTCCAGCCAAGGTTTAGGATTAAAGAGGGAGCCATCGTAGTCTCTTCCATAGGTAGCTAGTGGCCAACCATAATTTGCCCCAGCATCTAGTATATTCACTTCATCGCCACCTTGAGGACCATTTTCTAATTCCCATATTTCTCCAGTCTGGGGATGGGTTACAAAGTCCATGGCTGAGCGAACACCCAGCGCATAAATTTCTGGTAACGCTTCACTATTTCCAACAAATGGGTTATTGATAGGTATACTGCCATCATCATTCAATCGGAGAATCTTTCCAATATCTGTTTTAAGGCTTTGTGGGGCCTCTAAGTCGCAGCGATGGCTAACTCCCAAAAGGACAGTTTGATCAGTCATGAAGTGGAGACGAGATGAGGAACCGCAATAGTTGTCCGACCAGGCTTCTGCGACGAATAACTCTTCAATTTGGGATAATTTTTTTCCATCCCAAATTCCTCTTGAGAGGGCAGTGCTGCTCCACATTTTGTCAGTACCATCAGGATGAATTCCATCTTTTATCCAACTAAAGTAGATATAGCCATTTCTTTGAAAGTCGGGATGAAGCTCCAGATCAAAAAGTTGTTGTAAGGGAAGCTCAGATTTCAGATTTGCTACCACGGGAGCGGTAGAGTCTCCTTGTGTGTACAAGCGTATATTACCAGTGCGCTCTGAGATCAGAATTTGTTCAGGTGACAGAAAGACCATGCCAAAAGGATGGTCCATCCCTCGCACTAGTACCCTGACCTCTAACTCAGATTCTTCAAAGCTGTTGGTAATCCAAGGACCCTCTCCTAATGGGGTGACAAAAGTTTGCGCTTGAAGCTTATATGAGACACCGCTTAGTGACAGGGAGAGTAAAACTTGTATTATACTTGCTATCACAAGCTTCATATGACACGCTCACTTTGTTGATGTTTGGTTCGACTTGCTCAGTATCTCCCTTAATACTGTTGCTGTCTCTGGTCGAGGGTCCTGCATACCACCCCGCCCAACATTGCCTGATGTTTTCCCTAAAGTGACATCTAAAGCGCTTATGCCTCCCGCATCTTTAGCTTCTAAATCAACTCCCGAGTCGGCTAGTATGCGAACAGTTTCTGACCAACCCCAGCTTGCAGCACCATGTAAAGCTGTTCGCTCTAGTTGATCTCTCCTTGTTATATCAGCTCCACCTGCTAATAGGGTTGAAACAGTGGCAGATGCTAACTGATCAGCTAACGGAGTTATGTAATCTCCTCGAGTATCAATACTATTTGCACCTAAACCAGCGGCAGCCATTATTGGAGTGATCCCCTCTCTGTTAGATAAGTCCACCTTTGCATCATATTTCAGTAGTAGCTCTACTGCTGGAATGTCGTGTCCTTTCGCTGCCCGAAGCAGAGGAGTCGCCCCGATGCTTAACATGCGATCAGCACCCCTGTCATCCTTCAAATGACGATAGGTTGGCTGGAGTTTAAGCTGTAAGTTTGGGTTTGCTCCTGCTTCGAGTAGCATCTCTATAATTTCTAAAGGAGTAGTGTTATCGACAGAAGGGCGGTCTGGATAGCCGCCATGTGGTAGGGTATTAACATCAACAGCAGAGTACAGAGGGTTCTCACCCCGCAGGCTCCACTTATTGACGTTGGCACCGGCTTTGATGAGATAAGCTGCAGTGTCAAAGTGCATGTTCATGATAGCAAGATTTAACGGAGTAACATTCTCTGCATCACCTTCGTCAAGATTTGCCCCCTCTTGAATAAGTAACCTGACGCACTCTAGACAACCTTCCCTAGCAGCGTATGCCAGAGCAGACATACCACCAGCTGGACGCCATTGAAAACGACGCTCTTGGGTTACGTAACGATCACGCTCATTATCCATAGACTGAGAATTCGGATCGCCTCCAGCTGCCAGCAAAACGCGAAGCATCTCGGGCTGGCTCTGGGCAGCAGCCCAAATTATGGCGTTTTGCTGTTTCCACTTTTCTTTGAGGTTGACCTGAGCACCATGCTCTAACAAGAGTTTCGCAAGAAGGATATGATTTGAACGGGCCGCGATCATTAGTGCACTCATACCATCTTGATTCACTTTGTCGACTTTAGCGCCTGCATCCAGAAGATTTTTCACTAGAGAAATAGACCCTATTAAGGTGGCCTCAGATAATGGGGTAGCACCATAGTTATTCATTACATTAGGATCAGCTCCTGCATTTAGCAGAGCATTTACCAGTGCATCTTCTCCATAATGAACAGCCCAATGTAAAGCCGTAGTACCATTACTTTCTGGGGCATTTACATCGATTCCATCTTTAAGTAGTTGCTTTACAGTTTCTATATCACCTGCTTTGACATTTTCAATTAACTCGCTAGCGTGAACGGAATGCAGGTACAGGAATGCGATACTCAAACCAAGGGATAGCAAACAATGTCGCAGATTAATCAGTCGGGCATTCATTAGTACTTTATTTCTCATATTTATCAAAAAGGGATAGATCTATCAAAACTTAACACTTCTGAGAGCTAGCATGCCTGCTGCTCTATTGTAGTGTTCATTAAAAGTTTAGACATGATCTTGTTATATCTCAGCAAGCACTCCGGTGCTGTCGCCATGAGATTCTATTGGTAATCCAACACGTTGCATCATGGTCAGTAATAGGTTTGCTAATGGAGTGTGGTCTGGATATCGGAGATGTTGTCCACCCTTAATAGCACCTCCTGCGTTACCGAGCAGGACAGAAGGCAAGGGGAAGTGATCATGAGCATTAGAATTAGACATATTCCCCCCGTACAAGAAGACAGAATTGTCTAGCAGGGAGTTTTCACCATCAGATATATTTGCCATTTTGTCGAGGAAACGAGCTATTTCCACACTGTGCCATGTTTGAAGTTTTGAAAGCTTTTCAATGCTCACTAAACTATTGTTGTGATGAGATAGTGGGTGAAATGCGTCAGGAATACCAATGTGATTATAGGCTTGGTTTGAGACTTCAGCTGCAAGCATAAAAGATACGACACGAGTCATATTAGATTGATATGAAAGCGTGATCATGTCGAACATAAGACGCATACGCTCGTCAAAATCAGGGATACCTGAGGGTAGTTCTGGTAGCTCATAGATAGAAAGATCGCGTGACTCCGCTTTAAGGACTCGACGCTCAATTTCACGAACGGAATCTAAATAGCCTTCAAGAATAACTCGATCACTAGCCCCTAATGACTTTTTTAAAGAATTTGTTTCTTCACTCACCATATCTAAGAGACTTAGATAGTCATTAGCGATACTCGCTCTTTCAGAATCTGTGGTACCTTCTCCAAAGAGCTTAGCAAAGAATTTTTTGGGGCTAAACTCCATAGGTAGGGGGGTTGTGGGATTGCTGAATGAAATTGTCATTCCAAAACTACAGCCATAAGTTCCATCACAAGCCGAACTGCCTCCTTTTTCCTCAGTGGAGACTTCAATAGAAGGTAGTGCATTATCCTGACCAATATATTGTGCACATAACTGATCGGCCGTAACACCACCTTTGGGAGCATTACTTCGAGCTGGAGGTACGCAGCTTAACCAAGTGCCTGGTGTAATAGCGTGAACAGCAGAGCTAACAGCCGGACGATTACCCAAGCCAGAAACTATAGTCAGTTTATCTTTGTAAGCTTCAAAAGGTTTCAGAATAGGTTTAAGTTCAAAGTTAGTTCCTTCATCTTCAGGCGTCCAATCACGCATGATTGCACCATGAGGTAAATAGAAAAAACCAACTCTCGGTTTAGGGGCTGCTGCAGTATTAGCCAATGCTGTTGCTGCTGGCACCATAGCATCTAAAAAAGGTAATGCTAAACTGACACCAGAGGCGCGTAACAAGTGACGCCGTGAGAGATATTTTTTTGTAAGAAACATATTTATCCTCGCTTGCTGGCTATTATTGAGAAGCAATAGTCACTGTATCATGGTTCTCTTCTGCTTCCGGCAAAGATTTGCTCATGAATGGGGCACTTTTCACAATACCTTCAATCAATGCAGAAAAAGTGAAGTTTTGTTCCTTCGCTGAACGTACCACATTTCGAACCACAGGCATGTCCATGTATTCAACTTGACGTCCTAGAGAAAATATCATCAGTTTTTCTGTCAGTGCTTGAACAAACTGCTCAGGATTTTTAGTAAGTGCCCGACGTAGTTCTGATGGACGACTAATGCTTTGTCCAGAAGCAAGATTACCACGTGCATCTATAGCACTTTGTGCCCACCGATCTATATCACGCCACTGACCTATAGCATTGAAATGTTCCAAGGCCATTCCAAGTGGATCTATAACACCGTGACATTGATTACAACTTGGTTGAGCTCGATGATTTTCCAGACGCTCACGAACGGTTGTCGCTTTTTCACCAGGTTTGATATCTAAGTTAGTTTCAACTCCAGGAGGAGGTGCTGAAGGTGGAGCGCCGACGAGATTTTCGAGTATATATGCACCACGTAATACCGGAGAAGTTCGGTTTGGATAGGATGTGAGCAGGTGTATTCCACTTTTACCAAGCAGGCCATGACGTTCAGCATCTTCTAAATCGACACGACGGAACTGAGAACCGCGTACAGAATTGATACCATAATGACGAGCAAGTCGTTCATCAAGATAGGTTTCTTTTGCATCTAATAAATCCACTACGGAGCGCTCAGAGCGCAGGATACTATCGATAAACAGTAACAATTCTCTAGTCATAGATTGACGTAAATCAGGGTCGAAATCTGGGTATAAACGTGGGTCTGGATCAATAGCGTTTATATCGCCCAAACGTAACCATTGATGAGCAAAATTATTAGTCAAATTGCGTGCTCTCTCATCAACAAGCATACGCTGAAGTTGCTGTTTCAAAATGCCTGGTTCATTGAGCTTGCCAGCTTCTGCCAGATCAAGCAGCTCTGCATCCGGCCCTCTGCTCCAGAGGAAAAATGACAGACGACTGGCTAATTCAAAGTTAGAAATGGGGTAGATCTGACCAGGCTTAGCATCCTCTGGTAATGGCTCCGCACGGTAAAGAAATTTGGTTGAGGCGAGTATAGACATGATGCCTTTTTGGACGCCAGATTCAAAACCGCCTTCCGTAACACCTTGTTGGTAAAACCGCATAATAGCTCTCATATCGTCTTCAGTGACAGTGCGACGGAAGGCTTGTCGTGCTAATCCTTCAAGAATTTTCTCAGCACAGGGTTGGGCTTCATCATTATTTCTAGGGTAACAGGTGAAAATCTTCTCACGACTTGGTATGACACTAGTGGATTCAGTATTTAGAGGACCATATGTTTTGAAAGCAACTACAACGGGAATGTTGTCCTGACCCTCTCCTGGACTTAAATGGTCAATTATTCGGTCAGATTCGGCAAAAGTACGAGCAACAAAGGTGACCCCAATTCGATGCTTCCCAGCCTTGATTTGTAGTTTTATCCCCTTGAAGCGGTTTTCAATATCGGTAATAGCGGGTGTTTGGTACAAATCTACCGCTTCAGCATCTTCATACCCTCCAAGGTATTCAGTAAACACTTCTTCATCATCTAAAGTCATGATGAAGCGGTGTTTAGACTCAAGCCACCATGTAGGATAGGAGCGTTGCAATGACCCTTCTTGCGAAGAAATTTCCACGTTGAATTCGTACTCCCCATCGGCAGGGAAATAATGCTCAACAGAGTAGCCTCCTCTGGTCCCCAGTGGCAGACCCTCAACGTGACGATACTGTGTCATCAGGCTGGGAGCTGAATAGGTCACAATATCTGCCTCAGCTGATTTTGAGGCCACAGCAGAGATGCTTATTTGTCTTGCTGCCTGCATGTACTGTTCAAGAAAAGTAGGGGAAACCTGCAAGGCATTGGCTACATTGTCGAACCCATCACTTGAAGTATCAACAGGAAGAAGGTCGGCTGCATCAATATCAACCCCAAGTAAGTCTTCTACCGAGTTTTCATATTCTTTACGATTTAGTCGATGCAAAGCAACGTAACTACCGCCCGGTTCATCTGAGGCTAAAGCATCTAGATAAGATTCCATACTAGAAACAAAATCTTTGAGTTGATTTTCTTCAGGTCGTTCATTACCAGGGGGGGGCATTAGGTTGCCTCTCAACTTACGTACAGCTAGTTCAAAGACGTCTCTATGCTTGGCAACATCCTCTGGACTGTAACTGTCGAAGGCAATGGATCCTGCCCAGTCTTCGATGTTATGACACTGAGTGCAGTAATCATTCAGTAGTGACCACTGATTTTCGAGCTCTGCAAGATTTTTTTCATTTGCCTTTGAAGGCAAAGTTAAAAGTAATGAGCTTGAAATTAATAAGCCAGCATGCAGGGCTAGATTTCTCATATGAACCCTCCCATGTCACCGGTGTGTAATGCCATACCAAGATAGCTTTCTCGTATAAACTCTGAAGGATCACCTAGCCTGATTTCATAGTCCCTCGTCAAATTAGCATCCATCATGTTTTGTGCGTGGAAACCGTCAATCATCATTGTTTTCATCTTTGCATAGAGGTCCTGAAGCATAGATAATTGAATTTCTAAGTCTGCTCTACCTAATACTCCGCCTTGGTCTGGAATTAACCGTGTATTTTCATCAGAGAGAGCTAACATTTCTTCGTTGCCTTTTATTAGCCCACCAAGCCAGCCTCCAGTAGCAATATCACAGATAGGCCAGCGATTATTGGTCAACAGCCCACCACAATGAATGATGTTTTCCTCCTCCAAGTGAATATAGAGATCACCATCTGTATGAGCCTGTTCAGGATGATAGAAATTGAAGGATGTACCAAAAAGCTCAAGTCTTCCAGATCCGTAGAAAGTTTCATCAGGAAGCGCCGACGTAGGTCTTGGTGAATAATGCTCTTCACGCCATGCCACCTTAAATTCAGCCCCAAGCCAAAGTCGTGTATTTTCATGTGCAATGATTTTTGCCCCCAAATCATGCATGATTTCATTTCCACCGCTGTGATCGGCATGCCAGTGAGTATTTATAACCGCCTTGATAGGCTCTCTTAGAACTGCTAACGCCTTCAAGAGGGAATCTGTAGATTCAGAATCCCCGCTGTCTAGGAGACACAAACCTAAGCCGTTGGAGATGGCTAAAACATTACTTTTAGGACCAACAAAGAGGTGTACTTTGTCGCTAAGTTGCTGATGATGCCAGTCAGATTTTGCAGATTTTTTCTCAATGATCTGGGCAGTCGTTAAGGTCGGGGCAAATAAGGTCATTCCATGAGCTTTGAGAAGACCATGAACCAACGTCCGGCGTGAGATTGAGTTTTTTATGTAAGCATCTAACATATTTAGAAATTTATACTAACTGACCTTGTAAAACAATTAACATTAAATCCATGAATATTGAATTTTCTAGGGCAAATACAGAATAAAAAAAGAGTTTTTGACAAGCTTATATTTTTCAATAGTTTACTAGAAAAATATGAAATAAAAGCGCAGCATATTCTTCGCTCTCAGGCAGATTCATCTGGTAAATCGCTAATCAATTAGGCTAGTGATTGACTCAGAGGGAACACTCTTGTTGATGGCATGGTTTATCTTGCGTTAGAAGTTGATCTAAAGCCATGCCCTTGAATCTTTTCAAGTAGTTGACCTTCTACTACATAATTGTCTTAATTGATCATCCTGCACTCTGAATTTTTAGTATTTTTGTACTTTATCCACCACTGTGACCAGAATCTCTAAGCGAGTACTTGCACAGTGAAAAACACCTTTTCTTAACCAAGATACAAAATCGTGACAATAAATTTCAAATTAAGGTCATGTTTGCTGTGGCGACTAGGAAGTCTGTTAAATTCAGCTATACTCGCATGAAAACAGAGAGCTAAAGGGAAAATCATGTCTATTTACGTAAAAGCCTCGTTGATTCGAGGTAGCAGTCTGGGTGTTTTGGCCGCTTATTTGACCCTGGTTATGGTAGCTTTTACCACTAATTCCTTGGAAGCAGAGGCACAAACTGCTGAAGAGCGTAGACAGAAACTAGGTTCCTCAATTATGCAGCATCCGGGTGTGCTAGGTGCTTTAGCTCCAGAGAATTTAGCTGCTAATCGTCCTGCTCCCCCTTTTGATTTAACAGGAACATGGTTTGTTGACCTTAGTGAGGGTTTTAGCAATTTTATGTTTGGACCACCTTATCCTGAGTTCATTGGGCAAGCTAAGTTGGATTTTGAGGAAGGACAGCGCGCTCGGGCGGAGCGTCGTCCCTATCGTGACGCGATAGGACAATGTTTCCCAGCTGGTATTCCAATGATTATGACTCGTGTTTGGCCTATCGCCATGGTGCATTTGCCCACAGTGGTATACATGATTTCAAATTTTAATAATTCCTTTCGTCAGATTTTCCTTGATGAAAGACAGTGGTCAAACCCGGATGAGGTTATCTATACCTATAATGGGGAATCTCTAGGTCATTTTGAAGACGATACTCTGGTTGTCGATACACGATATATAGAAACATACAATCATTATATAGACTCTGGCATTCCAATATCTGAGCAGTTTCAGGTGCAGGAAAGAATCAAATTGGTAGAGGATGGCGAGATCTTGCAAATAGAGTACATTATGACTGATCCTATGAATTGGGAGGGGGAGTGGCGAAATACCAAACAGTGGTTAAGAGTTGATTACACTGATATTGGTGAAGTTGAATGTCTACCCGACCTTAATGATAATCTACCAAGTACACAGGCAGGGCAAGTGGGTCTTGAGCGCTAAAGTTTTTTAAACAACGTCATTTCCTAAAATATTTTCAACCTATTGGAAGAGGAATTTTTTCATGCCAAACCAGAATTCTAAGGTGAGCAAACTGTTAACTTTTGAAAACAGTTTAGTCTTCTTAATGAGCATGACAGTTTTGCTTACCTCAACCTTAATACAGGCTCATCATTCAACTTCAGCCTTTGATTCAGAAAAAGTGGTCGTTTTGGAGGGGACTATCAGTCAGTTTCGTTGGATCAATCCCCATGCTTCTTTCAAATTAGAAGCAGATGCAAGCGAAGGGCCAGATGGCCTGTGGACCGTAGAAATGACTGCTCCTAACATTCTATTGAGACAGGGTTGGAAGCGAAACTCCATTCAACCTGGTGATAAAGTAAAAGTCTTTGTTAACCCGCTAAAAAATGCAATCACCCTGAACGATGGTAGCCAAGGCGGGCTTTATGTTGGTATCGAACTTGCTGATGGTTCTGCACTTGGACAAACTGACGGCAGCGGAGCCTATAGGGACAGGTAAGATTGCTCAGAACGAGAAAGACAAGAGATTAGCCATGGATTTATGTAAATTTATTAATACCCAGGCTTTTTTGTTCGGCCCTTTTTATAAAGAAACCTAATAATAAAAAAAAGCCTGCACTATTCGAAGTACTGGCTTTTTATTATTAGAAATACTGCAAGAAGTTTATTTCATCTTGAGCACGTAGATATCATCATTTCTGCTAGGGTCAGTCGCAAGTCGCATCGAATGAACCAGATTCCCATTCACTGCAGGTGCTGAATTGCCCCAGCTCTTGCGGATGTAAGATAGAACATCAGCAATTTGTTGGTCCGTTAATAATTGGCGGAAGTAAGGCATATCATTTACATCAGGACCTTCATCAGAGATGACACGAAGAGAACCGTTCAACGTTATGTTGATTAACGAGCTTGGATCATCCTCAAGCACAACTGGATTACCTGCAAGTGGCGCTTGGTATGGATAATAACCTGAGCCATCGGTCACGTGGCAGTTTGAACAATACTCGAAATAGATTTGTGCACCTGGTTCAGAGAAATCTAGTTTAGTTAATGAATCTGAGGCAGCTGCATTGTACGCATAAGCCTGCTCATTAGTCTCTTTTATTGCAGGTAACGACTTGAGATATTCGGCCATAGCCATTAAGTCATCATTGCTCATATGGCTAGTAGAGTTATTAACAACCTCAACCATGGTGCCAAAAGCTGTACCAAATCGGTTATGACCAGTTCCAAGAAATTCAGCAATATCTTCTACAGACCAACGACCCAGGCCTGAGTTAACGTCACTGTTAAGTGATGAAGCATGCCAGTGATCAAGAAGGGCCCCTGACAGAAATTCACTGTCCTCTTCATTAGTTCCTTTTTCTTGTAGCATGATTCCACGTGGAGTATGGCATGCACCACAATGTCCCATACCCTGAGTCAAATAAGCACCTCGATTCCAGCTATCTGATTCACCTGCAACAGGAGAGTACGGACTGGTATCAAGGTTGAACACATTCCAAACTGCCATCGGCCATCGGGGGCTTTTCCAAGTCGGGATTTCGTTAGCAGGTTGAGTTTGAGACACTGGAGCTACTTCATTCATTAGGAAGTTAAATAAGGCGCGCATATCTTGTTCTGACATTTTCGCATATGAGTTGTAAGGCATAGCTGGATAAAGACGGTGACCATCTTTGGCGATACCAGAACGCATGACACGATCGAATTCATCAAATGAGTAAGAACCAATACCAGTGTCAACATCAGGAGTGATGTTGGTGGCGTAAATACTCCCTAGCAGGGGTACTGCCATTTTCAAACCACCGGCTAGAGGAGCCCCATCTGGAGTAGAGTGACAGGCTACGCAATTGCCAAGACGCGCGACATATTCGCCATGTGACAAACCTACTGCAGCCGCTTGAGTAGCACTATCGGTAGCTGGCGTGCTGGCTGTTGTCACTGTTTCAGCATTACAGCCCACTAAGGCTGCGGTAATTAATAGACCGCTAGTCAGTAGACCAATATTTAGCTTTTTCAAAGACATGTCCCCCCCGATGGGTTATTCTTAATGACCTAGGCTATAGATTAACAAATAAGGGGAAACTTGCCTACAGTTCAGCAAAAGTTTGGATGCTTTCTTTAACACTTGACTAGTTTAGTGCTGTCTTAGGCGCTCAAACATACAAAATTCAGAAATAACTAGGCAACTCTCAATGCATATTTTGTCTCTTGTGGGTGCTGAGTTCCCACTCAGCTTGATACACGGTTTGTTCCAAGAGGTTGTAGATCATGTATAACATGGATGCATTTGCTATGATGTTTAAGCCTTGTCCCTCCTTGGGAAGTAACTGTAAGGTTAACTCATCATTAGTATGCGGAGTGACATTAATGGTGTAGCCAATGACCCCTTTCTTACCTAAGGGGTATTCTAAGGGAAGTGACTGGTTGCCAAGATCAGTTTCAATCTTTGTCTCAGGCTGATAGGGTTTATCGAATGCGCCATTGCGCAATTGCTCGGTGGTTGACTTTAGGGCTGCCACTTGCTGCACTCCCCCCATCTTGTCCAATTGCTCACTAATCACCTTCATCAGTAGGGCTGTAAATCGTCTTGTTAGCCAGAGACGGAATTCTTGCCCATTACCAGAGCTAGCGCGCATGAGCAGCCTATCTTCTTCAGGGGATAAGGTGACGTTGATTTGTAATGACATTATCTAATTCAGTTCCTTATGATCCTGATTAGTAGTTGCATTTAACTTGCTTCAGTTAAGCTGATTCAAGAGCCCAGACATACACCTGTCATAGTTCTCATGAATGCTACAAAAATTATGTTAGCCCTTTGTGGAGCAGGATCAATTTTTAGTTAAACTTGCAATCTTAAGAACAAAGCGTTTTGGGCAAAAGTAGCATAATAGATTTATTCTAGCTGCAATTCGAGGTAACCACCATCAGATAGACTACCTATGGCATACTTATTTTTCCTGACACACTTTTATTACTGATCACTGGAAGTGAAAAAAGAGTATGCACAGCTGGCTAGGATAAATCTCATAGGAACTGCAGAGCATCATCGCTCTCTCTTTAAGATTATTGTGCATTTTTATGAGGTTTTCTAGATAAGGGAGTTTCTTTAGTTGAGAAGGAGCTGTTCCAACCGGTACTGAACAAGCTATCTCTAAGACTCGTGCTGAGTATGAGTTTTGGATCAATCATTAATTCCTCAGAGTTAGTCTTGATGAGCACTAAAAAATATTTAGTTCATCAGCATCTGGTCTCAGACAAATGTTACTTAACTTGGTATCGTATTGAGAATAAGTAGCTACGTTCATTTTTGAAGCTCGGTGAAAGTGTGTTCATTGAAAACAACGGTGGTAATGAGCCAAACAGTAGCGATATGCATCACTATCTGTTACAAGGGCTAAGGCACTATTTGTTTCCTGCTTGGAGTTAGCCCAAAATCTGTCGTTTATAACAAAACAAAGATCTGCCCAACTTCTTACTTAGGTCAAGTGACGTGGAATTGCGGCGAAGTAGCCGGGATGAGAAGCTTGCGGGGCTAGGGGTTGGATTTTCATCCAACTTGTCTACAAGAGTACCCGAACTGGTCCTTTGATATCTTTAGGAGTTAAAGTTTTTCATGGTATGGTCACCAAGGAATGAAAACTTTCGAGTGCCGAGTCAACCTTATCCTAATTGAAACGTTTGTTGCCTTATGACTATATCATTGACTCTTAAAAAAGCTTCGACTGAAATGTCAAATCCTTATTGTAATGAAGCAGATAATGCCAGGTTGGCCAAGCCTGTTGGTGATTCAATTGATGTTTTCTTTGCCTCCGTAGAATGCAGAGCTTTGCGGATGGCTCAATTTGCCACACGGCAATCTCCTGATGCCTTCGATTTAGTTCAGGAAGCGATGATCAAACTGATTGAAGTCTATGGAGATCGTCCGGTTAGAGAATGCCGAATTTTATTTTTCAAAATTCTACATAACAGAATACTGGATTGGCATCGGCGTAACAAAGTTCGCAGCCGTTTTCGGGTATGGTTTTTCCAAGATCTAGAGTCAGAAATTGATCCCTTGGAACAGATTCCCGATACAGCAGTTAGAGATGGAGAAACACAACTCACGCTAGATTTGACGATCGAGGCATTGAACAACGCAGTCGAGGCCTTGCCACTAAGGCAGCAACAAGCTTTTTTATTACGAGCTTGGGAAGGATTGAATGTGCGAGATGCTGCTGTAGCTATGGGCTGCAGTGAGGGCAGTATAAAAACACATTACTCTAGAGCAGTGCATAGCCTGAGGAAGTCACTTGCACAGCACTATAATATAGAGAGTGATTCAGATGACCAATAGTTCCTCTCGTGACAACAAATACACAGAAAAACAAACGCTTTTTGCTAAGCAAGTCACTGCTAGACTTGAGTCCGACTTAAGCAGACTTGATGCTTTATCGATAGAGCGATTGTATGGCATTCGTCAGCGAGCTCTCGCTGTGAGAGTCCGGCAAAGTATTAATCAACCTGATCGAAATGTTGAAAACTCAGCGAGTAAAATGATGCGTTTGGTAAAGTATCTGCCTGCAGGATTAGCGACTGCTGCTTTGCTGATTGTCAGTTTACAAAACACAGTACAGCGACAAAGTGAGGAGCAGCCAATTGATGCTGATTTACTTATGACTCAGGAAGATCTGGATTTTTATGAGGATTACGAATTTTATGAGTGGCTTGCAACTAACAATGTTGACAGCGCAGATTAAAGATAAAGGTAGATTAGGACTTAATGTTGGAATTCCTAATAATTAAAAAAAGTACAGAGATACAGTGATGAGTATTTTGGCTAACTTCAAGCAGTCTAACATTTTAGGTAAAAGTGTTATTTTCTGTGTTTTGTTTCTTACATACATGCTGCCAATCTTTTCACAGCCAGTAATGGGCGCCGAGATGCTTGATTGGAATGATCTTAGTGATTTGCAAAGAGAGCAGTTAGAGCATTTTAAGCAGCGTTGGGAATCTATGTCCGTTGAGGTTCGCGAAAGAGTGATTCGACGTATGGATCGTTTAAATCATTTATCTCCGCAAGAGCGAAATCAGATAGAAGCACGAAGCAAGCATTTTAGAAGTTTGCCTCCTGAGGCGCGACAAAGAATGCGTCAAAGGTTTGAAGAATTTAGAAATATGTCAGAGGCAGAACGTGAAGTGATTCGCGAGCGTTTCCGGCAGTGGAGACATGAACGTTACTCGTTGGACTACCCGCCACCCAAGTGATGCATATCAACTAAAATCCACTTAGACTAAACCGAATTTTGACTTAAGATTCCCAGAAAAATATAAGTGATTTTTTGGGATGGATGTACTAAGCATCGTTAACAATGAAAATGTCACAAAATTTTTTTACAAAATACTGAACTAACTTCACCAAGATCGAATGGCTTGAAAGTACCTTTAGCCCTTGAGTCGAGCAAATTCACGCATGTAATCTGCCAGTTTTGCACAGCCTTCCAGAGGCATTGGGTTGTATAACGAGGCCCTTGCGCCACCTACTAGTCGATGTCCTTTTAATGCATATAGGCCATTAGTTAGTGCTTCTTTAAGGAATAAACTGGTAAGTTCTTCATTTGGTAAAGTAAAGGTTACATTCATGAGAGAGCGATCTTCTTTGGCAGTTGGACCATGATAGAAATCCATAGAATCTATGACATCATAAATCATTTTTGCTTTTGCAGCATTTATTGTCGCCAGCGCTGAGAGTCCACCTTGATCCTTAATCCACTGCAGAATTAGTGACATGGTATAAATGGCAAAAGTATTAATGGTGTTTGGCATTGAGTGATTTTTTTGATAAGTCAGGTAATCCAGTAGAGAAGGGGTATAGTGGAGTGCGTGACCTATTAGATCTTTGCGAACAATCACAACTGAAGTGCCGGCCACACCGAGATTTTTCTGAAGCCCAGCGAAAATCAACCCAATTCTAGAGAAGTCCAGGGGGCGTGAGAAAATATCAGAAGTCGCATCAATCACCAGGGGAATATCCTGCATATCAGGATATTCTGCATACTGAGTCCCATAAATAGTGTTGTTACTGGTCAAGTAGGCATAAGAAACATCACTATCTAACATCTCGCGTGAAAAAGCTGGAATCTTAGCGTACTGATCAGCTTCTCCACTGCTTACGATCTGAATGTTGCCGAAACGTTGGGCTTCTCTGTTGGCAAGTTTAGAAAAGTTACCAGTTTCTGTGTAGGCAGCTTTATGTCCTGGCTTTAGATTTAGTAAATTGAGTGGTACAGCTCCGAACTGCATTTGAGCGCCACCATGAATGTAAAGAATTTCATAGTTGTCAGGAAGATGAGAAAGCTCTCTTATAAGTTCATCACAGCGAGATAGCACACCTTCAAATTCTTTTGAGCGATGAGAGATTTCAATGACCGAAACTCCCATATTATTGAAGTTCAGTAGCTCTTCTTTGATTTGTTGCATCACTGGAAAGGGTAGCATGGCAGGGCCTGCACCAAAATTGTAGACTGGATCGCTCATAGAGATATTCCGAAATTTCTAGCTTTTGATCTGGGTACAGCTATCTATATTACAATTATAGCATTTTCAGTTGCACCGAATTTTCTTCACAACGGGTTAAACAACCCACACTTTGACAACATGTTCAATGTTGACAATTGCCTCTAGAGTTTCTGCCGACGGAACAGTTTCTAGATCTATCAAGTTATAGGCTAATTCCCCACGACTCTTGTTAACCATGTCGTTAATATTAATGTCTTGTTCAGCTAGTGCGGACAGAATTTTACCAAGCATGCCGGGAACATTTTGGTTAACCACTGCCATACGTGCTGAACCACATCGCTCCAGTTGCAGTGTTGGGAAATTGACCGAATTACGAATGTTGCCATTTTCCAAGAAGTCTCGGAGTTGATCAGCTGCCATCATGGCACAATTTTCCTCAGCCTCTTCAGTGCTGGCTCCTATGTGTGGCAGCAGTTTACATTTTGGATGGCCCAGCAGCTCACGCGTTGGAAAGTCACAGATATAAGAGGATAAGCGGTTAGAGTTAAGTCCTTCGAGGAGCGCGTGACTGTCTACGATAGCATCCCGCGAGAAGTTCAAAAGAACCGAGCCAGTTTTAAAATAATTGATAACTTTGCGGTCAATCAAGTTTTTGGTGTTTTCAAGAACAGGCAAATGCAGGGTGACATAATCTGAACGTGATATTAGGCTTGTCAGATTTTCCTGCTTTTCGACTTGATTTGCTAAACGCCAAGCAGCGTCAACTGACAAGGCAGGATCAAAACCAAGTACCCTCATGCCCAGTTGGATGGCGGCTTCTGCCACCAGAGCGCCAATAGCCCCTAAGCCTACGATCCCTAGAGTTTTTCCTGCTAGCTCGTGACCTTTAAAATTAGCTTTTTCAGCTTCAACTAGCTGGCTTAAAGCTGGTCCATCCAAGTTTTCGCTTTGGAGAGAGTTAACCCACAGCATCCCAGGAATGATGCTGCGGGTTGAGAGTAGTAATGAGCATAGTACCAACTCTTTCACAGCATTGGCATTGGCACCAGGGGTGTTGAAAACTACAATTCCTGCTTTGGAGAGGTCAGCTACTGGAATATTGTTAGTTCCAGCACCGGCACGAGCTACGGCTTTGAGTTTAGGCCCTATGGCTTGAATATCTAGTTTATGGCTGCGCAATAAGATAGCGTCGGCATCACTTATATTTTCAGCAACTTGATAATTTTGGGTAGGAAAACGGCTCAAGCCATGCTCTGAGATCTGATTGAAAGTCTGGATTTTAAAAGTCATGAAATTATCTGCGTGAGTGCGTAAGTTCCTTAGATTATAGCTTCAAACTATCTACAGTTGCTAGCTGCTAAAGAAGACAAGAATTACCTAAGTGGCTCTATTAAATTGGGGTATTATGCTGCTAGTAGGTAAGATAAGTGGAAGCCCCGTTACTCACAATCACATGTAGCAAAGAGGTCCGATGAGGTCTTTATATGTTGAGATACCTTTTAACTCATTAGTATGGAATTTTAAGCTAGAGCTCATGAAAGAATCTGCGGATCAATCAAGTATTTGGTATCTATATTTAGTGCAGACCACTGCGGGAACTCTCTATACAGGAATTAGCACTGATCCACAAAGACGTTTGCTTGAGCATCAATCAGGAAAAAGGGGGGCACGTAGTCTGCGAGGTAAGGGTAAATTGAGTTTGGTATGGCAACATGCTGTAGCGGATCGTAGTCAAGCACTCAAACTGGAGTACCGTCTAAAACAGCAGCCAAGAGAGAGAAAGCTCAAATTAGTACAAGGACAATGGCAGATCACAAGTCTTCTGCAGTCGAGTGAGGTATAATGAGAAAATTAGTGAGAAGTTGGAGTTAACTAAATGTCTGGCAAATTAAACAAGCAAGACATCAGAGCTATGATACAGAGTCAAGGCCAAGCAGCAAGAGCTGCCTCCCGCTTGATGGCTGCTGCTGATACTCAAAGTAAAAATGCAGCACTTCTATCTATACATGATGCCATTATAGAAAGCAGGTCCTTCATTAAGGAGGCGAATGCAAAGGATCTGGAAGTCGGGGCTGGCAAATGTCTGACTCAAGCATTCCTTGACCGTCTCACTCTGTCAGATGCCCGCATAGACAATATGTTAGAGGGACTACGTCAGGTAGCAGCCTTAGATGATCCGGTAGGCGCAATCACTGACCTGCGCTATATGCCTAGTGGCATACAAGTTGGACGAATGAGAGTCCCGTTGGGGGTCATAGGTATCATTTATGAGTCACGTCCGAATGTTACCATCGAGGCTGCTTCCTTGTGCATAAAATCAGGGAATGCCGCCATTCTCCGGGGAGGTTCAGAGTCTATTAGTACTAACCAAGCACTTGCGGTTTGTGTCGCGCAGGGATTGTTGGCAGTAAACTTACCTGGTGCGGCTGTGCAAGTTGTGGCAACGACAGATCGCGATGCTGTTGGAGCATTGATTAACATGCCTGAATTTGTAGACGTGATAGTTCCTCGAGGTGGAAAAGGTCTTATCGCACGTATCAGTCAGGATGCCAGAGTTCCAGTGATAAAACATTTAGATGGAAATTGCCATGTTTATATTGATGACAAGGCAGACCTAAAAAAGGCTTACAATATCGCCATCAACGCAAAGACTCATCGTTATGGTGTGTGTAATGCCATGGAGACGCTTCTGATAGCAGAAGCAGTGGCCTCAGAGATTTTGCCTCTGTTAGCGCAAGGTTTTGCTGAATATAATGTCGAGCTTCGTGGTTGTCCCTCGACTAAGAAGATATTAACTGACATTAAGACAGCGACAGAAGAGGATTGGTACGAGGAATATTTGGCCCCAGTATTAGCCATAAAAGTACTAGCTAATCTGGATGAAGCCATCAGTCATATCAATAAATATAGTTCACAACATAGCGAAAGTATTATCACTGAGGATTACACCCGTGCTAGAAGATTTCTACGAGAAATAGACTCTTCTTCAGTGATGGTCAATGCATCAACTCGTTTTGCGGATGGTTTCGAGTATGGATTAGGGGCGGAAATTGGTATTTCCACTGACAAAATTCATGCACGTGGCCCTGTGGGACTCGAAGGTCTTACTTCGCAGAAATATGTGGTGCTCGGCGATGGTCATGTCCGTCGCTAATTTCCCTAAGACTGCACGCCTAGGTATTTTGGGAGGGATGTTTGATCCCATTCATTTAGGACATCTTCTAGCGGCACATCAGGCTGAGGCAATTGCATCACTTGAACAAATGATTCTGTTACCATGTGGCAATCCAGTCCATCGTTCAAAGTCACATGCCAATAATCAACAGCGGTATGACATGCTACAGTTAGCTATATTGGATAAGCGACACTGGCAAGTTGATAGCAGAGAATGCTTAAGCCACAGACCGTCCAGAACTGTTGACACTCTGAGAGTTTACCGTGATTACTATTCGCAAGCTGCATTATTTTTCATCATGGGGATGGATGCTTTTTTCAGCTTTGATCATTGGTATAACTGGCAAGATATACTGGAGCTCTGTAGCATTCTGGTTGTGCCACGTAGTGGCTTGAAGATTACAGATGCTAACAAATCGATTCAAGAGATTTACGCCAATCGTCATACTGACTTAAGTACCCTACCAAAACTTACAAGCCCTGGGAAAATTGCCGTATTGCAGCAAGAGGTGGCGTCATTATCATCAACTCAATTACGTTATGCTCTAAATAACGGTGAGCCTCTTGATACACTTGTGCCAGCGGCGGTTGCTGCCTACATACAAGAACATGGGATTTATTTATAACAAAAGCAGGAGAAATTAGCTTTGGAAACACAAGCTGTACAAGCTTTGGCGCAAAGCGCTTTGGAAGATCTTAAAGCACAAGATCTCGTTGATTTGGATATCTCTATTATGAGTAGTATTGCAGATCATATGCTAGTAGCGACAGCTACCTCTAATCGGCATGCGCGTTCAATGGCAGACGAAGTTAGTAAAAGAGCCAAGGCCGAGGGTCTTTTTCTACGGATGGAAGGTGAGGAGCAAGGTGAATGGATTCTCATTGATTTAGGTTCTGTCATCGTTCACGTCATGCAATCTACAGCGCGCAAGCTATACGATCTGGAGTCATTATGGAAATTGGCTCCCCCTGGAGAGTTGGAGAAGGAATAGGGTAATCTAGAAAGCGGTAAAATCACATGAAAATCAAATTACTCTGTATCGGCACAAGAATGCCCGCTTGGGTCGAGGCTGCTGTGAAAGAGTACCAAAAACGAATACCGCAAAAATTCAAAGTTGAAATTGTGGAAATACCGTTGGGGATCCAGGGGGGTAAAGTGACAGTTCAAGCAGCTCACTTAGCCAAAAAAAAGGAAGGGCAGGCTCTCTTAAAATCGTTAGATCCACGATCACATGTGGTGGCTCTGGAGGTGACTGGTAAGTCTCTAAGTACTCTTCAATTGGCGCAACGTTTGGGTCAGTTACATGATGAAAGCACTGATTTAAATCTCTTGGTAGGGGGTCCAGATGGGCTGGCGGAGGAGTGTCTTGCTGTAGCCAGCGAACATTGGTCACTTTCTGCTCTTACTTTTCCTCATCCGATAGTTAGAGTCATCCTTGCTGAGCAGATTTATCGTGCTTGGAGTATCTTGTCAGGCCATCCCTATCACAGAGAATAAGTCATTTATGGGAATGTTCAGCTTCAAAAGATGAATAGCTAACAACAATCTTAGGCATAGCTCAAGTAGATGGCGCTCAGCAAAACAGCTTAGGTTCATTAATAATTACATTATTATCTCGGTTTTCTTCGGTGATTAGTCTTGTCCCCGCTGTGACACAGTGATTTAATAGACAGATCTGAGCTCACCGATTCCAATATGTCCGAACGTCATAAAATTCGTGATCATGGCCTGGAACGTCGTATCTTCCTTACGCGGCTAAAATTAGGCGGTTTCTTCATTATCCTTTTAATGGGGATCATTGTTTTAAGGTTGATGTACCTGCAAGTTTCCCAACACGATTACTATAGCACTAAGTCTGACTCTTATCGTATTTCTGTTCAGCCTGTTCCTCCCACTAGGGGGAGAATCTATGATCGTAATGGCTTGTTACTGGCAGATAACAGACCCAATTACACCTTGACTGTTGTGCGTGAAAACGCAAGAGATTTTGACAAAAGCCTGAAGCTACTCTCTGAGCTTGTTGTATTAAGTGAAGAGGATGTAGATGAGTTGAAGGGAGTAATGCGTCAAAACCGTGTTCCTTTTTCAGCAATCCCGGTGCGGTATGGTCTCACCGAAGAGGAAGTGGCTACCATTTCAGTCAATTTGTTCCGGTTACCAGGAATGCGTGTTACTGCCCAGCTTGAACGCTTCTACCCACAAGGTGAAGCGGTTGCGCATGTTGTTGGTTATGTCGGTCGTATTGCTGAGGGCGATTTAGTAGGGCTTGATGAAGTGAATTACCGTGGTACAGAGCGGATCGGTAAGGCTGGAGTAGAAAAATTTTATGAGGATGTGTTGCACGGTAAGGTAGGATATGAAACCGTCGAAAAAAATGCTCGAGGTCAGATTCTGCAAGTTTTAGAACGAATCGATCCCATACCGGGTCAGGATATCGTGCTAAATATTGATTGGCAGTTACAGCAAGCTGCTAATAAAGCTCTAGGTGATTATCGAGGTGCTGTTGTTGCTATTGACACAAAAACAGGAGGTGTTCTGGCAATGGTCAGTAAACCCTCATTTGATCCCAACCTATTTGTTAATGGTATCAGCCGAAAGGACTATGCAGCCTTACAAGATCCCGTTGCAACCCCTTTATATAATAGAGCGATCGCTCGTTATTCACCAGGCTCTACTCTAAAGCCGTTCATAGGACTGGCTGCCCTTGAACTTGGCATACGTACACGTGAGCATTCTATTGCCGACCCTGGTTTCTATCGTTTAAGTGGTGATTCTCACGTTTATCATGATTGGACTTGGTGGACGAATAAGAGCGGGCATGGCACTGTTGATCTTGCCAAAGCAATCTATCAATCATGTGATACCTATTTCTTTGATCTGGCCACTGATATGGATATAGATCAAATGCATGACTTTTTAAGACATGTTGGATTTGGTCGCAATACAGCAGCGGACATCCCTCAGGCAACAGCAGGGCTATTACCCTCCAGGCAGTGGAAAAAGCAAGAGTTGGGTAAGCCTTGGTACTCTGGTGAAACGCTAAATTCTTCTATCGGCCAGGGTTACACCATGGCGAGTCCTCTACAGTTAGCGACGGCTACTTCTGTGTTGGCAAACAAGGGAAAGTGGCATACCCCATCATTGCTCAAACGTATTGGACGCGAGAACGAGGATATTATTTTTGCTTCGACTATGCCGGATCTAATTCTAAAAAATCATGACGATTGGGACTTCATCGGAGAAGCGATGGTCGGAGTGGTCCATCGTCAAGGGGGTTATAGAGATAGCGGCACTGCATATCCTTACATAGCTATGAATAATCCTCCGCCCTATATTATGGCTGGCAAATCTGGCACGGCTCAAGTGGTAGGCATGCCGGCGGACTTTGATAAACAAAATACAGAGCTTCCAGAAAAGTATAGAGACCATGCTCTTTTCATAAGCTATGCGCCAGCTAATGCGCCAGAAATCGCTCTTGCAGTGTTTGTAGAACATGGTGTGGGGGGAAGTGGTGTGGCGGGACCAATCGCTCGCCAAATTTTGGATGCTTGGTTGTTGCGGGAGTCACCTCAGTTGGTGGCGAATGAACGATAATTTATACAGCGATGTGTTAGGCAATGGCCTTGTGAGACGTGATTCTTTATTACGCCGAATACACATAGATATGCCTCTATTACTCATGTTGGTGTTGATTTTGGGTTTTGGTTTATTAGTACTTTATAGTGCAACAAATGGAAGCTTCAATGAGGTCAAAAGGCAAGCTACATACATAGGTTTAGGTATCATTATCATGATTATAGTAGCGCAGGTAGAGGTTCGTCTTCTCACCATGCTAGCTCCAATTGCCTACATAGGTGGAGTTGGACTACTAGTTGCTGTCATGTTATTTGGAGATTCAACAAATGGTGCACAGCGTTGGCTTGATTTGCCTGGCTTACCTCGTTTTCAGCCTTCAGAATTAATGAAAACGATTGTCCCACTTTGCCTAGCCTCATTTTTGGGCTCTCGTGCCTTGCCACCGAGTTTTATGAATGTGGTTAAATCTATATTTATTTTATCTGTACCTGCATCATTAATTTTAATGCAACCAGATCTTGGTACTGCAATTCTTATAGGAGTTTCTGGTCTTTTTGTTATTCTGCTATCAGGGTTGCGCCGGCGGTATATTGTGTCTGTTTTTTTGATAGGACTCGCTGCACTTCCTCTCCTTTGGCTCTTTGTGCTAAAGGAATACCAGAAAAAAAGAGTATTGACACTGCTTAATCCTCAAAGTGACCCGCTAGGTGCCGGTTGGAATATCATCCAATCACAAACAGCTATAGGTTCCGGAGGAGTTTATGGCAAAGGTTGGTTAAATGGCGTGCAGTCAAGGCTTGATTTTTTACCAGAGGGGCAGACCGATTTCATCTTTGCCGTACTCTCAGAAGAATTCGGTTTGTTCGGCGTGTTGATGATACTTGCGCTTTACCTCTGTTTGATTGGCCGTGGCCTCTATATTGCAGCTATGGCCCCAAACATGACTCAACGCTTGTTAGCAGGTAGCCTGACACTTACATTTTTCGTGTATTTGTTCGTCAACATGGGCATGGTATCTGGTATCTTGCCAGTGGTTGGAGTTCCCTTACCTCTGATTAGTTTGGGTGGTACATCGATCATGACTCTTCTAATCAGTTTTGGCATTCTCATGTCGATTCATACACGCACAAATATTTATGCCCAGTCGTAAAATCGGTAGCTTAGTAATATGAATTATCAAATGCATATTGGATTAGATTAGATATTCTATGTCACTGAAAGTGTGTAAAAATTTTATAGGTCATTATGGGGTTCGGAATTGGTCTTACCTTTGTCTAATTGCAAGTGTTTTTCTTTTTATAGGTTGCGCTGGAACTAAGCCAATTGTCACCATTAACAAGTCGACGAGTAAACCAGACTCTCGCTACAGTCTTGTGAACGATAGCGGTGCTTTGGAGCCAATAGACTTAATGAAGGTGAAGCCTGTTATCCCAAAAGTTGAAAAACGCACGGCAGCGGGCAATAAGAACCCTTATGTCATCAATGGAGTCACTTATAATATCCTACCCACAGAGGCAGGCTATGAAGAAATAGGAATAGCATCGTGGTACGGAAGGAAATTTCACGGACATCTTACATCAAATGGTGAGATTTACGATATGTTCCAGGTTTCGGCAGCGCACACTCGACTACCTATTCCTAGCTATGCCCGTGTCACCAATTTAGATAATGACCGCTCAATCATTGTCCGTATAAATGATCGAGGACCCTTTCATTCAGGTAGAATCATTGATCTTAGCTATGCTGCTGCAGTCATACTCGATTATGCTCGCGAAGGCACTGCCAGAGTCCGAGTCGAAGGACTTGTTCCAGATGTTGGTAACTCGAGACCTTCGCTCAGCTCGGTTGTGAGGCAGGTAGAGAAAATGCCGGAGTCTGGCGAATATCTACAAGTTGGTGCTTTTGCAGACGAAGAGGCAGCCAAAGTTCTCAGTGCACGTGTTGATGTACTCATTGATAGCCTCAAGGATGTCGGCAAAGTGGTCATTCATTCTGAGACAGGGTCAGGACTTCATAAAGTAAGAATAGGTCCTTTACGGGGTGTCGATACAATCAATAACCTTATACAATCAATTAATAAGGCAGGCCTGGGCACACCATTTAAAGTTAAACTTTAGCACCAGCAGAGTTGTTGCCAAAAATAGAATATAGGATACAAGCTATGCAGTTACCGATTAAGTCAATAACAAACATGATAGATACATTTTCCCAGCGATTTTACAGTTTATTTTCATACGCTCTAGTTATGTTTGCTCTAAATACCGAGGTGACTTTTGCCCAGATAATTCCGCGTGCGCCAGATATTAATGCCTTGAGCTATTTAGTCCTAGATGCTGACACTGGCTCAGTACTTATCGAAAAAAATGCAGACCAGGCTCTTCCGCCTGCTAGCTTGACTAAAATTATGACCGTTTTTGTGGCTGACAAAGAGTTAGCATTGGGCAATATCTCCTTACAGGATGAAGTTCCTGTTAGTGTAAAAGCCTGGCAAACGGAAGGCTCTAAAATGTTTATTCAAGAAGGAAGCAAAGTCCGTCTTGAAGATTTACTTCGCGGTATCATAATCCAATCTGGAAATGACGCTTCAATTGCCGTGGCAGAACATGTAGCCGGCTCGGAAGATGCCTTCACCGATATGATGAATCAATATGCACAGCAGTTAAATATGAGCAATTCGCATTTCATGAATGCGTCAGGCCTACCAGATGTTGAGCATTATATGTCTGCTAGAGATTTAGCTACATTAGCTCGAGCTGCAATAATGGAGTTCCCTGAAACCTACGCAATATATGGTGAGCGTGAATTCACCTACAACGATATTCGACAGCCTAACAGGAATTCTCTGTTGTTTAGCGATAATACAGTAGATGGGATGAAAACTGGACATACAGAAGAGGCGGGTTATTGTCTCGTAGCTTCAGCTTTACGAGATGGTATGCGTTTGATCACGGTAGTCATGGGCACTGAGTCAATGCAAGCCCGTGCAGTAGAAACACAGAAACTACTCACATACGGGTTCCGCTTCTTTGAAACTCATGAAATCGTGAATGCTAGTGAAGTATTAGGAATGGCAAGTGTGGTTTCTGGCACGGTGCCAGAGGTGAAAATTGGAGCTTCAGAGAGCAAATCGGCAACCTTACCCCGAGGAAGTGCTGACCAACTAGACATTAGTTTTCAGTTGCAAGAGGAATTGCAAGCGCCAGTATCGCAGGGGCAGCATGTAGGTACTATGACAGTAACACTAGAGGGACAAGTCTACTATGAAGGGCCAGTCGTTGCTTTGGAAAATATCGATAAAGCTGGGCTATGGCAACGCTTCATGGACTGGCTATATCGTCTTTTCATCTCACTATTCAGTTAAAAGTGAAGATTCAATCTTGAAGAATCAAGATGAGAAAATTTGAAGATGAGCAAGACAATTGAAGATATAAAAAAAAACGAAGCGCCAAAGATTGAATTCCCTTGTGCTTATCCTATCAAGGTGGTTGGAGAACACAATGAAGATTTTTGTGAATGTATTGTTGCCGTAGTTCAGCGTCATGACCCTCAACTAGATAAGAGCACAGTCAAGATTCGAGAGAGCTCCAAAGGGCGTTTTGCATCGGTCAACATTACTATAACTGCGACAGGACATGATCAATTAAGGGCTCTATTTGCTGATCTAAAGGCGACTGGAAGAGTTTCGATGGTGCTATAGTGAGCCAGTTGTTGATCCGTCGACTTGGTTTGCGTCCCTATCAGGAAGTTTGGCAATCAATGCGGGACTTTGTGGCGAAGGCTGATGATGACACACCTCAAGAGTTGTGGGTGGTGGAGCATCAATCAGTTTTTACTCAAGGACAGGCAGGAAAAAGCGAACATATCCTCAAGACTAATGAGATACCAGTCATCTTATCTGATCGTGGTGGCCAAGTAACCTATCATGGCCCAGGGCAACTAGTAATCTATTTTATGTTGAATGTACGGCTCCGCTCGATGGGGGCTCGTCAACTTGTTGATTTGATAGAATCTTGCCTAGTTAAAACTCTCTCAGCATTTAACATTAATGGTCAGTTACGTCGTTCAGCCCCTGGGGTTTATGTTAGAGATGCAAAAATTGCTGCGCTGGGATTGCGTATTAGGCGTGGCTGGTCATTTCACGGGCTCAGTCTTAACATTGCTATGGACCTTACTCCCTTCAGTTATATCAATCCCTGTGGGTATGAAGGACTTGCCATAACGCAGGTAGCGAATGAACTAGGGTTGGAGCAGGTTACACTTAGGCCCGATCTTGCAGATCCTAGGTATCTTCAAAATACAGTAACCGATGTGTTAATAGAGAATCTCCAGCTGGCTCTGGTAGAATAGACTCAGGTGGACTTGAAGAGACAGGTGTTTCATGACGAAAGTAGTGCAGGGTGAAAAATTAAGAGGTGCTGAGAAAGTTGCTCGTATTCCCGTCAAAGTCATCCCAACAGTAGAATTACCTCGTAAGCCCGAATGGATTCGTGTGCGCATGGGAAATTCTGTCCGTGTGGAGGAAATTAAAGCCACCTTGCGCCGCCATAAGCTAGCTTCGGTGTGTGAGGAAGCCTCTTGTCCAAATCTAGGTGAATGCTTCAGTGGTGGTACAGCAACGTTTATGATTATGGGTGAAATCTGCACACGTCGCTGTCCATTCTGTGATGTCGCCCATGGACGTCCGAACCCTCTCAACCCAAACGAACCCCTTGAACTAGCCCAGGCTATTGCTGAAATGAGGTTGAGTTATGTAGTGGTTACCTCGGTAGATCGAGATGATTTGAAAGATGGAGGGGCGGAACATTTCGCACAATGTATCGCTGAAACGAGAAGACTTAACCCAAGGATTAAGGTTGAAGTACTAGTACCAGATTTTCGTGGCCGTGGTGAAGTTGCATTAAATATACTTTGCAAGACGACACCTGACGTATTCAACCATAATCTTGAAACTGTACCAAGACTATATGCGCAGGCTCGTCCAGGTTCGGACTATCAATGGTCTCTTAATCTGCTTAAACGTTACAAATCTTTAGCCCCAAACGTATTAACCAAATCTGGAATTATGGTAGGGCTTGGGGAGACTATAGAGGAAGTTAAGCAAGTAATGCGGGACATGAAAGCGCATGATATAGACATGGTAACGATAGGGCAGTACCTGCAACCAAGCCGTGATCACCTCCCAGTAAATCGTTTTGTTCATCCTGATGAATTTGCAGCATTTAGCGCTTATGGCGAAGAGTTAGGTTTTTATCACGTAGCAAGTGGGCCTTTGGTACGCTCATCATACCATGCCGACAAGCAAGCGGGGATTTGAAATACCAAGCACAAGCTTTTGTAGTTCATCCCAGGGATTATGTGTATTCAATCCCTTGACAGCATGATCAACATGCATCGCTATCTTTAATAACTTTTGCAGGGTTCGGGAATTATGGCGTCTAAGCGCTGAGGTCATCATTCCTAAGCGTGAACTCCAAACCCTGTGTTGCTGTAATACAGCATTGACATTATGACCCGCATCAATGGCCTCACTCATAGTGGCCAGGCTACGTAATTCGCGAGTGAGCATGAAAGTGAGTCCCAAACATTCCTCACCTTCAGCCTCTAGGTGGCTTAAAATACGTAGCGCCCTATCTGATTGTCCTGAAAGACAAGCCTCAGTGAGACTAAAGACGTTATAGCGAGAGGAGTCTGCGACCATGTTCATAATGGTTGCAGCGTCTAGCTGGTCGGTAGTTGCAAGAATGCTAAGCTTTTCTACTTCTTGAACCGCAGCAAGGAGGTTCCCTTCAACTCTCTCACACAAGAGTTGTATAGCCTCGTTATCGGCGTCCAAGCCCACTTTGCGTAAACGTTGACGTAACCATTGAGGAAATTGACTCGTTGTAGGGGCCCAGAGCTGGCAAAAAACAGCCTGTGATTCGAGAGACTTGAACCACTTGGTATTTTGAGCAGCTTTTTCTATCTTTGGTGAGGTGAATAATAATAAATTATCCGGATTAGGGTTTGCCAAGTATTCCTGCAGGGCTAAGCGAGCTTTTTCATCTAGTTTGGCATTATTTAAACGTAAGTCGATAAGTTTACGGTCTGCAAATAAGGAGAGGTCATTCCCACATGCGGTGAGAGAATTCCAGTCAAATCCATTTCCTACTTCGAAAATTTCACGCTCTGAAAAACCCTTCTCTCGTGCCCAAGCACGCACTTCTATCGCTGCTTCACTCATCAATAAAGGATCATCGCCACTCAACCAAATCATAGGGTGGGAGGCTTTCTTTAAAATACTTAGAAGTTGTTCTGGTTTACATTGCATTTGTTTAGCTTACCATGAGGAGAGAACTTATGGCAGGTACTGATTGTAGTTCAGTTCAACCTCTGCTTTACTAGCTAGTATTAACTTATGATTATAAAAGCAGTGGCAGGTGTTCCCGATGATTAAACTGGTAAACTCGACTTGTTCAACAATTTATTGGGTTGTCACCTCTAGGGGTTTCAGGTATCTACTGTGTTTTCAATTAATTATTAGTATTCTTACTATCAATGCTGTGAATGCTAATTCACTACCAAATCTCGATTGCAATCGAGAATGTCTCATCACAGTCACCGATACTTTTCTTGAAGGCTTGGTCAGGCATGAGCCTTCAGTGGTTCCTTGGGCAGACAGAGTACGTTTCACGGAAAATAATGTTGAATTAGCAATCGGGGATGGGATATGGGGCACCATAACGGGCATTGATTCCTACCGACTTCATGTTACTGACGAACAACAAGGACAAGCCGCCTTTTATGGTGTGCTCCACGAGCCAAATTTTTCATCTTTGTTCTCAGTCCGTTTGAAAGTAGAGCACGGCCTTATCAGTGAAGTCGAGATGGTAGTATTACGTACTATATACGAACCCAAAAGTATCGTGTGGCCAGAACCAAAACTGACACACAAGAGTCATTTCTATGCCAAGCTACCCTTGGAATCGCGAAGACCACGTGAGCGAATGATAAGTATCGCCGATGGTTATTTTGACACTTTGCAATTAAATGATGGAACTCTTTTTACTAAGTTTCATCCGGATTGTAATCGAGTAGAGAATGGTACCCAGACAACCCACAACTCTTCAGTTGATTTTACTGCAGTGGGTGCCTTGGGCTGTGAAGAGCAGTTTAAGCAAGGTAATTACCGCTACGATTCTGCCTTAAGAGAACGAAGTTTTCCCTTAGTTGATGTTGAGCGTGGCCTTGTGCTTGCCACTGGTTTTATTGATCACAACGGTCAGCTTGATGAGTACTCACTTGCCGACGGTAGAGTAGTTAAATCGCCCATTCGTTTTCCTCATTCATTTTATCTGATGGAGCTGTTTAAGATTGTCGATGGACAAATATTACAAATTGAAGCTGTGTTTGTCACAGTTCCTTACGGTATGCATACCCCATGGGAAATTCAGAGGTAATTTCATGGGGGTAATTAATAATTAGTTTAGCTTGACCATCTTGCTGGGGTTAACTCTAAACATGTAATTCAACTCCTCCTCAGTCAAGCCATACTTTCTAAGGGTGTGGATAGACATGACTAACGCGTCTGGAACGTTTGGTGTTCCTATCAGTCCACTATCGCTTCCAACAAATATATTTTTAGGCCCAACTAGAGAAATAACCTCAAGAGCATGCTTCAACTCATCCCCACCCCTATAAATCGATCCTGCTGTTATTTCAATCATTCCACCCAGAGACACTGCCTCTAATAGTTCTTCACTATTCATGTAAGTATACTTTTCGTACAGAGCTGGATGAGTAACAATGATTCTTGAAATTCCACGTTCTTTCGCTTCGCGCATTACCTTGAGTGTTTCTTTTGGGGTTAAGTGGCCGGTTGCGAGTGTTAAATCAAATTTTGCAATCGTATCTAGGACTTCTAAAAGACTGGGAAGTAGCTCGCCATTTTCAGAGATAATAACTGAGGGCCTATCGCTGCCATCGACTAAAACTTCATGCTCTGATTCGTGTGTTGGCAGCCAAACAATACGGGCAAGATTACCTTCTACCGATGCAGTATATAGGATTGCTCTTGGATTTAATCCTCCCACTGTAGAGTTCATTGAGACAGATCCGAATACATAAAAATTATCTGGAACACTTTTAGTGACTAACTGTGCCAACCCAGCGGTCTCAGTCCAATGATTCTTCAAAAGTATAGCCCTCATACCTCTTTCAGATGCCAGTTTAGCAACTTCAAATGCATCCCATTGCCTAGGGTAAGCATCTGGACCGGAGTGAACGTGAATATCAACGGCTCCAACCAAAATTGGGTCAGTGAGATGTTTGTCTATTGATGGTTCAGAATTTTGAGTTAGATACTGTTTCCAATGGTTTCCCTCAGAGTATTGGGCAAAGCTAAGTGATGAAAATAAAAATGAAAGGGGCATCAATATAAAGATAACTCTATTAAAGCCTAATTCAAATTTACATTTGAATAAATTAAAAAAATTATGGCTTGTGTTTATTTTGAAAATCATTGTCAACACCAAATTCCAAAGTTAACTCATAATGACAGATAAGTTATTTTCGAGGATTTAGTCATCCAAAAAGCGATAACCAATTTCCCTATCACAAGGTTCATTAGAAACAGATATTTCTGGGCTATGTTCTAGCTCAATAGAAAAACTTACCTCATTGGTTAAATAAATTTCATCTTTGGCAATGCCTGAGTAGATTAATTTTTTTCCATCAGGACTAAGTTCAAACTTTTCACTTAACTGTTTTCGATCACTGCTTGCCAGAAAGGTAGAGAAACCTATGGGGTTAAACGTAAAGTTACTGCTCTTTGCGATCAAGGTATTACCCTCGAAGTGACCAGTAGAGTAACCGTGTTGGAATAAGTCCTCTTTGGGATGTGAGCGATTATCTGTCCAAATCGTTCGATGTGAGTCAAGCCAATCTATAAAAATTTCAACCCGATCTTCTTTAATGGTAATTATAGTTGCCACTGGATAGGCTAAAAGCGCTGGTTCACCAAGCGGTATGCAATCTTTTTGAGGTGTTGGTTTATTATACATTTCCTCTACATAGCTCAGTCCTTGCTCTGTCAGTGGCCAGTTTTTTATTTCAGCCAGTATTCCAAAAAATGATGCTTTGGGTGCAAACCATGTCCCATCAATTGTATTAGTAGATGCTTCGCTTTTTTTTCTGTCAGATTTAGAAGAGATATTCAAGGGTAGGTATGAGCCGTCTTTTTTGTAGAGCTCTTTTCCCAAAATAAGCCTTTCTGGGTTTTTTCTGCTGGGGTTTCCTACTACCCTTACAGAATCTCCAACATGTAAAGCGTTCTTCTCAAATCCCAGTGGACCTATAACTGATGCTGCACCAGCTTCTACTTCAGTTTCAAATTTTGTACCGTCGATATTTTTTCTTTCAATATTTATGTAAACATGAGGGTTTTTGAAAATATATTTTGTGATTATGCCTTCAAAATTGACTGATTTCTCCAGATCAAATGCAATTGAGCTATGGTGTCCTGACACCAATTCAGCTTCGAATAATCCCAAAATAAAGAAGATACTTCTAATTATGATGACACAAAGAGAGTTTTTAGGTATCAATCAATTCACCTTTATAAGTCAAATCTGTTTTCTTAAACAAAATATTGGTTCTTTTTTTTATTTAGTATAACTTACGAAAAATATTTAACCATAGAAAAAATGAAATTATGAATACTATAAACAGTACCCGTTTTTTTTCAGATACGATATTTCTTAAAGCTGTAATTCCGTTACTGATGGTATTCTCAGTGATTTTTGCCGGTTATTCTTTTTCTTATACTCAAACTGAGAAAGACTTGAGAGCAAGAACTTACTTTCAATTTAGTATCCGTTCAGTAAAAGAAATTCAAAACTCTTATAGCTATTTTCTGAGTGCTGGAGATTGGGATAATTTAGCTGCGTTATTTACAGAAGACGCAGAATTTATATCAGGCGCAAACAGTAAACCAAAAATAGGTCAGTCGGAAATAAAACAGCACTTCATGAATGAAGCCTCTCGTGATTCCATAGGGCTTGCCGAAGGACAACTATTTGAGCATCTTATTCTTCAGCCCATTATCAACGTGAGTGATACTGGCGATGAAATCTTTGGCACTTGGCATGAATTGGCACTTCTTGGGGAGTTCAAAAAATATGCCTTATGGAAAGGGGGTGTGTATGAGGCAACTTACATGGAGATCAATGGTTCATGGAAAATTTCTAAGTTAATTTATTCAAATCAATACTATGGAAGTTATGATGACGACGGGCATGTTGCTCCTCCTGCTTGGAATATTCCTTACCATTTTAGTTCTGAGAATGTCGGGCTTACGATTCCAGATTCTGTTGTAGAAAATTTTTCAAAACACTTCGAATTTAATGAGAGTGCCTTAATTCAGTATATGGAAGATGAAACAGCACTCACAAATTTACAGCATAGCCTTGGATACTATCTAGACCGTAAGCTCTGGGATGACGTAGTTGACCTCTTTAGTGCCGAATGGTCGTTAAACTATTCTGATTTTAAAATAAATACCAAGTCTAAAAGTATCAGGCAAGGCCTGGAAGAATTATTTGGATCTTATGGTTTAGACAAAGGTGAAATGTTTGACCATACCCTTACCTCTACCATCACGATCATTAACAAAAGTCGTGATGAGGCGGTAGTAAAAAGCAAAGTGGTGAGTCAGCTTGGGAGAAATGGAGAATTTGCGCGTTGGGAGTTAGGGGAGTTTGAGAATATATATGTATTAGATAATGGAGTGTGGAAATTAAAAAATTTAGTTTACTTGCCGAGGATGAGCACCGACTATGATATTGGTTGGTCAAGTAGTGCACTTAACTCTTACTCATTATCAGGAAATGAGTCTGTTATTGAAAAGATGTACCCTCATAATTATGGATTTAATTTAAACGGCTTAAAGCAAGAGCTCTCGATTAAACGAGACCTAAGTGGATTTAGTCAGGCGATAGAGTCCGGTAAACTGAGTTTAGATCAACTCCAACGGAAGTTACACAACTCAATTGCGATCGATGCCGTAGAGAATCTTAATTCTTCTTATGGCTATTATATTGACGAATCAGCCTGGGATTCGATGGCAGACACCTTTAGTCAAAATGGGTCAAAGGAGATTACAGGCGTTGGCGTTTACGTTGGTCCAGAGAGAATTAGAACTATTCTTAACCTAAGAGGGCCTAAAGGCGGCAGGAGGCCAAATTTTTTTACTATCCACCAATTATTACAGCCTGTTATTCACGTGTCTGATGATGGAAAGACGGCTAATGCTCGTCTGAGATTATTTCAAAGTGGAGGTAGCGCCGATGGTTCCTCGGGTTCATGGATAGGAGGTATATACGAAAATACAGCCGACTTTGAAAATGGCCAGTGGAAATTTGGTAGACAAGACTTGCATCATCTTTTCTATGTGTCTTATCGAAACGGTTGGGCGCGAGTCGGGAAGAGTGAAGCTGTTTCAAAATCTGGCAACAATAACCCTACCAGACGAGACATAAAAGGTGGCGGGATGACCCAAGGTCTGGGTGGCGCTGCCTCCCCGAACTCTTTTGCTCAAGACTATCCTCCTGATAGAGAGATTAGGGCAAAACAATATTCATTCCCAGAAATTTCTGAATTAGCTTTTCATTACAAGAACCCAGTTACCGGGCGTATGCCGAGTGAGTTATTAATCAATCAGTAGAAATCGGTCCGTCGATTCAGGTTAACTTTCGATCACGAAAAATAAAGACCGATCGCCTGAATTTATGTGGTTTCGATTAGATGCCTTAAGATAAGCTGTTTTCAGGCTAATTAGCTTTTGATGTGAGATTATACTCTTCGATGAACTTATAAAAACTTGATATTAAAATAAAGGCTCGCTTCATTTCATCGAGAAAGTTTTTTTGGTTCAATTGGATTGGTCCGGATTCATTGAATGCAGCGTTATTTACTGTTCCAAGCAAAACCTGTAAAGAGAAAGCGACTTGGTCATTTTCTTTTTTGGAAAGTGATCTATTTAGCTTTTCCTCAAGGTAGTCAACCAGCATTTTTCTTCTTGCTGCAAAGTTGGCTCTAAATCTTTTGGCAAAAAGTTCATCACGATTATTTTGGATTTGTACAGCCCGCCAGAACCGCCGGTGTTGTGTATAGTAAGTGGTTATGTTTTTAACAAGAACCTCAGGTATATCATGGATAGTAGTGTTTTTGTATAGTTCTGAAAGGTCCTTGGATCTTTTTTCAAGGTGGTAGTGGATTAGCGCTTCAAAAAATTGATTTTTACTCTCGAATCTTGCATAAAAAGCCCCCACTGAATAACCAGCCTCTGAGGCAATTTGAGAGACTTGGATTTGGTCTAAATCTAATTCTTCCAGTAATTTGAAGCCTGTTTCAACAAGAGACTGATATGTCTTGAAGCTTCGAGTTTGTTTGATTGCGTGTCCGTGAGGCAAAAACTTCTCCAATGGATTTAATCTTTTGATAGCAATTCATTGATTTACATGAATTATAAAAGATTCACAAAATGCTTTTTACATACTGGGGAACGAAATAGGAGCTGGTTCCTCTTCTAAACAGCATATTCTTATAGTTTCATTCAGAGTTCAAGCTTACCCGATTTTTTAAAATTTATAATATTTTTCTTGATTTCACTTGTGTTTGTCTTTATTTTTCAAAAAAAGAATAATTGTTCTTGTTCTTGTTCTATGAAAATATGGTTCCAATACAATTGCTAGCTAAGAGGGGTAAATACGTGGTTAATAAAAAAATATATGGCGGTAATGCCAAATCCAAGCTCGCCATTTCAATAGCTACAGCTATTAGCATGGTTGGCTTTAGTGGTGTGGGTTTTGCTCAGGATGATGCCAGTCTTGAAGAAGTGGTCGTCACAGGCTCGCGAATTGTTCGACGAGACTATATATCTAACAGCCCAATCAAGACCATTGACGCTGCACAGTTTGAGGAGCAGAGCGGTCTGAATATTGAGTCCTACCTAAATCAGTTACCCGACTACAACCCAGCCAACTCTCCAGTAACTACACAGACAGAAATTAATGCAACGCCAGTGAACACACTAGGTATTTCCTCTATTTCTATGCGTGGCTTTGGCCCTAACAGAAACTTAGTTCTGATTGATGGTAAGCGTCCTGTGCCTACAAACGCACTGATGGTGACCGATATCAATGCCATACCTTCTGCACTGATCCAACGTGTTGAGACTATCACGGGAGGCGCATCATCTGTCTATGGTGCGGATGCTGTTGCCGGGGTAACCAACTTTATCCTTCGTAAAGATTTCGAGGGACTAGAGCTTGATACCCAGTACGGGGCTAGCGAGGCAGGTGGAGCCGAAGAATTCCGTATCTCAGGAATAGTGGGGGCAGATATTGCCGGAGGTCGGGGTAATATAACCGCTGGATTCGAGTACTATGACCGCAAAGAAGCACTCGAAATTGATCGCAGCTTCTACACTGATTCGTGGAACGACCCGACAGTGCCAGGTGAACTTTTCATGCAGGGATACAACGGCATGACTGTAGGCTTTAACCTCCCAAGTGATGCGACTATGGGGGTTATCTTCTCGGACATGGCCCCGGGTACCAACTATCGAGGCTTAGGGCCCGGGTTCGTGGCTCGTTACAGATTCAATAATGATGCGACATTGGCTCCTGTTGTCGGTAACACTCTGAGTTTGTTTGACGGAACTATTGATGGTGTTGAGTACGCTCGAATGAACGTGCTGGATAGCACAACAATTGCTCCGGATGACGTTACTCAAAACCTCAAATGGAACGCGATTGACGCATACGCGAGCTCACCTCAGGATCGTTACTCATTCTTCACACAAGCCAATTATGAAATAACTGATGATATTTCGATGTTCGCACGCTCCAACTTTGCCCGTAGCAATTCCACGACTCGTTTGAACTATGGTTCGACGGCGAGTTTTGGCTGGGAGGGTACCGTACCATTTAATGCTGCGGTCGATAGCCCAATAGACCCTACATTGAACTACAGGGATACGGCTGTTGCAGCTGCGGTTTTGGCTAATCCTGGGGCTTATGCTAATCCAAGTTTTATAGGTCATGGTTCGCCTGGTGCACAGCATCCGGTTCCTACAGAGCTGGCCATGCTACTTTTAAGTCGTGGTAATCCTTCAGGTGACTGGATTCCTGAGACATTCCCTAGTAACAGCCTAGGGGTTCGTAAATCCGATAACATGAACACTGTTTGGCAGATCGAGGCTGGAATTAATTGGAACCTACCATTCCGTGACTGGACAGGAGAGGCTTACTACTCACACGGTGAGGTAAACAATGACAGTTACTCCACAGGTTTTCAGTCTCTGGAGCGTTGGCGTAGGATAATTCGTGAGCCAGATTACGGGGCTAATTCTAGCTTGATGGCTAACCAAGGTGGTGCCGCTCGTGGCTTCGGTACCGTTCCGGTTGAGTGTACAAGCGGCTTCCACGACACTATTTTCTACAGGGACACCCCGCCAAGTGAAGATTGTGCCCGAGCTGTTGCTTCACCGCTATCTAACCGTTTGCAAAGTAAGCAAGACATCGTTGAATTAAACTTCCAGGGCGCTCTAGCTGACTTGCCTGCCGGTGAGTTAAGGACCGCAGCGGGATTCCAGTGGCGCAGGAATGCAGTTATTTACACACCAGATCTACTCCAAAGCTCAAGATCTTTCGAGGACCAGGTTATCGGTATGTACCCGGTCGGTGAAATGGATGCTCAAATGGAGGCCAAGGATTATTATGTGGAAGCTCTTGTTCCTGTTGCTGAAGATATGGGAATCGTACAAAAACTAGACCTTGAGTTGGGCGCTCGCTATTCGACATACGACGTTGCGGACTCAACTTGGACCTATAAAGCACTTGCTAATGTGGAAATCAATGATTCACTCCGTTTTCGAGGTGGCTATAACCGAGCGACCCGCGCAGCAAACGTGGGTGAGAAGTATCTTGGGCTTCAGGAAGTGTACTTGAGGGGAGTTACAACGAACTTCGGTGACCCCTGTGGTCTACGTTCCAACGCACCCTACGGTGCCGGTGGGGCCGCGCCAGATCCTATCTTGGCCCCAGGTGAACCACAGACAGAACTTGCTAGCGGGCAGACAGCTGCTGGCGCTCAAAGTACTTACCTAATATGCCAAGCCCAGATGGGGGCACAGGGTGCTACTACGTACTACTCCGGTAATGCTGGTGGTGCATCTGGTGGGAACGCCAACTGGGTCTACCAAGAGGGTAATCCTAACGTACAAGCTGAGATCGCCGACACTTGGACAGCCGGGTTTATAGCCTCCTCGCCTTGGAATGACAACCCCTGGCTTGCAAATCTGACCCTATCTGTAGATTTTTGGCAGGTAGATATCGAGGATGCCATCCAACAGTCCTCTGTAGATTACGCTCGATTCCTTTGCTACGGAACTGTTCAGGTCTCTACTCCAGCTGAGGCAGCTAAACAGGCAGCAACGACTGAGTGCATGGACGTAGGTCGAAGCCCGTCGACAGGTGGCTCAACCACGGCACTGTTGAGATACGGTAACATGGCTACTATCAACACGAAGGGTATCGACATTGGTGCGAACTGGAGCTTCACTCTGTCAGACATCGGTCTAGATCTGCCAGGTGCCTTGATGTTGAATACACAGATGACATGGATTGATAGCTACAAGACTAAAGAGTCACAGGAAGACTTTGATGTTGAGATAGAGTGGGTTGGCTCGCTTGGGCCAACGTTAACGGGTACAAACCCAGGCGCGTATGACTACAGAATCTTCTCTTCTCTAACTTATATGAATGACAATTGGAGTGTCGGGCTGCGTTGGCGTCACCTGCCAGAAGTAATTACCGCCAGCATGGCTGCGCAAAATTCTCTGATTGCCAACAATGCTGCGGTTGCAGCTGGTGGACAGGGTGTACCTTTGAGCTACACACCAAACACTGAGAGTGGTATCGAGGCCTACGATATCTTTGACTTGTCGCTTAGCTGGGATATCAATGAGACCTTTACCTTGCGCGGTGGTATCACTAACTTGTTAGACACCAGCCCAAATATCACGGGACGTAATACAGGCTATGAGCCAGGTACAGTCCTCAGCTCAGTATGTGGTGGTGCCCCGGGATGTGTGAACCCTACAGGGTACTCACTCGGTAGTAGTGGTGCCGGCATTACAAGCCCGGGCTACTACGATGTGTTGGGTCGCCGTTTGTTCGTGGGTATGAAGGCTCGATTCTAGTTAAAGAATAGATCTTAAAAACCGGATAAGGAGAGCCCTTGGCTCTCCAACTGGTTAGGGAATCATAGGTAACATGAAAGGCCTCCTTGGTTAAACAAGGCCAAAGGAATTTAGACACTTTCAAGGCCCCCTTTGAAAGTAAAGTAGTCAAATTGACTAGTCTGAATAGGGTTCAAAAGTATGATCGAGTTTGAGCCTAAACTTCTTTGACCATCAATTTGGTAATTATATCTGAATAGATGGCTGAGAAATCCCGTATGTTCGATTGCTTAAGCCCCAGTTCACTGGGGCTTTTTTTCTTCAAAGTATCAACGCTTAATTTTTTGAGTCACATGCTGAATTGTGTATGATTAGATAAAATTATTAGAACATCAATTCAATGATTAAGTGACTCTGCCTAGACCAACCCCATAGGAAAAAGTAATACGAAATGAATTGTCAAAATATTAAAATCTCATTCCCAATTTTGTTGATGGCTGTGATGTTTTTGTCTAGTTGTAGTAAGAGCGTTCCAGAACAACAAACAAATGAAGATCGTCTCGCCCAAGGGCTTGAAGTTTATGGTCAAGTCGACTTCAAACGAATCGCAGAAATTGATAAAGAGCCAGGGCAATGGCTCACTCAGGGGAGAGACCAAGGGAAGACACACTATTCCCCATTAGCGGATATTAATCGTAACAATATCGGTGAGTTGGGTTTTGCTTGGGAGTATAAGACAACAACTACTAGAGGTATGGAGGCCAATCCCCTGATGATCGATGGGGTGGTATACAGTTCTGGTACAACGGGGCGGGTCTACGCGTTAGATGCGCGTACTGGAAAGGAGCTCTGGTATTTCAATCCACAAAGCGATGGACAAGTGAATCGCTACACGTGTTGTGATGAAGTTAATCGCGGTATCGCTGTCTATGAGGGTTTAGTTTATGTTGCTTCCTTAGATGGTAGGCTTTTTGCGTTAAATGCTGAAGATGGCAAAATTGTTTGGGAAAAAGATACTTTTATATTCAAAGATCGTGCATATACCAGTTCTGGTGCCCCCGAAGTTGCAGGGGATGTAGTGGTGATAGGTAATGCAGGTGCGGACTACGACGCACGAGGTTATGTGTCTGCATATGATCGCTTATCAGGCGAATTACGGTGGCGTTTTTTCCTAGTTCCCGGAGATCCTGCGCTAGGCTTTGAACATCCAGAGATGCAGATGGCTGCGCAAACTTGGGACCCTAATAGTCGATGGGATGTGGGTGGCGGAGGAACAGCTTGGAATGCAATGTCCTATGACCCTGAACTAAATCTACTCTATGTCGGGACTGGAAACTCAGCACTATTCAATTGGCAGGAGCGCTCCCCCCAAGGTGGTGATAATCTTTTCTTGTGCTCTATATTAGCGATTGATGCTGATTCTGGGCGTTTGGTTTGGCATTACCAGCAGGTGCCTAAAGAAAGCTGGGACTATACGGCAACACAACCTTTTATACTCACAGACCTTTCTATCGATGGTAATGTGCGTAAAGTCCTGATGCAGGCACCGAAAGCTGGCTTTTTCTATATTCTAGACAGAGCAACTGGGGAGCTTCTCTCTGCTGACCCCTATGTCCCAGTAAACTGGGCAAGCCATGTTGATCTTGCTACTGGCAAGCCTCAGATGAATTCAGAGATAGAATACTGGAACACTAAAAATCCCGTATTTGTTCTTCCCTCAGGAATGGGAGGACATGCCTGGAACCCGATGTCATGGAGTCCTCAAACAGGTCTTGTGTATATCCCAGCTATCGAGGGAGGGGCCATGACCTATGACCCCACAGAAGGGCACATCTACAGACCTAAGCAGGCAAACTCAGGAAACAGTACACTTTTTGGAGATATGATGACGATGAGTCCTGATCTTCTTCAAGAGCCTATGCGCTCCGCGCTAGCCGAGATACAAGCAGCAGGTAAAGCTGGTTCACGCTCAGCATTAAAAGCTTTTGACCCTGTTACCGGTGTCACTCGTTGGGAAGTGGAAAGTGAGGGTTGGTGGGATCGAGCTGGAGTTCTTTCCACAGCCGGCGGGATCGTTTTTCAAGGGACTGATTCTGGATACTTGCGTGCTTATGATGCAGATACAGGAGATGAACTCTTGAATCTCTTTATTGGTTCATCGATTATCGCAGCACCCATTACCTATAAAATGGACGGTGAGCAATATCTTCTTGTAACTACCGGTTGGGGTGGTGGTGGTTGGTTTGCTCCTCATCCTACTTCAGCAGTGCTTAAGTATGGTAATCAAGGACGATTTATCGCTTTGAAGCTTGGGGGAGAGGAGGTGCCTTTCCCTGATGAAGTTTCGGCTTTAGGTCCACTCCCAGAACCGCCTGTAGCCAATACGGCGGATCCTGAAAGGATTGCTGCCGGCCGCGTTTTGTTTTCTCGTTCATGTGCAATCTGTCATGCGAATGTTGATGGTGGCATGACTCCAGATTTGCGTCGTATGAGTGCTAACACTCACGCATCTTTTAATGCGATCGTCCTCAATGGAGCGCGTAGGTATCGGGGGATGCCACAATGGGATGATGTGTTAAATGAAGATGAAGCAGGTGCCATTCACGACTACTTAATTGATCTAGCATGGTTATCATTTCAGGCGCAGCAAAATAATATAGTTTTGGAGCTAGGGCCCACCAACACTACAGGGCATTGATGAATAGATACCATTATTGACCATTTTTTGCTCAAGAAAGCTTTGTGGCCTTAGATGACTATGGTTATCCCTTCTATTGAATATAAATTTAATAAATTGTTTGAAGCCAAGAGATGACTTATCGTTGTCTTAAACATATACGGGAAAGGAGCTGAGTGTGAGAACAAAAAAAACTTACTCTGGAAAATTTTCTTTCTGCTTAGGTCTCATGATTACTGTTGGCACTACGCTCCTTACAGCATGCAACCATAAGCCTCTCCAAGACATTCATATTGCGGATACGCATGTTTTTCCCGAAAGTTTAAGTGCCTCTGAGGACGGCACTATTTATATTGGTAGTGTCAAAGGAAATATATACAAAGCTGCCCCTGGGGCTTCAGAAGCCAAATTATGGGTTTTAAAGAGTGAAGAAAATGGACTTAATTCTCTTCTAGGTGTTCTGGTAGATGATCCTAGAAAGCTAGTTTGGGTATGCGCTATCCCCGGACTTACCAATGCTGAGCCAGGTGCAATCAGCGAAGTAGTGGCATTCCGTATTGAAGATGGCAGCGTTTTTAATCGTTACCCTTTCCCCGGAGGAGGAGTTTGTAATGATCTTACTATTGCCTCTGATGGCACACTCTATGCCACTGATACACCTGGTGGAAGAGTCTTAGTTTTAACGCCAGGTAGTACGGAACTTGAAGTCTACGGTGCAGATAACCTTCTCAAAGGTATCGATGGGATTGCTATCAGTGCAAGTGGCAAGATTGTGGTGAATAACGTACAAACGCAGAAAATGTACCTAGTTGAACCTGGTGCTGAGGGAATGAAAGGGCTTACTGAACTGGTAGTAGATCTTGAGCTTGGTGGCCCTGATGGCTTACGACTGGTAGGTGGGGAAACATTCATACAAGCGGAGGGCACGGCTGGAAGGGTTTCTTTGTTAACTCTCGATGGAACTGTCATGCACTCTCTAGTGTTGAATGACAGTTTTATTTCTAGCCCGGGGGTGACTGTCATTGATAGTACGGCATATGTGCTTGAAAGCCATATAGCTTACCTTTTCGATCCGGCTCTACAAAATAGTGAACCGCCACCTTTCATTATTAAGGCGGTGCCTCTACCTTAAGAAAGGCATTTTTTAACTAAGTAATGGCAACTGTGCCATATCTAATCAAATAGAAAGTTTCATTCATCAGTAAGAGAGGATTCTTCAGTGAAAATATGTTTGAGAGCTGTGCTCTTTCTGTGTCTGGGTACGGTCTTGCAATGTGCTTACGGTCAGGCGCCCGGTTATTCTTCGGCGGTTATTCACATTACCTGTGACTACGATTGTTTGCTGGCCAAGGGGAGAGCGTACATAGAGGCCTTACAAGCACATGACTCTAATCTGGCACCTATAGCAGAGGATGTTATCTTCGCAGAAAATAATGTAGTCATGCCGTTTGGAAATGAAGGTGTTTGGGCAACTACAACCAGTGTCCATGAGGGAGCAATGCAGATTGCTGATGAGGAAACAGGCAATACTGCTTGGTTTGGTATTATCGAGGAGCATGGTCGTCCAGCTTATTTGGCAGTTCGACTTTTAATTGTTGATGGCAAGATTACAGAGATTGAATCAGTAGTAAATCGGCTACCTGATATGCCCAAACCTTTTGGTGATGTTACGAAAGTAAGCCATGACCCAGTCTGGGATGATGTTCTGCCAGAGGAACAGCGTCGTTCTCGAGAGCGACTAGTGGCGGTGGCTGATGGTTACTTCAATACTGTTGAGTTGAATGATGGTGATGTATTCACGTTATTTGATAATGATTGCGAACGCTTAGAGAACGGAGTTTATACCACTTCCGGCAATGGTACTGGTGGAGGTTCAGCTGTCAATATTGCGTTGGGTTGTGAAGCGCAATTCAAGCTAGGAATTTATCGTATAAATAAAAGAATACGTGATCGTCGATATCCCTTGATAGATGTAAAACGAGGTGTTGTGATGGCAAGTGGTTTTTTTGATCATGCGAATACCTTCGATAGATACAAACTCACTGATGGCAGAGAAATGAAGACTGTGCTCAAGTGGCCAAACTCCATTACATTACTCGAGGCGTTTAAAATTCGAAATGGTCGTATTTGGAGGATTGAAGCTGTGTTTACCTATGTCCCTTATTTTATGCCCTCCCCATTTGCTCACCCAAACCCAAACTTCCAGACTCGCTAGGAGCGAATTATGAAAAAATTCATAGGTATCATGACGAGTCATCTCACGGCTTTTTTTCTTGGCCTCTCAATTACCCAGACTTTACAAGCTCAAAATTGTAATCAAGTTTGTATGTTGAGAATTGCTGAGCAATACCTTAACGATGTACAGAAACAGGATAGCAGCACTTTACCTTGGGCCGAGGTGGTTCGTTATACTGAAAACAATGTCGCTATGATGATTGGTGATGGTTTTTGGGGTGCTGGCCCATCAGTGGAGGAGGGCGGTTTACTCTTAGCAGATACTCAAACAGATAATGTTGTTTGGTTAGGTGTAACTCGTGAGCACGGGCAGGCAGCTTATCATGGGCTTCGTTTACATATCAGCGAAGGGAGGATTGATGAAGTTGAGAGTTATCTTGGCCGAGAAGGAGAGCCCGATCTCTTCGCCTCTATCGATAACTACAAGCTTAATTCAATTTTCTCATCTGAGGTCCCTCTGACCCAACGGAGCTCTAGGGTCATGATGCAAAGCATTGTCCAGCGCTGGTTTGAGGATCATGTTCTTAATGCAGGTGAAGTTTCCAGTCGTTTAGCTGCAGGGTGTGAACATATCATCAATGGAGTGAATACTACCAAAGATGAATCCTACTGGATGTCGGCATTGGCGAGCGACTGCGCCTCGCAATTGAGTCTTGGATTACACAGACCCGTAGAGAGGATTAGGGGACTTCGTTTCCCTGTCATTGACCCTGAAAGAGGTCTGGTTGTTGCTTTGAGCCTTCAAGATAGAGCCGTTCGAACTCTTGAATACAAAACAACCCAAGGGGATAGTTTCCATGAGGAGGTCCCCTACCCTAATACAAGGGGGCGTTTTGAGATATTTAAAGTAGTCAATGGAGAGATTTTAAGAGTTGAAAGTGTGTCAGTTTTTTTACCTTACTATATCCACAATCTTTGGCAATAAACTCATTAGGTAAACCAGCATCCTGTCTAGCCATTTAGCTAGACAGAACGGGGGCTAATCTTTAAGAAGTTTGACTAATCAAAAAACTAATTAGAAGCAGGGGGATTAACTGTGGCAGGATCCCAATGTTCGTCTGCTTTGCCGTCTACAAAACGCCACATATCAAACCAGCTTGTGGTGTATTCTTCTCCTGTAACAGGATGTTTATGAGCGCGTGGAATCACGACAGTCACGTAATCGTCCTCTGCTGTAACGCTGACGATTGGGGTGGTTAGTTGTTCACAACTAGCCGACGGCTGTCTCTTGGCGACTTGGGTAAAATAGAAAATTACACCTTCAAGACCTGAAGCAGCATTAGGATTGTGCTGAATATATGCATCTGTTAACCATTCACCGGCACGGTCCCACTGATTACACTGCAAAAGTTCACGCATAATATGCAAAGTGGCTTGCTTGTTTCGATGCAAAACTGGATCAGAATCAGTGAATAATGATTCATCGGGAGAACCGATTACTGGTTCCTGTGCATAGGCTAAAGAGCCAGCAAGTAAAGCTGCAGTAGTCGCTAGCATTTTGAGTGTTTTCATAGATATCCCCAGTAGATGTCAATTTTAATGTTTATTTTCTCTTGGTATTCTTGGCTTTCAGCTTCTGGGTCAATTCAGACCTAGGTATCAAGTATCGAGCTCAAACCAGTTTGCTCAGTATAGGCTAGCTTGGACCAAAATTGCCATAGTTGCCCCCAAGCCATTAGTTTGCAGTAAACTTTGATAAAATTGCATAATTCGCCAGTACAAATTTGTTACTAATCAATAACTATAAGAGGGGAAGAGATGAATCGTAAATTGATAGCGTTAACAGCTTTGCTATTGACTTGTCTGGGAACCCAGCCAGTTTTGGCGCAGAGTTGTGGCAGAAGCTGTCTAGCGAGTGCGGCTGAAGCTTATATGAAAGCTGTAGTAAATAACGATAAATCATTAGCAAAGTTATCGGCGGGTTATCGCCAAACTGAAAATACCTCTGTCACAAGAGTAGGAACAGGTGTGTGGGGACGATTTAGCGAAACTGCTGCTCAATCTTATCTCTACACAGACGAAATAACTGGGCAAGTACTTTGGTTTGGTACACTACAAAGTAATGAGCGCACTGAAGTTGCCATGGTTCGCATCAAGGTAGAAGAGTTGGAAATTACGGAAGCTGAATGGTTCTATACAGCTCCAGGGTTAGCAGGAATGAATGGTCCTCCCACAACCGATGGTACCGGTGCTCTTTTTTCGAATCCTGAGTTTGTGGAACAACACCCACCCATTGTTAGAGTAGTTCCTCCATCGGAGAGGTTAACTAGAGCTGCATTGAGAGGAATTGCTAATAGCTATTTTGATGGCTTAACAGAAAATGATGGATCCCTTGTGCTGGCTCATCCTGATTGTTACAGAGCGGAAAATGGCGTACTTGTGACTGGTAGACCCTTGGGTGAAGGAAAAACTGACGGTTATGAGGGCAAGACAAACTGTAACTCAAATTTTAGCAATTTTAATATCAGTAATGTCTCAGCTCGTCGATTCCCAATTATTGATGAGGAGCAACAAGTTGTAGTGACTTCGGCCATGTTTATGCGTAATGCTAATGGATTCCAACGTCGCTGCGTATTTATTGAGTTGTTTTACATCGATGAAGGATATATCTCATCAATCTATTCGGTAATATATTATCCTGATCCTGGTCAGCCAGCTCCTAACTGGGAACCTTATGATGGCAATTTCCCTTTACCTGAAAGTTTTGGAGAAGCTCGCTAAGGTTATGAAATAAGGCGACTACTTTTAGCAAAGACAGCGATTAGATAATCATCGGTCGATGCTTTAAACCCTGTTTTATTAGTTGCCAATTAAAGACGCATGTTTTATTTTTGTAAATGCATAACAACAAAACTAGGGGCAGTCTCATGCTGCCTATATCCTATGAAGGGGACAATTAAATATGCAGACTAGTACTGGTGCAACTGGGTCCAGTTGGGATCCAAGTTATGAATGGAAAATCATTTTATTACTGAGTTTAACATTTGGCCTTGTTGGATTGGACCGATTCATTCTGCCAATCATTCTCCAGTCGCCAAATTCTACGATGGGGGCAGATCTTGGTCTTACTCCAGCTGATGGGGGAACGTTAGCGGGCTATCTTGGCATGGCCTGGGGTATTTCTGCCTTTGTGATGGGTTACATGGCCGACAAACTTGGTCGCAGGGCTGTCCTTGTTCCAGCAATTTTGATTTTCTCTCTAATGTCAGCATTCTCTGGGCTGGCAAGTTCGGTAATGATGCTGGTTATGGTGCGAGTTATTATGGGACTTGCAGAAGGACCTGTCGCTTCAACTGGTGTGGCTGTAGCAGTTGAGGCATCCAAGCCTTCAAGAATTGGACTTAATAATGGGATTTTCCAATGTATGGTTTCCCTGTTCGGATTGGCTCTGGCTCCAATTATTGCCTCGCGCTTATTGGAAAGTTATGACTGGTCAGTAGTATTTATGTTGGTTGGTGCTCCAGGGGTCATTATTGCAGTCATTATGTGGTTTGTGATTCGTGAGCCCCTTAAGCAATCTGATGCTCTACAGTCCTCTTCGGGCTCTCCTGCCTTATCCATTTCCGGAATGTTTGGGCATCGTAACTCGAAGGTTGCACCTCTTACGTTAATTTGTGCAATGGGTGGTATTTTTGTTTTAGCCGCACTACTGACTGCCTATTTAACCGCCCCTGTGGGTGCAGGTCTCGGACTTGATGCTGTCACTGCTGGTAATGTTTTCTCTGCCGTTGGGGTTGGTGGATGTATCGGACAGTTTGCTATGCCGGCTCTGTCTGACATCTTGGGAAGAAAAATCACAACTTTGGCATCTTACATTCTGGCAGCCATATGTCTTTACAGCTTTTCCACATTAGGTCCAGATAACATAACCTTACTATGGATTACCCTCTGTGGTGCCTCATTATTCAACTTTGCTGCACTGGCTATCCTAGCTGGTCCTGTGGCAGCAGAGGCAGCTCCTCCTGGTATGTTAGCGTCCATGGCCGGTTTTGTTATTTTTGCTGGCGAGTTTGTTGGAGGAGGAATTAGCCCTATTATTGCAGGTAATCTTGCAGGTATGTACGGGCTTTCTGCGGCAATTTACTTCGCTATAGGTGGCTTGTGTTTGGGATTCGTTATTGCTCTTTTCTTGGAAGAAACTGCTCCAAGCAAGACTGGAAAACTGTAATTTCTAATTACCTTATTTTTTAAAAAAAGACTCAAAACTAAAAAAACCGGAGCTTAAAGCTTCGGTTTTTTTTAATACTCTACACGATTTCAGTAATAATAATTTTCCTTAATCTTATGTTGTATAAATTAGATTATGCCACCAAGTATGGGTAATAAAATTTATCGATTGCATTAATGAAAAAACAACTCTGTTATTCATTGTTTAAATAACTTAACGCAATAAAATTACAACAAAAATTCGCCATGATTCTAGGTTACTCAAACCCCCGGGTACTGTGGAGATTATTTTACGCAGGACCAGCTTTGGATCAGAGCACCAGTTTTTTCTTTTTATAAAGGCAAAGTAGAGTTTCTGTGGGCAGTTTTAAACAAAATCAGCTAGCCTTGCTGGGAGTGGCGTTCACGATAAAGATCTCGAATTGAGATGGGCCGCTTACCAGTCACAAGCCCTACATGATTTGAGCAAATAGAAAAGAACTGTCTTTTGATGGCCATTTCATATGTGATCATTTCATTGCTAGCCCAAGCATTGGTATGCTCATTCATCATGCCTTCTTCGTAGTCACGATTAACACCCATGGCATCGAAGATTTTGAGCTTTTCTGCATGAGAAACATCAATATATTTAAACTTTCTACCACATTCTTCGCCCAAAATTTTAACAATGTCAGCGAAGCTTAGAAGTTCAGGACCCGTCACTTCATAAATTGCATTTTCATGTTTGCTTGGATTTCTCAATACACCAGCGGCAATCCTTGCGCAATCATCTTTGGCAACTGGCGCTACCAGTCCGTCACCTGTGGAAGCGACTAAAACACCAGAAGACATGAGCATAGGTACAAACATATCTACAGAGACATCGGCATACCAAGAGTTGCGCAGGAAAGTATATTTGAGCCCACTTTTTTGTAGCATCAACTCAGTTGCCATATGCTCATGCCCGGAAATTGAAGGGGTTTGTGGTTGTATCCCCATTGAGGAAGTGTAAACAATGTGTCCAATACCTGCCGCTCGAGCTGCGATCATCGCGCGTTTATGTTGCTCAGCACGTTTTCCAATGGAGAGTGTAGAGATCAGTAGCAAGACATTCCCCCCCCTCATAGCATCTACAAGTCCCTCTTTATGACTGAAGTCCGCATGGCGGACGCTTGCACCTCTCTCTACCATTGAGTTCAATTTTTCTGGGGAACGAGTTAAAAGGATTAATTGCTTAGCAGGGACGCCTAGCATAGTGATTTCGCGAATCACGCGTTGACCAAGATCTCCTGATGCTCCACTGATAACTAATTTCATCTTTTCTCCTGCTACATTTTTACGAATAATACTGTAATTTTTTTAATTACTTAGGTTTGAATGCAAGTAATACGTTTCCTGGAATGCCCATTAAACCATAACCGGACTGGACAAAAAGTATTCCATTAGCTGCCCACACTGAATAGTTATCTATAGCGCCACCCCTAGCTGCAACGCCGTTGAAAGTGTCGAAATCGCGAGCCGTGTCGTAGGTAAAGAGTGGTTCACCGTTACTTGCAGCAAAGATTTTCAAATAACCATCATTCGCTCCCTGAACCACTGCACCGTCTATCACCAGAGTTGCCGCACTCATCCCATAATTGCTTTCGCAACTTTTAATTCTTTCTCTACGATCTCCCCTACAATCAGCCTGGTGCATGTAGGACCAGTTGATGTGTCCGGTATCCACGTCCAATGAAAATAGTCCTGGCGCTACACCATCTGCAGTGGGCCCGAAGGACATATTATTCGCGGCAAACAACCGTTGACCATCAAAGGCCATACCCCAGTGTATTCCCCCCATGGCACCGCCAGGACCTACTTTAGTGTCCCAGAGAAGTTCACCAGTGTCAGGATCAAAAGCCCAGACTACTCCATTTTTCTGCCCAGCTAAGACTATGTCTTCACCTTCACTAGTTTGCGCAAGCATCAAACCCGCACCAAAATCCCAATCTTTATTGATACTATATGAGGGGGGACAATTCGGACCATCTGGTTGATTCATGCAACCGGTCAGAAAAATATCGTTAGGAGTGGTTTGGTATTGCCAAGCTACAGAGCCATCATCTAACCGAAGCGCTATTACGGCATCAGAGGTCGTTGTAGCGGGCGCAGAGGTATTTTCACCAGTTCCTATGAAGAGTAGACGACGTTTCCGATCAAGAGCTGGAGCTGTCCAGATGGGGGCTCCAGAAGGACCGTATTGTTGTACGCCTAGTCGGCTTACCGAGGTAGGTGTTGCTTCTTCCATGGTGTGATAAACCCAAAGCCGCTCACCATTTTTAATATTGAGTGCCACGACGGCTCCGTGAGAAGTACAACACTCATAGTCGGGTGCTGCTCCCATATTCAGTTCACCCGAAGATATAGGTACATAAATACGATCTTCGAATAGCACTGGCATGGCTGTCACATTTGAAACGCTTGTAACTTTTACACTAACGTCCCAAAGTACACGAGCGTCTCTGGCGTCCATTAATATTACGTGAGCAGCATTATCAGCGAAGACAAGTGCTGGGGTGCCATCTGGTAAGTTATGATAGCCTATGGTTGTTCTAAGAGGGATATCGTGCTGATATACCCACTGGATACACGGTAACTCCCTACTGATATCGAGTGCAAATAGTTGCCCTGAATCTACTATAGGGTAGAACATAGTATTTCCTACTATTGCTGGTTGGGATCGCATGTTCGCAGTTTGTGGAAAGCCCATGGACCAAGCCAATTCAAGTTGACCTAAGTCTGAAGTAGTTAGACCCGCTTGTTCTGCACTGAGATATCGATGTCCCTCAAGGTTAATACCTTGTGTCCAAATGGTGGGTTTGCCCCCTGGATTGAAACCGACTAATTCATTATTTTTACTATTACATGAGTATGCTGATATCCAACTATTATCAATGTCAGCTGTGGCGCTTAGGTAACTCACAAGCTCGTCAATCTGACGGTCATTAAGTTCAGCAGATTGAATCTTCATTTTTCCATTTGTCAGGGCATAGGATATAGCACGAGGCCCCATTTTTTTCAGAGTCTCCAGAGGAGGCGATTTGCTAATTTCAGGATTGTCATGACAAGTACTGCAGACTTCTTCGTATATTGCCTTCCCTTCACTTGTCACTTCTTGTTGGATGATCTGAGGTTGTGCTAGAACGACCTTAGCTAAGAATAGACCCAAGACAAGAAATATCTGAAGTTTACAAGTAGCGCACTGATAATTAGTTTGATGAGAATTAGAGTGCATATTTTTTCCATTGTGATAGTGGACCTTGCTATTAGTAAACCTGCCTCTGCTGATCTGGGTCAAGTCCTAAAGAAAATAATATGCTCTATAGTAAGTAAACAAATTATGCTTGCTGAGATATTAAATTTGGTTCTAGACTACATCCACTTATAGTCATGGGCATTGTAAGGCCAATTTTTTAAGTAATTGCTGAAGATTCAACACTGAAAAAACGAAAAAATTTTACTTTAGAGGGGGAATAGAATCATGCAACGAAATGTTGGATTAAATGAAAGTTGGGCAAGAATTGTATTGGGGGCGGTCTTATTGATTCTAACTCTTACAGATATAATTCCGTTATGGGGTTTGCTAGGGTTTATTATTGTGGCTACCGGTATTTTCAATTATTGCCCTTTGTATTCTCTGATTAGAAAGTCCACACGCTAAGATAGTTTGTACGCTTAAACCTCAGAGTAAAACTGTCATTAAGATAGCTCTTTCAAAAATAAAAAAACGCACTCATTATAAAGTGCGTTTTTTATTCGCTTGAATTAAGCAAGTGCTCTTTCAAATAAAGTTAGCATACGACTCCAGGCTCGCTCAGCCTGAGCTTCATGGTAAACAGCGCTATCTGGAGGACACCAACCATGCAAAGTATCTGTGTAAACCTCAATTTCTGCTCGTAAACCGTGAGAATCAAAAGTTTCACGAAGTGTTTCCTTGGCAGCAGGATCCGCCTCGTCATCGTTTGCGGCAATAGCTATCAGGAAGTCTGCTTGCATATCTTTAATGAGCAGGTGGGGGCTGTTGTCTGCATTCGTGGCTAGACCACCTCCGTGAAAAGTACCGCCCGCACCTACGCGTGATGGGACAGCCGCGGCCGTACGCATGACCATTGGTCCTCCCATACAATAGCCAGTTGTTCCAATCTTTTTAGATTTATCAACAACTTCTTGCTGATCCAACCATCCGATAAACGCTTTGGCATCAGTGAAGTGAGTTTCTGGTGTCAGGCTTTGAGCAAGAGGCATAACTGTATTCCTGACTTCAGGATCTTGGAAGGAGGCTCCTTCTTCTACTACTGGAGACTTCGCAGAGCGATAGAAAGGATTAACTACAAGCACTGAGTAGCCTGATTGAGCTAGCCTTTTGCCCATCGCACGAAAGGCTGGACGAAGTCCCAATATATCAGGCCAGACTAGTACAGCTGCATGACTACCAGAAGCAGGGTGTACAAAATAGCAATCGGCCATGCCATCAGGAGTCTGTATTTCAACATCATGCTCTATCACTTCTTGCGCATTAACAACGGCAGGCAGCATTATACCCGCCCCTATACCAGTCCCTAATTGAGCAAATTGGCGGCGATTGATGCCCCTTTTCACCAAATAAGCAGTTGAATCAACTAATGTGTCCATGTTGCACATAAAATTCCCCTCTGATTGTGATTATTTCTGCCAAAGCTTCTCAGAACTGGCATGAACTGGTCAAGAGTGGATGGTCAATAGTTTATCAAGTAGTGGTAGACTTATTCTTTTGAATAAGCAGCCTTGAAGTGAGGAATACTATGCATAGTTCAGATGACGAAAAATCAAGTAGCAGTCGCCGCGCCTTTCTCGGGGCTAGTATGGGTGCTGCGGGATTAAGTGCTGCTGCTCTAGTAGGGTCAGGTTTGATGGCACAACAGACTCAAGCCCAACCACCCATGCCAGGAGTCGCAGCTGTTAACACAGGGCCAGCACCTAAATTATTCCGCGCTGAAATAGATCTTGATGATTGTGAAGTCGATGGAAAAATTCCAGAGGATTTATCTGGAGCATTTTACCGAGTGGGCCCTGACCCCCAATACCCTCTGGCACCAGGCAACATTCCTTTCGATGGTGAGGGGCATGTGAGTATGTTTCGTATAAAGAATGGTCATGCAAGTTATAAAACTCGTTTTGTTCGCAATGAGCGTTGGCAGGCTCAGCACGAGGCGGGCCGTATTCTTTTCCCCAAGTACCGTAATCCTTCACAAGATGACCCAAGCGTTGTAGGACTGAGTCGATCTACTGCTAACACTCATATTATTAACCATAGAAATCTTCTGTTAGCTTTGAAAGAGGATAGCCCACCCTCTGCGTTAGACCTCAATACTTTAGATATCGTCGATCCCGTATATACATTTGATGGTCAGCTTAATTCAGCCGCTTTTACAGCTCATCCAAAAGTAGATTCTGAGACTGGTAATATCGTCGCTTTTGGCTATGAATCCACGGGATTTGGTAGTGATGACGTTACTGCATTTGAAATTACACCAAGTGGTAAGAAAGTGTGGGAAGCACGAGTAAAAGTACCCTATGTTGGTATGCTGCATGATTTTGCAGTGACTCAAAACTACATAATTTTGTATGTCATCCCAATGGTTATTGACCACGAGCAAATGAAAAGAGGTGGTATTCATTGGGCATGGGATCCCGAAGGAGTGACCTGGTTGGGTGCTTTTAGACGAGACGGAGATGGCTCTGATATTCGTTGGTTCGAAGGACCACATCGCTCCGCTACACACGTGATGGGTGCTTGGGATGATAAAGGTAAAATTTACATTGATGTGGAAATGTCTTTATCCAATCCTTTCCCATTCATGCCAATGCAGAGAGGGGCCCAATGGGATCCTGTTAGAGGTACCTCTCACATTACCCGCTTGTCTGCAGATCTCAATACTAAGCGCCCCTCTGGTTACAGTATTGAGCAGTTAGCACCTTGGACTGGTGCCTTGCCAAGACAGGATGATCGTTATAACACCATGCCTTATCGCTATGGGTTCTTGGGGACACGCGATATTAATGCCAGTGACCCACGTCAAGCTAATGCAGGTTATGTGCGGTTTGATCATTCAACTGGCAAACAAGTTTTCTGGAATGCTGGGGCAGGCGTTAGCTTGGCAGAGTGTTGCTTTGCACCGAAGTCAGAGAGTGCCGCAGAGGGTGAAGGCTACCTAATGGGGTTAGCTACACGAAATGATCAAGGTGGAAGAGGGGAGTTAGTGATACTGGATGCTCAACGTCTTGAAGATGGCCCTCTGGCTAGAGTGATGCTACCAGTACGTGCGGTAGGTCAGATACATGGATGGTGGGTGCCAGAATCACAGATGCCGGTATCTTAATGACCATCAATCACGAAAACAGAAAATAAGAATGGATAGTCAAAGATGAAAAAATCCCTGTTAAGCCTGGCAGTACTTGCAGTAGTCAGTTTCCAGGCTCAAGCTGGTGAAACAGAATGTATGTCTATGGTAGACACAACAGTACCAGGTATAGACCTTGAGGTAAGCAACGCTCAGTATTTTCCTGCTAAAAGCTTTAGTCGAAACTCTGCCTCAGCTAGCTATAACTTGGTGCCACACTGCCACTTAGAGGGCACTATTGATAAACGAATTGGGGCAGGTGGTAAGCCCTATGCTTTAACATTTGCAGTAAACCTACCGGAGGACTGGAATGGACGTTATCTCTTTCAAGGGGGCGGTGGACTTAACGGTGTAGTCAACGAGCCCGTTGGTTACCAAGCTCATGGCTCTACTTTGGGCCTTAATCGAGGTTTCGCTGTTGTCTCTACTGACAGTGGACACACTGCTAGGTTTCCTTTCGATCCAGATTTCTTCGGAGATCAAGAAGCTCGAATGAACTTCTACTTCATGGGTAACATGCGAGTGACTCTGGGAACAAGGCCATTGGTAGAGACATATTACAAAAAGAAGGTAGCGCACAGTTACTTTGTTGGATGTTCTACTGGGGGGCGTGAAGGGATGATAATGGCCCAACGTTTTCCACGCCTTTATGACGGTATTGTTTCAGGGGCACCGGCTATTCGTACCGGTCATTCTAATTTGGGGCTTCGCTGGTACAACGTCCAAGTAAACAGAGTTCTCAATGCTGAAGATAATAACCAGCTTTTTACTGAGATAGAGGCCAAAACCATTGTTGATGGTTTCTTGGAGCGTTGTGACGCGCTCGATGGAGCAAGAGATGGTATGGTTTTCGATATCGAGGGTTGTGACTATGATCCACGATCA
>JAYPEI010000012.1:0-53019 GCA_038125665.1 Enterobacteriaceae bacterium
CGGGCGGACCTAATGGTGGACCTCCTCCAGGCGGACCTAATGGTGGACCTCCTCCGGGCGGACCTAATGGTGGACCTCCTCCAGGCGGACCTAATGGTGGACCTCCTCCAGGCGGACCTAATGGTGGACCTCCAGGTGGGATGGCCAGCGGTCCAGATGAGCACGGTATGGATATGAGTGATGTTCCACCTGAGTGCATTCCTGCTGGTGGATTTCCCGAGGAGGAGCCAAGTGAGGCAGAAAAACAGGCCATACTAGCAACCCTTCCTCCGCATTGTGCTGAGATGATGGAAAAAATGGGCGATTAATTTTTCCCAAGCTTGCAACCATAAAAACCGGCAGTTTATCTGCCGGTTTTTTTCTATCTGGTCCTAAGCCTCGTACCTCTGAAGAAATTTTCTGGCCGCTAGCGGCAATATTGACATGAGTAATAAGATACGGAAGATTGCCAAGTTCCATATATCAGGCAAACTTTCAGCTATCCCTATTTCTACACCTAAATTTGCGTAGAGCATTGTCGCCGGTAACATACCAATCTGGCCAACCCAATAAAACCGCCAAGCACTAAACCGAAGCACTCCCACCACTAGGTTAACCAAAAAAAAAGGGATTATTGGCAATAGTCTAACGAATAGTAAGTAATAACTCCCATCTTTTTCCAACCCTCTCTTGAAAGCGCCTATACGTCCTGAAAATCTGTTTTCAACCCAGCTTCTAAAAAGGTACCTTGAACACAACATACAGCCTGTTGCACCCAAACTACTACCGAAAGAAACGAGGACCACAGACCACCAAAAACCAAATACCGCAGCACCAGTTAGAGTTAGCAACGTAGCTATCGGAATGCTTAAAAAGGTGACCGCTGTGTAAATCAACAAAAAAAACATGCTTGATTTTAAAGGATGTTCATTGGCAAGCACCTGCAATTCTTGCTGTCTTGATTGAAGCTGCTCCCAACTCAGATAGTGTGCTGGGCCCACCAGATAAAAGCCCCCAACTATCATTATCAATAGCAGGAAAATAAGTAACTTATGGTTCAAGGTGTCTAGCATGGAGAGTGTGATTTAGTATGATTAGTTTGAGATTAATAGTTCTAGCCTTAGAATGAACAGCTTAACAGAAGAATTCAGGAGAAAATGCCCCATGCCAGCAGAGCGTGTATTCCCACAAACTAGGCTGCGTCGTAACAGAGGCAAGCCATTTTTAAGACGATTAGTGGGTGAAACAATACTAACTGTTAACGATCTTATTTATCCAGTCTTTGTTTTAGAGGGCTCTCGAAGGCGAGAAACTATTGACTCCATGCCAGGGATAGAGCGCCTAAGTATAGATCAACTATTGATTGATGCTAATGTTTGGCAAGCACTAGGGATACCTTCACTAGCTATTTTCCCAGTCACAGAACCATCAGTAAAGAGCGAAGATGGAAGGTCAGCTTACGACCCTAACGGCCTCGTGCAAAGGGCAGTACGTGCATTGAAGAATGCATATCCTAACTTGGGCCTGATCACAGATGTTGCCCTCGACCCATTTACAACCCATGGTCAGGATGGACTCATTGATGGTAATGGATATGTTTTGAATGATGCCACAGTAGAGGTGCTTATTATGCAAGCCCTATCTCACGCAGAGGCCGGTGCAGATATCGTGGCTCCTTCAGACATGATGGACGGCCGAATTAGTTCTATTCGAGAGGCTCTTGAAAGCAATGGCTATGTAAATACTGGGATACTAGCTTATTCAGCTAAATATGCATCAGCTTTCTATGGCCCCTTCAGAGATGCTGTAGGTTCCACCGCAAACCTCGGAGAAAGTAGTAAAGAAACTTACCAGATGGACCCAGCTAACTCTGATGAAGCTATCCATGAAGTAGCTATGGATCTTGCTGAGGGAGCAGATATTGTAATGGTTAAGCCAGGAATGCCTTACCTGGACATTGTTCGTCGAGTTAAAGATGAATTTCAGGTACCAACCTTCGTTTACCAAGTGAGCGGCGAATATGCCATGTTACAGTCTGCAGTTCAGCGGGGCTGGTTAGATGGAGATAAAGTGATGATGGAATCTCTATTGGCAATAAAAAGGGCTGGAGCGGATGCAATTCTTACTTATCATGCTCCAGCTATAGCAAGCCTGCTAGCAGATCGGTAAAATAGAATGGTACACTTAAACCAACCTAATGAAAGAATTTATAGGATATCGTAATGAGTGATCATCTAATGCATGTAACTGACGACAGCTTCGATACCGCAGTGCTTCAGTCTGAAGCTCCAGTGCTTGTCGATTTCTGGGCAACTTGGTGTGGGCCATGTAAGATGATCGCTCCTGTGTTAGATGAACTTGCCGATGAATATGTTGGCAAACTCCGTATTTGTAAGCTGGATGTGGATGCAAACCCAAACACAGCGCCGCGTTACAATATAAAGGGCATACCTACCCTCATGATATTCAAAAATGGTGAGGTTGTAGGTAAGAAAATCGGCGCTATGTCAAAGTCACAATTAGCTGCTTTCATCGATAGCACTATTTGAGTTTTTCCTAAAGCTTATTCACATTTTTGTTAATTCTTTGTCAAGTGGACCACGATTTTAGCGGTCTGTTGTTTTTTGTGTGTTATTTTATTTAATTCTTATTTAACATAAGTATCTGAAAAGTATAATTATTCGTAATTATTTCTTAAGCAGACGACACTTTTTCCTAGACACTGGTCCAAAGCAGTGTTAATTTAGCACCACTATGTTGTTGGATCTTTAGTTTTCGAGCCACAGCACCCCCAAGAGAAACACCCTGGCGGCTACCCACAGATTTATAATTTCTGTGATCCGGTGGCGAGTAATGACCCCTTACGCGTCCACCCCGGAGTCAGGCTGATTGCTTGCGTTGTCCATTAACAATATAACGCAAAATTTCAGAAAATGAATTTTCGCATTCAATTATTAATAAGTAGCACTCCCATACCTGTTGATACTATTTTTTTATAAGCAATACGAAAAAATTAACCAATAACTCATTGACAATTAACTACTGAAGTAAATTCAAGTGACTACAGAAACTGCCTCATCGGCCCCCCCTATGAATCTCTCTGAACTTAAGACCCGGCCTATCTCCGAGCTCGTAGAAGCAGCCGAGGCTCTCGGCATTGAAAACATCTCGCGCTCTCGTAAGCAGGATATTATTTTTCAACTGCTAAAACGTCACGCAAAAAATGGCGAAGACATTTATAGCGTTGGAGTCTTAGAAATTTTGCAGGATGGGTTCGGTTTCATGAGATCAGCGGATGCTTCCTACCTTGCAGGGCCGGATGATATCTATGTCTCACCAAGCCAAATTAGACGTTTCAATTTGCGTACAGGTGACACAATATCGGGAAAGATACGCCCACCTAAGGAAGGTGAGCGTTACTTTGCTCTACTAAAAGTAGACACGATCAATTTTGATAAGCCAGAAAACTCTAGAAATAAAGTTCTATTCGAGAATTTAACGCCATTGTTCCCAGACAAAAGATTGACTCTTGAGGCCGGGAACGGAAGTACTGAAGATTTAAGTGCTCGAGTAATAGATCTAATCGCACCAATTGGTAAAGGTCAACGTGGATTGATTGTTTCGCCCCCGAAAGCAGGTAAAACACTTATACTACAGAATATTGCTCAATCTATCACACGTAACTCACCAGAGTGCACCTTGATCGTTTTACTCATCGACGAGCGACCCGAAGAAGTTACAGAAATGCAACGTTCTGTCCGCGGTGAGGTAGTTGCTTCTACTTTTGATGAACCACCTGCACGTCACGTTCAAGTTGCCGAAATGGTAATTGAAAAAGCCAAACGATTAGTAGAGCACAAGAAAGACGTAGTGATACTACTCGACTCAATTACACGTCTTGCCCGAGCTTATAACACTATTATTCCCTCATCTGGAAAAGTGCTTACAGGTGGTGTTGATGCTCATGCCCTAGAGAGACCTAAGCGCTTCTTTGGTGCAGCACGAAACATCGAAGAAGGGGGTTCATTAACCATTATTGCTACTTGTCTCACCGAAACTGGTTCTAAGATGGATGAAGTAATCTATGAGGAGTTCAAGGGCACAGGCAATATGGAGTTGCACTTAGACCGTAAAATGTCCGAAAAACGAGTATTTCCAGCAATCAATGTGCGTCGTTCAGGAACGCGTCGAGAAGACCTACTTCTCAGTGATGATGAGTTACAACGTATGTGGATTTTGCGAAAACTTCTCACCACGATGGAAGATGTCCCTGCTACTGAGTTCATACTAGACAAACTCAAAGATACCAAGACTAATGATGAGTTCTTCCAGTCTATGAAGCGTAAATAGCGCTATTCATCGGAGCTTGATGAGTTTCCCTTAATGGATATTAAGTTCTCTCTCAGCTCCTGCTTAAAGTTCTCTAGCTGTTCCTTCAGCTCTGGCACTCGACTTTTCGCTTCATCCATCGCAAAGCGTACCCCGTGTAAATCTCGATGTTTTTTCGCCGCTATAGCAGCGAGAAGAAAATTTGCTTCTGGTATATTAGATGCTTCAGCACTTTGCATGAGAAGACGATAGGCTTCTTGCGGATTTTTTTTTAGTAATTCATGAATGCCCTGACGTATATCTTCATTGGGATCGTTTTGAAAAAAGCGACGACCTTTACGCCATAAACGCAATGGATTGAGTAAACTAAAAAGTGAAGTTAGCATCTGTAAAAGTGCGAAAAACACTACAAAAATAATGAACAGAACGACAACAGAGGTTTGGATAGACCAGCCGTGCAAAGTAATTAACACGTATCCGTTATCACCTTCTAGAATCCAAGCGGATAACATACCTAGTGTTAGCAGAATAAAAATAAAGACCATCCAGAATCTCATAACTTTGACTCTAATTCTGTGACATGGTTAATTTCAGAAGATAATCCAACAGCTGCCGTTTGAGCTTCCAGATAAGACTCCAACTGAGCTCTTGCTGTTCCAAGGCGGGCTAATGGCATTTCAACCTGCTGTTGTTGTAAATCTGCTAATTCATTTAGCATTGCCGCGACCTCTCCATGATTCATATAAGGCTCCAGTTGTCTATATAACCTATCCATAGTACCTTGCCACAAACTTTGTCTACCTCGTAACAAGGCTATCCTTGCAACTTCGATTTGTAATATAAGTTGTTCTCTCAAGATCATTACCATGGAGGGTGCATAAATCTGTAAATTATCTTCCTCCGTGACAATAAAAAGTGAACTAAGTACTTTCTTGGTATCTAACCAAAAATCTTCATTGTTAGCTTCATTTATTGATGAGTTATCATAATCGTATTCCAATTTAAGCGCCTGGAAGTTCTGCTGTAGTGAGCTTAATCTGTTAAGTAATCTATCGGTAGGAAGTTGAGTACTTTCTTGTAAAAATTGCTTTTCAAGACTTACCTGAGCAAGGACTGCTTCTAATGGTGTGGATTTAACTTGAACTACTAAAGTTTTTTCAACAAGCTCGTACAAGTTAAGGGCAGCATCCAAACGCTGCTCATAGAGGTAAAGGCGCTCCGCCTGAGCCAACATGGCCGCTACTTCTTGCAATCGACTCGAACTGGCTAGCAGTGTTGTTAAATCAGCACCACGCTGTTGTCGGAGAGCCTCTATTTGTGCCTGCACTAGGCTAAGTTGCTGATGTAATGTGTCATCAGCAGCCAGCGCCAGCGCCTGCTCCATTTGTTGAAGTAATATAAGTCGCTGGGAATCTAGCTCTTCAAGTTTATCATGTTGTTGAGCCTGTTCTTTTTGCAATAACGCTAATTGGGCTTGTTGGGCAGAATTTGTTGTAGCTTGCTGTAAGCTAGAAAGCTCTAGCTCTAAACCAAAATATAAAAAACTTAATACAGCGATAGCAACAATAAGGATAAGGTGATATGAAAAACTCGCTACTCGAGCAACTAACAAGTTAATTTTTCGAGTTCCAGTATTTGAACCATGTTCATTTTGATCGTCTTTAGGGTTACCAGCTATATTAGCAGTCATAATCTCTCTCATTTGGATATTCTGGTACTCATCTTTTCCTTATCTTTGAACATAAAGGCAACGACTAATTAAAAATTTTTTTATCTTCTTTTTTCGAAATATCTGCTGAGTGCTTCTAGGATAGCATCATCACTTGCACCCTGTAGAGTGTATAAGTTTGTAAAGCCAAGCTCTTTGGCAATTTGAAATAGTCGATCAGAAACAGGCATTAGTGGAAGCTCTTTCCATTGCGGAACACAAGAATCTACATGTTGATGAAAATTTTGCAAAGCCTCTCCACTACTGATTACGATCGCCGATGGCGGATGATCTGCCAGCCTTCGTATGATTTCACCACATGAATATTTTTTTATATGACGCTCATAAACTTCGGCATACTGCACACTAGCACCAGCAGCATTTAAACCCTTAGCCAGAATCTCACGACCTCCACGGCCACGAACAATTAATACTTTTTTACCTCTAATGTCTCTTAAGTAAGGTAATGCCAATAATGCCTCACTATTCATAGCCCCTTCAGGATAGTACACTTCCAAGTTATGTGACTCTAATAAAGCTGCAGTACTAGGACCAACTGCAAAATATTTTTGCTTTGCCGGAAACTGCGGCCACCAATCTGTTATAGCAGCAATACCTAACATGGCAGCATTAGTACTTACAAAAATGACGAAATCGAAGCGATCCAACTCTTTGACTACTTCTAGCACAACCCCATTAAGTGGCAAGGGCTCTATCATAAGAAGAGGTAGGGCATGCACTGTGAAACCTCTTAGCTCTAATCCGAGGGAAAGCTGCTGAAATTGACCGCTGGGTCTGGTCAACCAGATACAGGGGACTTCAGCATTTTCATTGATGGCATTCATGGTACACTCACTCTTACGACTTCCTTTTCACCTCTTCAGACGAGCAACTACATAACTTTAGGAACTAATTCAGAACTTTTTCCTCTATGTTACCCATTTCTAGAACTCATCCCGACAATGTTAGCTTACTACTAATGCTTCTAAAATTGCTGAGGCACCCTGCCTAAGCATATCATCCGCTACGGACTCACCCAGCTCAACTGCCAAATGACTGGCACCTGAAATCTCACTTCGTAAAATACTAGAACCATCCACTTTTCCCACAAGCCCCTTAAGATGAAGGCTTTCGCCATCCAATACTGCCAAAGAAGCTATTGGTACCTGGCATCCGCCTTGCAACTTTGCATTCATTGCACGTTCTGCCATTACACAGACTGCAGTAGGCGTGTGTTGAAGTGGTGCCAATAGTTCTTTGACTCTCTCATCGTCAATTCGAGCCTCTATACCAATTGCCCCCTGTCCCCCAGCAGGTAAACTCACATCTACTGGAATAAACTGAGTAATTCGATCTTTAAGTCCTAAACGTAATAGACCAGCCCCAGCCAGAATGATTGCATCATATTCCCCCTCATCAAGTTTCCTTAACCTCGTGCCAACATTTCCACGAAGGTCTTTTAACAGCAAATCTGGTCTTATCGCCTTAAGCTGACATTGTCGACGTAGGCTCGATGAACCTACAGTTGCTCCTAAGGGAAGTTCATTAAGGTTATGATAATTTATCGAAACAAAGGCATCTCTTACATCCTCTCGCTCACAAATCGTGATCAATCCTAGACCCGGAGGAAAATCCATCGGCACATCTTTCATAGAATGAACGGCAATATCAGCCCGATTCTCTAATATTGCTACTTCAAGCTCCTTAATAAATAGGCCCTTACCCCCTATTCGTGACAAAGGGGAGTCCAGAATTTGATCCCCTTTTGTAGTCATGGGAACTAAAATTACATTAAGTTCTGGGTGAATTTTTTCTAGTTCTGCTTTGACAAAGTTTGCCTGCCATAAAGCCAAGGGGCTCTCTCGAGTTGCTATTCGTAGTAAGTGAGTCATTTGATTCCTCTCGCTTTATTTATTTATTCTACCCACTCTAGCTGGTTGGGAATAGCGCAGATATGCCAAAGGACTGTTATACTTTGCATTTTCCTGTGATTTGGAATTATATATGAGCCAAGACAAACTCTGGGGTGGACGTTTTGCAGAGCCTACTGATGCCTTCGTAGAGCGTTTCACTGCCTCGCTAGGCTTTGATCAGCGAATGTATTCGCAAGACATTCGAGGATCTATAGCCCATGCAACCATGCTTGAAAGAGTGGGTATTCTCTCGTCTCACGAGCTTGCTGCGATTGTTCAGGGTCTTCAAGAAATCTCAAATGAAATTTCAGAAGGTCACTTTACATGGGAAATTAAGCTTGAAGATGTCCATATGAACATAGAAAGTAGACTTACTGCTAAAATTGGCTCCATAGGGAAAAAACTTCATACTGGTAGATCTCGAAACGACCAAGTTGCTACTGATATTCGCTTGTATGTACGCGAGGAGATCGATGCGCTTATACGCCAGATTAATGCGTGCCAAGCTAGTATCCTCGAACTTGCTGAGCAAGAAGCAGAGACAATCATGCCGGGCTTCACTCATTTGCAAACTGCCCAACCAGTTACTTTTGGTCATCATCTACTGGCATGGTTTGAAATGCTAGAACGAGATCATCAACGCTTAGTTGATTGCCGAAAAAGAGTGAATATCTGCCCTCTGGGTGCAGCAGCGCTAGCTGGAACCACTTACCCAATTGATAGACACCTTACATCAGAACTACTCGGTTTCGAAAGACCAAGTTACAACTCTCTTGATTCTGTTAGTGATAGAGACTTCGCTATAGAGTTATCCGCAGCATGCAGTCTGATCATGATACATCTTTCAAGATTTTCTGAGGAGCTAGTCCTCTGGACTTCTGCTCAATTCAACTTTATTGAATTACCTGACCGTTTTTGTACTGGCTCTTCAATTATGCCTCAGAAAAAAAATCCAGATATTCCTGAGCTAGTGCGCGGAAAAAGTGGCCGAGTTATTGGCCATTTAGTAAGTCTGTTAATGCTAATGAAAGGACAACCTCTTGCTTATAACAAAGATAACCAAGAAGATAAGGAACCTCTTTTTGATACCATTGATACTGTTCGTGATTCGCTAAAAGCTTACAGTGAAATGATTCCTAACATTAAACCACGTCATAGTATTATGCGAGAAGCCGCTCTCAAAGGTTACGCAACAGCGACCGATCTTGCTGATTACCTTGTAAAACATGGTCTACCATTTCGCGACTCACATGATGTAGTTGGTAAGGTTGTGGCATACGCAATTAGTAACGATAAAGATTTGAGTGAATTAACCCTATCAGAGTTGCAAGAATTTCATTCTCTTATCGATAATGACGTCTTCGACGTTCTCTCTCTTGAGAATTCTGTAGCTGCAAGAGACCACATAGGGGGAACAGCTCCTAATCAAGTTCGAATTGCTATCGAAAGAGCTAAAGAAATACTTAATATATAAGGTTTTCCAAACAATAATATGACTGTCCTGCAGCAAAAATTTAACTTGAAAGGGTTTATTTTTGCCGCCATTGGTGCGCTTGCATTCGCGGGTAAAGCAATTATAGTCAAGCTATCTTATGAGTATGATGTTGATGCGTTTCAGGTTTTATTTTATCGCATGCTCATGGCCTTACCTCTATTCATATTTCTAGCTCTTTGGTCTGGGTTACGAAAGCCAATTTTAACATCACGACAGTGGTTACTTATTTCCAGCTTGGGATTTACTGGTTACTATCTTGCCTCTTTACTTGACTTCATGGGACTTCAATACACTTCAGCTAGTTTAGAAAGGCTAATACTTTACCTAAACCCGAGCGTCCTTCTTGTTATGAGATCACTATTACTTGGACAACAGACATCCTATAAACAGTGGCTAGCTCTTGGGCTCTCTTATTTTGGTATTTTTATTGTGTTTGGAGCAGAACTTCAGCTACAGGGCCCTCAAACCATTTGGGGTTCCATACTCATCTTCTCAGCTACAGTTAGCTATGCTTACTACTTACTATATGCCGGCGAATTGATTAAAGAGATAGGAGCATTGCGTGTAGTGAGTCTTGCAACAACTTTTGCTTGCCTACTTTGTATCCTCCAGCTATTTATTTTTTCAGGAATGGAAGCATTATCAGTTCCAGTATCAGTTCTAGAGCTAGCAGCGATTAACGCTTTGCTTTGTACTTTTCTACCTGTAATACTTGTTGGTAAAGGTATTGAGATGCTGGGGGCTGGATTAACAGCTCAAATTGGCATGATAGGTCCCCTAGCGACAATCGTCTTAGGTACCTTTTTTCTGGATGAAACATTGCATCTTTCCCTTTGTATTGGAACTATTTTTGTATTGCTTGGGATATATTTTAGCGTAAGGAAATGAGCAGAATACTCTCCACTTTAGCTAATAAAAGCTTTCTAGTGAAAGCTGAACGCGAGTTGTCTAAGCTTGATGAAGATATGTCTTTTCTTATCCAGCGCGCAGGTCCATGTACCCTCGATTATTCTCAGAAGAATGATCTTTTTTTTACTTTAGCAAGGTCTATCATATATCAACAACTACACGGTAAGGCAGCAGCAACAATCTTTCAAAGGCTGCAAGGTTTATTCCCTAGAGCAGGATTAACTCCTCGCAGTATCTTGCGTACTTCTGATGAAAAAATTAAAAGTGCAGGTCTCTCCCAAAATAAATTGCTAGCATTAAAAGATTTAGCAAATCGTACATTTAGAGATGAGCTTCCCTCATTAGAGGACACCTATTCGATGACTGATGAACAGATCGTCGAGGAATTAATCGTAGTTCGTGGCATTGGTAGGTGGACTGTCGAAATGCTACTTATTTTTCGTTTGGGTAGACCTGACATCCTTCCTGTGGGTGATTTGGGTATCAGAAAAGGATATATGCTATTAAAAAATACACATGATATGCCGAAACCTGCAGAGCTAGCATTAGCTGGAGAAGTTTGGTCTCCGTATCGAAGTTTAGCAGCTTGGTATTTGTGGCGGGCCACAGAGCTTCAGTGGTAATTAATTGCTTGCATCTATGGAGTAGTCACTAACGAGAATTCAAGGCTATTACTTTAACCAAAAGCAATTTTTTGATTCAAAGAGATATTTATTACAATGAGTCTCTCATGTACTCATTTATCAGATTAACCTACACAAAGTATTCAACGTGAATGTTCATATATGTCAAACGTATGTGACTATCGAGTAAACAAAAGATCTGCTTTATTTAATGAAGTAAACTATAGTTTTCCCTCAAGTCATATACCCAGTACTTGACCTAATAAGCTTGGATCGCTTCCATTTCAGAACTCACTAGCAACCATTCCTCCTCAGTAGTGCTTAAGATATTTTTTAACTCTCCTTGTTGCTTTAGCATCTCTGAAAGCTCGTCTTTTCTACTTATTTCATATATGTTTGAGTCAGCCAAAGAAGTTTTAATAAACTCTAATTTCTTATGAATATCATCAAGCTTGATCTCAAGTTTTGATAACTTATCTTTTAAAGGTTTCAATTCAGTTCGACGTTGCGCTGCTTGTTGGCGTTCAAAAGCCCCTCTTTTACTGATATTTTTTTCTTGCAAATTCCTAAAATTAGATGATTTTTTTTGTATTTTTTTTGGCAAAGACAGGGACTTATCACCATTTTTAATAGTCAACTGCATTTCATAATCTTCAAGTGAACCCTCAAAAAAATTTACTTTCCCATCTCTAACCAGCAAAAAGGAATCTACTGTATTGTTCAGTAGATGCCTATCATGAGACACCAATAACAAAGCCCCACCATAAGACTGCAAAGCCCGTGTCAAAGCATGGACCATCTCTAAATCTAAATGGTTTGTTGGTTCATCAAGTATCAACAAATTAGGTCTTTGCCAAGCCACTAACGCTAATGCTAAGCGCGACTTTTCACCACCTGAGAGAGGTGCAATGGTACTGTCTACAAGCTCCCCTTGAAAATCAAAGGAACCAAGAAAATCGCGAAAATCTTGTTCATGTACTTTTGGATCTAATCGTTGAATTAATTGTAAAGGACTTGCAGAAGTATCCAGAACATCAGTTTGGTGTTGTGCACAATAACCTATCCGTAAATGCTCTGAGGGATATAGTTTCCCGTTTAATGCTTCTAACTGTCCCACTAAAGTTTTTAAAAAAGTTGATTTACCCTGCCCATTAGGTCCGAGTAAGCCTATTCGATCTGTTCCTCTAATAGTCGCCGAAAAGTCTTGAAATAAAGGCTTGTCGTAACCAATAGCATAATTTTCTAAAGTAACGAGAGTTTGTGGCAGACGTAACGGCTCTCTAAATTGGAACTGGAAAGGTGAATCTACATGAGCCGGCTCAATCTCAACCATTCTCTCGAGTTCTTTTAGGCGACTTTGTGCTTGTCTCGCTTTGGTCGCTTTTGCCCTAAATCGACGAACAAAATCTTCTATCTGAGCCTTTCGATATTGCTGTTTCTCATAGACTTGTTGATGTTGCGCCAATCGTTCAGCTCTTTGTTTTTCATATTTTGTGTAGTTTCCGTTATAGGCCAGAAGCTTCTGTTTCTCAAACGAGAGAATACCCCCCACTATTTGATCTAAAAAATACCTATCATGGGAAATCAATAACAGAGTGCCTTGGTAGCGCTGCAACCAATTTTGTAGCCAAAGCATGGCCTCTAAGTCTAGGTGGTTAGTTGGTTCATCGAGCAGAAGTAGATCAGATGGTTGAATAAGCGCTTGGGCAAGATTAAGCCGAATTCTCCAGCCACCTGAGAATTCAGACATATGACGAAGAAAATCTGTAGTGGAAAACCCCAACCCACTCAACAACTGCTCAGCTTTGTTTTGAAGTTCCCATGCATTTAGATCTTGTAGGGCATCATGGCAACTTGCTATGCCTATTTCGTCATGGGCTTTCTCTGCATGAAGAAGAGCTGCTTGATGCCTTCGATATTCTTTATGCCCATCAAGCACATAATCCACAGCTGTGCGCGAACTGGCTGTTGTTTCCTGCAACATATGCGCTACACGTAAGGAAACGGGCATGCTCAAATCTCCGGCATCTTGAATCAGATTACCAAGCAAGAGCTGAAATAGTGAAGACTTACCACACCCATTACGACCAACGATACCCAGCTTTTCACCTTTCTGAAGCTGCAAATTAGCGTTTCGTAGTAACTCTTTGGTCCCGCGATACAATGTGATATCAGTAAGATAAATCATACATCGAAGCTAAGAGCCAACCCCCCCTGCTCTTTGCAGATATCTTCGAGCATAATACTCAAAGACTTACCATTCATTTTGCACATCCAAGACTGGTCCTCTTCTAAGAAGTCAAAGTGAAACCCTCCTGATATAGCTGCAAGCCAAAGTTGCGAGATAGCGCTTTGACGACTAATGATAGCTACTGAACCATTACTAAAGTTGATTGTGAGCATATCATTGGCACACTCATAATCTATATCCATATCTTGCTGCATGGCGTCTTCTATAATTCCCTCAAGTCGTTCTACCGTTGATCGGTAAAACTCTAAAAATTCTTTCTCTGTCATAAAAACTCCAGATATTTTTGAATAATTTTGTTTCAGCTTAAGGCCATTTACATGAGTCACTCGTAAATAGTAAAGACAAATGCTTTGTATTAAAACTTTGAATACAATTGCTATCAAGGGAAGAAGCCAATGAAGCCAATTAAATTAACTCTAAATTTACTCACTGCAGGAGTGATAGCGGCAACTGGAACAGTATCTGCTCAACAGGTGGATGAAATCGTAGTAACCGCTCGTAAGCGCGATGAAACTTACGTCGACGTTCCTGTCACTGTCACTGTTTTCACTAACGACAAGATTGAAGATGCTGGCATTGAAAATCCAGCTGATTTCATCGCTTTGACTCCAAACGTTACTTTAGTTCAAACACAGAATGCTGGAAACTCTTTCGTCACAGCCCGCGGAATTTCACAGAACCGTAATACTGAAATGTCAGTAGCAGTGCTTGTAGACGGTGTGCTTATGGTTAATCCTGGTCAGTTTAATCAAGAGTTATTCGATATCCAACAAATAGAGGTTCTAAAAGGGCCACAAGGGGCTCTATATGGTCGTAACGCTATTGGTGGAGCCATAACTATAATCACCAAAGAGCCTGGAGATGATTTAGAGGGTATGATTAGGGTAGGAGCCGATTCGGGGCCAGGCTGGCGCTTTCAAGGTGGTCTAAGCGGTCCGGTAGGTGACTCCGATACCTTAAAATTCCGAGCTGCATTAAATGCCAAGGATACCGATGGCTTTATTGACAACACTTACCTAGGAGAAAAAGCTGACCCTTACAGAGACACCTCAGCTCGTCTTCGATTGATCTGGGATCCCTCCGCAACCTTCCGTGCGGATGCTCGTTTTTATGCCTCGACCCTGGAGACTCAAGCCTTCTACTACAACATACGCTCACCGCTAGCAGCACCTTTCCCTGGTGCTCCTGAATCCATAGGCAAAGGTAATGGTGATCCAAACTCAGTTAATGATGTATCCCTTCCTGTTCGTGTAAATAACGCAGGTGAAAATACTCGGGACTTGGTCAATATCTCATTAAAAATGGACTGGGATCTTAGTAACGGAGCTACATTCACCTCTGTCACCTCCTACGACACAATGGAGGAACTAATGACAGGTGATGCTTGGGACTTCCTTCCAATTGATGAATCTTCCCTTAAACTTTTTTATGGAGCAGACCAGAATCAAAGTCAGTGGATTGATGTCAGTGCAGTCAGTCAGGAATTCCGAATAACTTCTCCATCTGATGCCCCAGTTCGTTGGATCGCTGGTGTTTATGGTGTTGCTACTGAACGATTTATTTCAACTGGTAATATGATTGATACTGGGTCAGGTGTTAAACCTTTATACAGAACCCCTCGCGGAAACTTCCCGTACGATTTTGCGTCTGACTCAACTAACCCATCAGCAACTTTTCTTGCTGATGAGCAAGATAATTTTGCTTGGGCCGTCTTCGGCGAAGCAGCTTACGATCTGAGTGATAAAGCCGAGCTAGCTTTCTCCTTGCGCTATGACAACGATAATCGTGAAAACACTACAATGACACCTACTGCATACCTACCAAATGTTGCTGGGTTTCCGCAGGGTTTTACTGGCGAGGTCCGAGAAAAAACATGGAGAGAGTGGCAGCCTAAATTAACTTGGCGCTACAAACCTGCAGAAAATTATAGCTACTATGCTACTGCTAGCCGAGGTTTCCGCAGCGGTGGTTTCAACCAAACTGGTGTTGGTCCAGTTGCCGCAGCCAATAATATCCTAGGTGTAGGAGATACCTTCGATGCCGAAGTTGTAGATACAGTTGAAGCTGGTATCAAAGGAGAGTTCAATGACGGCCGTATCCGAGCAAACCTCAGCGCTTACAGCTCTACTGCTGAGGGAACCTATTTCTTTGTCTACCTGGCAGCAAACTCCACTCAAAACCTCGGTAACCTCAATGAAGTTGAGTATCGCGGTCTTGAGTTAGACGTTAGTGCTTTTATTTCTAGTAACCTGAGCCTCAATCTTGGGATAGGTATAACGGATAGTGAAATCATTGATTCATTTCGTGTTGAAGACATAGGTGATAGAGCGCCAAACGTATCAGACTACACCTTCAATTTTGGCTTTGATTATTCTACTCCAGTGGGGACCGGCGCTGTTGAGTTCTTTGCTCGTGCCAACTATCAGATAATTGGTGAAACAGCCTTCTTTGATCTGGAGCAAGCAGATACAAATAACCGCGATGCTGTGAATCTCCTGGATATTCGTACGGGTTTCGAAGTTCAGGATGACTGGTCAGTGACTTTATGGGCAAAAAATGCCCTAGATGAACTCTATAATGCCGAGTATTCAACGGGAGGATTCGTTTTTAAAGCTCCCCCTCGTAGATGGGGGCTCGATCTCCAAAAACGCTTCTAAGTCTTAAATTTTAACCAAGTGTAGATTAAGACTCCCTCAAAAAGAGGCTCTAAATAAAAAAGGTGGCTTGAGCCACCTTTTTTATTTTTTTAATAGAGAAAAGACCACTTCTTATAATATCTTCCTGAAGATAGAGTCCATTTCATACTCATCAGATAACATCAAGAGCGTGCCCTGTTTCTTGAGGACAAAGCATACACCTTCAGGATATACTGCCCTGACATCGTAGAATGTAATGAGTGATAGATTATGCGACACTTTTTTGCCAACACTATTGTCTTTCTCATCCTTTTACTAATTAGCTGCGGACAAAAAGGGCCTTTACAGCAACCACCCCCTTCGCAACAAACAACTTTCACTATTGAGTAAACTCGATGACAGGTTTTCACTGGCAAAACAATCAGCTATTTGCGGAAGACATAGCTCTAACCGAAATCGCCTCTCGCTTTGGAACTCCCTGTTTCGTTTATTCTCGAGCAGCAATTATGGCTAATTACAGAGCATACGCCGATGCCCTAGCCTCCGTACCTCATATGATCTGCTATGCAGTCAAAGCAAACTCAAATTTAGGAGTTCTTAATGTCCTTGCAAAGCTTGGTGCTGGTTTCGATATAGTTTCTGGTGGGGAGTTGGTTCGAGTGCTTGAAGCTGGCGGCAATCCAAATAAAGTCATTTTTTCAGGGGTAGGTAAGACTATCCAGGAGATGGAAGCAGCACTAGATGCGAATATTCATTGTTTTAACGTAGAGTCCCTAGCTGAGCTAGATAGGCTATCTGCAGTGGCTGATGCTAGGGGTCAGGTAGCTCGAATTTCTTTACGAGTGAATCCAGATATTGATGCCGGCACACATCCTTATATTTCTACAGGACTCAAGGAGAATAAATTTGGCATTCCTCGAGAGGAGGCCGTTGCAATTTATCAGCACGCTCAATCACTTCCGGGACTTGAGATCATTGGTGTGGACTGTCACATTGGTTCACAGTTGTTGTCCACTGAGCCCTTTATGGATACTCTTGAAAGGATGCTCTCGTTAATTGACGACTTGGCCGCTAAAGGTATTAATATCAGCCACTTAGATTTAGGGGGCGGATTAGGTATTCAATACCTAAATGAAGTAGCTCCTACCCCTGCCGAGCTCTTGCAACGAATTATAGCCCGTTGCACTAACCGTAATCTTACCTTGGCTTTTGAACCGGGTCGGTCAATTATTGCAAACGCTGGTGTTCTATTAATGAAGGTTGAATATCTAAAAGAAACCACTGGCAAAAATTTTGCAATTGTAGACGCTGCCATGAATGACATCATTCGTCCTGCGTTATACCAAAGCATTATGGACATAGTCCCAGTTCGAACATTATCAGGCTCTTCTACTAAAAGGACGACTGCACAGTGGGACCTGGTGGGTCCCATTTGTGAAACTGGGGATTTTCTAGGCAAAAATCGTACACTTTCGCTTGCGCAAGGCGATCTCCTAGCAATGATGTCGGCAGGAGCTTACTGTTTTACCATGAGCTCCAATTACAACACGCGTAATCGTGCCGCTGAAGTTATTGTTGATGGTAATATTCCCCATGTGGTCCGACGCCGTGAGAATTATTCAGATCAGCTTGCATTAGAATCTGTTATCGAAGAAGGTTAACACTATGCCACTCCGCTTCACCAAAATGCATGGTCTGGGCAATGATTTCATGGTGCTAGACTTGGTGCGTCAGCAAGCTAATTTGAGCCAGGAGCAAATTAGGATTTGGTCGAACCGACACACAGGTATAGGCTTTGATCAACTTCTTGTTGTAGAGCAGACTGCTATAGATGGTTGTGATTTTATTTACCGAATTTTTAACGCAGATGGTACAGAAGTTGAGCACTGTGGAAACGGCGCTCGATGCATAACACGTTTTGTTCATGAGCAAGGCCTCACTGATGCTAACACAGTAACCTTCGCTATGGCTCGAGGAACCATTGCTTGTCATCTTATATCCAATAGCGCAGAAGGGCTGGTGGAAGTTGATATGGGTGCACCCATTTTTGAACCCTCAAAAATTCCTTTTGAGGCTGATGCACAAGCTCCTTTGTATCAAATTATGGCAGGTGAGCATGAATACTTCGTTTCTGCCGTCTCCATGGGAAATCCTCATATGGTGTTACAAGTAGAGGATCTTAGTGATACAACAGTATCTCAATTAGGGCCAGTCTTTGAATCACACACACGGTTCCCCAATAAGGTAAATGTAGGGTTTATGCAGATTATCAACCAGCAAAAAATTCTACTACGTGTTTTTGAGCGTGGAGTTGGTGAAACTGCAGCCTGTGGCACAGGTGCTTGTGCAGCTATGGTAAGTGCCCGCCAATTAGGTCTTGTTGATGATTTAGTTGAGCTTGAGCTTATAGGTGGTAAGCTCAGTATTAGGTGGGATGGTGAACAGAATTCTTCAGTATGGATGACAGGTCCTACGACTATCGTTTTTGAGGGTGAAATCTCACAAGACTCCAGTCAGCCATTTGCTAGTAAATTTGTATCGCCCTAGCTGTATTTAAGATCAATGCTGATTAAAAACGTAAATTGGGTTGAAAAATGAGTGCTAAAGATAAAATTATTGAAGATTCGGTAGCTTCTCTTAATCCAGACGATGTGAAATATTGGTTAGAGAGTAATACTAATTTTTTTGAACAGCACCCTGAACTGCTTCTGAGCTTGAAACTCTCTCACCCTAGCGGTCGCGCAATTTCTTTGTTAGAAAAACAACTGGAAGTATATCGTCAGCGACTTGACCAATTTGAAGCTCGTTTTCAAGAAGTTTTGGATAATGCTCGTGAAAACGACGAACTATTTGAAAAAACTCGCTTAGTAGTATTAGATATTCTGCGTTGTAGTAATCTTGTTCAACTGCGGTTGACTATTGAAGATAAACTCCGTTTCAACTTTTCCGCAGATGCTGTTCAGTTAGTTTTTGTAAGCGATAATCCCCAATCAACAATTTTTAACTCTCTTCCTGATACTGCTGTACGTACTGCGCTGGGTGCTTTTTATGAAAAACAGCGTACTTGGTGTGGCTCAATCAACCAAGTACAACGTCAGCTACTTTTCGAAGATAGCAATCATAATCTAGTCTCAGCTGCTATTGTCCCATTGCACTTGCCAGAGTTTTCACCTCTGCTAAAGGTCAATGGTCATCCACTATTACTAGTTGGCAGTGTTGAGTTAAGTCATTTTAATAGTTCTCTCGACACTCTTTTCTTAGATTTCATAGGTGAAGTTGTCGCTGCTCAACTTCATAATCTGGGGCTTCATGACTAATCAAGTCCTAGAACAAAAAAGTATTGAAGAATTAAAGAAAGAATTAGAATGCACTCAAGCTGAGCTTGCACGTCAAGAACAGTTGGTCCATACATTGAGAATGGATATTGCGCAGTTACTTGGGAGCACCAGTTGGCGAATCACCGCTCCCCTAAGAGTTGCCAAACGTGCTTCTCAGCTTTTAGCTCGTCATGGTCTACTACTCTTCACTCATAAACTTATCAAACATCTCTTTCGGCAGCGAACAACGCCTCCTAGATTTAAAGCAACCCTACCTAAAGAGAGCAGTCGTAAACTCTCTTTATATTTTCCTTCCTTTACCAAACCAGAAGTCAGCATTGTCATCCCTGTTTTTAATAAGAGCTCTTTTACTTGGCATTGCCTAAACGCAGTACTAAACAATACTGATCACTCAATCAAATTTGAGGTTATTGTGGTAGATGACTTCTCTGATGATGACACCCAAGAGATGCTGAGGCGAATGAAAAACATAAAAATAGTGCGAAATGAAAAGAATCTTGGTTTCATTCTCAGCTGTAACGCTGGCGCAAAAGCAGCTGAGGGGGATTTTCTACTGCTTTTGAATAACGATACAGAAGTGCAAAGAAACTGGTTAGCACCCATGGTAAATACTTTCAAGACCCACTCAGACTGTGGAATGGTAGGAGCAAAACTGCTGTATCCTGACGGTCGTCTACAAGAGGCAGGCGGTATAGTCTGGCAAGATGGCTCAGCATGGAACTATGGGCGTCTTGATGACCCTAATAAACCTGAATACTCCTATCTGCGTGCTGTTGATTATTGTTCTGGTGCATGCTTGTTAGTTCATCGTGAAAACTATTTATCACTTGGTGGTTTTGATGTCCACTATCTGCCCGCCTACTATGAAGATACTGACCTTGCTTTCAGAATTCGTGAGCAAGGTAGGCAAGTTTATTATCAGCCTTTATCTCGAGTTATCCATTTCGAAGGTGTTAGCAATGGCACTGATACAACAAGTGGTGTTAAGGAATACCAACAAATAAATGCTGAAAAATTCTTTTTAAGGTGGAAAAACAAGCTGTCAACACATCGCCGCAATGGTGAGAACGCTGAACTTGAGAAAGAACGGGATTACTCTAAGCGTATATTAGTGATGGATCATTATATCCCCACCCCAGACCGTGACTCTGGTTCCTTACGCATGTTTAATTTGCTAATGATTCTCCGGGATATCGGTTATAAGGTTGTGTTCTTCCCTGACAACCTAGCTTACATGGAACGTTACACTCAAGCGTTACAGTCAGCCGGTATTGAATGTCTTTATGGCCCATATGTGAGAAGCATGCAAGAGCATCTGGAGACTCATGGATCAAGCTATAACGCCGTGTTACTATCAAGAGCTGATTTTGCTGATAAGCATATGAGCACCGTATTAGCCCTTTGCCCTAACGCTCGCGTGCTTTTTGACACCGTAGATCTTCACTTTCTTCGTGAGGAGCGTGAGGCGAAAATAAATGGCGACTCGAACAAACTCAAGCAAGCCGCTCTTCGCAAGGCACAAGAAATACGTCTTGCTCGTGCTGCCAATGTCACACTAGTAGTAAGTCCTCTGGAAATTGAATTATTCAAGAGTGAGGCCCCAGAGGTTAATGTAGCCTTACTATCGAACATACATGAGGTTGAGGGCTGCGCAAAAGGTTATTCGGAAAGACAAAATATTCTCTTTATAGGCAGTTTCCATCACCCTCCCAATATAGATGCAATGCATTGGTTCATTGACGAAATTTTCCCACTAATTCTACAGTCCGAACCTGAGATGAAATTGGTGATTATTGGTGATGGTGCACCAGTCGCCCTGACGGAAAAAGCCTCAGATGCAATTATTTTTACTGGTTTTGTCGAGAATATTAGCAAATATTTTGACAACATCAGACTAACTGTAGCGCCTCTACGTTATGGGGCAGGTGTTAAAGGCAAAGTCAATTCGAGTATGTCCCATGGGGTTCCTGTGATTGCTACAGATATAGCCGCAGAGGGTATGGGCTTAGTTGATGGTGTTGATATTAAGCTTGCACAATCCGCAGAAGATTTTGCAGCTGCCTTACTTGAGGTTTATCAAGATGCTGAGCAATGGCAGCGCTTGTCTGACGGCGGGATAGAAAATATAAAAAATCATTTTTCAGTACGGGTGGCCAAGGAGCAAATCAAGGAGATTCTACAGGTCTAATATCTGGCAGATCTGCCGAGCCCTTAGGAATGACACCGCGAAGAACATAAGCTAACCAATAGTAAGCCACTGAAAACCAACCCAAGACTAGCCCACACACAACACCAGTGTCGATAATTCCTCTCCAAACTGGGTCCATCTGTCTTACTGCCACAACCACCACTATTATTGCTAAGGTGATTACCCAGGAGGTTAACATCCGCTTACGAGTTGCGTAGATATAGCCAATTGCAATCATGGGTGCCAAGGGTAGTAGCCAAAGAGGTGCCTTTTCTCTCATCGCCAAAGCTCGGATGAGCACCCTGGGGGCAAAATTTAAATGAAATCCCTTATACCCTTCTGAATAAACCATAAAGGCTGAAAATAAAATTAGGCTTACCCAATTGACAGCAGAAAGTGTATTAAGTTCTAAAGCCATTACATAAGGTGTTACTCTTTCAATGGCAAAGCCTAACCACAGAAGGACTCCCAACATCCCCCAAATAAAATAGAGCTTTCTAATTACTGCTGTCTGCACTTTTAACAACCTCAGGTGCTAGCTCTAATGCTAGTCACATATTTTTTCTTAAAATATCTGCTAGATTGTCCCATAGTCTGCCGTAGGATGTCTGCTATACTCTCAATCAATTTAAAACTTTCTACGCAAGAGGCAAGCATGCGCATCGCAGTTGTGATGGACCCTATCGGTCAAATCAACTATAAAAAAGATTCTACCTTAGCCATGTTATGGGCGGCACAGGAGCGAGGACACCAACTATTTTATATTCCTCAAACCTCTCTTTATCTTGACGGTGCAACTCCTATGGGTTTAGCGCAAACCCTGACTGTATGTAGAGACCCTAAAAATTGGTTCTCCTTGTGTGATTTACGAGCCATTGAATTACAAGAAATGGATATTATTCTGATGCGTAAGGATCCTCCATTTGATATGAATTTTATCTACACCACTTACTTGCTTGAGAGAGCTGAAGAGCTTGGCGTTCTAATTTGCAACAAACCTCAAAGCTTACGTGATTGTAATGAGAAATTTTTTGCTACCGCCTTCACGCAATGTACCCCCCCTTTATTGGTCACAAGCAATAAAGAGCTTTTAAAGAAATTTCACCAGCAGCATAAAGACGTCATCTTTAAACCATTGGAAGGAATGGGCGGCTCAAGTATATTTCGTTTAAAGGCTGATGACCCTAATGTTTCTGTCATCATAGAGACACTCACGAATATGGGTACCTCACCAATCATGGCTCAGGTATATCTGACAGAGATTACAAAAGGTGATAAACGGATACTCATGGTTAATGGTGAGCACCTTGGAGTCGCCTTGGCGCGCATACCTGCTGCTAATGAAACACGAGGGAATCTTGCGGCTGGAGGTAGTTATAAGGCAATAGAGCTAAGCGAACGTGATAAATGGATATGCGCACAAGTTGGTCCAACTCTTAGAGATAAAGGGCTGATCTTTGTGGGTCTAGATGTGATAGGCGACTACCTAACAGAAGTGAATGTAACTAGTCCAACCTGCATACGTGAACTAGATACTGCCTTCAATCTAGATATCGGTGGAAAACTAATTGATACCCTTGTTTCACTGAAAGAACAGAGTAAATGAGAACTGTCATCATGGTATTCAAGATGTCTCAAGACCGTTTTGCTTTTTGCTTATTACTAGCAGTAATTATTCACTTTCTCGTCATAGTAAATCTCTCTGCCCCTGCCAGAATTTTTTCAACTGACGAACTAAAAGTTAGCCTTACCTCAACTGTACCCGATACCCATATTGTTGTTTCTCTCTCAACACCTCAGGCGTTGAATGAAACACTGTTAGAACTATCAAATCTACAGGGTTCCTCAAGCAATAATTTACGTCAACGAGTTATTATTAATGCTGAGTCTGACGAGATAGCTTTAGCTAGCTGGCTGCACGACTGGAAATCAAGAATAGAGACAGTTGGAACGGCTAATTATCCAAGAAAAATCGGCGGACTGTCTGGATCTCTACGTGTGCTTGTAGTGGTCAATGCTGATGGTTCGCTCCGAGAAACTCGATTACTGAGTAGCTCTGGTTACACAGAACTTGATTCTGCCGCGCTGAAAACCGTGACAGAGTCTGCACCGTTTAATCCTCTACCCGAGGAGGTCAGTGAAAATATAGATATCTTACAGATTATCCGTACTTGGCAATTCGAGTCTTCACAGACCCCTTGATTAATCTGCGTAAGTGATCTTGAAAACAGTTAAATAACACCCCACTCTAAGACTATGTTTAATTCAAGTACAAAGTGCTAACCTAACGTTATGACCAAAGCAACTAAAACCTTTTTTTCTCAATCTCCTCAACAAACACCTGCTGATGCTGAAGTTACTTCCTTGGCAAATCATTTCTTGGTTGCTATGCCACAATTAATCGACTCCTGGTTTGGCGGATCCCTCGTTTATTTGTTTCAACATAACCCTGACGGTTCGATGGGACTAGTGGTGAACCAACCCAGCAATATCACTTTAGGTCAAATTTTTGAGCAACTCCATATAGGACATATAAAAAATACCTCTGTGGCTAAAATACCTGTATTTCATGGCGGGCCTGTAGATCGTCATAAAGGTTTTGTCTTACATGATGGAGGACCTCTTTGGCCTGCTTCTTTAGAGGTTGCATGTGGCCTAACACTCAGTACCTCAAAGGATATATTAATTGATATCGCCATGGGGAACGGTCCTGATAATTTTATAGTAGCTTTGGGCTGCGCTGGCTGGGCACCAGGACAGCTTGACGAAGAAATACTTAATAATACATGGCTCACCGCTGAGGCTAGTCAATGTATTTTATTTGCTGAAGATCAGAAGCAAAAGGCAGAGTTGGCAGCTGCAACTTTAGGCTTTTCACTTTCACAACTTGCTGTGCAGGCAGGTTATAGTTGAGGTAACTTTGAGCGTTCTTACAGTGATAGGGTTAGATTATGGCACTAAAAAAATTGGTGTAGCTGTAGGCCAGAATATTACTCGAACTGCTATGGGCATTGGTTTGATCCATGTCCGTCAACAAGGTCCTGAATGGGAGATACTAGATTCTTTGATTAAACGCTGGAAGCCAGGCGCTCTTGTTATCGGTATGCCATTTAATATGGATGGCTCAGAGAATGACATGACACATGCGGTTTCACACTTTATTAAGACATTAGAAGATCGTTATGCATTGCCTTGTCATACAATAGATGAACGCCTAAGTACTCGCGCAGCTAGAGAAATCAGCCGCGATAATGCCGAACTCATCGGTAAAAAATATAACGATAAGACTAAAGTTGATGCATTGGCTGCTCAACTCATGCTAGAAAGCTGGTTAGCGAATTAATAGATGGGAAACAAAAGATCCAATACCTGCGATTACCGAAGCATTTTTCTTTCCTCAGCCCCTTTAATGGATGTACGTGCTCCTATTGAATTTCAAACGGGTGCTTTTCCTCATAGTAAAAACATACCTCTGCTTGATAATGAACAGCGCCAACTGATAGGTATTCGCTTCAAAGAACAGGGGCAAGATGCCGCTATAGCTCTTGGATTAGAGCTAGCAACTCCAGCTATAAAAAATGAGCGGTTACAACATTGGCAAGAGTTTTGTAATAAGCATCCACTTGGTTATCTCTATTGCTTCCGTGGTGGACTTAGATCACATACCACTCAGAAATGGTTAAGCGAAGTTGGTTGTGACTACCCTCTTGTTATTGGTGGCTATAAAGCCATGCGTCACTACTTATTAGATGTATATCAAAGTGAACTTAATACACTACCACTTATTGCGCTTTCTGGAGCCACTGGTACCGGTAAGACAAGTTTTTTACATCGTTACAAACGTCACTTGGATCTAGAGTATCATGCCAAGCATCGAGGCTCAGCGTTTGGGAAAACACTGTCCGATCAACCAACTCAGATCAATTGGGAAAATATCCTAGCCGTGAACATACTTCACTTAAGTGCAGCAAACCATTCACTGCCAGTACTAGTGGAAGATGAGAGTAGGCTAATTGGACGTGTTCATCTCCCAGAGGAATTGCAAGCAAGATTAAAAGCTTCTCCCATCGTTGTGCTTGAGGCTCCATTTAATGAACGCATAGAGAACATTTATAGTGAGTATGTAGAAGCCGATCTTCGAAATTTTCAGCTACATTATGCTAATGAAGCGCAACTCTCAGAGACAGATTATGACAGCGCTGAAAGTCTCGCTTTGAGAGAGTACCGGCAGCAGACATTGAGTTCATTATCACGAATTCAGCGTCGCTTGGGAGGAGAAAGATACGAGCGTATTTACAAACTATTTAGTGAAGGCTTAAAGTCTTTACCCTTGTTAGACAAGCTACCCCTATGCCAAGGTATTACCCTATTACTCCAAGAGTACTACGACCCACTTTACAACTGGCAATTGAATCAGCGTGCAGGTTTAGTCATTCTTCGTGGTTATGCCGACGAAATTTATACTCAGATTAATCAGCGCTACCCTGAGCTAGCTTCATGAACTCTTCATCCTCATTAATTTATAGAGATCTTGTTCTAGTGGGTGGTGGGTATGCTCACTTACTATTTATCCGAAGCTGGTGTATGCAACCAGTAGCTGGGATTCGAGTCACACTTATCTCTCCTTTAACTGAACTTGCATACTCAGGTATGTTACCTGGGTATATAGGAGGTGAATATTCGTATAGTGAAATTCATATTGATGTTGTCAGACTGTGCCAACGCGCTGGTGTTAGATTAGTGTTAGACACAGTTCTTGCCATAGATAACCTTGGGAAAAAGCTTACTCTTAAAACTCATTCTTCACTTAGCTACGACATCCTCTCTCTGAATACTGGTTCTGCAAGCTCTCATGATGTGCCTGGCGTAAATCAATATGCAATTTCTCTAAAACCTGTTGCTCTTTTCATACCTCTCTGGTTGAAATCTTTTGATCAACTGCAGTCAGCCGATAAATCAATACGTATCTGCCTTGTAGGGGGTGGTGCTGGAGCTGTAGAGAGTATCCTAGGTATGTCACGTCACTGCGCCTCTAATAAGTCGATCAAGATCAAACCTGTTTTCACCCTGGTTAGTGCAGAAGCCGAATTATTACCAGGTTATCCTCGCAAAGTGGCTAATCAAGCTTTAGAGCAATTAAATGCTGCAGGTGTTTCTTGGCTGGGTGGACATCGCATTACTAGAGTAGAGCCGAAATATCTTTTTACTGGGAGCAGCTTCAGCGAACTCATCACTTATGATCTCCTATTCTGGTGTACCGAGGCTACAGCACCTAGTTGGTTAAGAGAAACTAATCTTGCTTGCGATGAAGACGGTTTTTTAAAAGTGAACTCCTCGCTTCAGAGCATCAGCGATCCTGATATTTTTGGTGCTGGTGACATTATCAGTTTCCCAAATCCGTTAGCAAAGGCTGGAGTTTTTTCTGTTCGTGAATCGCCAGTGCTTAAAGATAATTTACTAGCTAGGCTACTGGACATGCCTCTCAAGGAATATCGCCCTCAAACTCGATTCTTGACATTATTGCAGCTAGGTGAAGATTTTTCTTCAGGAGCATATGGTCCAGTGAGCATCTCTGGACACTGGGTTTATAGATGGAAAAAAGCTATAGATATTTCTTTTATGAAATCTCTACAAATGTTGTATCAACAGCAAGAAAAGATGACTAAAGAAGTTCATGGCTTACCTCACGCGCTAATGAAGGAATCTATAGATCCGATGCTTCGCTGCGCCGGCTGTGGTGGTAAATTAGGGGGTACCTTAATTTCCTCTGTCCTAACAGACATACAAGGAACCTACACGCCTGAAGATGCAGCCATAATACAATTACCTGGCCAAAAGTTAGTGCAGTCAACTGACCTGATAAGAGCTCCCATCAATGATGCCTGGCTCTTTGGTCGCATCGCTACTCAACATGCAATGAATGACTTACTCGCAATGGGTGTTCAACCACATAGCCTACAGGTAGGGCTAACTCTGCCATATGCAGCAGAACGAATTCAACGACGAGATTTACATCAACTTCTTTCTGGGATTAACTCAGTTTGTAAGGAAAGTAATACTCTACTCACAGGTGGTCACAGTGCTGAAGGGAGCGACCTATTATTATGTCTAACAGTCAACGGTAATCTGCCAGAAGATAGTGAACCCTTGAAAAAATCAGGGCTAAAAAAAGGGGACCTCCTTGTCTTGAACAAACCCCTCGGCTCAGGTGTCATACTGGCAGCACATATGCAGGGTCTTTGTCCAGGACCTGTGCTAAGCTACGCGCTTGACTCAATGCAGATTTCTAACCTCAAAGGCTCAAGGTGGCTCATTGATCAAGGACAGCGTTGCTGCACTGATTTAAGTGGATTCGGGTTATTGGGCCACTTAGCAGAACTATTACAGCAAAGTTGTTGTGAGATTGAGTTAACTTTAGACAGCTTCCCTCTTCTCCCTGGAGCACAAGAATTGGCTACGCAAGGCATTGCTTCATCCCTGTTAGATCAAAACAGGCAATATGTAGATGAGTTCAATGTGTATTCAACTGAGTTACTCAACGAAATGGCGGCTAAATCTCTTCTTAATTTGTTATTAGATCCACAAACCTCTGGCGGCTTACTTGCTGGTATTTCTCCAGAATTGAAAACTGAGGCTGAAAAAATCGGTTTTCGAGTAATCGGCAAAGTAATTTAAAGATTAATTAGGAAATTTATACTTTGGGTATCTACCCTTTTGGATTTCTATGAGAAGTCAAATCATCTCCACTAGTTTTGCTAATTGGCGAATGTCTCTTTTGAGCAGTTTCCAACTTTGCTGCTGAGTCTTCAGCTTGATATCGTAAATATTACGTGAACCTTGTTTTTTGCTATAGTAAGCCACAGTTTTTATTTATTTTCCAAAGTGATTTTCTCATGAGTATCGCTACCAATTTGCTTGAAGTTCGCAAACGTATTGCCTTCGCGGCAATGCAGGCTGGTCGTCATGAAAACTCAGTTCGTCTTATTGCAGTGAGTAAGATGCAACCAGTGAGCGCAATTATTGAGGCAAATGCGGCGGGCCAACTCGATTTTGGGGAGAATTACGTTCAAGAAGCCCTAGATAAGCAAACTCAATTAAAAGCAAACTCACTATGTTGGCATTTTATCGGCCCAATTCAATCCAACAAAACACGGGCCATTGCTGAAAATTTTGATTGGGTCCATAGTGTTGGTAGGGTCAAAGTTGCAGAACGATTGTCAAGCCAACGTCCCCGGGAGTTAGGCGCTTTAAAGATTCTCTTACAAGTCAATCTTAGTGGTGAAGAAAGTAAGTCAGGTATTAGCTTAGCAGAATTACCCATCCTCGTAGAGGCCGTTTACAGACTAGAAGGTCTAAATTGTGCGGGTCTAATGGTTATTCCAGCTCCTATTTCAGACCCGGTAGAACAACTTGTTCGCTTCAAACAACTCAGTGATGCTGCTTCTGAACTTCGGCAGCTTGGTTATCATGACATGAAAGAGCTTTCTATGGGTATGAGCTCAGATTTTCCCGCCGCTATTGCAGCTGGAGCAACTCAGGTGAGAATTGGTACCGAAATTTTTGGCGTAAGGCAGAGGCTAAGCTAGTCCCCACGTCCAGACCTAGGTAGAATACTAGAATGATTCTTAATAATACAACAATTGGTTTCATCGGTGCCGGCAACATGGCCAGTGCTTTATTAGAGGGTTTGCTCGCTCAAGGTATTCCTCCCTCCCAGCTATGGGCTACAGATAGTCAACCAAATGTACTGGAAAAATTGTCTCTACGTGGCATAAACATCAGTCTTTCAAAATCTGAATTAGTCAAAGCGTGCGACATCTTGGTGCTTGCAGTTAAACCACAAGTGATTAATCACGTCCTCAGCGAACTGTCTCCCTTATTAGAAAAGAAGCCTTGCCTGTTAATTTCAATCGCTGCAGGAATTCAATTGGAAACACTCGCTACCGTAACCACTCCAACACAAGCTATTGTTCGCACTATGCCAAATACACCTGCACTAGTCCTTGAAGGGGCAACTGGCATGGTTGCTAATGCAGCCTCCTCTGCAGAACAACGCGAACAAGCCCATGCTCTCATGAGTGCAGTAGGTAAGGCTCTTTGGCTTGAAGATGAGTCTCAGCTTGATTTAGTAACAGCTCTTTCGGGATCTGGGCCAGCATATTTCTTCTTGCTAATTGAATCCCTGATTGACGCAGCAGTTAAAAAGGGCTTGAACCCCGAGACTGCCACCACCCTTTGTCTTCAAACAGCTCTTGGCTCTGCCAAACTAGCCAGCACTAGTGAACTTGATGCAGCTGAACTCAGACGCCGCGTCACTTCACCTGGTGGAACCACTGAAGCGGCATTGGAAGTCTTCGAGAAAGGTGATTTACGCGTTCTTGTTGATGCAGCAGTAACTCGTGCAGTTGAACGCTGTAAGGAACTAGCCCTCAATTAGGGCTTTGAATCGTAGCAGGAAACAGACTAGCTCTCGACTAAAAATAGATGATAAGCAAAGGATAGAATAATGGATAGCGCTGTAGGTAATGCTACTACTTTGGTGATCAATTCACTGGGCAGTCTCTATGTCCTGATGTTGCTTGTTCGTTTTTCATTGGCAGCAGCCAAAGCAGATTTTTATAATCCTCTCTCACAGGCAATTTCACGCCTTACCAACCCTTTAGTGGTCCCAATGCAACGTATAATCCCTTCATTGGGATCTCTTGATTTTGCCACTTTGTTAGTTGCCATCGCCGTAAGTGGCGTTGCTACCAAGTTAATGTTGCTAGCTAGTGGTTTTAGTGCCATATCGGTAACTACAATTATTAGCTGGTGCGTGGTTGGCATTATCGCACTACTTCTGAATATTTATTTTTGGTCATTAGTTATTTCTGTGGTTGCAAGTTTTATAGCCCCTTTCAGCGGACATCCTGCTTTATTGCTAATCAGCCAACTACTTTCCCCATTCTATAAAATGATACACAGGTTTATCCCGCCGATGGGAGGGTTAGATTTTTCTCCACTATTTATGTTTCTCACCATCAATGTACTGGAAATTTTAGTGGTGGGCTCTTTAGTCCAGAAGTTAGGTATAAACGTTAATATAGCACTCATGGTGATCGGACTCTAATATGAGTATAGGTACAACAGCTCGTAAATTCCCTACAAACTCAGTGGGGGTAGTTGAACCACGCACACTCCATTTCAGTCAGCCACTTACTCTACGTAGTGGGCGTACTCTAGAATCATATGATTTAGTAATTGAAACTTACGGTACCTTAAATGAAAGTCGTACAAATGCAGTCCTTATTTGTCATGCACTAAGTGGTGATCATCATGCTGCGGGTTATCACGACCCTCAAAATCATGAAGAAAAACCTGGGTGGTGGGAATGCTGCATCGGACCAGGCAAACCCTTTGATACCAATCATTTCTTTGTAGTATGTTTAAATAACCTTGGTGGTTGTGCCGGGAGCACTGGCCCTACTTCAATTAATCCAGATTCAGGACGCCCGTGGGGTTCAGACTTCCCTATTGTCACCGTGCGCGATTGGGTACATACACAAGCCAGACTAGCTGATGAACTAGGTATATATCGTTGGGCTGCAGTAATAGGTGGTAGTTTGGGTGGCATGCAAGTTATGCGTTGGGCTATTTCATATCCTGATAGATTACGTCATGCATTAGTTATTGCGTCTGCCCCTAAGCTCTCAGCACAAAATATTGCTTTTAATGAAGTTGCTAGACAGAGCATTATGAGTGATCGTGACTTTCATGCGGGTCATTACTACGATTACGACACCTTCCCTCAGAAAGGTCTGATGCTTGCTCGTATGGTTGGGCACATTACTTATTTGAGTGACACACTTATGAGGGATAAATTTGGCCGTGATGCACGTTTTGGCCGTGATTTACGTAGCGGTAAACTCAGCTTTGGTTTTGATGAGGATTTCCAAGTGCAGAGTTACCTGCAATACAAAGGGGAAACTTTTTCAAAAGGATTTGATGCTAACACCTACTTATTGATGACCAAAGCTTTAGATTATTTTGACCCATCTATTGATTACAATAACGACTTAAGTCAAGCGTTTAAAGACAGTAAATGTAAGTTTTTAGTGATTTCTTTCAGTAGTGACTGGCGTTTTTCCCCAGAGCGCTCCAGAGAAATCGTTGAAACACTTATGAAAGCTAGAAAAGAAGTGAGCTATCTAGAAATCACTGCTGACCAAGGACACGATGCTTTTCTTTTACCTATACCTCGCTACATGAATGCGTTGCAAGCCTATATGCAACGGGTTAATGAGGAAATAGATAATGAGGAGGAAAGGGAAATAGGGAGTGATGTTAATGCGAGCTGACCTTACATTAATTCAAGACTGGATTAGGCCGGGCTCTCGAGTCATGGATCTTGGTTGTGGTGATGGTTCCTTTCTGGCTCACCTTAAAAAACATAAAAACATCAAAGATTGTGGTCTTGAAATTGATGTTGATCGAATCCAGAAGTGCATAGAAGCTGGTGTTAATGTCATAGAACAAAATGTAGATCTTGGGTTAGCAAATTTCGAAGACAACAGTTTTGATACAGTGATTCTTGCACAAACATTACAGGCTCTACAGAATCCTCAAGAAATTGTGCGAGAAATATTACGTGTAGGAAGGTTCGGTATTCTTACTTTTCCTAACTTTGCTTACTGGCGGCATCGTTTTTATTTACTCACCTCTGGGCATATGCCGAAATCTCGTTCATTACCCTACGAGTGGTTTAATACGCCCAACCTTCATCACTGCACGATTAATGACTTTGATGAGCTATGCCGAAGTGAACACATTAAAGTTCTAAATAGAACTGTTGTAGACGATTTTAATCGTAGCTCTGCCCTGATGCATGCCTGGCCAAACTTTTTTGGTATTAATGCCATCTATCACATAAGTAGATAACATGCGGAAACTAATCTCGCTCTTGAATATCGCTCTTGCTTTCACTGCTACAACTGATGCTACATTAGCACAGGTGTTAGACAGTGAAGATTATGTTGTTTATTACTCGGCTGTTAACTCTACATTTATTACTCCTGAAATTGCGGAAAGTTACGGAATAAAGCGAGCGTCTCGGTCTGCGTTTTTGAACATAAGTGTTCAGCGTAAACAGGAAGACGGCATTTCTTTACCAGTTACGGCTGTTGTTTCAGGAGTTAAGACTAACCTACTGCAGCAGTCCAAACCATTATCATTTCGTGAAGTACGTGAAAGTGAAGCAATTTATTATTTATCTGAATTCGAATTTTCTAATGCAGAAAACTTACGTTTTACATTGAAAATTATCCCATCAGTTAGTGACCAAGCTTTAAATCTTGAATGGGAAACAAAACTCTTTGCAGGAAAAGATTAGTGGCTATGTCTAGAGTCGTACTGGCATCAGGAAACAAGAAAAAGCTGCAAGAGATGCAGACAATCTTATCGCCTAAAGGTATAGAACTTATTCCTCAAACTGAGTTTTCTATACCTGAAGCTATTGAAGATGGCTTTAGTTTTGTAGAGAACGCCCTAATCAAAGCTCGTCATGCATCTAAACTAACCGGTTTACCAGCAATTGCAGATGACAGTGGTATAGAGGTCGATTTTTTACAAGGAGCTCCAGGTATTTACTCTGCTCGTTTTGCCAAGCTTTTTACAGACGATATCAGCAAAGGCAATAGTAATGATGAAGATAACAACAATTTATTATTGGAAAAACTAGCTGGCATACCTGAAGCAAGGAGAACTGCAAGATATCAATGCTGTATAGTCATGATGCGTCATGCACAGGATGCCATGCCTCTTATCAGCCAGGGACATTGGGAGGGACGGATACTCACTGAGCGCATAGGCTGTGGCGGCTTTGGTTACGACCCTATATTTTATGTGCCCACTCACCATTGTAGTGCCGCACAACTAAGTTCAGCAATAAAAAATAGTCTTAGTCACCGCGCACTTGCGTTGCAGGATCTGCTTAAGCGCTGGCCGAAGAAGTTTTAAACCTATGAACTTACCGCCGTTGAGTTTGTATGTGCACATACCTTGGTGTGTCCGAAAATGTCCTTATTGTGACTTTAACTCTCATGCCATACCTTCCTCCTCCAAATCTTATAGTTCCTTGCCAGAACTTGATTATATTGAGAGACTCCTACTTGACCTTCAAGACGATTTGGCATGGGTGAGGAATCGGTCTATTTGTAGTATTTTCATTGGTGGAGGTACTCCTTCTCTTTTTTCAGGCTTGGCATATCAACAACTTTTTGCGGGCTTAAAGCAATATCTCCAGTTAACCCATGACTGTGAAATTACACTCGAGGCTAATCCTGGCACGATAGAGCAAGCTCGCTTTGAAGACTATAGAGAGGCAGGAATTAATCGGTTATCGATAGGTATTCAGAGTTTTAACCCACAACAACTCAAGACACTTGGCCGCATTCATGACCATAATGAAGCAATTAATGCAGTTAGTGCTGCACGCGCTGCTGGTTTTGATAATTTTAATCTTGATCTTATGTTCGCACTACCTGGACAATCTCTCGATGGTGCTATGTCAGATCTAAGACAAGCAATTGAACTCGAGCCGAAACATCTCAGCTGGTATCAACTAACAATTGAGCCCAATACGGAATTTTATACTAAACCTCCAGCCTTACCGACTGACGATAATAGTGCACAAATTCAAGAAGAAGGTATAAATCTTCTTGCAAGTGAAGGATATAGTCGTTATGAAATTTCTGCATACTCTCAAGAGGGTTATGAAGCTCGTCATAATTTAAACTATTGGACTTTTGGTGATTATCTTGGGATTGGCGCAGGTGCTCATGGAAAACTTACACAACCTAATGGAGACATTTTACGAACGCGAAAAACTAAAATTCCTCGTGATTACCTTAACCCATTAAAATCTCCTTGTACCGAAAGATTGATAGTACCCTCAGCAGAGCTTCCATTAGAGTTCATGATGAATGCCTTAAGACTGACTAAAGGCTTCAACTTAGAGTTATTCACTAAACACACAGGTCTGGAATTAAAAGATATCCAACCCATACTGCAGAATTTAGAAGCAAGAAATTTACTAGCTATTTCCTATAATCATCTACAAACTACTGCAAAAGGAAGTGCATTTTTGAATGAAGTACTGATGAACTTCATGGATTAACTTCTCAGGAGCTCTCAAAGATGCAAGTTTCCTCAAAGCATGTCGTTGATGCCCTCGCTTCGCCATTTGTAATTGGAAACAGAATAATCAAGGAAACAGTTTTGAGCTTTTTTTACCGTTTAGTCCTTTTCTTCGTAAGTTTTTGTTCTTACTTCATGTTAACATCTTTAGATTTTCCTCTTGTTTATGCCGCTGAAAACCTGGGTATTAACTCTGTGCTACCTAAAGTAGCTAGTATGCATATTTGTAGTGATGAGTTATTGCTTTCGATAGCAAGTTCAGAGCAAATTCTTTCTTTGTCTTATCTTTCTCATATACCAGATTATTTTCTTTTTTCTGATGAAGCCACCCAATATCCTATTAATCGAGGTCAAGCAGAAGAAATTATTAAGCTTCAGCCTGACCTAGTGTTTGCAGGACCATTTTCTACTAGCTTTACTGTAAGACTTCTACGCCAACAAGAACAGAATGTATTTGTTTTATCTTTACCGAACTCTCTAAGAAATGCAGAAAAACAAATATTAAAAGTTGGAGAGCTTCTTAAGAGAAAAGCAGAGGCTTCAGCCCTAGTATCTCAATTAGTAAGCAAACAGCTTGAAGCTAAGGAGTTAGTAAAAACTACTTTATCAGGAACTTCAGCATTATTTATCAGCAATAATGGTTATAGTTATGGCCAAGGCACACTTCATGATGACTTTTTGGTAAGTCTTGGCTTTAAAAATGCCCTGACCACTTCAGGTTTAAAGCAACTCTCGGTAGAAGAGCTACTGGTACTAAATCCTGACTTTCTAATAGTCGATGTAGAGTTAACTAAAATGTCACCACTGGCCATCCCCATATTACAGCACCCAGCACTACGAGGAATCATTAATATTAACACTAACGTATCTGGAATTTCTCCAAGTCTATTAGTGCTACCAGAAAAGTTAATTCAATGTGGAGGTCCTTCTTTGATTGATGCTTATCAATTGTTAGTTGAACAGCTACGAGTGGTAACGTTTTGAATAATATAGCCGGTGTATCTTCTATTTCTTAATCAGGGAAAACAAGTCTTAACCAAAGGTCGATAATTTTCTATGAATAAAACAATACTCTGGTGCTTGGTGCTTGTTCTTGCCTGTATTGACTTACAACTTGGTCCAACTGAGCTTGAGCTAGACAAAGCATTAACACAGGTACTAGCTTCAATAAAATCATTTATAATCAAAGACATCAGTATGGCTACTACTAACAATATAGCTGCTACTATTTTAATTGAAATTCGCTTACCGCGTACTTTACTGGCAATCTGTGTTGGTGCAGGTCTCGCACTAAGCGGGGCAGCAATGCAGAGCCTATTACGAAATCCTTTGGCAAGTCCTGATTTACTTGGCTTATCTCAAGGTGCAGTGTTAGGTGCCGTTTTAACACTTTATTGGGGGTTTAGCAGTATCCATCCACTTATATTACCACTGACAGCTATAGCAAGTGCACTAGCTTTAATGCTTTTACTCATAAAGTTAAGTAGTCAAATTGGACGACTACAGGGATTAATCCTAGCAGGTATTGCTCTTTCTGCAGTTTTATCGGCTTTTACCGCCCTCGCCTTGAATCTGGCTCCCAATCCTTATGCCTTACAAGAAATATATTTCTGGTTACTTGGTTCTGTCGCCAATCGTTCCTTTCCAGATGTCTTTATCTTGTTACCCTGTCTTTTGTTAGGTGGTTTCCTGCTATTAAGAGAAACTAGTACTTTCGATGCGCTTAGCTTGGGTGAGAATACTGCTGCTACCCTTGGATTTCCTTTGACACAAAGACAGCCATATATTTTGACTGGCCTTGGCTTATGTATAGGTGCTTGTGTTGCAGTCAGTGGCAGTATTGCCTTTGTCGGATTACTCGTGCCGCATTTTGTAAGGGGATTGGCAAGAGGGCTTCCTAGTCGAGTGCTAGTCCTTAGTATTCCAGCTGGTGCTGCACTTCTGCTTCTGGCTGATATTTGTGTGCAAATGCTACCTACAGCTCAAGAACTTCAACTTGGCGTTCTCACAGCGGGACTAGGTGGTCCCTTTTTTCTGTGGTTGCTATTAGGGGGAAAAAGGCAGTGGCTATAATTTCCCTGGACAATATAAGCTTCAGTTATCCCTCTAACAGTAATAAGAAAACTAGCAAAACATCTTATCTTTCAGAGGCAACAACAGTGTCTCCTTTAAAAATCGATAGTTTATCTTTATCAGTCAGCAAGGGTGAGCTAGTAGGGATTATCGGTCCCAATGGAGCCGGTAAATCTACTTTGCTTCGTCTTTGCGCTGGGCTGCTAAAGCCTGATAGTGGGGTAATTAGTATTGCGGGACACCCTATCAGTAATTATTTACCCAATCAACTAGCTCAACAATTAGCTTGGCTTGAGCAAATTAGTTCATTAAGCTGGCCTCTTTTATGTGAAGAAGTTGTTGAGCTAGGTCTATTACCTTACTCTTTTTCGAAATCTGAAACTCAACTCAGAGTGACTAATGCGCTGAGTCGATGCCATGCTACTCAGTTCGCTAAACGTTCTTTCGATTCTCTCAGTCAAGGTGAACAGATGAGAGTACTACTAGCCAGGCTTTTGAACGCTCCTTGCTCACTTCTTCTTGCTGATGAACCTGTGGCTTCGCTAGACCTTAAGTCACAGCATGAGACCTTAATACAGTTACGAGAAGCAGCTTCAGAACAAGCTGTCGTCATTGTCCTTCATGATCTCATGTTAGCAACGCGTTATTGTACTCGCTTGATCTTAATTGACGGTGGTCAGAAAATTTTAGATGGCGATCCTAAGGACGTAGTCAGTTCATCTTTGCTTGTAAAGAGTTTTGATGTGAATATAGCCTGGGTATCTCATCTAAGCTTTTCTAAGAAAGCTTCTAAATAAGAGACTTTTGTTTGTTGAGAGAAATAATCATGCTATGGAAACGCCAACAATCGTTAGAACAACTTAATGCCATGCTAATCGGTAACATGTGTGAGCATGTGGGACTCACAATTACTGAAATTGGTGATGACTTTCTCTGTGGTGAGATGCCTGTAGATGCGCGTACTTCTCAACATATGGGCATCATTCACGGTGGCGCTTCCGTGGTACTGGCGGAGACACTAGGCTCTATGGCAGCCGGTATGAGTTGTCTACCTGGTTTTTATTGTGTTGGCTTAGATATTAATGCCAATCATGTACGGGCAGGTATTCCTCCTAAGGTTTTGGGGATAGCTCGACCTATACATGTGGGATTTAAAACATCTGTGTGGGATATTCGTATTACTGACATACAGCAACGGCTAGTCTGTATAGCTAGACTAACAGTTGCAATTTTACAGGAAAACAAACAAAGCCGAGAATCTAGAGCTTTACCGGATACGAAGTCATGACTCTTGCAAAAGAAACGGTCATCTTCACAGGTCCATCTGCCACCCCACTTGATGAAGCGGCTTGTCTAAAATTATTAGATAACCTAAGCCATCTTTGGCAGCTATCTTTCAAAACGTCAGTACCTTATTTACAAGCCGACTTCACTTTTACCAATTTTGCAAAAGCATTGAATTTTACTAATAAAGTGGCAGCTGCTGCCGAGTTAGCAAATCATCATCCCACTATACAACTTGAATGGGGTAAAGTGCGGGTGTGCTGGTGGACACATAAGCCCGCTGGCTTGTCTCGTAATGATTTCGTTATGGCCGCACGCTGTGATGTCATTATGGACGGACTCCAAATATAGTCCTGATTTACTGGGAAACTTTGAATGTCTTTTTTTACACGCTTAAATACTCTTCTGAGCTTACCCTCAGTGAGTTCAACCAATTCCGCTATTGACATGAGTAACCTGGGTGTCATTCATGAACTCGCAAGCTGGTTCAGTGCATTGGGGTTCCATTGTGAGGTCATACCTTTGGCTCAGTCCGGTAAAGCCAACTTGCTCGCGACAACAGGACAAGGCCCTGGAGGATTGGTTTTAAGTGGACATACGGATACTGTTCCCTTTGACGAATCACTCTGGCAGATGAATCCTCTAGCACTCACACAGAGAGATAACCGTCTTTATGGACTTGGCTCAACCGATATGAAAGGTTTTTTTGCTGTAGTCTATGAAGCTGTTAAAGATCTAGAACTAAAATCTGTGCAGCACCCATTAATTATTCTTGCTACTGCTGATGAAGAAAGCTCTATGAACGGCGCAAGAGCATTGGCTACCTATTCGACACACGCTCAACGCTCCGTTATGGCTCAGGCCCGAGCCGCTCTCATTGGAGAACCCACCAACCTAAGAGCAGTAAATCGCCACAAAGGTATGATGATGGAAAGACTTCATGTAAAAGGTCAAAGTGGCCATAGCTCGAACCCAACACTCGGTAGAAATGCATTAGAAGCCATGCATGAGATGATCTCCGCTTTATTAAAACTACGTAGGGATCTACAAAAGCGTTTCCATAACTCTCTCTTTGAAGTAGATGTTCCCACTATGAATATGGGGGTAATCCATGGAGGTGATAATCCTAATCGTATTTGTGGACACTGTTCTCTTGAATTTGATATGCGTCTGATGCCTGGTATGGGTTCTGAAATGATAAGAACCGAGATCGTACAATTGTTACAGCCGATTGCTTCTAGACATCAGGTTGAGTTTTCTTTTACTCCACTTTTTCCAGGACTTGATCCCTTCTTTAATAATCATAGTGATCTAGTATTACTATGCCAAGATCTCATTGGCACTGAGCCTATCAGCGTTGGTTTTGGTACTGAAGCACCCTTTCTACAGGCTCTTGGGATGGATACCGTAGTATTGGGTCCGGGTTCTATAGATGTTGCTCATCAACCCAATGAGTACATGCCTCTGGCACAAGTACAGCCCTGTATCACACTTCTACAACAGTTAATCAGACGATACTGCCTAGAAAATTAAGCCCGTAGCAGCCTTTTGCTGTACAATTGCTCTCCATTTTGTGGTTCTTTGTTGTTAATGGCCTTGGCCAGTTAGAGATCTCTAAATACAGAGGTCTTACTTAATTGATTCATAGAGATGCATTCAAGTAGAGGCAATTTTTTTTGGTCTGGGAAAAATGGACATAACACAATACGTCAATTGGTTCCGGCATTCTACGCCGTATATTAACGCTTATCGAGGCAAAGTCTTTGTCATACTGTTGCCAGGTGAAGCCGTGGAGCACGAAAACTTCTGGAATATCGCTCACGACATTACCCTTCTAAACTCTTTGGGTGTAAGACTGGTGATGGTGCATGGTGCTCGTCCACAAATTGATCGTGCCCTTTGCGAAGCAAGTATTAGCACAGAACTTTTGACTAGAGTCTCAGGCCAAATGCAAAACTCTGTGCGAGTGACAGACTATGCAAGCCTTGAAGTGATTAAGCAAGTCATAGGAAGGGTGCGCATCGATCTGGAAGCCTCTTTCAGTACGGGTTTAATTAATTCACCAATGCATGGTGCAGACTTAACTTTGACATCCGGAAACTTCATAACTGCAAAACCATTCGGTATTCAAGATGGGATAGACTTCGGTCTGACTGGTGAAGTGCGTAAAGTTGAAGCCAACGCCATCAGCAAGCAGTTAGAGAATGGTAATATCGTTTTACTTTCTACATTAGGTTATTCTCCTACAGGGGAAGTTTTTAGTCTTAGCCTGCAAGATGTAGCGTCTTCTGTAGCTATTGCTCTAAAGGCAGATAAACTACTCATCTACGGTGAAGAAGCTGGCATCCTTGATGAAGATGGTGACAGAATTTCTAAAATGAGCGCAGAAGAGGCGCAACGGATGATTCATGCCAAAGTGCAAGCTAATGGCCTAGATGAGGAATTACTCAATCTACAATTAGCCGTGCGCGTTTGCTCCGCGACGGTGAAGCGCTCACAAGTCATTTCTTATCAGCATGATGGTGCATTGCTTATTGAATTATTCACGCGTGATGGTATTGGTACTCTGATCACTCAAGAACAATATGAGCATCTTCGCCCAGCAACTATCACTGATGTTGGCGGTATTCTAGAACTTATAGAGCCACTTGAAGAGCAAGGTGTTCTTGTTCACCGCTCTCGTGAATTATTAGAAAGCGAGATTGAGCGCTTTGTAGTGATTGAACGGGAAGGAATGATTATTTCTGTTGGGGCTCTTTATCCCCAAGAGGATGACAGTGGAGAGCTCGCTTGTCTTGCAACTCATCAGGACTACCGAGACTTAGGGAGAGGAGCAGCAATTCTAGAGCAAATTGAAATTAACGCTAGAAAGCGTGGTTTGAAGAGACTCTTCGTGCTCACCACAAAAAGTCCGCACTGGTTCTTAGAGCAAGGTTTTGTCAGTGGAAATGTCGAATCTCTACCTGAAAAACGTAAATCGCTATATAACTATCAACGTAACTCCAAGGTTTTCCAGAAAACACTCTAAGCGAAATTATTGTAGAATCTGTAGAGTTAAACTTCCAGCTGGGCTAGTTTACACTTAGCTCATGTTCATATTGAGGAATGCAGTATGCCCAAGTTAAGGTCAGCAACTACAACGGAAGGTCGCAACATGGCGGGAGCGCGAGCTCTCTGGCGTGCTACCGGCATGAGAAATGAAGACTTTGGCAAACCGATCATTGCTATTGCTAACTCTTTCACTCAGTTTGTACCTGGGCATGTTCACCTGAAGGATCTTGGTCAGCTTGTTGCAAGTGAAGTTGCTGCCGCTGGTGGTATCGCAAAAGAGTTCAATACCATAGCAGTAGATGATGGAATCGCCATGGGACATGATGGCATGCTTTACTCTCTGCCTAGCCGCGAGATAATTGCAGACTCTGTAGAATACATGGTGAATGCTCACTGTGCAGATGCCATAGTGTGCATTTCTAACTGCGACAAAATTACTCCAGGCATGTTAATGGCCGCACTGCGTCTTAACATCCCCGTTGTGTTTGTTTCCGGTGGCCCAATGGAGGCCGGCAAAACCAAACTGGCGGGACAAACAGTTAAATTAGATCTTGTTGATGCCATGGTCATGGCGGCTGACAGCTCCAAAGATGACGAGACGGTAGCGGAGGTTGAGCGCTCAGCGTGTCCAACTTGTGGATCTTGCTCTGGGATGTTTACTGCTAACTCTATGAACTGTCTTACTGAAGCTCTTGGTCTGTCTTTGCCTGGTAATGGTTCTGTGTTAGCTACCCATGCAGATAGAGAGCAACTTTTTCGTCGAGCTGGTCGGTTAATTGTTGAGTTATGCCAGCGCTATTACGATCAAGAAGATGTAAACGTACTTCCGCGAAATATCGCTAACTTTAAAGCTTTTGAAAATGCCATGACCTTAGACATTGCCATGGGGGGCTCTACCAATACTATTTTACATTTGCTAGCTGCTTCTCAAGAAGCAGAGTTAAACTTCTCGCAAACAGATATTGATAGACTATCACGTAAAGTACCGAATCTATGTAAAGTAGCACCCAGTACCCAGCTTTATCACATGGAGGATGTACACCGTGCAGGAGGCATCATGGCTATTCTGGGTGAGCTTGACCGTGGTGGCCTTCTTCATAGCGATATTCCTACTGTACACAGTCCGACTATGAAAGTTGCATTAGATACCTGGGATATCAAGCGTAATCCTAGTACTGAGGTACAGGAATTTTACAAAGCTGGCCCTGCCGGCATTCCAACTCAAGTGGCATTCTCACAAAGCACTCGTTGGCCCAGTCTCGATGATGATCGTCAAGGTGGTTGTATCCGTAGCGTTGAACATGCTTATAGTAAAGAGGGGGGGCTAGCAGTCCTTTTCGGCAACATCGCCGAAGATGGTTGTATTGTAAAAACTGCTGGTGTCGATGAAAGTATCTGGCGCTTTACTGGTACGGCGAAAGTATTCGAATCACAAGATGCTGCAGTAAAAGCGATTCTCGGTGATGAAGTGAAAGCTGGAGATGTTGTTGTCATTCGTTATGAAGGTCCTCGAGGAGGTCCGGGTATGCAAGAAATGTTGTACCCAACATCCTATCTTAAGTCCAAAGGTCTGGGTAAAGCTTGCGCTCTTCTTACTGATGGTCGTTTTTCGGGAGGTACCTCGGGTCTTTCTATCGGACACGCTTCACCTGAGGCAGCAGAAGGTGGTGCCATAGCTCTAGTAAGAAATGGAGATATTATTGAAATTGATATTCCAAATCGAAGCATCAATGTAAAACTGAGCGATACTGAACTTGAAGCTCGCCGTGATCAAGAGGATGCTCGCGGAGAATTAGCATGGACTCCACTTGAGGAGCGGCCTAGAAAGATTAGCAAAGCGCTTCGGGCATATGCTGCTATGACGACAAGTGCGGATAAAGGAGCAGTGCGCCGAGTAGATTAAGGCGTGACATTAGTGATTCCTCAACTTCTTGATGCGCGTTCTGAAACAATCGAACGACTAGGAGTCATGTTACAGTCTGTCGCTAAAGGAACTGCCATACAAGACGAAAAGTTTTATCACTGTTTCTCAGTTAATTTTTCTAGTTTTTCTCAGCATCACCATGCTAAAGGTTTCACTCCTCGTGAGGAATCTGGTAATGCGTTGTTTGATCCTCTGGAATTACTAAAGCGTGCTACCTATTTTTGGCAACAGACTCGCTGGCCAGGGCATAAAGGACGTAGTCATTTTCTGCACACACTATTTAATGTTCAGATTCTCCAACTAATCACATATGCAAGTATTTCAGCAACCAATTCGAGTGATTTGCATTGGCTACAGACTTTATTAGACCAGTTATGGGAGCTCAGCCCTGAGGATCAACCTTGTTTGGTTCGTGACGTTCGTTGGCTTCCAGCCATCGCACTCAGCCCTACAACCAATGGCCTTAAGCCATATTTTTATGCTGCAGAAAGATTCGCGACTTCTTTCAATAGTGAAGATTTGCTGACTATTCACCGGGCATGGTCTCTTACCGGCGCTGGACATTTATGTACTCAGTTAAAGTCTTTGTGCGAAAAACGTGATGTCGATCTTGGAGATACTGATCTACTCTTGCTTACTCGCTTATCTAACTCTTTAGACTTATCTCTTATTACAGAAGGACTCACACTGTTGTTGTTAAAATATTTAGAACTAGAACATGATGAGACCGATCAAGGTCAAAATGAGAGATTAAGTTTTGCTAAAGATATACTTATTGCTCTTGCACCAGATCCACGGCTGTTCCTTCAGGATATGAATTTGCTAACTCCCTATACTTGGGTTGAAACCACTCACGGTAAATACGGTACTAACGAAAAACCTACTGCATTAGGAGAACGCCAGCTCTCACTTTGCAAATTATATACTCAGCTTATGCAAAAGGCTCATACTCAACTATTAGCTGATGCAGAGTTATTGAATAAAGCTGACCTGACTTTTTCTCCATTAGGTGTTCTTTTTGGATGCTCCTCTAACCTTATTGAATTGATGGCTTTTAAAACACTCACTTATGGTAGCGAGAAAAGTTTTAGTCTGGAGGATATTTTCATTTCAGCTTCGCAAGCTACAGCTAAAGCTAAAAAAAATTGGGTTAGTCAATGGCGTCAATTTCCCCACGTTCCATCAGAAATCAGTAAACGCTATGAATATTCCTCTGATTGGGCAATCCAATTACAACTACGTGTTCTTAATGAGCTACGTATTTTTGTTAATCCAACTGAGATTGGTAATTTTACAGTGAGTTATAATCAAAATACTGATGCAACTATAAAAAAAGTACCACTCATGTATCTTGAAACGTCACTCCCCTCTCTAGTGGAAAGAGGCGCAAATTGGTGTAGCAGAGAAGATTTATCTTTTTGCCGCGATGAGGGAGAGTATTTATTTACTGAAGAAGTAGAGGGTCATTTGATAGCTTTGCGCAAGGATGTCATTACTCAAGAGTTAGGTAACGGTACTTCGCTTACCTTAGATTTCCACGATTTAATGCTTACTTGAAAAAAAATGAAGAAAAGCTGGATAATTTTATGCATCATGGTTTGAATTTTTCACTTTTTGTTTTTTTGTTTCTAGTAATGCGTTTTCTTGGCTTTATTCCCTTGCACTTTTCCAAAGTGATTCCCCGCTCTCACGACTTACTGAGGAAGCATTGGCAGTATTAGTCCCATCGCGCGAACCAAAACCTGTGACACGAATTGCATCACCCGCAACCACCGACTTAGGTGTCATTCCGCTTCTTACTAAAGTATTAATCCCCAGCAATTCCACTGCCCATTCTTCAACATCACCATCAGAGTCAGAAACAGACAAATAGATCCAAGCATGTGGATTTGTCCATTCAATTTTATTAATCTTGCCTGTTATATCGACTGTTCGGCCGACATCAAATTCTGCAGAAAACGAATGATGCCCCAAGGCAAGGCCTGAAGTAACAAGAGGAAATATGAAAAAACTAATATAACTTATAACTTTCATTTTGTTGATTCCAAATATAGATTTGCATCCCGTTTCATCAGGCCAAGCATTTTAAAAGATTAAAACTCCATACTTAAAGTGAGACCAATCTCTCTTGATCGCCCTATGACTGAGAAATCGTATCCCCACACATTTCGAGTGTCAAAGCCTCCGTTAACATATTGTTCGTCAGTCAAATTATTTCCCCATAGACTCAGAGACCAAGTGTCTGCAGGATTATGGTACGTCACTCTACCGTTGAGAATACCGTAAGAAGGCTCCATGATTATATTTCCGTTGGAGTCAATACGGGTACGTTGAAAGGCAGAGTCTCTTGCGTATTCACCCATCCAGCCATATTTACCTGAAAAAGTAACTATTGATCCATCTTTTAATCGCCAATCATACAATGCGCCTAATGAAAAACTTTGATCTGCTGCATATGCAAATGGTGAGTTAGGGGATATTCCATTTGTACCATCAAATACTCCTCGCTCAATATATGACGTATCAATCAAACCGAGATTAAAAGTTAGTACTAAATCATCTATCGGGATATATGTTACATCAAACTCGAAACCTGATGCTTCACCTTTTCCATCGCTGGTCGGATAAGGGAATGGAAGTGAAGCTCCCGGGTTATTTGGATCGGGAGGAAGTTGTTGCACACGCATACCATCCCAGTCTGAGTTAAAGTAAGTACCGTTGAATCGTAGCTTTCCTTCCATCCAATCAGATCTCAGACCTAATTCCCAAGTCGTAACGATCTCTGGATTTAATGTCACTATTCCAACGTTATTGACATTCTGTTGTCCACCTGATGTGAAACCTTCTCCCCAATTGGCATATAACATCAAATCATCACTATGCTGGTAGGTGATTGCAAACTTGTTAGTAGTAATGTTTCCTAAATCGGGGTCTTCCACTACATTAATCAGCTGCCCTGCGAAAGAATCACCAGTAGGAGCTATTCCTGGGTTTTGCGTACGGAATGCTTCAGTTGGAGTATATTGCATTGCTCTTCCATCATCCCCGGTTATACGCACTCCAACTGTGGCTTCAATTTTATCTGTCAATTGATAAGAAAGTTCACCATAAAAAGCACTATCCTCATCTATATTTCCGGATAGGGCATCATCTGTAATTAGCACAATTGGGAAGTAGGATGCCAACGACGGATCACCTATCGTTGCACCATAACTTCTCACATATCCTAATGCTGCACCATTCAGTGGTGGATCACTTGGTCCATTATTTGGTTGAGCAAAGTCCCAAAGGCCCCATCTGTAGAATCTTTCACGTGTTTCAAGCTCTAGCGCATAATAGCCCAATAAATAGTTTGCTTTTCCTTCAAGGAACTCACCCGTGATACGAAATTCCATGGTAGTGTTCTTATCATGATCTCGGATATCGTCCGTAGTGATAATGTATTCTGAACCATCAAAATCTATAACCTGACGTCTATCCATTTCCCAATCTGAGAATATCGCTGTCAGATTAAAATAATCACTGGGGCTCCATTCTGCAGTCAGTGTGTAATAGGATAAGTCGGAACGAATACCATCTTCTGCCCCATCAGATTTACTTTCCCATTTTCCAAGTTGCCCTCCAGCAAAACCAGGTTCATGTGTGGTTGGTCCAAATCTATTGCCTGACGACGTCACAGGAGAAGATGGGAAGCTCGGATCAATCGCACGAATGGCACTTAAATAATCAGGATTGCCAATGATAATATTATGTGCCTTAAAACGAGGGTGATTTGTATTAGTGAATCTTACTATTCGTGCGTCTGAGCTTGATTTATCTTCATCATTGGCAGTTAATCTCAATGAAAAATTATCAGAGGGCTCCCAAAGAACATCAGCACGTAAAATTAGATCATTCTGACCACCAAAGTCCCAGGGTGTAGATTTACCCTTTAAAAAACCATCATTTTGAAGACTAGACACCATGAATTTTGTTTTTAAAGTATCGCTAATAGGGACATCAACTGCGGCGGTGAGATCTTTTCGATTAAACTGACCAACTCCTGCTGTTATCCTCGCACCAAATTCATCCGCTGGCTTCCTAGTGGTTATATTGATAGCTCCGCCGTTAGTGTTACGCCCAAACAGTGTACCCTGTGGGCCACGAAGAACCTCAACTCGCTCCATTTCTACAAAATTTGTTTGCTGAAATCCAAAGCTTCCCTGCCAGACTCCATCGACATAAACCCCAACACCCGGCATACCTCTAATAAAAAATTGAGATTGTCCTTGCCCAGTTCCTGGATTCAAAACAACATTAGGAACCATTATTCCAAGTTCACTTCCAGTCTGTATATTAGCTTCTTGAAGCTCACTAGCAGAGAATGCGGCAACTGATAGTGGTGTCTCTTGTAAATTAGTTTCACGGCGTTGTGCAGAGACGATAACCTCTTCGAGTCCCCTTGATTGCTGCGCCTGAGAATAGATAGGATGAGTGGTCGATATTATTGCTAGTAAAATACCAAGTTCTATTTTTTTATTTCTATACTTCATTGCTCTCCCCTTAATGGTTTAAAACAAGAAATACGAGAAATACATGCTGCTCTCACTATTTCGATGAATAACATAATTAACTTGCATTTCAAGGTTAAGATTGTCAATGTGTTTCTATTAATCTTCTAGTTTCAATATGAGATTCCTCTTTTTTTTTACATTTGATCAAATAATATATAAAAAATATTTTTAGGAGCCGCCACCATGAAAAAAGCATCTATTGCTTTGTTAATCCTTGGTTTCAATATGCCAATGCATGTACAGGCTCAATGGTTCGACTGGCCCAAACAAAACATTCCTCGACATGGAAATGGTGAAATTAACACTAATGCTGATGTACCCTCGAACCCCTCTGGAGTTCGCAACTTTTCAGGTTATTGGGTTCCTGTTGAGGCTTCGGGTTCGATTTTTGACCTGGAAAACTTTCAACCATGGGCATTGGCAGTGATGGAGCAGCATGAAGCTAGTTTCTTTGTGAAAGATCCTCGCTTTAATTGTTTACCTGATGGTCCAGCATCTTACCTAGCTGGGGCTTCGGTAGGTGGTTCTCGCCAGATAGTACAAACCGAAGATTTTATTGCAGTATTAAATGGCGACATGACATTTCGTCAAATCCATTTGGATGGTCGCCCCCCAGCAGAGGTCATTATTCCCTCCTGGTTAGGCTATTCCATTGGTCATATTGAAGACAATATTCTCGTTATTGAGACGCAGGGCTTCAATGATAAATCTTGGCTCACGCGAGAGGGAATTCCTCATACGGACGCCCTTAAAATAACAGAACGCTACACTCGTGAAGATTTTGGTCACATGACTCTTGAGATTAGCTACTCTGATGAGGGTCTTCTTAAACAACCTGTGTCTGCGACTGTCTCTCTGGAGTATCGTGAAAACAACCATATCCTTGAGATAGTCTGTAACGAATCTGAAAAAGCACAAACTCATTACAATGGTGAACTGTCACAGTCCCTTAAAAAAACAGTAGAGGTTCCTCTTGATGTAATGGAATCCTACACGGGACGTTATCAGGGTATTTGGCTGGGTAATATGATTACTGCAGATGTATTTATTCAAGATGGAAAACTCTACCTAACACGTTCTCCTCGCTACTCCGACACTGGAGGTAATAGCGATAATGCAACGTCGGTACTAGTACCTCAGTCTGTGAATGCTTTTGACAGTAGCTTCGGTCTAGGCTGGATTTTTAATTCTGACGAAGATGGTAAAATTGCCTCGGTTTCTGAAGTACATGTTTCAGGTGCTTGGGACTTCAAACGAGTAGAGGAATAACTGCCAGGACTAGTCCCTGGCAGCCTCTGCAAGTGAAATTAAATATGCTCGCAAGGATTTTGTTTCCTCCGCTGAAATTCTGTCTCTAAAGGACGCCATGCCCTTAGAGGATAGAACGCCTTCTAGGACGATATTGTTAAAGAGTACTTGGTCATGAAGTGCTGGCGTTCTCCTCAAATCTGGGAAGGAGGACCGCGCATTGCCATCACGGCCATGACACATCGCACACTCGACCTCAAAAACCTTGGCTCCAGCGGTGACCACTTCAGGAGACGCAAATTGCTGTGGTGGGTTGATTGGCCGTTGAGAAAATTCCGGTAGCTCTGGGAGTACTTTGTCTGCACCTAAGGCGAACACCAACATTCTGGCTCCATTAGGTGCGTAATAGCCGCCCTCCACAGGGCCCCCAACTGGAACGGCTACATACTGAACTCCCTCTATTGAGTAAGAAATTGCTCCCGAGAATACTGCTGTCTTGGTATCAAAAGACCAAAGCCTTTCACCTTTATCAGCACTGTATGCCACAAGCTCTCGCTTAGGTAGATTACCGTGAAACACGATGTCACCAGCTGTCGCCAGAGCACCACCGGATACCTGTACTCCTCCACGCGGATTAATTAATTCATCACCACGCCAAACTTCGCGTTGGTTAATTGGATCCCAGGCAACTAGACGGCCCTGAAAACTCTGCTTGATCTCAGGGTTTTCCTTTAAATGTTCTGCTCTTGCATCAAAATCACCAACCAGTGTCCAATGTGTCGTTGCAGGAATATAGACAAGTCCAGTGCGTGGACTGTAAGAAACTGGTTGCCAAGCATGTCCACCAGCAGGGCCAGGCACCAGATTAAACACTTCACCTGTGACATTGTAGCGTGCCTCGGGCACGATAAAGGGGCGCCCTGTTTCCTTATTAATCCCGCTTGACCAGTTTACTTCTGTGTAAGGTTGTCCAGAAATTAACTCACCCGTTGCAGCATCTATGACATAAAAGTATCCGTTCTTAGAAGCTTGAGTCACAACATGACGCTGCTCTTCACCGATTCTCAGATCTAACAACATGAGCTGTTGTCCAGTGTCATAGTCCCAAGTTTCCCAAGGTGTTTCTTGGTAATGCCAAGCATATGTTCCGTCTTTGGCATGAACAGCGACTATAGAGGATAGGAAAAGATTATCTCCACCTCCTGAATCACGTTCTACAGCGTCCCAAGGCGAGCCATTTCCAGTACCAAAAATGACCAAGTCATTTACAGGATCATAGGTAATGGCATCCCAAACAGTGCCTCCTGGGCCTTTATCCCACCATCCATCTTCTTTCCAAGTGTTAGCTATCATCGCTTGAGTTTCGTCTTCGAAACCCTCTTCAGGATTACCTGGTACCGTCCAAAAACGCCACAACCTCTGTCCGGTTTCTGCATCATAGGCATCTAGGTAGCCCCGTACGTCGAACTCACCACCTGCTGAACCTATGAAAACCATTCCATTAGCAACTCTTGGGGCACCTGTGATGGAATACGCACCTCTAGGAGTCGATTGGACACTCCATACCGGCACACCTGAATCAGCATCCAGCGCGATGAGTCGTCCATCTAAGGTGCCAAAAATAATTTTACCATTCCATGCAGCAGCTCCGCGGTTATCTAAGCCACAACAAACATTGATATTCCATTCACCTGGGACTTTGGGGTCATAAGTCCACAGCTCCTCACCCGTACGTGCATCCAGAGCCATAACCCGACTCCAAGGTAAGGTTAGATACATTACCCCATCAATTACTAATGGAGTTGTTTCAACGTTCTGATTAGTCGGAAGATCCACATACCATGCTAAGCCTAACTTGCTAACAGATTGTTTGTTTATCTGATCCAATGGGCTATAACGTTGCTCGGAATAAGTGCGGCCATAACTTAGCCAATTACTTGTGTCATTATCTGCCTGTAACAAACGCTCTGCACTAACATGTGCACTTTGTCCGTTAGCTAATGTAGTTAGCCCCACGCAAAGAGCTGCCACAAACTGAGTGATTTTCCTCATTTTCTCTCTCTGAAATATCTAGCCCATACTACTAAGTCTAGTAAATTATCTTTCTATCACTGAACTCTAATTTATCCTCAATGTTAGAACATGGAGCCACCAACGACTACATCACTACCATCAGCACGTTTAGGCATATGCCCACCTTCAATTAAAATGCCATAAACGCCTTGTGCTCGAGCAGGATTACCGGTCACTGTAATTTCTTCACCCACTGAAAATGTAGTTTCTGTATAACCTTGACGCTTCAAGTGTACTACAGCCGCTCCTCCGTAACTGACATCCCACTCATGAACATCCCCATTATCTTCAATTACCTCCAATGTAAAATATGGATGAGGATTAATGAAACGCCATTCCTTAACTTTCCCGGTGACGACAATTTCCTCGTCTTTGTAAATTCCACGTGTACTGTGATGAGCGAACACACTACAACTAAACCCAATAGCTATCATGACTGTGGTAATTGAACGAATATTCACCTTAATCTCCTAAATAATTGATACGATTGACCTGAGGATCTGCCTCATATTGTGAGGGCATCAGTTTAAGAATCTGTCTGGAAGCCTCAAGATCACATTGCCAACTATCTTCAAAGGAATTTTGATCTGGTCTGGACATTACTCTAAATTGCCATGGCTCATTTAAAAAAAACGGGTCTATGGTTTTAACTTCCAAAATGAGATTTCCATCCTTGATAGACATCATTTCAACAACTTCCTTCTGTGTAGAGGAAGGAAGTCGAAAATCTGCATTAAGTCCTTGCGGATCAAAGGTGAACTTGTTTGTGGTAATGATGAGTTTGCCACCTTGATAATAACCTTCGGAATACCCGTAGTAGAAAAACTCATTTACTTTTGGCTTCGGATGCCCATGTCCTCTTAGCCAAATAGTGCGAACAACATCATCTTTTCCATAGTAAATTATTACCCTGTCCTCTCGCTGTTCGATTTGATAAGAATAAGGGTCCGTCCACATATGAGGAATAGGCATAGGTGCACAGTCATATTTTGGTTGTGCAACTTCATCTATAGCATCACGGTAGGCCTTTGCTCTGTTGGTTAATAATGGAGAATCTTCTTCTAGGATCATGCAACTTAAATTGAAGCCTCTGCCATCACCGCAGTTTCCAAAATTCCATGTGCCATCAAGTTTGGGAATTTCTTGTGCTTGTCCATTCAGTGATGTCACCAGGCTAGCAGTAAATAGTAGCGCTATAGATATTTTTTTTATTCTTAGCATGATAACCCCGTCTTACTTAGCAATTTATTTTAACTAGTTTCCTCTGAAGTTTGCCTGCAACAGATGTGTCAATGTATGAACGTAGCGTAAGCGACCCTTTTCAACTCTAAATAAGTGAGTGTCTGGTGCACCTGAGCCGCCCCCTGGCGTGCCAGTGCCAAAAGTACAGTAAACAACGACAGAACCTGTTACTTCATCAACAACAAATCGACGATTAGCGATATTTACACCTGCTGGGACACCAACTTCACAACTATCATCGGGGGATCCTTTCCCTGTGTAGGCTCCACCTTCTACACGGACACAAGGATAGCCCCAAGGTACCATGTCAATTTTTCCCTCTAAAAAAGCGTCGAGGTAAGCATTAGCTGCAGCAACCAAAGTACCACGACTATCACGCTCTTCGGGTGCTATAGGGCCCCAATTTTCAGTTGAAGAATATTTCAGGTAGTTCTCGCTGTTAAATAGCCAATAGCCCGAGCTTGTCCATAGAATTTCGATTTCAGCGATTTTGTCGTGATTGATTCGCAGACGAGTGCCTATCACATAGGGTTCTTGGGGATCGTTTACAATGACCTCAGTGAAACTTTGACAAGTCTCTTCATCATATATGCTCATCGAGTAATTTATTAACATTGGCTTATTTATGATCCCTTCAGCAATTTCTGTAAGCTGATGGTTCTCCCAATATCCTATACTCTGAGCTAAAGGTAATTCACTAAGATCCCCAGTGCCCTGTGCCGACAAGTAAAGATCTACAGCATCTTCAAGACCCCCACGTTTACAGCTAACAGCGGCTATAGCTATGTGGGTCATCACTAAGCTACAAAAAATTGCCATAGCTAGAAATATTTTTTTTATCATTTACACCTCTTAATATTAGCCTACGGGGCATTTTTCATCATTGTTATTTCGCAATCACAATAACTAGATAATAAACGATGTACTTGTTACCTCAACGTTTACTGTGATAACTCTGCCGCATTATCCATTAATTCTTGTGTTTCTATCCCGGTGCAAATTAGTGGGAGTAACTGGTCATAGGGGGCA
>JAYPEI010000013.1:0-52456 GCA_038125665.1 Enterobacteriaceae bacterium
AGTAAGCTGAATACTGCAATTTTGAAGGCTGGTAGTAATAATTTCATAAGCGAACCGGAAACAAAAGGTGTATTCTAGGCTAAGTTATCCCTTAAATTCGTTTGATACTTTAAAGTTTGACGAAAAGTTGACGAGGTCTAATATGCAAATTGCCGCAGGAGTAGTTGCGAGCTTTCACTATAAATTAACTGACGAAACTGGTACTGAACTTGAAAACTCTCACCAAACCCATCCCATGACCTATTTGCATGGTAGACACGGTCTGTTACCTGGACTTGAGGAAGCCATGGTCGGTAGAACTGTTGGGGAAATTTTCTCGGTGACACTTCAACCTGCAGATGGTTTCGGTGAAAAAATGCCTGATGCTGAGCAGAGAGTACCCATTAGTCATTTGCATGGAGCAAAAAAATGGCGACCAGGTATGACCGCAATCGTACAAACACAGCAGGGACAACAACAAGTCACTGTGGTTAAAGTTGGCCACACAATGGCAACAATCGATACTAACCATCCCATGGCAGGTAAAGTGTTAACCTTTGACTTGGAAATCACTGAAGTAAGGGAGGCTTCAGCTGAAGAATTAGCTCATGGTCATGCTCACGGCCCAGGTGGTCATCATCACTGATAAACATTCATATGAAAAGCTTATTTGCGATAATAATGGTTAGTCTTTTTTATGAGTAAGGCTTAAAGGCAGTCCCTCACGAGGGAGTCTGTGATTAGTGCGTGCAGGCTCTCATCAGCTCGGAATCCCATTGCCAAAGCCTTGGGTACTTGCAAATCCGGATAAGTGCCGAAGTTAAATTCAACCCAGGGATCGGGTTGCCAGTTAACTAGCTTGCCAAGGTCAGGGTTTCCTGTGATTTCTGCTATTACAGACACAAGGTCACCCACTTGCAGATAATTAGCAGGAAGCATGAAGACAGATTGTGAGCCGGAATAGTCACCTTTTTTAGAGATTTTCGTGTCACCGATGGTGCTTGCATGGATAAGATTACGAACACACATGCCTACAGACATTAACCAAGATCGTGCTTTTGGCGAGACCGGACATGTCACTGGTTTGCCTGCCATTAATTCTCGAATGAGATCACTATAAAATATGGATACTGCTCCATTTGGTTCCGGTGGTCTTGTCACTATACCCGGTAGTCTTACAGCACAGCCGTTTAACCAGCCACGTCGAATGTAGTCTTGCAATAAAACTTCCCCAATGACTTTGTAGGTACCATAGCTAAGAGTAGGGGAGGGGGGGGTATCATCAGTTAGTACACTCACCTGTGGTTTACCATAGACTGCAATTGAGGAGGCGAAAATCATTGTTGTTTTTCTCTCCTGAGAACGCAGAGCTTCGAAAAGCTTGAGAGTACCTAACACGTTCACTTCTTGCCCAAGTTTGAAATTGCTTTCACACATGCCGCTTGGTACAGCTGCTAGATGGAAGACTAAATCAACGGGATCTTTTAGTACTTTGTTAATGAGTTCTGTGTCAGTAAAACTACCTTCGTAATAGTGATATCCAGCAGAGTTCGCAGTTGTATCTTGGGATAAGTTAAGCCTCGCTTGAGGCGCTGTATCAATGCCAGAAATGCGATTGACTGTGAGTCTACATTCTTTGCTGAGAAGATGTTCGATAAGATGATTTCCGATGAAGCCGTTTGCCCCGGTAACAAGAATATGCATAGGTCAATATACGTCGCGTTGATAGCGTTTTTGTTGGCGTAGTTTTACAAGGTATTGTTTTGCTGCTGACGGTTCAAGTTTACCTTGTGTGGCAATTATTTGGAGTAACACTTCCTGGACATCAACAGCCATGTGACGGGCATCTCCGCAAATGTAGAGAAAAGCACCAGCTTCTAACCACTGCCAGAGTAGGTCAGCTTTTTTTAATAAGCAATGCTGCACATATTGTTTTTCAGTTGTATCCCTAGAGAAGGCAAGATCAAGTTCATTTATTATTCTATTGGCATGCCACTGATCAATTTCGTCTTTGTACAAGAAGTCAGTGGCTTGGTGAGGGTTACCAAATATTAACCAATTTTTTCCATTGGCGTTACTAGCTTCCCGCTCTTGAAGAAAAGCTCTGAATGGGGCAATCCCTGTACCAGGACCTATCATAATGACGGGTGCCTCTTTGTCCTCAGGTAGACGAAAATTATCATTAGAAATAATGAACACAGGAACTTCATCGCCTACATGGATACGCATACCTAAAAAGACCGAACCTGCACCCTTGCGAACCTCATTATCGTGTTCATATAGGACTTGTCCCACACATAGATGGACTGCATCAGGATGTTGAAGCTGAGATGAGGAAATTGAATATTGACGTGGATGAATACGTCGAAGACAAGATAGAAATTTTTCTGCAGTAAAATTGTTTTGTTTTTGTGGGTCGTGGTGCTCTTGAAGCACATCCAGAATTTGTCTTCCCTCGATGTATGAACGTAGCTCTACCGGATTTTTGCAAAGCTCTGTAAGGACATGGTTTTCAGTAATACTTGCGTAAGACTTGAGAAACCCCGGTATAACCTGTGTTATTTCGTATACGTTTGTTAGGGCATATATCAAAGTATGTTCTGCATCGTCTATGACAAGGCGTGTTTCTGGATCTAGTTGAATACACCGTAGTAATTGATAGACTAATTCTGGATCGTTACGAATCCACACACCAACAGTATCCCCTGGTCTATAAACAAGACCAGAATCCTTTAAGGATAACTCAAGGTGGCGAACATCCTTAGCAGACTCGACAGCGGTCAGTCTTAATTGTTGGGTTAACAAGGCTGGAAAAGGTTTCTCACGGTGCCAAATAGGCAATAAAGCTGCGGTGACTTCAGTCATACAAAATTCGTTTTAGGGTCTAAATGGTACCATTAAACCATGGCTAGCATCTGAGTGACACCTCGTTATTTCTTGACTCTGCTTGATTTCACCGGATGGATACTCATTTCAGATGTCAGATAGCTTGTGCCACCTACTCCCTTCACTCATTGGAGATAAAATCCTAAATTGCCACCTAGTAAAAAAGAGTGAGCGATTTGGGTTAGATGCGATAAGCTGTGCTGACACAGTGTAAACTCACTGGGTCAAAGAACAAGTAAGCAAGAACAGGAAGAAGGTAAAATAATGTCGGAGTCATCAACAGTTCGAATTGGTGTAGTTCAATGGCAGATGCGTTACTACGGTGGATTAGAAGAGTTGCTGCAGGAGTTGGAGCGAAAAGTTAAAGCACAAGTGGCATATGGTACTGATTTTATTTTACTACCTGAATTTTTCTCGGCGCCTTTATTAGCTTTGGATTCAGTGCCTGGTTCATTGAGAGCAATGCAGAACTTAGCGCAACTAAGCCCGTTGATTGTTGAGAAGCTCTGTCAATTATCGCGGTCTCACGAGGTTAATATTGTTGCAGGGACTTTACCAGTGCTTAGCCACGGGGCCCTGACTAATGTTTGTTACATTTGCCAGCGTAATGGCAAAGTTCATGCACAAGCTAAGTTGCATGTAACTCCTGGTGAGGTTCAAGACTGGAACATGGTTGGTGGCTCTAAGCTGGAAGTTTTTGAGATAGACAAGATCAAAGTAGGGGTGCTTGTGTGTTATGACATCGAGTTTCCTGAGCTGGCTAGGCTACAAACGAAGCAGGGGATGCAGTTGCTCTTTGTACCCTCATGGACTGATGCAAGGCATGGTTATCTTCGCGTTCGCCATTGTGCAGCCGCAAGAGCGATCGAAAATGAATGTTATGTGGCCCTGTCTTCCAGTGTGGGCATGTTGCCAGTGGTACCCAGCCTAGATAATCAGTATGGGCAGAGTGTGGTATTGACTCCTGCTGATTATGGTTTCCCCCGGGATGCTATCGCTGCTGAGGCAGAGACTAATATTCCTATGGAGTTAGTCGTAGATCTTGATTTATCCCTCCTAGAGAAACTTCGTAAAGCCGGCTCAGTGAGAAATTATCAAGATCGGCGGAATGATCTGTACGACTTAGCTTGGATCGGAGAAAACACATAAATGGTAAGTTCTTAACAGAGATCTTTATCGATCTTATCAAATAAATTAGATAAATAAATAATTACAATAATCTAATAAAATAATAATATCATTTAAAACAGTAATTTATAATAATTACCTAATATAAAATATAGTTAATTTGATGAAATCTCTCCAATAATGTATAGTGCACGAACTAATTTTTAGTTCCTGGAGAGACAATGTTTCAAAAAAACAAAATCGCCCAGGCTGTCATTGTAGTTACCAGTGCAGCCTATTCACTGAATTCACAAGCACAACTCGAAGAGATTCTCGTTACTGCAACTAAACGGGAGGCAAGCCTGCAGGAAGTTCCAGTTGCCGTCTCAGCCTTGACTGAGGAATCGCTTGATCAACGTGGTGTTGCTAACTTTTCAGATTACTTGATTCAACTTCCTAATGTGAGTGCAGGTGGTTCTGGTCCTGGGCAAAACACTATCTACATTCGTGGTGTAGCCTCTACTACCCCAAATTTAACAACTGCGGGGGTGGCGGGTTTAAGTCCGAACGTGGCTCTGTACCTAGACGAACAGCCAATGACTCAGCCTGGCAGAAACCTTGATGTTTATGTCGCAGATGTCAATCGTGTTGAGGTCCTGGCTGGTCCACAGGGGACCTTATTCGGCGCTAGCTCCCAAGCAGGTGTAGTTCGATTGATCACGAATGAGCCAGATACCTCCGGGCTGTATGGTAATGTAAAGGCAGGCGCTTCTTGGATGCGTGATGGGGAGATGAACAACAATGTTAATGCTACATTGAACTTACCTATCACTGACACATTTGCCGTACGTGGTGTAGTTTTTTCTGATAACAAAGGCGGCTTTATAGATAACGTGCACGCTACTCGCTCAACAGCTGAGAGTGCTCGTTTTCGTCCTGCCGGCACAGTACGTTCCAATGGTACTGCCGTTAAATCATTCCGTGGTGGCTTTCAAGCAGGTGCTGATCTGAGTAACGTTCGTTTTATAGACGCTGATAATGCATCATTAGTCGAGGAAGATTTTAATGATACGTCCTATCAAGGGGCTAGAGTCAGTGCGCTGTGGGATATCAATCCAGACTGGGATCTTCGCGTAGGTGCAATGCAACAAAAAATTGACACGGAAGGGACATTCTATGCAGATCCAAATCTTGATGATTTTGAGATTCAGCGTTTTGAAGCTGAAAACATGCAAGATGAATTTACTAACTATAACTGGACATTAGAAGGACGTCTGGGGCAGTTGGAGGTGCTATATACTGGCGCATTTACTGAGCGTAACACTGATCAGCGTATCGATTACTCAGATTACTTATTCATAGGCCAGTACATTCCTTATTATATTTGTGATTACTATGTCTCATATACGAGTTACTCACCCGCTGGTGCTGGTATCCCTTCCGGAACTTGTCAGTCTCCAAACCTTTATGTTAAGTCCAAAACTAAGGCTGAGTTTCAGACTCATGAATTTCGAATTACAACTGATTCAGATGCTCGTGTCAGACTGACTGCTGGTGCCTTCATAAGCGATCTTGACCTGAAAGAGCGTAACGACTTTGCCTACCCAGGAAACAAGGCGATCGATGTTTGGGGCGCTGGAGCTGGAGATGGTTTTGGTTTTACCAATAACTATAACTATGATCACTATACCGGTTACAACCCAGGTGCTGGACCATATCCGGCTGATACCATCTTTCGTAACGACGTTCAACGGACGGATAAGAATGTTGGTATCTTCGGTGAGGTGGGTTTCGACCTGTCAGATAATCTCGCTCTGACTGTGGGTGCTCGTTGGTATGACTATGAAGTCGACCTCTTAGGTTCTGCAAACTCATCCTTCTGTAACATGGGTAGCAGTGACACTAATGCCTATGGTACGAATATTAATGATATCTACGATGGTGATGGTGAGGTTACTTGGTCATACTCCGGGTGTGGTTTTTCCGGACACCCAGTATATTCAATGTCCAATCCACCAGATCAAGATGACCCAAACTATACACGTATTATGAACACTATTAAGGCTCCTGATAAAGCCCAGGACGATGGTGTAATTAGTAAAGTTAGTCTTTCATGGCAACCTAATGACGACCAACTCTGGTACCTTACCTGGTCAGAGGGCTTCCGGACCGGCCTATTGAACCGTCCAGGAGGAGCATATCAATCTGCAACAAATTACACAGTACCTTTTGATGTCAAATCTGATGCTGTCGATAATATTGAGCTGGGTTGGAAACTTGATCTGCTGGATAACAGCCTTCGTTTCAATGGTTCAGCCTTCATGATCGATATTACTGATCTTCAGACCACAATTTTCGATACCAGTATTGTTAACCTTTTCTTCTCTGATAATGCAGCTGATGCAGAGGTTCGTGGATTAGAGGGAGACCTAACATATGTTCCTTCTGATGAGCTCATGTTAGGTGCTGCATTTTCCATATTAGATACAGAAATTACTGCCGTAAAAACACCGACAGGTGATGTAACTGTTGGTAGCGAATTAGCTTACGCACCCAAGTTTCAGTCTAGTTTATGGGCTCGATACGAGTGGCCTATGGCTAAGGGTTGGAGAGGGCACTTCATGCCTTCTGTGAGTCACTCTGCTAAGTCTTACAGCGATATCATTTCTATAAATAGTATGGAAATAGACAGTTGGACTATGATGAACCTATCTGTTGGTATCTCTGACGGTGGTTGGATGGTTGAGGGTTTTATTAACAATCTCACCAACGAAAAAGTGGCGCAGGGGGCAAACTACGTGAACGATCGTGAACGTGTTGCTTATGCTCCTCCTACCACGGCCGGAGTTAGATTCAGCTACGAGTTTTAAGTTGGGAGTTACCTCCGATACTGATTTCAGCGCCCTGCAGGGACTCATCTCGCAGGGCAGACTGAATGATGCGCTTGAATCTCTGCGTCAGCTACCAGCAGAAGTTCAGGGTTCTGATTACGGGCTGTACCTGATTGCTGTTTGTCAGCGTCACTCCGGAGACTTAACTTCTGCTGAGATCTCTTTACTATCTTTGATTTCGCAGGCGTCAAGTTATGGGCGCGCCTTTCAAGAGCTTGGACATTTGTATCGAAGCACTGGGCGTTTGCAAGAAGCTCTCGGTGCCTATGCTACTGCCTGTCACCTTAATCCAGCTTTGAGAGCTAGTTGGACAGGGCAACAACTGATTTTGAGAGAATTTGCGCAATCTGAAAGATTGGCACAGGTTGATGAAAAATTGAACTGGCTGCAATCGCTGCCTCCTATCCTCATCGCGGCAATTGATCAACTCTACGAAAACAAACTTGTAAAAGCTGAGGAGTTGTGTCGCCGGTTTCTTCAAAAATTTCCGAAACACATTGATGCTATTCTTTTACTGGCACAAATAGCTGTTCGACATGGTGTCTTAGAAGAGGCAGAGTTTCTGCTTGAAAGTGCTGTGGCTTTTGAACCGAGTCATAAACAAGCACGAATAGAATATATACAAGTATTGAGTAAACGACAACGTTATGCCCATGCAGTTGAGGAAGCTCAAGATCTGTACTTGAATGAACCTTACAACCCTCAACTACAATCGCTATACGCCATACAGTGCATGCAGCTTGGTGACTTCCAGACAGCACTTGAGATGTTTGACCGGATCTTGATTAAAGTGCCGAATGATCCTGTAACTCACGTTAGTCGTGGGCATGCATTAAAAACAGGTGGCCGAACTCAAGAGGCTATACTCTCTTATAAGAAAGCTTGTGAAGTACAGCCAATGCACTGTGAGAGTTGGTACGCTCTAGCAAATCTCAAGACTTATAATTTCTCTCCTCATGAAATAAAAAAAATGGAAGAAATTGAAAAGAATCCGCATTTAGCGGGCCAGGATAGAGTTTATCTCCAGTTTGCTCTAGGCAAAGCTTTTGAAGACATGAAAAAGTATGAGCAGAGTTTTATCCACTACCAGAAAGGTAATGCTGCTAAAAAAACTCAAATACAATATCGCGCCGAAGGCACTTCAGGTGAATGTGAGGAGCAGATTCGTGCGTGTAACCCGAACTTATTCAATGTGGATAGGGGCTGTATGGCCCCAGATCCAATTTTTATTGTAGGCTTACCGAGAGCGGGTTCTACCTTGCTTGAGCAAATATTGTCTTCTCATAGTATGGTTGATGGTACACTAGAGTTACCTAACGTACTTTCTCTCTCAGGAAGATTGCGACGACAAGGAAAAAAAAGCGGCACTGATTATCCATTTAATCTGGAATCATTATCTCCTGAAGAACTCAGCTCCTTGGGTGAAGAGTATATCCGCGATACTCGTATTCATCGTAAGTCTGCTCCTTTCTTTATAGACAAAATGCCTAATAATTTTCGTCATATTGGCCTCATCAAGCTTATGTTACCAAAAGCCAAAATTATTGATGCAAGACGTGAGGCCATGGCTTGCTGCTTTAGTGGCTATAAACAGTTGTTCGCTGAGGGACAACTGTTTAGCTATGATTTGCGTGATATAGCCAGATATTATAATGACTATGTGAGGCTAATGGATCACTGGGATAAAGTAATTCCAGGGTATGTATTGAGAGTTCAACATGAGGAAGTTGTTGAAGACTTAAGTGGTCAAGTTCATCGAATATTAGATTTTTGTGGTTTACCTTTTGAGGATTCTTGTCTAGAGTTCTACAAAACCGAGCGTAATGTACGTACACCCTCATCTGAACAAGTAAGGCAGCCAATTTATAATAGCGCTGTCGATCATTGGAAAAACTATGAGCTATGGCTTGAGCCAGTTAGAGAAATTCTCTCGCAAGGAGAATCAGTCTAGTTATTATGTGTTTAAATTGAAGGCTGATTAGTAACATGTTAATCGCAGTTTTCTAGTGCTTCGAGCTGCTCAGAGCCCGTACCATCGATTACGCCCTGATCAATCAAATCAAGCTCAAGGCTTAATCCTCGATATAAGCTGACCGACATTAATAAGATAACTATGCCGAAAGGGAAACCAGTTGCAATGGCTAGCGCTTGAGTGGATGCAAGTCCCCCACCAAAGAGAAGTGCGATCCCAATAAGTCCTATGAAGACACACCAAAAAATTCGTTGATAGACTGGGGTGTCAATTTTCCCGCCAGCAGTCATTGTGTCCACGATCAGGGCACCTGAATCCATGGAGGTTACAAAGAAAATCAAAACCAGAGAGATACCAACAATTGAGGTTAGGGTCGCAAAGGGCATCTCCTCCAGGAATGCAAAGAGGGAGAGTTCCGGTTGGTAGTTAAGTACTGTGTTGACCACACCTTTGTACCCATCCGAAAAGTACTGCTCCATCGCAGCATTACCAAATATGCTCATCCATATAAGGAATATACAGGAAGGGGCAAGAATGGAGACGATTAGAAATTCACGAATAGTACGTCCTGTTGATATTCTGGCAATGAACATTCCTACAAATGGGGAGAAAGCTATCCACCAGGCCCAGTAAAAAGTTGACCAGTCATGCATGTAGTAATTATCTTCACGACCAACCCAGTTCGACAGCGAAGGTAAGTACTCTATGTACGCTATTGCATTACGTCCTATAGCTTCAAAAGCCCCCCAGGTTGGTCCTATCAAAAGCACAAACAAGCCCAGTAAAGCCGCTAGGCCCATGTTTAGCTCACTGAGGAACTTGATACCACCGTCCATACCTCTTAGCACCGAGGTAAGAGCAGCAGCAGTGATAACAACAATAATTGCTACACGCATCCAGTTTGTATCGGGAAGGTTAAAAAGATAGTGCAAGCCACCGGCGCTTTGTTCTGCACCGTAACCAAGTGATGTCGCAAGGCCAAACAAAGTTGCGAAGACTGCTAGTGTATCAACAATGTGTCCACGCCAACCCCAAATTTTTTCTCCGAAGAGCGGGTACATGGCTGAGCGCATTACTAGGGGTAGCCCTTTGTTATAGGCAAAAAAAGCCAGAGAAAGACCAACAACGGAGTAAATAGCCCAAGCATGGATTGCCCAGTGATAAATTGTTGCTGCCATTGCCAGCCGACGATTTTCTAGTTCGGAGGCAGGTTCAATGTTCATAGGAGGATTTAGTAAGTGGTTCATTGGCTCTAGCACTGCATAAAACATTATGCCAATACCAATTCCCGCTGCAAAAAGCATAGAGACCCATGCCACATAGGAATACTGAGGTGTGGCATCCACGCCACCAATTTTCAGTTTGCCGACAGGCAGTAGGCACAATAACACACAGAAAAGCACTATTAGATTTGCTGTCAACATGAAGAACCAATCAAAGCGGACAGTTAACCAAGGTCGTAGGGCACCGAAGTACTCTTCAGCTAGCGCCGGGAAGCCTAAGGTAAAGGCAACAAAAGCAATTACTATTGAGGCGGAGATCAGGAAGACGGGGTTATGAAAATCCAACCCCATGACCTGAACATTGTGCTCGCCAACTTCATGGTCAGAGGTATAGAGGTCTTCTGGGAGTGTCTCATCTACTTCGGTGTGATCATGCTCTGATTGAATCAATTTGGTGTTATCGTTTGGTAGAGGCGTTTTATGTGCCATGTCTACCACTCCTTTTAATTTACATGTAACCATTATACATATTTAGTGCACTAAACAAAGATTTGGTATTGAAAAATAAAGGAAATCTGGAAATTAGACAGGTGAGAAATACTGCTCCCATTGATCGTGATTAAACAGATGTTATTGGTTAAGATGATACCGTTTACAATGACCACTATCAGATATAAGGATGCCTAAATGAATTCCAGCAACCCGTGGTCAGTCATTGGACGTCGCTTAACTGATAAAACTGCACTTGTAGAGTTAATGGATGACATAGGTTCGGCTCTCAAAGCAAATCCCAATATGTTAATGCTGGGAGGAGGGAGCCCTGCTCGGATTCCTGTTGCTGAGGCCCTTTATACACAAACCTTGCAACTACTCTTGGCCGAGGAGAAAACAGCACATCAGCTGTATGGACGCTATCAGGGACCACTTGGAGATCTTAGCACTCGTCAAGCTATGGCAAATTTTCTTCATGAACAGTATGGGTGGGCTGTCAATGCTGAAAATGTCGCTATTACCAATGGTGGCCAAAGTGCTTTTGGAATCTTGACAAATTTGTTGGCTGGTCAAAATAGTGCGGGCCAAGAACGAAGATTACATTTCCCAGTACTGCCAGAGTATTTGGGTTATAAAGATGTTTCTTTTAGGCCAGATGCCTTCAGTGGTACATTGCCTAATCTAGAACTTATTGGGAGTCAGCATTTTAAATACCGCTTGCAGCTTGATGCCCTGCCTCAAGATGAAAGCATTGCTGCTTTTGTTGTCTCTAGACCTACTAACCCTACAGGGAATGTGTTGACAATAGAAGAATTGGCAGACTTGGATCAACGAGCCGGAATTTTACAGATTCCGCTTATTTTAGATGCCGCCTATGGGATGCCTCTTCCTGGTCTACAATACCAAGATACTTCGGTTTACTTTAGTAAGAATACTCTTCTCATGTTGTCCTGCTCAAAGCTGGGATTACCCGGTTTGAGGAGTGGTTTTCTTATTGGACAGCCTGAGCTCATCGAAGCATTTTCGCGAGCGAATACCAATTTGAATTTAGCACCTACCAATGTGGGGCCAATGTTATTAGAAGCCTTGCTTAGGCAAGGAAAACTGCAACAGTTGGCAAATGATGTCTTGCGGCCATGGTACCTTGAGCATCGCAATTTTGCCGAGGAACTTCTCTTACGTGAGCTTGAAGGGTTGCCAATTAGATTGCACTTAGCGGAGGGCTCTTTCTTTCTTTGGCTCTGGGCAGAGGGATTACCAATTTCCACATCAGAACTATATCATCAGCTACGCGAAGCTGGTGTTATTGTCATTCCAGGTGACGCCGCCTTCCTTGATCTTGCACCGCATTGGCAGCATAGTCGAGAGTGTGTAAGGATTTCCTACGCTATTCCACAAAATCAGATGAAGGAAGCTGTCAAGATAATTGCTAAAACCCTAAGACGTTTGGCAAGCTCTAGTCACTGGTCGCTACGCTAATTACTTGAAAAGGCAATATTTTAGCTTTGCCAGTCGAATTCTCTTTGAGCTTAGCTTGATAAAGGATACGAGTTCTAGGCCAAAGATTGCCAGTTCCAGGTGCTTGTAATAGCATCGAGCCATAATTTGAGAAGAGGATTTATTATGCGATTTTTACTTGGAGGAGCATGGTTTTCTCTTTTGCTCTCAACCTTTGGGGTAGCGCAAGAACATAGTTATGCGCCCAGTGACATAGAAAATGGTCGTGGACTTTATCTGGCAAACTGTCAAGGTTGTCACGGTGATAATGGGAATTCGGTTGAAGGAGTCAATCTTGGAAGTGGGCGTTTTCGACGTGCCAGTACCGACGAAGATCTTATAGCATTGATTCGAGGAGGGATTCCAAACACCCTGATGATTGCGCGCCCGCAGTTTTCGTATGCCGAATTACGTTCAGTTGTAGCCTTTTTGCGGTCAATGCAAACTGGTGGTGTGTTGAGAGCTGATGAGCAACGTGATGTTACGATCGGAGATATAAATCGCGGTGAAGCTTTGTTCTATGGCAAGGTTAATTGTATTAGTTGTCATGGAATCCACGGTGGTGGTTCCGTGTTGTATCAGGATTTGGGTGGCATCGGAGCACTGCGAACTCCTGCCAGCTTAGAGGATTCCTTAATGAACCCAAATAAGGAAGTCCGTGAAGGGGAGCGTTTCTATCAAGTAACGACTTATGATGGCGAACGTATCGAGGGTAAACTTCTTAACCAGGATAGACATTTTATTCAAATGCTCACCATGCAAGAGCAGTTACTTTCAATTCCTACTGATGAGCTTGCTGATAAAGGCTTCATCCGAAGTCCCATGCCAAGCTATGCCGATCAACTCTCTGCTGCTGAGATCTCTGATTTAGTGGCATTCATGCTGTCATTGAAGGAGTAGTGCATGAGACTTAAAACTAATCTTCATCAAATTCTATTTATCGCTTCAGTATTAAGCTGGTCAGTATCACAAGCTGAGGTTAGCCCAGAGGAACTGCTCAATCCTGTAGCAGGAAATTGGCTCACTTATTCAGGTGCTTATGATGGACATAGACACTCAGAGCTGAAACAGATTACTACCGATAACGCCTCTGAATTGGAGCTTAAATGGATCTGGCAAGTGCGTTCTAGTGGTGGCTCCTCAGAGAAGTTTGAAGCAACGCCTTTGTATAAAGAAGGGGTTCTATACACGGTCTCCCCACCAAACGATATCATGGCTTTAGATGCTAAATCTGGTCGGGTTTTCTGGACATATTCGCATACCCCGAGTCAAGACGCCCGGGTATGTTGCGGAAGAGTTAACAGAGGCTTAGCAATTGCAGGTAACACATTGTTAATGGGAGCCATTGATGGGACATTGTTGGCAGTTGATGCTAGAGATGGAAGGTTACTTTGGTCTACGATGATTGCCGATCCTGCGCTGGGATATTCCATCACGGTGGCACCTCTTGTGATAGGTGATAAAGTGATTGTTGGCCCTGCGGGTGGCGAATTTGGTATACGAGGATTCATCGCGGCTTATTCGTTAGAGACAGGTAAAAAGATTTGGCAATTCAATACGATCCCATCGCCAGATGAATTTGGTGGTGATACCTGGCAGGATGAACGTCAGGAGGCCTACAAGCTAGGGGGGGGCTCTATCTGGACTACAGGGACATATGACTCAGAGTTGAATCTTACTTATTGGGGAGTTGGGAATCCTGGGCCAGACTGGAATGGTGATTCACGTCCTGGTGATAACCTCTTTACTGAGTCAGTGGTTGCATTAAACCCAGAAACTGGTGAGTTAGTTTGGCATTATCAGTTTACGCCTCATGATGAGATGGACTATGACGCCACACAAGTGCCAGTGCTGGCGGATATTGAAGTAGATGGACATGAACGAAAAGTACTGATGACCGCAAATCGAAATGGACTTTTTTATGTGCTGGATCGCACTACTGGGGAGTTTATCCTTGGTGAACCTTTCGTCTCAGTCAACTGGATGAGTGGATTTGAAACTGATGGTCGTCCCATTAGAGCGTTAGCCCCTTCAGAGGAAGGCACCTTTATTATGCCGAATAACCAGGGCGCAACTAACTGGTATCCCCCTTCGTATAGCCCTGCCACTGGATACTTTTATGTTCCAACTTGGCTGGATACCTACTCTGTTTACACCAAGCGACCCGTGGAATATATACCAGGTCAGAGCTATGTAGGAGCTTATCCAACCATGGCCGTTCCTGCCCTTGGCGTCAAGTTACAAAATCAACGTCTGCCAGAAAATGGACTTGGTGCTATCCAAGCCATCGACCCAACTACAGGAAAGGTAGTCTGGAAGCATGTTACAACAGAGGTCATCGATGGTGGTGTTCTTTCCACTGAGGGTAACCTTGTTTTTGGTGGTGCACGAGATGGCTACTTTTATGCCCTAAATGCCACTACAGGTGAAGAGTTATGGCATCAGCAATTAGGTGGCCAGGTAGCATCGGGTCCGATGAGCTTTGCAATGGATGGAAAACAGTATATCGCCGTCAGTGCAGGGGCAGGGCTTTTTGTCTTTGGTTTACCCTGACATGCTACCCCGTCGAGCGTTCATTCAAGTAGCAAGTTTATGTAGCGCAGTTGGTTTGGCTTATGGCTCAGATCGCGGCGTGCTAAACAGCATAGGTATGATGGTTCTTGAAGTTGCTGACCTACAATCTTCATTAACATTTTATCAGCAACTCTTCGCAGACAGTGTTCGTATTCATCCTCAGCTCCCTCAAGCTTTGGTTCAAGTTGGCAGCAATGCCTTACTGTTAAGGCAATCCACGAACACAAAAGGGCAATCATCTACTACCGGAGAGGGAAAAAATCCCATATCCACAACATCTCAAACTATAATTTATCAATCTACAATTGTATTTAATATCACCAAAACAGTATCACAGCTCCGTTCTTATCTAGCAGGGCAAGATCTTCAGTTTTTTGATGATGGTGAGTTGTTACAACTTAGTGACTCAGATAATTCAGAATTTATCATTCCACACGATGAATTATGGCCCGAACATTTGGAGCCTTGGGTAGAAGTCTCAGTGCAAAAACCAGTTTTTTCAGTGCTCGGTTTAGATGAAGTTAGCATCATCGTCTCAAACTTAGAGGTTGACGCGCTTTACTACGCTCGCTTACTAGATACAACAGCTAGTGTAGTAGCAGGTGCTCATTATTTCTCCATTGGCGACCGACAATTATTACGGTTAACTCAGGCACCTAGAGGAATTCAGCCGGGACTCTCAGCCTTTGGTTTGCAATTACAATTGCATGACATGGGAAAATTAGCCGATGCAGTGTTTCAGTTGGGAGGCATTGTTGAACAAGAACTTGCCAATGGTTTCTCATGTTGGGATCCTAATGGATACCGTTTGATGTTGCGCCAACCTCCATTAGTGTAACTACACAGTTATCTCGCTGGAATTTAGTGTAATTGTTTGTTGCTTGCAGGTTAGTGCAAATCTTTGCTGATCTTTTTTTTAAGCTTGGTTGAGTCTTGGTCGGTTTATGCGTTTATAGAAAAATTGAATTCTTCTTGAGTTTTTCCTTGATTTTTTTTAATTCGTCCTCATCAAGTAATTGAGGACGGCTGAAAACCAGGGTCCTCATAAATCGCTGGGCGATGAGCCAGCATAACTTTTTTAAATCGCTTAATGAGGATTTCCAAATGAATTTTGATTTTAGTCCACTTTACCGTACCACTATTGGCTTTGATCATCTGGCCAACCTACTAGATACACTACATGCTAGTGATCGTAATCAGCCTAGCTATCCACCCTACAACATAGAGTTGTTGGAATCAGACAGATATCGAATTACGATGGCAGTTGCTGGGTTTGGTGAAGAAGACATCAGTTTACAAGTTGAAAATTGTACTTTGACTGTTAGCGCACAACGTGAATCTAAAGAAGATACTGTTAAACCAACTTATCTTCATCAAGGCATAGCGGAAAGAAGTTTCCGTCGACAGTTTAAGTTGGCCGATCATGTTAAAGTTATTGAAGCTGCGCTGAATAACGGCTTACTGCATGTATATTTGGAAAAGCAAGTTCCCGAGGCCATGAAGCCTAGGACCATACCAATTAATGGGAATAAGATTCAGCGACTTGCTGCAGCAAGTTAATTGGAATTTCGCATGAAGCACGAGGGAAAATTTTCCCTCGTGCTTTTTTGTCACTTTTAATAGGCACTGTTAATACACCTAGGTCTTTTGTATTAGTCAGGATAAAGTGGAGGTAGTTTATACTGGCTACTACCCCTACCGCTGTTTTTCTTTTTATAGTGGTTTTGACAGCAATTGAAAAGCTCAATGCCAGAATAGTTATAGGAATTATCTTTGTAAAGCACACTTTCTAGTTGAGCTAATTGAGCTGTAATTTCCTCGTCATCAAGAAAACTCGCCAATTCCTGTGCACTTTTAAGCTCAGGTTTTTGCAAAGCTATACGACCCCATTGTAGGAATGCTTGGTGTACATCCCTTGGCGAACCGGTTTTGACGACTTGTTTAAATTGAGACTCTACACGACTTAAGTTGTTGGCTCTTTGGTCGACAGATCTGGATTGTAAATCCTCTAACTTTTCTGGTCGAACTAATCGAGACGGTGTTTTAAGGACTTGCCCAGGGAGTTCAAGTCTAGAGGGTTCTGAGGCGAGAGCTGACTGTTGACGGCTATTAAGCCATAGTGCCGTGCTTATAGCCCATGCTAATGCAAAAAAAGCTGTAGTCAATTGCCATGGCAGGGCAGAAGTTGATTCGTCACTTGGGGCACCTACAAGATTTGATGCTTCTGAACGAATAAACTCATTCAGAGAAAGATTATTCTCATCGGCTGCAACTACTTTTATTTCATGAGCTGGTAAAACCGCTTCCTCAACCATGTCTAGGATGGTATTCCACCATTGAATTCTAATTTCTGGAACTAAGTATGTACCAGCTGATGATGCCACTAGCGCAGTACTCATCATAGTAGTTCCTAGGATACCCTCATCACTAATTTTATCTTCTCTGGTCGGCTGGTCAGGATAGAAGCGAAGTCCACTCATATCAGATTGGGATATTTCTGGAAGTAATGAAGAAGATAGACCTTTTGCGGTCAGTGTGATGTTACGAGTAATCGCATCTCCCACCACAACTTCGTTTAAATTATTACTCCATTCCTCAGTTAGACTTAGTTCAGAGGCAGGAAGCCAGGTTGATCCGTCGAAAGAGTTTGGACGTGCGACAACATTAATAAGGTGTTCAGTACTTGAGAGATTGACTTCTCGAAATATGTTACGATTTGTAAAGAGTCTGTTGACTCCACTGCGTCTTCCAACAGTAGCAGAAAAATAGACTGGAGGGATAATAAGTTCGCCACTGGATTGTGGAAAAATGACGAAACGCCTCTCTGTGACTGAATAACCAATTCCATTAACAACTTCTTGATGATTATCATCTCCACCTAACTGTTGGACCACTGCGTTTGTAACTTGAGGTGTGCTCAGCTGGGCTCCAGGGTCGAATCCTATTGAATAATAAAGTTTTACAGTGTAAATGAGTTGTTCTTGTACATACAGTTGTTGTTTGCTGACCTCGCTCAAGAGGAAGATATCCTTGTCATCACTAGAGCCTGCTGGTGTAGCGTCACTGACGTTAATTGTTATGGCGTCTGTACTTGCATTAGATAGGGTGAAACTCGGAATAGTGAACGTACCAGTTTCTTGTGGGCGTAACATCATACTGTACTCAGTCCAGCTTTGTATTGTGCCGTTATTATTTGTGTAGGTGCTGCGAGTACTAATCCCTCCAACTTGATCGAAGTTTCGATTTAATCCTGAAAGAGAGGGTCGGTTATTCCCTAAGCTAGCGTCTACTCGAATTGTTAACGTGAAAACATCATCTAAACGGATATCAGTTCTGTCTACATAAGCTGTTAACAGGGTGTTAGGTTGGGCTAAGCTTATCAAGGGACAGACTACGAAAATAAAACATATCAAAAGCACAAGTTGCCATTTTGGTGATACTGGCACGCCAAAGAATGATTCGAAAATTTCTTTTAAGTTGACCGAACTTACCATTTTTTATTGTTCCCTGTATCATTGGCCTCAGGATTCTGTAGTTGTTCGAACATTCGCTGCTGAGTTTGGTACCTGAATTTATTCCTCAGCAGCTCGCCAGGGTCATCAGGTATTCGCATTAGCCATTGCTGCATGGCTTGTTCTTCCTCTGTAGTGGGGCTTTGTTGATCCTGTTGTTGCTCCTCTGAATTCTGTTCTTCTTCCTCTTGCTGATCTTGATCCTGCTGCTCTTCATTTTGATCTTTATTTTCATTCTGATCTTGATTTTGTTCTTTCTCTTGTTGCTGGTTCTGTTGGTCTTGTTGATCCTGCTTTTGTTGTTGATCCTGCTGTTGTTGATCTTGCTGTTGTTCTTCCTCTTCTTGATTGTTGTCTTGTTTATCACCGTCTTGTTGTTGCTGTTGTTCGTCTTGCTGCTGTTGTTCTAGTAACTTCTCAACAAGTTCTTTGTTGCGGAGAGCATCTTTATGATCAGCGATTTCAGACAGAGTTGATTCATAAGCATCGATAGCTTCTTGATAGAGCCCCATCTGCGCAAGAGTGTTGCCTCGATTATAATTGCTCTCTGGTGTATTAAGTCCAGCTAAATCGGAAAGGGCTTTTTCATATTCACCGGCTCGATAATGTGCCATAGCTCTCCACTGAGGATCTTCAAACTGTTCTCCAGCGGCAAGGTATTGTTCAGCCTTGTAGTAATCTGAGCCTTGTTGGTCTTTAGTTTGCCATAGATCTTTCCAGTTCAATGCGTAAACTGTCTTTGGTTGAAAGATTGGCAGAGTGACAAACAAAACAAGTAGCCATCCTCGACGAAATGCTAAAGCTGCCAGAGGGATTACAAATAATAGTAGCCACGGGCCAGCTTCGTACCATGTGTCAAATTCTCGATCATCTATTACTCTAAGATTTTCTTCTTCATTAAGTATGATTTCCTCTAGTAAGTAATTGATGTCATCATCATTGAGTTGTGCATCTGCATATCTACCTGAAGTGAGACTAACAAGTTGTTGTAATGGAGCACGATCGAGACGTGGGATAACAATTGCATTATTTTCATCTCTTAGATATCCCATTTGACCTGTAGGCACTGGTGCACCATTATCCGTCCCGAAACCTAAAACCGAGAGTCGATGTTGAGTTCCTGCAAGTTCACTTGTAATACTTTGAATGTCTGCAATTTCTATACCGTCGGTATACAATAGTAAATGAGCTTTAGGTAGTTGTGCATTAGCAAGTAACTCCAGGGCTAGGCGAACTGCAGTGTGTGGTTGACTGCCTTGAGATGGCATGATGTTGGGTTGAAGTGAAGGAACTAGATTACTAATTGTCTCAATATCATCGGTAAGTGGGGTTACCGTGTGTGCAGTACCTGCGTAGACAATTAAGCCTGTTTCACCCTCTGATTTTCGTTGATTCAATGAATCCAAAATTTTTCTTTGTAATCTTGTAACACGATTAGGTTTTAGATCTTCTGCATACATAGACATCGAAAGATCTGCCAAAATCACCAAAGCGTCCTCTCTTTGCTGCACAGGAACCGGTAATTCCTCCCAAACTGGCCCGGCTGCTGCAACTATGCCTAGTAACCACAATAATGCCAGACCATAAAGAGGCAATTTATTGCCTCTTTGTAAATTACGATCGAGTAAGTATGGAAGTAAAGAAGGATCTATAGAGCGCGACCAATTTGTCCTTGCGCTATGAAAGTAGCGCAGAATGAGGATGAGTACTAAAGCTGGCATTAGCCCTAAGAGAAGAAGAGGACGCAGGAAGTGAAAGTTTTCAATAACCCCCCCAGATAAAATCATCATAGGGGTCCCCTTTGATCTGTCGAGTTATTTTGGAACAGTATATCCCAGGGTAAACGGAGTAAAGCAATGCAAAAGCTAATCAGTATTGCCATGCTTAATGGCCAGAAAAAAAGTGACAATGTAGGTCGAAAAGTTTCGTTTTGTTGTTCAACCGGCTCTAGTTCATCGAGTAACGCATATATCTGTTCAAGTTCCTGTCTATCGCGAGCACGGAAGTAGCGTCCACCGGTATCTTGGGCAATTTTAGTTAGTGTTTCTTCATCAAGATCTGCAGATGGATTGACGGTTCGACGGCCAAACAACGAGGAGGTTGAAGCGCTCTCCGCACCAATACCAATAGTATAGATCTTGATGTCTTCACGGGCTGCTAATTCACCAGCCTGTAGCGGAGTGACCTCGCCAGCATTATTGACGCCATCAGTTAACATAATAAGAACACGAGAGGCTGCTGGACGCTCCCTTAGATGTTTTACTCCAAGACCTATACCGTCTCCAATTGCTGTGGCATTTTCTTCAATAATACCAATTTCAGCTTCATATAGCAGAGTCTCGACTGTTGCTCGATCGAAAGTCAGAGGAGCTTGTGTGTAGGCTCGTGCCGCAAATAGTATAAGCCCAAGCCTGTCTCCTGTACGTCTTTCGACGAAGTCACCCACGACAGATTTCACCACCTGAAGTCGTGTAGCGTTCTGTGTCCCGATTTGAAGATCTTGAGCCTCCATTGAGCCAGAAACATCTACTACCAACATGAGATCCCTCCCAGTAGTTGGTAATTCTATAGGTTCTCCAATCCATTGGGGTTGCGCTGTCGCGGTCACCAAGCACAGCCAACTAATTATGGCTATCAAATATAGTAGACGAGAGCGACTGTTTACTTGAGCGGTGGTCGAATCTAATTTAGACAAGGCACGAAAAAAAGGGACGAAAAGCGCAGCATCACCGACTGGTGCTCGAGGTAGACCATAAAAAATAGCGATGGGTAACGGTAGCAAGATGAACACCCAGGGCCAAACAAAGCTTATCATTCGTCACCTCTGGCTAACGACTTATTCTTAATATTCCAGAACAACTTGCTTATAGTCTTATGCTTGTATTGAAATTGCACCCACTGATGTGCAACTGCATGAACTCGAGTAGAGTCAGCGGTGTAGGTTGGCATGTACTCACCTAGTGCGATAGCCTGCAAAGCTTTGAGATTCTCCTCCTGCTCTGGCGTAGTTTTCTCCTTGAGAGGATTCTTGGCTTTTACCTTAATATTCACTTGTTGGTTTTCTGCCAAAAGGAATTGATTTTCTAAAAAGGTAAGCCATTGCTCTCCATGCAAAGGCGCTACCCGTAAATCAGGAAATAATTGCATGCTGACTCTTTTGATGACAGATGAAGTCTGCATAAGAAATTGTAAACCCTTCGTATTAATTTGTTGCTGATGGGAATTATCGCTATTTCCTTTTTGTAACAGATTAAAAGCAACATCTAATTCTTCCAAAGCTGCTGCCATCCGTTGCTTTTGCTGCCAATAACGAAAACTGACGTAACTCGTCCAAGCGACAATGACCAGTAGAAAAGAGAGTAAAAACCACCATCCAAATGCGGGAGGCCAGAAACTAATAGAGGGAGGCAGATGAATGTCTGCTAATTCTGAGAGTGGGCTATTTGCTTCCATAATTCCTGTTGTTCACGTAGAGACTGATCTGTACGAAGCGTCACTAGATTCACCTTAGCAAGTATGAGTTCATTTCGTAGTTGCTGTAGACGATCTGAGAAATTATTTTGCCAAGCCAACCTAACTGCTCGATTATGGGTATCTATAGCAGTCCGTTCATCACCATTGGTAATGCTATAGAGATCTGGTTGGGGTAGTTCTGCTTCAAGTGCATCATAGATCATCAAACAGTGAAGCGTACTGTGACGTGCAAGCTGTTGAAGTAAGGGCATACAGCTTGCGTCATAGGATGAAAAATCACTGATAAGATAAATCGAAGAACCTGGTTTTGTAATGCGCGATAGTTGTAAGAGTGCAGAACGCATTCGCTCTGGCTGATTGTTAATTCGGTGTTGATGCAGCAGATGCTGACTATAGTCTGCTACATCATTCAATAACCTTAAGGCAGAGCGTTTTGATCTCCTAGGACGCACCAAGGCTTCTTGGATGTCATTGAAGACGACACCTCCAACTCGATCGCCTTGTTCCACTGTATGCCAAGCTAACAAGGCTGCAGATTCTGCTGCAACAACTGACTTGAATGATGTACGGCTACCAAAATACATCGAAGCACAAAGGTCAATAGCCAAGAGAATAGGACGCTCACGTTCCTCACGAAAGATTTTTGTGTATGGCCGTCCACTACGGGCAGTGACTCGCCAATCTATACTACGAATATCATCTCCAGCTTGATATGGCCTATGTTCTTCAAAGTCTACTCCGCGCCCTTTCTGTTTTGATATATGTAACCCACTCATGCCAACACGTGAGCGTTTTGAAACAGGCAGAGCGAGTTGTTGTGCACAAAAACGTTGTTCCAATAATTGCTCCAGAGTGACAAACGCACCCTTACAGCGATAGTTATTCAGTTCTATCTGCCTTGATGACTTCGCCATTATTATCTCTAAGCTGTGGGGACCAGTTCTATAAGACGGTCTAGTACTTGGTCAGGAGTAATACCGCTCGCCTCTGCTTCAAAGCTCAGAAGAATGCGGTGACGTAAGACGTCATGCAATACAGCAGTGACGTCGCCAGGAGAGACGAAGTCCCTTCCTTGCAACCAAGCTAAAGCACGCGAACAAAGATCTAAAGATATGGTGCCTCTAGGACTTGCGCCGAACTCTATCCATTGGGCAAGTTCGTCTGAGTAATTAGCTGGATGACGAGTTGCCATGACTAGCTGCAAAATGTATTCCTCAACAGCTTCCGACATGTGCAAATTTAACACTTCAGTTCTTGCCGCGAATAAAAGTTCTTGCGAGACTTCACTGAGAGAAACTTTATCTTCTTGTAGTGCTTCTCGACGCACTAGATGAAGAATTTCTCGCTCAGCCTGTAAATCTGGGTAATCTACGCGGACATGCATTAAAAAGCGATCTAATTGGGCCTCTGGAAGAGGATAAGTCCCCTCCTGTTCAATAGGATTCTGAGTAGCCATCACTAGAAAGAGATCAGGTAACGGAAATGTTTCACGCCCCACCGAGACTTGACGCTCAGCCATTGCTTCTAGAAGAGCAGATTGCACTTTCGCTGGTGCGCGATTGATTTCATCGGCAAGAACGAGATTATGAAATATGGGCCCATGTTGGAAGCGAAACGATCCATCTTCGGGGCGAAAAATTTCTGTACCAGTAATATCACTAGGAAGAAGGTCTGGAGTGAACTGGATACGATGGAAATCCCCTTGAATTCCCTCACTCAAATTCTTAATAGCCTTTGTCTTGGCTAGACCTGGTGCTCCTTCAACTAGCAGGTGTCCGTTAGCAAGTAAGGCAACCAAGAGACGATCGATGAGCTTATGTTGTCCAACTATATGAGTTGTAAGCCAGTTCCTGAGAGTGGCTATTGCTGCTTTTGGGGTCATTACGTGAAAATCCTAGTTTGTCATACTTAATTCTGAGAGACGGTTGATTCTATAGTGAAAACTGTGACATGCAAAATATCATGTTAAAGCATTCATTGTGGGTTTATATAGGTCGCAGATACTGGCAACATTACCCTTATAACATTACCTCGGTACTGGACTCTAGACATGCTGTACTCGTTTGTGCGTTTTATCCTTTTTTTACTCCCTGCAGAGTTCTCTCATGATTTTGGTTTAAGATCATTATTCTGGCTACATAAGCTTAATTTACTATGGTTAGTCCGTGTCCCTGTTCCCAATTGTCCAGTGCAAGTCTTGGGTCTCAATTTTGCCAATCCTGTAGGTTTGGCGGCTGGGCTAGATAAAAATGCGGATTATTTGGACGCACTTGGAGCCTTAGGGTTTGGATTTGTGGAAGTGGGTACGGTCACACCAAGACCGCAGGATGGTAATCCAAGACCACGTATGTTTAGGTTAAAGGACAAAAGAGCACTGATCAATCGGATGGGCTTTAATAATAAAGGTGTAACGCACATGCTAAAAAATCTTAGCAAGCGTCGCTACAAAGGTATCGTTGGAGTCAATATCGGTAAGAATCTCACCACGCCAGTTGAAAAAGCAGTTGATGATTATCTGTACTGCTTACGAGAAGTTTATGCCTATGCTGATTATGTTGTGATTAATTTGTCCTCTCCAAATACGCCAGGCTTACGTTCACTCCAGTTTGGTATCGAATTAAAAAAATTACTGAGATCATTACGTCAATCTCAGCTAGCGCTTGCAAAGGAGCAACGCAAGCACGTACCTGTCTTATTGAAAGTGGCACCAGACCTCAATAGTGAAGAAGCTGTGAATATTGCCCAAGTGGTTATGGAAGAGGGGTTGGAAGGGCTTATCGTTGGTAACACCACGGTAGACAGGTCATCGATTGGCGGCTCAACGTATGCAGGGGAGCCTGGTGGGCTCTCTGGAGCACCCCTTACTCAGCACTCTACACAAGTGCTTGGTTGGATGGTACAAGCTGTAGCTGGAAAAATACCAGTCTTTGGTGTTGGTGGAATTATGTCAGGAGATGATGCTGTTGCTAAAAAACGGGCTGGGGCTATGCTTATACAAGTCTACACTGGCTTTATCTATGGTGGGCCTGCTTTACTACGAGAGTTGATAAACTCTTGGCGAGAATCATGATGAGCCCACTCTATCTTTACTCTTCTGTAGGATGTCACTTATGTGATAAGGCAGAAGCTTTACTTGAAACGGAATTAGGGGACTTATGGGAGGATGTGATGTTGATAGAGATTGCAGACTCTGACGATATGGTGGCAAGCTATGGATTACGTATCCCTGTCTTTGCAGGAACTTCGGTATCAGGCGAATGGATGGAGCTTGATTGGCCTTTTGGTGCTATTGAAATACATGCTTTCGTAGCAGCATTACAAGAGTACACTTGATAAGTCCATACCCTCTCTGAGCAATGATGTTCTTAAAAATAGAGTGAATAAATTACAAATGACTAATTTAGAGAAGTAAAACTCACTGTGAGTTTCTAGTAATTATTTGCTCAGCTTAAAAAAATTAAGCGTATTTTCTGTGCACGCTTTTGCAAGCATATCAGCATCTTCCTCTCTACATTGTGCCACCATCTTCAATATCCATGGTAAATTTGCAGGCTCATTACGGCGACCTTTGGCCTTGGGTATCATATTCCGTGGCATCAAATAGGGGGCATCGGTTTCAAGCATGAGTCTATCCAAGGGGATATGAGGAATTAATGTTTGCTGCACTAAACCGCGACGCTCATCACAAATCCATCCAGTGAGCCCTATATGACAATCTAGAGCTAAATAATCCTCTAGTTCTGCATGTGTTCCCGTAAAGCAGTGGACCACAGCTGCACTCAGTGAATTCCTATATAGACGGACTAACTTTAGAAAATCACCATGAGCATCGCGTTGATGAAGGAAGAGAGGTAGGCCAGTGATGACACCAAGTTCTAATTGGGCTTCAAAAGCCCTAAGTTGATCCTTACGAGAAGAGAAATTCCGGTGATAATCTAATCCAGTTTCACCAATGGCGACCACTTCAGGATTCTTGGAAAGCTTCAGAATTTCAGTGGCACTACTATCATTCCAATGGGATGAATCATGTGGATGCACGCCGGCTGTGCTATGGCAATAACCAGAATACTGAGCTGCCAATCTTTGGGCTAGTTGTGACGCCATAACACTAGTCCCGGTAATGATTAAACCTGAGATACCTGCCTGGCTAGCTCGACTAATGACTTCTTGGCGGTCTTTGTCAAAACTTTCATGGGCAAGATTACAGCCAATATCAATCAGTGCTTGGGGCATAGTGACCTATCTACTATGGCAACCTTGAGTACTCTTAAAAAGCGTCAACAAGGCTTACCTAAACTCTACAGCTTGATTATAATGACTAAATGACTATAAGCGAAGGCCATTAACAGAGCTACAGATATTCGGGAGAGCTGTGATGAAAAAGAAAGAACTAGCGTGGGAAAAATTAGGTTTTGATTATATCAAAACAGATTTTCGTTTTTCTGCACGCTGGAAGGATGGGCAATGGTCTGAAGGGGAATTGCTTGAGTCTGAGTTAATGATGCTCCATGAAGGTTCTCCCGCCTTACACTACTCACAGCAATGCTTCGAAGGTTTAAAGGCTCAGACGGCTCCTGATGGCCGGATCCTTTTATTTAGACCAGAGCTAAATGCAGAGCGAATGGCCGTAACAGCTCATCGGTTGTCAATGCCAGAGGTTCCAGAGGAACTTTTCTTAAATGGCGTAAAAAAAGTGGTCGCAGCGAATGCTGCTTGGATTCCACCCTATGGGTCAGGAGCGACTTTATATATTCGCCCCTTACTCATTGGTGTGGGATCTAACATGGGTTTAAAACCTGCCAAGGAGTATGAGTTTCGCGTGATGGTGACTCCAGTTGGACCCTATTTTAAACATGCTGGATTGCCCCTTATCTCGCTGGCTGTTTCTAGTTTTGATCGTGCAGCACCTCATGGCCTTGGTGATGTTAAAGCTGGAGCTAATTATCCTGGAGGTTTGTATGCTACTGCCCTAGCTAAAGAACAGGGGGCTGACGAGGCCTTGTATCTTGATGCCGCTGAGCACAAATATATAGAAGAAGCAGGATCAGCGAATGTGATTATCTATACTCGAGACAAAAAACTACTAACTCCTGCTTCGCAAGCCATCTTGCCGAGTATTACAAGACGCTCTTTGATGGATATTGCTGCTAAAGAGCTTGGTCTAGTTACAGAGGCACGTCCTATCAATCTTCGAGAAGAAGTTGATTCTTTCCTTGAGTTAGGGGCGTGTGGTACTGCAGCGGTTTTATCTCCCGTTGGAAAGCTTTGGTTTGATAATCATTGGCATCATTTTTATGCAGATGGAAAAAAGGTGGGTCCTGTGATGACTGCACTGTACACAAAGCTTAGTCAGCTGCAAAAAGGAGAAGGTGAAGATACCTATAAGTGGACCTGCGAAGTGCCATTATAGCTACTCGGTGCTTTCCTTTTTTGGGTGTCGGTGGTTTAATCCGGCCTTTTTCCCAGGATAAGTTTCTGAGCTGGTTTGCCAGAATTAAGGGAAAGTTAAGGAAAATCAATAACTAATGGCAAAAAATCTTGTAATTGTAGAATCGCCAGCGAAAGCAAAGACCATCAATAAGTACCTTGGAGAGGACTTTGTTGTTAGGTCTAGCGTTGGTCACATTCGTGACCTCCCCACAGGGGGAGGTAACTCTAAAGTTGATGCAAAAGCTCGTGCCAAAGCCGCAGCAGAGACACGAAAGCTCTCGGGTGCTCAAAAAGTGGCCCACAAAGCACGCAAGGCCAAGGAGCAACTTGTTGCACGCATGGGCGTGAATCCAGAAAAACAGTGGAAGGCACACTACGAGATTTTGCCGGGTAAGGAGAAAGTAGTAACAGAGCTTAAAAAGTTTGCTCGCTCCTCAGAAACAATTTATCTGGCAACCGACTTGGATCGAGAGGGAGAGGCCATTGCATGGCACCTTCGTGAAGCTATCGGTGGCGATGATAGTCGTTACAAGCGTGTGGTCTTCAATGAAATTACCAAGAAGGCCATCTCAGATGCCTTCGCTAACCCTGGCGATCTTGACATGAAGCATGTGCAGGCACAACAGGCGAGACGCTTCCTGGATCGTGTAGTTGGTTTCATGCTTTCTCCTTTGCTTTGGACAAAAGTTGCTCGCGGGTTGAGTGCTGGACGGGTTCAAAGTGTCGCAGTCCGCTTGCTAGTTGAGCGAGAACGAGAAATACGAGCATTTATCCCTGTAGAGTATTGGGAGCTATTTGCTCACTTACTGGCTGACAAGAAATCCCAGGCTCTACGTTTCCAATTAATTAGGGAAAACGGGAAAGAATTTAAACCCCGCAGTGAAGCGGACACCAAAGCCACTATGCAAAGCATTAAAGAGGAAACTCTACGAGTCAGCAATCGTGAAGACAAACCGACCACTTCAAAGCCTCGCGCTCCCTTTATCACCTCTACCTTGCAACAGGCGGCTTCTACTCGACTTGGCTTTAGTGTCAAAAAAACAATGACGATGGCACAGCGATTATATGAAGCAGGTCATATCACTTATATGCGTACCGATTCAACGCATCTAAGTGCTGATGCTGTCTCTGCTTGTCGAGAGCTTATTCATAAAAAATTTGGTAAACCTTATCTGCCTGAGAAAGGTATTTTCTATAGCAGTCGTGAGGGTGCTCAAGAAGCTCATGAGGCTATTAGGCCTTCAGATGTAAATGTTCTAGAGAACTCAAGTGCGCTCAGTTCTTTGGAGCGAGATGCTCAGCGACTCTATAACTTAATTTGGCAGCAATTTGTAGCTTGCCAAATGACGGCAGCCAACTATTTAAGCTCTAGTATTGATGTCACAGCTGGACCTTTCGAATTGAGGATAAAAGGGCGGGTGATGAAGTTCGATGGCTATACACGGGTTATTGATACAAAGGCTGATGATGATGTGGTTTTACCAGATCTTAAAGTTGGTGATGAACTATACCTAAAGGAATTAGAACCTATACAACATTTTACCAAACCTCCTGCACGTTTTACTGAAGCTTCTTTGGTAAAAGAGTTAGAAAAACGTGGAATTGGTAGACCCTCCACCTATGCGGCGATCATTTCTACTATTCAAGACAGGGGTTATGCTAAAGTAGAAAATAGACGTTTCTATGCTCAGAAGATAGGGGATATCGTAACTGATCGATTGGTCGATAATTTCAGTGAATTGCTAAGTTATGATTTCACCGCAAACATGGAAGAGCGTTTAGATGATATAGCTCAAGGGAAACGTGAATGGTTGGGTGTTCTCGATGAATTCTATGGTTCATTCAAAGAGCAGCTTAAAATTGCCTCCAATGAAGAGGGTGGAATGCGCTCAAACGATCCAACCAATACTGATATTCCATGTACATCTTGTCATCGTCCAATGCAAATTAGAACTGCTTCTACCGGAGTTTTCTTAGGTTGCTCGGGATACGCTTTATCTAAGACAGATCAGTGCCGTACTACCATCAATTTGATCTCCGGTGATGAAGTGATTGCCGTGGATGCGGATGATGAAGCTGAGTCGAGATTATTGATACATAAGCATCGTTGTAAGTTTTGTGAAGCTGCAATGGATTCCTATTTAATAGATGATAATCGGAAGCTTCATGTCTGTGGCAATAATCCAATTTGTGCGGGTTATGAAGTGGAAAATGGTAAGTTTAAAATTAAAGGTTACGAAGGCCCTACTCTTGATTGCGAAAAATGTGGGGCTGAGATGCAATTGAAAACTGGTCGTTTCGGTAAATATTTTGGTTGCACTGCTTGTAAAAATACTCGTAAATTATTGCGTAATGGTGAAGCTGCACCGCCTCGGGTTGATCCTATTGTAATGCCCGAACTTGCTTGTATAAAGGTAGAGGACCACTATGTATTGCGTGATGGAGCTAGGGGATTATTTTTAGCGGCTAGTAAATATCCTCGTAATCGTGAAACTCGGGCAGTACTTGTTTCAGAGCTTCTTCCTCATGCAGATGAATTGGATGCAAAATTTATACATCTTTTGAAAGCACCTCAGGCAGATCCTGATGGTGTGCCAGCTGTTGTGCGATGGAGTGTCAAAACAAAAGAACATTATGTTCGTAGCGAAGTTGATGGTAAGCAAACCAACTGGCAAGCCTGGTATCGTGGTGGTGAATGGGTCATTGGTGAAGGACTGTGATTCGCTTTATAGACAAGATTAACCCTCAACCTTAATGTAGAAGTCCTACCACTGTTGACCCTTCCTGTACACGCTGTTATAGACAGTTAAATTATGATTTTTTTTCTGTGGACAATTTTGAGTGAGCTTCTTTTAACATTTTTTCAGTTGTTTCCCAATCAATACACCCATCTGTTACTGATACGCCGTACTTTAATTGTGTTAAATCTACGGGGATATCCTGTCTTCCAAAATTTAAGTGGCTTTCAACCATCATGCCAATGATGTTGCTGTTTCCTGCAACAATTTGATTTACTACATTCATGAACACTTCAGGTTGAAGCTCTGGCTGTTTTAAGGAGTTAGCATGTGAGCAGTCAATCATTATATTTTTACTGACACCAGCTTTCTCTAAAGAGGCTACACAAGCCGCGACAGATTCAGCATCATAGTTGGTAATGCCATTTCCACCTCGTAATACGATATGTGCGTGAGAGTTTCCGGTTGTATGAATAACACTTACTTGTCCTTTTTGATCAATTCCCAGAAAACGATGGCGACTCTTCACTGCTTTCAGAGCATTGATAGCCACTTCTAATCCACCGTCAGTGCCATTTTTAAAGCCTACCGGTGAACTGAGGCCGCTTGACATCTCTCGATGTGTTTGTGACTCAGTGGTTCGAGCGCCTATGGCTGACCAGCTGATGATGTCATGTAGATATTGTGGGGAAATAGGGTCAAGAGCTTCAGTGGATGTAGGTAAACCCATTGCGCTTAGCTTTAAGAGTAATCTTCTACCTGTGTGCAGACCTCGCTCAATCAGGAAGCTATCATTCATTTCAGGATCATTGATCAAGCCTTTCCATCCTGTAGAAGTACGAGGTTTTTCAAAATAGACACGCATAACTAACAACATGGTATCTTGTACTTCTGTGCTAAGATTTTTGAGTCGTTCTGCATATTCCAGTGCAGCATCTACATCATGTATGGAGCATGGGCCAATTACCACGAACAAACGTTTATCTTTACGGTCAAGAATATCTCGGATTATTTGTCGATTTTTTTGCACGTTATGCAGTGTGTTACCGAAAAGAGGCAGGCGCTCTTTAAGGGCTTGGGGTGTAACAAGCGGCTGATAGCTTGCTATGTTAACGTTCTCTGTAATTTCGCTCATGATCTGCGACTTTGTAAATCATAAAGGTTAAATTATACCGGTTCCAGATCGCTTAGTCTCTCTCAAACAGGAAGAGAATGATATTGGATGATAGCTTAATATTTCATAAAGTCTTAAGTTCATCGATACTAGACGGTTAGTATCTCGAATCCTCTTGTGAGACTTTGAATAGGATTTTTCCCTGGGCTGGCACGATATTCATGAGTCACAAATCCCAAATAGTTCATCTCTGCAATTTGTTGGGCAATGTATCTGTAGTTTAGCTCTTGTGTGTTGTCTATTTCACGGCGGCTAGGGACACCGGCAACATGGATGTGACACACTAGGTCAAGATTTTCGCGTAATGTTCTGACTACGTCCCCATTGGCAATTTGAACATGATAGATATCATAGAGAACTTTCACGCGAGATGATCCAGTCGCACGGCACACATCAAAGCCCCAGTAGATATCATCGAATACCTGATCTGTCCGGTTATCTGTGGCAACCTTAGAGTTGGTGATTTCCATGCACACATTGACCCCCTTAGCTTCAGCATAGGGGGCAATCCGTGAGAGTATTTCAATAGCATGATCAGCTCCTTCTTCTCTAGACATGCCCCGACGTTCTCCTGGTAGAGCAATGAGGTTAGGGCAGCCCGCTGCAACACAGGCATCAATGCCCTCCATAGTGGCATCATAAATTTGGTCGTGGATCTTGCGTCGAATCAGGCCATCTTGGAAAGAGGTTCCTGTGCCTACCATCAGAGTCGGAGTTAAGTTGTAATCTGCCAACACGTTAAGTTCATTTGGACGAGGCAAGTCTACTCCAGAAAAGCCAATATGTTGCAGGATCTGGCAGCGCTCCTCGATAGAGAAATCAGTGCCAGCAAAGACAGTAGGCATGACGCTCTGGCGTAATCTTCCTTCACGTGAGACATAGCCTGGCTCAGATGGTTGGTTGGCGGCAAAAGAGGGAGAGTTTATTGATGTTAGCGAAGAGAGTGACGCCAGCGTTGGTGTAGCTATAGAGGCAGCGAGCAGTTTTCGTCTTGTCAGTCTGTTCATTGGAGGTTCCCTTGGTATCACTCTGTATTATTCTTATGTGAAGAATAATCTGGTCATCTGATCTAGTCTACGCCCCCTTTGTAGAAATTCAGTGAAATAAGCTATCTTGTTAGTGTTATCTCATGTAAGTGGCCAATTTGAGTAAAAAGTAAGGCAATGCGTTGTGGCCTGGGGTCAAGTTGAGCCATCGCGCGGGAATAGCGCAATAGCTGGTCTTTATAACGAATTGTTTCGCTATGGCAAAAATCCTTTATGCTTTGGCCAGGGCTTGGAGTAGAGGCTTTATAATCAATAATCCAGCGCTCATTTTCTTTGATGAAAGTTCGATCAATACGATAATCTACACGTTCGTCAGATCCCACTTTATAAAGAGCTAACTCACTCCTATCATCAATTTGAGGTATGAATAACCAGCCTATGGAGTTGCTCTCTACACATTTTTTTAGCTGTGCTCTAACCTGTTCTATAGCGTGATTATATTCTTGCTTGTTAGGACAAACATTACGAAGCTTAGCATGCCAAAAGGCGGGTATTGTACCTTCATTAGGGAGTTGCCGTTTTTGTTTAAGTCTTAGTTCCAGTTCTAAGTGTACTAATTCTCCAATTGTGGCTGATACTGAATTATGGGTGAGTTCTGTGACTGATTTTTGAGAGGATAGTGGAAGGAAAATCTCTTTCTGCGAGAAGGAGCTGTGAATACGCTCACCCTCTCTACTAGGGCATGATGGCATTTCTGCTAAAACGAGTCTGTCAATCGAAGTGATATTAACATTAAGAGTTTCACGTTGCTTGTCTAGTGTTGGTAGTATGCTAGATATTAAAGATCGACCGTTACCTTTTAGTTCACCGTCTTTATTTTCACTGACACTAGCGTAAAGATAAGCGGAGCTTTTGGCTCTGGTGATTGCTACATACAGTAAGCGATTTGTCTCATATACCTCTCTTTGCTTGTACATTTCAGAAAGGTACTGATATTGAGAATCTCTGCCTTTGTTATGCCTTGGTGCTCTCAGCGCCAGCATATGGTTATTCCATAGTAAAAGAGGCTGCTCTGAATTTCGTTGAGGTCGATTTAATGCAGGAAGCAAGATATGGTCAAACTCTAGGCCTTTTGCCTTGTGAATAGTCAAAATTCTTAGGGATGCATCGCTACTTTGCACTGAACCAAAGCTGCGTTTTAACAAATCGTTAAATTTTGAAAAGTCTGCAAGATCATCATGTCTACTCTCTTGATCAACCAAAGTGAGAAAACTTGCGATATTATCAAGTAGAGCTGAGTCACGTAGAACGCTTGCCCCACCTAGTTGTAACCAGCAACGTTCCACAACATCAACAAGGGGTAGACGTTTACGCAATAAAGAGGCCTGAAGTAATACGGGTAATGCCCTTGCAATTCTGATTTGCGCATCAGTACTAAGTTGTTTTGTTATGTCTTCATTTTGTAAGGCTTGAAAACAGGTAAACTCATTTATCTTCATGGCTATAGCTAATACTTCTATATCTTGCAGATTTACTCCTATAAAGGGAGCGTGTAATAAGGCAAACCAAGCTGTTGTATCAGAAGGAAACAGGAGTGAGCGTAGTAGTGTGTTTATATCTTCGATTACTGTATAAGAACTCAATGTGTCAATTTCATCAGCATTCCAAGAAATGCCAGCCTCTCTTAAAGCTGGAACTATGAAATTTAAGTGAGAGCGCGCACGTACCAAGATGGCAATTGAGTCACTGGGATGGAGGTTTTTTATCTGTTTTATTCTATTGCAGATTTCTATGGCTTCAAGTTGATTGGCTTTTCGACTGTCTTTACCCAAATAAAGTTGGCAATGTACACCAGCACTAATTTCAGACTTACCTGCTACACTTTTGTGATAACGAACACCTCCTCGAGCAATATCATCTGTGGTAGGAAAGCTTCTAGTAAATACTTTGTTGATCCAGTCAATCATATTGCTACTGCTACGAAAATTCATTTCGAGTTGAAGTGCGGTCATGGGGAGTTCGCCAACACGTTGCTTTGCACCTAGGAATATACTGACATCAGCATTTCGAAAGCCATAGCAGCTTTGCATTCCATCTCCTACAATAAAAAGGGTTTTGCCATCCCCGGGAGTCCAGCCGCTCGTGAGTAGTTTAAGTAAATTAAACTGTATAGAGGAGGTGTCCTGAAATTCATCAATGAGAATATGTTCAATTTGATAATCTAGGGCTAGGCCCAGATCAGTAGGTTCATCCTCACTCCCAAGAGCCATAAGTGCTCCAAGGGCACATTCACTGTGATCTATTTTTCCAAGTGATAGCATTTTAATGCGTAGTAGAGCTGCTAATCTTGGTAATAAACTTAGAAGTCCATGTAGAGCTTTCCATTGGGAATTGTCATAATTTGGGTCGGGAAGAAAGTTTATTATTTGCCAACAGGAAAGCATCTTTTCGGCTTTCATTGCTTCAATACACCAAATATATTTTTCTTTATGTGTTTTTGATAATTCGCCGGCTGGAAAGCCAAGATTTTTATCAGGTGTTTTTCTGAAATCATTTTCTTTTGTCAGGAAAAAATTTCTTAAAGTGTGCCAATGTTCTAGTTCAGAAAAATGAGCTAAAGGAAGTCGTTGTAGTTTAGCCAGAGCTAGTAAAGAGTCTTTGTTTTTATGTTCGGTGGTAATGGCAAATGACACGAGTTCTCCTATACTTGGAGCTAGAGGTTGTAACTTAGTTCTTAATGCTGTGAGTTCTTGATTAATGATATCTTGCAGTTTAGATTCCAACACATACCTAAGCTCATTCTCATCTGTTGGTAGTTGTAGAATAAATTGCAGCCATTGTTCCCGTCGTTTTAGCTCTTTAATTATTAGATCTAGAATAAAAGGTAATTCATTGTTGGCATGGCGTACTAAATTTCAGAGTGTTTCCGCTAGTCCCATCTCTACCCGATTTTCTCTCTGTATCTTGGCTTCGGTATTACTCGAAGCCATAGTCTTTTGTTCCATTTCCTCTAGCAAATCTTGAATAGTTTCCGAATAAAGTGTGCTCAAGTCTGCTTCTAACTTTGGTCGTGCGCCAAAACCGGCTGCGAAAGGTAAGCGAGAGGTAAGCCACGCATTAAAACTGTCAATTGTATTAATGCGGAGTCTTGCAGAATTACTCATCAATTCCCAACCAAGTTTTTCATTTCTATCCAACACAGAAATCGCAAGTATCAAAGTCTTTTTTTTATGATCTTCAACTTGTTCTAATGCACTTTGATAGTTCGATCCATGTGCCGACAAAAAATCTTTTGCCTTAAATAGAGCATGTAGGATCCTCGTTCTCATTTGTGTTGCGGCTTTACGAGTGAAAGTAAAAGCGAGAATGTTCTGGGGTTCAGAGCAAATACAAAGTAATTGAAGGAAGCGCTGAGTTAGTAGCTCAGTTTTGCCTGAACCGGCTGGAGCTGAGACACAAAAACTTTGAGTAGGGTCCAGCGCTGTCTGGCGTGCCTTATGATCGTAGGGCAATATTTCAGACATTATGCCCTCCTTTAATAATCTTCTCAGAGTATGTCACTTTCGAAACGCTATCATTATTTGAATGTCTAGACTCATCATTTTCACTCAAAAAAAGTTCCTCTTGAGCGGCCTCAGTTTGAGTTTCTCTGTCTGGATCACGTTCAGAAATTCTACAGAGTGCTTTCAAATGACAGTAACGACAACTCTGGGTATTCAAAGGATTTACTCTAATGTCACCGTTGAGATACGATTCTGCAAGTTTCGACATATGAGTTTCCCAAAGCGTAAGTAGTTCATTCCAACTTAAGTTGTTCTTGTTAAATTTTTGCTCTGAAAGACCAAGCTTTGGGTAGCTCTCGGGATCCCGACAGACTCCAGTATATTTCGGTTCAAAATGGTGTACCCATGCATGAAGAATCCCGGCTACTTTACCCATTCCTGCCTGTTCAATAGCAAGCGCATATAAAGGTAGTTGTGGATCTGTGAGTCGTTGATCTAACCAATTAAAGGGCCGGGACTTACTGCTCTTATAATCAACGACAATATACTCTCCCTCTTGTAAGTCTATTCTGTCTGAGCGCATCGAGAGTGTAAGATTGTTGTATTTCCAAAAAAGGTCTTGCTCCGGTTTTCCTCCTCTTATAAAGGGACTGCGCTGTTTTTCAAGTTCTAAAAATCTTAGAACAAGACTATGCAAACGCTCACTTTGAAGCTGTTTGTAGCGTGCAAGCATAGTCATTGGATGTTTTTTAGCAATTTCATCAATTGCATTTTCAATACATGCTAAAACAATCTCATTAAGTTTTACCTCGCCTAAACTCAATAGTTCATCACTACTATGTAAACGATTCCATAAGTATTCGAAAATTTTATGTAAAAGTAATCCTCCAGCACTGTGACTAAGACCATAACTAGGTTCTGCAAGGGGGGTTGTTTTTAGACGATGTTTTCCAAATGCTCGAAAGGAACAATCTGCCTGATCTCCTAATAAAGAAGCACCTCCAGTTGTATTGGAACTTGGTAATAGGGGGAGTCTACTTTCGTCGGGTCTATATTCAAGTTCTTCACCCAGTTGTTTCAATATACTAGGGTGCATCCTTCTAGGAAGTTTACCTTTAAATTTTTTTTCATGAGTCAGATCTGGGAGTAGACCACTAGATAGTTGCTCCTGATCGTCTTCATAGCGAGAATAGCTATAACAAACCTCATTCGTTGTGCTTAAAGTTAGGCCATGTAATATTGCTTTAGATTTAGCAAGTTCAGAGGATCTATTAGTCCCAGGCATCTGATGTTGTTTTTGAAAATTAAGTGGCAATAGTTGTGCAGGATTTTGCTGAATAGGCCACTGTGATTCATTCATTTGTAGCACCCAACAGTGTGTGAAGTGTAGACCTGCAGCTTCAGTTGGACTTAGGAGCATAACAGGAGCACTTTGTCGTTGCTCACTGATAATGTAGTTGAAGATTGCTTCTCTCACATAGAGCAGTGCTTCAGCAAATGTACAAATTTCAGGACGTATCACAGAGGTAAACAATTTTGTTTTAAAGTCCTGGAGAGTTTTCAGAAAGTCATTGGGAGCTGTAGCCTCAATTTCATCATTTGGAAAAAATGCATCCCAGAGTTTGTTAAAATGCTCTAACCAGTAATTTAGTGCCTCAGCACTTTTTTTATTTTGCTGTCGATATAGTAAAACAGCCTCAGAGATTTTAATCAAAGTAACATTATCTGGATGAGATTGTTTTAGCGACTGTAGTTGGTAAATAAAATGAGAAACAGGAATTTGCTGCTCTTCATTTTGACGTAAAATATAGTCTAGCTTATCGTTAAGACAACTTTGGCGTAATTTTTTGGATAGCCAGGGGGAGCGTAACAACGAAGAAATTTCCAAGGTATTCAGTGTATGTTGCGCGAAATTCAAACATAACAGCATCCCATTACCGAGGCTATGATCAGCTAGTGATCTCATCTCTCTCACTAGTCCTTTACGGCTGAGGAGATTTTGTCGACGCCATTGTGTACCTACTATACCCGCGGTACTAGCTGTATCAGGACTTATAATGCCAACAAAACAGTTTGGATCATCCCTAAGTAGTTGTTCAGCCCATTCTGTGGCTTGAGCTATTTCCTCTTCCAAACTGGGACAGCTGATAATACGTTGTAACGGTTTACATGGTATAAAATGGAGCGAGTGACGGCTTAGTCCAAGCTTTTCCAGTGTATTGAACAACTTAATATATGCCGGCGGAGGGTCGTCAAAGCCATACAAGCAATAGCCTGATTGCTCCATCCCCTTGGGTAATTCTAAAGTTTCCTCTAGCATCCCAATTAAAGACAAGAGCATAGCACTTTGAGTTTGTACGCCCAGTGCTAAGCAGAGTCGATTGAACTCCTCTGCCCATGAAGAAAATATTACACCAGCTTGTTTGTCATCCCCAGATATCAATGCAGAATGTCGTAGATGGGATAGATCTGTCTCCCACAGAAGCATTGTCCGTAAGGCCATACTCGCTAATCTAGCGCTTCCTTGTTTGTGCCAATCATGGCCAGCTTCAGAGATGACCTGCAACCATAGTCGCTGCTCTTCACTCGAGTTGAGTGTGATTTTATATAGGCGCGGGTCTGAATAATCTTGTGCTAGTTTTTGCCAAAGGTCATTTATCCATAAATCTACAGCTTGAATGTTTGGTAATTCATTGATGGGTTCCTTTCTAAAGTGAAAAAAAGCATCTTGTAATTGTCGTGCGCATTGAAAATTTGGTACTAATACAACTATTCCCGAACTCAACAAGTGATCAAGACTCTTCAAATCGGACTTTTCAAATAAAGGCGAATTCATTAATAAAGAAGTCCGTAATTATGTTCACTTAAGAAGCTAACCTATTTGTAATTAATGTCATCATTGCTATTTGAGTCATTACGGAGAAGGATAGTTCGGTCCTCCACCACCTTCAGGTGCTACCCAGCAAATATTTTGGGCAGGGTCTTTGATATCACAAGTCTTACAATGAACACAGTTTTGAGCGTTGATCTGTAAGCTTTCCTTACCTTGATCATTATTAGTAATTTCATAGACTGCCGCAGGACAGTAGCGCTGTGCAGGTTCACCATACAGAGGTAAGTTTTTTGCTATAGGCACAGCAGCATCAATAAGCTGCAAGTGACAAGGTTGGTCTTCCTCATGAAAAGTATTAGACAAGTACACAGAGGAAAGTCTGTCAAAACTTAATACTCCATCCGATTTTGCATAAGTTATCGAGCTGGCTTTTGTGACTTTTTGCAAAGTGGCGTGATCAGGTACTTTATCTTTCAAAGTCCAAGGAGCTCTGCCCTCTAGTAAGGTTTGTTCTAACCATGTATACAATGAACCGCCATATAAGCCAAATTTATGTATGGCAGGACCGGCATTTCTTGCTTGCCATAATTCTTTGTATAAGGACGAATTTGCGAACGCTTCTGTATAAGCGGTAATCTCACTTTGTTCTGCTCCATTCTGACAAGCTTGAGCTACGACTTTTCCTGCCAATTGTCCACATTGGATTGCACAATGGGTACCCTTTAATTTGAGAAAATTTAATGTTCCAGCGTCGTCACCTACCAAAACTCCACCTGGGAAAGTTAGCTTTGGCAGACTTTGTAGTCCGCCTTTAACAAGAGCCCTCGCTGCATAGCCTAGTCTTTTGCCACCTTGAAGTATGCTCGCATAGACAGGGTGCTGTTTCATCCGTTGAAATTCCTGATAAGGTGATAACCATGGGTTACTGTAGTTAAGATCGGTAATTAGCCCAATAGCTACTTTATTATCGGGATAGTGGTACAAGAATGCGCCACCGCTCGCTGCATGCTCTTGTAGAGGCCATCCAAGGGTATGCATGACATGCCCTTCAATGTGTTGTGAACTAGGTATTTCCCAGACTTCACGAATACCTAATCCGTAATGTTGTGGAGTGCTACCCTGATCTAAGCTAAAACGAGTAATCACTTCTTTACCCAGGTGACCTCGACAACCCTCTGCTAAAACTGTGTAGCTAGCTCGCAAAGCATAGCCTGGGGTAAAGTTACTACCAGCAATACCGTCCTTACCTATACCCATATCGCCGGTGATGACGCCAGTTACTTGGTTATTATTTTCATCAATCATGAGTCTGGCTGCTGCAAATCCTGTAAGAATTTCTACTCCTAAAGCCTCTGCTTCAATAGCCAGCCAGCGACAAAGCTCCCCGAGAGAGACCAGAGAATTACCAAGATTATGCAGGGAGTTTGGGAGTAAAATAGTTGGAATAGGGACGGACTTGTCATTCGCTGTAAGCAGATGAAATGATTCTGTCTTTACCTGACATTGAATAGGGGCATCTTTCTCTGCCCAATCCGGTACTAATTGTTTAATTACTTCTGTTTCAACTACCGCACCAGAAACCAGATGAGCACCCACTTCAGAGCCTTTTTCTAGTACACAAATATTTATGTCAATTCCAAGAGCTTGAGCTTCTCGGGCAGCAGTAATTGCAGTGGACAGTCCAGCAGGACCGGCTCCGACAATGACTATATCAAACTCCATAGTTTCACGGTCTGATTCATTAAACAAAGGGGTTCTCCTGAAGATAACTGTCTATCATCATGTCATGGTCTCTATTATAATTAGATGATGCATGAATGTCAGAAAATTCCCGGATTTTCTCTCAAAAATAGGTTAAACGGATACAACGATAGCGAAGTGAGGAAACAAGTAAAAATGAAGATATTAGTACCAGTGAAACGTACTCTCGATGCTTATGTCAAAGTCCGGTTACAATCCGATGGCTCAGGTGTGGATCTCAATGGGCTAAAAATGGCGATGAATCCATTTTGTGAAATTGCATTGGAAGAAGCTATTAGACTTCGCGAGGCTGGTCATGCCACAGAGGTTGTCGCTGTCACCGTTGGGACCGAAAAAACCCAAGAGCAACTGAGAGGAGCGATGGCCCTTGGAGCAGATAGAAGTATCCACGTGCTCACTGATACTGATGATTTGGAGCCACTGAATATTGCTAAACTCCTTTACGCTGTCATGCAAAATGAACAGCCCCAACTAGTTTTCTTAGGTAAACAAAGTATCGATGGTGATAACAATCAAACTGGTCAGATGCTTGCAGCACTTGCTGGAGTCCCTCAGGCAACCTTTGCCTCAAAAGTTGTTGTCAATGGTGACTCCATAGAAGTGAATCGAGAAGTGGATGGGGGGGTAGAAACACTCTCCTTGTCTTTGCCTGCAGTGGTGACTGTGGATTTAAGGCTAAATGAGCCAAGATATGCAAAATTGCCCGATATCATGAAGGCAAAGAAAAAAATAATCAGTCAAATTTCTGGTGACGAGCTTGGAGTCACCTTGAAGCAACACATAGAGAGTATAAAAGTAGTCGAGCCTCCGGCGAGAAAAGCTGGTATCAAAGTTGCCAGTGTTGACGAGTTACTAGATAAACTGCGTAATGAAATTAAAGTGCTGTAAGGCGGAGTAGAGTAATGAAAACTAAAGCATTAATTATCGCTGAACACGCAAATCAACAATTGCAATCATCTACCTCTAGTCTGGTGACTGCAGCGAGTCAGATGGCAGATGAAGTACATATTTTATTAATGGGTTCTCAACTTCAAAGTGTTGTAGAGCAGGCCGCTGAGTTGCAGGGGGTAATGGAAGTCAAATACTGTCAATCTGCTGAACTTGATCAACCCAGTGCGGAGAAAATCACCAGTCAGATTATGGCAGTTGTAGCAGATTATGCAGTTGTCTTAACTGCTGCTTCGACTTTTGGTAAAAATTTCATGCCCTGCGTGGCTGCATTATTAGATGTGGCGCAGATCTCTGAAGTCATACAAGTAGAAAGCAGAGATACTTTTGTACGACCCATCTATGCGGGTAATGCCTTGGCGACAGTAAGATCCCTGGATCCAATCAAAGTGCTTACCATTCGCCCAGCGGGATTTGAGGCGGCTCCTTTAGGAGGCGGCGCTACAATCACGGAAATTCCTCTGGTAGTTCCTGAAATTAGTAGCAAATTCCTTGGTGCCAGTCTTTCAAAAAATGAGAGACCTGAGTTAGGTGCGGCACGTATAGTTGTCTCTGGTGGTCGTGGCTTAGGATCAGCAGAGAACTTTTCATTACTTGAAAAACTGGCAGATAAGTTGGGTGCTGCTATTGGTGCTTCCCGAGCAGCTGTTGATGCTGGATACGTAAGTAACGCTCTGCAGGTAGGTCAGACTGGCAAGATTGTTGCACCTGAGCTTTATTTTGCCATAGGTATTTCAGGAGCTATTCAACACTTAGCTGGAATGAAAGATTCGAAAGTGATTGTGGCGATTAACAAGGATGCAGAGGCTCCAATTTTTGAGATTGCTGATTACGGGCTAGTGGCTGATCTGTTTGAAGTGCTTCCTGTACTCGCCGAGAAACTCTAATACCGTCTGAAAGCGTTCTATACTCTTATTTAACTTTTATTTGAAAGGAGCTGAGATGAGCGGAGTGATTAAAACAGTGTTGAAAAATATGCTTGTACCTTGCTTGTTGGTTTACGCGCCATTTGCCAGTGCTGAATGGCGTATTCAACCGGAGCTTTCAAAGCTGAGTTATCTCACCAGTAAGGCATCAGCAGCGACAGAGATAAATCATTTTCGACTTGTCGATGGAGTGATCACTGAGAAGGGCACAGCATCTTTAACAATTAGCTTAAACTCTGTAGATACTGGTGTAGAGATACGTGATGAACGGATGCGAAATATTGTGTTTGAAACTGAAAGATTTCCTGTTGCCAATGTCACAGCTGAAGTAGATATTTCTCTATATGAAGAAATGGCGGATGGAGAAACTCAAACTGCTACTTTGGATACTAATATAGGGTTACATGGCATGATTGTGACACTCCCAGTGGAGTTTCGTATTACCAAGTTGACTAATTCACGCTTACTTGTACACAATGTCGAACCTGTTGTAATCAGCGCAGTTACCTTTGGATTATCAGAAGCCGTTGCTGAATTACAGAAGCTAGCTGGGTTAAGCGCAATTAATCCCAATGTAGTAGTAAATTTTGAGTTAATTTTTATGAAGTAGTAAAGTAAAAAAAGCGGCTTTAAGCCGCTTTTTTTACTTTTTAAAGTCTATTCCGTGGATCATTGGGCGCTCTTCGACGCTGACGAGGTTTTTCAGGTGCTATTTTATCCCCTAAAGATCCCGTAGCTTGCTGAGATTCTATTTCCTTCTCTGAGTCAGTAATTGGTGAGGAATTAGCTTCAGTACTTACTTTAACAATTGCTTCTAAATCCTCGGTGAAATTTACTTCAAAGCCATCTTTTTCTGTCATTTCTGAGACGTTTGGTTCGGTTGGTTCGTTGCCAGCCGTAGAAACTGTAGTTGAAGTTTTCTGACTAAAGACTGAGTCTGTACTGGAATCTTCAGTAATGCTTGTAGTCTCTCGAGTTATTACTTGAATACCCTCCTGGGTACTCTTTTGAATGATTGTTGCCGAGATGTCTTGATTCATTTCTTCAGTTGATTGCAAGTTAGTCTTATCAACATTGCTCTCTGTAAGTTCATCGCTTGAGTCTGGACCCTGATTCCTAGTTGTTCTCGATGAGTCTTGAGTGTTTTCCTGGGGGAAAGGTAATGTCACTGCTAGTTCAGAGTTTGTCTCATCCACATGCGACTCTTGGGTATCTACATCAAGAATAGCAGTTTCTTGCATTGATTCACCATCACTAGACTGTGATTTGTTTTCCATCTGAGATGTCACAGGCGAGTTAGTGGTAAATACTTCTTCTGGTGCCTCAAATATCGGTTTAGCTTGGTCTACAATTGTATTCGCAGAACTTTGAGAAGTCTCGAGTGAAAATTGAGTTTTTACTTCTGATATGGTTTCTGTCGTTCCCGCGGCTGTGTCTGGCTCTGATTCAGTCAATGTGGACTGCAAATTTGCAAGCGGTGTAACTTCTCTGATTGCGAAAGAGATCTCTTCTATATTACCACGTTCGCGAATCTTTGGCTGAGGTGGCCGTTGTCCAATTGGGCGACGGCGTTGTTTAGACTTAGCGTCGGTCTCGGAGTTGTCTGAACCTTCTTGGTTTTGAACATCTTTTTCCTGAAAACTATCACTTTCAGCCTTCTGGTTCTCTATCGAGTCATGATTAGATTCACTAACTTTCCGGTTACGGTTACGATTTCTACCGCCACGACGTCTACGACGACCTTCTTTCTCAGGTGATTGCTCTGTTCCCTGGGTATCATCTATATCAGTAGTATTGACTATTTTACTTTCGGTATTGTTTGCTTTACGTTGCTGCTCGTTTCGCTTTTCATTATGTGTGGTTTTCTGTGTGTTTGATCCTTGAGCTTCTTTATCAAGAGTATTTCTGGCATCACGACGTCCACTATGATCACGACGACCACGATCACGTCTTTGATTGGCACGTCCACGACGTTTATTGCCGCGATGATTTTTCTTTTCTTCTGCTTTTGAGCCGAAGAGAAAAGCCCAAAGGCGAGCAAAAATACCTAGTTGAGATGTTTCTACAGTTTCTATCAAAGGTGTTGGAGCCGGTGGGGCAGGCATACTGATCTGTTGGACGAGGGCAACATCAGGTGTAGGTAGGTCATGTCCGGCTAACTCTGCCTGAGGTGCTTTAATGTTTTCAACTTCAAAACTTAATTTGTTTGAACTTTCGCCCACATTAAGAATTTCATATTGAGGGGTATCTATGTATTGGTTGGGAACAACAATAATACGCTTTGCTGCTTGCTCTTGGATAGCCATAACTTCGTTACGTTTTTCGTTGAGTAGATAAGTACCGACAGCCACAGGAACAACAGCATGAATTTCTCGTGAATTACTCTTATTTGCCTCTTCTTGAATGAGACGCAAAATTGATAAGGCTAAAGATTCAATATCTCTAATCGTACCTTGTCCATTGCAGCGTGGGCATACTGTCGCAGAAGTTTCTCCCAAAGAAGGACGAAGACGTTGGCGAGACATTTCTAAAAGACCAAAACGCGATATTCGACCTACCTGAACTCTTGCCCTATCTAATGAAAGAGCCTCTTTCACTCGATCCTCTACAATACGTTGGTTCTTCTGAGAAAGCATGTCGATAAAATCGATAACAATGAGTCCCCCCATGTCACGTAATCTTAGCTGGCGAGAGATCTCGTCAGCTGCTTCAAGATTCGTTCGCAAAGCAGTGTCTTCTATATCAGCACCCTTAGTTGCTCTTGACGAGTTGATGTCGATAGACACCAGGGCCTCAGTCGGGTCGATAACAATCGATCCACCTGAGGGTAGCTTAACTTCTCGGGTAAATGCACTCTCAATTTGGTTTTCGATCTGGTAGTTTGTAAATAGAGGGACTTTACCATTATATAATCGCACCTTATTCTCAAAATGAGGCATTACTTGACGAACAAATGTGATTGCTTCCAGGTGTGCCTGCTCTGTATCTATAACGACCTCACCTATATCTGTCCGAAGATAGTCACGAATGGCGCGCAGAATGACATTACTTTCTTGGAATAGTAAGCAAGGTGCTTCGTTCTCTCCAGAGGCTTGTTGAATGGCAGTCCAAACTGTTTTCAAATAATTGAGGTCCCACTGGAGCTCTTCAGCAGCACGACCTACTCCAGCAGTACGAATGATAATGCCCATACCATTGGGGATCTCCAATGATTCCATAGCTTCACGTAGATCGGAGCGCTCATCGCCCTCAATACGACGCGAAATACCACCAGCACGGGGATTATTTGGCATTAAGACAAGGTAGCGACCAGCTAAGCTAATCATCGTAGTTAGGGCTGCGCCTTTGTTGCCTCGCTCTTCCTTTTCTACTTGAACGATTACCTCTGTTCCTTCAGCAATCAGATCTTTGATACTGCCTCGGGAGTCAGCTCCTTTACGGTAGTATTCACGACCAATTTCCTTTAGAGGTAGAAAACCATGTCTGTCAGCTCCGAAGTTTACGAAGGCAGCTTCAAGACTGGGTTCAACGCGGGTAACTCGGCCTTTATAGATGTTGGCCTTTTTTTGAATACGGTGACGGTTTTCTATGTCTAAGTCGTAAAGACGTTGACCGTCTACCATAGCAACACGAATTTCTTCTTTCTGTGTTGCGTTAACAAGCATTCTTTTCATGGTCTGATTCCATTTTAGGGATCAGACAACCTGATTGCACACAGGTGTCAGTTCAAAGCGATTTTTTTCAAAACTGCCTTCTGTGCGGTAAGCATAGGACTGCAAGCCCGGTTCTTACTGATTTTCAATAATTCTTCTTTCTTAGCGTTCGCCTAATGTGGATGACCTATAAGTCTCTACTCATTTGAGGTTCGCTGAGTGCCGTTTTTAGCTTGCGACACTCGAAATATCAATCTGGTTATCTGACCCAAGTTATTGGGTTACTGCTACGCTTCTCTTGCGTAGGTATCTTTTTTCTATAACTGGAGTGTCAACTTCTGATGAGTACCTTGCAACATCACTGAGCACGAATTGACCATGTATCAGGATGAAGGGTGCGTCCAGACAGCGGTCGTCAAAGTAAAATAGAATGCAACCGCGCTGTTGTTCTCACCAGTCCTCTGCAGTACAGAGGAGCCTGGATCCAGCTCTGCGCCTGACCTGTACGTCAAGCGGCTCCATGATAACGATAAAGCTACATAACTTCAATGATTTAACTGATAAAGCTAATGACTGTTATAATTCCTAGGAAGGCTGCTGGCTCCCTGTCAGTGCGCAATTACTGTGAATTAAGCCCACGTGACAGACAAGAAAAACTTAAAAAAATCTGAAACCAAAGTCATCAGTCACAAAGTTCAACAACTGACGGTTACTGAGATAAATGCCCTTCAACGAGTGGACAATTTTTTGTTGGGTAAGCTGAAGGGGGCTCCTAAGTCACTGATTTATAGGGTAATACGTAAGGGAGAAGTGCGAATAAATGGTAAGCGCTGTAAGCCAGAGCATAAGCTTGTAGAGGGAGATATAGTTCGGGTACCCCCCTTGCGACTTACTAGTAACGGACGATCAGTGATCAAGGGTACCGTCTTAGAAGCTACCCTTAAAAGCCGAATCCTTTACCATGATGAACATCTTTTGGTGTTGAATAAACCAGCGGGTATGCCCGTCCATGCTGGGACTGGCTCAACAATTGGAGTAATTGAAGCCTTAAGAGCGATTTTTCCCGAGTACCCGGGTCTTGAATTAGTTCACCGTCTAGATAAAGGAACTTCGGGTTGTCTTTTGCTAACTCTCACTGGTAAAGCTAAGAGATCGATGATGACTGCATTTCGTGAGAGGCAAGTACATAAGGTTTATGAGCTGACCGTAGCAGGTCATTGGCCCGATTCCCTTAAAGTTGTGGATTTACCATTGGAGCGTGAGCCCGAGAAAGGGGGCCAACGCTTAGTCAAAGTAGCACCAGCTGCAGCTAGCAAAGTCAATGCTCGTAGCGCTCTCACTCTTTTTAAAGTACTTGCTTACGGTGATCGCATTACACGTCTTGAGGCTGAACCTCAGACAGGACGGACTCATCAGATCAGAGTTCATGCAGCCGCCAGCGGGTACCCTTTACTCGGTGATGACAAGTACCACTCACAACACAGTCTGGCACTGAGTAAGTCTCTTAAAATAAGAAGACTTATGCTTCATGCTAGTTGTTTAAGTTTTAGACACCCTGAGGATGGTCATGAGCTTGTAGTGCGCGCGCCTGAGTGAGGGGGTTAACTCCAGCCTGGCGTAGGAATTCGCACAATTTGATGAGGGGAAGGCCAATGAGTGCGTTGTAGTCTGTACCGATAATTTGCTCGAACAGCGATATTCCAAGCCCTTCCACTTTAAAGCTACCAGCACAGTCTAATGGCAGTTCTCGAGCCACATAGTTTTCTATTTCCTCTTGAGTTAGGTTTCTAAATTGCACACTAAAAAGCTCGTCGCTACTCTTCTCAAACCCTGTAGATTCCTGCACCAAAGCGATACCAGTATAAAAATCCACCTGTCTGCCCGAGCATGCCTGCAGCTGGGCACAAGCATTTTCTTTAGAAATTGGTTTGGTAAAAAATATAGACCCTAAGGAACAAACTTGATCTGAGCCAATGACTAAGGCGGTAGGGTTGAGCTTACTGATGACTTTAGCCTTTGTTAGGGCTAGACGGTTCGCTAAATGTCCTGGAGTTTCTCCCGGATGAGGTGACTCATCAATGTCTGGACTTAGACACCTGAAGGGTAGTCCCAATTGACGCAGGAGCTTTTGTCGATACTGGGAACTGGATGCCAGGATAATTGGTGGATCGGAATTAAACATGGAGTCGTCTGAGGAAGGCATCTGGATTAACAGTGGCAGTTTGGTGTTCTTCATGGCTCTGCAAATACTTCTTCTCTCTGATAAACTAAAACTAGTTTATCATCTGTTTTATCCAAAAGTTTCATAATGGGGTGCGCTTTGAAGGGTTTTTTTGGTCATTTAAATATTCTACCTAGTTTAATTGGTGTCTATTTATTAAGTGCATGTGGCAGCACTAATTTCCCTGCACCTATAGAGGAACTAGGTGGGCGCGAGCGTTACCTAAACGAAGGGCGTGAACATCGAGTCAATGATGGAGAAACACTCTATGTTATTGCTTGGCTTTATGATCTGGATTACAAAGAATTAGCACGCGTTAATAGTTTGCAGCCACCTTATCCCCTAGCTGAAGGAGATAAGCTACGGGTAGATATCCGAACTTCCACTGCAGTAAGTGCGTCAAATAAGACAAACAATGGTTCAGTATTGGATAATGGTGGTGTGATTGTAAATGCAGTTACTTCGCCCAGTGGAGCAGCTACTATAGTTGGGGGTCTGGGAGGGCGTATACAGCGTCGGCCCTTGCCTGATTTGCCCCCTCCCTCTCAACCGGATCAAATTTTGACCAAAGCGACTCCTGTTGAAGTTTTAGCTGAGTCCGGCACCAACACAGAGGGTGCACAAAAGCAAAACATCGTACCTTCTTCCAGGACTACCCAACTAGTAAAAGAAGAAACACCCACTGAACGAGCCATGGCGCTGACAGGTTTACCAATAAAATCTTCAGCGAGAATTACCGCTCCCGATATCTCTTCAGGCTCTTTGGTAAACTGGGAATGGCCTAGCTCTGGAAAGCTCATCTCTAAATTTCAAAATGATAGCCCAGATAGCAAAGGCCTCGATTTTGGCGGAAACAAAGGTGATGCCGTTTTGGCGGCAGCTGACGGTGAAGTTGTATATGCAGGTAATGGGTTATTACGGTATGGCAATTTAATCATCTTAAAGCATAACGATGACTATCTCAGTGCCTATGCTCATAATGACAGGATGATAGTACGAGAGGGCGCAAAAGTGCTTCGTGGTCAGAGGATCGCTGAACTAGGGTCTTCGGGTATCAGTGAGAATAAGCTGCATTTTGAAATTCGATATAAAGGGACACCGGTAGATCCTGAGCCCTATTTGCCGAAACGCTAGATTAAATTTTCTAGAATTTTTTAGATTAATACTATTTTGGCTGCATCTATCGTCTCTCTTTTTTTGCAAAGCACTAACAGTAGTGATGATAGTTCTCTTCCACGCCACTTAAATAGCCCTTGTTTTGGGCATATAACTCTTTTATTTAGTCGTATGCGGGAGGTGGAGTTCTGCGAAAACTTCTACACTCAACTTTCTTCGAACTGATTCCGTGGTATGTTCAACGCACGCTTAGTTTCAACATACAGTTGGATTTACTAACAATTCTTATTTAACGCTCTAAATATTCTCTCTTATTTTCAACACCACTCCATTGCTCAGCGTCACTTGGAGCCGGTTTCATTTCAGTGATGTTAGGCCACGTACGAGATAAGTCATCATTAAGCTTGATAAATTCTAGCTGATTATCTGGGACTTCATCTTCGGCATAGATAGCATCTACGGGGCACTCTGGTTCGCATAAAGCACAATCGATACATTCATCTGGATTAATAACCAGCATGTTGGGGCCTTCGTAGAAACAGTCCACAGGGCATACCTCCACGCAGTCCGTATGCTTACAGCGGATACAGTTCTCTCCTACAACAAAGGTCATGCGTTTTCTCCTAGTTCTAAAAACTGGTGCATTCTATCATCTTAGCGGTCTTTAGAAAGTGCTTTTAGTCGGTAAAGCAAGTCTTGTGCTTCTCTTGGGGTGAGTGAGTCTGGGTCGGTCTCTGCAAGGCACTCTAGGGCAGGGTGAGAAAAGATTGTGGGGCTTGTAAAGAGTTCTTGCTGATTTGTCGAGGCCATGACTGTCTTCGGTTTGGCGATGTCCTCTTGCTCAAGTTCACGCAATTTAGTTTTTGCTAATTGGATAACAGTTTGTGGTATGCCAGCAAGTTGGGCTACCTGAATACCATAGCTCTGGTTTGCAGGTCCCTCTTTAACGTTATGTAAGAAAATTATGCCATCTCTGTGCTCAGATGCGTTAAGGTGAACATTTTTGACTGTTGAGTACTGCTCAGGTAGTTGTGTGAGTTCAAAATAATGTGTTGCAAATAGAGTTAAAGCCTTTACCCTTGAAGCTATTTCTATGGCACAAGACCAAGCTAATGCCAGACCGTCAAAAGTGGAAGTCCCGCGTCCTATTTCATCCATTAGCACAAGACTATGAGGGCTGGCATTATGCAGTTTGTTGGCTGTTTCTGTAATTTCTACCATAAAAGTAGAGCGGCCCTGCGCCAGATCATCCGATGAACCAATGCGTGTAAATATTCTATCGATTGGACCAACCAATGCGGATTCGGCGGGAACGAAACTGCCGGTATGAGCTAAAAGGGCAATCAACGCTATCTGACGCATGTAGGTTGATTTGCCCCCCATGTTAGGGCCGGTGATAACCAGCATACGACGTCTGCCATTTAAGGTTAGATCATTCGCTACAAACTTTCCTGCCAACACCTGCTCAACCACAGGGTGTCTTCCCCCTTTAATATCAATACCACAATCGTCCTGTAATTGTGGGCAACAAAGATTCAAAGCGTGGGCTCGTTCAGCAAAATTACACAAGACATCCATTTCGGCTAAAGCAAAAGCACTATCTTGTAATGCGGCTAGATTGTTCGCCAAGGATTGAAGTAAGGATTCGTAGAGCTGCCTTTCTAGCGCGAGAGCTTTACTGTTAGCACCCAACACTTTGTCTTCATATTCCTTTAGCTGAGGAGTGATAAAGCGTTCGGCATTTTTGAGCGTCTGTCGGCGCATCCAGTGAGCAGGTACCTCATCAGCTTGTAAACGTGAAACCTCGATGTAGTAACCATGGACTCGGTTATAGCCCACTTTTAAGGTAGAAAGACCCGTTGTATGTTGTTCTTCTGCCTCCAAGCGTGTGAGGAAATCCCCAGCATTGGCACTAAGTTGGCGTAACTCATCGAGTTCAGCGCTAAAACCATCGGCGATCACGCCACCTTCACGCAATACAACAGGAGGGTTTTCCATCAGGGCGCAAGAAAGAAGCTTGCTTTCCTCAGGGAAAGTGCTGATTGTTGAGCTCAGCTGAGGTAGGTGTCCACCGCTCAAGGAACTCAAAGTTTGTTGTAACTCGGGCAATAGAAGCAAAGCATCACGTAATCTGGCTAAGTCACGTGGACGAGCAGAACCCATTGCAACCCGGCTAAGGATGCGTTCGATATCGCCAATGGACTTAAGTAGTTCGGTGATATTTTCAAATTGGTAATTATGTTTAAGTTCAGCCAGTGCGGCCTGACGTACACGAATAAGCGAATGTGAGCGGATAGGGCGATTTAACCAGCGTCGCAAAAGACGAGAACCCATTGGTGTCGCGCAGCGGTCCATGACACTGACTAGTGTATGTTCGTGCCCTCCGTGTAGGTTGAGGTCGATTTCAAGATTACGGCGGCTAATGCTGTCCAGGATCAGCCCGTCACTGTGTTGCTCCATAAGTAGTGCTCTACATTGTGGTAGGTCACTTTGTTGGGTTGAGCGTGCATAGTTGAGCACACAGCCCGCAGCTGCAATCGCCAACGTTTTCTGAGAGCAACCAAAGCCATCTAGGCTCTCAGTTCCAAATTGCTTATTAAGTAAGCGTTGAGCTGTGTCTAATTCAAACTCCCATGGGGGGCGTCGCCTTAGTCCATTACGTTGCCCTAGGCCCGGGGGGAGAGGCTGATCCTCACCGATCAGGAGCTCTGCTGGTTTGAGACGTTGTAGCTCGGATAGTAAGGCTGCTGTTGACTGCACCTCAGTAACAGTAAATCGCCCTGAGCTTACGTCCAAGGCGGCTAGGCCATAAGTTTCATTATCATTGGTCATTGAAGAAGAGGAGTCGTGACCAAGGGGCTCAAGGTTGGATTTTCTATTGATTTCCTTAGCTCGAACAGCCACAAGAAGCAAGTCTCTATACTCTTGCAGAAGGGCTTCATCGCTTAAAGTTCCGGGTGTAATCAGACGTACTACCTTGCGTTCTACGGGGCCTTTGCTGGTGGCCGGGTCGCCGATTTGTTCGCAAATGGCAACTGATTCACCAAGTTCAACTAATTTGCTGAGGTAACGATCTGCGGCGTGGTAAGGGATACCGCACATGGGAATTGGCTCACCGTTGGACTTGCCTCGGGTAGTTAGAGTAATCCCTAATAATTCAGAGGCACGCACCGCATCAGAAAAAAATAGTTCATAAAAATCTCCCATACGGTAAAACAGTAACTCATTAGGGTGGTTGCTTTTTACGGCAAGAAACTGCTGAATCATTGGGGTATGTGGGGAGCTTGGTTCGGAAGTTTTCATCAAACTGCTAACGAGAATGTTTTAGGAAAAGATAGCACATTTTCGTAATGAGTGAAGCATGGAGCTACTCACACTACATGAATATACCCAATAATTTCAATGAAAGTAATATATGAAAATAGCTTAATCCATGAGAAAGTCGTCTTGGTGGATTGAGGCTAATTAGAAAAAATAATTGTTTCTGCTTTTGAAGATGCACTAATGATCTGCTTTAATGTAGGGAGAATTAAAACCCACTTTAGGAACATGATCATGGC
>JAYPEI010000014.1:0-51951 GCA_038125665.1 Enterobacteriaceae bacterium
GTGCCTCGTTGGCGATCTTGAACATTACTGACAACGAGCCACCTGTTGTTGCCAACGGACTAGTTACATCTAATACATCACTGTATGACGCACGTGGACGTATGTGGAGAGCGAGTTTGAACTGGTCGTTCTAAAGAAAGCTAAGTTTGATTTGAAGCCCCTCACTTGAGGGGCTTTTTTTATTGAGAGGGTCCACCCTGTGTGTTGAATCGACCAGAGTTTCTCTCCCTGAGGAACTCTTGCGTATCTTCTGAGGACGCATTCCACTGTTGCCGAGTTTGACAAACACGTCGTCTAAAATTTGAGCCTGTCACTTGGATGCGGCGGCAGATTCTCTCGTTCGGATCGAACTCCTCCTTGCTTGAGTTGTCCGAGCTTGCAATTTCTGAGCTTACTTTTTCGTCGTTGGGTTGGCCACTTGATTCGTTTTGCTGAGCAAATGAGTTAAAGGAAATTGAAAAAGTAATTAACGCTACTAACATGTTAGTGTTCATAACAAACCTCAGGATAATAGTATTATTTATCTGACCCGCTGAACTTTAATTTTATTGTTAGAATTACCATCACCGAGAAAAAAAGAATTTAGAGTGCCACGAGTGATAACGTATGTTGCACCTTTTTTAATCCTAAAATCCTCTGTGCCGATTTGCTTCCAGTACTGACCATTGTCAAACTCTATGGACCAACCTGTAAAGTCGTTATGTTTAGCACTAGTTACCACTGCGGTCATGCTATCTCTTTCTTGGGACTTGCTCTCTTGTTTGAGTTCCAGGCCAAAAATTTGTTCGCGAGCTCTGCGTATTGGGGAGGTTGGTTGGGATTGAGTCTCAGCTTCTCTTGATTCAATTGGTAGATCCTGGGCTATGCGATCGTAGCAGGCCAGGCGCTCAATTGGGTCACTCATGACACTACATGATGAAACTGTCTGTCCTTTGATTGAAATAGTAAATACACAACCGAGGCAAAAAATAAAACGTGTCGAAATCATAAATATACTTGAAGCTCTTTGTAAGTGGTGTCCAAACTTATTGAAGTATAGATTCTTTATGGTCACGGATATATCAGTTTTATAAAATAACCATGAAATTTTTATGAATTTAAGAGGAACAGTAAAGCTATTCTCAGATTGAGTTAACTAATTGTTGAGAAAATAAAAGCTAAAGAGATGACACTATTGCTTGGCAACAGGATTCTTGGTTTAACTCGTCCCCCGGAATTACGATATCTGCATACTTCATGTAAAGCTCTGACCGCTCATTGAAAAGATCATCAAAGCTCTGGTCCGGGCGCCTTGCTATTCCCCGAGTGGTATAGTTACTGATCCGACTATCTAGGGTTTCAAGACTTACTTGGAGATAAACGCAAATACTTTGACCTAAGAGATTCTGCATAGCAGCCTCATCGTATACCGCACTTCCTCCTGTTGCGATGACATGGTTTTCTAGAGTCAGTTTTTGAAGAATCAACGCCTCGATCTGTCTCAAGCGAAGGTACCCCTCTTCATCCATAATTTCCTGCAATGTGCGCCCCTCGGAGGTTTGAATTAACACATCTGTATCAACGAAATCATAGGCTAAGTGTTTAGCGAGCAAAATGCCGATAGTACTTTTCCCAGAGCCCGGCATCCCAATTAGCACAATGTTTTTCTTACCAGACATGTTCTTTACCATCCCAAGACCAGAAACGACCAGATTCATTTAGTGTAAGACCATCGATAAGTGAGAAGATCCCTGCTGCACTTTCTTCTGGAGAAATTGAGGCGTGGGGTCCCCCCATATCCGTTCTCACCCAGCCTGGGTGAACAGGACAAACAATAATGCCATCTTCTCGAAGCTCTTTTGAGGCCATGAGCATCGCTTTACTGACTGCTGATTTGGAGGAGCTATAAGGGATATGACCTGACCCCATTTCGAGATTGAACGCGCCCATTTGGCTTGAAATAGTGATGACGCGTGGACGCTTACTTCTTTTCAAATTATTCAGTACTGAGCTTAGGACTCTCATTGGTCCAATTGTGTTAACTGAAAGTACTTGCAGCCAGTGAGAAAAATCAATTGATTGTACAGACTCGGGATCTTTGCTCATGATACCAGCGTTATTGATAAGAACATCAAGAGTTTGAGATCCTAATTGCGTTGTTAAATTACTAACTGAATTATCACTGGTGACATCAAGTTCAAGGATACGAAGATTAGGGCTAGCACAACCCTGCAATGCAGTGGCAGTTTTAGGGTTACGGCAAGCAGCAAACACTAGCCAACCTCTGGACAAAAAAAGTAAAGTGAGCTCTAGCCCAATACCTCGGTTAGCTCCTGTGATAAGAATGGATTGCATGGGCTCTCCAGAATACAATTGATTATATGTGTGATACTACTTGATTGGGTATATTATACCTAAATCATCCCCTTGCTGAGTTAGAGGAATCCTTCTTAGCCCCGCGCATCTTCCCTCAGTGAAGTAGGTTAGTGCACCATCGTCAAGTTGGAACAAATAGCCATGCATAGGGCAACGCAAAGCCGGACCAATCTGAGTCTTTATGACACTACCAGCTTCAAGCGGATATCCTGCATGGGGACAAATATTAGACAAGAGGTAATATTCTCCTTCAAAGGCTAGTAATACATAATCTTCACCTTCTAGCTGAACTATCTTCCTGTTCCCGCTTGCAATGTCCTTGATTTTTGCTAATACGATAAACTCATTGGCTGAGTCGTCTATAGTAGTCGGCGATTGATTCACGATACTCCTCTGGGATGACTTCTGCTGTGGCAGTGCGAACTGATTTTCCTTGCTTAGTCGAAGTGGCATCACCCAACGAGGCTTCAAGTTGTTCGATTAACACCAGTAGCTGACTAAATTCCTGAGCGAGTAGGGTATCGTTTCGATTCATACGTGTAAGTTCTAGGGTACGAATTAAATCATACATATCATCAAGCTCTGCTTCGTCAAGATCTAAACGAGAGATTGCACGTCGTGCCTGCTGAGTCAGTTGATCTACCCCTTGGTAGAAATTTTTTGGTAAGTTGATAGGGCTATTAACTCGACGACCCGAACCACTCCAACCTGTGAAATTTTCAGAACGGTCACCCTGACCACCCATTGCGCTATTTTGATTTTGCTCTTGTGTAGATGCAGGATTATCTGTCGATACATCCTGTTGCCTTTGTTGCGTGAGCTCACTCAGGAGTGCGCGGGCCTGCTTAATTGCCTGAGACAATGGACTATCGGCTGGGTTCATTGAATTAACAATAGCTGAGGCACTTTCCAGCTGGTCAGAAAGACGTTGCATGGCATTAGTTACATTATTTTCATTCCCGGCGATATAGAGACCATACCCAGCATCAATATAGAGTGCGGCATCAGTGATAGCCGTCTCGACTTGATTATCAGTAAGGTCGCGGGTAGCTCTTTGAAGTTCCTCGCTTGCCTCTCGCGCTTCCTCACGATATTCCACCATAGCTATTTGCATATCTTGCTGCAATTCACGTAACTCTTCCGCAAGATTTTGTTTTTGTTTGGCCAGAACCATCTCCTCCATCATAGTCATCCCCCGACTATCTGGGTCCTCACCACTTTCACGATCAGCAAGAGCTCTCTGCATTGCATTACGAAGTTGTTGTGCCATACGTTGCTGATCAATAAGAAGATCGGAAGCTGTAGCTGCCATGTTACTGAAGCTTTGCTGCATACTCGCTGTTTGTTCCGCTGCTATTTGTGAACGGGTGGCTTCTAATTGACGTTGAGCCTCCTTGGCGGCATTACTTAAATCTTCTGAACTACCTTCGCCATTCATGGCAGAGGTAGCATCATTCATTGCACGAATAGCACTTTCCATGCGTCGTTGTAACTCACTCATAGCAACTTGTTGATCTTGTTGACTTTGCTGTCCTCGGCCTTGCTGACTGCGTTGATTCTTTTCCTGTTCTAATTTCGATAGTTGTTCACGTAACTCTTCAGCATCACGTCTCAACATTTCTTGTTGATAGCGTTGTGCTTCAGTAAGTTGTTGTTGATTTTGCATGTTACGATTAAGTTGTTCCTGACGCCGGGCGAGCTCGTCAAGTTGTTGCATGATATCATCAGCTTGTTCTTGCATTGACTGAGAATTTACTCTGTCCCCAGTCTCATATTGATTTAAGCTTAAATCCATTTCTAACTCGAACATCTCAGCTAAATCTTGACCTCCTCGACCGCCACCGCCACCAGCTTGTTGCTGTGAGACAGTTAGTTCGTTGAAAACAGACTCTGCGCGAAGAAGATGTTGAAGAGCCTCTTGCGCAGGGTTTATAGCGTCTTCAAGTGCTACCACAGCCAGATTAGCTGCAGCTGGTTGCATTAGTTCTACAGCCAATTCCATATTCTCAACAAATTCTTCAATTTGGGTATCGTCAGCCAGTTGTCTTGCCCGTGTGCGTTCCGCGAGAGTTGCTGCTTGTTCCGCTAGTGTATTTTGCAATTCACTAAGCAGTTTAGCGTTGATATCAATTTGGGTAGGGTTTACGGCTTCGGCCTGTTCACGTAGCAAATTCCAAGTAGAGACAACTATTTGTCTTTGACGTTGCGAAATTTCATTTTGTGGGCCGCCGCCGTTTCCGCCACCGCCTCCACTGAGTTGTGATTGAGAAAAACGTCGACTGAAGGGCTGTACCTGAATGAAAAACATATCGGAGCGTATGGTTTGAGTTCTGTCGCTAGCAGTGAAATACCATGAAATAATATCCCCTGGTTGCAGCAGAGTGCTTGCTTCTTGTTTCATAGGTCCCGGCACAGAGAGAGAATTTACCAGTATATTTTCAAGCATAAAAAGATGACTTACTTCGAGATCACTATGTCGTTCACCAGTGGTTTTATCCAGCAGAGATACGGTAATAGTTCGTGCCCCATTTATAGAATAGTCTACAGAAACACTTTCAAGACCGTAATCGTCTTTGATTCTAGCTCGTAAACTTACCTCCTCAATACTGCTGGCATTATAGTCGCCACGAGGTTGTATCAGCTCAATGGTTGGCTTGTGGTCTTCAGCTAAAGAAATAAAATAATCTTCACTTAATCGAACACTCTCATCTCCCACTTGTGTAGCGAAATAATACTGACCTTCTTCAGTGACAATGAAGCTAGTTTCTGTATCAAGCCCTGTTGAACTCATTGCTATTGGTTTGTCATTCAAGATGAGTTGACCTGTTTGGAGCGGTGTAGAAGTACTAAGTTTGACTAGAATTTCAGTCTCTGGGAGTGCTGTGATATCACCTGCACGACTTTTTTCATCGTCTCTAGCTGTCCACTCGGGATAATGATAGGTGAGCTCTAGTCCAGTGATGGAGGGTACATCAACAACGGTGACGGTATAGTTAGGAGAGCGCAGACCGTTACTTGCAACATAATACTCTAAGTTTTGCTGCAAGGAGAAAACTGTAAACTCAAAGCCAAGGGCAGTTTTGACCATGTCAATTTCTTGCCACTCAAGCTGATTATTTTGAGAGTTATTATCTGTCGATAAACTCCTAGAATTTCGGATTTGGCGTAGATACAACTTGGTGTTTTCAGGGTCAAACCCTGTACTAGTTGATGTAATTCGAAGATTTGCACCTCGGCGTAGGCTTTCATCCCCAGGAGCTACGACAATAGTTTGGGCAGAAGTAAAATCACCAAACGCCCAGCCAAGAAGAATGTTTTTCATACCACTACTATAAAGTCCAGTACCAGCAACTAGTAACCACATCAAAAAACCGAGAGTTGCTAAAGTAATAGCAACATGGGTCGCAATGAATCTAAGAGGTAGCAACTCCCTAATGGAGTTAACTTGTGCGCCATTTAATGCCTTCTCAGCAAGTAATTCTGTAAAGGGATTCTCTGGTTGTTTTAACTGTATATCAGTGTAAGTGACCAGAGAGCCACTGAAAGCAGAAAAGTGATTTTCCAGAATATGACTTAAATTGTTGTTTAATGCCTGGAGAGGCAACCATAATTTATTGATGAGTACTGAAGTTATTACAAGAACTAGAAATAAGCGGACCAAATAACTGGTGGTAGGATTAAGGCCACTATTGAGATAAAACCAAGTTCCGATCGCTAGGAAGACAAGGAGAGTTCCTACGCTCCAACTTAGCCCACTCAAGAGTATCCCTCGAGTTAGCAGCCTTCTAGATTCCTGAAGATAACGTTCAAGTTGCTCGACTGCGTTCACTCTCCAACTCCCATCCTGGTTTCAGGTATTGAGTTCTTAGTTAGAACAAGTTCTTCTACTGGCTGTAGATATCGGTTGCCATACAGCATTTCACTAAGAGTAAAAATGATAAGCAATATCATTAGGAAATATTGTGGATCGATTGTTTTCTGTTCACCCATGAGTTTTATTTCATCAGCTGTACCACTAGGGGTGTTAGAACCTTCATTATAAGCGGCACGCATCCAATTCTGTAAGCTAGATGGACTCATAAGCGCTATAGTTGATTCACCAGGATCTGCATTGACTGCTACCACTTGAGAGCTGTTAGTAGTTAGTACTCTGTAGTAACCAGTCTGTTCAAGTCGTATAACCTGAGCAGCTACTGTGTCCTGCAAGGTTAGCAATTCTTTTCCTGAGGGGCTTATTATTTGTCCTGCACCAATGCCATTTTGTCCCAGCTGAAGAAAACTACCCACAAGTTGATCTCGATTGAGACTTTTTTCACCAGACAAATACTGTGCAGCTTGAGCCATGAAAGTGATGAAAACAGGGCGCACTGGTAAATCACTGGTGCTGTTATCAAAAGCAGCAGTAAATAGTAGTAACTTACCATTGCCCTTGAAGTGCTCAAGTAAAATAGGGCCGCTTGCACTGTCAATGAGCACATTGTCCATTTCTGTTGGATTCATCGAGTAAGGTCTTACAATGACCGAACTCCAAAGTTTTGCATCGCCCACTACAGGATGTGATGATTCGATATGCGTAAAGTTTGCTTCATTTCCTGGATAAGTAGAAATTAGGGTTCCTCCTGTAATAGGAATCTTAGTTAGGGTATTACTGGCTGTACCCAATCCAGCAAGAATAGCTCCACCTTGATTCAAATAGTTATCAAGGGCTGTTTCTACCTGATAATCGAGTAATCCAAGATCATCAATGATAATCCATTTATAACGGGATAAGATTCGTGTATCGAGAGATGAAGCCTCTATAGTTTCTACAAGCCATGGACGTGGAGAAGAAGCTAGCGCATTAGTCAGGTATGTGCTTGAAAGTGCCTCACTGTTTCCAGTTAGTAGCAAAACAGGAAGTGCTACAGAATTATCTATCACTGTGTATCGAATATTATCACTCATCAATGCATCGTTAATTCCTAAATATGTATCAATTTTGTTGTCACCTGGCTGCAAATTTAAATTATTGAATGAGAGAAGATTGCCTGTACCAGGACTAACCATTAAGCGCTGTGTCTGCATGGAGTCATTCACTGATAATGAGACATCTATTTCTTGTGCCTCATCAAATCCTTCTGCAGTGACGCCCACTACCACTTGTTGATCATTGACTACAGCAACAGTTGATATATACATATTAGGAGCTATCTGCGTAGTGACAGGGTGTAGGACTAACTCAAATTGACGAGATGGGAGTTGCTCAGGAATCATGTCGGCAAAACGAAGTGCCTGGCCATTCTCTTGAAAATCACTGAAGATGTGTAATTCAATGCTCCCAGAGATGAGATCTAGGGTTGGTTGTAGTTGATCTATGAGTTGACCATAGTCTAACTTTCCAGCCGTGACACTCAAGGTATCAAGACTAGTTTGTAAGATGTCTATGTTCTCAGTTTCACTATCTGCAAGTTGAGTTAAGAAGTTAGATGCGCTAAAGAGTAACAAGCGGTTCTTACCTTCATACGCATTAATCAGATCCTGAGCTTGAACCTGTGCTATTTCCATTCTGTTGTTTGTGTCCATAGAAAGAGAGGTATCAATAACCATGATTGCTGTAATCTCTTCTTTGAGCTGATCTTGAGTTGCTTCTGTATGGAACAACGGGCGTGCAAAAAGTAGTGCTATCAAGGCAAGCATCATCATCCGTAAAGTCATCAATACAAGGTAACGTAGCTTTGTTTGGACACGAATACGTTTTTTTGCAGCTTGTAGAAACCTTAAAGAGGCAAAAGCTTCACGATCTGTTGTATTGGTTTCCAGGCGATGTAACCACCACGGTATACCCAAGAGGGTTAATCCTAAGAGGAATGCCGGAGCCAACCATAACATATTAACCTCTCTTCTCACGGAAAGTCAGATACGCATGTAATGCCTTATCTAAGGGTTCTGCACTATTTACTATCACATGATCTGCACCTATACCACGAGCAGCACGGGTTATTACTTTAAGATGGTTTTGAAGTTTTTCTGGATAGACTCTTTGCAGGTATTCGGGTGAAACTTCTATACTTTGTCCTGACTCCAAATCTTCAAATAGAGTACTTTCTGAGATACTGGGGTTGAGCTCCTTAGGGTCTAGGATATGAAATAGAATGAGATCTTGTCCACATTGAGCAAGTGGACGAACTTTTGCCAGCAGTTCATCAACATCACAGTAAAAATCTGAGATTAACACTACAAGCCCACGGTGCTTAACGACTTTTTGAAAATGTGTGGTAGGTGCTCCAAGCTCAGTACCCTCTGAGGCTTTTACTTGGTCTAAGGTATGCAAGACAGATTGAAGGGCTCCACTTCGACCTTGAACGGGACGGTAAGCCTTAATTTTATCTGAAAAAATAAGAGTGCCTATAGCATCATGTTGCCGTACGGCAAGATAAGCTAGCGCAGCAGCAAGATACTTGCCTACTTCCAACTTGTTAACTTGATGGCTACCAAAGCCCATCGAGGCTGAAGCATCAAGCATCAACATAAGATGGGTGTTAGTTTCTCCTTGGAAGCGCTTAATGAAAGTCTGTTCAGTCCGCGCATAAACATTCCAGTCGATATAGCGTGGGTCATCTCCTTCACCATACGAACGATACTCAACAAATTCCTGAGAAAATCCGAATTTCGGTGAGCGATGTAAACCATTAACAAAACCTTCAACTATGGTACGTGCTACTAGTTCAAGATTAGAAAGAGAAGCGAGTATATGGGGCTGAAGTAGCTTAGAACTGATCATAGTCATTTAGTGGAAACCTTAGGATCACACTTCATTGGTTGGTGCTGGTAGAGCATCGAGCATTTGTTGCATAACGGTATCAACATTTAGACCATCAGATTCAGCAAAATAGTTTAAGAGTACACGATGACGAAGAATCGGAGGAGCTAATGCTCTAAGATCTTCAGTGTTCACATGATAACGCCCTGCCATCAAAGCACGCGCTTTGGCAGCAAGTACTAGATTCATGGTAGCGCGAATGGAAGAACCAAAATTGACATACTTTCTGACAACCTCAGGTGCGATGGGATCAACCGGACGTGTCGCACGGACAATATCTACTGCGTAACGACTCATACTGGTGCTGACGGGAACCTGACGTACTAATGCTTGAAATTGCATGATCTCTTCGCCATTAGTAGAAGCTTTCACTGTGGGCATATCTACAGAATTAGTAAATCGCTCGATGACATTTACTTCTTCATCTGCTGAAAGATAATCAAGGGTGACATTAAATAGAAATCTGTCTAACTGTGCTTCAGGGAGAGGATAAGTTCCTTCCAATTCGATTGGGTTTTGAGTTGCCAATACAAAAAATGGTTTACTTATCGTATGCACAGTCCCCCGTACAGTGACTGTTTTTTCCTGCATCGCCTCAAGTAAAGCAGCTTGCGTTTTAGGAGGAGTTCTATTGATCTCATCAGCCAACAGTACATTAGTAAAAACTGGACCAGGAATGAAACGCCACTCTCGCTGTCCCGTGGCTTGGTTTTCTTCCACCATATCAGTTCCCGTAATATCGGTTGGCATCAAGTCTGGTGTGAACTGAATACGTTTAAATTTTAAGCCGAGAGCTGATGCCATCGTATGCACTAAGAGAGTTTTGGCAGTTCCAGGCATACCTGTAATTAAGCAGTGTCCCCCAACGAGTAAGGTAATAAGAAGAGAATCTACAACTTCATCCTGTCCAACAATGGTACCGCTAATCTGCTTGCGTATTTCTTCCAAGGCAATGTTAAAGCGTCCTATTAGGTCACGAGTATCTTGAGAGCTAGATTGCTTATCAGATAGGATTCTTATTGATTCAGTCATTCGAAGTTCCTCGATTGGATGAGTTTTCAGTCTGTAATCGACTGAGCTCAAGTAATAATTTTTGTGCTGGCCGATAGGAGGGGGCAATAGTAAGAGCAGTCATAACCTGATCCATGCTCTTGGTAAGGTCATTTAAAGCTATGGCAACTTTTGCTAAATTAAGATGAATTGGCGCCAAATCACGAGGGCCTCCCGTTTGTTTTGATAATGCCAAGAGCACAGAAAATTCAGACTCCGCTAGGAGTGGTTGGTTTTGCTCGAGGTACAGATCACCAAGAATTTGGTGAAGGTCAGCATTAAATGGATCTGCTAAACGCAACTCTTGCATTACTTGAATAGCCGTAGTGACTGCCTCAGGAGAGTTTCCATCGAGCAATAAGCGAGTTAACTGGAGTAGGGGTTGTGTGGCATATCCACCTTCCTGCCAGTAACGCAATAGACTGTCGCATTGTAATTTTGTTTGACCAAGTTTTTCTTGAGCCCGAGCCAGAATCAGCCAAGGACTATTAGGCTCAGTATATTTATCATGAATACTAAGAGCCTTCATCGCCGAAGCCGCTGCCGCCGCCCAACGCTCTTCCTTAAGTGCTTGGAGCCCTTCTTCTACCTCCCCTTGCCATTTAGGTAATTGCTCAAGAAAATCACCATACTCAGAGGTTATCCAAGATTTGAAAGCCGCATCAAATTCTGGAATTGTCATGCCTGTGGCATGACTTAGCACTTGATTTGAAGTAGCACCCTCTTTAAAAGCATAGAGCATAGTGACGATCTTCTCTTCTGCATTTTCGCCCAAATAATCTCCAATAAAGTCAAAAATTAGCCCAGCTTGCATGTAAGAAACTATCACCTGGTCTTGGTAGCTGGGTCGCATAAAGCCATTATCAAGTTCGGATACTGATAGAAACTTATCTTCTGCCATCGCTTTATAGACGGATAGGGGAATTTTCCGACCACGCACGGGGCCGCTGTTCCATTCTTCCCATACTGAAATACCCTCGCTAAACCATCGTGGCACAAGATGCTCGCTCACTTCTAAAGTGAAAACATGTGCCATCTCGTGCCATAGCGTTGTGCCCCAGTGGTAATAATCTTCCTTAACATGTGCAGAGGGCGAGTCCATCGCGAACAGGTATCCAAAGGTAACGCCTAGAATACCAACACCTGGCATGCCAACCGAGCGAACAACAAAGTCTTCATGTTTTGGAAATAGCTCTACGACAATAGGAGCTTTTGGTTGCAAGCGATAACGCTGCTTGTAAACCTTAATGCTTTCTAGTGCCAGGTCGGCAACATAACTTTCTAATACAGCTTTTTCTTCTTTGTCTAAACGTAACTCTAGTTCTGGACTACCCGCCTGAGGTGGCTGAGGATAGGCAGATACAACCATCGTGTTATTAAAAGTATCAAGTAGACGAAGTAAATTAATAGTGCGTGGATTGAAGGCATCACCAGCATATGAACGTTTAATAGCCTCGTTGGCTTCTTCAACAAGATTTAGACGAAGGGCCGTCTGACCCAAATCTAGCCAGGCCTGCCAGTGGTTGGGGTTTAAGGTCACCGCATTCTTAAGAAAAGTATATTCTTGACGGTAACGACGAGTAATCTCAGCAAAATGACCAAGTTCAACCCAGCCCTCTGCCCAGGTTGGATTTAGGGCAAGTGCCTTATAGATGATAGGTTGTGGGTCCTCGAATCGCATGAAAGCGAGGACTGCTTCGAGGCTAATCACTTCTAGTAGAGATAAACTCTCTTGCTCCGCAAAGTCCCTAGCATTCGCTAGTGCTATGGTAGCTTCATCATACATATCACCCTCGAGAGCTATTCGGACTTCTTCGAGTCGCAAGTGTAAGGACAGCTCTGGATTGAGTTTAAGTTGATTAAGAGTTAATAAGCTACTTTGCAATAACTCTGGTTCTCCCCCTCCTGCCTGTAGGGAACGAACTCGACCATAGTAAGCTGGAGGGTAGGTTGCATCTAATGTCAGAGCTTCATTATATAGATTGAAAGCTTGTTGATATTGATAAGTCTGCATGAAGAGATCACCCCAGCGAGATCGTACTAGTGCCGAATCAGGATGCTCTTGTTGTGCAGCACGCATTGCATTGTTCGCAGATTGTAGATCATCCAAGGCCCAAAATGCCTCTGCTTGTAACAATGGATGTGAGGACTCTAATAAAGACCGGAAACATTGTTCAGACTGTAAATGTTTACCCTGCCGGTATGAATCCTCACAGGGTAGTAAGTAGGTGCTTAGTTTTCGACCAAGTGGATCGTAAGAGTATGCTCCGTATAGTGGCTCTCTAGTTGCCGCAGAAGCAGGGAGTTGAGAAGAGAAAAAAGCTAAGGCTATGGTACTTAGCATAACTCTTCGAGGGAGTTTCCTGTGAAGTATACCTGAGGGGTTCACTGCTTCTCTCCAGCAGGATCATCTATCCCAATAACTATTTGGTCGATATCTTCACCGATTCTTGCAGCTTCAAGTATGAGTGTTTGTAGAGCTTGTAGGTATTCACTATTTACCATAGTACTACGTTGACGTTGAAGATCCTCTATACGAGCTTCCACAGATTCCTGCTGTGATAATAGTTGAGCTAGTCTGCTGCCTTCAGTTGCAATTTGTTGTTCATCCAGTCTCGCCAGATTGAATTGTTTTGGTTCTGGACCAAGCAGTTGCGAGTGTTCGGTGGAGAGGCGGTTCTCTTCTTTAAATACTGCTTCAACCTGCGCATTTGCATAGTCAAATGCTTCCTGTGCACTAACGCGCAAATTTTTATCTAAGTCGGCGGCTTCAAGTGAAAGTGCCTGAGTAAAAAAACTACCAAAAAGAGTGGCATTTTTCTCGTTGCCATTTCGTGTTGCCGTGATAACTAAGACGCTACTCTCTAGCTCTTCAAGTGCTTGTTGAGAAGTATCGTTGTTGTTTATTCTTTGGGAAGTATTTTTTTGGGGATTGAACAGTTCTAATAGTGCCCCGCTCGCACTTGAGGTATTCACTAATAAGTGTGGTCCCCCTGGTAGTTCAGTGAGAATCTGATGTAGATCTTCACCCGTGATGTCTATTTCGGGCACATTGAATTTATACTGCTCACCATCGAAGCTCCCGTGGCCCAAAAGAAACAGCGCCAAACTGTCTGTTGTTGTAATTTTTAGTTTCAGTTGTTCAAACCAAGAACGTACTACCTCTCGAGTGGCTTCTTCGCCGAGGAAAACTTTAAGTTCTGTACCTGGCAAGGATGCTGCCGCGGCTTCTAATTGGCTTCGTTGAGAAGAAAAGTTAGCTGTATAGGTGGCTGTGCCACCAAGTCCTTCCAAGATTACATAGTACAGAGTTGCTTGTGCCTGAGGCGAAAAACTTAAGATTCCACCAGTAAGAAACAATAATCTCAAAAAAAAGACGCATGGATAGGATTTCATCAAATTAACCCCCAGCGCCGCCTCAATAGCCACTGCAAAGCAGCAATTGAAATAAATAATAGATAGAAGATAGGTGCATCCCATAGATCACGAATCTGCTGCTCGGTGATACCTGCTTGTGAATAAGTGATGGCATCAATAAGTTGGTCAAATTCCTCAACGTCCCAGTAACGACCTCCAGTGGCTAAGCTTAGTTGTTCAAGAAGTTCTTGATTAAGTCTCAAATTTCTACCTTCATTGCCAGGCTCTATTCGAAGTGCCGTACTGACTGTTTCTAGCGGATTGTCTCCACGTAAACTGATGGCTTCTAAAGTATATAGGCCTGCAGTCTGTGCTGGGAAACTTCCTATGAAAACTCCGGGTTGGCTAACAGAAGGATTCATAGTTAAATTCAGCAATTGGCCATTATCTGAACTGACTACAGTCGTTATACTAAGGTCATCTGAGGCAGAGGCTGTGGTGTCGCGTAGTTCTGCTCGGACATCAACCTGTTGACCGTTTTTTATTGCTGTAAGTTCGAAAGGCCGGGGGGAAGCAGCTACTAGTTGTCTGGCGAGTTGGCGCCAAAAAGTCTCGTGGCTCTGGTCCTCCAAAGGCATACTCATTTGCCAACGCCATGTACCGCTTGTTGCCAATAAGTAAGTGTGCCCAAGACCATAGGGCTGGCTGACTAACAACGGTTGGAGTCTTTCATCTACGCGGATACTTAATAGTGTAGTTGCCGCAGGTCTTAAAGGTCCTAGTTGTTGATAGTCAGCAAGATCAACTAGGCTCTCCCATGCAGCGAGATTGTCTGAGGCACTCTCAGTTAGCTGTAGGAATGGTGCACGACGACCAGCGGCTGTAAGTTCTACTGGGACTTGTTTCCGAGTGAAAGCGGCATCTTCAAGTGAAAGAGATGCTGGTAACATTTCACCTACTATTGATTCACTCCAGCCGCCCAGGCCTAAACCTGTTCGCCCCGCCAGCATTAACAACGTACCACCTCGCTCACTCACAAAATCATGAATCAATTGTTGCTGTTCATCGGAAAACTCAGCCACACTCAAGCTACCTAGTAACAGCGCGTCAAATTTAAAAAGCTCATCCGCTGATGTTGGAAAACCTTTGGCAAGTTCTTCAGCAGCACTTATGCCTTGACGATAATATTTATTGGGCGTTACTTGCAAAAGAGTTGTCAGTTGAAGCCCCGGATCCTCATTTAAAGCACGCTGGAGGAACTTGTACTCCCAACGAGGTTCTCCTTCTACATAAAGTAGGCGATATTTTCCATCGGGAACATCTACAACTATGCTCAATGAGTTGTTACTTAACTCTGATTCATTATTAAGGGGATCTAAAGTAAAACGTAGATCCATCTGACCTGTTGTGTCAACACTAACAGGAATTTGAAATTGAGAATAAGTAGTCCCTGGCGGTAGCTCAATGGAGGTGCTACTTAAAAACTTCTCACCGTCATAGACCTTTATGCGGGTGCTCGCTGCGGCATCATGTCTAATGGTGACTAAGGCATTTAATGTAGAACCAGCTAGTGCTCGGGAGGGTAAATCTACACTTTCTAATTGAAGGTCGTTGGGGAGTGACCTCTGACCTATTCCAATTGTGTGGACTGGCACTCTATAAGTTTGAATCTCAGATAAAAGATCAATATCCAATGTGCCTTCATTGTCGGCACCATCGGAGACGAGAATAACTGCGCCAAGAGAGGTGGAACTTGCCTCTTTTAATGCGGATAACAAGTTAGGGGCGATAGCTGTAGCAGCTACCGGTTCAGGAAGTTGTGAGAAGTTTTCTAAGGAATTGAGCTGTTCGGCAAAACTAAACGTTAACAGCCGATAAGAACTCTCTAATTTGGCCAAATTTGATGAACTGAGCAGATCTTGCGCAATCTGCATCCGAGTTCCAGATGAGGCAGAGTCGGCGGAATGTGGCAGTAACATGCTTTCAGAGGCATCTAACAGAATGGCTACTGCATTTAAGCCTTGCACTAGACGTTCGCTTAACAAGGCTGGTCGAATGAACAGGAATATCGTTAAACTCAGGAGAAGAATTTGCAGTAGCCCTAGGATACTCAGTTTCCAAGTGGCAATTGAGCGCTTATTCAATACTAGGCTAGCACTAACCAGAAGAATCACTACTCCAGTGGATGCTACCAATACCCAGGGTAAGAGGGTTGTTGGCAGGTCAGACGCAAATATCAACTGACTATCCAGAAAAGCCTGTTCTGGGTATTTGAACAGAAACTCAAACATACAATTAAACTTCTTTTTATATTAAATTACAGTAACTTGTATTTTCTAGTTAGTACTTTTGCCGTAGAAAAATCTTGACCTTGCTAGAACAGTTGATACGGTAAGACTCGTTTACTCAATTATTGAGACTTAATATTTTTAGCGGGTATTTAGGTATGTCAATTCACCCTCACTTTGTCATATTTCTTCTATTACATCTTAAATAGATGCAAATCTCACGCTATCACACTTCCCCGACAATACCACTAGTAGGATATCCCTGAAAGTTGAGTAGTACACCAACTTAAAGCTTTCTTTTTTTGTGCATACAATGCAAAATAATATGCCTGGCATATGCTATTATGGTGTCATTCAGCTCACCCATGTAGGAATGACCCTTGCACCTTCAAGTGATAGAATGCGCACCTTTTTAAAATTAACTTAAAGTAGTCAGGAGCTTCCTATGCTAGTACCAGAGGCCATTGCGCACATACTCAAGGCCGAGGGGGTAAAATATCTTTTTGCATATCCCCTTAATCCAATTATTGAAGCTGCTGCTGCGGTGGACATTCGTCCCATCATAGTGCGTCAGGAGCGTACTGGAGCTCACATGGCTGATGCGTTTAGTCGTATGACTTCAGGGGATGAAATTGGGGTATTTGTCATGCAGCACGGGCCTGGTGCAGAAAATACATTTGGTGGGGTAGCGCAATGTTATGGAGAATCAGTTCCAGTATTGTTCATGCCTGCAGGTTATGACCGCAATTTGGCGCATTATTTCCCCAACTTCAATTCAGTATTGAATATGAAGCACATAACCAAATGGGCTGAACCCATTACAAATGGGAAGGAGGTGGCCAATATTATGCGCCGCGCTTTCACGCAGTTGCGTAATGGTCGTCCAGGCCCTGTACTTGTTGAAATTCCTTGGGATGCATGTAAAGAAGATGCGGATATAGTGAACTATGTACCAGCCTATAAAACTAGAACTTCCCCAGACCCTGATCATATTAAAGCCGCAGCACGTGAATTGGCCGTTGCTGACAAGCCTGTCATATATGCTGGTCAGGGTATTCATTATGCAAAAGCATGGGATGAGTTGAAGGAACTAGCAGAGCTTCTGAATGCACCAGTGACAACTTCTATTGCAGGCAAGAGCGCATTTGATGAAACTCATCGGCTCGCTCTTGGCTCAGGTGGACATGCTACCACCAAAATGGTGTATGACTTCCTGTATGATAGTGACCTAATTTTTGGTATTGGTTGCAGTTTTGCCATTTCTTCCTTTGCAACCCGAATGCCACCAGGTAAAAAATACATCCATGCAACCTTAGATCCTGTAGACTTAAATAAAGATATCTCTTCAATAATTGGTATGGCTGGTGATGCTAAGCTTACTTTAAAGGCCCTGATAGCAGAGTTAAAAACCCTTGATTTGAGTAAGTCAGTGCTTCGTAAAGAGAGTACGCCTGCTGCAATCAGTAAAGTTAGAGAAGAATGGCTTTCTACTTGGATGCCTAAGCTAACGTCTGAACAAAATCCAATGACACCCTATCGTGTTATTTATGAGATGAATAAACTCATAGATAAAAGTAAAGTGGTTATTACTCATGATGCAGGGAGTCCTCGCGATCAATTAATCCCATTCTGGGAAAGTACACACCCACTTACATACATTGGCTGGGGTAAAACAACTCAGCTTGGTTATGGCTTACCATTGGCGATGGGTGCAAAACTGGCACGTCCAGACCATTTGTGTATCAATGTCTGGGGTGATGCTGCGATTGGGTTTACGGGTATGGATTTCGAGACTGCGGTTCGGGAGAGAATTCCGATTCTTTCAATACTTTTCAATAATTTTTCGATGGCGATGGAGATTCCCATCATGAAAGTATCAGATGCCAAGTATAACTCTACGGATATTTCAGGAAATTATGCAGATATGGCAAAAGCGTTTGGCGGTTATGGTGAACGCATCTACGATCCTAATGACATAGTAGCTGCATTAAAGCGCGGTATCGAAGCGACAGAACAAGGACAGGCTGCATTGCTTGAGTTTATCACCTGTAAGGAAACAGATATGTCGTTATTCTATTCTTCTTATGGTGGTAAATAACAAATTAAGTGCATCAAAATTAAAAAGGCGGACATTGTCCGCCTTTTTTACGCAGAACATATATAACTTTGACATTTTTGAAATTTATTACTCAGATTTACCAGCTAAAATTACTAAATAAAATCAACAGCCCTGTGTTAGCTTTTGCGGTTGTTTGAGGAAAACTTTTAAACTTTTTTTAAAAAATATGAGATAGCAACTAAGCCTATTAATTTTTTTTGAAGCACAATATACTGAGGTTAAAAATTATTTGGAGTACAGCAATGATAATATATGGAGCTTCTATTTCCCCCTTCGTTAGGAAAGTGCTTTTTTCAATTGGTGAAATGGGGCTAGAAACAGAACATAAGCCTGTATCCCCTCATGTGGAAGATGCTGACTTCCGTGCGGCAAGTCCTCTTGGAAAAATTCCAGCGATGCAAGATGGTGATTACTGTCTAGCTGATTCTTCGGCAATTGTTCATTACCTTGAAGCCAAGCACGGCTTAAACAAACTGCTCCCTGTCGATGCCAAGGCTCGTGGAAAAGTTATCTGGTTTGAAGAGTATGCCGATACAGTAATGTTCGCTGCTGGTACTCTAGTTTTTGTTAACCGTGTATTGTTCCCTAAGATTCAAAAACGTGAAGGTGATGAAGCCCTAGCAGCTAAAGTAGTTGCAGAGCAGATCCCTCCAATTTTTGATTACTTAGAAGAACAATTACAAGGGCGTGAATTTTTGGTTGGTGATAGTCTCTCATTGGCTGATATTGCTGTAACTTCCATGTTAGTAAACTACGAACATAGCGATGTAGCTATAGATAGTACCAAGTATCCTCAATTAAAAGTTTACTATGAGCGTAACGTTTCGCGCCCCACAGTTAGCGAGATTGTAGCAGGAGAAAGGGAATTTCTTGCCTCTTTGTGAATGTATGTTCTATCAAGAGAAAAGGATCAAAAGTCGTTACATAGATACCTACTTATTACCTAGACTAAAACTTGCATAAAGTGAGAGCAACTCTATAGTTTGTTTAGTATAAACCCGCAATTCTCAAAGCATCATCCAGTTTAGCAACTTGTCAAAATTGCGACTCAGCTAATGTGGCTGAGTCATTTAACCTGAAAGTGTCATGGAAATGATCGAGGACCAAATGGAAGGTTTTTTTTCTAAGACCAGGATTATAGCAAGCCCTCACTTTAATCGTTGGTGGGTTGCATTATCTTCTATTGGGATACACCTTTGTATTGGATCAGTTTACGCTTGGTCAATTTATAACCCGGCATTAACTAGACTCTTGGGGGTTGTCGCTCCATCAGCCAAGGATTGGACACTTAGTGAAGTTACTTGGATATTTTCTGTTGCAATCGTATTTCTAGGATTATCAGCAGCATTTGCTGGGCGATGGCTAGAGCAGGTTGGTCCGAGAAAGGTAGGTTTTGTGGCAGCCCTTGCATGGGGAGGTGGTTACCTCATTGGATATGTCGGAATTACTACACATCAATTGTGGCTGCTATATGTAGGCTATGGAGTTATAGGGGGTTGTGGATTGGGACTAGGTTACGTATCCCCTGTCAGTACTCTACTACGATGGTTCCCTGATCGTCGTGGAATGGCTACTGGTCTTGCCATTATGGGCTTCGGGGGAGGAGCCATCATAGCGGCTCCGCTGAAGCGAGAATTGATGGAATATTTTTCAGTGAAGCCGCAACACTTAGGGTCCACTGATGAAGTCACACTGCTCACTGAAGCCGGCAGTCGTTATGCTGAGTTAGGAGGCATAAAGCTAGAAGTAGTTGTCGATGCGCAACAGGTCTTTGTAGTTGGTAGCGGATCTACGGGAGTCTCCTCTACATTTCTGGTGCTTGGACTCCTCTACATGGGTGTAATGCTTGTATCTGCTTTAGCATATCGGATACCGCCTGAAAATTGGATTCCACCGATTATAGCTACTCAACAATCCTCCTCTGACACTGGGCCTACAAAAAAGTTAACTCAGAAACCACTTTTCTCACCAAACCGAATGATTAGCCTAGCAAATGTGGATGTAGATGAAGCATTACGAACCCCTCAGTTCTATCTGCTTTGGGTAGTATTGTGTATGAATGTTACAGCAGGTATTGGTGTGCTAGGGATTGCAAGCACGATGATGAGTGAAATCTTTAGTTCAGCTTTGCCAGGAATTGTAGATGGTGCATTTGCTGCTACTTATGTGAGTATGATTTCCATATTCAATATGATAGGCCGCTTCTTTTGGGCTTCTACCTCGGACTATATTGGACGCAAAACCACTTATTGGATATTTTTTGCTCTAGGAATCTTGTTATATCTGAGTGTTCCTTTGGCTGCGACTATGGTGGCTAGTCAGCACGCAATTATTTGGCTTATCTTTTTCTACATCGCCACTATGTTGATTTTCACCATGTATGGGGGTGGCTTCGCTACCATACCGGCTTACTTAGCCGATGTCTTTGGTACACGATATGTAGGAGCGATTCATGGTCGATTACTTACAGCTTGGAGTGTAGCAGGTGTCTTGGGGCCATTAGCTATCACCTCTTTACGAGAGCAGGCTTTAAACAAAGCCATAGTTGAGCTTGCTGGAAAGGTTGCCCCCGAGCGTTTCTTGGCGACTTTTGGTGCGGAAATGGACCAGCTTAGTGCGCTCATCGAGGCGAAGACAGTCAATATTCAATCGCTCTTAGTACTGATGCCGCCAGGGACAGCAGATCCGACATCAGGTCTCTATAACAATACTATGCTATTGATGGCTTGCTTGCTCTTGGTGGGTTTATTAGCCAATGCCTTAATGAGGCCAGTGGATAGTAAGCATCATCTATCTTAAGTATAACGGTACCTTATACTATTAAAAATATTGAATTCTGCTAGAATGACCCGTCAGTCATTTTTTAAGGAGCTCCCATGCTTCACAAAGCTTTTCAAATTGGTTTTAAATCGACCATCGTTAGCTTTATTGTTCTGGTAGGAATGTTTGTAGAGCTTTCGCCTACAAAGGTACTGGCTCAGCCAGCATTAGCAACTGAGCTAAACCCTGATGCTGCCCTTACTGTCAACGTAGCCATAGTTGAGCCACAAGATTTCACACGGTACCTTGGACTTACGGGATTAGTCTATGCATGGCAAGAAGTTATTATCGCCGCTGAGGTAGGCGGCTCTCGTATAGATGAAATACTTGTGGATGTTGGCAGCAACGTTGAAAAGGGTGAGCCCTTGATTCTTTTATCTACTAGTATCTTATCAACTGAACTCAAAGCACGACAAGCTGCGCTTATGCAGCGAGAAGCCGAGTATAAGAACGCAAATGCAAGCCTAACTCGAGGAAAAAGTGTTGCAGAACGAGAACTACTCTCCCCGGCGGACTTAGAGAGGCTTGAAGCTGAAGCTATAGGTGCGGCGGGCAGACTACAGGCAGCCGAAGCCGATCTTGAGGCAGCAAGGGTGAGAATGTCTTATGCAGAGGTGACAGCGCCCGATGCTGGCATCATTACAAGCCGTAGTGTCTCGGTAGGGCAGATTGCCCAGGCTGGACAAGAACAGCTGCGTTTACTTAGACAGGGTCGTGTTGAATGGCGAGGTGAAGTACCTGAAGCTGAGTTAGCTAAAGTAAAAGCAGGAATGACTGTAAAAATTTTTAGTAATGATGGGCGTGAGCATATAGGAGTAGTTCGAATTGTCTCACCCACAGTCAATATGCAAAACCATACAGGGACAGTGTATGTGGATGTTGCCAGCGATGATGCTTTGCGCCCTGGGATGTTCGCCCGCGGATCTGTCGCATTGGCTGAAGTTAAAGCTTTGATGGTGCCTCTGACTGCCATGGTAAGTAGCGATGGGTATCAGTATGTCTTTGTCGTACAACCTGATAACAGTGTTAGAAGACAAATGATAGAGACAGGAGTTATTCAGGATAATCAGATTGAAGTCCATGCTGGAATTTCAACAGGCGATACTGTTGTAATCACTGGGACAGGTTTTCTTCGAGATGGAGACATCGTGAATACAGTAGGAGTTAAGTAGCATGAATTTTGTGACGTGGTCAGTTCGCAACCCCGTTCCTGTCATTATGATGTTTATTGCATTAACCGTGGCGGGTCTGTTTAGTTTTCCAAGATTAGGAGTACTTGATCGTCCAGATATCGAATTCCCAGCAGTGGTGGTGACTGTGACATATCCTGGTGTAGCTCCTTCACAAATGGAGTCTGAAGTTACTCGTAAAGTAGAAGACGCCATAGTTAGTATTGCAGGAATAGAGGAGTTACGTTCTACAGTAAATGAAGGTGTATCTACTTCGATTATTCAGTTTGTCTTCGGTACGGACATGAACAAAACTACCGATGAAGTCCGTGATGCTATGTCTAGTATTCGTTCAGATCTTCCCCAAGATGCTAATGAACCCATCGTTTCTAGAACAACCACCTCAGGCTTGCCTGTTGTCACTTGGAGTGTAAGTTCTGATCGGATGACAGAAACAGAGCTTTCATGGTTCGTTGACCTTGAATTACAGCGCGAGCTCACAGCCATTGCAGGAGTTGGTCGCTTCTCTCGCGTAGGCGGAGTAAATCGTGAGATCCGAGTCGATTTGAATCCAGATCGTCTTGATGCATTAAATGCAACAGCAACTGATGTATCCCGTCAACTACGCCGTATTCAAGCCGAATTTCCCGGCGGTGAAGCTCGCCTCGGCGGGTTAGAACAAACGGTTCGTGCTTCTGGATTGATTAACTCTGTGCAAGAGTTACGAGAGCTACCCATCTTACTCCCCGATGGACGTTATGTCCGTCTTGATGAGTTAGCAGATGTTAAAGATCAGCCCAGCGAGCAGCGTACCCTTGCACTTCTAGATGGTAAGCCAGTTGTCGGATTCCAGATTGTCCGAAGTTTTGGGGCTAGTGCATTGGGTGTTGCTAAAGAGGCAAGAGCCAAAGTTGAGGAACTGAAAGTCAAATATCCTGATATTAAGTTTGAAGAAGCTAGCTCTACAGTGGAATACATTCAGGAGTCCTACGATGCTTCTATGGAAATGCTCATTGAAGGAGCAATATTAGCGGTTATTGTGGTCTGGGTGTTTCTGCGTGATTGGCGTGCTACTCTTATTTCTGCCGCGGCCTTACCCTTGTCCATAATTCCAACGTTTTGGCTAATCTATGAATTAGGTTACACCTTAAATATTCTGACGTTGGTGGCGCTGACTTTGGTAGTGGGTATTTTAGTTGACGATGCCATCGTAGAAGTCGAGAACATCGTACGACACTTACGCATGGGCAAAAATCCGAAGGAGGCTGCCATGGATGCTGCCATTGAAATCGGCCTAGCAGTTGTCGCAACTACTTTAACAATTTGTGCAGTATTCATTCCAGTAGCATTTATGGGATCGATTGCAGGAGAGTTTTTTAGACCATTTGGTTTTACAGTGGCTATAGCGGTGCTTTTTTCTTTGCTGGTAGCTCGCCTACTCACACCTATGATGGCAGCGTATATGCTAAAGCCTCATGAGATAGTAGAGCATAATTCAAAAGCGCTCGACTGGTATCTCACCAAGATTCGTTGGTGTCTTCACCACCGCGGATTGGTGGTGTTGGTGTCTTCCATTACTATGATTGGATTATTGTCGCTTGCTCGTTTTCTTCCTACAGGTTTTGCTCCAGCAGGTAACAATGGTTTTACTCAACTTAGTGTAGAACTCCCTCCAGGGGCACGTCTCGAAGAAACTTATACAATTGCTGAAAGAGCGCGTCTACTTCTAATGAATTTCCCTGAGGTTACTAGTGTCTATACTACTATAGGAGCAGGTACTTCCGGGGACGGAATTCGTAGCAGCAGCACAGTGGGCGCGGTTAATAAGGCAACGCTTACCATCCAATTGAATAACCCAAGTGGTAAACCAGACGTACAGCAAGTTTTTGAACGTGAAGCCGGTGATGCTCTGAAAATCATTCCTGGAGCACGCATAGAATTTCAAGGAGCCGGAGGTGATCGTTTTCAGTTGACTCTAGTGGGCGATGATTCTGTAGCTTTAAACAACGCCGCTTTAGCAGTTGAGCGTGAATTACGAAGCATCGATGGATTGGGTTCTGTAAATTCCTCCGCATCTCTACGCAAACCTGAAATTCTTATCAAGATGGATGCGCAGCGAGCGGCAGAGTTAGGAGTTACCACAGATCAATTGTCTGCAGTTACACGTATCGCCACATCGGGTGACATAGCAACTGGCCTTGCAAAGTTCAACCTTGATAATCGCCAGTTGCCTATTCGTGTCAGACTAGACGATGCATCCAGAACGGATATCGATCGTATTCGTCAATTGACTGTTCTTGGTGCCAAGGGACCAGTCCCATTGGTTAATGTCGCGGATATTTCGTTAAGTTCTGGTCCTTCACAGATCACTCGTGTAAGTCGTCGAAGGGATATTACACTTAGCGCAAATCTTAATGGTCTACCCTTGGGTGACATCTTGCGACAAGTTGAGAATTCAACAACTATGCGCAATCTTCCCCAGGGAGTTGAGTCTTTACGAACAGGTGATTCAAAGTTTATTCAAGATATTTTTAGTAGATTCTTTACAGCTATGATTATTGGTGTATTTGCAATATATGCAGTACTCGTCTTGTTATTTCATAAGTTTATTCAACCATTGACTATTCTTTCTGCGCTTCCTCCGTCAGCAGCTGGTGCTATTCTTGCTTTGCTGATTGGTGGTTATGGCCTGGCTATAAACTCTCTGATTGGGTTGTTGATGTTAATGGGTATTGTCACCAAGAACTCTATTCTTTTGGTAGAGTATGCGATTATGGCCCAGCGAGATCATGGTATGAGTAGGATAGAGGCTATACTAGATTCTTGTAGTAAAAGAGCGCGTCCTATAGTTATGACGTCTATTGCAATGAGTGCAGGCATGTTACCAGTCGCTATGGGGTGGGCAGGGGATCCAAGTTTTAGGCAGCCTATGGGAGTTGCAGTTCTTGGAGGTCTAATTATTTCTACAGCTGTATCATTATTTATAGTACCGGTATTCTATACTTTACTCGATGATGGCCAGGAACGATTCAGTCGTTGGTTCAAAAAATTGAGCGGAGAAGCAAACATGACTCTGGAGCAACATTCCAGGGTAAAGGCTGTAGTGGAGCAAGATTAGAAAATTAATTTTTTCTCTACAGACCAGGGCCAGAGCTTGGAGTCGAGGGAGTACCGCCACCGCTGAGACCAGCACTCTCTCTAACACGGCGAAAGAATTCATTTTGAATTTCACTTTCCTTCGCAGCTTCCTCGTCAATCTTGGCCCATTCCTCAGCAGTTTTGCAGACAGAGCGTTTCATCTTACTACCTATAGTAGAGACGCCACGACATTCTCTCGAAGATACCCCATTCCCTTCTGCGATTTCTGACGTGTTAGAGCAAGCTGAAAAGAGAGAAACTTGGCACAGTAAACAGATTATGAAGGCTACTTTACTAGTTGTAGTATTGTCTATTTTCATATGATCGTCTCTACCCAAATCCCAGTTTAGACTGTTTTTGAGTTACGTGGAATGTGACTTGGAATAAGGTAAAAAGAAATGACTGTCAGCATCATCGCAATCGCTACAAACATAAAGAAATTACTTGCAGGCGGTAGTGGATCCATTGCAAAGTAAATTGATGCGGCACTTGGGCTCAGTACAGCACCAACGCGGGAGAATGTTTGAGCCATACCTACAGCAGACCCGCGAACCTCTGTCGGGTAGGAATGAGCGCTTACAGCGTACATAAAAGCTTGCATGCCATTCACTGCGGCACCTGCCAGTAGGCACAGGCCAAGAATTTGACCGGAGCTTGTACCATCGGCAACGAGCAGTGCACCTATAGCGCCAGTGGCCACAACCCCCATGAAGGCAAGAGCAGAACCAACATATTTCGAGCCAAACCAGCCAATCATGAACGCGCCACCAATAGAACCAAAAGCGGCACCTAGGCTAAAAAGTGAAAGGCCTTGTGATCCGATCTCAGAGCTTTGACCGGCTGCTTCTAGTAACACTCTCAGGTAGTTGGTGAAAATGTAGAGAACGAAGCTATTGCAAGCAAAAGCTATCCAGATGAGGGTAGTACGGTAGCGGAAATCACTGTTCCATATAGTAGAAAACCAATTACTACTTTGTTTCCCAGCTTCGGTAACGATAAAATTTTCTGTACCATCAAAGCGATCTTCACCCAATAACCGATTTAATTGCTTGGCTAGCTTAGGATGTTGATCTGCATGCTTTGCCATGTACTTGGGGGATTCAGGGAGTAAATAAGCGAAGAGAACAAAGAGAACAAGTGGGACAATCGCACCAACCATGAACATGGAACGCCAGCCATAAATTGGAATAATTTGTTGTTCGACGATACCAGCAACAGTACCCCCCAAGGGAACAGAGACTATCACACATGCAACAACGACACTGCGCACACTCTTACTTGTCCACTCAGAAATTAAGGTGGTTGCCAGCGGTGTGACACCGCCCAGGCCGAAACCGGTGACTAAACGCCAAATGGTGAGCTCTTGAATATCTCCTGCAAAATAACAAAGTATCGAGCCGAGAAAGAGCAGGGCCAGGCATGAGATATAAGCTTTTTTTCTGCCGACGCGGTCGCCAAGCCAGCCTAAAGCCACCGAACCAATAGCCATGCCTATTAATCCAGCGCTATTTACTGGACCCAATTCAGAACGAGTAATACCCCAGTCTTCTAGTAGATGTGGACCAACGTAACCCATTGTGAACAGATCAAAACCGTCAGTAAGCATGATGATAATCATCATGATGGAGATCAAAAATGGAATAGGAAAGAAAGATGCTGAGTCGATGACTTCAACTACGTCTACATTTCGTTGATTTGAATTTTGAGTCTGTTCCATAGGTCTTGCTTCTTTTTTTAAGTGAGTGAATGTAGGGGTTAAAGCTAATTCGTTATTATTGTTTTATATGCACATGGAAAGTTAAGTAAATTTTGAGCACTTGGCAAGCTGAGAAGAGTAATAACTTCTTCATTGATTGTGCAGCTATTGGGACTGCCGTGAAAGCCTATTGATTCTGGACGCTAGCTGGTTTAGCGTAAACAAGTGGATTCACGTTTAAGAGAGATGCAAATGAAAAAAGCAAAACCGATACCAGAATTAGTCAAAAAAACAGCAGTTATGGGCTCCGTGCTGGCTACTGCCATACTGGTAGCAAGCTGTTCTCAGGACGCTGCTGAGCCATCTATGACCTCAGAGCCAGAAATATCGAGCATGGATATGGGCGCACCTGAAACCAGCATACCAGAGATGTCTACCAATATTGATTCACTCATGCAAGCTCGACCTGAGGCTGATAAGGCACGCGATGATGCCCGTAAGCCATTAGAAACTATGGAGTTATTAGGCGTTCAGCAGGGTTGGACGGTAGTAGATGTAGCCGCTGGTGGTGGGTATTTCACTCGCGTGATCTCGGCCTTGGTTGGTGCTGATGGTACGGTCCTGGCACAATTTGGTGAACGTGCACTTCAAAATAATGACGGCCAGATGCAGAAAGAACTTGCTGCTGAACTGGGCAACATAGAACCAGTCTTTACAGGTATGGAGGGTATTGGAGATGGTGTTGCAGACGGAGCTATTACTGCCTTAAACCTGCATGATGCATATAATTTTCGTGGAGAAGAAGGAGGCCAAGCCTTCGTTAATGAGATTTTTCGCGTTCTTAAGTCTGGTGGACATGCCGTGATCATCGATCATGAAGGTGATGAGGGCGCTGCTAATCAGGATCTGCACCGCTTACCTGCTAGCACTGCGAGAATGCTGATTGAAAATGCCGGTTTTGAAGTTGTGGAACTTTCCGACTTACTAAACAACCCCTCAGATGATCACAGTTTAAATGTGCGCGATCCTTCTCTTGAGAGAGCTACCGATCAGTTCTTGTTCGTAGTTCGAAAACCTTAATCGTCTATCTGTAAAGAGGCTGGTTTTCATCCCCAGCCTCTCTTACGTGTCACACTTTCAAATATCATTTTATCACTATTACCCCCACTATAAGGTTTGTCTCCTTCGATAAAAATGTAAAGCAGTCTGGACCGCTGGATTGCCAAAAACTGTTCTTGGTAATTTGTTCCCAGTAGTTATATTGAAGGACAACCCTTGGAGCCCTCTTCCACAAAGTTTTGGTCAGTGTGCTATACAAATAATAAACTCTAATAGCTACTAGGTGACGACTATCAGTTTGCTGCCTCCAGTGCATCTCGCCATAGCTGTTGTACGCAATCGTATTCCAGCATGTCATAGTCGGCTATATGCTGATAATACACAGTGATTTCATAAGGAGTGGCGAACAAGGTTTCATCAGTCACTGTAATATTCACACTTAAAATTTGATCATCTATTGTGGCATTATTGATAAACGCAGAGGGAGTGGCGGTCATTTCAGTTCGAGACATTAATGAAATTCTCTCGGTGATCACCGTGTTCTCTGTGCGCGGTATGCGCCCAAAAAAATCTTCCAAAAGCATGCGAGTTTCAACAACCAATGTGTCCTCTTCCCAATGCCCAATACTATGTCCCATACGAGTTGGTAAGTAGTTATCCAATGGGTGGTCCCTTCCATCCATCCAGATTCGGCGATACTGACTTTCAAGTTCAACAAGCATTGTAATGCGTCCTGGTGACTGTTCAATTTCGATCGGGTAGCTAACCATCGATGTCATACTACTAGGCATACCGGGAGGAACACACCAGGCACCTTGTTCTACCATGTTTGGGTAGGGAGCTTGCGCCTCAGCGATTAGAGCTTTTGCCTCCTCTGTGAGAGGTACGGCTGCCACATTTCGACCGCTGCCTTGATCTGAGGCAATGGCTTGCCATACTCCCGAGATGTCTGTTTCTGCATTAGCTAGTGATGAATTTAAGCCGCTAGCACTTAAAACCATAGCTAAAACTAAATGACTCTTACTTTTGAGTGTTGATCCAGCAAACTGTATTGAAAACATGAATGTCCCCTTGAGTGTCTTAATAAATTGTCAGTAAGTCGTTAAGTGATAATTAACCGTGAACTAAAGAGTTAAGATTAATGTCTTTTACTGATTAATGAAAAATTTTCTACTATGAATATGCGAGGTGAAGAAGCAAGAGTCAACTTCAATTATCAGAGAAATTAATTCTTTTGTAAGAGTTGAATGTGCATTAAATTCGCATTAGGGATTCCGCTAATCCTTATGCTACATTCTCTAAAATGGGTGTTATAAAATTAATTATGAAATCTTTGATTGGAGAGATTTTGATGAGCGTATCAATGCGGACTGTTAAATACTTTTTACTCACAGTATTTGGTTTAAGTGCTACTACTGTCTTTGGGCATCATAGTGCTGCTCAGTTCGATTTTACACAACGTGTGCCTGTCACTGGGAAAATTAAGCATCTGGATATTTCGAATCCACACATTGACTTAGTGCTAGAGTATGAAAACGCTAATGGTAATACTAAACAAGTACAATTCGAGGGGCATAGTCGCAATAATGTGTTTCGCCGTGGATGGAGGCCTGGCATGATGAATGCTGGTGAAACAGTAACTATTTTTATTGCCCCAATGCGCAATGGCGATGACGGCGGCTATATTCAAGCTTGGAAGCTTGCAGATGGTACAGAGTTCTAGATAACCAGTAGATTTATAGTTTCAAAAGGGGATAGTTGGCATGATTCTGATAAAAAAAAGGGGCATACAATCGGCGTTGTCCTCATTTCTTTTTCCTATCGTCATGGTAAGTGCAGGATTATTCGGGGCTACTGCTCAGGCTCAAGTAGATCTGAATGGCTTATGGTTTCCCGCTGGAGGCCCTGGTCAAGAGCCGCGTGAGACTCCATTCAATGATTTTGGTCAGCAGGCATTTGATAATTATGTCCAACAATTTAATGTTGATGATGACCCAGGTGGATTTTGTGTAGTCCCAGGGTTGCCTCGTTCAATCTGGGGCGCCCCATTCCCAGTTGAAATTCAGCAGAATGAACGCTTTATCACGATGTTCTGGGAGGGTTATTTTCAATACAGAAAAATCTATATGGAGGGGTATCCACGTCCGGATCCAATCTTATCGACAGGTATGGGTTACTCAGTAGGGCATTGGGAGGGTGATGTATTAGTAGTGATCACCTCCCACCTCCGGGAATATCCATATATGCGTAGGTTACCAAATACGGACACCGCCACAGTGGAAGAGCGAATTTCGGTACAACAGCTTCCAGATCGTCAAGGTAATATGATGAAAACTCTGGTTAATGAAATGACCTTAACGGACCCTAGGCTTTACAGACAACCTGTTAAAGTAACGGGGCACCTTCGTTGGTCACCAGATACTCCTATCATGGAATACTCTTGCTCTGAGACAATTTACGAGATGTATTTGGAAGAAAAAGATTTAAAACTTCCTAATTTTAGTCAAACTTTTAACGATTGATGCGATAAAATGCTCAGGCTACGCAAAATTTGCGCAATTTAAAGAGTAAAACAAGGGATAATAGTCCTTCTATAAATTGAATGAGCCTGAGATGAAACTCACAAGTAGAAGATCTTTACTGGGCGGCTTATCGCTTAGTCCCTATTTGAGCCTTCAGGTTCAGCCCATCCTTGCCGCCCCCAGCGATTCAGGGGAGCTTAGTGTTGATACCCTTGCTCCGGGAGTTAGCCTAATTCGAGGTGGGGGTACCAATGTTGTTGTAGCTGAAGATACTGATGCAGTCGTAGTGGCAGGTGGTGGAAATAATGCTTCATCTGAGAAGCTGTTGGCAACAATTAACGAGCTTACTAACTCAAAGCCAATTAAAGCACTTTTTAATCTAAGTTGGCGTCCGGAATACTGTGGCTTGAACTACTTGCTCGGGCCAAAAGGAGTAAAAATTTTCGCCCACGAAAATACACGGCTATGGCAGGGCGCAGATTTCTATTCAGATTGGCAAGATACCCGTTACACACCTATGCCTAAAGCGACTCAGGCGAATCAAACCTTTTACAAACAGGGCCATCTTGCTGGCGTAGTTCCTGAAATTGGGCTAGGTCGTGAGGGAATCGATTATGGTTTTATTTCACAGGCCAACAGTGATGGAGATATTTTTGTTCATTTTAAAAAAGCAAACATCTTGGTCACTGGAGCGATGTTAGACGTTAAGTCATATATTGAAATGGACTATGTAACTGGTGGCTGGATTGTCGGTGCACAAAAATGTACAGCAGACTTACTGGCACGTTGCACCTCTGCGACTAAGATTGTTCCAGCTGTAGGAGGTGTTCAGCAAAGAGATGCCTTAGAAGAACAAGCCACATTGTTAGAAAAAGCTTATGAAGGTGTCTCTTGGGCATTTCAAAATGGCAAGAGTTTGGATGAGTTCATCGCATCAAGACCAATGGCAGATTTTGAAGACAGATGGGGTCCTCCGGAACTTTTTCTATTGCTGTTATACAGGAGCACCTGGTTACATGTCCCAGGGCGAGCCGTAAGAAACATCATTTAGCCATGAGCCAAGAGGATAAGTGGATTGTTTTGTCTTCTGAGACGCAAACCTCGACAACACGTGTATTCTGAGCTAGGTAAAGTTTTAAAGTTATTGAAGTATGGGAAGATTAATGAAAGTTGCCACCAACAAACTATTACATCAAGCTATTACGGTCAGTGTACTTGCTCTTGCTGTAACTTTGAAAGCCCCATTGACTGTTGCTCAGGTGAAAAACTATGACTCTGCATTAGTCACAATGCGGCAACATTGGTCTACACTTGAAACTTACTGTACTGGCTGTCACAACTTCGAAGACTATTCTGGTGGTTTAGATTTAACTTTGATGACTCCGGAGGATATCGTAAAACATCCAGAAACCTTCGAGATGGTGCTGAAAAAATTACGTGGGGCCGTGATGCCTCCCCCTAATCAGAATTACCCCACACTACAAGAACGTTGGGATTTGGTTTCTGCAATTGAAAATACCTTGGATAGTTATGCAGCTGAGCATCCAGATCCCGGCCGAGTTGGGTTACATAGATTAAATCGTAATGAGTATGTTAATGCTGTTAAAGATCTCACGGGGGTAAGGATTTCTGCTGAGCTAGCATTGCCAAAAGATGATAATTCAGATGGGTTTGATAACGTTGCTGCAGTATTGAAAGTGTCACCAACATTTATCGATCAATATATTAGTTCTGCACGCTTGGTTGCCGAGCTCACTGTTGGGTCGCACTCTCCCAGAAATGAGGAAACAGTTTACGCGGTAGATGGCTCTTATCAGGGAGCTCATGTCGATGGTTTGCCCTTAGGGACAAGAGGTGGTGCGTTAATTGAGCATCAATTTCCAGTTGATGGAGATTACACATTAACTATTCCAGCGATGGCTGGTGCAGGATATACCTTGGGTATGGAGTATGCCCATGAGGTGATTGTTACTCTCGATGGAAAACTAATTTTTAGAAAAAGTATTGGCGGCGGTGAAGATCTAAAGTCTTTAGATCAGATTCAGGCTCCTGCAGTTGCAGAGATAAATGCGCGTTTTGCTGATATCCCACTGCAAGTTAGCTCTGGTATTCATAAGATAGGTGTAGGGTTTGTAGCTAGAAGCTTTGCTGAATCTGATGAGTTCCTTGGAAGTCTTGGTCCCAATAGAGGCATGGATAGAATTGCACAAATGCGACGAGTAGTTATTAAAGGTCCATTGAAGTCAAATGGTCATATCGCAACTGATTCTCGACGCAAGGTGATGATTTGTGAACCTATGGACATTACTGAAGAAACAGCTTGCGCAAGACAAATACTTGCCCAATTAGCTAAGGGTGCCTTTCGTCGCCCGATTACAGAAGAGGACTTGCAAGATCCTATGACTTTCTTTGAACAAGGTCGTAGAGACGGCGGTTTCGACTCTGGTATTAAGAATGGATTAATTGCTATCCTGACTAGTCCTAAATTTCTTTTTCGTACCACTCTACCTCAAGGTGATATTTCTCCGGGGGATATTGTCCCAATTAGTGATATTGAGATGGCTTCACGACTGTCATTTTTTCTTTGGAGCTCTATCCCTGATAAAGAATTACTTGATTTAGGAACCAAGGGGGAGCTTAGTAAGCCTGAAGTTCTCGATGCGCAGATCAAACGTATGTTGGCTGACCATAGAGCAATAGCTTTGGTTGAGAATTTCTTTTTCCAATGGTTACGTCTTCGCGACTTAGAAAGTGTAGATCCTGATCCCGAAATCTTCCCTGACTACACGCCTTCGCTAATGGATGCATTCAAAGAAGAAATAAAACTTTTTGCCTTGAATCTATTAAAAGATAACAGGCCTGTCAGTGAGCTCTTAGTCTCCAATACCACCTATCTTAATGAAGATCTTGCTCTACACTATGACATTACAGATGTGAAGGGCGATCAATTCCGGCAAGTAAAATTAGCTCAGGAAGAGCGTTTTGGTCTTTTGGGTAAAGGGGGGATTCAGATGGTAACTTCTTATGCCAACAGAACCACTCCGGTGATTCGTGGGGCTTACCTGATGGAGAACTTCATGGGAGTTCCACCTGCTGACCCACCTAGAGATGTGCCTGGCTTTCCTGAAACTAAAGAAGGACAAATGGTTGCAGAAACAGTAAGAGAAAGACTCGAGCGTCACCGTGACAATCCAGCTTGTGCAGGATGTCATGACATTATGGATCCTCTCGGTCTGGCGTTAGAAAATTTCAATTCGATTGGCAAATTCCGTCTCCGAGATTCGGATGCTGGTAACGTTCTCATTGACGCCAGTGGAAAACTCGCTGATGGACGACCATTAGATGGAGTGAATGACTTACGTAAAGCACTTATTGAACGCAAAGATCAGTTCCCAATTGTTATCACAGAGAAGCTAATGACTTATGCTCTGGGACGTAGCGTTGAGGCACAAGATATGCCAGCAGTTAGAGCTATTGTGCGGCAGGCAGAGACAGAGAACTACACTTTTGTTGCGCTGATAAGAGGTGTCATTAATAGTGATCAGTTCCGTTTGATGACAATGACAGATGAAAAACTGCAGATAGGGTCTATCGATTAGTTACTTGAGAAAAGCTTTTTTTAAGAGAGCGTTACTATGTTTATAACCAAAAAACACTTGGCTCGACGAACAGTCCTGAGAAGTACTCTAGCCACTGTTTCTTTACCGTTACTTGATGCAATGATTCCAGCAGGGACCGCACTTGCGCAGACGGCAGCAGTCACGCCTCCAAAACTAGGGTTTTTTTATTTTCCTCACGGGGCAGTAATGAGCCACTGGACACCAGATAAAATAGGCAATAATTTCGATTTAAAATCTTTGCTCGCACCTCTTGAAGCTTATAAACAGCACATGACCATCATTTCAAATCTAGAAAATAAGCGAGCCTATGGCCCCGTGCATGCCATTACTCCTGGTACCTGGTTAACTGGTGCGGCACCACGCGTGAGTCACGAGCCTTATGGTGGTATGACTATTGATCAGATGGCTGCCTTAGCCATAGGTCAGGATACTCCCTTACCGTCTATTGAGGTGGCCACTGAGACTAGTGGTGCCGCTGGTTCATGTGACCGTGCATACGGTTGTAGCTACGCAGGAACGATCTCTTTCCGTACTCCAACTACACCACTACCGATGGAAAACAATCCAAGAAAGTTATTTCAGCAACTCTTTGGGGTGGGTGATACCGAGCTAGAGCGACAAAAACTATCTACTCAAACAGCAAGTATTCTTGATTTGATGATAACAGAGGCTGGCGCTTTAAATAAAACATTAAGTGGCAGTGATCGCAATGTCCTCAATGACTATCTTGAGAGCGTACGCGAAATTGAACGTCGCGTTCAAAAAGCCGCTGAACATGATTTGGGAAATCTTGAAGTGCCAGAGGCACCACAAGGGATCCCAGCTAATTTTGATCAACACTTAAAGTTATTGATGGATCTCATCTTGCTGGCATTCCAGGGTAATGTTACGAGGATAGCTAACATGATGTTCGCTGCAGAAGTTTCTAACCAAACTTACAACCATGTTGGCGTATCTGATGCCTTCCACCCCCTGTCACATCATCAGAACAATGAAGCGAAAATGTCACGTTTACGAATTATTCAGGAGTACCACACGCGTATGTTCGCTCGTTTTGTAGATAAAATGGCAAGTCTACCAGATGGTGATAACGGTACCATGCTGGATAACGCTATGCTTTTGTATGGATCAAATATGAGTAATTCTAATGCTCATGATCACTATCCACTACCAACTGCCATTATTGGTAAGGCCGGAGGTAGGATAAAGGGCGGGCAACACATCATGACAGCTGAACGCACACCAGTCGCTAATCTCATGATGACTCTGCTTGATAGGCTGGATATAACACCTCAAGAAACAGGTGACGCAACAGGGCTAATCGCTGATGTCTAGTGTTTTTAGATAATAATTATTGGCCCGAAATTAGTTATAATAGAGACGCTTTGATGAAACTAAAAACTCTATGTGCCAATTTCCTACTATGTATTGCCTTCGGTGCAAAATCACTGAATGCTTCTGCTGTAGAAGATTTTCTCGGTGCACTTCAGGCGGGTGAAATTTTAGCTGCGAAGGCTATGCTGAATGAAGCGTTACCAGTGAATAAGGTTCAAGTGGATGGAACCTCTGCACTACACTGGGCGGTTTACCATCAGGATGTGGAGCTTGTTGACTGGTTACTAGAACATGGTGCGGATGTAAGTGTTAGTAACGATTTTGGTTCTACTCCTCTAGCACAAGCTTCCATTTTGGCTAACGCTCGCATTATAGAACTCTTATTAGAGGCTGGAGCTGATCCCAATGAACGTGGTCAAGACGGACAAACTCCCCTGATGGTAGTTGCTCGTACCTCGAATACACAGGCCGCCAAAATATTGCTTGAAGGCGGTGCAAATGTAAATGCAATCGAAGAATGGCGTGGACAGACTGCCCTAATGTGGGCGGCAGCACAGCGACAAAAGCAGATGGTGGAGTTGTTGTTGTCAGCAGGCGCAGAAGTCGATGTCCTGTCTACTAGGAATAATTGGGAGCGTCAGGTTACCGCTGAACCTCGTATGAAAATTTTGCCACCTGGCGGCATGAGTGCGTTGATGTATGCCGCAAGAGAAGGGTGTGCAGATTGCGTGCGTAGCTTAATGGCAGCTGGTGCAGACCCTAACCTTGCAGACCCCCAAAATGTCACCCCTCTTGTATTTGCCGGGTTAAATGCCAAGTGGGATTCCATGGTTGCATTAATCGAAGCTGGTGCTGATGTTAACAAGTGGGATTACTTTGGTAGAAATCCACTCTATACAGTGGTGGACTACAATACATTACCTCATGGTGGACGCCCTGACCATTTATCTTCGGATTTGACTAAGCCGATGGAAGTTGCAGAGCTCTTAGTGAGCAAAGGTGCTAACGTTAACTTACAGCTAAAACTTTTTCCTCCTTACAGAGCTCTAGGGCCGGATCGTGGAGCCGATGGTTTACTGCGAACTGGAGCAACGCCTCTTTTCCGAGCCTCAAGAGGCGGAGATCTACCGATGGTAGAATTCCTGCTTAAAGCAGGTGCCCTTGTCGATCTTCCCCAGGAAAACGAGGTCACACCTTTAATCGTTGCTGCCGGTTATCGTGCCAGCCCAATTGATACACGTGGTCGATTTCGTACAGAGGAGCAAGCCTTGGCGGTAGTACAAGCCTTACTGGAGGCCGGTGCCGATGTAAACTATCAAACTGAAGTTGGACAAACTGCTATTTTTGGAGCTGCTACTAATGGTTGGAATGACATGGTTGAGCTATTAGTAACATATGGTGCGGATCTTAATATCAAGGATTTACAAGGAAACACGGCCCTCGATGCTGCTTTGGGTAAAGCAGGTTTGTTTGGTCGGGGCTCTGGAGGCGATTTACATCAAGAGACTGCTGATTTAATTACTAAACTTATGCAATAACTCTTCTCTACAGACTTTTCTTTTGTTAAGCAGCGTTTTTGGGAGATGCTTTCCCTGATAAGACATAACAAGTTAATATCACCTTGTTGATGTCTTCGCGCAGTGTGAAAACTCTTCTTCTTGAGTAATATCTTTTGTCTTTAAATTGAACACACTGTCCTGCCGGCGATATAGGCGGGTCGTTGTGTCACTCGTTGATGCCAATTTTTCACAGACTGGAATTCATCAAATTCCAAATATTCGTAGGCTTGGTAGTAATCGATTAGGCAGTCTACCCAAGGTACTAGTGCCATATCTACAATACTGTAGTCTCGCAGAATGAATTCGGACTTGAGTAATCTCTGATTTAGCACACCTAATAAGCGACGTGTTTCCTGCCTGTAACGATCCTTTGCATAGGTGTCTGGGGTTTTGCCTACAGCAAATTTATAGAAGTGACCAAACTGTCCAAACATTGGTCCAACATGTGCTGTTTGAAAAGTGAGCCATTGTTCTGCTTCAAGCTTACTGAGATAAGTACTAGGGTAAAACTGACCCGTCATCTCGGCAAGGTACCGGAGAATGACTATACTCTCCATTAGTAGAACAGGTTGATCTTCAGGACCATGGGGGTCTAGTAAGGCAGGTATTTTTCCATTTGGACTGAGCTGGCGAAAATCTTGGTCGTTTTGATCCCCATTCAGAATATTTACGGTATGTGCTTCATAAGTAAGCCCCATCTCTTCCAGACAAATAGATACCTTTTGGCCGTTGGGGGTCGCCAAGGAATAAAGCTGTAGGGCATCTGGCATAGTGGGAGGCCAACGGGCTGGAAACCAAGACATGGTAGGAACTCCATCAGAAAGTACATCACAAATTTACGCCTGGTTGGTCGAAACCACGGAGAGTGACACTTATGATACGGCCGATTTTGTAAAACCTGGCCCTATTATCTAAGAGTCACTTTTCAACTCTGCCACTGTGCAAGCGCTTAAGTAGGAAACTAGATTAAGATATGAGGGTATTGTTCTGCAAGGTCATCCGCTTGGCTGTACAATTTCTATGCAGACTAATAAAACACTTATCTTATGGAGTTAAGCTGAAATGAAGCGGTTGATATAAGTAACTTCTCATGATCGTTTCTATAGTTACCCTCTGTACCCATCAATTTAAAATTTAAGAAATACCCTATAGAGACTCAATATCGATCTAAAATATTATGATGTTTGTATGCATCACTGTTATTTCGATGAGTTTCAAGCCCAAACTGGGAGATTCATATTCACTCATTTCGTGTTAGTCAATGGTCAACTGTAAGTTGGTTTGTTAACACTGTTACGATAGAAAAATATCTTTTATGTAAGTTTCACTCACAAAATCAGTCCTGAAGAAGGCATCAGCCAAGACTAAATTACTGTAATAATAAAATAGATTACACTCTCACTGGACTAAACCCCAATTTGTCTCATATGCTTTAGCCATTGTTGATAAAAAAAGAGTAATTTAATGGTAACTTTACTGCCTAGTGTAGAGCTTCATCCGGCCAGTACTCCTGAGTCTAGTGTTATTTGGCTGCACGGTTTAGGGGCAGATGGGCATGACTTCGTCCCAGCTATTTCTAATCTTGGGCTAGAGGATAAGCAAATTCGCTATATATTTCCTCATGCGCCACTAAAACCATTCACCTTGAATGAGGGTCGTTTGATGACGGCATGGTTTGATGTCACCGAGGCAGGAAAGGAGCGAAGTTATAATGCCGAGCAATTGCTAGCCTCTGTTGCTCTCGTGCAAGGTTTTATAGATCGTGAAATAGAACGCGGCATGAAAACAGAACAAATTTTTATTGCAGGCTTTTCCCAAGGGGGTGCTACAGCCATTCATGCTGCGTTAACCTACGATAAACCGTTGGCGGGACTCATTGCTCTGTCTACCTGGTTCCCTACTGCGGATGTGATTGAAATTCATCCTGCGAATGCTAAATTACCAATCTTGCTTTGCCATGGAGATGAAGACAGGTTACTTCCGCCAGCTATGGCTCATAATACTAGATGCTATATGGAAGATTTTGGTTTAGAGCCTACTTGTCATAACTATCCAATGTCCCATCAGGTATGTGATGTAGAACTCAAAGATATTGGAACATTTTTACGTGCAAGGTGTTAAGTAAGTGAGCTGGGACAGCTAGCGGGGATTGTTATTGGCTGGTAATAAAGCTCAAATGTCGCAGGATCTTCTTTTTTCATAAACCGTCAACTTAGGCATAACGTAACAGAACGAAGAAATTATTTCCTCCTTCAGTGTTATGAGCCAACAGTATGAATGTTTCAACTTCTATGGTCCAAGTCAGTGGCCTATCTCGTACCTTCAAGCAAGGCGAGGGTACCCAAAAAGTACTGCACGAGTTGAGTTTTTCATTACAAAAAGGTGAGATTGTTGCCTTGCTGGGGCGCAGTGGCTCTGGAAAATCTACTTTGTTGAACTTGTTGAGTGGTATAGATTTGCCCGATGCTGGTTCAATTGAAATTGCACATCAGGAATTAACTGCGCTTAAGGAACCCAACTTAACACTTTTTAGGCGCCAACATATTGGGTTTATTTTTCAGTTTTTCAATTTGCTAGCTGGGCTAACTGTAATCGAAAATATTGCCCTAAGCTTAGAGTTAAATCAATTGTCAGCTACTAAGGCTTTACTGGAAGCTGAGACAGCTCTCAGTACAGTAGGACTTGAAAATAAAGCCCATTCATACCCAGAGTCACTCAGTGGAGGAGAACAGCAAAGAGTGGCGATTCTTCGTGCAATGATACATAAGCCTTCTCTTGTGCTTGCAGATGAACCTACTGGTAATCTTGATGCAAGTACTGGACGCACAGTGCTGCAATGGCTCTGTACACAGATTAGAAAGGAAGGTGGAACCATGTTGTTAGTCACTCATAGTTCAGAAGTCGCTAATTCAGCTGATAGAACACTCATCTTGTCACAAGGACAGCTTCAAGCTGGAACAGAAAGTGCCGGTTGGTAACTTGCCTCTTCGTGCTAGGCAGTCTATTCGCTATTTCCAACGTCATATAGGGCAAACATTGCTGTCCATATTAGGCATTGCCATTGGTGTGATGATGGTTGTTTCCGTTGAGCTAGCCAACGATTCAGCCCGAAGAGCATTCAAATTATCGGTGGACAGCGCGAGCGGTAAAACCTCTCACCAGATAATTGGTGGACCAGAGGGCGTAGCAGAGACTCTTTACACGAGAATACGGACAGAGCTTGGCTTGCGAAAAAGTGCCCCAGTACTAAATGGTAGAGTCATAACAGAAGCAGGTGAATCCATTGCCTTGCTCGGTCTGGACTTAGTGGCAGAGGGTTCTCTCCAACGTGAATTGACAGGACTAGAGGGCTCTACTCTTGGTTTGGCTGCATTGTCTACTCGTCTTTTACACGAACCTGTTGCGCTGATTTCTACGAAGTTGGCAAATCGTCTGGGTCTTAGCCAAGGCGAGTTGTTACAAGTAACCACGAAAATTGGAAAAGTTAATCTAGAGATTGCTCGTGTGCTCCCAACCAATGCAGAGATAATCATGGTGGATATTGGTACTGCTCAAACATTACTGAAACGTCAGGGATGGATTGATAGCGTTGATATGATTTTGACGTCAGTACAACAAGAGAGAGTCTCAGCGTGGTTACCTGCAAACTATAGTTTGCGTGAAGCTAATGTAGGGACGGCAGCACTTGAGCAGATGACAAAAGCTTTTCAAACAAATCTAACAGCTATGAGTTTGCTGGCTCTATTAGTGGCAGCACTGCTTATTTACAACACAGTCTCTTTATCTGTTCTGGAGAGAAGACCTTATTTTGGCACCCTACGCGCTCTTGGAGTTACGCCGGTAGAACTAGCCAGAGATATTTTGATCGAGGTAGTGCTGTTATCTTTCGTGGCAACTTTAATTGGTCTCACAGCTGGAGTGATACTAGGTTCATGGCTAGTTGAGTTGGTACTTCGAACTATTGATGATCTATATTTCCGTCTCATTGTCAGTGAATATGTCGTCTCAGGATGGGTATTGTGGAAAGCATTTTTCTGGGGACTAGGGAGCAGTGTAGTTGCTACCTTACTACCTGCCTTGCAGGCAGCAAAGAGCTTACCCATTACATTGCAGCATAAGCTAGCTGTCACTCATTCTTTGCGGACCAAGGTATCAGGGTTCTTACTAGTGGGGTTATTACTTTTATTGGGGGGCTTATTTATTTTGAAGAGCTCTTCTTCTTGGTTACAAAGTTTATTGTGGGGATTTATAGCACTGTTCCTATTAATCTTTGGACTATGTATGTGGGTACCGACGTTACTAACTGTTGTTCTTCGTCTTCTGCTGAAAATAAGTTTCGTACGTGATCTCACTTTCTTACGCCTAGCTTTAAGGGGAATTGAAACTGGCTTAGATAGGACAGCTCTAGCAATCGCTGCTCTCAGTGTTTCAGTTTCGGTCACTATTGGTGTTGGTTTAATGGTAGCGAGTTTACGAGATTCTGTGCTCACCTGGTTGGATGAAAGTTTACCTGGTGATATCCAGCTTACTTGGAACCTAGACGGAGGAGGCTTTACGGCAGAAATGCAAGGAGAATTAGAAAAACAATTGGAAATAAAGCAGGTTATTCCCGCTTGGCGGCTAACAGTAGAAAGCTCACTTGGCCAAGTATATTTACAGTCCTCCCATGGGGAAGATAATGAGAGCGATCAAAGCTATATCAGTAATGAGTCTATATCTGAAGTAGTTCAGGTAGACATCGCTGAAGCTTCGGCTGCACTTTATAGGTTGGAGCAAGGAAAGCGATTCATGCTCTACACTCCGCAAGGACCTCTGCAGGTGCAAATAAATAAGGTTTTCAAAGATTACAGCACTGGTCGAGCAGTGTTGGCTATTCACAAGAATACATTTCAAACTTATTGGCCAGAGCTTCTACCGGGAAGACTGACATTATCATTACATAACCCAAATCAGGCATCTATTGTCTCAATAGTTGATAGGCTCTCTGAAAGCTATAAAAACGATCAACTACCAGTAGAGGTTATCCCTAATGGTGCCATCTTCAAGGCAACACTAACAATCTTTGATAGAACTTTTGCGATTACGACAGTCCTTCGAATGCTAGCAATTATCGTAGCATGTGTTGGTATTTTTTCGGCTATGCTGGCATTACAAATTCAACGTCAGCGTGATTATGCCATCCTAAGGGCTGCGGGTATGACGAGTAGTGGAGTTGCTCGACTTTTGTTTCTACAGGCTGGGATAATGGGAGTATTCGCAGGTCTGATAGCATTACCGCTAGGGCTTGTAATGTGTGAGGTGCTTATCCAAGTGATTAATAAACGCGCCTTTGGTTGGAGCATGGAGAGTGTTTTATCAGGGGGAGTGCTTGTTGAAGCAGTTTTACTTGCTCTTGCAGCTTCTTTGCTTGCAGGCGTTCTGCCAGCACGAAAAGTTGCAAGAGTGTTACCTCAAGTGGCGTTGAGGGGACAGGAAGAATGGTAATCAAGTACTACCTCTACATACTCATACGCTTTTTTGTTCTTGGCTTACTATTGACCAGTTGTATAAGAAGAGAGGTTGACAATATCAACACCAACTCTGCAGATGATCTAGCCCTTAGTATTTCACAGGTTTTGGGAGAAGCTAACAGTAACAATTTTAAACGAGCAGAGTTACCACGTGATTTTATTTTTCCTGCAGATCACGGCTTACATCCAGGATTCCGTAATGAGTGGTGGTATTTTACTGGGAACTTACGCACTCACGAAGGACGCGAGTTTGGTTATCAACTAACCTTATTTACACAAGCGCTCAAGCCCTCGAATACTAATTTAGCTCAAATTAATTCTGCTTGGTTTACGGAACGGCTATGGATGGGTCATCTTGCGCTAACTGATGTTGAGAGTAAAAACCACTATTCCACAGAGAGGTTTAGTCGAGAAAATCCCGGACTTGCTGGAGCTCGAGCAGAGCCTTTATCTCTGTGGATTGAAAATTGGCACGTAGATTCAATTAAAAAAAATGAGACAGAGACTAATGCGTGGCAGCTCAATGCTAGCGCTGAGGAATTTTCCCTCTCTCTGGTCCTCCAGCAGGGTAAGCCTCCTGTACTTCACGGTGAGGCTGGGTTGAGTAGAAAAGACTATGAATCAGGTAATGCTTCTTATTACTACAGCCTCACACGAATGCCTACTAAAGGGGTCTTAAGCTTAAAGAATGAGAATTTTTTTTTAGAGGGCAATAGCTGGCTTGACCGAGAGTGGAGTACTTCTGTTCTTGGGGAGGGACAGACAGGATGGGACTGGTTTGCATTACAGTTAAAGGATGGTAGAGAGCTAATGTACTATCAGTTACGAGACACTGAGGGTAACCCTCATCCTTTAAGCAGCGGAACCTTAGTGTTACCCAATGGTGAAGTCTACGCACTCCAATCACAACAAGTAATACTTGAACCCCTACGATCTTGGGAAAGTCCACAAGGTCAGCTATATGATACTGCTTGGCAACTCACAGTAAATTTAGCTTCTCTATCGCAGTCTCCTAATTTGTTTGAATGCTGGCGTGTTGAAGCTAAAGTGGAAAATCAATTCATGCCAGTGAGTATTCCCTACTGGGAAGGAGCAGTTGCCGTTTATGACAACTGCACAAGTTCAGAGAATTTATCAGGGGTTAGTAATAAAGTTGGCGACGGTTATCTAGAAGAAGTACGTTAGGGTGTGGTAATTGACAACTTTCAAATTTATCAGAATAACGAAGAAATTTCAGACAGACCTTTACACTTAGTAGAGCAGAGACTATATTCCCCGCACTTATATATTATCAAGACAAAACTCTTTGTGTTATGCAACGTGAAGCCTTCGCTCTAATAAATAATCCACGCCTGAATAAGGGTACAGCGTTCACGCTTGAAGAACGTGAACGGTATGGCCTACATGGTCTTTTGCCGCCTAATATTTCAACAATTGATCAACAAGTAGAGTGGGCAATCGATAGTATTCGCCGAAAACCACAAGATATTGATAAATATCGTTTCATGATTTCGATGATGAAACGAAATGAACGTCTTTATTATCGTATCCTTATCGATCACATAGAAGAGCTGATGCCAGTTGTTTACACCCCAACTGTGGGTCAAGCATGCCAAGAGTATGCTTATCAGTTTCGCGAAACAACTGGTTTTTATATCTCCTTTGAACATCGTGGTCGTATTTCAGAGCTCATGTCCAACTGGATAGATAAAGATGTTCGACTTATTGTGGTCACTGATGGTGAACGTATTCTGGGTTTAGGGGATCTTGGTGTCAGCGGTATGGGTATTCCCATTGGTAAGCTGTCTCTGTATACAGCTTGTGCTGGTATAGATCCTGTGCACTGCATGCCGATTACTTTAGATGTCGGAACTGATAATGAGAGCTTTCTAAACGACCCTCTGTATCAAGGAAGACGCCAGAAGCGAGTGCGAGGTAGTGAGTATGATGGTTTTATCGAGGAGTTTATCAGTGCTATAAAAAGTCATTTTCCTAATGCATTGCTACAATTTGAAGATTTTGCTACTAACAATGCAGTTAGATTATTGCAGCGCTATCAGGATCAACTACTCTGTTTCAATGATGATATTCAAGGGACTGCATCGGTAGCACTGGCCGGTTTGATAGCTGCTACTAGAGTCACCGGTCAGAAACTTTCTGGGATGCGAGTACTCTTTGCTGGCGCTGGATCTGCTGCCACAGGGATTGCCTCTCTACTAGCTATTGCCATGCAGCTGGAAGGGCTTGGCCGTGAGGAAGCCCTCAGTCGAATTTGTTGCACGGACAGTAAGGGGCTTATTACAAAAGATCGTGAAAATCTAACTTCTCATGCGGCACCTTTTGCGGCGCATATGCCCGCTATGTCCCTTGAAGAGGCAATTAGTATCTTCAAACCTGATGCCCTTATTGGGGCTACTGGTCGTGGTAGTACATTTTCTCAAAATATTCTAAAAGCTATGGGTGAAATAAATGAGAAGCCGATTATTTTTGCTTTATCTAACCCAACTACTAAAGCTGAATGCACCGCAGAGGATGCTTATCAGGCCACTGATGGCAGAGCAATCTTTGCCAGTGGTAGCCCCTTCAATGTGGTCAACATAAATGGTCAGGTAAAAGTACCTGGTCAAGGTAATAATGCCTATATATTTCCAGGCTTGGGATTAGGCGTTCTACAAGCTGGAGTAACTAGGGTGACTGATGATCTTTTGATCACGGCAGCCTCTGCTCTTGCTGATGAAGTCTCAGTTACTCAGCTAGAACTTGGGTGTTTATATCCACCCCTAAATAGTATCCGTCAAGTTTCTCAACAAATTGCCATTGCAGTTGGAAAACGTGCGCAGGAGCTAGGGCTCACTCAAGAACCTTTACCGCCAGATTTTGAGGAGAGAGTTAAGGCCTCAATGTACGACCCTCGTTATTAACTTGTACTCAATCTCAGACTTCTATCTTGGTGAGTTTATATAGTATCAGAAAATATTGGCTGAAAAACAAATTCTCCTTAAATCACTACTACTTGCTTGATTCCTGCACACTGCTGGTTTAATTTGACCTTGCCTGGTTAGGCGAAACTATAAAAATAGAGAGAAATTTCATGAACTTTTTGCTTTGGTACGAGGAAAGCGCTATTGGTGTTTTCATTCGTGAATCATTATGGGGATATCCAATCACACTATCTAGTCATGCTGTCGGCATGGCCACTGTTATGGGTGTAGCTATCGCGCTTAACTTTCGTGTGCTTGGTTATGCAAGAGGAATATCAATCCTGGCCTTCGATAAACTTTTTGTAGTGGGTTGGGTAGGTTTCATCGTTAATCTAATTTCTGGTCTTATGTTGTTTGCGGGCAATGCACAAGTCTATTTCTTCCAAGGGTCATTCCAGATAAAGATTCTGGCTATTATTATTGGCGGACTCATGATGAAGTTGACTATGAATGCCGTGCGTGAGCATAAACCAGAGAGTACACAAAAAGCTCTGGCTGCAATTAGTCTGTGCAGTTGGGTGGTTGGTGTGGTCACCGGCCGTCTGATGGCATATCTGCAATAAGGAGAAGATGATATGAACTGGCAACCTATAGCTACTTGGCTGGAATCTACTTCTTTGCATAAGACCATGCTCGAGGTATTTTGGTTATTTCCTTTGTGTGAAACGCTACATTTTATCGGCCTAACTCTTATGTTTGGTTCTTTGCTCGTCATTGATTTCAGAGTGATGGGTTGGGGACGCTTCATTAACATGAAAGCTGCCATGGATTTTATTCCATTAGCCATTTTCGGTTTTCTTATTAATCTTATCACAGGGATCATGTTCATACATGCAGATCCCTTCCGCTATTTTCCAAATATAGCTTTTCAGTGGAAAATGGCATTGATTATCGTTGCAGGATTTAATGCATTATGGTTTTGGTTCGGCGAGCATAAAGAACTGCTGCAGTTGGCAGATGGCGAGGATGCTCCCTTCCGTGCCAAGCTGATTGCTTTTGTATCAGTCGCGATTTGGTTAATCGTTATTGTTGCTGGGCGCATGATTCCGTACGTAGAATATTAACTTCTATAAATACTAACTCTTGCGAGATTCATTTTATACTCGCAAGAGTTTTTCTCGCTTATCTGCCTGCTTTTTAAACTTACACGCAATATAGGGTTTTCAAATAATATTCATAAACCTCCTGTGCTCAACTCACTTCTTTTGGTTATATGAGTTTATTGCTCCAGGCTATTTGCTCATGACTCAAAAAATCTTTCTTTTGACTCTCCCCTGCAGCTTACTCTTGCAGCCAAGCTGCCAAGCAAGTGACCACAACCATAACAAAGACAATCCATTTCAAGATACTTTGATCAACTCGAGTCGCAAAATTAACAGATAGCCAAGCTCCCGCCATACCTCCGAAAGCCAGTATCAAGCCGGGTAACCAATAAATCTGTCCCCTCGAAATAAAGATGATGAGAGCGATAACCGTCAACGATACCGTGATGACTACTTTTAGAGCATTAGCTCTTACCAGGTCATAACCTAAAACACCACCATAAGCAGCCAACAAAATAAAACCCACACCGGCTTGGGCAAATCCGCCATATAGTCCTGCCAGAAAAAGGGCAATCATTGCTTTTCCTGAAGATCTCGGAGATAACACTTCCGCATCAACAGATCTAATCAGTGACGCGGGATTTAAAAGCATTGTTATCGCCATCAGAGCCATGCATATAAGTAGCGTGGGCTTGAGAACAGTATTAGGTAGGTAGGAGGCTAATAATGAGCCGACTAGTGAGCCGATCAATACTGGCAATAAAGAGGGTATAATAGCTTTACTATCCATACGTCCTTTGCGGTAGTAACCATATGCACCTACAGATCCTTGTAAAAATACTCCTACTCGGTTTGTTGCATTGGCTACATCGACGGGTAAACCTAATAATACTAGAGCAGGAAATGTTAGCATCGTCCCTCCGCCAGCAATGGTATTGATAAAGCCGGCAAGAAAGCCTGCTCCTAGAATCAAGGATAGGTGAAATAGGTCATAATCAGGCATGGACTTCCCTTATCGAGCTTGGTGATAATGTCTAGGACGAAGATGGTACAACATGACTAAGCAAGACCCTATAGAGATATATCAGAGTGCTTTAAAACGAGGCAAATTTTTGCTGCAGCAATGTCGCGACTGCGGCCTGTTCAATTATCCGCCAAGCAGGAAATGCCCACATTGTGCAGAATTCAGCTGGGTCTGGCGAGAACCAACGGGAAAGGCAGTGTTACAATCTTTTGTTTTGCTTGCGCCAGTATTAGTGGGCATACCGCCAGTCATGAGTCCACGTAAAGTGATTGCCCAGTTAGAAGAAGGTCCAAAAATTGCTGGTTATGTTGGTGATGTCGATAACGAGAAATTATATATCGGTATGCTCTTGTCAGCTCATGTCGGTAGGCCGAGCGATTCCGAGCCACTGCAAATTGTTTTTTATAATAAAGAGCAGGGTAGTCGCGAATGGTAAAGCAAAATTCAGTCGTGAAATGCAGCCTAATAAAAAAAATCTCAAAGTATCGTAACTGATAGACTTCGTAGCTTTTTTAACCCCCCACACAACATATTGCTCGGATGTGCAATTTTATTATAAATGAGCAGGTTCCTGCAGCCAGGCTACTTACTTAGTTTTTTACCCCAAGTACCAGCGAAGAAATTTGTTTGTATGGGTAAGCGTTTCCGAGGGCTTAGCTCTCTCTCACGAAAAACTTCGGGTAGTTGATCTTCCGGCAGGGGGTAACCCAAAGCTAACATCGCTAAAACTTCTGTTGTTTCTGGGAGTTTGAACACTTGAGCTGCTTTGGCACCTATAAAACCTCCCATTTCATGGGTCGCCAAGCCCATGCTAGTCGCTTGTAAGCACATTGCCAGGGCGGCTGCGCCAGTATCATATTTGTAGAAAGGATTTAATTTCCCAAATTTTTCACTAAAAGTGTTGGCACAGATGAGGATAAGTACAGGAACATGAGCACACCAAGCTTGGTTACCTTCCATCAGGCATTCGAAAGCATTTTGCCAAGCTTCATGTTGGCTGTTTTTATCGCAGAAGATAAAACGCCAGGGTTCCTCACCAAAGCAAGAGGGGGCCATGCTAGCGGCCTGGGCCAGTAGATACTGGTCGGCGGTACTGACAATCCTCTCGGCATCAAAGCAGACACTTGAATATCGCTGGTTAAGAACAGGCAGTATGGCAGGGGCATCGGATAGACGTTTGGCAAGCATAATTTACTCTAAACTATTGATTTTAATAAATTAAATTTTTTAAGTAGGTGAAATATCAACGTGCGCACAATTAGGAGTTTTGTTAACATTCCTTGAAAATTCAAGAACTATCCCCAGATTAACAAAAGAGGGAAGATTTCTGTAATTTTTTTAAGACACAGTAAAGCTTCTTTGGGTTTAGTTTATCCCAGCCGGTACCAAAATATAATTTGGCGGTATATTGGGAACAGTGGCAAAATTGATGAAAAATTGGGGCAATTGTGTTAACATATACGACCCGGTTAAAGAGCTGACAAGCCCCATAACTAAAAGAGACTGTAACGTGGACGTCTTAACAAAAGACAATATTTTTGAGCTTGACGAGGTTCAAGGCGAGTACATCACCGAAAGTGACTGGACTAATAGTGATCAGTTCAGTGATGACACTCTTGAAGTTGGCAATAAAACTGCTTTGTCCAGCGCTGTAGCTTCTAAAGGGAGGAAATATTCCTCAAGCAAGCAGCTGCAATTAATGGATCATATGGTTCCAGGGCGTGACCTGAGTGCCTACATCACTGCTGTAAACGGTATTGCTATACTCTCTGCAGAAGAAGAGCGCGAACTCACAGAAGATTACTATTACAACCAAAACCTAGAGGCCGCCCGCAGGCTTGTTATGTCTCACCTGCGTTTTGTTGTCCATGTAGCTAAGAGCTACTCAGGTTATGGGTTGTCTCAGGCGGACCTGATTCAAGAGGGTAATGTTGGGCTTATGAAAGCCGTTAAGCGTTTCAATCCTGAAGTAGGTGTAAGGCTTGTATCCTTTGCTATCCATTGGATAAAAGCTGAGATGCATGAATTTATTTTACGTAACTGGCGTATAGTAAAAGTAGCAACTACTAAAGCGCAAAGAAAGCTATTCTTTAATCTACGCGGAGCAAAGAAGCGTTTAGGATGGCTGTCGCAAGAAGAAGCTAATGTCTTAGCAGATGACTTGGGTGTCGATGCTTCTACAGTAATTCAAATGGAAGGGCGTTTAAATGCTCATGACGCTTGTTTTGATGCCGCAGCTGATGCTGATGAAGAAGAAGCTGGGCAAGCTCCAGCGCACTACTTGGAGGATAGTCGGTATGATCCTGCAAGTGCAGTAGAAAATGATGACTGGGAGGAAAGTAGTACCCAAGGACTCTACCTGGCCATGCGAGAACTTGATGAGCGTAGCCGTGACATTCTTACTCAGCGCTGGTTAGCAAGTAATAAAGCGACTCTGCATGAACTTGCAGATAAATACCAGGTCTCAGCAGAACGTATTCGCCAGCTTGAAAAAAATGCCATGGATAAAGTTAAGGCCCTGATGGTTGCCTGACGCAATGTTCACACCGTACGCTATCAGCGTATATCTCATCACACTCAATGAAGAGCTTCATTTAAAAAGATTGCTGCCACAGCTGCAACAGTTTGCCGAAATAGTCGTCGTTGATAGCGGAAGTCAAGATGGTACTGAAGAAGTCGCTCGCAGTTTTCCTAATGTTCGTTTTTCTTCTCATCCCTGGCAGGGTTTTGGTAAACAGAAGCAGCATGCCTTAGAATTATGTCAGCAAAACTGGGTATTGAATCTTGACGCTGATGAAGAGCTCACTGACGAACTTATCGATGATATGCTCGAATGTATGCAGAGAAATGAAGTTGAAGGTTTAACTTGTGAGCGCAGGCTCCTCCGCTTTGGACGCAGACCACGTGGAAGTTCTGATGAGACGTTACTGAGGTTTTTCAAACGTGGTTATGGTGTTTATACTGAAGTTTCCGTTCATGAGAGTATTAAACTTACAGGAAAACTAGCGTATTCTAAAGGATTGCTACTGCATCATGATAACTTGAGCTATAGTGAGCGAATCCAAAAAGTCAACTTGTACTCGGAGCTAGGAGCGCGAGATAAGTTTGTCAGGGGTAAGCGAGCAACTGTCGCTCATTTATTACTGGCTGGCCCTATTGCCTTTCTACGCTGCTACTTTTTAAAGGGAGGTATTCTTGATGGCTCAGACGGGTTTATCACTTCGATGAATCATGGCTTCTATACGTTTTTAAAGTACGCAAAATTACGCCAAATACAAAAACTATCCTGTGATCCATTGGCACTAAAGCAGTTGCAGAAAAATGCAGATAAAGCTTTAGGTAAATAATACCTCTAAGACGCTCGAAGGCGATAGATCCTCTAAGCATTGGTGTTTATGTGGGCATTGCTCTCGAGTACAAGAAGCTTCGCAAAGAGTAGCATTTTTTATCACGCGTAGTGCATTACCTTTCCTGCTTTGTAAAGGTCCCCAGACTCTAGTGTTTGTTGGACCAAAAATCATTGCCCCTTTTAAACCTGCTGCTGCTGCAAGGTGTGCAGGGCCTGAATCATTACCTAGATAAAGTTCACCTAGTTGAAGGAGGGAAGCGAGTGCTGTGAGAGTTAAGCGGTTACACAAGTCTACACAAAGTTTAGCTGAATAAGGAGGTAAAGCTTCTAGCACTTTATTAACCTGAACTTGATCCGCTCCGGCGCCCAAAATAACACATTTAAAGCCTTGTTCTTGTAGCACTTGAATGACGCTGGCAAAATGATGTGCTGGCCATAATTTAAATTTTTTCGTAGCCCCTGGGTGGAGGAAAGCCAGGCGAGCAGGAAACTGAAGCCCCCAATGTGCTAGATCTTGTATTAGTTTTGGATCAGGTTGATGCACAGAAATATCAAGGTAATTTGGAGCAGGTAGTGACATACCTAAAGCCTGAAAAACCTCTGCAAATGAATACCAACGATGTTGTTTTTCCAGAGATCGTTTTGTGTAATCAATGGGAAGTATCTCATCGAACCCTAAGCCATGTCGACTGCTGCAACCTAGTTTAAAATCAGCACCACAAAACTGCGTAAGTCGTTGTGCAACAGTATCCTCCTCTATGGTGAAAGCGAGATTGGCTTCAGTTGAGCGTAGTTGACTGATTACCTCAAGGTAGGGACCTACCTTATTCAACCCTTTAGCTTGTTTGAGTTCTCGGCGCGGGTAATTAAGTAAGCAAGACTTTCCTAATACTGGTAACAATAATTCCCTATAGCTTGTATCAATGAGAACTTTGAAACGAATATTACGGTCCTTAGCCCACTGGGAATAGTGAGCTATGAGATCTCCCGCAATAAGTAAATTACCCAAATAGCGAGTTGGATTTATCAGTAATATTTTTTTGGGCTGAAGCTCTTCTAATGTCATATTATGCTAAGCATGGTTTGACTTGAAAAAAAAGTCACCGTGACTCGTTCAAAAAAATAATTGAAGAAATTGATATTTCATTTTGTCTTTTT
>JAYPEI010000015.1:0-24569 GCA_038125665.1 Enterobacteriaceae bacterium
GCAAGGGACTTAAAATCCCTCGGTAGAAATACCGTGCCGGTTCGATTCCGGCCCCGGGCACCACATATTCATTGCTTGATATTATCTATCAAATATCCCTTGATTATTACAATGTTCTATGGATAGACATCTAGCCCTTTTCGTTTAAGCCATTCTGATAAAAGGTCAGCTACCTCGATATTGTTAAGATCCATCATGGGTATGTGAGTGTTTCCATATAAGCCAACTTCAGGCAAAACTAATACCTCAGCATCACCCCCATTCTCATTAATGATGCGAGCAAAATTTCTGGCACGTTCAAGTCGCGGTTCCCATTGTGTATCTTGTGTGTTGTCACCAAACACAAGCTGTATAGGGATTTCAGTAAGACGATTAAATTCATCAAGGGGAACAACATAAGGCCCAAAAGGTGAGTCCTTATCAGTTATATAACCATTTTCAATTGGAAATATTAACCCCGGAGTTTCATAGGCAACTATCCCAACAACATTATCACTTTTAAGTCTCGTCATTAATGCCCGCCAACCCCCAGCAGAATTTGTTAATGCAACAGTTGGTCCAATTCTGTCGAAAGCTTTTGAGGCGGCATTTGATTGCAAAAGGGCATTATCTAATGTGTCAAATTCTAAATATCTCCCACGCATTGCCTGATTTAAAGCTTCCTTATCTTCGATTGGAAACTGTATCCCAGGAAACCACTCACCCGGACTTTTGCCAAATCGCCAAGCAATAAAATTACCTTGATCCATAAAAGATGGGCTATAGCTATGAGATTCACATCCCCAGTTTGCCCTACCTACACCAGGACCATCCCATAAATAGATAGGGTAACCCCTTCGAAGGAAAATAGTCTGAAAACCTTCCCCCCCATCCCAACGATTTTGCCATACACTAACACTAGAACTATGCCACATAAAAAGGGAAACTTTTCTTGGTTTTTTGGGGATCAAATATTCTACATGACCATGATCACAAGAAAGTGATAAGTTTGATCCATTACTTATTGTAATTCCTCCTGCTGAAAACGAGCCCATTGCAGATAATTGTATTTGAGTAGAATCTCCATTTTTCGAACATGAGGCCAAAATTAGTAAAAGAATATTTGTGAAAAAATAGTTAAAAATTCTTGTCAAACTCTTCATAAAATTCATAAATTCGATTTGATACCATTTGAATTGAATGTTACATCCTAGTGTGTCAGAGACTTGAAGAAGATAGTTTGTAGCTGTATGGGAAATGACTGTTAGTATCAATTGTCAAATACTTAGTTTAAATTGTCATTAACAATTTATCTAATTGGGCCGAGCAAAGTCATTCTAATAGGTGTGGTTCCTGGCAGCTCAAAACTTGGAACTACATTTAACACAAGCTCATTTCGAGTAATCACAGCATCAACAACGTTACTGTGAGGTCCATGTTCAGCAAGACGAATACCATTATCCTCATGCACTATTTCGAAATGAAAGTTTGTATCTGACCATGAAATCTTTTCTAGGGGAGCAAATGCGGCGACCCTATCACAGGGGCCACATACAAGACCTCTGAGTCCCTTTTTATGAGACTTGAAAGTAAATATCTGCTTCCCCGGTCCAACTCCCCACAACCAACTGCCAAGAATATTTTCAGTTTTAATTTGCTCTGGTTGCCCAGCCAAGAGATGAGGAACGCTACCAGGTGGCCCTGGAATCACTGGTAATTTATCCAGAGTAGGTTCCACTGGTTCACGTTCATAATAGACAATAACTTTAAAACTATCTTGTCTTACATGTTCAACTTTTAAAAATTTACCATCACGTCTAGCTACAACCTTTTCGATATATCCTTCGTTTTGAAATTGGTTTTCATCATTATTGTGATAAATCGAAAAATAAATTGCTTCTTCAGTTAGCCGACCATCATCGATAAAAGAAATCGTATCAGTGTTTTCACATGGTCCACAGTAAGTGCCACTAACTTCGCCATCACGAATTACTATATAAAATATTTTTTTAACACCATCTATATAAGCAACCCAACCACCGAAGTATTGAGTTTTATCGAAATTAGTTTGTGCAAAGACATTAATACTAAAGACAAACAATACAATAAATGTAAATAAACTACTTATTAATCGAGTCATATATTTTAATTTTAGAGTAAATTTTCACAAATATGATAATTCTATGTCGTTATTCAAAACTAAAAATATCATCCTCGTTTTTTCTCTCCATGCCTTGCTCAGAATATTTTTCCCAGTTTCTTGCCCAAGGACGCCCATATATATCAGGGATCTCATACTGAATAACATCGCCAGGTGAAACAACTGTAGAAACACCTTCAATTGGGAATATAGATTGAACACATTCGATATAAGTTTGGGGTTCACCCTCATCAAAGTCACTCAATTTTTTAATATTTCTAATTACTCTGACAGGCTCAACAAGTGCCTCATTATCATAAAAAATTGCTTCTTGATTAATTCCGATGAAATTTCCTTCCTCATCCCTGTTAGGTGAATAGATTTCTATAGTTTGCATTTCATTAGAAAACTCAAACGCTGCATGGCTAGTCCATCCTTGTATGTTTGATGTCCAAGTTATAAGAACATCACCATCCCAAAAGCCTATTGTTTCTCCATACCATCTTGGCACATCTGCTCCAAGACGAGGTACCTTTCCGTCTTCATTGAATTGACGTCCAATGTGAATATTCGTAATAAAATTTCTTGCAACACCACCTAGAATTTGAACTAGTTTTGGGGTGACCATTATTGACTGTTCCCAAAGTGCGGACTCATGCCAACGTCTGAGAAATCCTTCGGGCCAACAATATTGTGAAGGCCAGTGAGGGTTGTTGGTGTGACCGTGGTGGAAAGCCTCCTGAACCATGCGGGTTTGATATTCAGGAGTTAACAAAGAGAGAATGGTAGGTATTTGGACATGGCGCATTCGAAGCCAATATTGATTCTCAGCGCGGGCAGGGTGTTGATAGCGTCCAGTCCACTCTCCTGGAATAGAGGAGTAGGTATGTTGTGTTGGTCCACCTCTATTTTTAGTTTCATTTAACAAGGCAATATAGTGTTCCTTTGCTGTTTTGAAAGGATAGGGGCTTACTATTGCTTCTCTCGGGTAGTCTCTATCACAGTAACCCCATGGTCCGGAATCTGGTGGGTTGTCTCCAATAAGTTGATCAGCGCCTCGAAGATCTTCAAGTGCTGCTGAGCTGTTGCAACGAAAATATCGTGGATCGGACCAGAGCTCACGGTCCCTATAAAAGTCTTTGGTCGTGAATAAATCAACTGCTAGTGGGGTTACGCCTTGAGGTGTTTTTCCATTTCTAGCAGAACCTACAAATCCTGACTCAGGATCTCGTCTTGGATCAAAGGGAATCATAGTTCGATAGGCAGGATTACCTACCGCAATCCGTGTAGTTGCACCAGACATGTGGTAATCGTTCAAGTCGGCACTTAGTGGCCAAGCTCTGCCTACGCTCTTGAAATCAATTTTTGCCACTGTCTGTGCTGAGGTTGAGTTGGTTAAGTGAAATAATATCCAAAAAATGACTGAAATTATCCTGAGAGGTTTTGTCATTTTTAAATTTCCTCGACCATAAATTGCGTTTAATTTTTTTGATTTAGTTTTAAGGTAATCCGAAACTAATTATAAGGTCACAATTTTTTATATACTTTGTAAAACAAATAGTTTTCCGATAGATATCAATCATAAGATTAACTAGTACAAAGCAAGGGGGCGGAGTGGTGACCCGGTGGCACCTTTGTAACGAATAGGTGTAGCTATAAATAGGAATTCATAAATTTTTTTCTGAACAAGTTCCTCAAAATAGAGATTTTCTATATTGAAAACTCCATTCTTTGTCATAAGCTCTTGGTGAACTGGTCCAAAGAGCTCTGGGTCAGGATTTGCTGAAATTTCTGTAGAGTAGGTGTCTGCTCCTGTAACTGTAATTTGATGATTCACCATCCATCGTGCAACCTCTAGGCCTATGCCAGGTGCTGGCCCGTTATACGTTGTTTTATCACTGTACCATAACGGTCCGTAACCTGTACGAAATAGGACTGCGTCACCAGGTTGTATATCTGATTCACTTAATCCCTGTTTAGCCATTGCGCCTAATACATCGTTAACTGTAATTTCATAATTTGGTGAGAGTTGTGTAACATCTTTATAACTTGCTATATCAATGAGTACACCATGGGTAATGATTGGTTTAATCTTTTCAATGCCAAGCTCTCTCAACCCACCTTGTGAATAAATCTCAGACCCTGTGAATCCATTATAAAAGACACGTTGTACTGATCCGTCTGACATTACCATCTCTGCACCAATATGTCCTAGGCCATCAAATTGGGTGCCTACCTGTCCAATTTCTGCAGCAACAAATTCATCATTTCCTATGTTTCCATTAGCACCCCGAGCGTAAACTTCTGGCACTAACTTCAATGTGAATGTACGTGAACCTAGTATTGGCATGTCACTAGAGTAGATGTGACCAAGTTCCACTAACTGACCCTTTTCAACGATAGAAAGTGACTGCAAAATTTTCTCTGGTGTTATTCGATTTGAGGCACCGGACTGATCTTCAGAGCCCCACTCGGTTGGCCAAAATGGTCCTGATTCACGAGTTTGAGCTTTAGCTGGAACAACTGTGAAAAGTATGATGGTTGCAAGTACTCCAGAGGATAATAACTTTATTTTTAAGGGTGACATTGTAAACTTTCCTCACCGAGAGAGATTTTATTTTTTAAGTCCATACACAAACAGACTATTTCCCATGGCAGTCGCAATTCTCTGTTGGTTATTATGGAGAAAAGTAATGGGTCCGTTATTACCTTGTCCTCCTAAACGTTGATGCCATAGAATTTCTCCTGTTTTTGCGTTTAGTGCGAAGAAAAGTCCTTCACGATTGCCACTGAATAAAAGATTTCCCGCAGTAGTTAAGATGCCACTATGCCCTATATCATTCATAGGATAGCGCCATACTTGTTCGCCTGATTTTGGGTCGAGCGCCAAAATTGCACCGTTACCTACTTCACTTGTCCAAGTGTTTATAGGCTGATTCCCAAATGCGGGTAAATTGGCGGCACCTGGTATCGGTCCTCCTAATGCTCCTCCACCGAAAATTCTTCCTGGTACGTATGTAATATCCTGTGGGATAAATATAGAACCATAGTTTTCCCAGGCTGTTACATAAAAAAGTTCAGTCTGTGGACTGTAGGAGGGTGAGTACCAATTAGTTCCTCCTTGAACTCCAGGGAAAGTAACTTTCTCAGGTCCCTGTGGAGTTTCAATCGGACGACCAGTTTCATCTAAACCACTGGCCCAGTTTACTTTGACAAATGGGGTGCCTTTTAAAAATTTACCATTCGTGCGGTCCAGTAAATAGTAAAAACCATTGCGGTTGGCCCAAAGCATATACTTACCGCTGCTAAGGTCATTGAGTTGAAAATCGGCTAGTACGGGTATCTGAATTGAATCATAGTCATAGTCATCGTTTGGCGTAAATTGAAAATGCCAAACTAGCTCACCCGTGTCAGGATTTAATGCGACGACAGAATCTGAGTACAGGTTGTCCCCAGGACGCTGTTCTGGATTCCAGTCAGGCCCAGGATTCCCGACGCCCCAATAAGTCAGGTTGAGTGTGGGATCATAAGAACCAGTCAGCCATATAGAAGCCCCACCATGTTCCCAGCTCCCACTGTCCCAGCTCTCATGGCCAGGTTCACCGGGACCTGGTATCGTATAGAAACGCCATCGCTCTTCTCCAGTTTCAAGATCAAAAGCAGCGATGAAGCCTCTAATGCCGTATTCTCCACCGGCTACTCCAACAATGACCTTATCCTTGATAACTAATGGTGCAAGTGTCATAGCGTACCCTAAGGCTGGGTCTGCGACATCAATTTGCCATTTCAGTACGCCGGTAACTGCATCAAGCGATAGAAGTTTTGCATCGATGGTGGCCATGTATAGAGAATCATTGGCTATAGCGAGTCCTCGATTTACTCTACCGCAGCAAGGTCGAGCGTCTATACTTGGGTCATGTTGGTAACGCCAGAAAGTACGCCCGGTCTCCGCATCAAGTGCATACACAGTGTTTGGTGCTTCTGTGAGATAGATAATACTGTCCACAACCAAGGGTGTAGCCTCAAAGGCTTCAAGAGATTGTGCTTGAAAAACCCATTTAAGCTCGAGTTTAGATACATTCCCTGTATCTACTTCATCTAGTGTGGAGTAACGTTGACTCTTATAGGTTCCAGAGTAAGTCAACCAATTTCCAGGATTTTCACCAGCAGAATCTAGCTGGCTTTGAGTAACTTGCCCAAAACATTTGATTGAAAACAGAAGGCTTGAACAAGTTATAAGAAAAATTTTTTTCATGGAGTCAAGCCCTCAAACACTGGTCCCTTCAGTGAAAGAAGATACGCTAGTAAATCTGCGTGTTCTTGCTCTGAGAGTAGGGTGCCGTAATTAGGCATAGAAGATGTCTTGTTAATTTCAATAGAAAGTAATTGAGTTTTATCTAGACTAAGTAAATTGCCCTCTCTGGTAATTAACTGCACAGAGTAGGTGTCTTCGTTAAGACGTCTGCCACGGATCAATTCACCTGAGTTTGTTTCTAAAACTAATTCCCGATTTATGGGCAACATTCCCTCTGATGAGTCCTGCATTGCTCTCCTTAAAGCGGCTGCTGTTCTTGTAATTCCTATTTTTCCAAGATGAGGGGCATATTTTGGACCGCCCAATCCGGTGTTGTGACAGGATAGGCATTCACCCTTTCCATTAAATAATTCTTTTCCTGTGGAAGGATCACCAAGAACCTCACCGCTACCGTTAAAGTTAGTGATATTACGAACGTACGCTACTAGTGCAGTAAGCTCAGCGTCTGCATATCCCGTTGAAGCCATCGCTGTACCCTCGATACCATCACGTATGACCCTCATTAGATCTCTGTCAGATGAGGCATTTCGAAAAGTTCCTGAACGTAGATTAGCTCGAGGCATCAAGTCTCCATCAGCCCCATGACATACAACACAGCGTCCTGCAAAAAGTTGTGCGCCATATGCAATGTCTGCGACATCATATTGTCCAGCGTGTTGTTGGGCACTCAATTGGATAGGTAAAAATGCTAACAAGGCTTTGAAAAAAAAGATCATCCATTTGGATCCAATAGCTGAAAGGGCATTATTAATTTTTAGCATCACTAATCATCCTTTCCTTCTATTGGTGCTATCCCTCTTGGTAAACCCGTGTCAGCTGAACTCTGGAGAATTTGCTGTATCCCCATCTTGAGTAGGCTCGTGTCGGATGGGGCCTGAAAGAACATATAGCCATCCCTTACTCCTTTCCAAGCAGAAGGGCCTGCGAGATATTTTTTTGCACCAAGAGTGGCATACTTAATTTGATCAACTATTTCTTCATATTCTGGATCACCCTGTTTATATCCGGAGAAACTTCCGATATCGGAGCTTGCAGCGAAAACAATATCAACATCCTTAACTTTGGCAATTTCCTTAGCTATTGAGGCGCCATCTGGGTTCTCGATCATTGCTACAATCATGATGTTTTCATTAGCTAGCTCTCGATAATTACTGCCCCAAATTGCTCCATATTGACCACCACCCTGGCTTCTTTTCCCTAGAGGTGGGTACTTGGCAAACTTAATTGCGTTTTCAATTTTTTCTACACTGTCAACCAATGGCACGATTACTCCCAACGCACCAATATCAGTTGCTTTTTGGATATCACCCTCGGAATCTGAGGGTACGCGTATAAAAGGTATGGCAGGTCCAGGACATGCCCTAATCATTGCTGCCACTTGGGAGTAAGTTAAAGGGCTGTGCTGCATCTCTATCCATAAAAAATCAAATCCAGAGTTGGCCATAACGCAATAAGTTTCTATATCAGCAGATGTAACTGTGCCCCCGACTACTTGTGTTCCAGCTTCAAGCTTGCTTTTAACGGTATTTATATAGGGCTCAGCGGAATAAATGGATGTACTGAAAAGACAGATTAAAGAAAACAAAAAAGAGGTAAAGCGTATCGTCAACCTATTGCGGAGAATTAAAAGAGTCACATTAAATCCCTCAAAATATAAAAAAATATTTTTTTAACTTACATTTTTTATCTCATTACTCTAAATTACCTAACTTACAGAATAAAAGCATTATTTTATCTTTCTTCTAAACTAAATTAAGAGTGGAGAAATGGCAACAAGAAGAGTAGTTTTAAAGGGAGCTATCGACGCTGCCTTGTTGGTCTCCACTTCAGTCTTAGGTCAGACCTTAGATTTTGGTCAAATAAGTGGTAAGCCACTTCCACGTGACTGGTCAGGAACTAGTCCGCTCTCTTATCCAGATCCCGATGTAATTGCACTTGACCCTAGATTTAATCAATACATTCTTTTTAATACACCTCTTCAGAGGTTGTACACAGGAAGCCTCTGGGCTGAAGGTCCAGCATGGAATGGTGTGGGAAAGTATTTAGTGTGGAGCGATATTCCAAATAATACTCAACTCCGTTGGCTTGATGAGAACAATCATGTTTCAGTTTTTAGACAGCCAAGCCATAACAGTAATGGTAATACTTTTGATTTTCAGGGCAGGCAGCTCTCAGCTGAACATGCTGGTAGACGAATAGTACGCTATGAACACTCTGGAAATTATAGCGTTATCGCAGATAGTTTCGAAGGAAAGAAGTTAAACTCTCCTAACGATATTGTTGTGCACCCTGATGGAAGTATATGGTTTACTGATCCAATTTATGGCCTAAGAGGAGATTACGAAGGTGAAAAGGCAGAAAGTGAACTTCCCGGTTCCGTCTATCGTGTTGATCCTCATAATGGTGAGATAAGTCGAGTTACGGAGGATGTCGTGATGCCAAATGGACTTTGCTTCTCACCCGATTACAAAACTTTATACATTGCTGATACGGGAGCTGATGAGATTCGCGGATTTGCACTCAGAGCTAATGGTATAGCTAACAGGGTGAAGACTATTTCTTTGCAAGCACCTGGCGGTGTCCGTTGTGCTGCAGATGGTGTGCGTTGTGATACAGACGGAAACTTATGGTGTGGTGCCTACCCGGGTGTTCAAGTAGTCTCTTCAACTGGAGCTCAGCTTGGTTTAATAAGGCTTCCAGAGATATGCTCTAACGTTTGTTTTGGAGGTGAAAAGCGTAATCGTTTATTCATGACTGCAAGCCAATCTTTGTATGCTCTTTATGTGGGAACCAGGGGGGCGCATATATGTTGAGAATTCTATCTAATGTGTAATTTGAAAGTCCTAAACTTTATAAGGCGTATCAAATCTGCTTTAGCATTAAAAGTTTTAACTTGGATAAATTTGGTAACTATTTCATTCACTTTATTGTTAGCAATGCTAAGTGCTTGTGTTTACTCACAAGAGGTTAAATTCCGTGAGGCTCACGCTACACGTGGCCAAGATTTGTATTATACCCATTGTATTAGTTGCCATGGTGAGGCTTTGTCTGGGTTTGATCAGGCTCCAGCTTTAGCTGGGCCAAAATTCTTCAGTTCTTGGCAAAAAGCTAGCTTACAAAGTTTAGTGTCTAAGATGTCGTCAATGCCACCTGATCAACCGGAGTCTCTTTTGCAGTCTCAGTTAGTGGATATACTTACTTATATACTTTGGTTTAATGAATTTCCGATGGGACATGATGAGTTGACTGACGATCCGAAGAAATTGAATGAAATTTATTTTTGTATAAAAGAATGTTAGGAAAAATTAAGAGAGTCTTTGAATAGGATTTTTTTTATGCTTAGTTCAAGTCGATTTTCACTAAAATTTCTTAAACAATTTTTATGCCATTTTTTTGGTTACTTTTTTTTAACAAGCTTGATACTGACAATATGTCAACTCAAAGCTGAAACTTTGGAACAATTTTCCCAGGATGATTGGCGTACGTATGGAGGGAACCTTTCTAGTCATCGATACTCTTCGTTAGATCAAATTAATGCAGATAATTTCGAAGATTTACAAATTGCTTGGCGTTTTAATACAGACTCCTTAGGGCCTCGCCCAGATGGATTATACTCAGCGACGCCTCTGTATGTAGATGGTGTCCTGTATACCACTGCTGGAACGAGAAGAGATGTTGTTGCGTTGGATCCGGGAACGGGAGAATTACTGTGGATGTACCGTGAAGATGAGGGCGACAGAGGTTTAGCTGGAGCCAGGCAAGGTGCGGGGCGGGGTCTTTCTTACTGGGAAAGTTCTGACGGTCAAGAGAAGCGTTTAATCTATGTCACTCCAGGATATCGTTTAATCGCTCTAGACATTCACACTGGTCGACCAGTTCAGGATTTCGGTATCAATGGAGTGGTAGATCTAAAACTAAATTTTGATCAGGACTTAGATCCCCTTGATAATGGCATCGGCCTGAACGCGACACCTCTAATTGTTGATGATGTGGTTGTGGTGGGGGCTGCTCACAGGCCAAGCACAGATGTTCGAAGTAAATGGAGTGCACGTGGCTATGTTCGTGGTTTTGATGTTCGAACAGGCAAGCGTTTATGGATTTTTCATACAATACCATTAAAAGGAGAATTTGGTTACGAGAGCTGGGAAGGTAAAGCTGAGGAAAATGGCAACGTAGGTGTTTGGTCACAAATGAGCGCGGACCCACAACTAGGGCTAGTATATCTGCCTGTAGAGATGGCTGCAGCAGATTACAATGGTTACAACCGCCCTGGAAATGGTCTCTTTGGTGAAAGCTTGGTTGCTCTTGATGTTCATACTGGGGAGCGTCGTTGGCACTTTCAAACTGTCCATCATGGGTTGTGGGACTGGGACTTGCCTTGTGCACCTATAATTTTTGATATGCAAAAAGATGGTAAGGTTATTAAGGCTCTTGCTCAACCAACAAAGTCAGCCTTTCTATTCGTCCTCAATCGCGAGACTGGTGACCCGATCTGGCCTATTGAAGAGTTACCTGTTCCTCAATCTGAGTCAAAATACGAAGACACCAGCCCAACGCAACCGTTTCCAACTTGGCCTCTGCCCTTTGATCGACAGGGTGTCACAAAAGATGATCTAAACGATCTTACTCCATCGCTTCGCGCTGAGGCAGAGGTGCTCGTAGAGCGCTATCGCTTGGGGCCGATTTACACACCACCAGCACTTGGGCGCCCTGATGGAGTTCTTGCTACCTTAATGCTTCCAAGTCAAGTTGGAGGAGCAAACTGGCCAGGTGGAAGTTTTGATCCAATTAGTAATAGACTTTTCATTCACTCGCATACAGCAGTTGCAGAATTAATTAATACACCCGAAGACATGCTCCCCTTTAATAGAGGGCCAGAAGGTGAGCTGCCTGAACTAAATAATGCCGCTCCAGGATTGGGATTACGCACAAGGCGAGGTCAGACTTTTCTGCAAGGTACTATACCAATTATTAAGCCGCCCTATGATCGTATCACCGCGTATGATATGAATAATGGTGAACTGTTGTGGCAAAAAGCTCACTCGACAACTGAGGACCATATTCGAAATAATCCTGCTTTGATTGGAGTTGAAGGTGTAGATAGACTGGGTGCATACGGCCGTATTTTTATTGGTACACTCACCACGTCTACATTACTCATTGCTGGTGAAGGTGCTGTCCATACTAACGAACAAGGTCAAAAGGTTGCACTTTTACGTGCTTATGACAAAGACACTGGCGATGATGTCCCAGGTACCATAGAAATGCCTGCCAAACAAACAGGGTCTCCTATGACATATCTCCATAAGGGCAAGCAGTACATTGTGTTGTCAGTTACATATGAAGGTGAAAAGTCTGGGGCAGAGATCTTAGCATATGCACTGCCATGATTGGCACAGTAAAGAGGCAATAATCTTTTTGTTTAATTTGCTTAGGGGTTATGGAAGCCTGTAAGCCACTAATTGAGCCGCCTGGCCAGTCTGGTCGGCCCCGTTGCCGTTAACAGCCATCACAATGTACTGCTTGCCCTTATGGAGATATGTCATTGGTAAACCTGTTTGTGGGCCGCTAGGGAGAGTTGTTTGCCACAATTCTTTTCCCGTTAATTTGTCATAAGCATGGAGTTTAGGTTGCCCCCTAGAGCCTTCTCCAGAAAAAAGGAGACTCCCAGTTACTAGTAATCCGGCATGAGAAGGGCTTCCTGTTGCTTGCATATCATTTACACCAACTTTCTCAAGTAAGTCTCTAATTTTTTTTGGTGTGTCCCCATTAGGTATTTGCCAAATTATTGTTCCAGTTTGCATGTTATATGCTGTTATACGCCCATAGGGTGGTTTAAACAAAGGTAATCCAGATTCTAACTTTGGTACTGAACCAGTCATGTGGTAGTCAGAATAGTTTGGATCATTTTTTTGGACAGGTATATTTGGTGCAAGTCCAATCACAGCAGGGTTAGTTTGGGAGGGTACAAAAAGTAGTTGATTTTCAATATCCGCGGCAGCAGAACTCCAATTAGCTCCTCCACCAAATCCAGGTAATGTAAGAGTCCCCTTGTTGATAGTAGAAACCAAACTCGGTGGGGTAAACAGTGGACCTTTTGTGTAATTGCTGATAGCAGCTACTGCTTCAGCACGAAGAGCTGGAGTAAAGTCTATGAGGTACTCTTCCTTAACACCTTGAAATTCGAAAGCCGGTGGAAGAGAAGGTATTGGTTGAGTCAAAGAAGTTCGTTCACCTGGTACCTCTGTTTGAGGTACTGGAGTTTCCACAATTGGCCAGATGGGTTCACCATTTATGCGATTAAATACGTAGGCGTAACCTTGTTTAGTAACCTGAATAACTGCAGGGATTTTTTTACCATTAACCCCTTTAAGATTCATCAGGAGCGGATGAGCAGGGTTATCATAGTCCCAGATATCGTGATGAACTAACTGGAAGTGCCAAAGTCTCTCGCCATTTTCTACAGAAACAGCTACAAGGCTACTCGAAAATAAATTATCACCGTGTCGAGCACCTCCGTAAACGTCATTGGTGGGTGCCTCGATAGAGAGATACAATATGCCTGCTTCATCGTCAGCAGAAAATGGCCCCCATATTCCTGTGTTACCTGTATATTCTGAGGAACCATTCAACCATGATTCGTTACCATATTCTCCAGAACGAGGTATTGTGTGAAATATCCAGCGACGCTTACCAGTGCGCACATCAAAGGCTATTACATCACCCTTTACGTTTGCTTTATTAACACGCCCCATCGCAGGACCAACAATAACAGTATCTTTGACCACGACAACCGGGGATGAATTACCAATTCTGCCAACTGCATCATCAAAAAAATCAAGATCCAGCTCGCTCATCATGTCGACAATGCCTTGGTTACCAAAATTAGATATAGGTACTCCCGTATGTGCGTTAAGTGATACAAGTTGAAAACCAGGTGTGGCAAAAATTATCCGCTCGTCTCCGTTATTGTCAGTCCAGTAAGAAACTCCACGGTGAACCTTTCTGGGTGCCTTTTCAAAACGTTCACCTTCATCTAGACGGTATAACCAAAGTGTTTCACCAGTCCCAGCATCAGCAGCGACAACGATACGACGTTCTTCCATGGAAAAGTAAAGGATTCCATTGACCATTAGGGGTGTGGTTTGTGAGCTTGATTGAGGACTAGGAGTTAATGAGTCAGCACGCCAGGTCCATGCCAGTTCCAATTGATCCACATTACTGGAATTGATCTGTGTTAACGAAGAGTAATGTGTGCTTCCATTTTCCGCCCCGTAGGCACGCCAATCTGTATCAGTACCATTTTGGGCAATCACTGAGGATGTGGTACAGATAGTGGTTGCCATCATCAAAGTATTCAATTTAGCTAGCATTTTATCGAATTCAGAAATAAATTTTGTCATAAAGAATACCTCTATGATCTAGGATAAGTTTTTTTTTCTATATGGACAAATTAATTTTCTTGCAATATTGTCTTAAAAATTGTGAGATAAAAATGAAAAATACTTATAATAAAAAATTTTGGAAACTCTTAGTCTTAAATAGATTACATGTGCTTTTGGGGTTGTTTTTATTGAATGCAACTGCAATAGCACAGTCAGATATTGAGGTTTCTCTAGGCTTCACCACAGCTCAAGTTGCTCAGGGACAAAATATATTCCTGCAAGAATGTGCAGATTCATGTCATCAAAATAATCTCTCTGGGGCAGGGCCTGTCCCAGCTTTATTGGGTCCATCCTTTGCCAGTATTTGGAATAATCGTCCAGTAAAAGAACTTATAGATACAATTAAAAATAGCATGCCTCCTAACGACGTTGGCAACTTAGCTCTCACTTCTTACACTAGTATTGCTGCTTATCTGTTGTACATGAATGGCGCTGAAGCCAATTCATTAACACTGGGAGCTAACGATACTGGCTTGGTAAGTGAATTTACTAGTTTAGGCCAACCAAGGGATGTGATGGCTCAGCAACCTCCACATGATCCTGAAATTTTATCAGGTCTCACTCTTTCTGGAGTCGTTCCTAATTTTCGGCCGGTCACTAATGAAATGCTTCAGAATCCAGACCCAAAAGATTGGCTAATGCTTCGTGGGAATCTTAATGCATGGAATTACAGTGAACTGAAAGAGGTTACAACTGAGAATGTAAAAGATTTACAGCTTGCCTGGGTGTGGTCTTTAGGAGATGAGGCAAACAGCCAACAAGCTCCAGTAGTCCATGACGGTATCTTGTATATGTTTGTGCCGGGTAATAAAGTTCAGGCTCTTGATGCTGAAACTGGTGAATTGATTTGGGAGTATGCGTTAGGGGGGCAGTTAGGCACAATGAGAGGTATAAGCATAGCTGAAGATAAAATTATAACTAATACACCTGATGGGAAGATTTTCGCTTTGCGTGCTGATAATGGTGCACTGTTGTGGGAAAGCTCAGTTGGTGACTACAGTCTCACATCTGGACCTCTTGTGGTCGACGGTATGGTGTTTACGGGAGTAGGCGGGTGCCTCCGATTCAGAACAGATAAATGTAAGGTGGCCGCTTATGACTTGGAAGATGGTCATGAAGTTTGGAAGTTTTCTACGATTGAGGAAAGCACTCCTGGAAATGGGACATGGGGCAATATAGATCCCTTATTCCGAGCCGGGAATGATGCATGGATAACGCCTAGCTACGATGCAATAAATAAATTGCTATTTATAGGAGTTTCACAACCTAAGCCCTGGATGCCAGTTAGCAGAGGGATGACCACAAGTGACGATGCACTTTACTCAAATTCTACCTTAGCTCTTGAGGCTGAAACAGGCAAGTTGCGATGGTATTACCAGCATGTTGCGGCAGAGGTTTTTGACCTTGATGAAGTGTTCGAGAGGGTTCTAATAGATTTGGATGGTGAACCACTGGTTTTTTCTGTCGGCAAGCACGGGATACTCTGGAAACTGAATAGGCTCTCAGGAGCCTATCTTGGACATAAGGAGACTATCCTACAAACAGCTTTTGATTATTTCGATCCCATAACCGGACACCCACGGTATCGTGCTGACATAATTGAGTCAGGGCTTGATGAATGGCTTGAGGTTTGTCCATCTTCTGCGGGAGGTAAGAATTGGCACGCGATGTCATATCATCCCCAACATGAGAGCCTTGTTATTCCACTCAGTCAAAGTTGCCTAAGGCAAAAGGCCAACTCAGTTGACTTTATCGAAGGGGGGGGAGGAGCTGGAGTAAATCGTGATTGGTATCCAATGCCAGGTAAAGAAGGGAAGATGGGGAAATTAGCAGCTTTCGATGCTAATACCCTTAAGGAACTCTGGTCATTAGAACAACCTGCTAGTTTTATGACTGCCGTTTTAAGTACTGCGGGTGATTTGGTCTTTGTTGGTGATATGGATAGAGTTTTTAAGGCGGTTGATGTGCGTACTGGTGAAATTCTTTGGAGTACTCGTTTAGGTACCTCTGTCCAGGGATTCCCAATTACATTCAGTGTCAATGGAAGACAGTATATTGCTGTTTCGACTGGTTTAGGTGGAGGTAGTCCTCGTCTTGTACCCTCCAGGCTAACACCAGAGATAAATTACCCCCAAAGCGGTTCAGCACTGTATGTTTTTGCGTTACCAGCCAAGCATTAAATAATTCATGATGAGATAGACATATTTATAATTTAACAACATTATTTAGATCAATATTGATAATAAGTTGTTCCCATAAAAATTCTCTCATTCCTTAAAGAGAATTCATAAATGAGGCGGAAGATTGTGAGATATTTTTTTTGGCAAAAATTTTGTTTTTTAATTCAAAGTGCAAGCGTGGTTAGACTTATCATATTGCTAATACCTTTTTTTGCGAGCTCTTTTTCTTCTGCACAGTTACCCCGAACACCTGAAGGTAATCCAGACCTTAATGGGGTGTGGCAAAGCCTTAATGAGGCTAATTGGAATCTTGAGGCTCACATTGCAAGTCAGGGTCCAACAGAAACTCTGGGTGCCATAGGAGCTGTTCCGCCGGGTTTAGGCGTTGTGGTTGGCGGTATCATTCCTTATCTTCCTAATATGCTTGAGCAGCGTGAACTTAATCACAACCAACGGCGTACAGAGGATACGGAGGCTAAATGTTTCATGCCTGGCGTTCCCCGAGCCAACTATCTCCCTCACCCCTTTCAAATACTTCAAGCAGACGGTGATCTAATGATTATCTACCAGTTTGCTGGTGCAGTCAGGAGTATTTATATGTCAGATCAGATCGATGCTCCTGTCGAGAGTTGGATGGGCTGGTCAAATGGACACTGGGAGGGAGACACATTAGTTGTTGAGGTAACTGGTTTGAACGCGAATTGGTTAGATCGTAGCGGAAACTTTGCCTCAGAATTTGTAAAAGTAACAGAACGGTACACTCTTATCGATTCCGATCACATCAATTACGAAGCTAAAATCGAGGATCCGTCTGTCTTTACAAATCCCTGGACTATAGCCATGCCACTGTATCGAAGAATTGACCCGCAAGTCCAGCTGTTAGACTTCAAGTGCGTAGAATTTGCGGAAGAGCTGATGTATGGGGATCTAAAAAAAGTAACATCAAAAATTAAGGAATGAAGCTAGGAGATATAACTGATGAAAATAAAGAAAGTGATTCTTCTTTGCCCATTTGTCTACTTAATAAGTTCATATCAAGCACACTCTCAGGAAACCCCTCGTACTAGTTGGGGTGATCCTCTCTTACAGGGTTACTGGACGAACACTACTGTGGTACCACTTGAGCGGCCTATTGAATTGGGATACCAAGAGTTTTATACCCGAGAAGAGGCTCTGGAAATTCTTGCTACAGATGTGGTTGAGCAGGAAACAGAGTTTGGCACTGTTGCTGACGTACACTATCAACTAGATGATTACGGTTTAAGTAGAGAACAAACAGATGTTGTCTTGAATCTTCGTACTTCAATATTAACGGTCCCCAGAAATGGACGTTTACCTAAACTAACAGCTAGTGCGATAGCTCGCAGTGACGAATTGGATAAAATAAATGCTGAACATGGTTTCGATAGCGCCCAAAGTCGACCCTATGCTGAGCGTTGTATTATGTGGAGACATGAAGGCCCACCACTTTTACCAATTGGATACAATAGTAATTTACAAATACAACAGACACCTGAGTTCGTTGTGATTATCACAGAGATGATTCACGATGCTCGAGTAATTCCAATGCGAACATCAGCACCAGAGAGTGCCAAAATTCCACGTTGGCAAGGTTCATCATGGGCACATTGGGAGGGTGATACATTAGTAATAGAGACTACGGGATTTTCTGGTAGGCTCAACGCTTGGGGAACAAAAGCTGAAATGTCCACTTCTGCAAAGGTAGTTGAGCGCCTAAGAAGAAATTCAGAAGACACTATAGACTATGAATTTATGGTTGAAGATCCAACAATATGGGAGGCTCCATGGGGCGGTTCATATCCAATGCTTGCAACAACTCCCCCTTTATTTGAGTATGCATGCCACGAGGGAAATTATGGACTTGAGAATAACCTTCGAGGTGCCAGGGCAGAAGAGGTAAAATAAAATTACTCATTATATTAATACAGGGATAAAATATGATCACGTCTAATCTTAAGAGGCTTTCTCTTGTAGGTTTTCTTCCCTTCATAATTATGAACAAAAACGTTAATGCGCATCACGCTTTTGCTGCAGAATTCTCAGTTGATTCTCCCGTTGAGTTTCAGGGAGTTGTCACAAAAGTTGAAATGATTAATCCCCATTCATGGATACACCTAGAGGTGAAGAATGATGAGGGTGAGAATGAAGATTGGATGGTAGAAGGCGGATCCCCAAATGCCTTATTCAGACAGGGTATAACAAAAAAATCCATTCCCCTAGGATCTGAAATCAAAGTATTTGGTTATCAAGCAAGAGATGGTGGATTAAGAGCTGTTGGACGCACGATTACTTTTTCTGATGGGACACCACTTTTCTTTGGTGGTACGAAACTACCTGACTAATCATCAAAGTATTCATTAGATAAACTATCAACATGAAAGTAATTAAATTTTTCCTTATTTTAAATTTGTGCATATTAAGCTTAGATGTATTCGCTATGGAGCCAACTACACTAACCTACAAATCTCTAGAAACTGGAGATCTGAGCCTAGATATTTACTCATCTGCCACTGGTGATGTCTTGCCGGTAATCTTTTACATTCATGGTGGTGCCTGGCGTGCTGGCGATAAGTCAGTAGGTTCACGAATAGCAGACATAGTAATGCCAATGGGTTACGCCGTGGTAGCAGCAGACTTTAGATCGACTTTGGTAGCCCCTTATCCAGCAAACTTGGAAGATTTAAAGGACGCATTAAATTTTGTTGAAGGGATAAGTCAAGATTATGGGCTTGATTCTGAACGTCTAGTTGTTATGGGAGAATCTTCTGGAGCTCACCTCGCGCTCTTGATTGGACTTACTACATCAAGGGCTGTAAGAGGTATTGCGGCGTATTTTCCTGCCTCTAATCTGACTACAATATTACAACAAAGTACCCCCTTTGGGCTGGAAGTAAGAAGGCCTGCTCTTCAGAAACTTTTGGGTGGTTTACCTGAGGAAGTTCCCGAACTTGCTAAGGCTGCAAGCCCTGTTTTTCATGTTGGATCTAAAAGCCCACCCTTGTTATTGATGCATGGCGATCAAGATCCTCAAATGCCAATTAATCAAAGTTTAGAGATGTTGGGTAAATATGAAGAGCTTGGTCTTTCAGTTACCTTTGTGCCGGTTCATGGGGCCGCACATGGAGGTTCAATATTCTTTAGAGAACAATATCTTCAAGCTTTAGATGATTTTTTGTACTCAACTCTAAATAGAAGTTTGTAGATTTACTTGTCAAGGTAGATGTTCTCTTCCCTAGAAATATATTCAAAATAGACTTAAATATCATTGAAACTGTTTCTTTAAACAATTAAAAATTCTTTTAAAACCAATTACAATTTTAGAAAATTAGTGATATAAAAACTCCGATGGTTGTTTTGGAACTCTTCCAAAGTTTTCGTCATGCCTAACGAATTCAACTTGAGGTGTGTATGAGACCTATTATTTTTATCCTCGCTTTAGCTTCACTTATATCATGTTCCGATCAGAAGAATCTTTCATCAAATCAGATAAATAATAAATCAATGAGTTACTGGATAAGCAGTACAAGCTGTTCTAGCGATGCACACGAATTAGTCAATAAATCCATAACTTCAGCATTGAATGTTGAAATAGGAAAAAGTCTTGGTTTTTCCGAGGCAGCATTAATGATTGATAACGGTTGCGGGGCAGCAAAAATTGCTCAAGCAGCTGTTCGGTCAAGCGATGAAGAGTGGGGTAGCAGAGCACAACTTATTGACGATATAGAAAAAGATACTCTTACAGCAAATGAATTAGCTTGGTTAGATCTTCAGATGCTCTCTAACGATGAAAGAGTTATCGCATGCGAAAAATACAGTGTTATGTTTCCACGAGATGGTATTTTTTCATTTTGTAAGATTGCCAGGGATGAGTCTGCACCAGCAAAGGTAGACGAGTGGATAAGTATGTTTCCTGGTATATCAGATGTTGGTTTCAACCTAAATGCCTATTCTTATGGACTAGGTTGGAATGAAGTTAATATCGATCAACAACTAGCTGAGAATTATCTTGCCAAATATCTTTCTGGATACGTCAGCGCAAATTCCTATGACTCAATTGCGGAATTAAATTTTACTTGGGGAAATTATGACATTGCTAAGAAAAATCAACAGAAAGCAGTCGACCTAGGAGGAGTTTTATACTCAATTAACTTAGAAAAATATACACGTTACTCTAATAGAGAACAGTCATTAGAAAGCATTAAGGCTTCAATAGATAAATTTATTGATCCAGATAATGAAGATGAATCGATATTTGCTGAATCTTTCACTGCATGCTATTCGAGCATGAGTGATTGTGCGCCATCAAGTACTGATGAGTATTTTGAGAAAACTTCCTTAAATTGGTTAAATCTTCAATCCTCAGATATTGATATTAACTTTGGCCCCGAGATGCTAACGGCTGATTCTAACTTTAATATCAGTGGTGAATATGAAGACCAAGATGGAAACATTATTTATTATGCTGTGCGCGCATCATTGGTTTGGGATTTGACAAATGACACACCAAAAATAATTCATTTAACAGCTGCCCCAATGGGTGGAGTAGGGTTGCCAGAGTAGTAATATTAAAAAGTTGAAATTGGGAGATTTTGATGAGATTCATTTTTGTTATTGGGTTAATGATATTTCTCTCTGGTTGTATAAAAAATTCGCCTCCACCCAAAAGTGTCGATCAAGCAATAGAGAATATGATATCGAGTATCTCTAAGCTTGACGCAGACTTATTCATGTCTCTGGTTCAGGATAATGAAGATGGTGTATTTCTTGGTACCGATGAGAGCGAGGTGTGGATTGGTAAGAGTCAGCTTCATGCTGCTTTCATTGAGCAGTTCTCAGCTTGGGATTCAGTGACTGTTGATAAAAATCTTCAAAGAAGCATTAATTATTCTCCATCGGGTGACGCAGCTTGGTTCACTGACATATCTGATTTTTCAGTAGGTGTAGATGGGGAAATATATACATTTCCAGGTTTAAGATTAAGTGGTGTATTTGTCTACGATAATGAGTGGTTATTACAAACAATACACTTCTCCATCGGTGTGGAGGGACAAGCCGTGGAATATTAAGACGAATTATTTTCTGACTTACATTAGGCTTAATCTTGAAATATATTGCTTACTCACGAAGTGATTTTACGGTTTGTATGATACTTTTTTCTTGTATATGTTTAGCACTTTAGGCCCCATGAATTTTATGAGCTTGGCAGTCAGAATGAAATTCTGCATGTTTTTTTTTATATTTTCAGTTGGTATTTTAATTATTGACCCTCTGAAAGCACAAGAGCTCGATTACTCTCATGGTTTTGGAGCACCTGATCCCTATTTCGAAGAATCCATAGTAGGTGCAGATGGACGTGGAATATTTACAGGCCCAGGCACACCCGAGGGTGGTTTTGACCCTGTTATAGCTGCGAGTGATGGGGAGGTTCCTATAGGAATCAAGCCTCTTGAAATTGATTTGTTCACAACAAAAGACTTCTACTCAGATTCTGTCTTTTGGAGTGATCCCCGCTACTTTCGCTGTAACTCGCCCTTAGCTCTGGAAGCTCAATGGGGTGCGACTCAAACACCTGTAATAGGTGAGAATCCGCCATATTCTGCAGCTTGGGGTTATTGTGATAGAGATTATCCCCGCGAGGAGATCGTAAGTCCGTACCCTTTTACTACAGCCAAAGAACATTACGAGTCACTACTGAAAAATAGACAATCCAGCCAAATTGACCCTCTACAAGACGCTCAAATTCATGCTGAATGGAATGGCCATTACAGACGTCAACATGATAAACGTAGCTCCTGGTATGATGGCTCTAATCTTCAAATTACTACCTATTTATCTTTACTGACACCAAAGTATCAACAGTATTTCGTGCAACAGATGTTTCATTACGGTAACACTAATGCAGGTCAATGGCCTGGGGCATATTGTTGGCCTGAAGGTTTTATGCGGCGACTGTCACATTATGGTGGGATAAGAGGCTACTTGATGATCACACCTGACATGGTTGAAGATATGCGATGGGGCGCAACCAATATGGCGGTCCACATAAACCTTAACCGATCTTTCAATGAAGTAGGCGCTTTACCTAGACTGGGCGCTGATACACCTCGATGGTATGGAGAAACTGTAGGGTTCTGGGATGAAGACAATCTTATTACTTGGACATCAAATATTCAGGGTTGGTTTTCACACGGTTCCTTTGAATTTTCAAATAAGATGCAGTCTATAGAAATTTATTCAGCTCTTAATAATAAAGTTGGAGAATTTACAGGCTTAAGACATGAGGTAATACTCTACGATTCAGATGCTCTGGTGGTTCCTGTTAGAATTGTTCATTACCTCGATAAAACTCGTGATCTTAACGAAGGAGATCCTTACGAGTATGTCCAGTGTCTACGAACGATTTATCCGATTAATGGTATAGGGGCTCAAATTACCCCTGGGCAGACTATAGAGTTCACTCAGCCAGACTTTTTCGATCGACCATGGGCTCAGTATTGGGAGAGCCAATACGAAGAGGGGATGCACAGACCGAATGAAGAAACCTTATTTGATTTCAGTAATTAATAATTGGTCCTACTAAGGTCATTTTTATTGGGGAAAAATCAGGTATTTCATATGTAGGCACGACATCCATATGCATTTCATGCTTTGCAATTGTTGCATCTGTCACATTACTGTGAGGGCCAAACTCTTCATAACCAGGGCCGCCATCTTCATGTACAATATCAAAATGCAGATTGATGCCTTCCCAAGATATGTTTTCTAGGGGGGCTATAGCGTCAAGACGATCGCAGGGGCCACAGACCATGCCACGAATCCCTTCCTTGTGTTTTTTAAACATGAAGATTTGCTTTCCAGGTCCTGCACCCCATAACCAAGTCCCAATAATCTTTTCTGAAGAAATCGTCTCAGGGGTTCCAGGTAAGATGCTCTCTCTATTGCCAGGGGGGGCAGGGTAAGTGGCGAGTGAATCTAGCTTGGGGTCGGGTGATTGACGCTTGTAAGTAACTACATCAACTTTTTCGAGGCCAAACCTTTGACGGGTCACTTCGAGGTTATTACCTTCTCTGTAGGCTATTACTTTTTCAGTAAATGGGGGCTCGTCTGTAGGTGAGTGATATAAGGTAAAAGTAAGAATTTCGTTTTCTAGTGCACCATCATCTATGAATGAGAGATTTGAAGTAGACTCACAGTCGAAGCAAAAAATGCCGGATACTACCTCTTCACGAATGACAATATGGAATATATGCGAAGTCCCATCAATCTCTGCAATCCAGCCTCCTCGGTAGTCATCTCTTTGTGCGTAGGTACCTAATGAAGTGAGTAATGCCATTGAAAGAAAAAAAGAATGCTTAAAAATTCCCATAAATATTATTTTATCTTTTAACTTGATTTCATTTTATATTTTTAGCTTACTATATAAAAAAAGAAACATGAAGAATATAACGGTAGATACTAAAATTGAAAAAAATTGATTTTATCTTTGGTATTAAATATTTTATTTATTAATCAAATAATCCATATCTATGATCAAAAGAAGAGGTAAACGTGAAGGTTTTTGATAAATACAAGTTATTGAAATCACTTTTAATATTTATACTTTTACAAACTCCGTCCATCTCAATAGGACAACAAAAAAAAATAACCGAAGATGAGGCTATAAACGCAATAAGAAATCTATTTGATTCAGTCAATTTGACAAATTATTCAAGAGAAAGCTTTTCTAGTGCTGTAACTAATGATTTTCAAATTTTTGAGATGGGAGAAGATTTTAATTTTGATTCATTCAATGATGTATTAGCTGAGGCATTCAATGGGTTTTCAAGTACAAAATGGGAATTATCAAAATTTAAGGTTTTAGCAGACTTAAATCAGGCTCATGTTAGTTATCACAACCATGGTGAATTTTTATCAAATGAAGGAGAAAAAATAATTTCTTTTTGGTTAGAAAGTGCACTTGTCGTGCGTGATGGTGAGAATTTTGAGGTAGCCTTTCTACAAAGTGATCTAGTTGAAAGGTCCCTTATTAAGGTTGATGGAACTGAGTTAATAATATATCCAGTAATTGCTGAAGAATAGGATAAGATCTTATTCCTTTCATCGAATAGATTTAAAATTTCAAAAGTCGATAATTAGAAATAACAAAAAAAGTTGTAGTTTTTCAGGATAATAAACGCGGCTATCAAAACTAAAGATTAATTATTGCAAGGATTCTGGTTTGATTAGTTAAATAGTCACTACCCTTGATAAATTATAGTGCTTTATTCACTATATTAATAGTTATTATGAACTCTTAAATATGATCGGAGCTATGTTATCAACCGTATTATGAGTAAGACACTACGGTGCTGGAAGGCCATGTTTTGTCTAATTTTTTTGTTTGTTTTCAAAATATCTATTTCAAGCCTGATAGTTTGATAATTAATTTTTTTCTTTCTTTCCAATTCGATGAGAAGTAAATGCAAATTATTTCAATAAAAGTACTACAT
>JAYPEI010000015.1:24579-49035 GCA_038125665.1 Enterobacteriaceae bacterium
GTAAATATATTTAAAGTAACACATGAATTTATTTTTCCAATTAAAAATGTTGAATAACATACCTATACAACAATAGGGTTTTTTATGAATCTTGGTGTACCTCTTGAGACTTTTTTGAGTGAAAAACGTGTTGCTCTTGTTCCTGCAACTGTCAAGTCACTCATAAAATTAGGGCATATTGTAAGAGTAGCTAAAAACGCAGGCTCTGCAGCTGGCTATCCTGATGATTCTTATGTAGAGGTAGGAGGAGTCATCGTTTCACAAGAGGAAGCGTTGATGTCGGATGTAGTTCTTAAGGTGCAGCCCCCAACATCCTCAGAAATTATGCTGATGAGATCTGGATCAGTTTTGATAGGTATGTTAAATCCATTCGACAAAGATCTACTAGGCTCTATGATACACAGAGGGCTCCAGTGTTTTGCTCTCGAAGCGATTCCACGTATTACCCGGGCTCAGACCATGGACGTTCTCTCTAGCCAGTCTAATGTCGCTGGTTATCGTGCTGTTTTACTCGCTACTCAATTTTATCAGAGTTTTTTACCAATGCTTATGACGGCAGCTGGTACAGTTAAAGCTGCGCGGGTATTGATTCTGGGTGTTGGCGTAGCTGGACTTCAGGCTATCGCCACTGCTAAAAGATTGGGTGCAATAGTGGAGGCTACAGATGTTCGTCCGGCTGTGAAAGAGCAGGTTACTTCACTTGGCGCTAAATTTATTGACGTGCCATTCGAGACAGACGAGGAAGCTCAGGTAGCTTCGGGTACTGGAGGTTATGCTAGATCTATGCCCCCTGAATGGTTGGCTAGACAGGCAAAAGAAGTCGCAAAACACTTGGCAAAGGCAGATATTGTAATCACGACAGCACTCATTCCAGGGAAGCCAGCCCCCACACTTATTACTAAGTCCATGGTTGAAAGTATGAGACCAGGGTCAGTCATAGTTGATATGGCTGCTGGTAAAGGCTCCGCCTCTAATAATGCTGTGGGAGGAAATTGTGAGCTAAGCAGCCCCAATCAAGTTATTCAGCATAATGGTGTCTACATAGTTGGGGAAACTAACCTACCATCTTTAATGGCTAGGGACGCGTCAGCCCTATACTCAAAGAACATGGAGAGCTTCTTGTCCCTGTTAACGTCAACAGAGTGTAGTTTTAAAATTCCTGAAGATGATGAAATTATAAATGCCTGTCATATGAATAAAGTATTCATGAAACAAGGAGATTGATATGGACAGTGTTGCTCCTGTACTAGTAAATCTAATCATACTAGTGCTTTCAACGTATGTTGGTTATCACGTTGTTTGGAATGTTACGCCTGCATTACATACACCATTAATGGCAGTTACAAATGCTATATCAGCTATTGTGGTTGTAGGATCCTTGATGGCTGCAGCACTTACTGAGTCATTTTTAGGGCAAATCATGGGAGTTGCAGCGCTTATACTGGCGGCAGTAAATATCTTTGGTGGGTTCTTGGTTACACGTAGAATGTTGCAGATGTTTAAGAAAAAGGAAAAATCGTCTAATTAAACCCGTGAAAAAGGATTAAAGCAGTGTATTTGAACATAATTGTTGTTTGCTATTTATTAGCTGCAGTGTGTTTTATCCAATCTTTAAAGGGACTATCTCATCCAAAGTCTGCTCTGCGTGGGAATCTTTTTGGAATATCTGGGATGATTCTTGCAGTTGTGAGTACCTTAGGCATGATATTTCTATATCAAGAGTCATCACTTGCTGGATTCATTCGTGTTGCGATAGGTTTAGGAATTGGGGCATTGATAGGAAGCACTTTAGCCTTAAGAGTTGAGATGACTAAAATGCCAGAGTTGGTTGCATTTATGCATAGTATGATTGGTTTGGCCGCGGTATGCATTGCTATAACTCTAGTTCTAGAGCCTAGTGCTTTATTAACGGCTCTCTCTCATGGTCAAACTTTACCGTTAGCGAACAGAATTGAAGTTTCAATTGGAGCAGGCGTGGGGGCGATAACTTTTTCAGGATCAATTATTGCATTTGGAAAACTTTCTGGGCGATTCAAATTCCGTCTCTTCCAGGGAGCTCCCTTGAAGTTTCCAGGACAACATTTTCTAAACTTATGTGTTGGCATTTTGATAATAGGACTGATGATTCTTTTTTCAATCTCAGAGGGTGATGCTCCTATACATATATTCTATATGTTACTTATTTTTAGTTTTTTATTAGGAGTAACACTAATAATACCTATAGGTGGGGCAGACATGCCTGTGGTTGTTTCTATGCTCAATTCATACTCAGGGTGGGCAGCTGCAGGAATCGGTTTTTCACTTGATAACCCTCTCCTGATTATTGCTGGTGCCCTTGTTGGTAGTTCAGGTGCAATATTGTCTTATATCATGTGTAGGGCTATGAATCGTAGTTTTATATCTGTCATTTTAGGTGGCTTTGGTGCTGAAGAAGAAACACTATCGTCACATGGCAGTGAACAGCGTATAGCAAAAAGTGGCAGCTCAGATGATGTTGCATTCATTATTGCTAATGCTGGCTCTGTAATAATCGTACCTGGTTATGGTCTTGCTGTTGCAAGGGCACAACATGCCTTAGTTGAGCTCGCTGACAAATTGACCAACTTAGGTGTTGATGTACGATATGCGATACATCCTGTAGCGGGACGTATGCCTGGCCACATGAATGTTCTCTTAGCAGAGGCAGAGGTTCCGTATGATCAAGTTTATGAAATGGAGGAAATAAACAGCGAATTTTCTCAAACAGATGTGGTGCTGGTACTTGGTGCAAATGATGTTGTTAATCCACTCGCACTTGTACCTGGAAGCCCAATTCATGGTATGCCAATTTTGGAAGCACACAAAGCTAGAACAGTTATTGTGAACAAACGAAGTATGGCAGCAGGTTATTCTGGTCTTGATAATGAATTATTTTACTTAGACAAGACCATGATGGTCTTCGGAGATGCAAAGAAGGTCTTAGAGTCTATTGTTAAATCTTTAGAGTCATAATTGTAGAGAATCTTAAAGTTAAAATTCACTTCACCGTATGGAGTTCTACTTGGGATAAATCTACTACTGATTTAGCTCCTACGCAAAGGCAAGTAATTGCGAGTTCAAACTGCCATTGATTTATTAAATCAATAAGTGGCTGTTCCCCATCCTGGGCTGCTAGAAGAAAAGGTTGAGCTGCTGAAGCCAGGGTGCACCCTAGACTTAAGCACTTAGCCACATCAAGCCCGGAACGAATACCACCAGAGGCAATTAAGTTAATATCACAAAGTCTAGGGTCTTTTTTTATTCCTCTAATACATTCGACAAGTGGCATACCAAAATTATGAAATGTTGAATAATTATGGGTAGAGTTATTACTTGAGTATCGAGTTCGCATAGACTCAATGCCGGCCCAAGAAGTTCCGCCAGCTGCAGCTACGTCAATCCACTTTATACCAATGTCTGATAGTTTATTTGCAGAATTTGGTCCAATTCCGTGACCAACTTCTTTTACAATTATTGGGACTGGAGAAGCCTTTACCAAGGATTCTAGTGAGTTTGACAGTCCTCTCCAATTTTTATTTCCTTCGGGTTGGATGGCCTCTTGGAGTGGATTTAAATGTATAATCAGCCCAACTGCATCACTGATTTCAATACAACGTAGGGCAGAGTAAACACCATTCTTGTTTAGAAGTTCTGAACCACCTAAGTTAGCAAGTATTGGTATGTTTGGTGCATATTTTCTTAAATTAAATTCTTTAGCAATTTTAGTGTCCTCTAATGCAATACGCATAGAGCCAATTCCCATAGCGATACCACATGCTTCAGCAGCTGTTGCTAATGTTGCGTTAAGTTTTGAAGCCTTCTTTACACCCCCCGACATTGAGGCTATAAGAAGTGGTTGTTGAAGTTTATAGTCAAAAAAATCCAGAGTTGTATTTATTTCACATAAATTCAATTCAGGTAGAGCTATAGATTCATAGAAAAGTCTTGAGAGACCATTACTTATTTCCATTTGGGCCTGTGCAGTAGCTGCAAGTTTAAGATGATCTATTTTTCTGGAGCCAATTTGATCATTAAATTCTTGTGAACTTTTTTTCATTTATATCTCCTAACTGTTCAGAGATGTAGACTCTCTTCGTAGAAAGAAATCAATAAGAATCATATGTGGTACAGTTATGGAAAATAAAAACGCGAAGAAAACCTCTACAAATATATTTGACAAGGATGAGTTAACAGAACTATTCGAAATTGAAAAAATATAAATAACTATGAAAATAAGCAATGTAGAAATAAGAGTAAATATCAAAATTTCCTTTTTTGAAAATAAATCAGGAAATATCTTAGAGATCCAATTTGTATGTTTACGAGCATGGAAAAATGAAAAATATATACACAAAGACCAGAGTGGAGGAAGGGTGTATGTGACTGTAATAAGTAAAAAAAGTTCAATAAATTTAGATCTGTTAAATTCTAATAAAAGCGCTAAAAAAAGTGAAAATGTACAAATTACCCATAATGGAAATATATATTCAAGAATATAGAAAAACCAATATGGTTCAATATTTAAAATATTTAAAAGGGTACGAACTGACTCTTCCTGCCAAGTCGGAAGTGCAATCATCGTTATACCGCCCCATGAAAAAATCTGGATTGGTAAAAAAAAATAATTTTTTCTATTGCTATCACAACTCCCAAAATGCCAAATAGTCATTGTAACGAAAAGGATAAAAGCTACTTCCTTCTCCACAAACCAAACTAAAAGAGAAAGAAGAAAAATAGAGAAATACATTAATATATATTTAGAAAATTCCCACTTTGATCTAGCTTTCTTATTCAATATTAATGCGTCGAATGCGCCGTGAGGGAACCCAAGTACTCCCATCAAAATAAGTGGGAGTATTTCAAATAACTGAAATACCATCACTATTTTCTTCCTAAAGCTGATAATACAAATGGCATGGTTGGGACACTTCTAATGGCATTAATTGTTGAAAAAAATCCTCCATGATCAGATAGAAATGCTGCAAATTGATCAGCAGTCAGACCATCTGCAAGTTGAATGAGAGTTTTAGGTATTAACTCTGGATTTTTGGACATAACACCCAAAAAGACTTTGTCTAACCACCGTGAAAACTTCCTGTATGGGTTTTTTAATTCGAAATTTGCTAGGGGATTAAATTGAGAGTAACCAAGATGTTCTAACACTGATTGAATCTGTTTCTCGACAGCAAGGAACGCATACCCAGTAGATGAACGTGCTGCACCTCCAGCAATTCCGAAGGGTATAATGCCTTTATCAGATATTTGTGGAATAACATCTCCCATTGGAATTGATCCAATCTCTGAGCTTTCAACTAGGGGATCTTTGATATTACTAAATTTTTCACAAATTACTTTGCCTAGTGCTTCTTCAAAATTGATAGTTGAAGATACCTCTGGCAAAAAACCAGTAAATTCTACAAATAATCGATACTGGTCTAAAGGAAGGATATAGATAAAAAATATACCTGTAGAAGACAATCTTGGGACATCAAAATCCATTAATGTGGGAGTATCAACGTTATGTTTAGATTGAGAGTAAAGAGTTTGACCCATAAATTGTTGAATAAAACAGTCAGGTTTAGGATCTGGTGGTCGTGTATCAAATAGAAGATTACAATAATATTTATTATTCGAAGTGCTTACTTTGAGTCTCTTAGTACTTACCTCGCCAGCTTGATCTATTATTTCTAATTTATCAAAATCTCTAAAAATTTGGGTCTTTTCTAATTTATTTTCTATTTTATTTTTGAGTGTTAAACCATCTAAACTTACGTACTCGTAGTTGGATGCTGATTTGTGAATACTTGAGGAATTTATTTTAAAATTCCAACTTTCCCATCTAGCGTCTATACAATCGTGACACTCTATTCGATCACCTTTATGTTTCCAAAAACTAATTCTCTGTTGTCTATTGTCTTTTGGTCCTAATAGTATAATGCTCAAGTCAGGCCTTTTTTTTTGAATCGAATAAGCAAGTCTCAAACCTGATAATCCAGCTCCAATTATTGCAATGTCAAAATTATTTATATTTTGCATATGGCAACCCATCAAAAAAGATATGGAGACTGCTTTTGTGTGATTTAAAGTTTCTTGAGAGCAATATTTTAAGAAGTGATGGTAATTCTCTAAGAGCTACCCAAGCTTTTTCTTTGTTTGATAAGTAAGTTCTACAATTTTGCCAACTGACATTATTACGAAGAATTTTTCGTCCGATTTCACGATATAAAATAGCTGCAAATCCTATTGGAATACGGGCATAAAAGGGCAAATACCACAATCCATTCAATCCTGATTCATAGTACTCTTCAGCTTTTAGTATGATTTTTTTTATTTCTTCACGAATGATTTTGTCATCAGACACGGTTGGCATTAAAAAACTATCCAACGCTAATTGATTAGGGATATATTTTCGATTTATTTGTACATCCTCCTTAACGTCTCTTGCAATATTAGTAAGCTGCATAGCGACACCCAAATCAATTGCATGGACTAATGCTTTTTCTGATGATGTCGAAAAAACGCCACACATCATTATCCCAACAGTTCCTGCAACCCTATAACAATATCTTAGTAACTCATTTTGAGTAGTAAAGTTAACGACATCATCTTTTATATCGTCGACCAACCCCTCTAATAATGCTATCAAAACTGTCTTAGGAACCTTTATGTCCAGCAATATAAAGTCTAGTTCGCTTTGGATGATTTTATCTACATCTGTATTTTTAGATGAAATGCCAGTATTTGTGACAGATTTGAGAATTGAATTTAATTCTCTTTTACCATTCTCACCTGACTCATCTGCTAAATCATCAAGAAAACGCAAAAAACGATATAACCTTGCAGAACTTTGTAGAGATTTCTTAGTTAAAAAAATACCTGCCCATCTGAATGTCTTACCATATTTCGAAAGTATAGATAGAGAGTCCGTCGATAATATGGGATAAAATTTTTCTTCTTCAAAAGTTCTTATTTGATTACAACCGATCTCGTTAATTGATGATTGCATTTATTTATAACCTAATTGAGTAGGCTATCTATTACTTTAGCCGATGATAATACCCCTGGTAAACCAGCTCCAGGGTGTGTGCCTGCTCCAACAAAAAAAAGATTTTTGTAAACTGAATCCTGATTATGAAAGCGAAAGTATGCTGATTGTGAAAATATAGGTGCTATGGAAAATCCTGCGCCATGTGTTGATTTATATTGTTGCTTAAAATCTTCTGGTGTCATATAGAAGCACTCACAATAGTTTTCTTTAAGACCAGGTAGTATAGTCCGACTTAATGCATTTATAATGGCACTCTGAAGTTCAGGACCCTTAAGGGTCCAGTCTGTTTTTGATTTAAGATTACTGACTGGACATAGAACATAAAAGCTATCACAACCTTCAGGCGCAAATGATGAATCAGTTGCGGTCGGTCTATGTAGATATAAGGAAAAGTCTTCTGGCACTATGTGTCTATCAAAAATGTCTTTCAATAGTTCCTTGTGCCTTGGCCCGAACCAAATAGTGTGATGTGCAACATCTTCATATTTTGTTTTTGTACCAAAATACATCACAAATAATCCCATGGAATATTTTAGAAAACGTTCCCTTCTCGGTAGGCCAGTAAGTAATTCGTTATCTGATTTTTTTAAAAGATGTCTATAGGCATATGGTGGGTCACCGTTAAAAACGATATTGTCTGCGGTATGTGTTCTACCGTCACTCGTTCTTACTGCTGTAATTTTATCAAGATTACATACGAATTCATCAACATCGGATTCCATAATAAAACTCACCCCTTCTTCTTTTGCGAGCTTTTCTAATGCACTTACAAGCTTGCCTGTTCCTCCCATGCAAAAATGTATACCCCATTTACGCTCTAAAAAATGTATCAAGGTATATATTGAAGTTGTTGTGAAAGGGTTTCCACCTACCAAGAGTGGATGCACAGAGAAGATCTTCCTTAATTTTTCATTTTTTATATACTTACTCACCATTCCGTAAACTGTTCTGTAGCTTTTTAACTTAACTAATTCTGGAATTTGTTGGAGCATTGTCTTAAGTTCTAAGAAAGGAATATGGGCCAATTTTGTGAAACCCACATCAAATATTTTTTCAGATAGATTTAAAAGGGCGAGGTACCCTTTAACATCGTCAGGCTCTAATTCTTTTATTTGATTAAGAGTTTCTTCAAGATTATTCGTGTATTTGAATCGGCTACCATCTTGAAAGTAGAATTCGTACCACGTCGGAAGTGCTCGAAATTCAACGTAGTCACCAATCTTTTTCCCGAATAGGTTAAAAAGCTCTTCAAACATGAATGGAGCAGTTATTACAGTTGGACCGGCATCGTGTATAAAGCCACCTCTGTGAAATACTTGGGCTCTTCCTCCAACTTTAGAGAGTCTTTCTATGACAGTAACATCATGTCCTTTGGCTTTAGCCCGAAGTGCAGCAGCTAGTCCACCTATACCAGCCCCTACAACCAGAGTCTTCGTCATACTAGGCTCTTTTTTTATTTTTTTGATAGTCTAATTTTTCTATTTTTTTAAGAAGCCAAGTATGAATGGGTTCTAAAGAAACTCGGTTTATTGTATCAAGGGTTTCAAGCCTGGATTCACACTTTTGAAAATGAATTTGTAGTTGTTTTTTTGTCACAGAAAATGCTTCTGAATTGCGAATCTTATGCCACCATGAGCGTGTTTTGACGGTATCAGCAATAAGTGCTCCACTCCTGATGTCCATTGCCCAATTTTCAAAGTGAGCGAGCTCATCCATACTCAGGGAGTCACGATAACAAGCTAAAACTGCATTTGGCCGACAGTTTAACAAGTCGGAGCAGGGGTTGTTGGCTCCATCTTCGCCGCTGAAATTATTGAGATCATTGATTATTTGGAAGCATAGTGCAGCATCATTAAAGTAACTCTCTATCGTTTCATTTTTAATTTGTGAACCGCTAAGAATTAAAACTCCCATTACGCTCAAGCTCAGAAGGGGGGCTGTTTTAGATGTGGCAATATTCTTATATTTATTCCAGCCTGGGTATCCGACAAACATAAATTCACCAGCCTGCCCCTCTGTTAATGTTATTATCGAGTTGCTTAATAAATTCGGAAGTTGATCATCAATTTTAGCTGCTGTCGCGAAAGCTTTTGCAATTAAATAATCGCCCAAACAGAGTGCCACAGCTGATCCATACTTCCTACTGACGCTCTCTTGTCCTCGACGATGTAGGTCACCATCACAGATATCGTCATGAATGAGCGATGCATTATGTAAAAGTTCGACCGCTACTGACCAGTTGCCGGCTATATCTGCGGGTAACCCAAATACTGTTGCTGTTTGATATGCAACAGTACCACGAAGGAGCTTTCCTAGTTTCATGAAATGGAACCTAGCAGGTTCTTTTAAGGATGCTGGTAAGTCTGTCAGTGCTTGTGTTAATGCTTGCGCTACTTCTGTTGAACAATTGTTATTGATTCTATTGACTATAGTTGGTTGCTTACAGGCTTGTGTATTCATATTTTTTCTTCTAATCGATCGCCATGAATTTTTACAACATGACTTTTCTTACGGCAAAACCTCGTCATCAAGATCATAATTAGAATGAATAATTTAATAGCCAAGAAAAACAATATTTTAGGATCAATAGTTAATAATTTTTTGATCCTATAGTCATTTATTCTTATCACTACGGCTGATTATTTACAAAAAATTCTATAGTAAAGTGATCCAACACTAATTATTTTACGCATCATGTTCATGCCTAGGATTTTAAGAGGGGCATGTAGTACACGTGTATGTTAATAATAAATATTTGATATCAAACTTGGAGAGAGAATATGTCTTCTAAACAATTGAGCAGATGGCAACAGGGCGGACTTTTTGCCCTCCTAGGCTTAGGCTCAGGTTCTGTCTTTGGTGCTAGCATGCTTCAAAACGGTGACTTCGTAGGTTACTCATTTTGGTTAATATCCATGGCACTGTCTGCCGCCACAATTTTCTTCCTGATGGAAGCCCTACGTATGGGCGGAAAGTGGGCAACTAGTTTGACTGTGTCAGCGCTCGTAACTTTCATTGCTGCTTTCCACTACATGTACATGAGAGAGGTATGGGTAACGACTGGATCTTCACCAACTGATTTCCGCTACATCGACTGGTTGCTAACAGTTCCACTCCTAATAACTGAGTTTTACTTGATTCTTTCTGCAATAACCAGAGTTTCAGGAGGAATTTTCTTCCGGTTAATTCTTGGTACTCTAGTGATGTTGATACCAGGGTACATGGGTGAAGCTGGATATATGGATGTAACTATGGGCTTCATTATTGGTATGATAGGTTGGGCCTGGATCTTGTACGAAATCTTTGCCGGTGAGGCGAGCAAAGTTGCCGCCGGTCAGGCAACAGCAGCTGTACAGAAAGCATATGGGCTTATGAAATGGACCGTGACCATAGGTTGGGCAGTATATCCAATCGGCTACTTCCTAGGGTACATGGCTGGAGGAACCGATGACGGCTCCTTAAATGCAGTATATAACTTGGCTGACGTGCTGAACAAAATCGCGTTCGGTTTATTTATTTGGTACGCAGCAAACGAAGACACATCCAAGTAGTACTCACAAAGAAAAAAGGGAGCCAATGCTCCCTTTTTTTATCTTTAGAGTCTGTCAGTCTTGTTGCGTATCAGTTGTCTCTTGGAATGAAAGTGGAAAATTCCCATCGTAGGGAGGCCAGTTAGGTACAGGCTGATAGGGCGGTGCATAAAACATTGCACCATGCACGTGACGAATTAAACCATCCTCAATGCTTATAGTATGAGTGAAGTGATTACGCCAGCGTTCATTACCCGGGCGTCTCAAGAAAACAACTGACATCATCACAACCTGTTGTTCAACGTCGACTACTTGTACTCGTCGTGCAGTAATTTGTGCTAACCCGTAGTCTCCTGCAGTGCGACAATCTATTTTTCCTTCATAACCAATTGCCCCGTCTGCTAACGGCCCACCGAAAGTGGGAAATCCATTTTCACGTCTAGAGCAACCTGGATGTCCTTTGATCACTTTACTATTTTTTGCAATGATTCCATCAAAATAGCTGTTTGCTACGCTAATTAAGTCATCTCGGTTGATCCTTCGATTTAATTCTACGGCTCCTGATATCGGAGGATTAGCTAATAAATTATCAAGATCGAAAACAACGCCACCTGGCTCTCCAGTGATTCCTACGTCATCCTTTCGGCCAATATGCCATTCAGCTTCAATGATTTTCCCTTGGTTGACTTTCAGTCGAAGAGCAACTATGGCTTTTTTTTGGCCTTCATTGAGTACACCAAAAAAACCAGCAGTATTTCCGGTCGGATCATAATATCTCCTTTCCAGTTCGCCAATCCCAGTGACTGATGACCATAATCCTTCATCATTTGGTACGACAATGGCATTTTCTGTTTGGCGGAAACCATAACTAAGAGGAGCCTTTTTAGCATCGTTGGCCACTATTGCTTTTAGATATAGATCCAGGAAATTTGCCAGGCAGGATCTGTCACATTCTTGTGCTATCACAGATTTTGAGAGTACAGATGTGAGAATTAATGTGGAGGCTATTAATATTTGGCTAAGTTTTTTGGTTAACATTATTAGCTGCTCTCCTAACGTGGAATGTAAGTATTGAAGTATGCAGGAGGTAAACCACCATCCTGAGTAATGAGTCGTTTAGTGATGTACCAACGACCATCAATCTTTTTAAACTCAGTGTCTTCACGTCCTTGCTCAATAAGTCTGGGAGCAAGATAGACGGAATCATTCATAACCTCAGTGTAGATCATATGGGCAGAGGCTTTCTCACCATCTACGATGATTCTTGGATTTGTCATAAGTACATGAACCTTGCCAGGTACATTTTCTTCTGGAGATATTTCTGAATAATTATCGTAGAGACCCTGTATAGCATCCTTTCCCTTATAAACCATACCATTAATATCAAGAACCGCATCTTGAGTGTATAGAGCGGTCCAGTCATGTCCCTCGTCAACTTCAAATCCATAATAATAGGCAAGAAGCATGTCTTCAATTTGCAGTCTGTCTAGTAGTGTTTCTTGAGTAGTAATTGGGACTTGTGCTTGAACCCCAAAGGTCGAAAATATAAATAAAATACTGGCCGAAATAATTTTTAAAAGATTTTTAAGAACAAATAGCTTGATTGGGTAAAACAAACATTCTAAACGATTCAACTCGTAGAGCTTGGGTGGGTTGATACAAGATTCAAAATAAAAAGCTCTTTTGAATGTACCTAGGGAATATGTGAAGTGTTTAAGAGGTGATTTCATTTTTTTTCCTGAAAGTTGTTTATAGTGTTTACTCCTTTAAAGTTAATGCGAAGTTAACATCAATACTTAAAAAAGGGCAATCTATACTGATAGATGTTTGGTACTCAAAATACTAGTGTAATTTTGGGATGAGACTTTGAAATTAACCTAGAACACCTGAATTTAGACAGTTTTTAAAACTGCTACTTTATTTTATAATCCAGTTTTTCCAGCTGATGAGATAAGACAAATTCTTATAAGTTCATGATTTTATAATGGTGTTTTGACCTTAAAATCAAATTACAAGTAATTTTTTTAAAAGTGATTGTTATCTCATATATTTCTGAAGACACCGTATTCGATAAAGACAAAAAACAATAAATATATATTTATTGGTTTTAAATCTAAACATCCCAATATTTTATTTCTACGATTATTGATTTTAAAGTGGAGTTATTTGGTGAGATCAAGAGCTGGATCATATTGATTGGTGTTGATATCAAATAATCCCATCAATGTATGCGAGATGTTATCGTGTGAAAGTGGTGTTTCTTTTTTGTCTAATACTCTATCAATGTTTGTATCAAAATTTTCACTAAACCATAAAATACTAGCTATGTTTATCTGCTCTTTCGGTGCAAGAATTTTTGGCAATCCATGCAAATAAAGTCCATGCTCGCCTAAGGATTCGCCATGATCACTTACGTAGAACAATGCCGTTTGATAATTTGTATACTCTTTTTCAAGTAAATTAATAGCTTTATCAAGAAAGAAATCTGTATATAGTAAGGTGTTGTCGTATGCATTTATAATTTCATTATTTGAGCAGGACATAAGTTCAGGGCTATGACACGCCGGTGTAAATTTTTCAAAATCGTTAGGGTACCTCTTGAAATATGCAGGGCCATGACTACCCATCTGATGCAAGACAATTAATATGTCCTGGTCTTGATGCAAACTTATATATTTATCCAAGTCTTCGATAAGTATTGTATCTCTACATTCTTCATAGCAGTTCACTGACGTTTTGTTTTTTTGAAAATTTTCCCTCTCAACCCTGGCTGCAACGCCTTTGGAATCAGAATTGTTATCTCTCCAAATAACCGCTACACCCGTATGATTGAGTATGTCGAGTACATTTTCATGGTAACTTGAAGTATCAATATCGAACTCATCTTCAGAAAAAATTGAAAACATACAGGGTACTGAGTAAGCTGTCGCGGTGCCGCATGATGTCATGTTCTTAAAGGAAATAACGTTCCGTTGGTTCAAGAGTGGATTAGTCAGACCTTTGTATCCATTAATTTGGAAGTGATCTGATCTTGCAGTTTCCCCAACCACTAAAATCACTAATTTATTGGGTGTGTGTGACTTTGATATCTTTGCATCTTCTCCATGGAGAATGATTTTGTAATGAGGAATTTTTTTTATAGTCTTAAGTAATTTATAGGTCGCAGAATAAAGGGGAGTAATGGGATTTGTATAGTATCGAAGGATTTTATGTTCACGAAAAAAACTAGCATATGCAGGAATATTTGGCACTACACCAACACCGATAACTAGAAGACAAAACCCAATAAGTTTTACCCTGTTTTGCACTCTATCCCTATATGACTCTAAGCGTACAGTTTTAAAAAGTATTAATACTCCTGGTAGTAAGCCAAGAAATACTAGTCTAAAAACTAGCTCTGTAGATAATAGATCAATTGCCTCCATTTTGTTTGTTTGAACAATATTATCCAACATGGTTATATCAATAACCGTATTATATTTGTCACTAAAGTAGCTCACGGCTGCAGCTATTAGGCAAAGTAAAGCCAGTATCGGCCGTAGTAAGATTCCAAAAGAAATTATAACGAGTAATAAAGTTAGTATCGCCCACAAAGTTGTCGCCAGGCTTACTATAAATATTAGCCCATTGTCTTGATTCACGTATAACTTGTAGACATTGCTAAAAAAGCCGTAATTACAAGTTAATACAAAAAATAGTGAACTTGTTGCTATTAATCTGCTTTCAGACAAATTACTAATAATTTTCAATTTTTTCTGAAAATATCGTAGGAAAACTTCCTTCATTTTTTAAAAAACCATCATATTTATAAGAAATTAACTATCTATAACTTCCAAATTTAAATTATGTTCATATATCCTTAAAAAAAACTTATTACTTGAGAAATTTCTTGTGTTTTTATGCTAAATTGGCTCTATCAAAAGCCGATATATTCATGAGGTATGGCTTCAATTTTTCTTTTTTTCTAAATGACTCAACCTATATCCAATTATGATAACTACAAGAATATATCCAAAATTAACTGGTGTAATTATGAAGAAACTAGGGTGCTTGGCTCTTATGCCGCTGAGCGTTATGGCACAAGAGCTTCCTGATGAGACTTGGGTTTGTCTTGCAGAAACTGGCTACAGCTATGCTTCTGAGCCTGGTGCGGTGACAGAGGAAACTCAAGCCAAGTTTATAGTGAACCCAGCAAGAGGATTCAAGAAATTTGAAGATTTAAACTATGTTGGGTTGTGTACTTTGTATTCTGACGCTCAAACTATTATGTGTGTCAGTGGGTCGCAATATCGTGGGGAATACTTAGAGCATATTAGTATTTTTAATGGTGAAACTGGAAACCGTTTCTATCATAGCTGGACTAGTATAGGGGGGATTACTGGGGAGGACGGTACTTGTAGTAAGATCTAGGTTGAATTCATCATCCTGGTGCCCAGATGACTGCTCTAAGTGTCAACATCAATAAAATTGCCTTATTACGTAACTCACGTGGACATAATTTCCCTTCTGTGAGTGGTTTTGCTCAACAGTTCTTAGAGCTTGGGGCTGCTGGAATCACTGTTCACCCACGGCCAGATGAGCGTCATGTTTGTTATTCTGATGTGCCAGTTTTGTCTCATTTACTGCAAGCATGGCCTCAAGCAGAGTTTAACGTTGAGGGCTATCCCACCAATAAGTTCTTAAATCTAGTTCTAGATAATCAAGTTGACCAGTGTACTTTAGTGCCTGATGCAGAATCTCAATTAACGTCGGACCATGGTTGGGACTGTAGCGAACATGCAGTTTTTTTAAAGCCGATCATCAATAGCTTACAAGCAGCAGGGGTGCGAGTATCTTTATTTATAGACCCTGACCCTTTTCAAGCGGAGCAGGCGGCTATGTTAGGGGCTGATAGGGTAGAGTTGTATACTGAGGCGTATGCAAAAGCTTTTGGTACAAATGATCAACACCAAGTTCTAGATCAGTATGCTTTAACTATTGCAGCTGCAAAATCTTCCGGTTTAGCTGTTAATGCAGGGCATGATTTGAATTTGCATAATCTTGCTGATTTCCTAGCGTTAGGTGATGTTCTGGAAGTATCTATAGGCCATGCCTTGATTGTAGAGTGTTTGCAATTTGGTATTGTGGATGTGATGTCAAGATATAGAAGGATTTGTGACTCATGTTTGGAAGAGTAAAAGATAGATTAATTACTGAGGTCGAGGCACTACCAAGTAATACAGTCCCTTTGCCTAAATCTTCTCCACATCGCATCTTGGGTTGTTCTCTGTACCCACCATTTCCAGTTGGAAGTCAGCAAGCGCTTTTCGGCTTGGGATGTTTTTGGGGGGCAGAGCGTCTCTTCTGGTCGCTGCCTGGTGTGTTCACTACTGCTGTCGGCTATGCGGGAGGGTATACAGCTAACCCGAGCTATGAACAAGTTTGTTCTGGGCTAACAGCACATACAGAGGTTATACAGGTGGTATGGATGCCCTCTGAAATTTGCTTCTACGATTTGCTAAAGGTGTTTTGGGAAGCACATGATCCTACACAAGGGCTTCGCCAAGGAAATGATGTGGGTAGCCAATACCGCTCAGCTATCTATGTGAATTCCTCCGAACATTTCGAAGAAGCACAAAGAACCAAAGTAAATTATGAAAAGCATGTATTGAAAGCAGGGTTATCAAAGATTACGACTGAAATCCGAGTTGAGGTCCCCTTTTACTATGCAGAGGAGTATCATCAACAGTATCTTGCTAAGAATCCCTCAGGATATTGTGGCTTGCGTGGTACCGGTGTAAGTTTCAAATAATTATGAATAATCAAGAAAAATTGGTAATCGCTATCTCTTCTAGGGCTTTGTTTAATTTGGATGAAAGCCATCAAGTTTATGAAAAGGAGGGAGTTGAAGCCTATAGAAAGTATCAAATAGATCGAGAGGACAAACCTCTGACTCCAGGTGATGCTTTCCATCTAGTAAAAAAACTTCTTCACATTAACACTCTGCTCTCTGAAAAGCGGGTGGAGGTCATCTTACTGTCCCGTAACACAGCTGACACAGGCTTGCGGATTTTCAATTCAATAGAGCACCACCAATTAGATATCACGAAGGCTGCATTTTGTGGTGGTGCGAGCCCATATCGTTATGTTAGCGCATTCAGCAGTCATCTTTTTCTGTCTACTGACGGGCAAGACGTGAGGATGGCTTTGGAAAATGGCATTGCTGCTGCCATAATTATGCCATCCAAAACGGCTAATACTGATGATTTTAACCTTCGCTTTGCATTTGATGGAGACTCTGTGCTTTTTTCGGATGAAGCTGAACGCATATACAAATTCCAGGGGCTTGATGAATTTACTCGTGCAGAGCGAGAGGCTGCCCAACGGCCTTTAGCAGGTGGACCTTTCAAGCCATTTCTTGCAGCCTTACAAATGCTTCAAGGACAGTTCAGTACTGATTCATCGCCGATAAGAACCTGTTTGGTAACAGCTAGATCTGCTCCGGCACATGCCCGAGTTGTCACGACATTACGTGATTGGAACATTAAAATTGATGAGTCGTTGTTTCTTGGTGGTCTAGAAAAAGGTGAATTTTTGCGCGCATATGCCGCTGATGTTTTTTTTGATGATCAACAGAAACATTGCGAATCTACTCGAGAACATGTTGCTACTGGACATGTTCCCTATGGCATTGCAAACCAAAACTAAGCGATCGTGAGTCGTAAACCCAAGAAAATTAGTAGACAGCCTAAAAGAAGTTGTAATTTTTCCTCTGGTAGTTTCTGACTAAGCATGCTGCCTAGAGTAATACCCGGGAAAGAGCCGCAGAGTAGAGCCCCTAGGAGAGAAAGGTCGACCAAACCGTGATATAGATAGCCCAGGCCTCCCAACAGGGTTAGAGGTACTGCATGGGCGATATCTGTACCTACAATCCGAGCAGCCTTCAGACTTGGCACGACTAGCATTAAAGCTGCAGCCCCAAAAGCCCCTGCTCCAACTGATGAGAGAGTAACTGCAGTACCTAGTAATATACCTAGTATCCAAAGGATCAGTTTATTAGGCTTATTTTCATCAAGGTTGTTTTTTTGCTGGGCTAAACTATTTTGCCTTAGTTTCAGTATGTATTTTTTGCCAACAACTGTAATTCCGGTAATGAGAAGCATGATCCCAAGTGAGCATCTAAGAAGAGCTTCATACCAATATTCAGAGTGGAATGCACCATCTACTAGTAGAAAGTTAATGATTAAGCTAGTTGGAATACTTCCTGCAGCCAACCATCGTACTACACACCAATTGATACTTCCTTGTCGCTGGTGAGCTATAAGCCCTCCTGTTTTAGTAAAGGCTGCAAACAGAAGATCTGTTCCGATGGCGACTGGTGGTGAGTATCCACCTGCGAGGAGAATTGGAGTCATTAATGAACCACCTCCGATTCCAGTTAGACCTACCGCAAAACCTACACCCAGGCCAGTAAAAACTAATTCTATAAAATTCAAGTCAGTACTTCCCTTGATTGAAACAAAATGAAATTTATGAATGAACAATGCGCCATTCTATTTCTGATTTTAAATAATTTAAAGTAATTATATTGAATTATATAATAACTAATTGTTATGATATTTTACGGTCAATGAAGCTTAAGGTGACGATTCAGATCATGAATATTCAGCAGATTTATTATTTGAACGCTGTTATTTCCAATAATCTTAATATGTCACGTGCTTCTCAAGCGCTACATACTTCCCAGCCTGCAATTAGTAAACAAATTACTCTGCTTGAGCAAGAACTAGGCGTAGTCATTTTTCATCGTAAAGGCAAACATATTCTTGGCCTTACTGAAGTTGGTCGTGAAATTCACTATCGATCACTCAACATTGCAGCAGAATTCGAGTCCATAAGACGTTTAGCGGGGGATGCCAGGGATAAGGAACGTGGTTCACTCTCAATTGCTACAACTCATACCCAATCGAGATATGTATTACCTGCTGTGATACAACAATTTTCTGCACGCTATCCGAAAGTCCAGTTGCAGATGCTTCAAGGTACTCCGCGTCAGGTTGCCGAACTCACTAGTTCAGGAGCAGCAAATTTTGGTATTGCTACAGAGTCGTTACAAGATTTTGAAAATTTATTAGTATTGCCAGCTTTTCGTTGGAACCGCGTAGTTTTGGTGCCCAAAAAACATCCTTTAACAAAGCTGAAAAAAATAACGCTAAAAGATATTGCAGAATATCCACTGCTCACCTACGTAGCTGGTTTTACAGGAAGAGCAAAAGTAGACGAGGCATTTCTATCTCATGGTTTAGAACCTCATGTAGCGATTGCAGCTTCTGACGCAGATGTAATTAATACATATGTACGTCTTGGAATGGGGATTGGTATTATCGCTTCTATGGCAGTTGATATTAATGAACAAGACTTAGTGGCTTTGGATGCAAGTCATCTCTTCGATTGGTCTGTTACTTATATTGCAATGCGCCGCGAATATTTGTTACGTGAATATATGCTGGATTTCATTAATTTTTTTGCACCGCACTTAACTCCTAATATAGTGAAACAGTTAGCCAATTGTGAAAATCAAGCGGAGTTTAGTAGTCAAGCAAATAAACTGAAACTGCCTTTTTATTCATAACTCTTCTAGCTGAAGGCCTTATTTATTAAGAACGTAGCTGAATCCAATCATAGCCATTTAGTGGTATAAGAATAATGAAGAGACAGGACCTTGGAGTAATAAAATGTATATAGTTTGTCTTGACTTAGAAGGGGTGTTGATTCCAGAAGTCTTTATTAACCTTGCGAATAAAACTGGGATTTCAGTATTACAACGAACTACACGCGATGAGCCAAATTATGACATTCTAATGCGCTCGAGATTAAAAATACTGGCAGATAATGGGCTGGGATTACCACAAATACAAGCCGTAGTTGATACTATGGAACCCTTACCAGGTGCTGTTGAGTTTATAACCTGGCTTCGTGAGCGTTTTCAAGTTGTCATCCTGTCAGATACTTATTATGAATTTGTACAACCATTGATGAAAAAGCTTGGTTTTCCAACCTTGCTTTGTCACCGACTAGAAACTGATGCCAACGGTATCATTACAAATTACATTATCAGACAACCAGACCCAAAACGGGCCTCAGTTATTGCTTTAAAAAGTTTGAGGTACAAGATTATTGCAGCTGGAGACTCTTATAATGATATCAATATGCTTAGCGCAGCAGATACAGGCTTTTTATTTGATGCTCCGGATAACGTAATTGATGATTATCCCCAGTTTCCCTCAGTGCGCGGTTATGAGGAATTGAAAGAGAAAATACTTAAGGCGGTTAATAATATATAAGAATTATTTTTAGCAATCCTTGCCTAAACGGTCGTTTTTTCAGGGTCTTTTGGCAAAGGTTCCTACTGTGTTGGTAACTTCTAGTTAGAATAAATAGCTTCTAACTAAAAAATGAAGAGTACTAATTGACTAAAGATTGTTCATGAAAAGTGAGATCTTATCTAGTGTTTCCTGAAACTCATCAGGGCCCTTTGAATCTGCCACTAATCCACCGCCACCCCAACAATGAATTCTATTTCCATGTTTTATTAGAGTGCGTATGCATATGTTGCTGTCCATGTTACCTCGGCGGTCTATCCAAGCAATACAACCACAGTAAACCGAACGAGGCATCGTTTCCAGGTCATCAATAATTTCCATTGCACGTTTTTTAGGTGTGCCTGTAATAGATCCACCTGGGAATCCAGCTTCAATTAGCTTATAGACATCACATGCACTTTCTAATTTACCTTTAATAGTACTCACCAAGTGGTGAACATTGGTGAAGCTCTGAGTCTCAAACAAATCGCTGACACTTACAGAGCCAACACTACAGACTTTTCCAAGGTCATTACGTAGTAAGTCAACGATCATAAGGTTTTCTGCACGATCCTTGGTGCTAGTTTCTAGATCTATTCGATTGGCGGAATCCTGTGCTGGATTTTGATCTCTAGGGCGAGTCCCCTTTATAGGCTGAGTCATCACCTCCATTTGTTGTACTTTGAGAAAACGTTCTGGAGAGAAACTCATTACAGCATCATGACCGTTTTGGAGATAAGCTGCAAAAGGAGCGTTGGCTAAAGCTTGCAAACGCAGAAAAGCACTGAAAGGGTCTCCGCTACATTCCGCCGTAAAGCATTGAGCTAGATTTACCTGATAGCAATCGCCAGCATGAATATAGTCATTAATACGTTGAAAACGTTCCAGATACTGCTCTTTGGTAAAGTTTGAAGTAAAAGGGGAGTTCAAAGAAAATTCTATGGGAGGACTTATTGAGGCTGGCTTCTCTAGTTGAACTATTATTTTTTCATGCGCGTCCAAACTAAGTCCACGGCTAATTAGTAGGCATTCCTGCTTTCGGTGATTAATTAAAATCGCCCAGGTATATACTCCAACTTGCATTTCCGGTAATGATATTATTTTCTTTTTATTATTAGTTAAACCGTACTTTTTATGAAGAAGTTCATAGGAAAACCAACCTATCGCTCCACCTGTGAAAGGGAGGTCATCAATGGCCTCTTGAGCACAATCAATAGGACTATATTTTTCTAGAGCCTCAAAAGGGGAGCCGTCAAAGATTTCTTCTTTGTTTTCACGTAGAAGTTTGATGAGAGTATTCCCTTCGTGTGTCGATAAAAGAATCTCAGGATCTGCGGTAAGTATATCGAAGTTGGCCGCACGATGACCCGACTGACCACTACTAAGTAGAACTGGATAAGGCAAAGAACGTATTCGTTCAAACCAATACTGACTGATGTTAGCTTTATCACTTTCTTGAAAAGGCAGTGAGGTAACGATTAGAGTTTGTTGCATCTGGCCTCTTCAATAAATACAGACTTGCTAAGTAGATTATCACTAATTCTTTATCGACCAATTCTGTTAGAGATTTTATTCAATATACCCAAGGTTATAAACAATTTGTTGGTCTCGGTAACCCCGCTATACGGCACGCCACTCTTGCAGGACTTGCATGAGGTTCATGTTTGCTTGAAAAAAGATGTTGTAACGTCAATGAGTTACCAATCTCTGGACCAAGCTCCTTAGATACTAACCTAACAAAAACTCGCATTATAGGAGCCACTTGGGTGTTGACATAAAATTTTCTCAAAGCTTGAATGATTAACCAGTGGGTTGACGTTAGAACGATGCCATCATCTTTAGCCATGGCATCAGCCACAGCTTTGCACCATGTTTCCATATGTAACAGATATCCATCTTTATCTAATGCATATGCCTTGTCTGCAGAGTATAAAATCTGGTTTTCTGGCCGTAGTTGAGTCATGAATTAATTCCAGTTTATAACCTTGGCATGTGAGAGCGCCAGCTGAACAAATCCTTGATAGTCTATAGTTACATCTTTAGAAAATAACTGTGGTTCGCTCTCAAGAAAACAACCTAAACCACGTTCTTTAAGAGAATCCTCCAACAGATAAAGTCTACCTTTTAATGTTGCTAGTAGCTTTCTTGTATCTCGAAGCTTTATTAGGTTAGTGGCCTCATCTATCAAAAGTAGACTATCTCCCATTTCCATTAGAGAAAGTGCATCACTAAGTGATAAAGGATTTGATTTACTCAAGATGAATAGTTGCATCAGAAAACCAAAACTTCTTTATGTTGCTGAACAAATACTTTTAATGCCTGAGTATCTAATTCTGTCAAAATAAGTTCCCCATGATTTTGATTGAGTGCAGGGTTTTGCTTAGTTAAGTGTAATATGTTTTGTTCAGTGCGATTAAGAGCTTGACCATCCACATAAATTTCAGCAATACCATACAGGGGCAGTGCTACTATGTTAAGGGCATGATTCTTAATTTTCGGTAAGTTCTTTGCCTCATTAGTAACCAGGGATAGTGTAGAAATTTCCAGTGGCAATAAATGCCCAATCCCTTCTCCTTTGAGTAATAAATTTACAGGCCGTTCGAAAGCAGCCATGGTAAGCATAAGTTCTATTCCGGTTCTTGCAGATGAACCAGCAAAAGGAGATGAGTTGATAATTATCAGTGTTGCCTCAGTTTTCATCTGGGGTATGTACTCAACTGAAGTGTAAAACGCGATGAGCGGTTGAGCAGGCATCTACTAATGAGCCCAAGCCTCCAATAACAAAACTAGGATGCATGGTAGATCCTTTTAATTCGTACCTATTAGCCTCAATGGTGTCTACTATGCCATGCTTAAGTGCAGAGGCTACGCAAACTACAGCGTCGATGTCATAACTTGAGATTAATGTAGCCCAAGCTTGGGGTATATTGGGTTCATCTTGGGGTGGAGTGCTATGGCTACCAGCATTCAATACACCTTCATCTTGAAAGAATAAGCAGTTGATACTATTACCAGAAGCTAGGACTGCATTCGCAAATCCGAGAGCAGTTCTTGCTGAAGTGCTTGCATAAGGGGCAGCCCGAATTATTAGAGTAAATGTATACATTCAGGCTGCCGGGAGTTTATTCGTCGCTGAATGCGCCAAGTAGTCGAAGCAGGGCGGTAAAGAGGTTAAGAATATTTAGATAGAGGCTTACTGTAGCGCGGATATAATTTGTTTCGCCCCCATGAATGATCCTAGATGTGTCAAAAAGAATAAGACCTGACATGATGATGACAATTAACGCAGGCAAAGCTAAGCTCAGGATTGGAACATTTAGGAAAATATTTACCAAGGCTGCTATTACTACCAGAATTAGCCCTGTAAACAAGAATCCACCTAAAAAGGAAAAATCCTTGCGAGTGGTCAGAACATATCCAGATAGAGTAAAAAAGACTATAGCTGTACCAGCAAGTGCTTGGAGAATAAGGCCAGGGCCTGATGGTAGGGCAAGGTAGAAGGACAGCATTGGTCCAATCGATGCACCCATGCAGCCTGTAAAGGCAAAAATCGCGAGGATGCCTTTAGAGGTATCAGCTGCACGTTGAACCCAAAAGAGAAGTCCAAAGCCAATAAGACTCAGTACGAGACCTGTTCCATGCCCTAAACCAATAGCAATAGAGCCAGCAGCAGTTACAGCACTCCATAGAAGAGTCATTGAAAGAAGCAAGTACGTATTGCGAAGAACTTTACTAATTTCTGAGTCATTAACAGATGTTCTAGAGTTGTCAGTGGTGGGGCTAGCACCCAATTGTGCTTTTCTCAAAGTATCTTCTAATGGATTCATAAAGCCTCCTCTTGTTGATGTTCTTATCTTAACCCCGTCAGTGTTTGGTTTCTACCCTCAGTGGCTGAGAACACAGAATTGGATCAGCATTGTTGGAAAAATAAGATATTCTGACTTGGAGTTAATAAAAACTTAGGGTAACATGCACCGCTTCCGGAGGGGTGGCTGAGTGGTTGAAAGCACCGGTCTTGAAAACCGGCGTAGGCTAATACCCTACCGTGGGTTCGAATCCCACCCCCTCCGCCAAATCCAGCTTCACCAGACTTTCCCAAACTTTATTTTTCTACCTAAAGCCCTGTAAATTGGGTACTTTTTCTTCACTATGCTATATTGAACTTCACCAAGAGCGCACCTAATCTTGGGTACTGGAATGGGTACTGGGGGTTAATATGGCAGGTGAGAAACTTCTAACCGACGTTAAGTGCAAAGTAGCTAAACCAGAGAAGAAAATTTACTATCAAAACGATGGGAACGGTTTAAGACTTCGGATTAGCCCAAATGGCTCGAAGATCTGGCTACTGCGATATCATCTAGGTGGTAAGGAAAAAACAGTAAGCTTAGGTCCATATCCAACTATTAGCTTGACGATCGCAAGGTCCAAAGCTGAAGTAGCTCGGCAACAAGTTATTGCTAACCAGGACCCAGTGGTAGCCAAACGAGTTAAACGAGCAAAACAAGCGTCAGCTGACAGT
>JAYPEI010000015.1:49045-51066 GCA_038125665.1 Enterobacteriaceae bacterium
GATTGTATGGCTGGGCTGTTGAGCAGAATTAGCTGATTGCGGCTGAGTAATTGAAGTGTAATCAAGCCCTGTAATTACCCTCAGCGCATTTGAATGAAGACCTAGCCCTAACGTAAAGCAGAATGTTACTAAAAAGTCAGTTAGGGTCTAACTGAGGAAACGAACCTCATTGTCTACATTGATGGGGAACAGTTGATCAACATTGGTACCAGCAATGCCTAGATATCCTCTGAGCTCCTTATGTATGTGAGCCGGTGTCAGTAATTCGCCCTTAGTGTCAATCTTGAGAGTGTTGGGATTAATTTTAAAGGCGTTTTGAAGGCCATCAGTTCCACCTACTACTCTATTCCCAATTCCTGAACCTTTTTCAAAGATTAGATAACTTCCTATACTCCAATGGTCCTTGCCACCATCGCCTTGCGCGTTATACATCGGGGCTCTGCTGAAATCTGATGTAAGAAGCAGTATGATTTGATCCTCTATTTGGAGTTTTTTTGCAGTTTCAAAGATGAAGTTGAGTTTGCCTAATAACAACCTAAAAGTATTATCTTGAATTGGATCGTTGTCTGAGTGTGAGTCAAAACTACCATAAGTAAAGTCGGCAGCTAAAGTCAGGCCAGCCTTGTATGACATGAGGCATGTAATGATGTCATCATTTTGACCGTCAAATTGAATTTCAGGGTAACTATCACGAATGCTTAAAAGCCCTTCCAATTGATCAAGGTCGTTTAAAGAGTTTAGGTAGGCGGCCTGATATGCAATATTTTGTGGCAAGACTTCTTGACTTTGAAGTTGAGCCATAATCTTGTCTTTATGCAAATCCTTCACTCGATCAAGCAAAGTACCCTTAAATCTACCAGTATTTTTTTTTGCAAAATCAATTAGAGTTTTTCCTTGAGAAACAACAGGAATCAAAAGGTCTGCGGTGTCACTAAAGCCTCCCATTGTGATATAGGACAGGGGAAGGGCCTCGCCAAATGACTTCGCATAGAGAGCGCCTAGGGTAGGGTAGCCCCTAGCTATTCTTCCACTATTTACGTGCGTGACTCCAACTGTATGCGCATTGGTCTGTGAGTCTATGCCGTTTATAACCAGCATAGATTCAAAATGCTCTTCAAAGAAATCTTGGTTCATGGAGAATGGAGCGTAGGGAATATTCCCTATTTCTCTGGTTGTATCATTTTGGGACCATTTATTGACTATGCTACCTGATAATCTATTTTCTTTGGGATCACAAAAGCATGACACATCCCAGCCGCCATTAGCCTGCACAGTGATTAACAGTTTTTTAGAAGTCGCTGACCGCGCTGGATAGAGGTAGGAAGAGGAGCTAATTGCGAGAGCCCCTCCAAGTAAGGATTTGTTAAATTTTCTACGACTAAAATTATTCATAAACGAAATCAAAGTCTGTTAGTAGATACAAAACTATAGCGGCCCATGCTGCTTTGGTGCCTAAATCATCATTTCCAAAGTTTATTTTGCTTAAAAATTTACCAAAATCTATAGCGCCATGTACTTGTTCACTCCGGTACTCTTCAGGATCTAGACCAAGGTTTGCAATTCCATAGTAATCGGGTATCCAATTACAGTTAGACCAAATTGTCTTGCCAGTATCCCATCTTGGCGGATCGATTAGCATGTCGTTGAATAAGGTAAATAATTTATCTACTTCCAATACAAGCTTTTCACCTTCGTATCCTAGGAAGGAAGAGACCATAAACTCAATCTGTTCTCTGATCGCCTGACTAGACTTATCTGGCAAGTTTGTTTCTTCAACGAATTTAAATATTCTTCTACTATTTTTATCAAGATAAAAGTCGTAAGCCACTGCAGAGCAACTCAAGTTTTGTCCCACATTATTTAATACGCTTTGCATAACAGCAGTAAATTTTTCCCTACGAGAGAGGATTGTGCTTGAGTTATGCCCCCCGAGAGAAATTCTCTCCGTATGAATAACTCCTTGGCCATAAACTTGGGGTCTGGGTACGAGGCGATACGCCGCTGGCTGCTTCCTTGATCTA
>JAYPEI010000016.1:0-45128 GCA_038125665.1 Enterobacteriaceae bacterium
GTGTAAATACCTGTATTTCAAAAAAAAACCCCTATAAAAGGGAAGGCTAGATTACACACTTTATCGTAACATAGCAAAGATTATTTCTTGAAAATGAGTACTTTATGCAAAACTTCCGGATCGACTTTCCAGTCTGGCGTAAGGCGAGCTTTATCCCACTACTATTCATTACTTTGGCTAGCATTCTATCCGGTTGCACTGGGGTACCTGATGGGATTAAACCTGTCACCAACTTTGAACTAGAAAAATATCTAGGTACTTGGTACGAAATCGCACGTCTTGATCATAGCTTTGAACGTAATCTAACAAACGTCACTGCAAACTATAGCTTACGCCAAGATGGGGGTGTGAGAGTCCTTAATCGAGGTTTCAACAAAGAAAGTAATGATTTTGAAGAGGCTGTGGGTAAAGCATATTTTGTAGAAGATTCCCACACTGCTTTTTTGAAAGTGTCTTTTTTCGGCCCATTCTATGGGTCATATATAGTCATAAGCTTGGATCCAGAATACCGGTACGCACTCGTCAGTGGACCAGATCGATCTTATTTCTGGTTACTCGCACGAGAACCCTATCTCTCTGATCAACTGTTAGAGGTATTAATTGAACAAGCAGCCTCATTTGGCTTTGCCACAGAGGAGTTTATCTATGTTGACCAAACATCTCACTGAGTACACGGCCCGTGTTACCGCTTGTTGTAGCAACTCCCAACAAAGCACTCAGCGTGGGTGCGATATCTTCGATGAAGACCGGTGCGTGATATTTACCCTGCTTTATCAAGTTAGGTGAACCATAGAAAATCAATGGCACATGGGTATCATAAGCCCAAGGGCTACCATGACTAGTTCCTCTTGGACTATCCACATAAAGTGGATCGTGAATAACTATGACGTCGCCAGATTCTCCACGCACATAGCCATTACGCACTCTCACATCAATAATATCACTACTTGATGATGAGGCTTCTAGTTGCTGGCTCGAATAGACCCTTGCTACATGTGGTTGATTTCTTAAGGTTGCTGAAGCAATGGCAAACACCTTGCCTGGATCAGCCTCAGAGATAGCTTTATTTGCTGAAAAATTGAGGTAGTAGCCACTGGCTGTTACTGCCAAGACGTATTCACCTTCACCAAAGTTATCGACTAACACATTCTGTACTGCTTGTTGCTCCCTACGTGAATCATAACGACCAGCACTCAACTTAAGCTCTTGCATTCTCTCTGGCAAGGGTGCAACGCCATGATCGGCTGTAAAGACTACCAGGACATTACCTTTACCTGCTTGTTCTTCAGCAGCATCTATCAACTTGCCGATCTTGTCATCGATGCTAAGGATCATACTATCCATGTAGGGACTATTAATACCAACCCTATGCCCTAGATAATCCATAGATGAAAAGCTCACAGCCAATAAATCAGTATGTTCATCCGAACCTAATTGCTCTTCTTGGATTAACGAGATAGCAAAATCTAAAGTCATCTGATCAGCAAAAGGAGTAGCAACAATCGTATTAATTAGTTCTTCCCGCTCAAGCGGGAGGGTCTGTTCTAACCAGTTTGTACCGGCATAATCCATGACAGTATCTTGCGCATTGAAAGTGAGTACCCATGCAGGCATTTCTTTAAAGTACCAGGAGCTAGAAACAAACTGCCCTCCCTCTAACCAGAATGCTCCATCGGCTCGACGACCTGCGGGCAATATAGCGGAGCGATTTTTTAAACTAACCCCGAAAACTTTCGCAGGCATGACTTCTTTAAGTTCATCACCAACAGTGGTAACCAGTAACCTTTTTGGTGAGGCAGGCTCACCAGGACCCAACGCACTTACTGAATTATCAGTGATACTTTCAACTAATTGATCTTCGGCTCTGGAATACCAGCTATTTCCTGCAATTCCACTGTTGGCAGGCACTGCACCACTAAGGATAGTACTATGTCCTGTTGCGGTTACGGTAGGTACCGCATGATAGTTAGCTTGCGTGAAAACTGCCCCATCTGTTAAGAGCAGCCTTAAACCAGCTGAAAACTGCTTTTCTCGGCTTAATAGATAATCATAGCGAAATTGATCTACCACTACACTCAAGACTAACTTAGGGCGCTCTGGTGCATCATAGGAAGATTGCTCTAGTTGTGAGTTACTCTGCGCAAGCAGCTTGTGTGGTAACAATCCAGCTCCACCCAGCAGAAAAACTCCAACAAAAATAAAAACATTGCAGCTAAACTGCTTAACACAAAACACTTTGCTTTCAAGTCTCCAAGCTTTTCCCAGCATATACCTAACCTTTGAAGAATTTTTCACTGAAAGATTAACCAATACTAACTAAACTTTCTGTAATTTGTATTAACCACATTATATTGTTTAATTAAAAAAGCTGTGTGGCGACTATACTGTATCCGCGATACAGCAATTTAATAGGAGAGGAACGATTATGAGCCGTACCACGATCAACCCTTGGAATTGGCAAGAACCTTTAGGTTTCGTCCATGCCAACAAGTTAGACAAACCGCAGTCTATCATTTTCTTGGCCGGGCAAACCGCTACTGATGAAAAAGGTCGGACATTGTGTGAGGGTAATATGCTAGGACAGATCACCCAAACTCTCGATAACATCAGTTGTATCCTACAACAAGCAGGCATGGATTTTTCTCATGTCTTACGTTTAAATATTTACACTGTCGATCTGCCAGCTCTCATGGCTGTCCACGATGGGATGGTAAAAGAATTACAGCTTCGTGGTTGCCAACATGCAGGTACTTTACTAGGAATAAGTGCACTGGCGGGTCCGGGAGCTTTGGTAGAAATTGAGGTGACTGCGGGATATTAAAATGTTAGATCTCAAGGGAAAAACTGTGTTGGTTACAGGCTCGACTGATGGACTGGGTCGAGAACTAGCCTCTGCCTGTCTGCAAGCAGGTGCCACCTTATTAGCCCATGGACGAAACCTCGATAAAGGAACAGCCCTGATGACCTCTCTGCGGCAGGAGTTTCCGGGGGCTACGATCCGCTACTATAACGCTAATCTAGCCAGCCTTGAGGAAACATTTGCTCTTTGCAGGCGGCTTCTTGAAAATGAGGAGCATCTGGAAGTGCTTGTTAATAATGCAGGGATAGGTCCTCGTTCTCCAGGGCTACCTCGTCGAGTTACCGAAGACAATCTGGAACTAATGTTCCAGGTCAATTATCTTGCAGGGTACATCCTTGCTAGACGACTTCTCCCAATACTCAAAATAAACGGAGCACGCATAGTTAATGTGGCCTCGATAGGTCAGCAAGCCTTAGATTTCTCCAATCTCCAGCTGGAGCATGATTTCGATGACGCTAGAGCTTACAGGCAGAGTAAATTGGCACAAATACTCGATACTCTAACGTTGACAACATCTCTGGAGGGTATGGGCATCACTGTTAACGCAGGGCATCCTGCGACGCTAATGGGCACTAAAATGGTTCTTGACTCAGAGGGGTATTTCCCCGGCGTGAAGACCTCAGTGGCAGAGGGTGTAAATAACATCATGCATCTAATAGCTGATGATTCTTTACAAAATATCAGCGGTTTGTACTTTGAGGATCAGCAGCCGACAGAGGCTAATGCACAAGCTTATGAGAGAAGTGCAAGAGAAAAACTTGCCTCAATCAGTGCAGAGATCATAGCTAATTATTAGCAAAAAATTTACTTTAGACGCAATGCGTCACAAATTTAAGGTGGAGGAGGTCAACATGAATCGATTTGAAACTGCAGTTTACCATTGTATGGATCCGGTGACTAAACTATTGGAAGCCACAGAAAACCCATTACACAGAGCTATTCTGCAAAACTTCCGTCGGCATGTTCATCTGGAGGGGTCAGGGCAGTTCGCTCAGATAACAGCTCCTGATATGATGGTAGATGAACCTATTTATCGAGTCTCCTGGGGTGCCAATCCAGTAGTAATACGCGGCAAACAGGCTGTCATAGATTTTTATAATAGTGTCGGTGAACAAGTGTTATGGAATTCTGATGATTTCTTGGCTGTTAATGATTGGGGAATCGCTGATGAGCTAACCTTCAACCAATTACTGCGTGGATCAGACCTAGTGCGAATGGGATATGACACCGATGATGATGCCAATAGCTGGTATCACTTGAAAAGTCGTCAAGCTTTTATTTGGCCATATGATAAACAAGCCCGTTTAATAGGAGAAAATCTATACGAAGATAAAACTTCTGTGGAAATTACTGGTGTATCTTCTAGTGAAGTTATCACTCCCTCAAGAGTAGCAGAAATTCATCGTGAGCAGCTAGCCAAACTTGAAACTCAACTAGGAGAAGCTTATTGGATCCTCGCGGCTTGAGGACTTCTTACTGGGAACCAATTTTTACTTATTTCAAGCTAAACTCTAAAATCTTCATCAATGAGTAAAAAGAAGAAGGATGCCACTACAGCACTCGCTACAGTGGCATCTTTCACTATGATTAGTTAGTTAATCTGACTGTGCATCATCGTGTACATCAGCCTGCCTCTCTATCTGCTGAGGAGGCAAAGACGCTAATAACTGATTCGCTCTACTAATCAAGTACGCTCTAATTGCGGCAGAGTCCTCCTCACCTAGTCGGTCTGCAAAGCTTACCATCCCACGCTCAGCTCTTACTCCAATCAACACTATAGAGTCGAAACCCTCTTGGCTATGGAGCATTGGAGATACCATCAAATTAGGAAAATTAGCACCACGTGCTGCCCCGCCATTTCCATGACAAGTTGAACAGTTGGTGTTGTATAATTCCTCACCCGCATCTATAACTTCTGCGCTAGCCACTGATGCCGGTGGGTTTAACTCCGGGGCCACGAAGCTGATCGGCTCTGGTAGTTCGGCTGAACCATCCAATGTAAAGACAAGCATGCGCGAGTAGTTGGGGGCATAGTAATTCCCAGCTTGATTGATACCAACACTTAATGCCACGTATTGTTTACCGTCCAGTTCATAAGTGATTGGGGCAGCAACCACTCCAGTTTGCGTATCAAATTCCCAAAGGCTTTTGCCAGATCTTGCGTCGTAGACTCGCAATGCATTGGTATTGTTTCCACCACCTGAGAAAACTAAGTTTCCTGCCGTGGCCAATACACCACCAGTAGGCCCACCATTGGCTTCGCCTTCCCAGACCATTTTTCCATCCACTGGATCCCACGCCTGCACATATCCGACAAACTCATTAGGCTGCTCAGGATTTTCACGATAATAGGCAAAACCTGCACCAAAATTCAGGCCCGTGTTTACTCCTTTTAAATTGGGCTTGTAATTAGGGTCACCTTGCATCGCGTAGTAAGCACGCTGTGTGGCAATGTAGATATAACCAGTGTCTGGATTCCAAGCATTATCGTGCCAACCATGGCCACCTTGAACACCAGGCGCAAGATTGAAGACTTTGTCAGAACCATAACGAGCTTCAGGTACTTCTATCGGACGACCGGTACGCATGTCGACACCTGTATTCCAATTGACTGAAGTAAAAGCATCTGCTCTCAGCAACTCACCAGAAGCTGCGTCTAGTACATACATCATACCGTTCTTATTTGGCTGCATCAGTACACGCCTTGGTCCACCATTCATCTCTAGGTTTACCAACATCATTGGACTCATCGCATCATAGTCCCAGGTATCACCCGGCGTAGTCTGGTAATGCCAACGGTATTCTCCGTTATCAGCATCTACTGCAATGATAGAGGCAAGAAATAGGTTATCTCCGCCACTTGGGTCACGAGCTTTTTGATCCCAAGGTGTGCCATTCCCGGTACCAAAAAGTACTTGATTATTGACTGAGTCAAAAACGACAGAGCCCCAAACAGTACCCCCTCCTCCAAGACGCCACCAGTCACTATCTCCCCAAGTGTTTGCTGCCATAGCCATCTGTGAGTTCTCATAGCCCATCTCAGGGTTACCTGGCACAGTATAAAATTTCCACAATTCCTCACCGTTACGCGCGTCATAAGCTGCTAAATAGCCACGTACGCCAAATTCTGATCCGGAGTTACCGATCACAACCTTGTCTTTGAAGACTCGGGGCGGCATGGTGATGCTATATTGCATTTCAGGGTCCACGGTAAGTTGACGCCATGCCTCCTCCCCGGTATCAGCGTTGATAGCTACCAAATACCCATCGAGCGTTCCCAAGAAGATATATCCTTCAAAGGCAGCTATACCTCGGTTAACAATCCCACAACAAACTTTCTGCGCTATTTCTTTTGGCGTTTTTGGATCGTAGTGCCAGAGGGTCTCACCTGTCCGCGCATCAAAGGCATAGACAGTACTCCAGGCAGTTGACACATAGATCACCCCGTCTATGTATAGAGGTATCCCCTGCTGACTCAAATTAGTATCGTAATCAGCGAACCAGGCTAGTCCGAGACGATCAATATTTTCTTCATTAATTTCCGCAAGTGGACTGAAGTGAGTTTCATCATAGGTGCCTCCTGGCATCATCCATTGACTAGGCTCATCAGCAGCGTTAGCAAGACGCTGTGTCGTTACGTTAGCGTTGGTAATTGCTGGAGTATTCATTTCTTCAACTCCAGTGTCTTGCCGACACGAAACCAGCACGCTAATACCAACGACTGCCAGTACCCTTAGTGCCTTATTTGAAGGCAAAGATAAAGTTCCCATAGTTTCCTCTTTATAATTTTACTACCGGCCTATTTTGCCTTGATAGCTAAGGCTTGCAAAGTCGTTAAACACCCACACTATGCAGGAAAAAAGGAACAAAGTGCCTGATTTTTTCATTGTGGGTAACTTGAAACATTCTTTATACTGAAGATGAAAAATAGACTGAATTGGTATCACAAATAAATAGTCTATGCGTCAATTAATTTAAGGGGATAGTTATGCTCAATAGCCAAGATCGTTTCAGTGTATTGTTCACTGCTGTTAGGACAGTCACTTTTGCCCTATCGATGGTGAGCTCCTCCTTTGCCCAAGAAACTGCTCAGATAGATTTTGTTAGCATTGGCCGCGGGGCACCATTGCTGGTTGATGCTAATCAGGCTCAACTCACAGGCTCTACCATGAGAACTATGGCTGGTTTTGGACCAGGTTCACCACGAGAATTTACTGGAGGAGCTCCAGCTGGTGAGACTCCGCCCGGTATTGAACCTCTCCCTGTCGATATCTTTACGAGTAAAGATTTCTATCAAGACCGAGAACTGTGGTCAGATCCCAGATACTTTCGTTGTAATAGTCCTGCAGCCCTTGAGGACCTTTGGGGCGCCAACAGATCAAGTTTAATTGGAGACAACCCCCCTGTTACCGCCGCTTGGGGACTTTGTGATAGAGATTATCCACGAGCTGCCATCGTCAGTCCCTACCAATTCAAGACTGCACAGGAGCACTATAAAGCGTTGTTAGAGGAGACCACAAGTCGTGGTGGACCGACTAAACATACTTACGAGACTGTGCCAGGTGAATGGACCGGTCGATATATGCACCCTGGACGTACCCCAGGGAACTGGTACTGGTACCGAATGCGTCACAATCAAATGCCAACTATTCTGTCGCTGCTGACTCCAGAATATCAAACACGTATGGTACAAGAGGCCTACCACCATGCTAATACTAACGCTGCACAATGGCCATCTTCCTACTGCTGGCCAGAGGGCTTCATGCGTCGCTGGCATGAGGCAGCAGTCTGGGATCACTACATCATGGTAACACCAAAGGCTGTGCAAATTCTGGCAGGAGTAGTTCGTAATTTCATTACAACTGTGCATATTGGACGCGAATTTAATCTCGAGGGTCGTATCCCTCGGCTCGGTGCTGATGTACCTCGTTGGTATGGCGAGACAATTGGCTTCTGGGACGAGGATGCCTTAATTACCTGGACTTCTAATATTCAGGGCTGGAAAAATCATGCAGCCCCAGAATTTTCTAATGCCATGCAGACAGTAGAGATCTACAGCCCTAATTATGATGAGAACGGACAATTTAAAGGCCTAAATCATGAAGCAATCTTTTACGATCCAGAGTCATTAGTAGAACCGGTAAGGATAGTACGTAACTACTTAAAGCTTAGTGATTTTGATGAAGGGGAACCTTATACCTTTGTGGAATGTGTTCAATCTATTTTCCCGCAAGAGGGTCGTGCCACCTCGATGTCCCCAGGCCAAGTCATTGAATATGAAATACCCGATATGTACGGTCGTCCCTGGGCTCATCTATGGGAAGAATATTTTGAAAAGGAAATGGAAGTACCAGTAGAAGAGGATATTTTCAGTTTCGAGTAAGAATATCGTGTTATCATATTTATAATTTGAAAAAAGTGATCATTAAAAAACAACTGGGAGCAACTATGAATTCTTCCTCTTCACGCTTAATTTCTGCAGGCTCTGTTATAATTAATAGCCTGATGGCAACAGCAGTTCTACTAATAACCATACCAACTTCTCAGGCCCACCATTCTTTTGCCATGTATAACATGGGAAAAATCACTACATTTACTGGTGTTGTCACTCGTGTAGACCCCAACCCCAACCACCTTCAGGTTTTCTTTGCTCCAATGAATGAAGACCGAAAAAACGTTGAACGAGATGAAGATGGCGATCCTGTGCTATGGGCTGTTGAAATGGGGGGCTCTGCAATGATGGCTCGCGAGGGAATCTCTGTTAACTCCTTCCCTAGAGGAACTGTTTTCAGTATCTCTATGCACCCGTTGAGAAATGGAGAAAATGCTGGAGCGATGGAAGGTGGACTGTTCCAGTGCCCGGAAAAAACTCCTCCAGCACCAGGTATGCATTGCGACTCTGTGGAAGGTAGCAAGCAATTCTTTGGCAAACCACTCGAGGCTGAAAAATAATTTAGGCGGCAAATATGCTGAGAAAGATTCTTCTATGCTCAGCAATGCTGAGCGCAAGTGCACAGGGACAAGCTGAGTTCGGAGCCTCGTGGACTAGTTATAACAATAGTTTTGATGCACAGCGTTTTTCCTCTCTACAACAAATTAATAAATCAAATGCAAACCAACTTGGTGAAGTATGCAGAGTCCAAATAGATGGTCCTGCTTCTTTTCATGCAGGACTTGTTGTTAAAGAAGGGATAGTCTACACAGGTACAGCTCGCGAAACATTGGCTCTTGATGCGCGCTCATGCGAAGTACTCTGGAAATATACTCGGAACCCTGTAGAAGGTGGATTATGCACAGGCTCTAACCGCGGTGTCGCCCTGCTGAACGGCCGAGTCTTCAGAGGAACATGTGACGGACACCTGATAGCTCTAGATGCGCAAAACGGCGAGGTGCTATGGGATAACCAAATAGCTCTCAGTGAAAAAGGTGAATCTACTTCAGCTGCACCACTTGCTTGGCAGAATATGGTCTTCATGGGAATTGGCGGCAGTGAACTCGGTGTGCGTGGCCGGGTGCTTGCTTTTGATGCAACCACCGGCAAAGAACTGTGGCGTTTCAATACGATTCCGATGGGCAAAGAAATCGGTGCTGAAACATGGGAGCGACCTCAAACGGCAAAAACTGGTGGTGGCGGTGTGTGGGGAGTTATGTCTCTTGACATATCTACTGGTGAACTTTTTGTTCCCGTTGGCAATCCATGGCCAGATATAGATGCCGGTTATCGTCCAGGAAATAATCTTTTCACCAACTCAATTGTAGTGCTCAATGCATTTACAGGAAATCTTCGTTGGTGGCATCAAGTGGCACCTGCCGACTGGAAAGATCTTGATTTAGTGGCCGCTCCTACTTTGTATAGAGCTCAGGGTGCCCAAGACTATTTAGCCATCGGAGGTAAAGATGGTTATGTCACAGTAGTTGATCGAGACAGTCGCACGGTTGTATTTCGTACCCCTGTTACCACCGTGGAAGACATCTATGACAAACCTAGCAAAGAAGGGACACGCATGTGCCCCGGCTACGCTGGAGGCGTTGAGTGGAATGGTGCTGCCTTAGATAAGATAAATGATGCCTTGATTGTTGGCGCTGTCGATATTTGCTTCATAGTCACTTTGGGGGATGCTGTGGAGTACACGCCAGGTAATCCAGAGTTTGGCGGCACAATAGAACCAGATGGCCCAACTACAGGCTGGATCACCGCCTTGGATAAACTCACAGGTAATATCCGCTGGCAACATCACACGATTGCTCCAGTAGTGGCTGGCATTACTCCAACAGCGGGAGGTGTTACTCTTGCTGGTGACTTAGCTGGTAATTTCTTCGTGTTCGATAGCGCAACAGGCAATATTCTGCATGAGATGTACCTAGGTGGAGCAATGGCTGGCGGTTTAGTGACTTATGAAATAGACCAGGAGCAATACATCGCTGCCGCAGTCGGAAATATTTCTCGTAATGCCTTTGGTGATGCAGGCCTACCCTCTGTGGTAGTCATGAAACTCAGTCCTGAAATGGCTACTAAGATCACCTCATCTGGAAATGATCAGGTCCAAGGCAGGCAGCTTTATGCCCAAGTCTGCGCTTCGTGTCATGGCTCAGAAGGGAATTTCATCGCCGACCACAGAATATCTAACCTCGCGACAAGACAAAGTCTGGCAGAGACAATTGCAATCATTAAAAACCCAGCAGCTCCAATGCCTAAACTCTACCCTAACCTTCTAGATGATGAGGCTATTGAGGCTGTAGCTAAATTTGTTCACGATTCCCTCTAAAAAAGAAACCGCCTTTTGGCGGTTTTTTTTCTTAGTCCTCATTAATCTGCTGCTGTAACTCGACCGATCTCTTCACCTTGAGGGGTTCGTAGTGCGGTTACATAGCCTCCATCCTCACCATTACGCATCGGTGCGATACGTATGGTGACTGAGTCACCCACTGTAAACATATCAGGCAGTAGTCCCTGTCTACGCATATTGTTTCTACTATGCCCTTCAAAAGTAATATCACGAGTTCCTTTAGAATCAGCAACCTCAAGCACAAGATGCATGTGTGGATTAGCAAACCGTACTGTAGCAACCTTACCCTCAATGAGGACTGTATTCATGAAGTCAAATTGTGCAGCAGAATGGTGTGCATAACCCGTACTTGCAGACACACTAGCTCCTAAAAGGCTCAGTGTTAATAGCGGATGCATAATGAATTTCATAATAGTGTTCCTTAAATTAATATCAAAGCTTTACTCTTGTACCATTTCGAGTTCGGCTTCTTCATACAGTTCTGACATTTCATCCAGCCACTTAGGCTCTGAGCATTCATAAGTCAGCACATGATAGTCTTGCATTTCCTGCCAGCGCTTTGTGGTCTCAAAGGGTTCATTTAGCCAAAGAGGGTCTGTCATCACCATTTCTGCCACAAGGACCTTCAACCCATCTTCAGTAGGTTCACCATAATAGTACTCTTCACGTATGGTGGCTGCTGCTGAGTGAGGATAACGGGAGTCTACCTGCGTTTTTAGGCGACTGGTTTCAACAATAAGATGGTCACCTTCCCAAAACGCTGTAGAGTAGCCATTGCGCTCTGGGAAAAAGGTCGCAGGATCACGGATTTCATCTCCCAGATAAATACGACGAATTTCATTGTGAGCTTCATAAATAACAAATAACTGATCCTCTCGCTGAATAATCTCCATAGGATAGCCACCAGAACCTAGCATGGATCCAGGCATTCCATAACCCACGCAAGAGTTGCCAGCACCATGATTTGTGCCTTCTGTCACAGTGCGAAAATCGCTTGCGGCCTTTACAGCAACCTCTTTATAACTTGGTTGATCAGCAGTTCCCATGAAGCGACCAGCGCCGCCAGCTGGGCGATAAACAGTCCATGCCCCTGAAAAGTCAGGTCGGGCGTATACTTTTTCAGTGATCATAGAGGTCATTATTACATAACACACGAATGCCACTGCAACATAGGTTTTCGATCTTATTGGGAAAACTCCTCTTTTCATGCCATCCTCTCTTTGACTACAGCAACGTTGTATCGAATGATCTGTATTAGCCAAGGGTAAACTTGGACTTTTTATTTGACGATCTTATGTCAGCTTCATAAATAGCATGGAAGCACATTAATTTAATCACCTGGCTCGACAGTAAATCATTTGATTGAAGCAATAAAGTTCAAGCTATCGTAACAAAGGTAGTCTCTAAATATTGACGTGGCCGATAAGCTACAATAGTTTTTGCTATTTGTCTTGATTGTTTTTTCTATAGGACTGCGTAATAGCGTACAGTGTTTCCGGCTTCTTTGCGTTTTCCAATTCCTACGATCACATGACGCATTAACCAATCGTATTTCCCGGTTTCACATTCAAAAGTGGGATTCGCGCGTAAGTAATATTCACTCTCATCTACGACAGGTCCACCTTCGAAAATCCATGCTCGAATTTTGGTCATAGTATCAGTGTACCTACCCCACAAGTACCCTTTGTTATGAAGCATGACAAGAGTGCCATCATCGGTTTCCAACATGTAACGCGCATCAAAGCTAAGCACATCATCAGGACGAAATAATGCGTAGTCTCCACCGCTATTAGGAACAGCAAGACCATTCATATAAGGCCCTGTTATAGTTCCACTATCTAAGTAAACTGCTCCTCGCCCTGCCCCACTTGGCATTTTATTGATGTTTTGTACCCGAGTGAAATTTAAATCGATATCAAATAGCCATTCGAGACGAGGTTCGTCAAATTTGGAATATCCCTCAAAGGGACTGAGAAGCTGAGAGGTTTCCATGTCTTTAGTGGTACCCTCTTGTCCGGTAACATAAGTGCCAGCTACTGTCTGGCTATTAGCCTGTCCCATAGCAGATGGAGCAGTTGAGCCATCCAGCGCTCCTAAAGCAAGCGCCCCAGCACCCATTGATCCGATTTCAGTCAGCAGATCTCTACGTTTCATAATCTTTCTCTTAATTTTTTTCTATTTTTTTAACAAATCAACCAATTGAAAATATTACCTTGAACTGCTATTTCCGTCTCATTTAACTCCCTTCCCAGAACCAATCGTCGCTCTTCAGCTGCAAGACCTTTTAGTAGAAAGTAATCATCCCAATGTCCTTGACCAATGAGCACCTTACCCTCTCGATAATGTTTTCTCAGTTGCTGACGCCACTGGATCACCATATCGCCTTGTAGTGCTAGCACAGATAAACCCTGGTGCTGCCAACTTGCAGCAAAATAATCAGCATTAGGTAATTCCGGACGATAAACTACCACAGCATTTTTGCCTTTGACCCACTCTTTGGTCATTGGATCAAGGACTGCAAAAGTTGATGCAAGAGGGGTATTCACTGCTACAGGCATTGTTAGTATTGCCGTCATAAAGTCACGACGATGTATGAAATCAGTCATAAGACTCCTTCCTCATCTTTAGTAAGATGTTTAATAATCATCTCCAACTGCTCATCAGAAACCTCACCACGACTGAGCGGAAACATGTTGTTATACCCTTGGCGCACAACAGTACGAATAAATTGCCCAGACAAATTGTCACGATTTTCGAGTAATGCCTGCGCTCCCTCGTAACGTCTACCTAAGATCACTGACCCCATACCCATGGCGCGATGGCACATACCACATTTTTCACCAAATATACCTTCTGGGCTAATTTTTGCTGTGTTTTCCCAATCAGCCTGAACACTAAAAATGGTAAATGACAGTAGTGTTGCCAACGCAATTTGACTTTTCGTCATACCTTGCCTCCTCTGGCTGAACCCCAAATTCCACTCTTACCAGGTGCTATGATACCCTTAGGGTCCAAAGCATCTTTTACCCGGTCATTCCAACGCATTTGTGCATGATTGTTAAAATCCATCGAACTCGCAATAAGATCCATGTAAGAAATATGTGCTCTATATTCCGCATATCGCTCTTTTTTTGCATCTTCATACAAAGCATGAAAAAACTGCTCAACACGATTAACCATTTCCGGGTTATCTTTGTTAAATAATACCTGATTCACATTGGTGATATGCCTTTCAGCCAGGGCAAAGGAGCCGTGGTAATCCATTCCGAACTCTTTATAGCGTTGATAGGTTCTTTTAAACTGTGCTAACGCCAGATCGCCATTTTGTGGCAAGGCAGGAGAGAAGCCTAGATGTCTTCCTCTACCTCCATGCCAACCGGCATTAGCCAGAGGAAAAGTAATTGGAACACCTGAAGTGGGCTGCATTTCACGAACCTCTCCTTCTCTCCAGATTCCACGTCGCATAGGGTAATCTGTTTTTTGGGCGAATGTCCGCTGAATGACATCTGCAGTCGCCTGAGTAATTTCTTCTGGCCCATAGAGACGCAGATTTATACTCCACCATCCTAGATTAAATTGCTTTCTAATGGCATCAATCACCTCATCTGGTAAAGCCCCATCACCATCGTACCAATCCGTTCTTGCAGTGAGTACAGCCGCAGCTCTTAACCAGTTACCGATCGAGGGATTTTGTTGTATTAATCCACTGCGGCGCATAGGCGCCAAAGTATCAATAGCCCAAGCTAAATCATCTGCCTGATCGAGCTCCATATCGAGGTTCACAATGGTTTCCGGCTTCGGCATAAGCCACATACCCATCTTGACAACGATACCAAAATTAGACTGTACAAACATTTGTTCCCAATTGGGACCAAAGCCGTAAGGGTGTAGATTGAAGCTTGGAGAGTTCGCCATGGCTCCCATACCTGTTCGTAATAAGTCGCCATCTGGCATCACCACCTCCATGCCACAAAGCTTATCTGCATGGTCGCCATAAGGTGTATAACCTACTCCACGATCGAGGGCATTACCGATGACAGATCCCCAGCTGTTTCCTATGGGTGAGATCCAGTAAGGAATATCATGTTGTTCAACAAAATCGAAAAGATCATAAAAACCAACTCCCGGCTCCAATAAGACCACACCATTTTCTGCATCCATCTGAATTTTTTTCATACGAGATAAATCCAGCACAACAGCACCAGACAAGACTGGAGCAGCTGAACCATACCCGAAGTTTTTACCTCGACTGATGGGCCATAATGGCAGATTATGTTCATTAGCCAGGCGGACAATAGCCTGCACTTCCTCTGCACTGGCAGGTGCTACTGCTGCAGAGGGAATGTGGGCCTCTTCATCAAACCCGAAATGATCTAGGTAAGTATCTCGATCGGCATCTGAATTAAAAACCCATTCTTGACCAACTTCGGAAGCAAAATCAGACATGGCGCGATTAAATTGGGCTTCATTAAGCCCCGGTGGAAGTACTAGACGCATACTACTCTCACTCTTGTAATTGGCTATTTATTTTTTATGATTGATTAACTTGTTTATTCTTAGTCGATGTCCATTATAGGGTCCTCTTGTAAAAAAATGTCAACTTTCCCCTCAGACTTAATTTCATACTTTTTGGTAGCTAATAGATGATTGTTCTTTGAACAATTCTAATTTCATACTAATCCAAGGCTATCATGAGTAAGTTATTGACTTAAAAAATACAACTAATAACCCAATAAACCACAACAGTCTGATAGAAAAACATTCTCACCACTTTTTCCTTCAGATTCTTAATCTAATAGTCCTGATTACACTTTCCTAGCACTTACTTGAAAACGGCTGTGCTAGTTGAGTGATTTAATAACACTAAAAGAAACCTCTAAGTCGTCTCCGACTATGCCTAAACTTTCTAGACAAACCAGGGTAAGTTTGAGCTAGAATCTATACATTAGAGATAAAATTAGGAACACTTATGTTGAAATTGTCAAATCACTTCACTCGTACTGTGTTTGCCTGGGTATTACTGGGAATTAGCATCAATCACTCAGTGCAAGCTCAACATGAAAAAACAGTGGACGGACAGACGCTATTTGAGAAAAACTGCGGCGCTTGTCACCTAGAACTCACACAAGATGACAGCAATATTCCTTCAATAGGATTATTAAATCGATTGAGCGCAAATGCGATAGTTGCAGCACTCACCGATGGGGCAATGCGGCTCCAAGGTGAATCAATGTCTGAGTCTGAACGTATTGCCGTTGCCGAGTATCTTAGTGCAGGTAAGTTCTTCACACCGACGCTAAGTTTTACACAGGGGATGTGTAGCGATAATCCTGCTTTGCTCACTCCAGATCTTGACAATGTTTGGTCTGGCTGGGGACGTGACCCAGGTAACTCACGTTTCACTCAGAACACTGGAGGCATCAATGCTAGCAACGTTAGCCAGTTAAAATTGAAATGGGCTTTTGGTGTTCCAGATGTCACGGTTGCACGTTCTCAACCGGCAATTTATGGCGATAGACTTTTTGTAGGTTCACAAGCTGGTGCCATCTTTTCGCTCAATGCACTCACTGGCTGTACTTATTGGAGCTATCAAACCGAGGGTGGAGTTCGTTCAGCGATAAGTGTAGAAAAACTAAAGATTGAAGGTGAAGAAAAAACAGTTGTGCTAGCAAGTGACCTGCGTGCAAAAGTGTATGCCATAGATGCCCATACTGGTGAGCTAATTTGGTCTAGGAAAGTTGACCAACATTCGGCAGCGATTGGAACTGCATCCTTGAAATACCATCAGGGAATTATTTATGTTCCTCTCGCAGGTCTACCAGAGGAAGCATTAGCCAATCACAGAAATGACTACGAATGTTGTAGTTTTAGAGGATCAATCACAGCTCTAGATGCCTCAACAGGCCAGGAAATCTGGAAAACTTATACCCTTCCCGAGCCTGAGCTCGTCAAAGTCTTACCAGACGGACGTGAGCTGCGTGGCCCCGCCGGTGCATCAGTATGGAATACACCAAGTGTAGATGAAAAACGTGGTCTCCTATACTTTGCAACCGGCAATGCATACGCTGAGCCTGAGGCACCAACTTCTAATGCCATATTGGCAGTAGAACTAGCAACAGGCAAATTAGTCTGGTATCACCAAACTTTGGCAGCAGACATTTGGAGTGGTGGATGTGAACCTGGTCTCGGAGGAAAGAAAGATAATCCTGGTTGCTACATCCCAGTAGGCCCTGATTTTGACTTTTCTGCTTCACCTATACTCACCAAACTTCCCAGCGGAAAAGATATCATCATCGCTACTCAGAAATCTGGGCAAGGCTGGGCTTTTGACCCAGACAACGAAGGAGCTCTATTATGGATGTATCGCTGGGGGGTTGGTGCTGCAGCTGGTGGCGTCTACGGGGCTTCAGTAGATGAAAAAAATGCCTATTTTGCTGTGGCAGACCAACGCACAAAAGCTCCGGGAGGGCTTCATGCAGTCGATCTAAAAACTGGTGAGCGAGCTTGGTTCACCCCTGCAGCTGACCTCTTATGTGCACCAGCGCCAAACTGTGGCCCTGCACAAAGCGCGGCAGTTACCAGTATTCCTGGAGTTGTATTTTCTGGTTCGATGGACGGAGGACTACGTGCCTATAACACACAAGATGGTCAGATAATTTGGACCTTCAATGCCAATCGTTCATTCGATACTGTCAATGGTATTCCTGCAACCGGTGGTTCACTCGATGCCGCTGGCCCAGTAATCGCTAACGGTATGCTCTATGTTACGTCTGGCAATGGGGGACCCTTTGGGTCTGCAGGTAATGTGATACTCGCTTTTAGTCTGGAATGATGCCAAATATTTATGAACTAGCGCTACTAATCCCAGTAGTGCTTATTGGCATTTTCTGGTGGAAGCGTAGTGAACAGTATACTCGAGCATTAAACTTTGCAAGAGAGCACTGTGACGAGCGAAAGCTTCAATTACTGGATGAGACACTTATATTTAGTCAATATCAACTTAAACATGGAAAGACTGGTCACCTTTACTTGCTCAGTGTTTACAGCTTTGATTTTTCAGCTGATGGAGAAACTCGACATTCGGGTGAAATCACCTTACGTGGTCATCAGATTAGACGTATTTTGCTAGCAGGACCTCAGATGGAAATTTGCGATTTCTAGTAGTCTTATCACGACACAAATGTTCAATATATGGAAAATATATGCCCAACAATCCAGTCATCGTTGCTCAAAATAGTCCACAAACTCTGGAAGCCCTCTTTCAACAAGATTCACAAAAATTTAGCACCAACTTAACAGAAGCCCTTCAAGAAGCCCCTGACTCTATCCTACTGCAGGCCTGGAATTTACGTCTCAACTCTAAGCATACAATAAATGACCCAATTCTAAACCTACACCTGCTTGTATTGCTTGTGATAAGTGCTTTGATGAGCCTAGGCTGGCTGGTTCTCCCTTTCACTATGGACGCTTACTTACAGCACTACTTAACACCTACAGTCTTTACCTTGTCATGTTTTTGGTTTTTTTCGCGCTGGTGGAACACCTCTATTAAGCCCTGGGTACTAGCTGGACTGGTAGGTGGTTGGATTGTTATGACACTCATGCCGTCACTGGACAGTAACTCGGGTTCTGCTTTGCTAAGCTTCATTCACACGAATGTGTTTTTAATCGCGGTGCTTGGCCTTGCCTTCATGGGAGAAGACTGGGTTAAAACACAAAAAAGACTCCACTATCTTCTATTTCTAGCCGAAACATTGATTTGGCTAGCGCTAATCCTACTTGGGACCTGGGTATTAGCAGCCATTACACAGGGCTTATTTAGTATGATTGGCATAGATATTATGGAAAGTGCTTCCACTTACCTATTACCTCTGTGCCTCTTCACCTTGCCTCTTATCGCTGGTTGGTTAGCAAGTAGGCAAGAGCCTCATGGACAGATCTCCACTCTCTTAGCTTCAATCTTTTCACCTCTCTTTCTTCTGTTAATGGTCGTCTATCTAGCATTCGTGTTTATAACTGGAGAAAACCCCGCTCAAAATCGTCAAGCTTTGATATTGATGAATATTTTGCTACTTTTTGTTTGGGCGTTCATTGTACTGGGCATAACAGGTCGTTCTGTTTTTAGACGTAGCGGAATTATAGATTATGTACTTTTAGGCTTATTGGCTGTGAGCTGCGTGCTTGACTTCACAGTCCTGGGAGCACTAATAACCCGGCTACAAGAATTTGGTCTCTCTGGAAACAGAGCCGCAGCTTTAGGTGCAAATATACTCATCCTAGTCCATCTGATGATAATTTTGCACAACTTCATCAAAGTCTTACTCAGCAAAACAGAACGCACTACACTTCGAAAGTCTATTGCATTTTATCTTCCTATATATGGCATGTGGGGAGCATTGGTTGCCACACTATTTCCAGTTATCTGGTGAGTCAACTTAACCAGAGTTCTTACCCTGCACTAATAACTCTTGCTGATAAATACGCACAAAAGCAAGAAGCACAGAAACTAGAATGGGACCCACAATGAAACCAGTCACTCCATAGATGTTGGCCCCACCGATCATTGAACAGAAAATCAATAAAAAGGGCATCTTGATACTATTACCAATGAGAAACGGTTTTACCAAGTTATCACTCATACTGACCACAATACCCCATACCACAAGAAAAACACTCATTGCCTCGCTTTCAAGGTAAATCATGCCTGCCAGAGGCATCCAAATAAGGGCCGAACCTACTACAGGTATTAGTGCAGCGAAACCCGTTAGCACACCAAAAAGAATAGCAAGTGGAACACCAGCAATTAAATACCCAACCATTGCCAAAGCACCTTGCAAACCTGCTGTCATAAATGCACTTCGAATAACCGCTGTGGTAGTGACATAAACGATACCTGCCACTTCTTCAGTCCGTTGTGTATCCATAGGAAGCACCTGTATAAGCCAGTGTAATAGTTGCTCACCATCCTTAAAACAAAAATACATTAAAGTAATAATCAGGATCAGATTTATTATACCTAGTAATAGGTTGCGTGCGGTTGCTGTCCCCGCATCAGCAAGAATTTCTGGCAGTAAACTAGCATTTTCCAGAAATAACTCGGTTAAATTTACTGGGAATAATTCTTCAAATCGCGAAAATAGTATTTGTAATGAATCAGATGTTTGTAGTTGTGCTATCCATCTTTCAACGATTGGGTAAAGTTGGACTGACTGGTCCAAAACAACAGAGAACATACCCCAAAGAGGTAACAAGACTACCAGCAGGAGACAAATACTGAATGTAAGAGGCGGCCACTGCTTATGAATACCACAGCGTTCTCGAAATCTTTTATAAAGTGGCCAGAATACTAATGTCATTGCAACGGCCCAAATGATTACATCGGCAAACACAGAGAGTATTAACAGCAGTTGATAGAGTAAGAAAATAAAAATGACTAAAAAGAACCCGTTGAATAACTTGTTTTTAATTTTATCATTGCCATTATCGCTCATATTTAATTCTACCTTCTCAAGATTAGCTCTAGCTGATCATGGAATTTATTAAAAGGCTTCCGACATTTCCCCAGTTTAACTAGTCTATGCTCGTCCAACCGCCTCCTATAGTTTGGTAGAAGTCTACCACAGCGTTCAGTTGCGCTAACTTAGAATTATAAAAAACATTACGTGTAGAAAATAATGAATTCTGACTGGTTAGGACAGTCTGGTAATCAGTGACCCCCTCTCTGTAGCGAGCCTGGGCTAGTCGAAAGGCTTCCTCAGCTGCCATCAAGTTCCTTTCCGCCACATCGCGTTGAACGGCTAGAGCCTCAATATTATTCAATTGCACTTCCACCTCGTTGAAAGCATTAAGGACAATCTGTCGGTAGGATGCTAATGTGTTGTCCAGCAGCAACCTTTGCTGAGCCAAATTACGATAACGAGCCCCATTATCAAGTAATGTTTGTACTAAAGATGCTGTTATAGAGATCATAGAATCTGGGGCATCAACTAATGCAGATAACGAGCCTGAACTACGACTATTATTCGCTGTTAATGAAATTTGGGGGAAGAGATTTAAATAAGCTAATTCAACCGATGCCCCTGTAACCGCTACATTAGCCTCAGCCTGCACCAAATCAGGTCTTCTACGAAGTAGTTCTGAAGGAAGTCCTGGACGAACAGTTGGCAAGATCATTTCTTCTAATGTCTGCCCCTCTAATTTAAAGTCTTGTACTGTTTGCCCACGAAGTAATGCCAAGGCAGCTAGCGCAGCAAACTCTCTCTGTTCTAACTGACGCAGATTTGCACGCTGAGTTTCTACTGAGATCTGTTGATTTAGCGCATTAATGGGAACGGCTATACCAGCTTCTACTTGTGCCTGAACTATCTTGTAAATACTTTCAGCATTTTCTAAGTTTTGTAGTCCAACTCTTAATTGGTCACGAATGAAAAGTAACTGAAAATACGTGGAAGCTGTAGTGCCAAGAGTGTTCAGCATCACAGAGACATATTGGGCTTCACTGACGGAATACAGCGACTGAGCTCTAGAATAAGTAGTTGGCTTACTCAAAATGTTATTATAGGACAAAGAACCTTGCAAAATTAGAGGATCATCAGTGGCTTGAGCTACAGCATCAGTCTCCACATCACGCACAGTACGACCCAAAGTCACTAAAGGAGTAGGCAGAAGATTGAAGCCAGCCTCACGCAAAGTGAGTTGAGCAGACTCAAGATTTCTGGCGTTATTGGCCAGATTTAGGTTGTTTTTTACAACAGCATCGACTATGTCGTCTAATTCTGAAGAACTAAAGTTTTGCCACCACTGGGGCTGCACCCAAGCCATCACTTGCTTCGCATCTTGACTAACTAATACATCAAACTCGGCAGGTAATTGCTGAGCTGCCTCAAGTGTCATATAACCCTGCTGCTGACATGCATAAAGCGAGCTGATACATAGGAGTGAGAAAAATCCACGCTGAATTGATGAGAGATAAGATCCAGCAGAAAAAAAATTTGCCTTTTGACTCACTAAACTATTCATTACTTAAATGCTCTTAATCATTTGCCAGAGCTACCACTGGATCGAGGTTAGCCGCTTTACGTGCTGGCGCCAAGCCAAAAACAAGTCCTGTAGTTGCTGCGCAAGAAAAGGCTAGAATCATTGGAGCCGCAGTAAAACTCACACTAGAACCTCCCCATCTTTCCATAGCCATACCAGCTGCCACTCCTAGCAACAAGCCAATAACGCCACCAATAGCGGAGACGGCCATGGCTTCTGCCAAAAACTGTGAAAGGATATCGCTTTTACGGGCTCCTGTAGCCATACGAATACCTATCTCACGAGTTCGTTCGATCACCGATGTAAGCATGATATTCATCACTCCAATACCTCCCACGAGTAAAGAGATAGCGGCAACGGCTCCTAGTAAATTAGTAATCTGAGCTTGAGTCTCAGTGATCGTTTCCAGCATTTCAGCACTATTAAATATTCTAAAATCTTCAACACCATGCCGTAATATCATTATCTCCCTTACAGTTTTTTCTGTAGCTTCAACCTGAGTGATATCATCAACCAACACCTCTATCCTGTTCACATACTTCTGTCCAAACAACCTAAGGGATGCAGACTTGAGGGGAAGATAAACTGTCTCATTTTTATCGTCATCTGCATTTTCAGTCATCACTCCGATAATCTGATAAGGCGTACTGGCTACTAAAAAATACTCTCCTAAAGGGTCCGAACCATCAGGAAACAGTTGCCGATAAACCGCAGAACCCAGTACAGCGACTGTGGCATATTCATCACTGTCCCTTTCTGTGTAAAACACACCTCTAGCCAGTGGCCAATTTCTTAGAAGAGGCATATCAGCATTGATTCCCATTACTGTTGAGGAATATTCACGTTGTTTGTACCTAAGAGTTTGAGATGAACTTACCTGCCCCAATACTCCTAGAAGATTTGGCACTTCCTCGCGGAGTGCTAGCACATCTTCAATAGTCATTGTTGATGCCGCCCCACGCCAATTGCGCTCATTGGGGTTGCCTGGATTAAGATTCAACTGGTTTGCACCACCCCTTTGGCTCATCATTTCATATATGTTTTCCCTCGCACCCTCGCCGATGGCAAGCATCGCAACAACGGAGGCCACGCCAAATACTATTCCCAGTAGAGTTAAAAAAGTTCTCACCATGTTAGTCCGAAGTGATATCACCGCCATCCTTAGCGCCTCCCCCATCCCTCCGATGAGAGAGCCAACACGACGAGAAAGAAACAATTCCTCAATTTTATTGTTATTTTGTATCTTCACTGCCGCTTCCAAGTGACCCGTATCACTGCTTACCTCCCCATCAAAGAATTCAATGACTCGATCAGCATGCTCAGCTACATTTTTATCGTGAGTGATGATAATGACGGTGTGTTCTTTTCTAGCCAACTGTTCTAATAAAGACATCACCTCCTGACCACTTTGCGAGTCGAGGGCACCAGTGGGTTCGTCTGCAAGGATAATTCGTCCCCCGTTCATGAGTGCACGGGCAATAGAAACACGCTGCTGCTGTCCTCCTGATAGTTGGCTAGGACGGTGATCCATGCGATCACCAAGTCCCAATGATGTCAGCAAGGCTTCAGCACGAAGATGCCTCTCACTCTGCCTAATCCCTGCATAAATAGCAGGGATTTCAACATTGGCTATCGCGGTAGAGCCAGCAAGTAAGTTATAACTTTGAAAAACAAACCCAAAAGCTTCACGACGAAGCCAAGCCAAAGCATCAGAATCAAAACTTTCGATCATACGACCTGCAAATTTATAACTTCCCGAAGTAGCTTTATCAAGACAACCCAAGATGTTCATGAGAGTCGATTTGCCAGAGCCAGATTGTCCAACTATGGCAACAAATTCTCCTGGATAGATTTTTAAGTTGATTCCACGCAAGGCATTAACAGTCACACCACCCTCTGTGGTAAAGGTGCGACGCAAATCTTGTAATTCGATCAGAGGAATTGCTTCAGAGTTATTAGTTTTGTTCATTGGAATCTTGCCAAGTTAAAACCGCATAAAACGTGGGTTAAAACCACGATTCTGATTAGGCTCAGGTAAAGTTAATGTTTGTGCAATTCCAGAAATCACTTGTTCACCTGGAGCCAGACCAGAAATAACCTCGGCACTGACTCGGCTCGTTAGCCCAACAACCACCTCACGGATTTCACGCGCACCGTCATCACGAACGACAGTGACTGTTGCACGACTCCTTTGTCCAGGTTGCGTTAAGCGTGAAGAACCAAACCCCTGTCCTCTTACCATTCCACCTAAAAAACTTCCATTACCATTGGCCTCTCGCATGGCACGGAAACGCTCTCTCATCTCCGGAGTAATTTGTGGCATTTGACCATCTTCACTCTTCGCCCGCACGAAACCCTGGTTATTTCCATTCGCTTGAGTCATCGGTATGCTGTCTTCACTATTAACTCCTTCGACAGCATCCAAAAAAGTCAGAGCTCCCATAGGCACCTTCAGTACGCCACGTGCTGATGAGGACACAAAATACACCTGGGTTGTCATTTCTGGTAATAAACTTTTATCACTGTTGTCGATGTCAAACTTTCCTGTATACAAAACCACATTATTTTCTATAACAGGAGTAGGAAGTATCTGCCTTAACTCACCATACCAACGACGATCACCATTACCTAGTGTCGTGAAGTAGACAGGCATACCAGTTTTCACTTTTCCAATATCGGCTTCGGAGATGTCAGTTTCCACTGTCATAGTATCTAGATCAGAAATAGTTAGGATGGTCGGCGCTTGCTGCATGGCATTTAAGGTGCGACCTTCATTCATTGTGATTGATGTTACTGTCCCAGAAACAGGTGCAAAAATCCTTGTGAACTCAAGTTGTGTGACTTCAGTTTTTAATGAGGCCTCACTTTGTTCTATTTGCTTTTGTAATTGCACCAATGAGGCTTGGGCTGTAGCAAGGTTGTTCATTGCCGTGTCATATTCGAGCTGGGAGGTGGCTTCATCAGCGCGAAGTCGCTCCTGTCTATCCGCATTGAGATTTGCCAATGCAAGTGCCGACTCCCTAGCTTCCAACTGTGCTTGTAAAGCCTCTAAATTCGCCCGGGAAGCATTGACTCTCTCAGCTTGAACTCGGGCATCAATTTCAGCAAGCAACTGGCCCTCAGTTACAGTATCTCCTACGTCAACATGAAGCTTCTGCAAAATGCCACTGACTTGAGCGCCGACATCGACAAAATTACTAGGCTTGAGGCTTCCCGATGAAGCGATAGTATTTTCAATATCTCCAATTTCGACTACCGAGAGGAGAGGTTCTTGCTCAACCACTTCCTCTTTCTGCTGCCAAAATAAGTAGCCGCCAACAACCACTGCTAACGCTGCAATCAATTTTATAAGTGGAGTTTTAATTAAAGATTTGAGAGTTTGTGTAGCCATTGAATTAACACCAAAATAGTTTGAGCTTGTTTCATTAAAAATGACTGAAATAATTCGCAGAGCATGATAACGCATGACAACGAAAAATGTTTACAAGTCACTGAAAAATAAAATAATAGTGCACAATTTGTGCTTATTGTATTGATATCTCAGGGGAGGGATTTATCAAGCTACTGGAAAACCACCAGAACGCACTAACTTTGCAAGATCTGTGTATCCTCCAATACCTTGCCCATTAATAAAGATTTGCGGCACGGTAGTTCTCCCTTCACTTCGTGAGAGCATCTCTTCAAGAGCCTCAGGTTGACCTTCAACTTCGATCTCGCGATAAGTCAAGCCAAGTTGCTCAAGGACTTGTTTGGCAGCTTTGCAGTAACCACACCAATACTTCACATAGATTTCAACATTCATACAGTGAGTTCTCGTAAACCCTGCACGACAGCCAGTGCTTTTCCTGAGTCGATGGCTCTGGCAGCTAATTCACATCCTTCTCTTAGGGAATCAGATTTACCAGCAATCATGAGAGCAGCTGCCGAATTGAATAAAACAATATCACGATAAGCTCCCTTGACTCCTTGCAACAAATTTAATAACTCACCAGCATTGTATGCTGCATCTCCGCCAAGGATATCTGCTAGGTTCGCTTTACTTAATCCTGCCTCTTCTGGGCTAACTGTAAATTCTTTGAGCTTACCATTTTCAATTGCACAGACAGTGTTTTCACCCAAAGTTGAGAGCTCATCTAGTCCTCCAGCGCCATGCACTACCCAAGCAGCTTGACAACCTAAATTAAACAGTGTTTCTGCAAGTGGTCTCACCCACTCTTGACTATAAACACCCAGCAAAATACGTTGAACATTTGCGGGATTACACAAAGGCCCTAAAATATTGAAAATAGTACGGATACCTAACTCTGCACGAACTGGTCCTACATGTCGAAATGACTCGTGATGACGGGGTGCAAGTAAAAAAGCAAAATTGTGGCATGCTAAAGATTTTTCTAATACAGCGAAATCTGCTTGAACATTGATACCTAACGCAGACTGAACATCTGCTGTTCCTGATTGAGATGACACAGCTTTATTACCGTGTTTGGCAACTGGAACGCCACAGGCTGCCACCACTAATGCCGTGGCAGTTGAAATATTTAGTGTCCCTACCCCGTCTCCACCAGTACCTACAATATCCATCGCGTCAGAGGGTGCGACAATAGTCCTCGCCCTGGCACGAATTGCCATAGCAGCACCAGTAATTTCATCCACGCTTTCACCACGAATACGCAGAGCAACTAGAAAAGCCGCGATCTGGGCTGCAGTTGCCTCACCATTCATGATGTAACCAAAAGCCTGCTCTGCCTGTGACTGGCTCAAACAGACACCATTGATGACGTCAGAAATAAATGGTTTTAACAATTGCTTCTCCATCGACAATATGTCTACACCTAGCCTTTGCGAGCTTTTCTAATATCGATTGCTTGCAGCGTGTTTTGCATAAGTGATGCAATCGTCATAGGTCCTACACCACCTGGAACTGGAGTAATAAAACTACATTTTTCTTTCACATTATCAAAGTCAACATCGCCACGTAACTTGAAGCCCTTAGGATCGTTTTCATCTGGTACGCGAGTAGTGCCTACATCAATAACTACAGCACCTTCTTTGACCATATCTCTGGTCACAAACATCGGCTTCCCGATCGCAACAATTAAAATATCAGCTGTAGAGCAAATTTCTCTCATGTTCGGCGTTCGACTGTGCACCAGAGTGACAGTTGAATTACCTGGATTAGTATTACGTGACATAAGAATACTCATTGGTGTACCAACAATATGGCTACGGCCAACTACAACACAATGTTTACCTGAGGTATCAATGTTGTTTCGTTTGAGCAGTTCCATTATTCCGTTGGGTGTCGCTGAGATATACGTGGGTAATCCAAGCATCATTCGACCCAGATTTTCTGGATGAAAACCATCAACATCTTTTGATGGATCTATAGCTAAGGTTACTTTCTCTTCATCGATGTGCTTCGGTAGAGGGACCTGCACGATAAAACCATCAATGCTATCATCTTTATTGAGTTTATCCACAACTGCTAGTAGTTCATCCTCTGAAATAGTGTCAGGATACTCAAGCAAAGTTGAATTAAAGCCACAGGCTTTGCATGCCAATACTTTGTTATTCACATAAGTCATGCTGCCACCATCTGTGCCAACTAGAACAGCTGCGAGGTGAGGAATTTTGCCACCCACTTGTTTGATATCAGCTACTTTTGCAGCGATTTCTTCTTTTAGTTGCTGGGAGGTTGCTTTACCGTCGAGTAATTTCATGAGTGTTCCTAGTATAAAAATTAAATTGTGAGTAGATTGCTATAATTGATCAGTCAACCGGACAACCTTACCAAGTAAATTAGAGACGCATTTTAGCCTGATGTGGCAAGAAATTACACTGCAGGGCTATTACAGAGCTAGCTCTCCTACGACTAGAGGCTGTTAAGCACATCAACGACTAAAGACTCAGAAAGAATCTGCGGCAATACAATGGCAGGTTCATCAAAACCAGATGGAAATAACAAATAAAGTGGTACGCCACTGGTGTTGTACTCTTTTAAGACAGCAGTGATGGCCGGATCAGAATTAGTCCAATCCCCTTTGAGGTATGTGACATTATTAGCTACCAGTGCTTCACGTACTCCTTCTGTGTCTAAGGCAACTCTCTCATTGACTAAACACGTGATACACCAAGATGCTGTCATATTTACGAACACTGGCTGCCCTCTTTGGCGCAACTCTGTCAGTCTTTCTTTTGACCAGGGTTCAAAATTCTGACTCTCAGATCTTGATATTTGGATACGTGGCTGCAGTAGCGGGCTGGTAAACACCGAACCAATAAATAAGAAACAAGAAATCAACAGGAGTACCGACACTACCTTAAGCCAGCCTTTCATGTTTTGTTGCTTTGACCATAACCACGCCGACATAGCTATCGCCAGACAAGCTGCTAGCACCAGAGCCATACCATCGCTGCCAGTTTGTTGCCCCAAGACCCAAAGCAGCCATATAGCGGTAAGATACATTGGGTAAGCCAATAGCTGACGGAAAGTAAGCATCCAAGCCCCTGGGCGTGGCAAAAATCGAACCAAGGCCGGTAAGTAGCTCAACAGCAGGAATGGCAATGCCATGCCTATGCCAAGTGCTAGAAACACACTTAAGGCAATTGGCATTGACTGTGTAAAAGCAAAACCCAATGCAGCACCCATAAAAGGTGCAGTACAAGGACTGGCCACTACAACTGCCAACACGCCAGTAAAAAAGGACCCTTGTAGTCCCTGTCTTTCTTGAAGATCACCGCCAAGCCCCATAAGAGAAGTTCCCACTTCAAGGACACCTGTCAATGCCAAGCCGATGAGAAAGAACAAAAAAGTAAGCAAAGTAACGACCCAGGGCTGCTGTAACTGAAACCCCCATCCTATTACGGCGCCGCCCGCTTGAAGAATTAACAAGACACTGGCTAGGAGTAAAAAACTACTAATCACCCCTAAAGTATAAGCCATTGCATGACGTCGTTGCTGCCCACTATCATCAGCATGTGTACTTAGGCTAAGTACCTTTAGAGAAAGGACAGGGAACACACATGGCATTAAATTGAGGATAATGCCACCTGCCAGAGCGAACAACCACACCAAAAATAAAGACATCTTCTCAGCGGGCTCCACAATCTTGTTCAAGTCACTCAAGCTAAATCCTGAGGCCATTGCAGCATTTATCTTGTAAATTGAGCGTTTTCCATCATTATCAGTTGCCAACAGCAATCCTTGTACTTGCTCAGGCATATCTTCCAAAGCATATTCATGAAGCTGCTGGGAAATCATTAAAGAAACTTCTTGTACAGAAAACTCTGGTTTATCTAGATAATTTACAAGCTCATGTTGTATCGGTAGGAAGGCTACTGTTTCAAGACCTGCGAACAAATGCTCGCTACTTTGTAGCAATATTTTCAACTCACCTAGGGTATCTTCTGGACTCGATTTTTCGATATACCAAGTAGCATCAAGGTGAATTCTTTCATCGGCTTGTTCAAGACGAGTTGCCGCAAAAAGGTCAGCTTCAACACCTGATAGAACTTCATCATTACTGCTGCTCACCGGAATTGATAAGCTTAACCCTACTCGACCAGGTATGCAGATATCATCACACTCTAACCAATTGACTGAGGCACTTAACTGCAAGACTTCTGCCTGGTAATCTTCTGCTATGGTCAGAGGGATTAGCAAAGCGATGGTTCCTTCATAACCAAAATCAACGATGTTTCCAGGTAGTTCGAAACGTTTGGGGAGAGGCCATACAATTTCTCCCGCTGAAACACCTTCAGGCAAGTTCCACTCGATCCTGGTTGGTTGTCCAGCATCGCCTGGATTCAACCAGTAAGTATGCCAATGTTCAGCGTGCTCCAGTTCCAAGGCCAGCCACAGGGTCGATCCTGGATGAGTGGTCATCATTTCAGGAATCAACCTGGCATTAACATGCTCTGTACTAGCCGTTGACTGGGCTTGAACAGCAAGACTTACCAATGAGAGTAAAGCTATAAATAAATGCTGTTTCAGTAGCGAGGCCATATACATAGGGATCATTCTCTCTGCGATGGAGTTAGGAGTTTACCCACTTCACTAGTAGGTCAGAGACCGCTTCCGGTTGCTCCATAGTGCTCATGTGCCCGGCGTTCGGGATAATATGTAATTGTGCTTTGGGAGTGATACTGTACATCTCCCTATGTTGGTCAGGCGAGCTCCACCCATCCTCATCACCAACAAGGTACCATACAGTTTGCTGCAACTGCCGAACTAAGTCCTGACGGTCTTGTCGGTTCAATAATGCCTGGATCTGACCCTCATACTCCTCTGGCGTATTTCTCAATAGCATTGCAGATATATTATCAATTATTTTGCTGTCTGTACGTCTTTTGGGGTGTAGCATTGGACCAATCCATAGTTTACCCACTTCATCAAGTCCTTTTTTTTTTGCCAAACTCAGAAGGTGGTTTCGCTTCTCCGCCTCTCCTGCTTGCACTCCTCGACAGCCGGAGTCCAAAACTGCGACTTTATCGACGCGCTCCGGTGCCATTGCCAGCAATTCCCAGACAACACGTCCTCCCATCGAATGTCCCGCGACAGAAAATTTTGCAGGAGCATCTGATAGTACACGAGCAGCCATTGCTTCTAGGGAGTTGCAACCACGAAAGCTGGGTTGACGAACCTCCAACACAGAGGATTGAGCTGATAACAACAGATTTTGATGTTCCCACACAGCTTTGTCACACATCAAACCATGGAGAAGGTAAACCACGCTACTCAATTTAATTCTCCTCGTTTGTTGCCATATCTTTCTGTTTCATACCAAATGAAAGGAAAGGCTTCATTTACGATGCTTGCCAGTTCTTTTCTCTCTTTTTCTGTAAGTTGCGATGTATAGCGAGGCGTCAATTCTCCGCTAAACTCCGCTCTGATCTCAGTAAAGAGAGCCTGTTGCACTCGAGAAGGTAGCGTCTTGACTCCTTCATGCCCAAACAGATAGGAAAAGGGGTAAGTAAAAACGCGAGACTGTAATTCTAGACGACGAAGTTTGGCTGCCTCGTTTTTTTTACTATTTTGAAATTGGTCAGCAAACTCTGATGTTCCAAGTACAGGTTGCGGTAATGTCGCTGAATTTGTCATGAATATAGTTTCTAGAAATGTAGGCAATAATTCTTGGATCTTAGTTTCTAAGCTAGCCAGGGATGCAGCCTCATTGTTATTTTCTGCTAGCAGCTGCTTGCTGTAAAAGTTCAGCATGGAGAGTCTATTGAAAAATTCCACCTGATGTTCAAGCACTAACAAGGCGACAATATCAGAACTTGGTCGTAAGTAATCACTTAGATCAACCAAATCTTCTAATGTACCTTTGTCCTGTTTTAATGCTAAATCTTCCAGGGTTAATCCTGCGAGATCATTGATAACAAAGTTAGCCATTGAACCTATACTTCCTTTGTGTGCAGTCACATACCACCCCCCCCAGCGTCGGCTCAGTGGAGTGGAAGTGTCGGTGATTTCAGAAATTTCATGAGAAACAATTTCCCCCCCACTGCCTGCCAACACCGAACTTATCATGAGCCTGGGCACTCCCCCACCTGTCATTGAATAGGTATCGTGACAGCGGAGACAACGGCTGATCTCTTGAGAACTTATCCTCTCCCTCTTTTGTTCGTGTATTAGTGGGTCCTGTGATAAATCAAAAAACACAGGTCCTTGCTCAGGATCTATGGCAGCAATTTCAAGAGTAGAGCTCCCGGGGACATACCCCACATACACATCATCATTGAAATATATAGCTCGAGGATTTGACGGACCTATGAAGCGACGCTTCACACTAGTCTTTGACCAGACAAGCACTTGTGAGGAGGGGTCAATTTGAAGAGCATCCAGCAACGCATCTAGATATCCCCGTGGCGTACCAGAAAAGCTGAGAACTCGTTTACCATTCAAGATCTCCTGAATCAGCAAAGAATATCTATCTTGTGTCTTCTTATTTCCATAACCCACAGCAGGGAACTCGAGATCATAGCGAAAATTTCCTGGAATTTTAGGTAATTCTGATTCAACTTGAGCGTTGGTCAAACCACTCAGAAAGCATACACACAGTGCCCCAAGGAATAGCTGAAACAGTTTTTTTTTCGGATACCATGAATAGAATCGCATGTCGAAAACCCACAAGTAATTGATTTAACTATATATCATACTAATTAAAACAAAGTATTGAGTAACTATTTAGTAAATCTTCAGTTTCATTTAAAGCCTTAAATTTGCTACTATCGCGCCAATTTTTTTCGCTTGAGGAGCTAGCGCCATGTCTCATAATCTGTCTGACATTGAAATTGCACAGAAGGCAAGTTATCAACCTATCACAGAAATTGGTTCCAAACTGGGTATTCCCTCTGAGGCCCTGCTGCCCTATGGCCATACTAAAGCCAAAATCAGCTACGACTATATCCAGAAACAACAAGGCAACAAAAACGGTAAGTTGATACTTGTTACAGCTATTTCTCCTACGCCAGCTGGCGAAGGAAAGACCACCACTACAGTTGGTTTAGGAGATGGTTTATCCCGCATAGGCAAGAAAACTGCTATTTGTCTACGCGAACCAAGCCTAGGTCCCTGTTTTGGAGTTAAAGGGGGCGCAGCGGGTGGTGGTTACGCTCAAGTCATCCCAATGGAAGATATCAATCTCCATTTTACTGGAGACTTTCACGCGATAGGAGCAGCACATAATCTTTTGTCTGCTATGACTGATAATCATATGTACTGGGGTAATTCTCTGGACCTCGACAGCCGACGTGTTGGCTGGCGTCGTGTTATAGACATGAATGATCGCTCTTTACGTGATATTGCTATTGGTCTTGGTGGTCCCGGTAATGGCTTTGCTAGACAAACTGGCTTTGATATCACCGTAGCCTCAGAGATCATGGCGATTTTCTGTCTAGCAACGGACCTGAAGGATCTTCAGCGTCGTCTTTCTAACATAGTTATCGGACAAACCAGAGATCGTCAACCCGTCACAGCAAAAGAAGTGAATGCTGATGGTGCAATGACTGCTCTACTGAAAGACGCCATTCTTCCTAACCTTGTCCAGACTCTGGAAGGTACACCTGCGTTCATACATGGAGGACCTTTCGCTAACATCGCACATGGTTGCAACTCAGTCATGGCGACTACAGCAGCTCTGAAAATGGCTGATTATGTAGTGACAGAAGCAGGATTCGGAGCAGACCTAGGAGCTGAGAAGTTTATGGATATCAAATGCCGTAAAACTGGTCTAGCCCCTGATGCTGTCGTTATCGTTGCTACTGTTCGTGCCCTTAAGATGCACGGTGGTGTTCCTAAAGATCAGTTAAAGGGTGAAAACCTAGACGCCCTGAAAGCTGGTTTTGCGAACCTTGAGCGTCATTTACAAAACATTAATAAGTTTGGTGTCCCCGCAGTTGTAGCAATCAATAAGTTCTCCGCCGACACTGATGCAGAACATGCCTTGTTGGCTCAACTTTGCCAAGCCAACGGCGCTAAGGTCATCTTATGTAATCACTGGGCTGAAGGGGGCAAGGGAACTGAGGAACTCGCACATGAAATTGTAGATATTTGTGAGAATCGTCCAGGCAACTTCCAACTATTATACGATGACAAAGCTACCCTTTGGGATAAAGTTTCTACAGTGGCTAAAGAAATCTATCGTGCTGAAAATGTCACTGCAGATGCAGCAGTGCGCAAACAGTTTGACGAGTATCAGGAACGTTATGGTCACTTCCCTGTTTGTATGGCAAAAACTCAATCGAGCTTCTCTACTGATCCAACACGTATGGGAGCACCTGTAGGACATACTGTTCACGTTCGCGAATTACGCCTTTCTGCTGGGGCTGAATTTGTTGTTGCTGTCTGCGGTGACATCATGATTATGCCTGGTCTACCTAAGGTTCCTTCCGCAGAAAAAATTTACGTGAATGATAATGGACAAATTGAAGGACTGTTCTAAACTGATATTGCGCAGTAAAAAAAAAGGCAGCCTCAGCTGCCTTTTTCATTTTTAAAAATTAAATAAGATAAGGAAATTCAACTTAGCTTTATGTGAGTACATATTCCATCTCGATTTCTTCAGCACAGCGCCATGACAACCCATTAGCTAAATTTAAGTTTAGTTCAGGGTAGGCATGTAAATTAACTTAGCACCCCGCGGGTAAGTATTTCCATCAAAGAATAATTCAGCACCATCCAAGGTAATTATTTTCACCATACCTAGGCTGACGGATGGCATAGTTAACATTGCAGGAATATTTAGTGTATTGTTTAACAATGCTTATCAAGCGATCATATTACGTGCTGATCCTACTACTGCTAAGATAAGTTATCTCGCTGGTGTGCGAATAGTGTAGTCACTCCAGAGGCAGGTATACCTAATGCAGCGCAAACACTAATAATGGCAACCATAACCATAAACTGCTCAATCTAAGACATCCATAACTTTGCTTAATTTATTGTAACACTTGGAAAATTTGGTATGAAATCACTCTTTAATCCACCTTGATTATGCCTAAAAAGAGACTAATGCCAACTACCATAGTCCACTCAACTGTTATCGACATCAAATTTACTTAGTCATAACCGTTGACCAAAGCAAAAAGCCCTCATAACATCATAAATGAAAAAGAATTACACTCCGAGGGAAATGGTTATGGTGAGTAAGCAGTCCACACCTAGAAGTAAAAGCAGAAGTAGAACTAACGAAACAAAAAAGACAAGAGAAAAAAAGCTGACCGTTACAAAGACTAATATCAGTCAAAAAACGAACAAAGCAGCAAAGAAAAAAACACCTTTTCGGTTTTATGATAACCGTCAGAACTATCTGAGTTTTATCAATACTACTAACGAAAAGTACGCTATAGCGAAACGTGCTGGCAGAGAGTTTCAATACATCCAACCACACCCTCCTTGCCTTCGAATGTATGATGCTGGCATGGGTGATGCAACAGTTCTATCGGATTGCCTGAGAGATCTCCATCAGCGATTCCCAAACGTTCCCATAATGGTGGTAGCCAAAGAAATCAGTATGGAGGATGTTCGTATTGGTTTGGATAAGATGGTAGATCGTTTTTGTGAACATCCATCCACAGTCTTAATCTTAACTAATCTTAATTATGCCGATAACCGGCTTATGCCGAGTAATGTGGCATCTGCTAATGCTATGAATTGGCAGGAAATACAACTAGAGGGCACAAGTTCCTTCGGCTATAAAAAACAGATAGAAAGCTTGCATGATTTATTTGCCAAAGGTTGGGAAACAATGACAAGCCCTGCCACTGGCAATCCACTTTTTAAACGCCCCTCGGTCATGGTGATTTACAGAAAAGACCACTCTATCTTGCTCGATAGTGTCATTCCCAAACCAGGTTTGCAAAATTGGTACTACGACTTCATTCTAGCCTCACAGCCTTGGCGAGCCAGAACGTCTGCGGAATTTAAAGCGGAAAAAATTATCGCACCACTAGCACGCTCGTTAGCACCTGGTGGGCGCATGTTGGTTGTGCAGTCATGCGGTGGAGATCCTGCAGAAGAAGTAATACATCATTTCTGGCCTAATGAAGTACCTTTCCCAGTTGGAAGGGGTGATATTTTGCGTGAATTTAAACGTTATATGGGTAAAGAGGCTCGTCACTACAACACCAAGGATCTTCCAGATAAAAGCGCCATCTTTAGCTATCGTATGCACTCATTACCCTCAGAAATCGGGGGAGCCAGTATCGGGACCTCTACACTATTTGCTGCCTGGAATGCCTCGACTTACGTTAACCAGATTGAAGACGAACGGATACATAAAGTAATTTCTAAAGGGAAATATCTTGAAGCAACAGCACAAGTACTTAACCGCTATGGTGGTTTATACTTTAACGATGAAACATTTGTCATTTCTCGTAACAAAAATAGTTGATCCACGAGAGCCATTCTCTTAGCCAAGACCATGTCCACTCAATTTTTCACACATTGAGTGGACTGTCATGCCAGAGTGACTTCATGTAAAATAACTGTTTTTACTGAAGTTAGACTGCTGCCTCATGTCAATGCGCGATATCCTTGTTACTAATGCCTTACCTTACGCTAATGGCCCTATACATCTTGGGCACTTGTTAGGCTACATTCAAGCAGATATATGGGTTCGTTTTCAGCGACTTAAGGGACATCGCGTTCATTATGTGTGTGCAGATGATGCACACGGCACAAGCATTATGCTTAGCGCCGAAAAAGCAGGTGTGAGTGCCGAAAATTGGATTGAAAAAATTCGCCAAGAACATCATTCAGACTTTTGCAAGTTCGCTGTGAACTTCGATATTTACCACTCTACTCATAGTGAAGAAAATAAGAAGTTAGTCAACAGGATCTACAGGGCTCTGGAAGCTGCTGGTACGATCAAGAGTCACACAATCGAGCAACTATTCGATCCTGAGAAGGGTCTATTCCTAGCTGATCGCTTCATCAAAGGACAGTGTCCAAAATGTAAGGCCGAGGAACAATACGGAGATAATTGTGAGATCTGCTCTTCCACTTACTCTGCCACAGAGCTCCTTAATCCCTACTCGACCATCTCAGGTGCCACGCCTATACTACGTAAAAGCAAGCACTTCTTTTTCGATCTACCCCAGTTCAGTCAGTTTCTAAAGAACTGGACACGCAGCGGGGTACTCTCACCATCAGTTGCGAATAAAATGGCTGAGTGGCTGGATAGCGGATTACAACCTTGGGATATTAGTCGTGACGCACCCTATTTCGGCTTTGAGATTCCTAATGAACCCGGAAAATACTTTTATGTTTGGTTAGATGCCCCTATTGGTTACATGGCCAGCTTTGCTAAGTTATGTGCAGACAAAAATATAAGTTTCGAAAATTATTGGGAAAATGCTGAAAATACAGAACTATGGCATTTTATTGGGAAGGATATTGTTAATTTTCATGCACTCTTCTGGCCGGCCATGCTAGAGACAAGTAATTTTCGTTTACCCACAGCCATTTCTGTAAATGGCTACCTGACAGTAAACGGACAAAAAATGTCAAAATCACGTGGAACTTTTATAAAAGCGGCCACTTTTGCTGAATACATGGAAACCGAAACACTTCGCTACTACTTCGCAGCTAAATTGGGACCAAACCCAGATGATTTCGACCTCAACCTGGAGGACTTTGTGTTACGAGTGAACTCTGATTTGGTCGGTAAATTGGTTAATATTGCTAGTCGATGTGCGGGTTTCATAACAAGAGGCTTTAATGGCAAGCTTGCCTCTGAACTCATGGATAAAAGTATTTACGATAGCTTTCTGGCAAAGGCTGATACCATAGCAACCGCCTACGATGATCGCGAGTTCAGCAAGGCGATGAGGGCTATTATGACCCTTGCTGATCATGCTAATGCCTGGATTGCGGAGCAGGCTCCTTGGAAATTAGCTAAAGCAAACCAACACGATCCTAATATTCAACAGATATGCTCACTTGGATTGAATCTCTTTAAAATTTTAATCGTTTACTTGAAACCTGTTTTGCCAGATCTTGCTAAAGAGGTAGAGAGTTTTCTCAATTTACCCTCACAGACTTGGGATGAAGCAAAAATCCCCATTCTAGGTTCAACCATTAATCCCTTTAAGCCATTATTGGCGCGCATAGACTCAGCCAAAGTTGAAGCCATGGTAGAAGCAAGTAAAGAGAATTTGTCAAAGACGAAGACTACACCGAGTGCTCCCATAGATAGCCCTCTTGCCAAGAATCCAGTTAGTGATGAAATTGAATTTGCTGATTTTGCAAAAATGGATTTACGCGTTGCGAAAGTAGTTTCTTGTCATCATGTTGAAGGTGCAGACAAGCTATTACAACTTCGGCTTTCACTTGGCAAAGACAGCCAAGGCGATGAGATTGAACGCACAGTGTTCTCGGGTATAAAAGAAGCCTACAGTCCACAGCAGTTAGAAGGTCGGCTAGTAATCTTAGTCGCTAACCTAAAAGCACGAAAAATGAAATTTGGACTATCCGAAGGTATGATTTTAGCTAGTGGGGAAGGTAAAGATGTGTATCTCCTCGAACCGGATGAAGGTGCAGAACCAGGCATGCGCGTTTGTTGATAATTGCTCTGATTTTATTCTTGTAACAGCTGCCACGATACTTAAATAAGATCCTCTAATGAATTTAGCTCGCGTAAGACAATGCTAAATTGTTCCTCCTGACTCACCAAAGCTGCTATAGTGATCCTGTAATTCTCATGAACAAAAGAATAAAACCCCCAGTGGTCTGGAGTTTCCTGCTGCATCGTAGGCGCAGATAACTGAATCTTTTTTTTAAATTGTTGAAAAAAGAAGCTGGATAATTTTATTCTAAGCCCCTTACCTACACCTTTCAACCAAGCTTCTTTCAAAGTCCATATCTTGTAAAAAATATCAGACTTAGCATCTGTTGGAGTGTTTAACAACCACAGTTGCTCCTCTGCAGCAAAATAGCGTTTAGCAAGCGCCTCGTAATTAACCACCCTGGTAACATTCTCTAAGTCTATACCTACAGCAGTCTTTGCTACTGCCAAGACGACATATTCTCCACTATGAGCTAAGTTAAATTCCAAGCCTGTACCGGGAAGCAGTGGCTTTCCCCAATGATTGAAGTCAAAGTTGACTAGGCCGGGAGCTATCCCAATACGACGCCCTAACATTGACCTGCAGAGAGTCCTAGCTAGTAGATAACGTAAGCGATCATTTTCATGATGAAACCGCTTTAGCCTTATCGATTCCTCAGCGTTCAAGAAGCCACACCAACGCCTAAGTAATATGTCTGGAGGATTACTGGGCACTTTCACTAAATACAGCTCTACGACTGTTTCCATTAGAATATCCTTTTTTTCAAGTCATGAGCCGGCCACACCACAGGACTATAACTTCTCTCGAGGATTAGCGCTACAGACAGATGACTCAGCTCAGCTGCTCTGGTTTAATACACCTATTAGTTAAAAGGAGTCTTCACTATGCGTATCCTTCATACCATGCTCCGTGTCGGTAACTTAGACCGTTCCTTGGAGTTTTATACTGGTGTTTTTGGCATGCAACTAATGCGTCGTCAAGATTTTGAATCTGGTAGATTTACTTTAGCCTTTGTGGGTTATGGTGATGAAGATAGCTCGGCTGTCATTGAATTAACGCACAATTGGGACACAACCGAGTATGATTTAGGTAATGCATTTGGTCATATTGCTATTGCTGTACCTGATGTCTATAAAGCTTGTGATGAAATTATCAACCTTGGTGGAGACGTTGTGCGTCCGGCTGGCCCAATGAAACATGGCGGGGGCAATATAGCCTTCGTGAAAGACCCAGACGGTTATATGATCGAACTTATTGAACGTCCGAGTTAACAAACTATGGGCGATCTAGCTCTCCTTATTGTCGGTGCAGCCCTCGTCAACAACTTTGTCTTGACGCAGTTCCTTGGCCTATGCCCATTTATGGGAGTGAGTACACGCTTGGAAACTGCAGCAGGAATGTCTGCAGCCACCACCTTCGTACTCACTCTGTCCGCTATCTGTTCATATCTTTTACAGCATTACATACTTGAGCCATTCGATCTATTGTACCTACGTACTCTGAGCTTCATTTTGATCATTGCCGTAGTTGTAAATTTCATAGAACTGTTAATACAGAAACAAAGTCCACTACTTTATAAAATCTTGGGTATTTTCCTTCCTCTCATTACTACCAACTGCGCAGTCCTCGGTGTAGCTCTGTTGAACTCGAATAGGGCTTCTAGTTTTGTTGAAAGTGTCTTTTACGGTATCGGTGCAGCATTAGGATTCTCTTTGGTATTGGTTCTTTTTGCTGCTATGCGTGAACGTCTTGCTGCAGCCGATGTTCCGCATATTTTTCATGGTGCCCCTATTGCTCTACTCACTGCAGGATTAATGTCTCTTGCATTTATGGGTTTTGCAGGGCTGGTCTAGGGGAAGACGACACCATGATAATTGATCTACTCATCCCTGTTATTTTAATGTTACTAGTAGCTATAAGCTGTGGTTCACTACTCGGTTATGCAGTAAAAGCATTTAAAACTGATGAAAACCCCTTAGAAGATCAAATCAACGATTTATTACCGCAAACACAATGTGGTCAGTGTGGCCATCCAGGATGTCGCCCCTATGCAAAAGCCATAGCCGAAGGTGGACCGATCAACCGCTGCCCTCCTGGTGGTGAAGCAACAATATCTGCCTTAGCGGCCCTACTGAATGTGGCATTTGAGCCGCTGGATGCTGAACATGGCGTAGAGGATATTCGACGAGTCGCTTATATCCATGAAGAGGAGTGTATTGGCTGCACAAAGTGCATTCAAGCATGCCCAGTGGATGCGATATTGGGAGCTGCTAAGTTCATGCACACGGTGATCGTGCAAGAATGTACGGGCTGTGACCTATGTATCGAGCCTTGTCCAGTAGACTGTATAGATATGATTCCAGCTAAAGATGAACTTCAGCGTTGGAACTGGCAATTACCAGAATCACTGATCATTACTAGTGATCGTAGGCAGCAGATTTGTCAATGAATCAATTAATTTTTCCACTTAAAAGAGGTATTCATCTTCCAGAACGTAAGTCGATTTCTCTGCAATCGCCAATAATCGAGTCAAAACTGCCGCCTCAACTTTTTCTTCCCATCACTCAGCCACATTATGAAAAAGCTAAAGTACTTGTTTCTGTAGGTGACTATGTTCGTCAAGGTCAGTTATTAGTGAAGGGTAACGGGTTATCAGGTATCAATATCCACTCACCAAGTGATGGAATTATTTCTGCTATCGGTCCACATCCAATTGCAAATGCTAGCCAGCTCCCAGAGATAACTCTAACGATAGATACCCTACCCTCAGACAAAGCAACATTCTGCCAGCTTGACGAGAGTCTAGAAACTCTTAAAAGTGAACACTGCTTTTCACCTATGGATTGGCGCAGGGCAACACCTGCTGAGTTAATTGTGCGCGCAAGTGAATGTGGATTGGTAGGTTTAGGTGGGGCGGGCTTTCCTACTGCGAGAAAATTACAAGCGGCACTTCAGGATGTGCACACTTTAATAATAAATGCTGCAGAATGTGAGCCTTACATCACCGCAGATCATGCACTTCTGCTAGAGCATGCAGAACAAGTCATTCGCGGTATAGAAATTCTACTAGAAATCCTACCACAAGCTGAATGTCTCATAGGCATTGAGGAGAACAAAAATGAAGCAATTGAAGTTTTACATCGCGCACTATTGAATGCTGAAAACTCGCGTATAGCGTTGCGGATAATTCCTACTCTTTATCCTTCCGGTGCAGAGAAACAACTCATTTATATTCTGACCGGACAGGAAGTCAGGAGTGGAAAACTTACCATTGAATCTGGTTATCTTTGCCATAACGTTGGGACTGCATTTGCTTTACAACAAGCTGTTGAGTCTGGAAAGGCTTTAACGCATCGTATCGTGACTGTCACCGGGGATGCCGTGTCAAAGCCTAATAATTATCGAGTGGCATTTGGAACTCCTGTTGAATTTCTTCTTAATCAAGCCGGTGTTAACTTAACCAAACTTAGCACTTTAATACATGGTGGCCCACTCATGGGATTGGAAGTTACTTCACATATGGTTCCAGTCACTAGCATATCAAACTGCTTTATTGCAGGCACCATCGAAGAGTTTCCCCCTAACCCCCCTGCAAGGCCCTGTATACGATGTAGCTATTGTGCTGATGTTTGTCCAGCCGGGTTACTCCCTCAGCAGTTGTACTGGTTTTCTCGTAGTCAAGAACAGGATAAAGCTAGGGCACATCATCTCTTCGACTGCATTGAGTGTGGCGCATGCGCCTATGTCTGCCCAAGTCACATTCCTTTAGTTCACTACTACCGAGCAGCTAAGGCAGATATTCGTGTAGCCGATGAAAAACAACAGATGGCTAATCACTCAAAAGAACGCTTTGAATTTCATCAACAGCGCTTAGCTCTTGAAAAACAACAAGAAGAATCCAGACGTGCAGAGCGAGCTAGACTGGCTAGTGAACACAAAAAAACGAGCTCTGATACTAGAAATGATGCTCAAGCTTTAATTGCTGCAGCTCTTGCTCGTGTGAAGGAAAAGAAGGAGATTACCAATAAGCAAAAGAATAAAGATAAGGACTAGCAAGGAATAAACATGCTTAGCTCTCCCCACCAACATCAGGGTCACAGCACTACACAATTGATGCAACAGGTCTTACTAGCTACTGTACCTGGAATAGTTGTACTGTGGTATTTTTTTGGTTGGGGTATCCTGATTAATCTACTATGGATCAGTTCTCTCGGCTTACTATTGGAGGGGCTTACACAAATACTTCGTGGTCGTTCAATGATTGATGCCTTATCGGATTATTCTGCTCTAGTTACTGCAGTGCTATTGGCGGTGTCTATACCCTCTACAGCTCCATGGTGGCTAGGACTTATCGGTATTTCTGCTGCTATTTTGCTTGGCAAGCAAGTCTATGGTGGACTAGGTTACAACCCCTTTAATCCTGCAATGGTTGGATATGTGGTCTTACTGATTTCCTTTCCAGTACAAATGACTAGATGGTTATCTCCCCTTGTACCTTCACCCTCCTTCAATGATTCGATCCTTATGTTTGCGGATATCGAGCCTATTGTGGGCTATGATGCCTATACAGGAGCTACAATCTTGGATGCCTATAGAGAGCATCAAGGCGGGCAACTTTTTACCGAATTTTTGAGTCAATCACCTCTCCATGGCACATGGGCAAGTTATGGCTGGGAATGGGTTAATCTTGCCTTTTTACTAGGAGGACTTTATCTATTTTATAAAAAAATTATCACATGGCATATCTCTCTACCTTTATTAGCCTCACTAAGTTTTTTGGCCCTTATTTTTCATGACGGTGGCAGTTCAGCAAGTTTGGGTTCCCCCCTACTACACTTGTTTAGTGGAGCCACCATGTTGGGTGCTTTTTTTATTGCTACAGATCCTGTCTCCGCATCAACTACCACGAGGGGTAAGGTGATCTATGGCCTGCTAATTGGTGTTTTAATTTTCTGTATTCGTGTTTGGGGTAACTATCCAGATGCTGTCGCTTTCTCAGTTCTTCTCGGCAACTTTTGCTCCCCGCTCATTGACAACCTGACTAAGTCTAAAGTCTTTGGAGAGCGAAATGTTTAAAATAGTCCGTCAACACGCAGTACGTCTGGGTATTTTTACTTTAGCAACTGTTTTTTTAGTAGTCTTAGTAGAAAAGGCTACATTCAAACAACGCGCTATGCAGCGTGCTGCGATTGAACGTGCTCAGTTAGCAACTGTGTTGCCTCCAACAACACATGATAACGATTTATTAGCAGACAGCTTTGTTTTAGACCCCTCAACCTATATTCAAATGGAATTGTTAGGTCTAAAAGCATCACGGATGGCTTATCGAGCAAAATTAGATAATAAGGTCTCTGCCGTTATTCTGCCTCTAGTTAGTCATGCAGGATACGGGGGTGAAATTGAGCAATTAATAGGTATCAGTGACAATGGTGAAATTACAGGAATACGAGTAATTCGCCACCAAGAAACACCTGGCCTAGGTGACAAAATTGACTCTAGACTCAGTGATTGGATCTACAGTTTTGATGGTAGATCTCTAAATAATACCAAAAAAAGTCTTTGGGCAGTCAAAAAAGACGGTGGGGATTTCGATCAGTTTGTAGGAGCCACTATAACCCCTCGAGCCGTGACAGCTAGTGTTTATAACTCTCTAGAATTTTTTAATCTCAACAAGTCTACTCTGTTAGAGTTAGCTACTTCAGACACAAAAGCAATAAATCAAGGTATTTACCATGACTCCAAGCCTAACTGAAATTAGTCGAAAAGGACTCTGGCAAAATAATCCTGCTCTAGTACAACTACTTGGTTTATGCCCGCTTTTGGCTGTGAGTAATACTACTGTCAACGCTTTAGGTCTAGGCATAGCAACAATCTTTGTGCTCACCTGCTCTAATTTTTTGATTTCTCTCTTGAAGCAATTAGTTTTACCAGGAATACGACTTCCTGTCTTTGTCCTTATCATTGCTTGCCTTACTACCTGTGTTGAACTACTGATGCAAGCCTTAGCTTATTCGTTATACCAAACTCTGGGAATCTTCTTACCCCTGATAGTTACCAACTGCATCATTCTTGGCCGTGCAGAAGGTTTTGCTAGTCGTCATCACCCACTATTAGCTATCTGGGATGGGCTAATGATGGGATTAGGTTTCTCTATCATATTACTGTTGCTGGGTATGCTGCGTGAATTGCTCGGGACCGGTGGACTTTTCGCAAATATGGATCTCTTATTTTCTGGAATTAGTCCTTCTGAAATAATCATTTTCAATGCTAAAAACCCCTTCTTGCTGGCTATTTTACCCCCTGGGGCATTTTTGGCGCTTGGACTAATGCTTGCTCTAAAAAATCTTATTGATGAAAAAATTGCAAATAAAAAAATACCTGAAACTTCCCCATTAACCCCTGGTAGCAAACGCGTAAGAATTACAGGAAAAGTGTGAGAAAATCTTCCTCAAAACGAATAGTTGGTATGGGATTAAAGGCAAGAGAAAGTTTCTTTGCTCGTCTAGCTGAAGCAAATCCAAGCCCTAAAACTGAACTCAATTATAACTCTACTTTTGAGTTACTTATTGCGGTAATGCTGTCAGCTCAAGCGACAGACATTAGTGTAAACATTGCTACTAACAAATTATTTCCTCTTGCAAACACTCCTCAAGGAATCTTGGATCTTGGTTTAACAAAACTTAAAACGCACATTAAAACAATTGGACTTTTCAACACCAAAGCGAGAAATATCATGAAGACTTGCCATCTTCTGGTTGAATTTTATGACAGCGAAGTCCCCAAACAGCGTGAAGCATTAGAGGCATTACCAGGCGTTGGAAGGAAAACGGCTAATGTGGTTCTTAATACAGCGTTTCGACAAATTGCAATGGCCGTAGACACTCATATATTTCGTGTATCTAACCGCACAGGACTAGCTAGTGGTAGCACTGTTTTAGAAGTAGAAAAAGCTCTATTGAAACGAGTACCTAATTCTTACTTACTGGATGCCCATCATTGGCTTATTCTCCATGGACGTTACACTTGTACTGCGCGAAAACCCAGGTGCTGGCAATGCCCTGTGGAAGACCTCTGCAAATTCAAAGAAAAAAACCTTTTTCCGTCGGTTTAGGGTCTCATCGGAGTCGATTTCTAGCAGTCTTTACAAAAAATATTATCAAAATTATCAAACCTAAAGCAGGTACTAGCGTCATCAATTCACCCTCTAGCACCTGACGTCCTATTGCTCCTGAATAAGCTACTATCACAAGATAAGGCAAAGAAAAAACAAGAGTAGACCAACTAAATGTCCATATTGAATATCTTGTAATTGATAGCCCATAACTAATCAAAGCTGTAGGTAGTACGCAAGATAAATGTAGGATACTAATGAG
>JAYPEI010000017.1:0-44174 GCA_038125665.1 Enterobacteriaceae bacterium
TGGCTGACATGCTCATTGCTGATTCGCATAAAGATATCCTTCCACAACTGAGCGGCACCTTATCCCTCATCAATGCAGCTGGTAGGCCACACAAACTCAACCAACCAGATTGGCACCAACTCCTCTCGGAGCTGGATCAGGCAATATGTCTGCACAACTTGTCCCAATCTGAGTACTGGGTGCACCGCAAGTCAGCGATTAACGATACACAGACCCCCGCAGTAGGCCCCACTGCTCTGGCCAGTTCGACGTTGGCAGCAAACGAAAGTCAGACCGAACAAACTGACTTAATTTCCCCTCAACGAATGCCAACAACACGCCAGCGGTAGAGGTTACAGTTGCCTGTGTGCGGCGGGCCTCATTTATTTCTGCTTCCCTAAAAATTTGTCTAAGCTGGGTCTCCAATCTGTCAAAAATCTGTGAGACACGCTGCCTCAATCTGTCAGTTTCTCCCGTTAACGCGTCCCCGTTTAGGAGCCGAGAAATACCAGGGTTTTTTTCTACAAAGGCTAGAAAGAGGTACAAGATTTGCTCGCACTGAACTAGGCTCTCTTCGGTTGACTCTATAATGCGGCTTATGCGGCTGAAAAGAGTTTCCTCGGTGTACTCGATTAGGCCCTCGAGCATGCGTGCCTTGCTGGGAAAGTGGCGGTAAAGCGCGGCCTCTGAGACTCCGACCTGGGCTGCCAGGGTCGCGGTAGTGATGCGGCCACCTGGTGTTTGTTCCAGCATGGCTGCAAGCGTTTGTAATATCTCTTGGCGTCTGTTGCTTCGGGGTCTTGGCATAAGCTAACTCTCTTACTCTATAAATAAAGTGAGCCGATTAGTTGCGTGTGATTTGTGTGCCGATACCACGATCGGTAAAGACTTCTAACAAGGTGGCGTGTGGCACCCGTCCGTCAATAATCTGTACTGAGTTCACACCAGAACTCATGGCATCCAGTGCACAGCTAATTTTGGGCAGCATACCACCATGAATTGTGCCATCTGCGATCATGGCGTTAATGTCACCCACAGTCATCTTCGACTGCACTTGTCCTGCCTTATTTTGTACACCAGCAATGTTGGTTAGGAGTAGTAATTTTTCAGCATTGAGTAAGGCGGCAAGTTTACCGGCCACTATGTCTGCGTTTATGTTGTAGGAGTGGCCGTCTTCGTCGTAACCTATGGGTGCTATAACAGGAATGAAGTCGCTGCCCTGTAGAACGTTAATCACGTCTGGATTGATACCCACTACTTCGCCCACTTGTCCGATATCAATGATTTCAGGCTCCATCATCTCGGGAGTTTGCCGGGTAATTTTCATTTTTCTTGCCCGTATAAACCCCCCGTCCTTACCGGTAATCCCGATCGCTTTGCCACCGTTTTTGTTGAGCAAGCCAACAATCTGCTTGTTTACAAGGCCACCCAAGACCATCTCAACCACGTCCATGGTGGCGCTGTCAGTCACCCGCATCCCATCAACAAACCGAGACTCAATGTTCAGTTTTTCAAGCAATGATCCAATCTGTGGGCCACCCCCATGCACCACTATTGGGTTCATACCTACTAGTTTCATCAGCACAATATCGCGAGCAAAGCTATTTTTTAGTGCGTCATCCGTCATGGCGTTACCGCCATATTTCACTACCAGAGTTTTTCCGTGAAAGCGCTGTATATAAGGCAATGCCTCAGTTAGTACTTTTGCGACATTTTCAGCCAGGTTAAGATCAACAGACATAGTGCTTTCCCTGTTAGCAATTACTTACACACATTATAGAGCTGAAACTTTAGTCATGGCCAGATTTAATATAACTATCTGTAGCATATTCAGCAAACCTCACTAACCGTCGGCGTCTAAAGCTTAGATAGTGAGGCAGGAGCTGGGAAGTTAGCCGCAATGAGTGTAACCAACTCTTTTGCAAGCAGTGTTTTGGAAGCCTGCTCAAAGATGACTTCCTTAATTTGGGTTGTTTTGCGTACCAAGACATGCAGTGAAGCCTCATTACTATTAAATGTGGCGCTGGCATTATTTGCCACAATCATATCCAGCCCCTTGTTTTCTAGTTTGGCTCTAGCATTAATCTCCATATTTTCGGTTTCAGCAGCAAAACCCACACAAAAAGGCTTTGGTTTAAGTTGAGCAACAGTGGCCAGAATGTCTGGGTTACGAACCAACTGCAAGGAGAGCTCTCCGGCATCTTTTTTGATTTTTTGTGCCTGGGTTTTTTGCGGCCTATAGTCTGCTACAGCAGCCACACCAATAAATATTTGACCTGGGTCCGCCAAGACGGCCTCTAACATTTCATTAGCACTTTCTACAAAGATGCAGCTTAACCGTTCAGGGGTACCAATAGACACTGGGCCACTCACCAAGCGAACAGCAGCCCCAGCGTCAACTAGAGCTTGCGCCAAAGCATAACCCATTCGCCCAGAACTGTGGTTACTTAGGAATCTGACGGGGTCTATGGCTTCCCGTGTGGGGCCCGCTGTAAGAGTCACCTTGATGCCATTCAATGCTCCGGATTTGAATTGTGACGCGACTAATTCTGCGATCCGTTGAGGTTCAAGCAAACGACCTGGGCCTATATCACCGCAGGCTTGATCACCATCATCTGGCCCAAAAAATAGAATATTTCTATTCTGTAATGTTTCCACATTCGCTTGTGTTGCTGAGTCTGACCACATGGCTTGATTCATTGCTGGTGCGACAGCTATAGGGCAGCGTCTAGCAAGACACAGAGTACTTAGTAGGTCGCTAGCCTGTCCTTGTGCGAGTCTAGCTAGGAAGCTGGCGGAGGCTGGAGCTACCAATATTAGGTCTGCCCACCGAGCGAGCGCAATATGTCCCATAGCCGCTTCGGCATCAGCATCCATTAAGTTGGTGTGCACTTGCTTACCAGAAAGGGATTGCATCGTCATGGGGGTAATAAAATTTTGTGCCCCCTGGGTCATCACGACTTGCACTTCTGCACCAGCCTTTATTAGCGTGCGACAGAGTTCCGCACTCTTGTAGGCAGCAATGCCACCACAGAGGCCAAGAAGAATGCGCTTGTTTTGCAGACTACGCATAAGCTTGAAGTTTCCGTTGAAACCTTAAAAATTTGTTATGGTTGTAATTAATATTATAACTCACAGACGATATAGCGTCTTTAACCACAGAACCAACACCAAGGAGGGCGGAAGAAGGTAATCAGGCGTCCACACACAATTACCCCTAACCAGCAAAATAAGGACACAGCTGCACCGGTGCGAGCGTGACGCAAACGTAGCTCACTATCTAGCGTACCTGCTGGCCAAGAAATCAAGTAGAAAAGGATCATATTGATGCCAGCTACCCCCATGAAAGACAGTTTGGATATAAAGGCTGGGTTGTGTAGATACTGGTCTGGGGCTGAACTAACGAACATGATTCCTGTAATGAGATTCATTAGGTAACCCACCACTCCCCAAGGCACCAGTTTATGAAGAGAGTGAATAGAAATATGTTGGGCAAGGCCTAGTAGACGTAGATCGAACAAACCGACAGTACCTATTAGTAGACTGAGCCCTAAAAAATGCAGGGTCTCAACAAAGGGCCATCCCCAAGGCGTATTCATGAAGGCTAAAATGCCAGAGGCTTGCGAAAAGGAAAGTAGGCTGGCCTCCATCTCAGTCTCCGCGAGCTAAAAAGAGTAGAGATTTAGTAAAAAAGGGATCTCCAGCAAGGGGGATATCCTGTAGTTGAAGCGCTGAGAGCACAGCATATGTGTAAGCAAGTAGGCGACCAGCGGCAATGCTTCCTGTCCAGCAAAACAAAAGTCCAACACCGAGTAAGCCAGAAAAAGAGGCTGAAGAGCCGTGTAACAAGACTCTTGATCGCCAGTATCTTAACTGTAAGAGTCCGAGAATAATAAGACTCAGTTTGAGGTAGAAAACGGGGTTGGTTAAGGCTTTTGCAGGGTAGCAAACAAGCAGCAGCATACCTGAGAAAAGCGCCAATAAGACGGCCAAACGAAATAAAGCTATCCATGATAAAAGTGTGATGTAAGGGATTTCTCTCACTATTCCTAATATTCTAATGGCAATAGTGAAACTAATGCCTACAGCGAAGGCCATTCCTAAGGCATGCAATGATAAAGCGATGGCAAAGCCCCAATCTGACTCACGTACCCAGGTGGCTAGGAACCCTTCTTCGATAGCTAGAAGTACTAGCTTCAAGTCCATCTTCAATACCTTAAGCAGCAACCTAGCTGCACTTTTCGAATTGTGTTTGCTGAGTATGCAGTAAATCTCTTAAGAGGAGAACCTACTAGATTGATACCCTACCTGTAAAAATCAATAAATAAAATATCTTAAAATAGGAAATTTCAGACCTTCTTTGGTTGTAGGAGATGCGGAAGTTATCTCCCTGGCAGAGAGGGCAAAGTTACTACAAATGCATGATATAGTTGGCATAATCATTAAAATTTGGATGTGAAACTGCTCGAGGACTGAGGTAAGTGACTAGGCTCGGGGTGTTTGAATGTTCGATGATTGCCTTGTCGGGCATGTTCTAGTAAACTTCGCGCTCTTTTTTCGCCAAATATAAGATTTTTTGAGGCCATTTATGTCTAGAGTATGTATGGTTACCGGCAAAGGTCCAGTAGTCGGCAACAACGTCTCTCACGCCAAGAACCATACCAAGCGTCGGTTTCTACCAAACCTGCACACCCATCGTTTTTGGGTGCAGTCTGAAAACCGCTTCGTAAAACTGCGTTTGTCCAGTAAAGGTATGCGCATTATCGATAAAGTCGGCATCGAGCAGGTGTTGACAGATATGCGTGCACGTGGAGTTAAGATTTAACACGGGAATAGTTAGCTGATGTTTTGATGAAACGCAGCATATTTGAGGAATAAGTAATGCGCGACAAGATCAGATTAGTTTCTAGTGCAGGTACTGGTCACTTTTATACAACAGATAAAAACAAGCGAAACATGCCAGACAAAATGGCGATCAAAAAATTTGATCCCGTTGTGCGTAAGCATGTAATCTACAACGAAGCTAAAATTAAGTAAGTTAGCTTGAGAAAAAGTTGCAGGGTAATGCGTTTAGACAATGTCCCTGCAACCTTGCTTTATCCCCAGCAGGAATGATAGTCCTGACATATTGTTATTACGCCAAAGCGTAGACCAGGTAAGATGTTTAATACGAGCAATAATTGCTGTAAAAGAAACGAAATAACCCTGATGTCTGTGCTTTCTATCCTCCCTAATGCCCCTATATCGTCTTAAAGATATTCAACTTGCATTCGGCACACAGGTGTTGCTGGATAAAGTTGAATTAACCATACAGCCCGGTGATCGTTGGGGTTTACTTGGTCGTAACGGTGCGGGCAAATCTACATTCATGAAGTTACTTCATAGAAAGCTAAAGCCTGATGCGGGTGAGCTCTGGATGCAGCCCGAACTGAAAGTGGCATACCTTGACCAAGAGCTTCCTCCGGCGACGGAACAGACTGTATTTGAATTTGTTGCAGATGGTTTGGCCGATGATGCGGCGCTAATAAAGTCATTCCATCAGTTAATTCAACAAGAAACGACAGAGCAAGTGCTTTATGAGCTAGAAAAAGTACAGGGCGACATAGATACCCGTAATGCCTGGTCACTACAACAAAAAATTGAAACTATTTTAAGTGAACTGCAGCTACCAGCAGATAAAAAGATGTATGAACTCTCTGGGGGGTGGGCCAGGCGTGTGGCGTTAGGAAAAGCCTTGGTTAACGAGCCTGATTTACTGTTGCTAGACGAGCCAACCAATCATCTAGATATACCAGCAATCCAATGGTTGGAACGACTTCTGGCAGATTTTAGGGGTGCAGTAGTAGTTATTACTCACGATAGAGCATTTCTCCAACAAGTGGCGCATGGCATTTTAGAATTGGACCGTGGGAGCCTAAAAGCTTGGCAAGAGGAGTATAAGAAATTTGTTGAGCACAGAGACCAGTTGCTAGAAGCAGAAGCAAGAGCTAACGCAGAATTTGATAAAAAACTTGCAAAAGAAGAAGCGTGGATTCGTCAAGGAATCAAGGCAAGAAGAACGCGTAACGAAGGGAGGGTCAGGGCATTAAAAGCACTGCGAGAAGAATATAGCTCACGAAGAATCCTAGAGGGTCGTGCGAGCATGCGACTGAACAATGCCAGTGAAAGCGGTAAAGTAGTGGTAGAGCTAGACAGAATTTCACATGGGTTTAATGACAAAATTCTTATTAAGGAATTTTCTACTAAAGTCTTACGTGGAGATAAGATTGCTCTTGTAGGCCCTAATGGGACTGGAAAAAGTACGCTACTAAAAATATTACTTGGACAGTTAGTACCAGCAACAGGCCGAGTAAAACTTGGTACTAAAATTGAGCTGGCTTACTTTGATCAATTACGAGCAGAACTAGATCAAGAAGCCTCGGTTATAGCAAATCTTAGTGACAGCGGGGATTACATCACAATTAATGGAAAACCTAAGCATGTAATTTCCTATTTACAAGATTTCCTCTTCAGTCCGGATAGATTACGTCAACCAGTAAAATCGCTCTCAGGTGGGGAACAAAATAGACTCATCTTAGCCAGACTTTTCAGTAAACCTGCAAATCTTCTAGTTCTTGATGAGCCTACTAACGACCTTGATTTGGAAACATTAGAATTACTCGAAGAATTATTACTTGAGTTTGAAGGTACCCTGTTGCTGGTAAGTCATGATAGACAGTTTGTCGATAATGTGGTGCAAAGCTGTATAGTTTTTGAAGGTAACGGTAGAGTGCAGCGCTATGTCGGTGGCTATGAAGACTGGGTAAGACAAGGAGGTAGTTTTCATGAAACAGCGGATCAAGCTGAACTAGTTGATGTTTCAGGCGGAGCCAAGGTGTCTGAACCTATCCTTGACCAAAATGGTTTGCCACTGCATAAAGAGCATCATGAAGACCGAGTAAAAAAAGAAAAGACAGCAAAGCAAAAATTGAGCTATAAACTCCAGCGTGAACTTGAACAGATACCTAAAGAGATTCAGGATATAGAGGAAAAAATAAGTATTTTAGAGGCGACTACATTAGCGCCAGGGTTTTACAACTTGCCTCATACTGATACGGCAGCCACATTGGATAAACTTAGTGAACTTCAAAGTAAACTTGAAAAGCTTTTTGAGCGATGGGTAGAGTTAGACAGTTAACCAAATACTTTCCTTAATGGAGCCTTCAAAACGCAAATCTCAACGGTAAACATTAATGAGGGTATCGTGCCTATCAAAAAAATAGACATTTGCTGCCAGAGTGCTACAGCTATAAAAATCCAAGTAAGAAAAATCCAAAAGATTAGGGCATTAATCATATTGATAGCATGGACATAGCTATAGCCACCACAACATTCACAACGGGCTGGATTAAACGATACCGCCAATAATTTTCGCCAACTTCCAATACTTGCTTGGTCACAATGAGGGCACTTGTGCTGCATATGGTTCACTTTTTTAATTAGTTGGCAATTTTAATCCATTCACCTGCTTGCGGCTCTCCATTAGGATAGTCCCCGTTTATTAAACGCAAAGTTTCCACTGGAAAGCCTGGTATGCGAGAACGAGTTCCAAGCATTTCATAGGTCATCTTGCCATCAGCCTGAATCCATACAAGTTTTAAGGGGTTGGCATAAACTTGCTCATTCCTGGCAATAGGACGAAAGCTACGAATGCTTTCAAGCATCATCGCAGCTAAATCTGTAGAACTTATATTTGCAGCAACATCTGCCTTCTTCAGGGAACCACTAGCTTCAGGCGTAGAAGAAGCTGTAGTGCTGAGGCTTAACTGAGAATTGAAGCTGGCCTTGAAGATAAAAGCGCGGCCATTGAAAAAAATTACAGCGTGGCGTGTTGAGTCTCTGGCATCAATGCCAGTCCAACCTTTTAATCCGTACTGTTCTAAAGATTCTGTCTGAGTGAGCTCTGTTAGCATTAATTCAGTTTCTATGAAGGAGCGAGGATTAGAGGCTTGTTGCAAACGTTGGACATAAATTTCAAGGCTAACAAGATTTTCAGGATCATGCGCTTGAAGAGTAGTGGTGGTTTCAGACCAGCCCCAGTCTTTGGGGAATATGAGTGTGTAACCTAAAACATTTTGATAGTAACGATTTCTACCTTCCGTGCCTGAAAGATTCTGTGCACTGGGCCCTATGAGTACACCTTGAGTGCTCTGCCGAAAATCATGTTGATCCGCTGCCTCTATGGAGCCCGTGTCGAGAGCTGCAACTTTACCGACAGCCTGTTGTAAGCGTGTATCGTTACGCGGATGAGTGGCAAAAAGACCATGATAAGCGGGTTGTTTTTGAGCAACTTTTTTCATAAAGTCCTCCTGATTTTTAAGTACACCAAGGACATCAAGTACTGCAGTAGGATTATAGCCAGCTTCAAAGATATACTCGGCACCAAGCTCATCAGCTTCTAATTCCATATCACGACCATACCCAGATAGAAGAGCTCCACCAAAAAGATTTGCTGTTTCAGCTAAGACTGAAGTTCCTGTTGCTAACACAGATGCTACACCTACAACAGTTGAAGCAGCTTTACCAGCACGAGCGGCGGTTTGTTGACGTACAGCATGACGTGCAGTGACGTGGCCAATTTCATGCCCAATTACTGCAGCTAGTTGGTCTTCGGTTTCAAGAAAGGAGATTAGCCCACGATTCACAAAAATATAACCTCCTGGCAGAGCGAATGCATTAATGTCAGGGCTGTCTATAATGGTAAATGTGTAATTTAGATCCGGTCTGTCGGAGACTTTTGCAAGTTTTTGACCTATTTTATCGACATATGCTTGGAGTTTATCATCGCGATAAACTGGTACCGACTTGAGCATTTTTTCATACTCTTCTTTACCTATACGAAGCTCTTCACTTTCAGACATGAGCACGAAGTTGGTACCACCAGTTGGGTTGCTAGCACAACTTGAAAATAACAGCAGTGTTAAGGCGTTAAGGAAGAATAAAACTAAATGTTTTCCAAAATGAAACATGATTGAATTCCTTCACTAACTTCCGTTGAGAAACAGTTTCAGTTGATTGCCCAGCCCGTTACACGCTGAGGCTTCAACACGTGCTATTAAGGGGATAGGTACTACTAATGCAGGCATGTAGCTCTGGCCATTTGCATCGGTACTTATAGACCCAGCAATTTCTAAATTATTAACATCCCATACTTCTGCTTCGAAGTTAGCATCATCTTCCCAGGTGCCAAAACCAAAGCAACCGCCCCCAGCAGGGCTGATTGTGCAAGAAATAGTACCAGCTGAGTCCCCACGTTTTGTTGTGCCATCAACCCATACAATGTATTGAATACCAAATTCACTAATACGTTTTTTTGCAATGTCGACATCCATAAGTTGCCGTAGATGTCCCGTCTTAGTTGGCGCTGTTCGAGGCTCGAAAAAAGGGAACATGGCATCTAAAAAAGTACGTTCTTCAACTACTTTGATGCCACCTTCTCCTTGCTCCACTACATTAGCGACACATTGCACAAATTTACCTTCAGTTTCATAGTCATTATTCTGGCGACGACCAAGAATAACTATACTACCCTCTGTTGAAATTGATGTCTGTGTTTGTCTAAATTGATCAATCTCTGTTGTAGTACAACTGCTAAGGAAAAGGGTGGTAATTAACATCAAGAAAAATGGTTTCATTCCTGCTCCTTGAGTATTTCACTTAGCCAATCGTTAACACCAGGGACCCTGGTAAAACCAAGTGTAAAACTGGCTGCAATGTCACGCATTGCAATTTCTGCTGCGTTTTGGATACCTACAGTAGTATTATCAAGAAAATTTTCAGCAGGAGATTTCCCATAAGCGGGCATCACCCAATCAGCAATGTATGAGCCGTCTGCCTTTGTCATACGCAAGTTATATTGAATCCATACTTCGTATACATTCAGTTTAGTCTTGTATGGTATGCCCAACTGGAATTCAGTGATATTAGGTGAAAAAATAGCATCAATAGAGGGATCCGAAGTCGTAGGGCTGTCAAGCTTAACAACATTTTCGAACATGGCAGGCATGAGCGTGTCGAAGAGTTTAAGTTGGAGTTGGCCTGCCCCAATAATGTATTGATCGTTTCCAGAGTTGTCGTCAATTTCAACATATTGAAATTGACGTAGCTCATCAGGGTAGTAGATACCAACAGTAATTGGAAATTTTCTTGTCAGTGGAGTGGGGAAACTAGCATCTAATTCAATAACCTTTGCTGCACAACCTGTGAGCGAGAAAATTAATAAAAGTTTCACCAAGATTCTTGGTAAGTTAGCGTTGGTGAGACTGGTTGAAAGGTCTATCATTCAGATACCTCATTGGTTGGAAGCCGTCCAAGGTGGTTCCATTTGTGTTTTTGGTTATTGCTTCATGCGTTTGACTTATGACGTTGTGCTAAACCTATACTATTTTGTTTTCCTTGAGACTAGTTAGCCTTGTTTAGTAATTAATGCAAGGATCCTCAATAAAATTCGTTCAGCCCAACAAAAGTACCCCCGTTTCGTTTAGTTAGTTCTCGCATTAGCATAGCAAACCGCACTCCAGTTGTCTGATAGCGGGCGGGTTGGGAGAAAATAGTTGGGAAACCAATCGCATGAATACGTACCAACCTTTCGCCACCCTCTGTAACACTGTTTATACGATCTACTGCATCAACCACTTCAGAAATTGAATTTCCTGAAAATTCATCACCCAAGACATAAATGGAAATTTTTTTTCCTGGTTCATGATACGTGCGGATTGCCTCAACGATTCCCTCTACTGGGCTAGAATTTGAAAATGGGTTCCACGTTCTTAAGCGCTGAATAATTGCCTGACGCCTTGCCGGTGTATCTGGTATCCAGTCGCCTCGGAAACTGGAAAACATATACTCTCCCATGTCATTCATCACCTGTATTCCTTTTACAGTCGGATAGACATCTAGCGTATCTGTCAGTACGGCTAACATTTTGTCCCAACTGTAATTGAACATAGAGCCAGAAGTGTCAATAATAAAGATGATGTACTCACTATCCACCGGGACACCGCCAACAGAATCGGTTTTTACCTGCTCTGAGAGCTGTTTTTGAAGTCTACGCATCTCATCTGTGAGAGCCTGGCGTGCAAGAACTAACTGGCCTCTTTCTGAATCATCCTCTTCGGTTTGAAGAGTCAGGGTATCGTAATTTCCTTGCATTTGAGTAAGTTGCTGTTTCAAACGAGCAATCATTTCATTGTAGCGGGATAACTGTTCGTGCTTGGCATTCAAGTCACGATTTAAAATTGTTGTTTCTCCACGAATCTCAAACACTTGCTGTTGCAGTTCTTTAACACTTCCTTCTTTTGGCGTTTCACTGTCTTCAAGGGGAACAGGTGCTGAGGTTTTTGTAATAATCAACAGGAGCACCATAGCACCAAAACCACAGGACATGATATCGAGGAAGCTTAAGTTAAAAGATTCAGTTGCTCTTCTGGCCATTATATAATCCCTAGGGCCAGTCTTCTGCGGGGTTTAAAAAAGAACCCTTAGAGGTAATTGCTAGTTGCCAGAACAATGGAGCCGCCATTGGATCTCCCTCTAATGGCTCTAAAATGATATTGATAGGAATGCCGCTAGGAAGTTCACGGACTGCTGAGTTAAATAGACGCTCTCTATCACGACCAGAAATATTACCAGAGACGGGTGCCTTTCCAAGTGTGGGTAAGCCGTCGGTGATGAGATAGATATTATCTGGTGGTGGATCTATGGAGGCTACCTTTGCGAAGAGTTTATCAAGGTTGGTGCCATTTGCAGGTACTATAGTATTAAGTTTAGTAACTGCCTGATCTAGCTGAGTCTGGTCTGCCACTTCGAGCCACTGCCAGTCAGTTCCATCAATCAAGGGTAAGGTTTCAGAGTTAAAGGTATATATCTGATACTGGCTTGGAGGTGGTAATTGTGCAATCAGCCACTCCACAGTACTGCGAGTTCTTTTCCACTTAGGAGCACTTAATTTAGCTTCAGTGTTCATGTTGCGCCTACGAATTATGTTGACGATGGTCGCATCTAGCATACTAGCTGATGTATCAACTAATATAAGTATTCTTGATCCTCCGAGTAATAATCCTGTAAGGTACTGCCGATTACCCTCACCAACAAAACGACGAATATTGTTTCCACTCTGTAGCTCTTCTTTGCGTAACTTTTCTAACTCTTCTTCAAGGGATTTAATTTCATCACGTAGACTTTCCTCTGTTTGTGTTTTTGAGGAGCTCTCATTTTCGAGACGCGCGAGCTCCTCCAGTATGGTTTTTATTTCTTCTTCGATAACCCTCGCTCTCCCTTGAGCTTCAACCACTTGGAAGTCGACATCAGAAAGTGTATTGCGAAGACGGACCAGCCCTTCTTCACCTTCACGAATATCTTCGTTGAGAAAATCGATTTCAGCTAGCGTATCTCTATTAGTGACATCATTCTGTCTTGCCGCATTATGGTCAAGAATAAGAAAGATGAGCACCACAGCACCAAAACCACAGGAAATCACGTCAAGAAATGATAACGAGATAGGATCGAAGCCTCTGTTGTTACGCATACGTGGCATGCTTAATCTACCTCAATGAAACTTAGAGTTAAGGAAGATTGTTGCTTTTCTTGATCTACAAAACTTAGCTGAACGGAATCTCCTAGAAATAAGCACTGCTCAGAATGGACTGGTTTACCATTAAAAAGCACATTATCGATATTCATGGTATTTAGGATTAATTGAGTTTGAGTTTTACGCAGACTCACACTTGCTCCAAGGGGAAGCTCTTTCAAGGGGAGGACCCTTTCTGCCTCGCTGATCTCCGGGCAAGTCCCAAGGACGAGCAATCCCTGAGGGAGAGTGATGGCTTTATTTCCGAGCAATACATGTGTTGCTTGACGTCCAACTCGCTCCCTACGCTGCTGGGTTAGTGCAGTTGTTGGTAGTTTTGAAATGAAGTTAATTGCTCCATCACTTTGTTCAAACTCAGCAAGGACAGCTTGCAATGTATTGATAACATCAACATCATCTATGCCGTTAATACCAGGTAATGCAGAGGTCAGGCCAGGTAGTGATAAATGATTACGCTGAATAAGGATAGAGCAATCTTCGGTAAGCATATCATTCACTGTAGCAATTAACTTATTTAGCAAATTTACCACACTCAAACTTAGAGCTTCAGCTGTAATCACAGCTTCATAGGTGGATCCCTTGTAATTTAAGGCAAGTTGCAAATCATTTTGCCGACGTAGTTGTGAGAACCAGTTCGGTAATTGGTTATACAGATACTGCTCAGGCTCTGCGCCATGTTTGGGGTCAAAACGTGTCTGCTTGATAAAGCATTCAGCTATGGTATTTGTCCAGGCATCTTGAAGATTCTGCAGACCAAGTCCAGGGATGACCTGAGCCCGTGTTCGAGAAAGCATCCCCTCCTGTAAAACATAAAGACTTAGGACAGTCTGTTGCAATTGTAGGTCGATCACTAGAGTGGAATGGTTTTGATCAATCGCACTGGCTGCACGTAATAGGTTAAGATCCACTAACCCAGAAACTCCAAGAGTAAAACTTTGTGCTATGCCAAGTAAGATACTAAGCTGATTCTTCGAGTAATGAGAGGGGACAGCAAGAATAGTGCTCTGGAATGACTGTTCCTTTAAGAGAGCTTGGAGATGTCCATAAGCTATGTCGGCATGATGGCGAAAATACTTATTTTTTATTGGCAGGGGATCCAAGCTTAATTGTGACCAGAAATGTGAATAACAATCTCTGGGAGCAAGGCGAGCTAATTCTTGGGCTTGCTGACCAAAAATAGGTTTTTCTTTGAAAAGTGCAGCATAACCGGGACTTGCGGCATATTCTTTCGCTGCACTAAGCAAGCGCACATTGTGGTCTTCAAGGAGTAGTAAACAGGTTTCGGTATTCATAAGTGAAACCCTTAGTTTTGCTCAGGAACCTTGAGAAATCTTAATAAGTTATTGTCACAGTAGTGTTGTGTGTCTAGCACAAGGCGGTCTTGCATAAGCTGAAGTTGATATAGGAGAAACATCAGCAGGATACTAGCCATGAGCGCAACAAAGGTTGAGTTAAAAGCCACGCCTAGGCTGGTTGTTACTCCAAGAATATCCCCACTGACAGCCTGTTGGGCCTTACCTAATGCTTGTGAAATACCACGAACAGTTCCAATAAAACCAACAGATGGAATTGCCCAAGCAATATAACGAACTAGAGTCAATTCACTGTCTAAGCGATCTCCTTCCGTAGCGCAAACGTCTTTAATAACGGCTGAAGCATCTTGTACATTTCGAGTAGTTCCGAACCGCTGAAGTGCAGTTAAAAGAGCTCTTGGTAGAAGAGATGATTGTTGATTTAAAGGTAATGCTTGTATGGGTCGGCTGAAATCACGGGCATCCTGAGGAAGTATACTCATGCCCTCGGCAACATTAAGCAACGGTTTAGCTAGTAGGTGATTATCCTGACGGTTGTGATACATCTTTAGGCCTATAATAGCTAGAGCCCAAAGCATAAGAATAAGACAAGATTCCTGTTCAATATCTTTTAGTACAACATACAAGGATGTTTCAGAAACGTAGTCTGGGTTTGCTGATTGCATTTGTGCTTGTTGTTCCAGTATGACATCGGCATTGGGACGGATAACTGCAACATAAACAGCATGAACCACTATCACTGAGATAAATAGTGCGAATATCTGGAAGATGAAGTCTGACATTATACCTTGGCGTTTCATGGGCTTACCTGAGTTATCTATATGTCTGTGGGAAAAGCCACAGAACGATCTTCTGATATCTGAATGCTTGGGACGAAGGAATTATCTTCAGTACGCTCTGTATTAGGGACAGAAGAAACACTAGTTTCATCGATATTTTCAGAGACCTGCGTTTTAGTTTGTCCGCTCGGCATGTTAGGGTTTACTGTTTGTGTTGGTGAGTCTGAAGTTAAAACTCCTTCCTCCAGTTGTGCAAATAAGTTGGAGGAATAAATAAGATCTATAGCGCTAAACAGCAGTAATGTTAATAAACTAAAAATTTTTTTCGTAGATGGAATCCGAATCATCAAGGGCGTCCTAAATACCGAGCAACGCGGAATCCAACGTCATCACGGGGGATGTTGTTGTAGTCGCGAAAAGCCAGGCGTAATTCCGTGACAGTACCATGTGCCCAACTAGATCCCTTGATGACATGATAAGTTCCTGTAGTTGGTCCAAGGGGGTCGCGTTCTGCCTGTGAACCAGAAAAACCGCCAGCACCATAGTAGTCATGTACCCATTCTGCAGCGTTACCGCTCATATCATAGAAGCCATGGGAATTGGGAGCAAAGCTGCCAACTGGCGCGGTAAGTGTGTAACCATCGTTATAGTCGAGCAAAACTCTCCCAAGGAAGCTGGCAGTATTTTTATCTGCGAAATTACCAAAACGCTCAGGTGGGGGAGGGGCTGCATCACCCCAACCATAACGAAGGGGCTTGTCAGGATTATCATTGATACGTGCTACCCATTCCCACTCAGCCTCCGATGGTAGACGGTATCCAGTGCTTTCTGGATGAAAGCCTGAGACAGCACCATCTTCAATATCATAGAAAGGCTGTAAGCCCTCCTGCGCACTTAACCAGTTACAGAAGGCGGCGGCTTGTTCCCAGCTAACTCGAACTACAGGCTGCTCAAGATTTGCCAAAGTTTGTCCTTCGACAATACCAGAGGAATGCTCTTTATCGAATAGCGCAAATTGCTCATTGGTGACTTCTTTCAAACTCAGATAGAAGGGTTGTGTGAGTTCAACTTTTCTTAGTACCTCATTTGCTTGCCTGCCAGATTCTCGTCTGGAAGAGCCCATCTCGAAAGTGCCCGGATATATTAGTTTGAGTTCTTGTCCGGCAGCATTTGTCAGTGTTGGGGGAATACTATCTATCCGTTGCTGCTCAATCGATTTCAATTTGATTTCCAGCAACTGATTTAGTCCGGGTCGAGGTGTAAAGTTGGTGGTATAGGAAACATAGCCATCTCGGCGAACTTCGATAGTTTGACTAGAAGCCAACATTTGCAAAGACCTTGACCCTGTTCCCATATTTTGCCCATTTACGTACAAGGTGGCATCGTTTGGTTGTAATTGAACTTTAACCTCAGTAGTAATGGGTTTCAGGCTAACCGTGACGCTACTTTCACCAGCTGGTTGAGTACGTAATTCTTGACGAGCATCTTGATAGCCATTTTTGAAGAACCTTAGCTGATGCACTGTGGTAGGTGGCAGGCTTAGTTCAAGAGGCGTTTGACCTTTATACTCACCATTTAAAGTAACCCCAGCATCGCTAGGATTACTCTCAAGGAGAACCAAGCCATCGGCAGGAACTAGGGTTATTGTAGGTAGAGTTTGTCTTTGACGGGCAGTAACATCAATTTTCTGTGTAACAGCTTTGTACGCCGCCAGCTTAATTAGCAGGGCTCTTTCCCCTTCAAGCAGAGAGGTAACTAGTGGGGTAGTGCCCAGCTCTTCACCATCGATGCTTACGGTGGCTCCTGCCGGAATAGTATTTATAGTGATATCTGCCCATGCTGGGAGCAATTGAACCTCTAGAGTTTGAGTAACATTGCGACCTTCAATATCAATCGACGTGGTATAACTCTCGTAACGCGCTTTGTTGAGAGTAATCTCATGGGGGCCCGCATTGATTTCAAGTAGCTTAACAGGCGCAACTGCTACTTCTCTTTCATCGACAAGAACCTGTACGTTTTGAAGTTCCGAAGTGCTTATATTAAGTTTGCCGGGTAATGGAGTAAGATTGATAAGAAATGACTGAGATTGCTCTTCGCCTACGATAAGTTTACCCATAAAGTCATAGTAACCAGGGGAATTAACAGTTACTTCTATGTTGCCGGGAAGCACCAAATAGCGTGGGCCCACTTGTAAATTGAGAGCACCTTCTATTGAGATTTCACTGGTGATGGGAGAGTCACTGAGTAGTGGTTGGACATCAAAGTAAATAGATCTTGCGCTCAAAACAAACCAACCAGCAGATACAAAAAAGGCTAGGGCGAAAGCAATAGCACAGTGCGCTGGGCTGAGTTGCAGCCACTGTCTATTGCCACTACTTTCGAGTGGTTTAAAATCAACCGGAGCTATTTGTTCATGCAGGCCGGATTGTCGCTGATGTCCTCGTTCTTCCTTCATGATTACTCTATGTGCTTTGTCCTTTAGATTTTGTCTTCACATTTAACAGTTATATTTTCCACCTGAGTTCCCAACTGTAAAATAAACTCGATACGTACATCCCGATAGCCAGGGCGCGTCCCAACGGCAACATATGCGCCAGGTGTGAGCTCTTTGGTTATTTTTGTAAACTGACCAAGTTGAGATTGTTTTAGTAGGGTCACTGTCGTGTTGTCATCTGAAAAGAAGTTAACCGTGACCGGCTGACGTGTTTGGATGAGCAAATCTTTAATCCGATCTACTTGTTCAATTAATCGAGGTCCTTTTTTATCGAATGCATCGAGTTGACGGATTAACTGCTGTGTTTGTTGATAAATACTTTCATCAACAAGCCTCAGGGGTTCATCGATAGCAGTGGTCAAGAAAACCTCTAGATCGCGACGATTTATTGATCGTTCAACTCCCTGCTTAACTTCTATAACATTATTATCAACAGCCTGTGCACTCTGCCATTCACGTAAAGCACTGAACCAGTCCTCATCCGCTTCAAAAGCTGAGGCCGCATTCATATGCACTTTGAGCCTGGCTGTAGTCGCCATATCTTGAGCTTGCTGCAGTGCAGCTGCTACTTCATCAGAGTTGGAACGAAGTTTTTCTGCTTTTCTGAAAAACTCCTCCGCTTGTGCTGGCATGTTGCTCTGTAAAGCACTGTAGCCAGATGACATGGCTTGGTTAAAATTGTAGTCAGATTCTTCTATAGCCAGAGACTCTAAAGCTATTCGGGCAGAAGAAAATTCATTATCCAGTTTTAAGATTTCCTGATAACCAGTACGTGCATTTGAGTAATTACCCTGTTGACGCTGAATTTCGGCAGCATTGAATAGACCGAGAACATCATCTAACACGCTTGCCCGCTGTAGACCTTTAAGGGCATCTGCATTATCGGGATCAATACTTAATGCCACGGTAAAAGCTTCATAAGCTTGTGAGGCAGACCCTGTTTCAAGGGCTTGTTGGCCTCTTAATATCCAGTCATTTAGGCGTGTTTCTTTGCTAGCAATAATTTCTTGCAAAGCCGCTGAGCCAGCTGTGTAGCTATCACGCGCCTCCTGATATGCCTGAGCTCGATAGCTTTCATCACCAGCAGTTGCTAGCGTCAAAGCTGTTTTGAACTCTTCATCTGCCCACTGTGTGACTGAGTTTTCTTCTAATTGAGCTTGGAATTCTAGTAAGCTTGCCAGAGCATCCTGAGCTTCCTGTCGTGCTCGAAGACGCTGAGCTTCCTCAAAAGGAGAGATTTCGGTGATGCGCTGCCCAAGCTGAGCTGTCTCAACTGTTCGTTGTTGAGGTGCCTGAGGAGTTGGTATCAAGTTGGGTAGTATGAAGAACACACCTGCCGCAATGACTAATAGCACCAAAAAAATACACCAAAGTATTAGTTGCTGGCGTCGCTGCTGCAGTAGCTGCTCCTTCCTTTCATGCTGTCCGAAAGTTATTACGTCTAGTGGATTAGTTTGTTGAGTTTGATGCAGATTAGTATCATCCATACTGACTTACTCAGGGCTCCTAGTCGTGGGAGCTACATCACCCACCTCTTCAGTGTAGATGTCGGCAAGCACTTCACGCCATTGTGTATATTGTTCATTTACTGTACCAGTGAGTGTAATGACGCGTTCATCGAGAGTAATGGTCTTAGGAGCAATTTCTGCTTGCATAGAATCACCGAGTTCCGCTAGTGCCTCTACGTGCATCTGCGCTTCATCTTTGGTGCTGAAGGCATCTTTAATAAGAAAGCCTCCACCAAACAGACCACCATAGGCCCCATAACGCACCGCGGCATTATCGCTTTGTACAGCAGCTATGCCACCGATGATTGCGGCCGCACCAAGAATCATATTTCGCCTAGCGTCCGCTTTTAGTTTGTCGTACTTCATAACCTCATCATAGGAAAGGCGGCGAAACTCAGTATAAGGCGCATTCATTTCCAAAATAAAATTGGCGTAGTAATCCTGTAGAGCATCAATAAACATGTAGTCACGTTCACGAATAGTGTCTATCCGAGCAAGTATCGGATCGTTAGCCGCAGGCATACGATTAACGACAGTCATACCTCGTCTATCCGTGCTTAGATATTGGGAATAAACCTGCGGGGCAAAACCTTGCGCAAATTTCAGACGAGCAACAGTACGAATGGAGACCAGTTGTTGGTTGTTAAGATTTTTCTTACGCCAGGCTAGCATGTCGTTAGCGATTCGATTGTACATCCCTTGAAACGGGTCGTTGCCTCGACGCTGGCGGGGGTCGTAGCTGAAGCGACTAACTACTTCTTTATATTCCTTGGTATACCATTGTCGTCCTGTGGCATCGCTCACAGTAATGTCCACAACCATGGTTTCTCCATCGCTTTGTATTATTTTTCCATTTACCTGTACGTCGGTATTTTCAAGCTCATTAGGATTGACTCTCACTATCCCCCAACTTCCATTGCTCTGTAATGTCTTTGAAACTTGCCAGGAAACGAACTGAGTTTCTGCCAGCCGGATATCAGCAAAGGTTAGTTCCTCGCGATTATTCGGAATATCATCTAGCCCAGCATCCATAATACCGATGGCAACATCAAGTAACTCTTCCTCAGCCACAATACCTTTTTCCTCAACCATCGGCGTCACTGAGGTGGATTTTACAGTTTGAGTGGCACAGCCAACCAACAAGAGCCAGGACAGCCCTGTTAATAAACAGGTTTTATGAAGGCCTGTTATTGCATGCTGATTTGGCTGTAAAGCTTGCATTTAAGTAACTCCCTTAATCAATTAGTGTACGCTTATCTAATCGTAATATTTCAATGCAGACTGAGTATTAATTCAAAATTTATTCGCTATCTGTTTTAGTTGGTAGGCCAACGTAACGCCGATATTCATCCCAGAGTTTTTCACGCAAATCTGCATCAGGCTCGCTCATTGCAGCCTCGCGTAACTGCCTAGCCACAACATCATCATCAGATGCATCAGGGATATCTTCAGGAATATTAGCCACAATCTGCTCATTGTATGCGAAGTCCCCTTCTCGAACCTTTGCTCCCTCGGGTAACATGCCACCACCGGAGCTATTATCTGGAGACGAGGCAATAACGATGGCCTCGTCTAGCACGCGTGCATAATCACTGTCACCACTACCATCAGCGCCGCCAGAACCACCAGCACCACTACTGCCCATTACGTCAGAACCAGCGGCATTAGCTTCATTTTGAGCCTTCTCTCTTTCCGAAATAATCATGCCATCGAAAACTCCAAAGCTTTCCTCTAGGCGTGCATCTAAAACACGTATCCGTGCGGAGCCACCACCGGCCACTGCCGTTGTGCCGTTTGTTTTTTCGGTAACAGTAGGGCTAGTACCGTTTGTAGTTGAATCCACTAAAGTTCCGTTGGAGCTAGAGCTAGAGCCATCAGAACCACCACCTTGAGAACCCTCATTTGTTGAACCACTTTGTGCGCTATTTTGACTACCATTCTGACCACTAGCTATGACATCTCCTGGCATACTGGTTGAATTGCTAGTTGAGCCACCGTTAGTGGGCCCACCACCGGATGAACCATTGCTTGAACTTCTTGAGGAACTGTTCATCGTTTCTTGCCCGCCGGGAGAGCCTGGAGAACTTGAAGGTGATCCCGGCATGCCAGGAAGAGTTGGTATGCTCAATGTAGGCATTTGTGGTCCACCGCTGACACTGACATTTACATCAAAACCACCTGATTGCCCTTGAGGACCGCTTTGTGTTGAGTTAGGGGGGGGTGAACCAGGACTTGGCGTAATAGGGCCTCCTGAGAAGATGGTGGAGGGGCTAGAGCCAGATCCACTGCCAGTGTTGCCTGAATTGCCTCTTGAGCCCTGAGGGTTGGGGTAGCTATTCGCTGAGGAAGGGGCTCCATTATCTTCAAAAGAGGGAACAGCGACAGCGCTACGGTCTCGCTCTACGATGTCAGTGTTAATTTGTACACGGGCAGGGTCTACATCTGGAAGTTCTGGCACGCGAAATACAGGATCCTCTTGCGCCAATGCAAAATGAGGGGACAAGCAAAGCTGTAATGCTGCACTAAGAGCACAGGTCAATGAGAAAGTGACTAGTCTAAATATTGAGTTATTCATCATATTTTTCATTCGCAGTCCCGAACATCTATGTTCAGTTATTACTCTTTCAATGATACGCTTTTTTTCTGACAATTAGCTTGCCTCTGAGTGACTTAATCCTACCTTAAGCGGATAGTAACGGATAAGATTCTTAGTACACAAACAGCCCTCCTGTAGCAGATTAATCAACTATGCCTGAATTACCAGAAGTCGAGACCACAGCAAGAGGAATCCGTCCATGGGTTGAAGGTGAGTGCATCAGCAAAATGGTGGTGCGTCAGTATTCCTTACGCTGGCCGATCCCCGTTGACTTGCCTTATCGTTTGGAGGGTCAGATAGTGAAAGCTGTAAAGCGTCGAGCTAAGTACATCTTATTAGAAATCACAGGCGGCCATGTGCTTATCCACCTAGGTATGTCTGGTTCTTTAAGAATTACTACGCCAAAAGATGATCCTAAAAAGCATGATCATGTAGACATCTTCCTTGAATCTTCTAAAATTATACGTTTTCATGATCCTAGAAGATTCGGTTGTGTGCTATGGGTCGAAGGGCCTCTTGAGGACTTTCCACTGTTGTCACATTTGGGGCCGGAGCCGTTAGGGAAAGAGTTCGAGGATGACTATCTCTTCCGTCTCTCAAGGGGGAGAAAGACCCCCATCAAGACCTTCATCATGGATGCTTCAGTCGTAGTGGGTGTTGGTAATATCTATGCTAACGAAGCATTATTTGCTGCAGGAATCGCTCCTAAACGACAAGCTGGTTCACTAAGCAAGCGAAGACTACAAATTCTGAGCAAAGAGATTCGACTAGTATTGACCAGAGCGATAGAGCAGGGAGGTACAACGCTTAGAGATTTCGTTGGTGGTGATGGTAAGCCGGGTTACTTTAGCCAAAAACTTCATGTATATGGCAGAGGGGGGCAGAATTGTTCGCATTGTGCCCATACACTAAAAGAAATTAGATTAGGACAAAGATCAAGTGTTTTTTGTCCACGCTGTCAGACATGAGTCTGAGCAATAAGGTCATTAAACTTAACTGGTGAAGAGACGACTATGGCGAAAAAACTGATCTCAATAGTTATTACTAGCTTAATGACATTTCCAATAAGTGCGGGTGCACATCATTCATTTGCAGTGCATTTTGTTGGGGAGGAGCTTGTTCAAGTATCAGGGGTGGTGACCGAATTTAAATTTACTAACCCTCACGGTATTGTTCGGATTGATGTCACCAAGCCTGATGGTATTGTTGAGACTTGGGAGGCCGAAACCAACTCTCCAAATGCCTTGCGGCGCCGTGGCTGGTCGAAAGATTCCCTCCAAATGGGCGATGCCATAACTATAGTGGGTTTTCCTGCCAGAGATGGCCGCCCTTATCTGCGAATTAGTCAGGTTACTTTTGCCGATGGACGAACATTGCGTGGGCAAGCTGCTGTTAATCAAGATTAATCACAGGATACCTATATGCATAAAAAAAAATATAACCCCTATAACCAGCAAGATATGAGTGAAGCACGGCAATTAGTGATATCCAAGGTGTTGCTGGTGAAGTTTAAGTTAGCACTAATTTTACTGATCACAGTTAGCTCAAATACTCTGAAAGCAGCTACGGAACCTGTGTATAAAACAGGAAATTCAGTCATAGCTGATGCACAGCTTGCTTTTATTCAGAAGATTAGTGGTTATTGGGCTCCTCGCTTTGTCCCTCATCCAGAAGGAGAGGTCTTTCTTAAGTCATTGCCAGAGGGTGTTATTTATATAGATGATACGGGAGGAGCGGAACTTGAGGAAGGTGATTATGCAGGACTAAAACTTACTCAGCGGGCCATTGATGAAATAAAGGAGTATGACTTTAGCCAGGAACTCACAAGTGAGTTTGCCTGCGTTCAACCATCTGCCCCCCTTTATATGCAGGCTCCGTTTCCTATGGAATGGTGGGCTGATAATAATTTGATGGTGCTCAAAATGGAATATTTTGATATGTACCGCATTATCCATTTAGATGGTCGAGGGCATACTCCTGAAGATGCTCCTCACTCAAAGAGTGGACACTCAATTGGTCATTTTGTTGGTGGAGCCAGGGTTGGTGTGGAACTTTTAGTCGATACAGATCATCTTTCATCAGGGACTTTATTGAATAATGGATTTTCTCACAGTAATGATATGCAGATGATAGAGAGATTTCGCTTGAGTACGGATGGCCGTACACTTTTCTCACTACAGATTTATGAGGATCCAAAAGTTTTTGAAGGTAGGGCTGCACGTTTTATTGCTTGGGATAAAAAGGATGATTATGTCTATCCCTACGAGTGTGATCCTACTTTTGGAAAATAGGGTAGTGCTCTTGTGTCAGTGATTCGAAAAAAGGCTTATTTATCCTTGGCCTGTTATCAATTGATACTTTGCTAACAATTCGTCCTGCGTTTCTTGATGCTTAGGGTCAATTGGGATACAGGCTACAGGACAGATTTCTACACATTGCGATGTCTCAAAATGGCCAACACACTCTGTACAAAGTTTGGGGTTAATTTCATATATTTCTAATCCCATGTAAATTGCATTGTTAGGACATATAGGTTCACAAACATCACAGTTAATGCATTGATCCGTAATTTTCAGAGCCATTATTTAAAGTGCCTCACGAATAGCTTTCTCCACAGTGGGATGAACAAACTTACTTATATCACCACCATAGATTGCTATTTCTCTGACTAAGGAGGAGGAAATAAAAGCATGTTGTTCAGCAGGAGCTAGAAATAGAGTTTCAATCTCGGGAGCCAAAATCCTGTTCATACCCACTAACTGGAATTCATATTCAAAGTCCGCAACTGTGCGTAGACCTCGTAAAATGAGCTTTGTGTCTAACTCACGCACAAATTCCGTAAGTAATCCAGTAAAGCCTTGAACCTTCACATTAGGGAGGTGGACGAGTACTTGCTGAGCCAGCTCCACACGCTTTTCAAGCGCTAACCCACCTTGTTTCATAGTGCTTGTACCAACGGCGACTATCACTTTGTCGAAAAGACGTGCAGCACGTTCTACAAGGTCGGTGTGACCATTAGTGATGGGGTTGAAGGTTCCTGGGTAGACCACAGTTTTCATACAATTTTTCATGTTAGACTTATTAGTTAAGTAATATTATAACGCGATGCTATCGCAAACACACAGAGGGGATATGCACACCGAGCAAAAACACGAAAACTGGAGCTCCCGTTGGGTTTTTATGCTGGCTGCAGTGGGCTCCGCCGTGGGGTTGGCTAATATTTGGCGCTTTCCCTACACTGCGGGGGAAAATGGGGGTTCAGCGTTTGTACTAATTTATATTGGCGCAGTTTTCCTACTAGCCTTGCCCCTTGTTCTAAGTGAAATGCTTCTCGGAAGACGAGGACAAGAAAACCCACCTAAAACCATGCGGCTTCTTGTTGAACAAGCAAAGGCCTCTAGAATGTGGATAATCCTCGGGTTCTCCGGCGTCATTAGCACGTCTCTTATTCTATCTTTCTATAGCACCATTGGTGGTGAAACTGTCATTTATGCGATCTATTCATTATTAGGAAAGTTTAAGCAACAGACAGCAGAACAAATAAGCGCATTAAGTGCCGGTTACGCTGGTTCTTTACCACTAGTGCTTACAGGGCATAGCATTTTTCTGGGCACGACTACTTGGATCTGTGCTAGAGGTGTTTCTTCGGGGCTTGAAAATGCGGTGAAATATCTGATGCCTTTGTTATTATTTATATTAATCCTGTTGGTCATTTTTGCAGCCTATTCAGGCGAGTTTATACGTGCACTGCAGTACCTGTTTTCCCCTAATTTTTCTCGATTAAGTTCGAATGTTGTACTTGAAGCATTCGGACAAGCTTTCTTTTCAGTTAGCGTTGGAGCAACAACGTTAATGACTTATGGCTCCTACATGAAGCGTCGAGATCCCATTGCCTCTACCGCAGCGATAGTGGTCACTGCTGATACTTTGGTGGCAATACTTGCAGGACTGGCAATTTTTCCTCTGGTTTTTGCTCACGGCTTAGATACCGCAGGCGGACCTTCACTTGTTTTTAACATCATGCCCCTTTCATTTGCAAAAATACCTATGGGATTTATTGTGGGCACTTTGTTTTTTTTGCTACTTGCCTTTGCCGCACTGACTTCCTCTATCTCCATGTTGGAGGTACCAGTAGCTTGGTTGAAAGATAAGCCTCAATGGTCACGAAGCAAAGCTGCTGTAGTCTGTGGAGGATTTGTGTGGCTACTAGGCTTACTTCCCGCCCTATCGTTGAATCTCTTGGCTGACTTTAGACCCCTACAGAGTATTGGTTTTGGAGGTACATTTTTTGATTTATTCGATTATTTAACCTCAAATATCCTGCTACCTCTTGTAGGTATATTGATTTCGCTATTCACAGGGTGGGTATTGCCCAAAGCAATCTTTCTAGAAGAGTTATCAGAGGAATGTTATCCCATTGTTCTCACTTTATTGTTGTGGCTACTTCGAGTTTTTGTACCTATTGTTTTGGCAGTTGTACTTTTTTCTCTGATCTTTTAAGAATAAGACTGCAGTTTGTTGCAACTAGACAGTAGTGGTGTGTTCTAGTAAGCCATAATAAACAGTTCCAGCGCGCTTCTCTTTAAGCAAGGTATAGCCAAACGGAAATCCTAAAGAGCTTAGAGGTTGAGGCGCTTCCAAATAAATGAGAGCTCCGTTCGATAAACATCGTGAATCAATCAAGTGTTGTAAAGTTGAGGTATGAAGTTCAGCTGCAAAGGGCGGGTCTATAAAGACAATGTCGAAGCGAAGGTTTATAGTTTGGGTAAGCCATGCTTCAGCACGGCAGTGCAATAACTCCAGCCTATCCGTCTCTTCCATAGATAGCAATTTTTTAGCATTTTCAGTAATGGATTTGGCAGCGCTGTGTTCGCATTCCAGCGCTACAACATGGGCGGCTCCTCTCGAGAGAGCTTCAAAAGTAAGAGCACCAGAGCCTGCATAGAGATCCAAACATTTAGCGCCAGGCAGTTTTTGCTGTAACCAATTAAATAATGTTTCTCTGATTCGGTCTGAGGTAGGGCGTAGGCCTGGGCTGTCGGGAAAAGTAATAACTCGAGAGCGCCAAACACCAGCAATTAGGCGGACTTTATTATAGCTAGACTTTTTAGAATTTAGTGAGGTCATGAGTAAAGTTTGAACTGTTTAATGTAAGCTGTCATCTTTTCTTAAGTTGATCTACTTAGTGAGTAGTTAAGTGCGCCTTTAGTTGAAAAAGTATATTTAAGTTAGTCTTCTGCATATGAGTTATTCTGCTAAAATAAGGCATAAAAATGGTTAATAAAATAGTAAGCTAAGCCTCTGAAGGCAGCTGAATAAAAAATAAGAATTGAAAAGATGTTTAGAAAGTTATTTGGAAGTCAAACGGCAGATAAATCTGCTGAGCCAAGTCTTGAAAACTGCCAAGCTAGAGAGTCAAAAGACACTAAGCCTGCTAGCTCTTCGCCGATGCCACAGCAAATAGAGTCAGAGCCCCTTGGTTTTTTGCCTCGATTAAAAGCTGGTCTAAGTAAAACGAGGCAGCAACTTGGTGAAGGCTTGGGAGCTATATTTCTTGGGCGTAAAGCTATTGACGAGGACCTACTAGAGCAACTAGAAACAGCATTGTTGACTTCTGATGTTGGCATAGCAGCTACAACAGAAATACTTGAAGCCTTAAGAACACGTAGCAACCGAGCTCAGCTAGCAGATTCTCATGCTATGCAAGAGTTACTGAAGAGCATACTGCATGAGCAATTACTCCCTTTAGAGCTGCCTTTATCCCTGCAGAAACAAGAAGGAAAACCATTTGTCATTTTAATGGTTGGTGTCAATGGTGTTGGGAAAACAACGACCATTGGAAAGCTGGCTATGCGTTATAAGTCTTTGGGTCTGAATGTGATGCTAGCTGCAGGAGATACCTTTAGAGCTGCAGCAGTGGAACAACTACAATCTTGGGGTGAGCGAAATCAAGTGCCAGTGGTAGCTCAGCATACAGGGGCAGATTCAGCTTCCGTGATTTATGATGCCTATCAGCGTGCGGCAGCCCGGGGAGTTGATGTGCTCATTGCTGACACTGCAGGACGCCTGCACAACAAAGATAATTTGATGCAGGAATTAGAGAAGGTGGTGAGAGTTCTAAAAAAATTCGATCCCGAGTTGCCTCAGGAGATTATGCTAGTACTGGATGCAACAACAGGACAGAATGCGCTTAATCAAGCGCGTAGCTTTCGAGAGTCGGTTTCTGTAACCGGGCTTGTGCTGAGTAAACTTGATGGCACGGCAAAAGGAGGGATGGTGTTTGCTATAGCGCAGGAGATTAAACTGCCCCTTAGATTTATTGGTATCGGTGAAAAAGTAGATGATCTCAGACCATTTTCCGCTATCGAATTCGTGGAGGCCTTATTAACTAATAATCAAACCTAGAAGATGTAGCACGATTAGTGAGTCGCAAATAGAGCCAACATAACTTAAGACTCTTTCAGGCAAAACAAGATGATCAAGTTTGATGCAGTATCTAAACGTTATCCAGGTGGGCAAGAAGCACTTTCTCAAGTTAGTTTACATATACCTCGAGGTGACTTTGCTTTTTTGACAGGGCACTCCGGCGCGGGTAAAACTACTTTACTCAAACTTATTATGCAGATGGAACTTCCCAGCAGGGGGCAGCTGCTTGTTAATGGTCAGAATTTGAATAAGTTGGCGCGCTCGCAACTTCCAATCTATCGAAGGCAAATAGGTTTTGTCTATCAAGATCACCAGCTACTCTTTGATCGATCTGTCTATGATAACGTGATCTTACCGATGGAAATCTGTGGCTATGATCAACGCGAATCCATGCGTCGGGTACGAGCGGCACTGGATCGCGTAGGCTTGCTTGATAAAGAAAGAGTGAACCCCATTGCACTCTCAAGTGGCGAGCAGCAGCGCGTTGGTATTGCCCGCGCAGTCGTCAACAGACCAGCCCTACTCCTGGCAGATGAGCCCACTGGGAACCTAGACCCTGAATTAAGCGCTGAAATCATGCGCCTATTCCAAGATTTTAATGAAGTAGGGGTGACTGTGCTAATTGCCAGTCACGATCGTGAGCTCATTAGCAGTACCGGTAAGCGTTGTATTATTCTTCAACAGGGACGATTGACCAGCACACTACGTGCTCATTCAAATGATATTTCTGAAATCAAAGAGCAGTAAAATTAGATGACCACAAAGTCAACCACGAGTTCGCCAGCAATATTCAGTTTTCGAGCTCAGTTCGAGCAGCACCAAAGCGTTGCTGTTGATGCTTTGCTAAGACTCTTGCAGCAACCGTTAAGTACGTTACTCACCCTGTTGGTTCTGGCTATAGCACTGGCCTTGCCAAGTTTTTTGGTTTTGTTAATTGTCAATTTACAAGCTGTGTTAGCTATGTTGCAAGAACAAACTAGTAGCCCTTTACTAAATGCTGAAGGCTTAGCTATAAGCCGTCTTTTTCTACTATTTGCCGAGCGTTTTGTTTGGTTACTTTCTGTTCTTTTGGCTTTGGGGGTCCTAGGAGTCATTGGCAACACTGTGCGGCTTAGTATTGAGAACAGACGTGCCGAAATTTTAGTGATGAAACTTGTCGGGGCAACGGATGGTTGGGTGTCACGCCCATTCCTATATACGGGCTTTTGGTATGGCTTAGGGGCAGGAATAATTGCATTGGCATTGGTGGGGCTATCGTTGTTAATTTTAGCGCCACCTTTATTGGAGCTGCTTCGAAGCTTGTCTTTGGTGATGACATTACAAGGCTTATCCTTTAATTCGGCACTGTTATTAGTGTTGTGCTCGGCAGGCCTTGGTCTTCTGGCAGCGGGCTTGACGGTATTAAGGAATCTTCGGAATATAGAACCTCTCTGAGTAAATCAATATCACAGCTTACTTTTTTCGAGGAATCTGCGTATCATAAAGCACTGATTTTATATAAGTTGTTCAATCAAAACTAAAAATAAGCCGGAGGCTAATGATGTTGCACGAATTTGCACTTTTCCTGGTTAGGTGGGGCCATCTTCTTTTTGGGATTACATGGATTGGAATGCTCTACTATTTTAACTTCATTCAAGGTGGTTATTTTAAGTCAGCAACACCTGAAGCTTTGGCAGATGCCAAGGCTAAGTTGGCGCCAAATGCCCTATGGTGGTTCCGTTGGGGTGCCATGTTTACGTTTATTACGGGCGTAATCCTGCTTCTAAACGTAGTTAACCGTGGGCAGCTTAATGCTTATATAGTTGGTGGCGCCCTGATGGCTACATTCATGTTTCTGAATGTATGGCTTGTGATCTGGCCAAATCAAAAAATTGCCCTTGGTATGATCCCCGGCGATGCAGCTTCAGCAGGTGCCAAGGCTTTGCTTGCCTCCAGGACAAATACTCTGTTCTCGGGTCCCATGGCACTAGGTATGTTGGCTGGTCCTCATTTTATTGGAGGTCAAGGCTATGGTCATGCAGAGTACACTACCTCATGGTATGTTCTAATAGCGTTAATTATTATTATTGAAATCAATGCTTTAGTTGGGAAGCAGGGCCCCATGGCCAGCGTCAGGGGTGTTATTACATCAAGTATGGTTCTCTCAGCTTTGATGGTAGCTATTGTAGAGCTGTTGTAAGCTAAAACTTTAAATAAGATTTAGCAGCTCAAAAGGGCTGCTAAATCTAACTGTTACAAGAATATATTAGATCCCCCCGCATAGATCTTATCTTGATTTCCAGACCAATCTTGTTTACTTTATGAAGTATTGATCGGTTCAAATACCGGCATTATATTCAGTTCAGATTTCAGATGTATCTCTGAAAATCAAAACATTCAAAGAGGATGTTGTTATGGCAACAATACGGGTTAATGGGCAAACCATGGATCTGGGGGAAATTGATCCCTCTACTCCGTTACTTTGGGCACTTCGTGATACTTTGGGCTTGGTAGGAACTAAGTATGGCTGTGGTATAGCGCAATGTGGCGCTTGCACAGTTCACCTTAATGGATCACCAGTTCGTTCTTGCCAAATTCCCGTGGGTAACCTGACTGATCAGGAAATCACCACCATAGAAGGCTTAGCCAAAGATGATGGTTCACTATCAGCCCTCCAGCAAGCTTGGATTTCAGAGGACGTGCCTCAATGTGGGTACTGTCAGGCTGGACAATTAATGAGTGCTACGGCACTGCTTCGAAATAATCCAAATCCTAGTGATGCAGATATTGACGCAGCCATGTCAGGAAATATTTGCCGTTGCGCAACTTACACCAGAATTCGTCGTGCCATCAAAGTAGCTGCAGGTAACGCCAATAGTACTGCGTTTTATGACGCAGCTACTCATGGAGGTAAGCAGGCATGAACAATCAAAATAACCAATTAGGAATGAATGAGCTTCCCAACTTCTTCCATGAAATGCTCAAAGAAAAAGCAGTCTCACCTTCTATTGGTATAGCTGCAGAAGTAAATCGTCGCCAGTTTTTTAAATTGGCTGGGCTTGCAGGCGGTGGTCTAGTCTTGGGTGGCCCTGTGTTAGCACCTAAGCATGCTTTTGCACAATCTGCAGAAACTCAGACCTTGAGTGCTTATGTTCAGATTAAACCTGATGGCGGCATCATTCTGTTTTCTAAGAATCCAGAGTGTGGACAAGGTATTAAAACTGGTTTGCCGCTAATCATTGCAGAGGAATTAGACTGCGCATGGGATGATGTTGAAGTAGTGCAGGCTGATGTAGATGCTGAAAAATATGGAGCTAATCAGTTTGCTGGAGGCTCACTGTCTACACCAATGAACTGGATGACCATGCGTCAGGCTGGAGCTACAGCAAGAGCTATGATTTTGGCAGCAGCAGCGCAGCAGCTAAAGCTTCCAATTGAAGAACTAACCACTGCAGACACAAAAGTAATCCATGCAGCTACTGACCGTGAGTGGGCATATGGTGAATTCGCCGAACTTGCAGCGACCATGCAAGTTCCAGCGGTTGAGTCTCTACAACTGAAAGATCCTTCTCAGTTCAAACTGCTAGGTCGACGTTGGACAGGCGTTGATAACCACAAAATTGTGACAGGTCAGCCACTGTTTGCAGCAGATACTCAGATGGATGGATTAAAATATGCCACATACACTAAATGCCCTCAAGTTGGTGGTGTCGCAGTTGGTTTTAACGAAGGCCATATCAAGTCTATGCCAGGCATCATTGATGCATTTATTATTGATCCTCGTGAAGACGCACGTATGTTCAGCCCAGCAAATGGCGCTATCTTTGGTGGTGTCGCCATCGTTGCAGATACTACTTGGGCAGCAATTAAAGCCAAACGTGAGCTTCAAGTGGAGTGGGATACGTCTAATGCAGTGAAAGCTTCATGGACAGATTTAGCTGAACGTGCCAAGGCACTGGCAAATAGTGATGGAGAGCCAATGATGGTTGGAGCTGCAGGTCCTGCAGGTCCTATACCAGGTGCACCAAAAAGCCCGGCTAGTCGTGGCGATGCCGATGGCGTAATGGCTTCTGCCGCAAAAATTGTGTCCGCATTCTATGAATATCCTTACGTATCACATGCACAACTTGAGCCTGAGGCAGTTACTGCTGTTTACCGTGATGGCATAATTGAAATATGGTCCCCTGCACAAATTCCACAGGGTGGTGAATTTGGTGCATCTGTAGTTGCAGGCGTCACACCAGATAAATCTGTTCTACACATGACTCGCATTGGTGGCGGCTTTGGTCGTAAATTAGCCAACGATTTCACTTGGGAAGCTGCTGCAATTGCAGCCCGGATGGAGGGCACCCCAGTGAAATTACAATGGACACGAGAAGACGACATGATGCATGACTACTTCCGTCCAGGTGGCTTCCATGCCTTTAAAGCTGGCCTAGATGCTGATGGTAAGCTTATTGCTTTCTCTGATCACTTCATGACTTCTACGGGTAATGGCACCGATCCAATGACTAGCGCTGACATGAGCCCTGCCATTTTTCCAATGGATATGATGGGTGATCTTAAACTTACTCAAACAATGTTTGATAACGCTATTTCTACGGGTCCTATGCGTGCCCCTGGTTCGAATGCGTTCGCATTTGTGTTCCAGAGCTTCATGCATGAACTGGCTGTTGCCGGCGGTAAAGATCACGTAGAATTTCTATTAGATACTCTAGGCGATGAATTACCAGCGGAGAACCCGGGCGGTATGCATCGTGGTCGCGCTGCCAGTGTGATTAAGGCGGTGGCTGAAATGGCGGACTGGGGTCGTGAAATGCCTAAAGGGCGCTCACTAGGTTTAAGTTTCTACTTCTGTCACTCAGGTTATGTTGCACAGGTAGCTGACGTTGAAGTTAACGAGAATAAAGAAGTGAAGGTTCATAAGGTATATGCAGCAGCCGACTTCGGTTTCATTCATAACCTGTCTGCGGCTGAGAACCAGCTGGAAGGTGGAATCATTGATGGCTTGAGCCAGCTGTTTAACCAGAAGATAACGTTTACAAATGGGGTGGTTGAACAACAAAATTTCCACCAGTATCCGTTATTGCGTATGGCACAGGCCCCAGCTTTGGAAACCAAGTTCCTTGAGCCTATAGAGTTCCCACCCTCAGGTGCGGGCGAGCCCTCGATGCCACCACTTCTTGCTGCAGTAACTAACGCTATTTATGGTGCCACAGGTGAGCGTATTCGTAAGATGCCTCTATCAGAACTTGGCTACCGTTTAGTTTAAGTATTCACTGTTAAAAAAAGTGTAAAGGGCAGCACAGGCTGCCCTTTTTTTAAACGCGAAAAATGATTTCTTATCCCCGTGCTAAAAATCAGTATAGTAAAAGTTAGGGCTGAAAAGCCTATTAACGATTAAATTGAATAGTAGAACCTAGCAGTAAAAATATCTGACTTAGTAAGTTTGTAATCTTTTTCTTCCTCGGCACTGACCGCAAAATTATCTCCTGAATTTTCGTGCTGAGTTGAGGAAGAAAATCTTGGTCTAAATTGAGAGTTACGTAGCATTCGTTCTAGACGTGAAGCAATGGTGGCTTGAGGTTGTTGTTGAATCCAATCAGTCTGAGAGTCAGGAGCAGAAGTTAGGTGATGCTGCAGTATTTCAATATGTGATGCTCGACCGAATCTATTTAGTTTAATCTCCACATCAAAATAACCGTCATGACTAATTACTCTGGTAGCAGGTATTCCCAGCGCAGCCCGTGAGTATTCCCTGGCTATGAAAGAAGGTAGTTGCACTGGGTAGGAAGGATGGAAGATTTGCTCATAAAGCTCGTTAGATAACAAGTCCTTATACTTAGCTTCTATCTCGTTGTAATAGTTGAGTGCGAGCATTCTTTGACGACCAAAATAAAGTAACCAGTCTGCAAGATCTAATTCAGAACCAAGTTTTTGTGCAATAGAAGAATCAGGGTTTTGAAGAATATGATCTTTGCGGCGTTCCAAGGCATCTCGACCTTGTCTGTATCCCAGTGAACCCAGGGAGGGTAATGAAGCATCACGCGCCGCAGCTATGTTGCCAACTTCGTTAGAAAGACGCATGCTTATGCTTTCATCTTCTCTACCCACAATAACCTCATATAGATAGTTGGTTAGTGCGATACGTTTATCAAGTTCATCGATTTGGTCGAAATTATCACCTAAGTTGCTGGTTATGATATGTCGCATTGACCAGTAAACTGTGAGGGCGTTTACTAGGCGTTGTACTCTGAAAAAAAGAGCTTCATCATTAGAGATCTGTGTTTGTGTATTATCAAAAGCAAGGCTTGGGTTCCACAAGGAGGCATTAAAAGCACGTATATTCCAGTCAGCAAAATCATAAATCGCAGGAAGCAATTCGTCTAAATTATTTTTGAACGCTCTTTGTTGTAGATTAAATAGATACAGTTGACGTTCAGTGGCAGAAAGTAAGTCACCGTCTGCAAGAAAATTACTGATGATTATTTTTATATATGGGATTTGTCTAGGAGTGTAGAGCCCATAATTCACTCGGCTGATATGAATAGCTTGGTCTAGAAGTTTTTTTGCCTCGTTAAACTCGCCTTGTTGAATTAATAACTGACTTAAGGCACTCAATCTTTCAGGTAGTTGAGGGGAAAAGGGGCCATCTTTTACTTCCAAATCATTAGCTAAATCTCTTGCGGAGGTAATGGCCTCTACTTGACGTTTAGCCTCATCAAGTAAAGATTCATCGGTATTAGCAAAGTCAGTCTCCAATTCTAAACCACTAAGGGGTATATTGAGGGAAGAGGTATCGTTGTCGGATGATACTTGTGTACGGGTAAAACTATGTAGGTCATCGCCAGAGTCACGGCCAGACAGCCCAGGCAGAGCTGTAAGTTCCTGCACTATAATGCCATCTTGGCCCTTGGTTACTAAAGTGGGTGTGCTGTCGATAACTAGATTTCGCAAGTCTGTTAATTGACTAATACTAGAGCTGCCAGTGTCGATATCTCTACCTTCAGAATCTTCAAGAGCATCTAGGTAAGTCGGGTCCTGGTCGTGCTGTTGAGCAACGATCTCGGTACTAGCTAACAAAAAACTAGTGGCTAATAAAGAAAAATTCAGCATGAGGACTGTAGCTGCTGATGGGGATACACGGCTCCGCAGAGATGTTTTTGTTGTTTTTATCATAATAAACCAAATTCCGTTTAGTATTGATAATAGAAACGCACCAGTAAGTTATCCATCTGTATTGTTTTTCCATTTTCTATGGGGGGACGGTAAAGACTATTTTTTAGTTTTTCACGCAAAAGGCGTTGTACTCGTTTTGGTGTGTTTTCACTCATAGCGATCAGCTTGACTTTCCGAATATCTCCATCGTGACGAAGACTCATCGATACATCAATGTAGCCACTTTGTGTATAAGCCACTTGTTCATAATCCAAAGTACTCAAAGTATGATTGTGTGCAGCAAGAGTAGGTATTAATGTAAGGGGCTGTTGATTTAGCCAGGGGCTGTCTGGATCTAGCTGATTCTCCTTTGCTATAGACCAAGCAACGGCATAGTGTTTTTCTGCAGCATTACGTTGATTCATGTAGAGGGCAAGATCTGCTAATTGAAGTTCTGCTAGTAGCAAATCGAGCGGGCTTGACTCTTTTTTCTCTAAAGTTTCTAGCTTTTTAGTTAACTGTTTGCGCGCATCAGCATAAGCGCGTCTTGCCGGAGTGAGATTACGCAAGCTTATCAACGTATCACGTGGTGGTGCCATACTTTTATGATTCAGTAAGTTTTTGATGAGCGTTAGACGAGCAGTTTCAGCTGCAGCTAGGCGTTCGAGTATCAGTAACTCTTGATCTGGAGGTAATGCCCAATCAGAGTTTTCAAGAATGTCTTCATAAGTTTGGATTGCTTTCTGTAATTCTGGGCCAACCAGTAAGTCTAATGGTTCTGCTTGTAGCAGGATCTCGCTTAGAGAGCGGGCACTAGTTAAAACACGTCGATTAACGATTCGGATATCTGATGTTCTAGAGTCAATGACTAAAGTGTAGTCATTGAGAGTGTCCCCCCCCCTAACATTTATAGAGCGAGGATCACTGACAGACTTGGCCTGAAAGCTTCTCAATTGCCAGTCTGCCCAAGAAAGTTCTGCGGCAAGCCGTGCTGAGGAACCAATGTCGAAAGCTCTTTGTTGGACATGATAACGATACTCACGTTGATCCAGGGCCTTCTCCTCATCTCCTGCCAGCTCGTACACTCTGATTAAAGAATCGGTAGCTTCAAGTTGATCAGGGGTTTCAAGTCCATCCGTGCGACGTTTACTAGCGATAGCATTTTCTAATGAAATGATGGCCTCGGAATATTGGCCTATTGCCTCTTGTTGCTTGGCAAGACTCATGTAAGCACTGGCTAACTTTTCAGAGTAGGCACCTTCCTGGCTTATCAGGTTTAAAAGTTTCTCTTCAGTTTCACTAATTGCAGATAACTGCTTACTTAAGTCCTCATTGGATGTGGTAGGATTTATGGTTGGTAAGGTGGGGATTACTGGCGAGTCTGGGTTTAATAACTCTGAAGTAAACACTAGATTCTGGTATTCATCATTTGTAAAAAACCAGTTGATCGCTGAAGCAGAGGAGGTGAAATAAAGACTACTGATCAATAGCAGCATGAAATGGGGTAATCGTGGGATAGGGAATGTATTGTTCAAATTCAAACCCGACAAGTTAAGCTCCTCTCTTTGCAAAAAACCATTTCTAGTATGCCACGACATTAGAAGTGAATTGGTATTAAGATTAAATTTTTTACGTAAAAAAATATCTTTCAGACCCTCTACCAGACAAGCAGAACTAGCCTTACAATAAACCATGTTCAAAATGTTTAAGCGTTTGACCCAAATATTCCCCTCTGTATTCCTGATGACTGTTGGCAGCATTTACTCTATTGTATTAGCTGCAGAGCAAAGTGATGCTGCTAGCGCAACAACACACCCTGATTTAATTACTATTGGATGGCTGGAAAATGTTCGAGTCTACCCCGGGGGCCTGCTTATGCATGCCAAAATGGATACTGGAGCAAAATCGAATGCTATTCATGCCCAAAATATCGAGGTGATGCAAAACTCGCAAGGCGATTATTGGGTGACATTTGATTTGTTAGAGGAACATGAAGACCCCAATAGCGAAAGTTTACATTTACGCATGCCTCTTTCTGGAGAAGTCAAAGTTAAATTACGTTACACATCTGTGCGAGATGTGCGCCCGGTTGTTGATATTGAGTTCTGTCTAAATGGAGAAAGGTATCGTGAGCCATTTAGCCTGACTGAGCGCAGTGATTTCAACTATCCAATCCTGCTCGGCAGAACATTTCTGGCGGGTAATTTTTTGATCGACCCAAGCGAAACTTTCACACATCGTGCTGGGTGTAAACGCGAACCCTAATTTATGGCAAGATCTTCGAGTCGAGGTAAGCTTCCTCTTGTGACCCTTGTTGCAATTCTCTGTGCCCTCAGTTTATTGATTGTTTGGTTCAAAGTAGATTATTTACATTTGCCATTAAAACCCCAAGAGAACTCAGAGCTATGGACCATTGAGGCACGAATAGAGTTTTCTGGTAGAAGAGGACCTGCGAGTATTGGGTTCCAACTACCAAATGAGGTGTCTCTTTTTACGCGTGTAGACGAAAGTTTTGTTTCACGTAGTTTTGGACTGACCCTTAATTCCATACCAGAGGGTCGTGAAGCACGTTGGACATTAAGACGGTCAGAGGGTGATCATGCCCTGTTTTATCGGTTGAAGGTGTATCCCCAGGAAGGAGCACTAGAGCAAACCTTTTTACCGGGGGATTCACCAGAGTTTCCCGAAATTCCTCCTTACCCAGAGCCATTAGCCTCAGCTATAGCGGACTTATTAAATGAGGCAAGGGAGGAGTCTGCTGATATATTCAGCTTCGCTGCTCAACTGCTTAGTCGGCTTGCTAATAGAAATGATGAAAATGTAAAAGTAATTAGAGATGCACGGCCATCGAATGAATGGCCGCAACTTGTTACTGAAATTCTCGCAGGCGCACGTATACCCTCAAGGGTAATCCAGGGGGTATCTTTGCAAGATGACTTCATTGACCGGCCACTGTTGTCATGGGTTGAAGTTTATAATGGTCAACGCTGGCGTGGCTTTGATCCTAATTCTGGTCAGATGGGGTACCCGCCAAAGTTTTATCCCTGGACACGTGGTGCCCATAAAGTCCTGACAGCAAGCGGTGTTAGAAATCTACAGGTCAGCTATTCAGTTTCTCGTGTAAGCGTGTCCCAGGAATTACTTGCTCAGCAATTAGAGGAACGTCTATCAACGGGATTGATGAATTTCACTCTTTACTCGTTACCAATACCCACACAGGAAGTGTATAAGGTTTTGCTTCTGGTCCCCCTAGGCGCTCTAGTGGTTGCGTTCATGCGTGTTGTTGTGGGTCTGCCAACTTTCGGTACCTTCACGCCGATCCTGATTGCCCTGGCATTTCGTGAGACTCAACTCGGCTGGGGCTTGTTGCTGTTTCTGGTAATAGTAATTATTGGTTGGGGAGTACGCAGCTTGCTCGAAAATCTTAGACTGTTACTTGTCCCAAGACTAGCTTGTATGTTGTTAGTAGTGATCGGACTAATGCTAGCACTGAGCTTACTAAGCCAACGTCTCGGCTTTGTTCAAGGTCTTTCTATAGCTCTTTTCCCAATGGTTATCCTAACCATGACCATCGAACGCATGGCTATCGTCTGGGAAGAGTTAGGGGCTGGTGAGACATTTAAACAAACAATTGGTACTTTGTTAGTTGCCATCAGTGGCTACTACGTCATGAACCATCAACTTATGGTTCATCTACTTTTTAATTTTCCCGAACTGCTATTGGTAATACTGGCAATTTGTTTAGCACTTGGCTCCTACACTGGATATAGAGTCTCTGAGTTGTTGAGATTCAAAGACTTCAATAGGATGAAACCTTGATGTTCAGGACATGGTGGAACCTTCGCAAGCAGAAGGTATTGGGGATTAATGCTCGCAATCATCTTTATGTTATGCAGTACAACCCTAGGAGCGCATATCCCCTAGTAGATGATAAATTAAAAACTAAGCAGCTGGCCTTGATGGCTAACATTGCCGTACCGGAACTTTTTGGTGTTATGAGAACACCACATGATCTTGTTGCACTGGATAAAGTACTTGAAGGTCGCCGAGATTTTGTCATTAAACCTGCTCATGGTTCTGGTGGAGAGGGGGTATTAGTCATTGATGGCACTCGTAGGGATCTCTATGTGAAACCAGATGGTCGTGCCTTGAGTCTTGACGAAATAAGATATCATTGCACTAACATTCTTTCTGGTATCTATTCTTTGGCTGGTCATACAGATCAGGCCATGATTGAATATCGAGCAAAAGTAGACTCAGTGCTAGGACCTGTATCTTATCGGGGTGTGCCAGATGTTCGTATCCTTGTTTTCAAGGGTGTGCCAGTTTTGGCAATGATTCGTCTACCGACTCGTGATTCAGATGGTAAGGCAAACCTTCATCAAGGTGCTGTAGGGGTTGGGGTAAGCATAGGTAGTGGTTTAACAACTCACGGTGTATGGCACAATCAGGTGGTCAGTGAGCATCCCGATTTTGGTACACACTTACATGAGATTAACATTCCTCACTGGGAGAATATGTTATTACTTGGAGCTCGCTGTTTTGAGTTGACTGGGCTAGGTTATATGGGGGTTGATATTGTTCTTGATGCAGAACTGGGGCCTCTTATTTTGGAAATAAATGCAAGACCAGGTCTGGCCATACAAATTGCCAACCAGCAGGGTCTCCATGGACGATTAAATTATTTAGAGAACACTGGGATCCCAGACAATGCCGAGGAGAGAGTTGCATTGTCCAGAAAATTGTTTTTTTAATTCAGAAGTTTTCTACCTTACTCTTTAGCGAAATTGTCAAAGCCATCCAATTTGCTGGCATCCATCCAGTTTCCGTGGAGACCTTGGCGTAACCGAAAAGGAAGCTTGCAGCGTGCTACAGGCCCTTCTTCAATTCTCAACGCTTCGAAAATTGCTAGTTCTGAATAGTTATTAACGACGTCATCCATTAAAGCTAGCAGATAACCATCACCTTCCGGGGCATCAGGGAAACGAGGAACAAAGCAAGGCTCCTGAATAAGGTGATCAGGGCCACAGAACCATTTCTTCTCAGTGCGAGTTCGGAAATCAATCATGCCGATATTATTCATCCGTAAACCTGAGGCTCTGGCGCTAGGGCCATTAAATGGCATGCTTGCTTCCATCACCAGGAACCAACCATAGCTGTGCGAGCGCGTAGCGTAACGATCGTCAATCCTAGGGAATTCTCCCATCATTCCGCTGAGAACTTCGTCAGGTTCAAAGTTATCGCCTTTGTTGCTGAAGTCTACACACCAGCGTGTCATGTAACTCATCGCCTCTTCACGATTAAATGGCTTGCCATGAATATCAGGAAAGAAGGGAAACATATTATTTTTAGCGACTGGTGTATCGAAATAAATCTTGGTTCCGTCGTTGAATGCGTTCATCACGTGTGAGCAAAATAGATTGTCCCGTTTAAAGAACTTGATATCTCTTCCTTCACCGTTACGCGGTAAGACTCCCATGTATACCGGAAGTGTGGTGTCAAAGCCAAAGTGAGGCAGCCCTTGGTCAAGACGTTCCCAATTAGAGGTGCTAGGTACTATGTGGAAAACAGCATAATCTTCAGTTAGTCCAAAGTCGTGCATCATGCAGTAGTATGGGACCTCAAACCATATTTCTTTTATCAACTCCCCGGTTGGACTGATCTCCATGTAAGTACAGTCCTTTGTGAGCAATCCTTTTGACGCATAGCTAAAGGCAACCATATTGCCAGTCACCGGATCGATTTTAGGGTGGGCACAGAAAGTTTGGCTATTACATTTACCATGCCAATTTGTGTAACCCTCTGTCTCCAGGGTAATAGGGTCCATGATAAGAGCTGGGCTGTCCTCTTTTAAGGCTAATAGTTTTCCGCCATGGACAATCACATTAGTGTTTGCCGTACCGCGAATTTGGCCTTTAACAGAAGGGTCGTCTGTTTGTGGATTACGGTAAGCACCAAAAAGGGCTTTGCCTGCAGCTCGCTCTAGCTTGAACTTGTCAGTGCGCGCATAGCGTTGACGGAAATCGACTTTCCCGTCGTGAAAACGAAAAAGGGATACCAGGCCATCTCCATTGAAAAACTGATCATTTTCATACATCGGGGGGAACTGCTGATCGGGGTGGACACGATGAAATGTGCCTCTCAGCTCGGTGGGAACATTCCCCTCCACTTCCATGTCGAGTATATCACCTTCAAAGCGTAGGGGCTTAAGTACGCCAGAGAAGGCGAGTGTGTCAGGGAAGTGAGCCATATATCTGTTTTCCTTAGTATTTTAATGATCTTCTAACCAGTCCACGTCAAAAATAAACGTTTGGAGATACATTATAGGTATATGACACCCAGCTGGACTACTCAATATAAGTCTCGGCAGATAAAGTTGAACAAAAAATCAATATTACAAAATTTTTGCACATTGCTGACATGATCTTTATCTTCCTTATTTTGTTCTATAAATAATATTGATTGATCACTAAATATCTTGGATGATTGACCTGAGCCACAATTCAAGACAAGTGAAGCTTAGTGGCGCTTCAACTCAAAAAATCATACGGAGGGGATATGGGCCCTAGTTTGCCTTCAAGTTACAGAAAACTTGCACAAGCAGTCGCGGTGATCACTGGCGTCGGAGCTGGTGCAGCGACCTATGCTCAAGAAGAGACAGTGGAAGAGGTATTAGTTACAGGCTCTTTCATTTCACGTCCAGCGGATCGTCCACAACCAGTGGCGGTAATGGATAACCAGGAACTGGTCAGACAGCAACGTGTGACTATCACGGAAGCTGTCCGTGACATGCCACAGGTCAGCTCTGCGAATACCACCAACAACTGGACCGGTGTAACCAACAGCATCAACTTGCGCGGTCTAGGTTCACGTTCAACGCTTGTGCTGATCAACGGTCAGCGTATGACTATCGACGCTAACTCTGGCTCATTGGTTGACGTTAACAACCTTGCCCCTTCGATCATGATCGAAAGAATGGAATTGGTGCTTGATGGTGCATCAGCGTTGTATGGTTCTGACGCGGTTGCTGGTGTTGCTAACTTTATTACTAGAAATAATTTTGAGGGCGCCGAGATTCGTGTGTCTTCACAACACGCCGAGGCTCAGATGAGTGTGCCGGAGGCGATGATCGGCGGTATCTTCGGTGTTCAGGGTGCGAAGACTGGCGTGGTCATGTCCTTCGAGCTAATGAATCGCTCCGAAGCGATGAACGTTCGAGACATTCGTAGCGACGAACGTATCGCCCTTGGTCTTGTGACAGCTCTTTACAATCCTGGTACCTATCTGGGTACTACTAAACCTGGTTGGTACCCAGACCCACTCTGTGGTTCGCCCTTGATTGGTGGTGACGACAGAAACTGGATCGGTAATAAGGCAGGGGCAAGAAATCATAACTCGGCGGGTGAGGCTGTTGGCTTCGATCCGTTCTGCCGTGGATCCCTGACACACTCACGTTCACTGATCCCTGAGATGCAGCGCTTCACCGGCTTCTCTGTGATGACCCACCAGTTCGATACTGACTTCGTGAATCAGCTTACAGTTGAGGCCGGGTTTGCAAGAGAAAATGTGCTAGCTGGTTATGGTACGGGCGTACCACTGCTGGCGCTACCAACGGTTGGTGGTAAATTGCCGAAGGAGAACCCTGGTGTTATCGAAGCCAATAGGATGGACCCCTCATTCCCTGTACAAGACTACCGCACGCTGTTCACTCGTCAGGTGAGCCCACTGGACGGGGACCTCGACTCGACTGCCGAGCAGCACACCTATCGACTGGCCGCAACATTAGATGGTCAGTTTGGTAACTCTGGCTGGGACTGGAGGGCGAATGCTGGATGGTCACACAACGACCAGATCGACGAGACGGTTGACACCATCACCTATCGTTACGCGCTAGCGATACAAGGTTATGGTGGACCTAACTGTAAATTCAATCCTGTGCTAGGTGCCGCGAACGATCCAAACGTGGCCGCTGGTGTGGGTAACTGCTTGTGGTGGAACCCCATGGCGAACCGTTTGCTAGCCAAGCCAGGTGACCCGTTCTATAACGACCCTGATCTGCTTGAGTGGATGCAGTTTGGTCCGAAGACCTATGGTCAGTCGGACCTGTATCAAGCTGAGGCGGTTGTAACAGGTGAGCTGTTCGAGATGGCTGGCGGTATGACTGGTATCGCGTTCGGTGCCCAAGTACGTAAACAGGAACTTGATATTGACTACGGTCCGATTGCTAAGGACGGTGGCTTTGGTTTCTCCCCAGAAGTCGTGAAGTCTTGGAGCAGTACACGTGTATCTAAGGCGGTGTTCGCTGAGATGGTCATGTTCCCAAGCGAGACGCTTGAGATCGACATCGCGGCACGTTTTGAGGACACCGAGGGTGCCTCTTCGACAGAGCCTAAGATCAGCATGCTGTGGACTCCAACGGATTCTCTATTTGTTAGGGCGTCTGCCGGTTCCTCGTTCCGTCTACCATCTGAGAACCAATCCTACGGTGTGGCCTCTGGTGCGGTTAGCCGTGCGACAATTGGTGGAGAGGTAACTCAGGCGACTGGTCTGTCTGTTGGTAACCCAAACCTGATGCCTGAGACATCCGATAACTATACCTTCGGCTTTACCTGGGACATCAATGATAACTGGACAGTAGACGCCACGTACTGGAACTATGAGTTCACCAACCTTGTGACCTCCACAGATCCAAACGCAGTGCTACTGGACGACATGGCAGATGGTTTCGTGAATAACCCCGCTGCACACCCACTGTTCCCCGGTCGTCCGAACGAGGTCTGTGAGATTACTGGTCGTTGGGCTGGTCCAGGATCAGGACAGGCATTGCCTGAGGGATGTATGACAGGATTTGATATCCGTATCTTCTACTCATCATTCATCAACCAGAACTCTGTGGAGACAGACGGTTTTGACTTCAGCCTTGCCTACAGCAACACCATTGCTGGCGGTGAGTTTGGAGCCAGGATAGCCGGTGCCTTGGTTAATGCTTACAAGGGCACTAACACCCAGGGTCAGCTCCAAGACGTGGTGGGTACTGACGGATTCAACGTGGCAGGTGTTGGCACGAACCCAGACCTTCGTTACAACGTGATCGTTGACTACGCCAAGGATAACCACTACATCCGTGGTACGTACCGCTACACTGCTGGTACAGAGGTGACTAATCCGAACCCACTGGTAAAAGGCAGAACCTCTGAAGATGACTATGATCAGATAGATGTCACCTACACGTACACACTTCCTTGGGCAGGTAATAGCAGTGCCTCGTTGGCGATCTTGAACATTACTGACAACGAGCCACCTGTTGTTGCCAA
>JAYPEI010000018.1:0-41426 GCA_038125665.1 Enterobacteriaceae bacterium
ACTCAAGCTTTCCCCAATGCGCAGGTTATTTCTGCGCAACAAGTAGTTGACGATATCTGGGCATCAATTCCTAAAAAAGTGCTTCGCTGGGGCCCCATGCTAGGGCCCAATGGTCCGCGTTACCCAACTGCTCCTACTCCACTGACCACCAACAGCTTTTCGCTAGAAGGTCATGAAATCCAAGTCCTAGGCCCAATGCAAGGTGATCACCATCACGCAACTGCTCTCTGGATTCCTTCTCTAGAGGCCCTGATTGCCGGTGATTTAGTATTCCAGGATATACACCTTTGGCTAGGGGAGTCGCTTGCACCTCAATACGAAGCTTGGGAGGAGGCACTAGATTCAATGAGCTCTTTAGATCCGAAAATTGTCGTTGCTGGTCATAAAGTGCCGGGCACTGCTGATGATGCCTCCGCTTTAGCTTTTACTAAGGAATATCTGCATGAGTTTTCGCTTATGGCAGCTGAATCAGATACATCAGAAGAACTTATTGCTGCTGTTCGTAAGCGGTTTCCAGAAGTTCAAGATGTATTAAACGATTTCATATTACCAAACTCTGCTCAAGTAGCAGTTGGTGAAGTACTACCCTGGGAAGAATAAATTATGGCAACCCCAATAGAATTTGAATGGTTGATGACGGCACATGTACAGGTACGAAGACCTATTCAAATTGGTAATGCTCAATATGGTTATAGGCAAGCTGTTCCAATTGGCGATGGATATTTTGCAGGTCCAAGTTTGCGGGGAACGGTCATCCCCGGTTCTGCCGATTGGCAATTAATTCAGCGGAATGGTATCGCGGATTTGGACGTTACTGGGGCCATGCTCACAGATGATGGGGTCACAATTCGAGTTTCAAGTAAAGGTATGAGGCATGGGCCTCCTGCAGTCATTGAGCGACTAGCTCGAGGAGAAGTTGTGCATCCTAATGAATATTATATGCGTGCCGTTGCTCGATTTGAGGCCCCTGAAGGTTCTTATGATTGGCTGAACAAAGCGTTGTTCGTTTCGTGGGGAGAACGATATGAAGACAAGGTAGTTATTCACTATTATAAGGTCCTTGGCGATGAGTAAAGAGAACGAGATAACTAACACTGATTCGACTGCTAAGCCTCAGCGTCGCATGCTATTACAAGCCTCCACTATGACTTTGGCAGGAGCTATTTTCAGTATGAAAAAAGCTAGTGCAGCAGAATCCGCTTTGCCACTTCCCAAGAATATTGTGCTTCAACCGCCGCAACATAATCCTTCTAGCGAGTATTTGTTCGCCATTACTGCGACTATCTCCGCACCTTTTGAAGTTGGCCCCAGTTCTCAAGGAATAGTTAGGGCTATCCCAATTACTGGTGGCACTGTTGAAGGGAAGGGAATCATAGGTCGTGTAGTTCCTGGCGGTGCAGACTGGCAGCTCTCACGTACTGATGGGGTGACAGAGTTAGAGGCTACCTATGCCATACAAATGGATGATGATACTTACATCAAGGTGATCAACCGAGGTATCGTTTATCGTGAAGAGGATAAGCCTGCTTATTTCCGGACAAATGTTCACTTTGATGCGCCAAGTGCCAGTCAGTGGAACTGGATGAATGAAGCTATTTTCTTATGTAAGGCACAAGGACACCCTACACTGGAAAATGCTGTGTTAATTGAAGTTTATCGGTTGATTTAATCCATAGACCAATTCATCTAATATGCTTAAGTTAGGTTATAGGGTAATAACAGGCGACCAAGCAAAAGACTTATTATTGGTAGTATGAAGAATTGGCAACTTGTTGGTAGGTATACCCAGGATTGTAGATAGGCTATGATTTACTTAATGTGATTAATTCAATCTCTTTACGTGTAAGCGCAACACATACATCTACGCATGCTACTTACTTGTAAATAGCTTTTCCTACTGTTAATTAAGATGGGGAGCAATTGCAGGAGGCAAAACCCCTTCATATAAGGCATCTATATTGGCGATAAATAAACTACCCATCGCGGCTCTTGATTCAAAGGTAGCTGAGCCACGATGCGGAGATAACAACACATTTTCCAACTTTTCAAATTTAGGCGTGGGTTTACCAAGCTGTTTAAAAACATCAATCGCCGCACCTGCGATGACACCTGATGTAAGCGCCTCGTATAATGCTTCTTCATCCACTAAAGAGCCTCTCCCGATATTGATTAGGATGCCCTTTTTACCTAGTGCAGCGAGCACTTGAGTGTTTACGCAGTGCTCAGTTGATTCACCTCCAGGCATACACAGTACAAGAAAATCTACTGCTTCAGCTAAAGACAACAGTGTCTTGTGATATGTATAAGTCACATCCTGACGCGGTTTACGATTATGATAGTGCAATTCAACTTTGAATATTTCTGCACGACGCGCAAGTTCATACCCAATTGTCCCAAGCCCAGCTATACCAACTTTACTTCCAGTAAGACTATTTGAAAATGGCATGCTCTCATTTTGAGCTTTACCGCTACGAACGAATCTATCTGCTTCTACCACCTGACGAGCAGTCGCTAGGATAAATGCCATACCAAGGTCAGCAACGTCATCTGTATTGACACCAGGTGTATGTGTAAGACGAATTCCTCTTTTTTTTAGCGTGACGATATCTACGTTGTCATACCCCGCTCCATAAATTGATACCTGCTCTAAAGCTGGTAGTTGATTAAGCAGCGTGGCTGTAATGCTTGCGTGCGAGGTACCCACTACACAACGCACATATTTGGCAAAACTACTTAATATGGCTGCTGGGTTGTCTGCTTTATACCACTCAAGAACATCGTAACGTGTTTGTAGCTCACTTAATTGGTCTGGTGGTAGAAAACCTGCAGCAAGCAGCACGGGCTTATTCACTGTCTTTACCTCCAGCATGGGTCACTGCTCCTAAATGGGCAGGCCCTACAACTGCAGCATATTTCTGTAATACCCCCGATAATATTTTCTGGGGTGGCACATAGTTGGCTTTGCGCTTAGCCAGTTCTTGATCAGTTAACAGCACTTCTAAGAAACCCTTTTCTGCATCTATACTGATGATATCGCCATCTTTGACAAGACCTATCGTTCCTCCGCTCACTGCCTCAGGACCCACATAACCAATGCACATGCCTCTCGTCACCCCAGAAAAACGTCCATCAGTAATAAGGGCTACTTTTTCACCCATCCCTTGACCATACAATCGAGAAGTTACCGCTAGCATCTCTCGCATACCGGGCCCACCTTTCGGACCCTCATTACGTATAATGAGTACGTCTCCTTCCTGGTAATTATGTGAGGCTACGGCCTCCATGCAATCTTCCTCAGTTTCAAAAATACGGGCTGGCCCATCAAATTGTAAGCGCTTCAACCCCGCTACTTTCAGCAATGCTCCCTCAGGTGCTAGGTTGCCATAAAGAACTATAAGCCCTCCATTGGGACTAATAGGATCTGCACAAGAGCGCACAACATCTCCATCGGGTGTTGCAACATCTTTTAGTGCTTCTTTTAACGTTCTTCCATCCAGGGTCAAAACCTCACCATGCAATTTACCGCCATCCAACAAAGATTTGAGTACTACCGGGACACCACCAACTTCATATAAAGCTTTAGCCAAGTGCTGACCACCAGGTTGCAGATTAGCAATCAAGGGAGTCCGCTTAAAAACTGCAGCTACATCTTCTAAGGAAAATTTTATCCCTGCCTCATGTGCCAGGGCAGGCAAATGTAAAGCGGCATTAGTAGAGCCTCCAGTGGCAGCCACTGCTGCGGCAGCATTTTCAAGACTTTGGCGCGTGACAAGTTCACGTGGGAGCGGTCCGCCTGCCTCAATGAGTTGAGTAACAAGCTCACCCGTATATCTTGCTTGTGCTAGTCTAGCTGAATAAACTGATGGCAGCATTGATGATCCAAGTGGACTGAGCCCCAAGGCTTCCCCCACCATTCCCATCGTATTAGCTGTATATTGACCAGCACATGAACCCACTGTGGGTAGGCAATTGAGTTCTACTGCTCGCAGACGGTCCTCTTCGCCCTCTAGGGGTAGCTGACCGAGCACCTCATTAGCGTCAAGAATACTTATTACCTGAGTATCACCACCAGATACTGGTAGCGGCAAAATACCAGGCAATGCAGCACCACCGTATATAAATGCGCCGGGAACATTGAGACGAATTAACGCCATCATCAGCCCTGGCAATGTTTTATCACAACCACCAAAAGCAACAAGAGCATCATAGGCATGGCCGCTTACCACTAGCTCGACACTGTCAGCAATAATTTCGCGCGAAGGCAGACTCATGGACATCCCTGCATGATTCATTGATACTCCATCGGACACAGAGACGGTGCTGAACACTACTGGATGCGCCCCTCCCGCAGCGATACCTAATCGTGCTTGATCCGCCTGAGGCGCAAGATTCATTGAACAGGGCGTGTTTTCACCTTGAGTCGTTACAACGCCTACTATTGATTTTTTCATTGAAGTATCGTCAAAACCAGTGGCACGCAAAAAAGCGCGCTGAGGTAGACGGGAGCGTCCTTCGGTGATGAGATGAGAACGGTGTTTGTGTAAAGATTTTTTTGAAGCCATCAGATTACTATCAATAAGTTTGTTTACCCTATGATAACTGATAAATTATTTTTTTTTTAAAGTTGTAAAGCAAAATTCACCACTGTTAGTCTTTCCAACAAAATTACTTTCTTTAAATGTCTATTACTCTATCAAATTAAATGTTTTGTAATCCTTCTAATATCTGCTGAGTTTTTTACAGAGGTACTGCATATATTTAAGTGGATGATAATTTATAGTAGCCAGTGATACCTATAATTACTAGCCATCTGATATCTATTTGAGTGCAGTTTCTCTCAATCGCTCTGTGGCTTTTTGGTCTACTTTCAAACCTTCAGGATCTAATCTTGGGTCACCGATGATCACAACCTTATAAATGTCTCTTGCTACTTCGATGCTTACATACTCATCACGTACATCTGCCAGTACTCGCTCTATTTCACGTAAATGGGGGTCTTTCCATCCTCCTCCTCCATTGGTGATATAGCGAAAGCTGGCCATTTTTTTAGTTGGCCAGTTAGGGCTTCTAGCATAATAGACGTACTCACCTTGCTTGGAAGGACGCTGGGTAGTTGAATCTAGTACACCAGCTACTGCTGTTGCTCTTTGGTAGGTAGCAGTATCAAGTCCCAATTGGATTGCTTCAGCCTTCTGTTCAGGCTGCCATAACCAAACACCGCCTGTCGGTGCATCATGGCCCCCTAATACACCAAAACCACTTGCTTGTTTAAACCGTAATGTAATCACACTGTGAGTTGCTGGTTGCAGCCAAAGGGAATCTTTCAATACAGCTGCGCCACCTCGGTTATATCCTGCCCCTGCTGTATCAATAGCATATTCACGTCGCATAATGACCAAAGGGTGATCTGCTTCGCTTGTTTCTACAGGGGTATCCAGTGAGTTTGCTTGTGAGAATTTAGTAAATGAATCTGCATCACCATGTCTTGTTGCTCCCCATGGACCAGTTTCACCACCTGCCACACCAATTGCGACCCATAGTTGTCCGTCATCATGAATACCCACACCCGTATGCAAATTTGGAGCGCCGTGATCCCCTGCGACTGCTAACTCACCTAAGGCTGGGGACAAGGCCTGAAAAATAGCAGCTAGTAATGCGTTAGTACTCTCACCATAGGCAAATACAGCGCCATCCGGTGGTAAAGCAGTACAAATAGCGCCATCTGGCATGACGATATCCACATGACGATAAGTGCCGGAAGTAAAACTACCTTGCGGATCTAGCAAGAATTTTAATGCTGCTCCCACTGTTGTTTTGGTATCAAGCCAAGTGCCATTAATACAAGTACGCGCCTGCCTTGCGGTATGACTGATATCAACTTCCAGCTTACTGCCCGCTTTTTGAATACGGACATGAACAGGATATTCTTCAGTATCATCAACACCATCAGCATCTACCATTGCTGACCCTGTATATACTCCATCAGGAAGGCGGGAGATCGCCTCTTGCATTCGCTCTGCATCCGCATCACAAACATAATCCATTGCGCCCTCTATCGCAGCCCAGCCATGTCTTCTAATACTTTCCAACAACAAAGATTCACCGAGCTTGATACAGGAAATTAGTGTTTGCATATCGCGCGCTAGCATGTCGGCAAAACGTACGTTATCACCAATTAAATTCCAGGTTTCAGGTACTCGCTTGCCCCTGTGCATCAACAATCTTGGTGATAACACTAACCCGTTTTCATATGAGTTAGTTTTTGTTGCAGAGAAACCGCCTGGTACAGAACCCCCCATATCTAACTGATGTGCTTTTATATTAACAAAAGCCAGTATACGATCTTGAAAAAATACTGGTAAGCAAAACAAAATATCGTTTACATGAGTACCAGTGCGATAGGGATCATTAGCAATCACAACATCCCCGGGACATAATCTTTCTACTCCAAATTCCTCAATGGTATTGCGCACTGATTCAGTCATCGTCCCGGTAAAAGCAATAAAGGTTTTACTTACTACTGGTGTTGGATACCCCCTGTCAGGTGAACCTGTGAGCGTAGCGGCAAAATCATAGAAGTCTCTTAGTATAGGTGAGAAAGCACAAGCTAGTAATCTTGAACACATATGTTCCAGGATATAGGTGTAGCGGTTACTCAAGACAGTGGCATCGAAACGACTGCAATGGTAACGTGCGATAAATTCTTCTTCACTCAGATCACGCAAACGCTGAGACTTCATGACAGCGGTTCTCTTTTTTTCCTTTCTGTAGAGGTCTGTAAAGTGATATGAAGCTCACCCACTGCACCCACAGTCAAAAGCTGTCCTGGCATCACGAGGATGGTTGACAATGGTTCCTGTATAATTGCTGGTCCCAAGACTTGCATCCCATGCTGTAAGTTTTCACGATGATAAACTTCTGCTTCCATATTTGTATTCTCTTCACTGACGAAGTACAACTCACGGGTAGTATGAGGTATTGGTTTCGTCTCAGTTCTTGGCATCTTTTGGTAAGCGTATTTTTCTGCTTCGATAACCAGCTCAACTCGGTAGGTGACCCCTTGTACTGGAATTTGCGGGAAATCTTGACCATTACGTCTGAGATATTCTTCATGAAAACTATTACTCATTTGTTGCAAAGCAACAGCATCTAGTGTTCCAGCTGGCACCTCAACGAATGGAGTTTCCCAGCTTTGTCCAAGTAGTCTCCCGTCAAATGAGCGCCTTAAAACGTAACTACCTTGGGCTTTTATAGCGGTGGGTAAAGATTCAATCAACTCTACTTCTAACGCTGAATAGATTGAATTTATTTCCTCTTCAGAAGATGGCATCAATAATAAATAAGCACTTCGTGATTTAGTAAACACTAAATCTGTACTGAGTAACCCAATAGCTGAAAATAGGCCTGGGTTAGGGGGGATAAGAATTTCTTTTACTTGCATCAACTCCAGTGCGCCCGCCAGTAGCATTGGGCCAGCTGAACCATAAGCCACCAAGGAATAATCACGCGGATCTGCGCCATGACGAATGATAATATTAAGTACTTCTTCAGCTATGTTATTCAGTGCGATACGAAAAGCATAACGAATTCTTTCGGCTTGTGACAAAGGGGTGTTTAAGCTGGTAAATGCCTGCTCTGCTCGTTGCCTATCTAGTTGTAACTGTCCATTAGCAAAATCTTTAGGATCTAGTATACCCATTAACAAACAAGCATCTGTTACTGTGGGGAGTGTTCCTCCTCTACAGTAGCATGCCGGTCCAGGGATTGCTCCAGCACTTGATGGGCCAACTTGAATATCTCCAGCTGCACTTAATGAAACTATAGAACCACCCCCAGCTCCGACTGAACTTACTTCCAATGAGAGTGCATTAATTAGTAAATCGTATTCCAGTTCAACACTATCATTCAGAAATGGTTCTCCATTCAGTATCATGCCTATATCAGTAGAAGTCCCACCCACATCACAGCAAAGTAAATTACGCGCATTAATCTGCTTTCCAAGTTCCTGACAAGCTTTAATTCCAGCTGCAGGACCAGCAAAAATTATTTGATAAGGTTGTTGCATGGCATGTTGCCACGGTAACAATGAACCAGCGCAATCTGCAAAATTTAGTTCTCCATTGAACCCTTGCTGCCTCAAACCCTTGGCTACCTCATCAGCATAATCCATGTACACTAACTTCATCATGACATCGATGACAGTGGTAGTAGCTCTAGAAAACTCTTTAGCTCGAGGGGATACAACACTAGAGAGTGAAATAGGAAGATCGCCTAGTTCTTCATAGGCCAATTGCAAAAGCCGCTGTTCATGCGCTGGATTTCTGTAAGCATTCAATAAGCAGATGGCAAGTCCGTCGACTTTGCAGCGTTTAAACAGTTGCAAAATTTCACGAGCATGTTTTTCATCTAAAGCTAAAAGCTCTTCACCCGAGGCTAGCATGCGTTCACGCACACCTTGGCGAAGATAGCGTTGAATTAAAGGTCTTGCCGCATCACCAAAAGGACGGCGCCAGCCGGGGTCCATTTGTTTGTCGAAAGGACGCCATGAACGACCACCATCAAGGATGTCACGGTGACCTTCAGTAGTGAGAAAAGCGACTTTAGGTAGGTTGCGTGTAAGAACTGCATTGAGACCTTTTGTAGAGGCATGATTAAAAATATTGCTATTTTCAACTCCTAACCTGCGAGCGCCCTCCAAAACAGCTTCCTGAGGATTGTTTGGAGCACTTGGCACTTTGGTGACTCTCACTTTACCATCAACAATGGCGACTACATCTGTAAAAGTTCCACCGACATCAACCCCGAACACCAGCTACTCCCAAGAAAAATTACCTAGTGGTTGAATAGGACCAAGCAAAGGGCCTTGCTCGCGAGAGATGCTATGCAAACACTGCGAACATTTGACTACATACCACCAACCCCCTTCGCTCATCACCCTGTACTTATGCAAGGCAGGTTGAGCACAGATTGGACAATTACCGTCCACAGGTGTCCGTTCAGCAGACACGGTTGGCGTTTTTGGTCTAGGAAAGTTATGCATTACAGGGATTAGAGCATGCAATACTTAGTCTTACAAGATACGGACAAGTAGCACTATTTAAGTGTATGCTCATAGAATAAAAACTAACAAGAGGGGAAAGCATGAAAGCGATTCTGGCTGAGCAGCGTGGTTTGCGCTTTTTATCATTCACTGTTTTCTACATTGCACAGGGTTTACCTTTTGGATTGGTTTCTTATGCCATTCCGGCTTTTCTTGCGGAAAATGGCGCATCGGCTGGTGAAATTGGTGCTTTTATCGCTTTAGCTTCTCTACCTTGGAGCTTCAAATTAATCGCAGGCCCACTCATGGATCGTTTCAATTTTCTTGCTATGGGAAGAAGACGCCCTTGGGTAATTCTCACCCAGTTGGGCCTAGTTTTCACTGGGTTAACCTTTGCTTTTTTTCCTGAGGGCCTAAATGATCTTCGTCTTCTCACTTGGCTATGCTTTTTGTTGAATGTCTTCGCAGCGACACAAGATGTTGCTGTGGATGGCATGGCCATCGATGTGCTACCAGTTGAGGAGCAGGGACGAGCCAATGCTTTTATGGCACTTGGTCAAGTTGTTGGTATTTCTGGTGCGGGAGCTGCTGCCGCTTTTCTAATAAAAAGTCACGGAATGATTGGTGTAAGCTTACTTTTAGCTCTAGGATTTAGTTTTATTCTTGCATGGTCTCTTGCGGTGAGAGAGCGCGATGGTGAAAAACTCTTACCATGGACAGAAGGAGCACCCACTACACGTTCGCTGGCTCTGCAACCCAGCAGCTGGCGAGAAATCATTGTTAATCTGAGTCGAGTTCTATTATTACCAGCTTCTATATTACTTATGGGAGTTTCTTTTATTTTCCGTTACGCTGATGGTTTTTGGATCACTTTAGCGCCCGTCATTGTAGTGCAAGATCTTGGTTTTAGTAGTACCGATTATGCTTCTTTTACCTCTCTCGCTAGCTTACTAGCTGCATTCGGTGGACTGTTAGTGGGCCTATTCATCGATAAAGTGGGCGTTAAAACGCTTTACATGCTCTCTCTTGCGGGTTATGCCTTGCTTGCCTTTGTCGTTGGTTCCTTCCCCGGTGCTTGGGAGAGTATCCCTTTCTTGGTCTCTATTGGATTTTTACAAGCTTTTCTCTATCAAGGAGGGTTTGTGTCTTTTATTGCGGTGCACATGAATCTATGTTGGGTAAAGGTTGCTGCTACTCAGTTTGCTCTGTATATGGCTTGGATAAATGTAGGTCGTTCTGCTGGAGCTGGGTCACTTGCTTTTTTAGAAGATAAGCTTACAAATCCACAGATGTTGCAACTTATAGGTCTAGTTTTCGTAGTGGGAATGGGCTTACTCTGGAGAGCCAATTTACAAGCTCACCAGAAGAAAGTAGCTACTCTTGATGCAATATGAATTCTATTTTTTCCTCAAGTATCACTATTCCTTTAAAGGGACAATCATGTGGCTGATATTGCTTCTCACCAACAGGCTCAAAAATAATGTCATTAAGTTTATACGTCACATAACCCAAGCTATCCTAAGATTTTTTTTAACCCTGTTAATTATTTTTTATGTATGCTCTTCACAGGCTTTCGCTGATAAACCTGAATGGCCAACCATAGCAGAGTTACTGGTAAATAGCTTAGGCAACTCAGACCCAATTTTACTCTCAACGGTTATGTCACGTTGTACTGCATTGACAATGACATTATCTTCCCTTGCTTCAGTTGTCTCACCTCAGATGTCGTCTTCTTACCGTAACGAAGCCAATTTATTTATAGGTAATGCTTTGCAGATTGAAACAGCTCTCTTGGAAAATTTTGAGCCAACTTTAATTAATGAAGATGCAATTTCTATGTTAGTTGTTGAGCGAGTTAAGGCAATGGTGCAGTCTTATCAAGATTGGCTAGATTATAACTCAGTGGAAAGTGGGTCATATCTAGATGATGAGATTTCGCTGGAGGTGGATTCTTGTCACCTCGCAGCGAAGTTTGCTTCTGTCTCTGCTGGATACTGACTTATCAACTTAGGAAAAGTTATCAGGGACGCGGGAAACGAATCATTCTTGTCCCCTGGAATGAGCCTACGTAGATATTACCAACTGCTTCTATCGCAACAGAAGTTCCATTAATCAACGCACGGCCATTGCTGTCGAATACTTCAGTCACTTCGAGGTTGACAGGATTTACTTGTTTGACTACTGAGCGTTGAAGGCAGGGATTATCTGAGTCTGCTGGGCAATTACCTTGAACATTCATTATTCCTGCCGCCAAGATGTTACCATCTTGAGTCCAAGTGAGATTATCTGGCATAAATCCCAAGTCAACTCGACCAATTTCTTTTTTTAAAGTTAAGTCATATTTATGAAAATCACGTGTTGTCCAGCCACTGATGTAAGCAAAATCGGCCTCACTATCTACCAAGACACCATTGGGATAGCCTATTTCTGTTCCAGGCAAAACCGTCTCACCACCACCTGCGCTCCACTCAGCAACATTACCAGTAGGCTCTCCTCCAAAGAGATCCTGACCTTCTCGCTGAATAGCTTGAGGGCGTGTAGCAATAAAGCTTCCGTCTGGCAAACCTGCTACGTCGTTATAGGGCTCCTCTGCAAAAACACAACCATGCCATTCTAAAGCCCATGTGTCTTCAGCTTCTATTAGTTCATACATCTCCATGGATTCTCTGACAGCATGATTAACCACCATGAATTGCCAAGCACCATCTCTACGTTGGACAAGTGACAAACCATGAGGAACCACTTGATCTCCAATACTCTGCATACAACGAGCGTCTCCCCAACCCGCCTGTAGCTTATCGATGTGAGTAAGCTCACTGAACTCACTAGTCTCTAAATTAAAAATATCCAGACCAAAGTCATCACCCTCACCAAAGTTGGCTATCAACAGATATCGACCATCGGGTGTAACCTCAAAATCCTCTGGAGCTCGAGTACCACAGAGCATTTCAACTTCACCATCAATGCCACACGCTAACTCTGGTGGGTTAAATGCTCCGGGTTGAGCCTTTGTTGCCATAGCAACAAGGATAGTTCCAACAGCAACAAAAAGCTTTTTCATAATTACTCCACTGTCTTAGTATTTCTAATTATTTCAGACCAAGCACTTTGGCCGCGGTATCCTTCATGATGAGAGGCAATACCTCTTCTTTAAAGCCAATTTCTTTAGCCTGTTCTAACCACTTCTCAGGTTTAATCAGGGGAAAATCAGAACCAAACATCATTTTATGTTTCAGGGGACCATTGGCATATCGTGCAATCTGGGGTGGAAAGTATTTAGGCATCCAGCCTGAGAGATCTATGAAGACATTGGTCTTATGCAGAGCCATCGATAGACTTTCATCTGTCCAAGGCCAAGAAGGGTGAGCCAAGATAAATTTCATATCGGTAAACTCAGCAGCTACTTCATCAATTAACATAGGTTGGCCGTATTTAAGCTTGACCCCACCACCTCCAGGTAGGCCTGTCCCCATTCCTGAGTGTCCAGTATGGAATATAGCAGGGAGCTTGTAATGATTTATCACTTCATAAATAGGCCAAGCCATCTTATTGGCAGGGTCGCAGTTCTGCATAATGTGATGAAATTTAAACCCTTTGACACCATGGTTTTCAATTAAATCTCTTGCTTCGCGCGCCCCCATGGCACCTTTATGTGGATCAATGGAAGCAAAAGGTATAACAATATCACTGTGCTCTGCCGCCAGTTCGGCTACTTCGTAGTTACTAACTCGTTTAGCACCAAGAGCTGCTTCACAGTCCACCGTAAACATACAGAAGGCTATATCACGCTCTCGGTAAAAATCAATTGTTTCTGGAATAGTGGGGCGACGACGGTCTGCACCAAAATAGGCACTTGCTGCATCAAAGAATTTCCCCATGACGGGATCTTCTGGGTCGTGACAACTTACTTCAGCATGAACGTGAACATCGATAGCTTTAATTTTTTCCAGATTTATTGGCACGGGCTTACCTTATTAAATTTAGGGTGGAATTTAGATCTTTGATTATAGGCAAAGCAGGAGCTCAGGGCTATGATGCTATGAGTTAAAATCAATTTCTTCTCATTGATAGATCTTCTTATGCTTTCTTATCGTCACAGCTTTCATGCCGGTAATTTCGCCGATGTTCTTAAACACCTGATACTTACGAACACGCTGGCGTACATAATAATAAAAGATGCTCCGGTTTTGTTTATGGATACCCATGCCGGATCGGGTTATTACTCACTAGGCAGTCAATGGGCCAAACAGACTGGCGAGGCTAAAGAAGGTATACAGGGAATAGATTGGGATGCCTTATTCTTACAGTGTACGCAGGCCGGTAGAATATCTTTACAGGTGTACAAAGACTCAGTTGCTACAGCCGTTGCGAAAGGTCAATACCCCGGCTCTCCCTGGCTTGCAGCGAAAGCATTACGTCGGCATGATCACTTAACTTGCACTGAACTTCACCCTGCCGACTTTACTCTTCTACAGTCTTATTTTTCACGTGACCGCCGAGTTCGCTGCCTTCAGGCTGACGGTTATCAAACTGTGTTATCTTTAATTCCTCCTATACAAAAGCGCGCGCTGATACTGGTAGATCCAAGTTATGAACTAGAGTCTGACTGGTCCAGCTGTGCAAAGCTTTTACCTGAATTACAATACCGGATGCGTAGCATCACAGTGTTGTTATGGTATCCCGTAGTTAAGCGCCAACGTATAGAGAAATTATGTGGTCAATTGCTAAGAGCAGGTATCAGGAATTTATGGCAATGTGAGCTTGGTATTGAGCCTGACTCTCCGGAGTATGGTATGACTGCAAGCGGCATGTTGATGCTTAATCCGCCATGGACGCTGCCCAGTCAATTAGAAGGTGCCCTGCCAGCAATCCAACAAATGTTAGCAGGTGAACGAGGGCACTGGTTTATCAAACAGCTTTCTGCTGAGTAATACCAGCAACACAGTCACTGGCATCTCTATGAATTGTTTGATTTTACCTCCAACTACCACGCCGGGTTTTCACCACCAGCCTTACTACGGTGCTGTAAGCCCTCGTTATAAATAGCTCGTCGAGTGAATAACCAACGACCATTAAATTTTTCTAACTCATCTTCATAGTGCCCAAACAAGCCATATGCTGCAGATCTATCAGCAGAATTGTTATTCACTTGAAACCAGTAGGTTACTGCTTTAGCTTTATTACCCTCAATTTTTATAGCTTTATTTGCGATAAAGTGACGAGTCGTTGCAGGCCACTGTGCTTCTTCAGCATCACGACTCAAGTTGTAAATTCCATCCTCCATAAACTTACGGATAGCTGCCTTGCCGTGGATTTCACCTCTGGCCCAATCGAGAACTGCATCTTCAGCAAATACTGAGGCATAAGCTTCTGCATCTTTCCAATCCATCGCAAAGGTATAGCGAGACATTAAGTCTTCAATTTCTGCTCTATCATCACCGTAACCAGGTTGATATTCTTGAGCTTGTACCGAGACCATCACACAAAAGCCCAGAATGGTGAAAAGAAAGCTACAGAGTTTATTGCTCTGGCTATAACTGAGAAAAATCTTGCTTTGTAAGCATATCTTTATCATATTGGCTATCATTATTAAACTCCCATCATCAAGTCTTTTAATTTAATTCGGATCTATGTCTAGATATTTGCTTTGGCTAAAAGGTGGGTTACAAATGGCTAAGAAAACTAAATCTTCATGACCTGTATTACGAATGCGCTGAGGACAGCCAGGTGGAATTATGACCACATCACCAGCTTGTACATCTCGTGGATCTAAATCTGCAAGTTCAACACGTCCTGTACCAGATAAAATCACATAACGCTCAGTAACACCTTCTAGCTTATGCCAGCGAGTTACCTCATCCACAAGTACTCGAGCTTGCGCAATGGACACCTCTGTATCAGCAATACTATTAGACAATTCATTGATAAAACATTTTTCTTCCGAGAAAAATTCTTTAGTATCATCTCTTTGCAGAATTTGAGGACGCATTAGTCACTTTCCTGATAGCTAAAAGAGTCGTTATTGGAATTTTTTCGTTCTAATACTACAAACGCGTAGTCATAAGGGTTTCTTTCACAAGCCTTGTGTTCTTCGCGTGCTATTTCTCGCCACTCCTCTCTTGCAAATTCTGGGAAATAAGCATCTCCATGGATTGTTGCCTTTACTTCCGTAAGATAGAGCCGCTGTGCTTGCGGAAATAGTTCCGCATAGAGTTGGGCGCCGCCAATAACCATAATTTCTGTCATAGTTGACGTGTCTTCTTGCTGACCAGTGTCTGCGCGAGTTGCCAACATGCACACAGCATAATCTAAAGCGGTTATCGGGGAGTTGAGCACTTTAGCTCCAGCAACTGAATATGCAGGATTTCTACTCACAATGATATTTTCGCGCTGAGATAAAGGCTTACCGATTGACTCTAGCGTGTTACGTCCCATGATAACAGGCTTATTCAACGTGACTTGCTTGAAATACCGTAAGTCTTCCGGTAAGTGCCAAGGCATAGCATTGTTCAACCCTATGACTCGATTCTCTGCCATAGCGACAATCATGCTAATAACTGGTTGAGACATTATTTTTTTCTGTTCCAAAATTAAATAGCCACTGGGGCAGCAATGTGTGGATAAGATTCATAGCCTACGATCTCGAAATCTTCATAAGCATAACTGAATATGTCCTGCGCTCTATGCCTAATATTTAATTTTGGTAGAGACAAGGGGTCACGAGTTAACTGTAGCTTAGCCTGTTCCAGATGGTTAAGGTAGAGATGAGTATCACCGCCAGTCCATATGAATTCTCCCGGAAGCAAATCGCATTGTTGTGCCACCATGTAGGTAAGGAGTGCATAGGATGCTATATTAAACGGAACACCAAGAAAAACATCTGCAGAACGCTGATAGAGCTGGCAAGATAGCTTACCTTTGGCCACATAGAACTGAAACAGTGAATGGCAAGGAGGCAAGGCCATCTCGTCAACAAAAGTTGGATTATAGGCAACAACCAAATGCCGACGGGAATCTTGGTTATGGCGAATCCCTGCTAAAACCTTGGTAATCTGATCAATAGTGTCGCCGTCTTTTCCAGGCCAAGCTCGCCATTGTTTGCCATAGACGGGACCAAGATCGCCATTTTCATCCGCCCATTCATCCCAGATACTAACGCCATTGTCTTTTAGATATTTTATATTGGTATCGCCATTGAGAAACCATAATAACTCATAAATGATTGATCGTATGTGAAGTTTCTTAGTTGTAAGTAGAGGAAAGCCCTCTGACAAATCAAAGCGCATTTGATGACCAAAAATCGATAAGGTACCGGTACCTGTGCGATCTCCTTTCTCAGCGCCCTTTGCGAGAAGGAGTTGAAGCAGATCTTGATACTGTCTCATTAATTGCTGTCCTTTTGTGCCAATACATTAGCTAAAAAGCCTTTCTCTCCGCTTGTCAAAGCTGCTAAGTATAAAAACTAGGCTAGTAGACGTTGTTTACCTTTTAATCTTATAGCTGTAAGTTAGCATCACTAATCCAGCCAGAATCATGGGTGCAGATAATAATTGCCCCTTGGTAAAAAAGTCGAACAACACGAAGCCTATGCCATAATCTGGTTCTCTAAAAAATTCTGCTAGAAAGCGCAGCACACCGTAACCTAGACAGAAAATCCCGGAGGCTGCCCATGGTGGTCGTGGTTTTCTTGTAAAAATATACAGCACTAAAAACAAAAATAATCCCTCGCCCATTGCTTGGTATAATTGCGATGGATGTCGAGGAAGCCCACTAGGATCGGCTGGAAAAATCATAGCCCATGAAACGTCTGTAGTTCTACCCCAAAGCTCACCATTGATGAAGTTGGCAATTCGACCAGCACATAACCCCAGTGGTGTAAGAGGTGCAGCAAAATCAAACAGTGATACCATGCTTTTGCTGTGGCTTCTCGCAAATAGTTTTAGGGCAACTAGAACTCCGAGAAACCCCCCATGGAATGACATCCCACCGTTCCAAACTTGGAACAAGATAATCGGGTCTACAAGAAAATCTTTAAAATCATAGAACATCACATAACCAATTCGACCACCAAGGATGACTCCCAACATGGCGTTCGTAATAAGGTCCGTCACCTGTTGCCTGTTAAGTACAGTAGAGGGTTTTTTACTTTGCTGTACACCTAACCACCAAGCCAAATAAAAACCTAAGAGGTAACTTAACGCATACCAATGTATTTGTAGAGGCCCTATACTCACAGCAACGGGATCAATTCTGGGATAATCAATCATATTAGTTATTCTGTAACGATCGTAGGAGTCGGTTAACCCCAGCTTTTTCTAGTTCATGATCCATAAAAACTTTAACAGCCTGTATATCTTCTTTCTGAAGGACTGCTTCTAATAATTCTTTTGCCTGGGTTAGAGAGATACTGCGAATAACAGCTTTTACTTTTAAAAGGTTATTAGCGTTCATTGATAACACTTCGTAGCCCATCGCCATCAGTAAGACAGCTGCCACTGGATTACCGGCCATTTCACCACAGATTGACAAACTCTTACCGTGCCTTTGAGCTGCATCTGCTATATTATTTAGTAATCTCAAAACTGCTGGGTGCATGGTAGAAAATAGCGCAGAAACTTGAGGGTTATTCCTATCCACAGCCAGTGTGTATTGTGTCAGATCGTTGGAACCAACTGAAATAAAATCTACGCGACCTGCAAGTTGATCTACCTGCATAGCCAAACCGGGTACTTCTATCATGGCGCCTATGCTTGGTATGCTCGCCTTGAGTCCGTCCTCAACGAGCTCTGCATGGGCACGCCTAATTAACCTTGTAGCTCTATCTACTTCAGGAATCTGACTTACCATGGGCAATAGTATCTGCAAATTGTCTAAGCCTTCACTCGCACGAATCATGGCTCTCACCTGAGTTAAAAAAAGTTCAGGGTGATCCATACTGACACGAATTCCACGCCAACCTAAAAAGGGATTATCTTCCTTAATTGGAAAATATGGCAGTGGCTTATCACCTCCTATATCGAGAGTGCGCATAGTGACTAATTTAGGATGAAATGCCTCTAATTGTTCACGGTAAATAATGGTTTGTTCACGTTCACTTGGGAAACTTTCGCGCAATAAAAATGGTACTTCTGTTCGAAACAAGCCGATCCCTTCTGCGCCACGCTCAAGTGAGCGCAAAACATCAGTGATCAGACCCGTATTTACCCATAGCTCAATACGCTTACCGTCCAGTGTTTCCGTGGGTAACTCTTTAATACTGGCTAGCCCTACGCTAAGCTCGACTTCCTCTTTAACAATCTCCTCGAAAAGACGTCGCGTTTCATCCGAGGGGTTGCTGAAGAGTCTACCGTTGTAACCATCAATAATGAGCTCTTCACCATCCAGTTCAGCTAAGGGAAGTTCGCTGATTCCCATAACGGCTGGAATACCCATAGACCTAGCCAAAATGGCAACATGTGAATGCTCTGAACCCTTACTCGAAATTAGCCCAACTAGATTTTCACGAGGTACCTCTGCCAGAGACGCCGCAGAGAGTTCTTCACTCATCAGAATAAAACGGTTAGGGAAAATACGTTCTTTTTTCTGCCTAGACTGCAAATATGAGAGAACGCGAATACAAAGATCCTTGATATCTGTCGCACGTTCTCTCAAGTAGGCATCTTCAATACGTTCCATTGAGGCCACGTATGATAGGGCAACCTTAGCCAAGGCACCCTGCGCCCAGTTACCTTGCTCGATTAGAGCTACTACCTCGGCGCCAAGAGAATCATCACTGAGCATATGTAAATAGGCATCAAATAACTCTCGTTCTTCTGGGCGTAGTTGGTTACGGATCTTAAACTTAAGTTCGTTGATATCTTGACGAACATTTTCTAAGCACTCATTAAAGTACTCGATTTCTCCTTTAACATCTTTCACCCGACGCATAGGGACGGCATTTAGGTCGGCTTCAGGAATTAATGCTATTGCCGATGCTATGACAACACCGGGCGAGGCAGCTACTCCAGAAAAGTGGTTATCAACTCTTCGCTCTCCAGTAAGAGTGAGTTCTAAAACTGAGCCTCTAGCTAGAGCGTGTGCAATAATACCTGCGAGCTGAGCAGAAAGAGTAATTAAGAAAGCCTCATGTTCGCTATCAAAATCTCGAGTCTCTTGCTGCTGAACCACCAGAACACCCAGAACATCACCGTGATGAATAACTGGAACGCCTAGAAACGAGGAAAATGCCTCCTCACGCGTTTCTGGCAGATATCTAAAGCGTGGATGAGTTGAAACGTCAGCTAAATTAATCGGTTCTGCTCTTTCTGCGACCAAACCTACTAGCCCTTCCTCTGGGGCTAGTGAAACAACTCCAACTGCCGCTGAATCTAAACCCTCTGTTGCCATCAAGACATAGCGGTTAGTGTTTGTATCCAGCATATAAACTGAACACACTTCTGTATCAAGAGCCGCACTTACGCGATTTACCAAAATATCTAGCGTGGCACGTAAGTCCTCTGCAGTGCTAACCTCTTGAATGATACTACGCAGACTGTCGAGCATTATTTTTTCCGTCAGATAGCTGGATTATCGAGTGCAAGTTGCATCGATTGCTGTAATTCCTCAAGGGCCCTGCGATACACTTTACGCTTGAAAGAGACCACTTTTTCGGGAGGCTCCCAATAGTCTATCCACTTGAAACCTTCAAATTCTGGTTTATCTCCACAATCGAATCGAATTTTGCTGACATCTGCACGCATTCGTAACAAAAACCAGCGTTGCTTCTGGCCTATACATACAGGAGGAGACCGATAACGAACTAAATGGGATGGTAAGCGATAGCGTAACCATCTCTGCGTGCTAGCGATTATCTCTACATCATGAGGACCAAGACCTATCTCTTCATGAAGTTCACGCAGAGCAGCCTCTTGCGGTGTTTCATTAACTTGAATCCCACCTTGAGGAAACTGCCACGCATCTTGGCCTACTCGTTTTGCCCAAAGAAGCTTGCCCTCATCATTAAATATAATCAAACCAACATTGGGTCTGAATCCATCAGCATCTATCACGTATGGTTATCCTATTTTTTTACAGCTCGCTGTGGCCTGCTTTCCCAAGTATTCCTGCTGAATCACCTCCAAAGGTGCTAGAGACCCAGAAGCTAGTGACCCAAAGAAAGCGGGACAGGCCAGGAGAGAGGGCGCTCAAGTGTCAGACGGGGCGCTCAAACTTTCCTGCAAACGCTAATTTATTTATCTTATGACTGATATTAGGCAAGACCCTGAGTTCACGCAAGCCAATGAAGCAGTTTCAGGTGAATGCAGGTCCTATTTGTGTGAGCTTGTCTCAACCGCAGTACTCTTAATCAACATGAGCACTGGTATAAGTCCTATTATTAGTAGTGTCACTGCTGGTAGAGCTGCTCGCTCCCATTGCCCCTCAGCCGTCATCTGATAAATACGGACGGCTAGGGTATCCCAGCCAAAGGGACGTAGAATCAATGTTGCTGGCATCTCTTTCATTACATCAACAAAAACCAGAATGAGTGCTGTCAGTAAACCGGGGCGAAGCAGAGGTATGTAGATGCGACGTAATAGTGTTATTGGATGCGTCCCCAGGGTTCGCGCTACCTCTACTAATACGGGACGAATAAAATTTATTCCAGCTTCTACGGGGGCATGGGCTACGGCAAGAAAGCGCACCAAATAGGCGATAAGTAAGGCAACTACTGTACCAATAAGCATACCTCGTAAGCCAATAATTGGCTCAAACGTCCTCTCTATTAGTCTAAGACTAAGCAATATTCCTACTGCCAATACAGATCCAGGTAAGGCATATCCTAAAGTAGCAAGTCGTTGGGTCAAGTTAAGTAATATCGAATTACTTGAAAAACGCTTGCTTACTACAAGCAGTAATGCCACCACTGTAGTTATAACCCCTGCAATTAACCCCAGTGCTAAGGTATGGCCAAGGAAGTCAGGGTAACGACTATCAATTTCGCCTAGACCAGTCTTAGACAACCAATATACCAACTGCCCTAAGGGTAGAATAAAAGCAAAGCCAATGACTTTCAGGCAAGTCCATATTGCAATCCACTTTCTCATACCTATCAATTTATATCGCTGAGGACGATGTACTCTGGTGCTGTAATACCTAGCCCCCCGACGACTGTAAGTTTCAAGCATCAAAGTGACAGTCACAAACAGCATTAATATCGTGGCTAACTGAGCGGCAACTGCGAGGTTAAAAAGTCCATACCAGGCATTATAAATAGCGGTTGTGAAAGTATCGAAATTGAAAACTGATACAGCTCCAAAATCAGCCAAGGTCTCCATCAACACCAAAGCAACACCACCAGCAATAGCTGGTCTAGCAGCTGGAACAGCGACTCGCATAAATGCTTGCCAAGGAGATTGCCCAAGGCATCTCGCCGCGTCCATTAATTGACGTCCCTGACTTAAAAAAGCCGCTCGAACCAACATATAAACATAAGGGTAGAGCGCAAGTGACAAAACCAATATTACCCCGGGGGCACTTTGGACAGAGGGAAACCAATGACTACTCCCGAACCAATCTCGGAGCAGCGATTGAACAGGGCCAGAATAGTTGAAAAGTGCCAGATAAACGAAAGCCATTACGTAACCTGGAACAGACAAAGGCAACATAAGTCCCCATTCTAACCACTGTCGTCCGGGGAATTCGCACATTGTGACTAACCAAGCAAGCCCTGTACCCAATACGGCAGTCAAGACACCAACACCTAAAACAAGTAGTAATGTATTTATTGTCAAACGGAGTATTTTGGCTTCGAGCAGATGCTCCCAGATAGAGATCTCTACACTCGTTAAAGTGCCCCATTGCCAAACAAGGAGCAAGATAGGGAAAACAACTAGCAACGCCAGCAAGATCCCACTGAGCGTCCAGGGAGAGAGAAACCTAAGCCCTCTATACATTAATGATATCCCGCATTATCCATCAGCATCACGGCTTCAGCCTGACGTCTTCCTGCTGCCTCTACATTAAGTTCGTCCTGACGGAACTCTCCCCAGCTTTGCACGAGAGGGTCGGCGACCACATTAGGGTTGGCAGGAAACTCCAAATTCAGCTCAGAAAACATCCTTTGGGGTTCTTTCGAAGCCAGCCAGTCTAGTAGCTTCATTGCCGCCTCTGGATTTTTGGCGTGGGTAGTTAATCCAGCACCACTTACATTTACATGCACTCCACTTGTGTCTTGGTTGGCCCAAAAAATTGCCACAGGTAGATCGGGGTTAGCCTGTTGTTCTTGACCAAGGTAGTAAGTATTAACTATTCCTATATCACATTGACCTGAAGCGATTGCTCGGATCAGTAGACTATCACTACTGAAAACATCAGTGGCTAAATTTGACACCCAACCAGAGACAATTTGACTTGCTTTGTCAGCGCCTAATCTTTCTATAAGTGTGCCTACCAGGCTCATGTTGTACACTTTTTTACTAGTGCGCAAACAAAGTCGGCCTTGCCAAGTAGGATCTGCCAAAGCTTCATAGGTGGAAAGTTCGTTGGGGTCCACACGCTCAGTGGAGTACACGATGGTGCGCGCTCTAACACTAAAGCCAAACCATTCATTTTTAGGATCACGCAGATGGGCTGGGATGTTTTTATTGATAGTTTCAGATGTATAAGCTTGCAACAGGCCCAACTGCCCAGCATGCCAAAGATTACCTGCATCCACCGTATAAAGTATGTCTGCGAAAGTATCCTCACCTTCTGCATCAAGTCGAGCTATTAAAGGACCCTCCTCGCCTGTTTGGAATTCCACTACAATTCCAGTCTCCTCAGTGAAACGATCAAACACTGGCTTAATCAGATGTTCTTGTCGCGAAGAATAAACAACTACGGGTAGTGTGTATTTTTCCTTTGGTTTTATTTCGCCTTCATTTACTTGGTTCTGATTGCCGCAAGCAACAAGTGCAAGAACACCTAAGTTCAAGCTATATTTGGTCAGTTGAGATATTGCTGACTTCATCATCGTATTTTTTCCTGGAAACCTAAAGCACTCTGGTAGTATTTGGTGGCTGAATTATCAACTCACTTGAGTGCTAATGATAATTATTATCATTTAAGTCTGCAAGTCTCTCTTTTCCCGTTTTTGGGTTATGAAAATGTCTAAGCTGGCCGCATCGAAAAAACTAATAGTTGTCCAATTTTTTCTTAGGAATCTTTTAACATTAGCCTCAGAAGACGATGCTTGATTGGGATAAGCTGATTGGTAGATCGTAAACCTAAATTTCTTAAGTAGATCATTGTTGGGGCAAAGCGGGTTAAAAAATTAGACAAAATTCCTCTACTTTGCACCTCTAAATCCATTGATGATGAAAAATCAGAGGTAGAAAAGACTCTTTTGAATCCCTCCATCAAGGCCATCATACCCAGATTTTCCGGCTTTCTTCGTCTCTGGTAGCTGCTCAGCACTCTGATAGAGTTTAGCTCTCTATTATTCTTCTTAGCCTCGTCGAGAGTATGCTGCAAACATGCAACATCAGCGAAACCCAAGTTAATCCCCTGCCCTGCAAGGGGATGAATACTATGTGCAGCGTCCCCTACCAACACAACACCCTCTTGTACATAGTCGATCGCATGTTGTTGCAATAAAGGGAAAATTGCTGGGGTGTCTAGCACTTCTATCTCACCCAAACAGTTTTCAACAGCCTGTTGTATCCGAAATGCAAGCCCAGCAGATGATAAGTTAATAAGTTCCTCACTTAATGCTGTGTCGCAGCTCCAAACAATCGAGCAGCAGTTGTCACTTTTATCACCCGGTCTATGTAGCGGCAATAGTGCAAGTGGGCCGGTAGGTAAAAATACTTGCCATGCTGTGTGGTTGTGTCGTTTAGAACAGCGCACGGTGCAAACAAGTGCATTTTGCCCATAGCTCCAACTGCGAGTTTTGAAATCCATGCATGCCCTAACCCTGGAGTTCACGCCATCAGCAGCCACCACCAAGGTGGATCTAAATTTAACATATTCTCCTGTTTTTTTAGAAAAAGTAAGTACTAGCTTTTTATCTTCATCACGCTGAATATCTTGTAATCTGTTATCACTTCTAATGCAGACATTTGGCATTGATCTAGCTCTCTCTGCCAGTGCGGCAACTATAATATTGTTCTCAACCAAATACCCTAGTGCATCTGCTTGCACCTCATCGGCACTAAAATGAATGCTACCATTTCCCAGCGCATCCCAAACTCGCATTTGTAAGTAGGCTTCCACTCTCACTTTCTCTACGGCTTGCCATACTCCGAGTCGGGTTAGCAAATTCCTAGAGGCTAAGGTTAAGGCAGAAACACGGTTTGAAAATGGAGACTCCAACCGTGCTTCGTATATAGGCGCTAATGAGGGTAACTCTGCTTCATCAAAGAGGCTAACTTGCAAACCAAGATCTGCTAAAGCAAGTGCAGCGGTCAACCCTGCCATGCCCGCCCCAATCACGGCGATCTCAGTATCATGGGGTAGATCTCTTGGCCTTTCGGTTGCTTTGCCTCCCTTCTGAAAAAGTGAACTATCTACTTGTTGATCTGTGAGTTTCACCGAAATTTCCTGTTAATGAGGCTGCCTTGAGAATTTGCTTAAGTATTAATTATTCTTTTCGTCATTATCGCTTAATACGGGCAAAGATTCGTCATGAAACTGCGCTTTCTTGGCAATATCTGTTAATCTTGCACCCTTTTAAAAGGACAAGTCTTACCGTGAGTTTTGCGCCTCAGGCTATAGCCAAACTGCCTACTCGTTTTGGGGAGTTTACCATTACTATCTTTACTGAAGATGCCAAGGAGCATGCACTTCTCGTATTTGGTGAATTGGATACTTCTCAATCAGTACTTTGTCGCGTGCACTCAGAATGCCTTACTGGGGATTCACTGTTTAGTTTACGCTGTGATTGTGGCCCACAACTTGAAGCTGCCATGACACAAATTGCTGATAATGGAAGTGGTGTGCTTATATACTTACGTCAAGAAGGCAGAGATATAGGACTAGTTAACAAGATTAAAGCTTATGCTTTACAAGATGAGGGAGCCGATACTGTTGAGGCCAATCTGAATCTGGGCCTACCTGAAGATGCACGTGCATATGCTATCTGTGAAAAGATGCTGGCTAGTATTCATGTTAATTCTGTGAAGCTGCTCACTAATAATCCTAGAAAAGTAGCCGCTTTACAGGCCATGGGCATAGAGGTGAGTCAACGCCTCCCCATTATTGTGGGGGAAAATACTCACAATCAGCACTATTTAAAGACTAAACGCGCTAAGCTCGGCCATCTTGAATAACCATCTACGCATATGCTAGTCAATTGAGGCCACAGGACTATGCGGATATCTCGTCTTTATACCCCTCAAACCCTTGAGATTCGCTCTGTGATAATCTTGGATGAACAGCGCTCACACTATCTTTCTAGAGTGTTGCGTCTAGCTGTGGGAAGTCAGCTCATTCTTTTTAACGGGAATGGCAAAGAATTTTCGGCCACAATTCAAGAGGTGTCTAAGAAGCAAGTCTCTATTTCGTTGGGAGAATGTTCAAGTCCTCAAACAGAATCTTCGCTTACTACTTTACTGGGTCTTGGTCTCTCCAGAGGGGAACGCATGGATTACGCTGTTCAGAAAAGTACTGAACTAGGTGTTAGTTGTATTGCTCCTTTATTCACGGAATTCAGTGAAGTCAAACTTGATACCGTGCGTGCGGAGAGGCGACGCGAACACTGGCAGCAGATTGCCATTAGCGCTTGTGAGCAAAGCGGTCGCGTTAGGGTCCCACTAATCATGGCGCCACAGAATCTAAATAATTGGCTGGAAACGATCGGTGTAGGGTTCAAATTACTCTGTGATCATCGAGATTCAGTGCCACTGCCAGCTACTGCTCCTACGGATGATATTCATTTGTTGGTTGGGCCTGAAGGGGGGTTTAGCGACAGAGAGGTTGCCCTAGCCAGGGCGGCAGGCTTTCAGGCTTTATCGGTGGGTAAGCGGATATTACGCACTGAAACAGCTCCAGTAGCTGTATTGGCAGCCCTTCAAGCCAGATGGGAAACTTAGAGTCCGGAAAGACTCGACATGACACCTCTGCAAATAAACGTCCCACTCCCCTCTGTAAAAGTTTTTATATTGTGACTAAAGATCACACTGCTTCGGGGCCCGTTTCACCTGTACGGATTCGAATGACCTGTTCGAGGTTATGAACAAAAATTTTGCCATCGCCAATCTTCCCTGTGTTAGCCGCCTTGCAGAGCACTTCGATCACTTGGTCTACCATGCCATCATCTACAGCAATCTCAAGGCGCATTTTTGGTAAAAAATCCACCACATACTCAGCACCACGATATAGCTCTGTATGTCCTTTTTGTCGACCAAAACCTTTGACTTCACTTACTGTAATGCCTTGTACTCCAATACCACTTAAGGCCTCTCTGACGTCATCGAGTTTGAAGGGTTTAATAACGGCGGTAATCATTTTCATGACAGCATCCTCGCTAGGTCTTTCTAAACTTGCAGCTTTAAGTATAAGCCAGTGTTGTTAAAATTACATTCCCCAAACTGCCACAATGACCTAAACTGTTTCAAGGAGACAAGATTATGCTGAGAAAAGAATTCTTTAACAGACTGGGTGAGCAAATTACATCGATATTACCTCTAGCCCACGACACCAAAACCAAACTACTCAATGAAATAGGAGCACTTCTACAACAAGAGTTAGGCGAAGTGGTGATCTCCAGAGAGGAATTCTCTACACAAGCCAAACAGCTAGAGCGAGCTGAAGCAAAACTAGCACAACTAGAGCGTCGTCTTCAGGAACTATCTGAATAACCTTCTCTGTTTGCGCTCGTTCCTAACAAAAGTTTCAGCATTTCATCAAATTGGCCGTCTCGGTAATAGACTTGCATACGTCATGTTAGACTTGAACTTAACTGGGATTTTTTAGACTTTTTCGATTCTCAACAGTTGCAAACAATTTTAAGCACTGCTTTGGGTAGATTATCTCAAGCAAATACTCAATTATTAGCCTAAGAGGCTTCCAAAAATTCTCTGAATCACATTGGCCAAATCACAAAATGGGTAATAAAAAAAGGAGGCAAAGCCTCCTGATTTTTTCGGGTATTTGGTTTTATTATTACCCAGACACATTTTGCACTTCCATGTGCTCCTACCAGACGCTCTGCTATGCCAAGCGCGGCAGGTTCCCCTCATATACTTAGAAATGCATTTTGAACTGCAGACCATACTCACGTGGACGGTCAACTGTAGCGAAGTCAAACTGCCATACACCGTGCATAAAGCCAGAGTTGACGTTGAATTCGTCAGTCAGGTTGTTAGCCCATAATGAAAGCTCCCAGTCGCCCTGACCCGGAAGGTAGGTTATGCGGGTGTTGTGCATCCATACATCCCCACCATCTGGAACAGTGTCAAAGCCTTGAGCGTCACGACGTAGCTCTAGAGTATCAGCTCTCCAGTAGCTTCCCCAGTAATTAGATACCCAACGCGCAGTAACCATTGCACCGCCATCTAAATGGAAGTCATAAGCAGCCGTGAAGTTGTAGGTCTCCTCTGGCGCACGCGCAAATGCTGTACTCGAAGTATGGGCAGTCTTACCGTATGGGATGTACTGTGTGTCAAGCCAGCCCAAGTTAGCAGTAAGGGTAAGGTTTTCAGTTGGCATGTAAGTCAACTCTACCTCAAGACCTTTGGCCTCACCGTCCATCGAATTCTGACGAACAAGCTCAGTTAACTCAGTGCCAGTCAGACGGTCGATAACAGTACCTAAGTACTGGATACCAACCCAATCAGTCTGGAAATAAGTAACGTTTGCACGCAGTTGTCCCTCCAACCAATCAGAACGAAGACCGATCTCAGTGTTCTCGATAATCTCAGGTGAGTAGTTGATGGAAATCTGACCAACGTTGTCCTCGTACTGAGAGATACCACCAGAGTTAAAGCCTTCATTGTATGAGACGTAGCCCATGATTGTGTCTGTGAAGTCGTACGTAGTAGCCAGGTGGATTGTCTCAGCACCGAATGTTAAGTCTGTCGAAGAATCAAAGATACCTGCAAGTGCCCAACCACGGTCATTGAATTCATCATCCCAGGTTGTTGGAGCCATCTCGATTTGTCCACTCATTTTTTGAGCAGTCAAACCAGCAGTGGAAAGACCGAGAGTGGTATTAGTTTGCTCGTGGTCACGCATACCGAAGGTAACATCCCACTTGTCATTGATGTAGAAGGTAGCATCAAAGAAGATAGCGTCACCGTCTTGCAGCTGGCCGTTTAGACGGTCAGAACTGTTACCGTTACGCCACATCGCATCAATCCATCCCCCACCAAATAACCAGTTACATGGGAATGGCCAACCGTTGGGGAATTTATCTTGGTATCCGTAGTCGGCTGGGGTCATTGAACACACTGGGTGATCAAGCACAGTCTGATAATCCAGCACCTGTAGCTGACCTTGGTTACTATATGCCTGTGGATTAGGATGCCCAGAGTAACCAGTGTTAATCCACTGACCATTAGCATATTCAGGCTGTCTTGTTCTGAAGCTCTGATCCCACTGGTAATAGCCAACAACATAATCCAGTCTGTCATTAAACAGTGAACCAGTCAGCTGAAACTCATGACTCTCAACTTTTGTCAGATCTACATAGTAGTTGGTAAAGAAGTTGAACTCTGAACCGCCCCAATCATTGAACACTGAATTGTCCATGTAGGTATCGCCATACATGTACTTGAAGTGCATATTTTCGTTTATGTCGTAGTCAACGTGCAAAGTAGTCTGCTCGAGAGACTGACGGTTTGGCGTAGTTGAGGCTACACGGCTCTCCCAGCAAGAAAGTTCACCTACACACGCTTGTGCATATTGTGGGTTGAACTTACCACCAGAGGCAATATCGTGAGCCTGCGCGATACCTACCTGATAGCCCAAGAAGGCTGCGTTTCTAAAGTCAATTGAGTACTGAACACGCGCCTGCTTACCAACCTGATTATCATTGCTATGGATTAAACGAACTTCTAAATCCTCAGTTGGCATCCAAAGGATATCGGCACGGTAAGTTTTGGCATCCATCCAACCACCGTTAACCCCAGTAGTTTTAGAGTAGATCCAACCATCATTAGTGTAGTTACCAAAGGTCCACTTGGTCAGCAAGTTGTCTGACAACGGGATGTCTATAGAGCCAACTACGTCCTGACGATCAAGGTTACCGGTGTTAATAGAAACCATTCCACCGAACTCGGCAGCTGGTTTTTTAGAGTGAATCTGGATAGCACCACCAGTGGAGTCACGACCGTACAATGTTCCCTGAGGTCCACGTAGTACTTCTACACGGTCTAGCTCAACGAATTCTCGAGTCAATAATCCAGAATTTGAAACCTGCCAGATACCATCAACGTAGGCACCGACGTTTGGAATTCCGCGCATGTAGAAAGATGCAGATGTTGTACCACCATTACCCCCTGCAATAAGGACATTTGGCACCGTACCAGTTAGATCTTCCAAGTTTTCGATGTTTGCAGACTCCAGTGCTTCACCAGAGATTGCAGTTACCGCCAAGGCTACGTCTTGCACGTCAGTTTGACGACGAGTAGCGGTGATCATTACTTCTTCAAGTTGAGCATTCTGAGCGAAAGAAATCGCTGGAATTGATGCAGGAACAGCTGCCACTGCAGCCAAAACGGCTGTGGCTAGTCTCTTGCGTGGCAAGAACATGGTATTACCCCCTTGTAATTTATGGATCTGTGATCTTCGTTTAACCTCTAAGAGAGATCACAGCTAAAACTGATTAGCTTTTCAGTCCATCTGGCCAAAATTTTGGCGAAAGAAGGAACTTTCTTCTAGAAAAGTAATCAAATACGCGCAACTTTTTAAGATTGCCGTGACTCTTATATAGATATTTTAGAGATTTGGCAATCTTATGTAAAAAAAAAAGAAAAAAATGTGCAGTATTTTTTGCGAATGCCTGGCACATTTTCCTTAATTTCACTAATTAAAACATTTACTTACTGGATTTATCAATTAAGTCATGGTCCCTAATTGTTTAAATATGAAATATTTAAACCTTTTTAAGTTTTGGATGTGAGTAAATTTTTTCAGATATCGGCTGCACTTTCATACTTAATTGGATGTCAAGTCTTGTATTAACTGATACAACTCTTAACATGCCACTCAACTCTCAATGTTAGCAGAAGTCTAAATCTCCGATGTGGCATCTTAATTCCAAACAAAGTGCTGCCGTGCAGCACATTGGCTCTCCATTGCTTGTTCTTGCCGGAGCTGGCTCTGGCAAAACTAGTGTTATCACCCAAAAAATAGCCTGGCTAATAAGTCATTGTGAATATCAACCTTGTCAAATTGCAGCAGTGACTTTTACTAACAAAGCTGCTAGTGAAATGCGAGAACGAATCAATAAGTTACTGAACGTAGCTACCAAAGGCTTACTAATCACTACTTTTCACACACTGGGATTAACAATACTGAGACAGCATCCAAAGCTGGTTGGCTTAAAACCAAACTTTTCCATTTTCGATGAGCAAGATTGTCAGAGTTTATTGAAAGACTTGATGCAGCGCGATGATAATATTGATGATGCGCTGCTTGCGGCCTTAAGCGGTGTGATTTCTCGATGGAAAGATGCAGAAGTCGGCCCTGATACTGCCATGCTTCATGCTGAAACTCCAGATGAAGCTCTTGGTGCGCGCTTGTACGAACACTATGAGAGATCTCTCCGAGCATATAATGCCGTAGACTTTGATGACTTAATTTTATTGCCACTGAAATTGCTCAGTTCAAATGAAGAAGTACTGCACCGCTGGCGACGCGCGATTCGTTATCTGTTAGTAGATGAATATCAAGATACCAATCAGTTGCAATATAAGTTAGTAAAATTGTTGGTGGGCGATAGAGCTTGTCTTACCGTTGTTGGTGATGATGACCAATCAATTTATTCATGGCGTGGTGCTCGGCCAGAAAATTTGGTTCAGTTACAGCAAGACTACTCAGATTTAACTATCATTAAATTAGAGCAAAATTATCGCTCTACAAACACCATACTTAAAGCTGCTAATAAACTAATTTCCAACAATGCTCATATTTTTGATAAGTCACTCTGGTCCGAGCTGGGTCATGGCGGACCAATAAGAGTGCTCTCCTGTGCAAATGAAGAGGCAGAGGTTGAGAGAATCTCGACCGAAATTATTCTTGGTAAAGCTCAACAAAGAAGACAGTATGCTGATTTCGCAGTCTTATATCGTGGTAATCATCAGTCTCGTCTGCTCGAAATCCAGCTACAAGCTCAACAGATTCCTTACCAACTGAGTGGAGGTACTTCTTTTTTCTCCCGCACAGAAATTCGTGATTTGATGGCCTACTTGCGCTTACTACTAAACCCTGATGATGACAACGCTTTCCTGCGCTGTGTTAATACTCCGCGACGTCAGTGCGGCCCAAGCCTACTGGAGTCTCTTGCGAGATATGCACAAAACGCTGGCGTCAGTCTATGTGTAGCTTGTGGCCATTTTGGTTTAAAGGAGCATCTTAATTCTCAGCAGCAGCAGCGAGTAAAAGACTTTGCGAGCTGGCTGGAAAAAAAACGTCACCTAGTTGACGAAGGCGGTGGCGTGGAGATTGTGCGAGAACTCATCAATGATATTCATTATGAGCATTGGCTTTACTCACAAGCTAAGAATCCTGAAGCCGCTGAAAGGGCTATGCAAAATGTCGAGATCTTGCTTAACTCTATAGAGCAATCTATCAAAAGAGCTAGGGAAGATGATCACGATGCCACTTTGGAAACTGCTATCAATCGCCTGCTATTGCGCGACCTTTTGGAGCAACGGGATGAAGAGGAAGAAAGCAATAAGGTCCAGTTGATGACCCTCCATGCAGCTAAAGGCCTAGAGTTCCCCGTGGTATTTATTATGGGTATGGAAGAAGAAATTCTCCCTCACCGGAATAGCATAGAAGAGAACACCATAGAAGAAGAAAGACGTTTGGCTTACGTGGGAATCACACGGGCACGTGAGCAATTAACTTTTACTCTAAGCCGTCAGCGTAAAGCTTACGGTGAGAGTTTCATCACTGAACCGAGCCGTTTTTTGAATGAACTACCTGGTGAGCTTCTTGAATGGGAGGGTAGACCCAGCGATTTGACTCCTGAAAAAAATAAGGAGAGGGGGGTGGAGGCCTTGTCGCGATTGAAAATGCTGTTCGACTAAAATGGACAGAGAAAACCTTTCCTCTTTTTAGCCAAAAGTAGTTCGAATGCTTTTAACTAGAGTGCATCAACAGCAAGTAAGAGTGCTGTCAAATTATGGTTAAAGAATTAATAGCACGCCAAGCTGTTAGAGTTCTCATTGGGCTAAGGTCGTGTGCTTTATTCAACCTTGCTGAGGACATAGTCCAAGGTACTGGAAAGATCTTCATCCGAGCAATCAGCACACAGTCCACGAGCAGGCATCATCCCATTATTAAAACCGTTAACAAGGTGATCCATCAATGTGTCGCGACCTTTTGCAATTCTTGTGGCCCATGCTTCTTGATCGCCAAGTTTAGGGGCATTGTTTGCTCCGGTCCCGTGGCAAGCATTGCAATAAGTGTTATAGACAGTCTCAGGGTCTTTTGCCAAACCAGCCGCTGCAGTACCACCAATACCAGCGGCACAGGCTTCACCCATCACACAAACAGTGCCAGCGGGTTGCAGTCGGGCACGAATATCATCCTCACGGTCAGCAAAGACCAACCCTGTTCCAAGGCTCGCCAGAATGGCAACTGTTATAGCAATCTGATGGCGAAACTTTATCAATCCCACGTCCATACCTCTCGAAAATTCAAAGATGATCTAAAGTGCTGAGAATCTCTCAGAAATTTAGGTAAATCCCCCGCAAACATACTGGCTTGTCAGCCCGAAAGTTTTCGCATTCTACCACAGTAAAGTCTAGAGGACACTTAAGGACTTACTGTTCCTTTAGAGATGGAGAATCGCAAAGGGTCTTTTATGTAATAAATGGCGCTGGGGTTATCTGCCAGAGAGTACCCTAAAAAAAGGCGAATATCTCGTCCTGCTAAGCCTGCTGCTTTACCTTGTAATCCTTTAACCACAGTAAAGAGCTGTTTTTCTGTCAGTTCACCCTCCCACGCTGGCTCAATCTTCTTAATGCCCGGAAACATAATGAAATTCCCATTAAGCCGTTTCATATATTGGCGACCATCATCCAGTACCGCCACCACGTATATTTGACCCTGTTCACCTAAGTGCTCGGGGTCTACATCAAAGCGTGCTTCAATAGTGATGAAGTCTTCAGATGAAAAGCTGCTTTGGTTAGTGCTTCCCTTGTTAAGCCTAGCATGACCAGAGATTACTGTTTTAGTAGCCAATGTTGGGTCTATTGATGACTTAACAGGCCCTAACAATGGGTAAGGTGAGTCAGACAAGCTCAGCGAATACTTCCCAGTGACACCCCCACATTTGAAAGAACGCGTATATGTGTTGACCAGCAGATAGTAGCTTCCAGCTGGTAAACTCATACTCTCTTGTTCTCGACAATCTACATCATCATCCCAAACTTCCAGCACACTCAAGTTGGCATCGGTCAGTAACATGACGGTATCAAACTGGTTTGAGCTAAGGTAAAACTGTAAGTCAGTGGCCTCAGCCAAGTTAAGTTCTAAAGCATCCACCAGAGAATCATCATTGCCCTGCCCGTACAAATCCTGCACCCTACAGTCGGTTTCGTTGAGAAAGTCATTACGAGTTTCATTCAAGCGAGCGGGCTCAAAAACACACTCATCAGTTTTACCATATAATTTTGCAACAGCCGCAATGTCATCTGGAGTTAGTTTATCCAGATTCCCTAGCCTAGGCTGCATAATGGCATCAAGCTCTGTTTCGTGGCCAAGCCCGATGGCATGCCCTAACTCGTGCAGGGCGGTTCGGCGAAAGTCAACCGTGTTAGGTCTGAGATCTCCATAATAGACCTGCCAAGCATAGTCGCTGTTAAATACAATGTCCGCTTCGACATAATATCCAAAACCTAAAGTGCCTGGTTCATTGTAAGTGAGAGTTGTGGCAAGCACCGTGCCACCAAAACTATTACCGCAAAGGTCTGCCTTGAAACCGGCAGAGTTCATGTTGTCTCCATTCCCTGATGGAAAGCCTTCGCCTTGTGAGTTTTTCGAATAACCTGTGCAGGGGTCTGAGGTTTCTACCACGTTGTATTGGAATCTGAACAAGGTGTCTCGATTCCATGCCTCCAAGGCATCGATAAAGGCATTATTCCATAAGTCTTTATTAGCAAGGCCATTTGGAATATTTATTTTAAATGTTGTTTGTGCTGTAGGCCAGCGCCCGCCAGAAAGTACGAAGGCCATGGTAGAGCCAGCTAGTAAAGCTGTAATCAGAGTTAAAAAAGCAAGCAACGCGAGCGTTTTTTTCTTCACTGCATTTGCTCCTGCAAGGTAGTTCTACCTCCTTGTCTTTGATAGATAGCTCGAATAGCTGCTGTAAAGTCACTAAGGCTGAAGCGTTCATACTCACGCATGTTTGCCGCTAACAGATCTTCACTGGCGCGCATACCAACAAGTTTTCTTAGCAAGGGATCTTCTGGTAGCAGCTGTAGAAGTATATCTGGGCGTTCCTGCAAATTTAGTAGCCACTTACCCTCGGGATTTTGTTCGATCGGATATACACCCTGCTGCCAACCAGTGAGAGGGTTCACCATGTGCGCTTCCGTCTCCTCGACAAACCAAACTGCTTGTTCTCCAACTTTTGGGATGTAGGTCTCCTCTACCCAGACAGACTTACCTTGAGGTAGCTCTCCCCCTAAAAAGCGTAGACTTAGTCTTTGAGTTTCCTCCTCACCTGGACCAACTACAACATGCTCTTCAACCGCAAAATCTATCCAGGTATATACCAAGCGACCTTCAATTTCAGTGTGCCTTCCAACTACAGTACCTATGAAAATCAACCGTGATTCAGCCACCAATTCTTCCAGAGTAAGACTCTGCAATGTGGTCGCCATGCTAGCGCAAGACGCACCTAACGCTGACAGCAAGCAGACAACACTCAACTTAAAAAAATAAGCTATAAAAATTTTAAAGAATTGCATAACAGTTTCGCAGCGAATAATAAATTATGGTCCAAAGCTAATTTATGTTTTTAATATCTCACTCTGGGAGTTAGCCCGTAAAGTCAAATTTTACTACGGTACATACTCAGCTCTCACAAAATCATTTCATCTTATTCTAAAAATATACTTATCTGATACCACTATACTTTGCGGAGCACTTGCCACCAGCTTTCGTTTGTTAGGTACCATTGAATGGTGCTTACTAAACCCGAACGGAAACTATTCACTGGTTTATAACCCAATTCAGTGCCAATTTTTCCAGCATCAATGGCGTAGCGGCTATCATGACCAGGGCGATCAGTCACAAAGGTAATAAGCTCTTTGCTTGACATTCCTTTGCTAGCGGGAGCTTTTGTGAAACGTGCTATTAATGTTGTATCCATCGCGAAGCACTCGTCCACAAGCTCACAAAGCAGTTGCACTGTGTCCAGATTCTTCCATTCGTTGTGTCCACCGATGTTATAAGTTTCACCCAGACGGCCCTTGTCTAAGATAAGCCAAAGTCCAACGTTATGGTCGTCAACGTGAAGCCAGTCTCTTATCTGGCTTCCATCCCCGTAGATTGGTAGAGGCTTGCCATACAAAATATTCAAAAGGCACAGCGGCAACAGTTTTTCAGGAAACTGATAGGGACCATAGTTATTAGAGCAGTTACTCGTTGTAACTGGCATCCCGTAAGTATGATGATATGCACGCACCAAATGATCCGAAGCTGCTTTACTAGCGGCATAGGGTGAGTTTGGTGCGTAGGGTGTCTGTTCTGTAAAAGCAGGGTCGGTCGGGCCTAGGGTGCCATAAACTTCATCAGTGGATACATGGTGAAAATGGTGCTTATCTAGTTCATTTTCCCATACTTTCCTAGCTGCCTGTAAAAGAGAATGTGTTCCTACAACATTTGTATCGATAAAAGCTGATGGTCCAGTGATTGATCGATCAACATGACTCTCCGCAGCAAAGTGAACAATGGCATCAATATTGTTTTCAATGAGCAGAGTTTCCACCAAGGAAGTATCAAGAATATTGCCATGAACAAAAGTAAAGCCTGGAGTCCCCTCGTAATGAGCAAGATTTGCCCTATTACCAGCGTAAGTTAGAGCATCAAGAACCACCAGATTGACTTCAGGTCTTTGCGAACGAGTATAGTGAATAAAGTTTGATCCTATAAACCCAGCGCCGCCTGTGACTAATAGATTTTGCATTTAACTTCCTGAAAATGTGTGCCTGAATGTTTACGCCTGCTGCTTGATACTCGACTTTTAGTTTTTTGGTTACCCTATTATTTTATTCATGAGTCGTCGACGCATCCGCAGGACATCATACAGTGCCTGCTCCCATTGCTGGGGAGGATAGCCAAGTTTTTCTTCGGCAAGGGTTTTATCTAGAACAGAATAGCTCGGGCGTTTAGCCGCTGTCGGGTATGCAGAAGACTCTATTGGTTTTATTAGGGCGGCTTGTTTTAATATGCCGTTAGCTAAGGCCTGCTCTCGAATTGTTTTTGCGAATTCAAACCACGTGGCTTGGCCGGCATCAGTCCAATGCAAAATATGCTGTTGCTGGCTTACTTTAGCCGTTCTGGCTGGGTCCTGTGCTTCACTTTTCTGGACTGTGCCCCAAACCGGTCTTGAATTCCCTTCACCATGTTGGGCCTTTAGCTTATCTGCCAGCTGCCAAAGTGCTTTAGCCAGATTATGCGCTGCCGTTGGTGTTCCTATTTGATCGTTGACTATTTCTAGCTCATCGCGCTCGGTCATCAGCCGCAACATAGTATTCAGAAAATTATTGCCCTCTGCGGCATAAACCCAAGCTGTTCGGACGATAAGGCTTCTTTCCTTGGCAATCTGAAGTAAAGCTTGCTCACCTGCTAGTTTAGAGGAACCGTACACACCAAGAGGTGCTGTGGGAGAATCTGGTTGGAGAGGTTTATGTGAAGCACTTGTTTCACCCCCGAAGACAAAATCAGTTGAGACATGCACTAGCTTCACATCGGGCCCGGTGAGCTCGGCTAAATTTCGTGGTCCCTCTGCATTCACCGCAAAAGCTTTCTCCCTGTGAGTTTCAGCTAGATCTACTTTTGTATATGCCGCGCAGTTGATGACTAGGTCTGGGTTACTTAGCTGCAGCACTTGCTGAAGTTGTTTACGATCAGTTATATCACAAACCGAAGATGAGTAAGCACTAACCTTAGTTTGAACAGGAGAAATTTTAGCTACCAATCTACCTAGCTGTCCTCCCGCGCCCAAGATTAGCACGCGTTGGCCACTGCAACACGTTTCGGGCAGATTACCCATAAGTTGGCGCTTCCTGCAATAAAAGGCCTCTTTGATCTTTTAATGATAGCTGAATACTCAACTCATCTATTTGTGGCCAGCTAATACCGACAGAGGGGTCTTTCCAGAGCAACGAACACTCATGCTGTGGTGCGTAATAATCAGTGCATTTGTAACAGACATCCGCTGATTCGCTTAACACCAGGAAGCCATGAGCAAACCCTGGGGGCACCCACAAAGCGCGTTTATTTTGATCATTAAGGTATTCACCCACCCATTGCCCAAAAGTGGCAGAAGAGCGACGCATATCCACAGCAACATCAAAAATTTCTCCATTTAGCACTCGCACCAATTTGCCCTGGGGTTGATGTAACTGGTAGTGAAGTCCGCGTAATACCCCCTTCGCTGAACGGCTGTGATTATCCTGAACGAAGTTATCGGCAATGCCAGCCTCAGTAAATAAGGAAGCGCGCCAAGTCTCTAAGAAGAAGCCCCGCTCATCACCAAAGACTTTTGGCTCAAGTAGCATCACTTCAGGGATCTTGGTAGTAATCAGTTGCATCAATTAAGCCTTAGACATAAGCATGACCTAGTATTTGGCATCTTTTCTCAGTAAGTTTTGTAAATACACACCGTAACCGCTTTTCTCCAGCGGGGCGGATAAGGCTAGTAGCTGCTCATCAGTGATAAAGCCCGATCTCCAGGCTACTTCTTCAGGAGAAGCAATTTTTAGCCCTTGTCGCTCTTCTAGCACCCTAATGAAATTAGCTGCATCTAATAAAGATGTGACTGTTCCAGTATCGAGCCACGCAGTGCCTCGATCGAAATGCTCTGCCTGTAGCTTATCTTGCTCTAGATAGACTTTGTTCAAGTCTGTAATTTCTAGTTCTCCGCGCTTGGATGGTTTAAGTTGGCGGGCTATATCCACCACGCAATTGTCGTACATGTAGAGGCCCGTCACAGCATGGTTTGATCGAGGTTCAGTCGGCTTTTCCTCCAAATGAACCACCTTGCCAGAAGCATCAAAATCTGCCACACCATAGCGTTCTGGGTCTTGCACATAATAGGTAAAAATAGTGGCACCATGGTTAAGTCCACGCGCCTTGAGTAGTTTATCTTGGATGTTACTGCCATAAAAAATGTTATCACCCAGAATAAGGCAGACACCGTCTTGCTGTATAAATTTCTCACCTATTAGAAATGCTTGCGCTAATCCCTCTGGTTTTGGCTGTTGAGCATAAGAGATAGAAATACCCCACTGTGAGCCATCTCCTAGCAGATCTGCGAAGGAGGCAGAATCATGGGGAGTGGTAATGATAAGAATATCTCGAATACCCGCTTGCAACAGGGTGCTAAGAGGGTAGTAGATCATCGGCTTATCGTACACGGGCAATAACTGTTTACTTATGCGCGCAGTAATCGGGTGCAACCTCGTACCAGAGCCCCCAGCTAAAATAATCCCTTTGTTGATCATCATTTTTGCTCCAAAAGCGTGCTAACACGCTGTGCAAAGGTTGCCCTGGGAATAAATCCACTTGCCTTGTAGAAGGGCAGGGTATCGGCTACCTCTTCGCTAAACAAGGAATGAAATGTCCCTTCATTTACGGAGGCACCAAGACGTGCGCCCAAGCTCAGCAAGTATTTTACCCCTATTGGAGGAACTTTAAGTAACGGCTTCCCTAAGCCTTGCTCTTCTCTTAATAAGCTTAATATCTCATTCATAGTCTGAGGCGAGTTATCGTGTACTTCCCAACATACACCGGCTAGCTCTGGCATTGTGATAAGTTTTACTAAAGCTTCAGCTAGATCGTCTACGGCAAGCAGTCCAAGTGGCTTATCCGCGGCGAGGGTTAAGGGTAACCACGGCCAGGATGATAACTTTAGCAAACTCCGCAAATTCCCCTTCATACCATGACCATAAAGCAATGGTGAGCGTAATATACTCACCTTAATATCTCCAGCCTGATGGGCGGACAGTAGCAGTTCTTCACATTGACGCTTTACAGCTGCATAGGCTGAGTGATGAGGATAGCGAGCACGCGTCGAGCTTAAATAGATGAAGTGTTCTACACCGCAGTGTTTTGCGGCAGCCAATAGATTACGCGTCACTTGTAGGCTATTTTTTTCGTGGTCTCTAATACTGCCACTACTATGTGCTTGCTGTGCGAGATGTACAATACTTTGGACGTCTCGGCAAAGAGCCAAACATGAACTGTTATCTCTTAATTCTGCCTGCACACTGGTCTGAGAATTATTTGCAGAAGTTGAGATAAAGTTGTTTCGCCATTGAATGCGGACCGCATGATCTGTGAGTAAGGGAAGCAATGCCGTGCCAACAAAACCTGATGCTCCCGTAAGCAGTAATTTTTCTACCACCACCGCCACCCATACAAGTTAAAGAAAGAAGTAGCTGATCGAGTGAAATAAAGAATGTGCCTCCATCCTTTACGCGCGGCATGGCCTCCAAAATGCGCAATTTGCATTGAAGGGTAATAGTTTAGGCTACCTAGTCGAGCAAGCTCGAGAGACAAGGCAAAATCTTCAAAGTATAGGAAGAATCTCGGGTCGAAGCCTTTTAATTGGCGCAAAGCCGCACCTCGGCACAACATAAAACAACCACTAGCTAGCTTCACCTGGCAATTGAGTCCACGATCTACCATGGCACGGCACTCGTAGTTTGCCAAAGTCTGATCGAAAATCCTACGCAACCAAGCTGGAGCAAAACCTCGCAAAGCCAAGGCAAATACTGTGGGGTAGTTTTTACAGAGATATTGGCGCCGGCCGGTATCGTCACAAACTTCAGGTATCAGCGCGACAATAGTTTTATTACGCTCTAACTCGCGCAACCCTTTGAGCAATGTATCAGGTTTGAGCACAAGATCAGGATTCATCACCAAATGATAATCAGCAGTTGTGCTCGATATGGCAAGATTCTGTGCACAACCATAGCCAATGTTGGTTTCAACGGGCAAATACTCAGGTTCTAGCGCTGGGTATCCTTCTAACACCTTTTGTAATAGGGAAAGTTGCTGACCATTATCTACTAGCACTACTTGCACAGCCACTCCCATTTGCTGCTTGACATAAATGATTGACGATTCCAATGAGCTGAAGAGGGCTTCAAGTTCATCACGCCTAGATTGATAAAACACAATCGAGATACACAGCCTGAGGGCTTGCTGTGAATTGCTGTGGGGCATTAATCTGTCTCCGGAACCAAGCGATCACCGAAAGGTGTGCGCACAACTCTCATCCCAGGAGGAATTTCTTCATCAGCAATGCGGGCGGGCTCGATCTGCCGTAACCTCTCAGCACGTATACGAGCTCGTTCTAAGCGCTCCTGACGCTGTCCTTCTGTCATTTCAGGTTCATTAGCTAGGGCTGCCTCAAATGGGTTGATATCTAGAGGCCCAGAAGTATTAAAGACCACCGTATTATCATCCTTGTGAGGGCTAGATGACTTTAAAGCTGGGGCAAGGGACAAACTTAACTCTAGTATGGGGCCTGGTAGACATGCCTGACCCTTGCTGGCGTCAGCTCGACAGTTTACGCTCTGATCCAACTTTAAGCGGAGCTTACCGTTATTTGTTTCCAACACCTGATAAGCTTCATGGCGAGGCACAACTGGCATATCACCGGCAACCCACTCCAAATTGATAATTTCGCTGCTGGTATCTACTAGGGTGGCTTTGAGGCGGTCGCCAAAGCGACTGAGACTGCGCAGAGTGAGTGGTGCAGGATTTCCAGATATTGTTGGGTTTTGGCTTGGACCAACAACCATACTGGCACTATCTTCAAAAAGATCTAGGGTCTGAGATGAAGATTGCTGGCTTAAAACTATTAAACCTAGAATTGAAATCAGACGGTACATATCATTAAACCAATAAATTTTATAATCCAATTATAGCAATTCCTTCATTTTTCTGTGTCTAGCTGAAGAAATCAAAGATGAGTTAAATTCAAAAATCAAAAATACACTTTAACTTATCATCACTC
>JAYPEI010000019.1:0-34919 GCA_038125665.1 Enterobacteriaceae bacterium
CGCCAGGCCGGTATGGACGTACCTAAAGTGTACTCGAGATAGGTAAAGACTATGAACCCAGTGAATGATGCAAGCTCTGTTTTAGCCCAGATAAGAAGCTACCAGGCCAAAATATCAGACCAACGTGCCGCGGTGTCTGACGATCTCGATGGTGCCACCAGTGCGACCAGTCAAACCATAAATTTCAACAACATGGTGGGTAAGGCCTTTGTTGACAGTATGCGTCAAGTTAACGCCCTGCAGTCGGAAGCAAACACTATGATGACACAATTTGAAATGGGTGAGGATGTACCTTTGACTGACGTGGTGATGTCCATGCAAAAGTCATCTCTGGCTTTTGAGGCTACTCTGCAGGTTCGTAATAAGGTGTTAAAGGCTTACGAAGACATCATGAACATGCCGGTGTAAGGCGCAACAAAAAAGTTATAAAGATAGACCAACCAATAGCTAGTAAGTAGCTGAGAGAAAAAAATAGGGTAAGAAAATGGCAACAGCAATAGCTTCAGATCCAGCAGCGTTGGGTGCACCTCAAGCCAGTGCTAATCAGTCAGCTACACAGGCAGTGCAGCCAACAGCTAATCCGGCTGTCGATGCGGCACGAGCACAAATGGCCGACGCCACCAAGTTCCCAACTGTTTCGGAAGTATTTTCTCAGCCTCTAGTAAGAAAGTCTTTGCCAGGCATTATGCTGATGTTCGTGTTGCTTGGTTTTTTGGTGTTGTATCTATGGATAAACGAGGGTGACTACCGGGCAATTTTCCCGGAGATGATGGAGGCAGACCGTAGCGAGGCTTACGACCTACTTACAAGCTCCGATGTGCGTGTAAGAATCTCCGTGCAGAGCGGTAATCTAGAGGTACCCATGGATCAGTACCACGAGGCTAGGATGCTACTGGCCGCATCTGGCTTGCCTCGTTCCAGTAATTCCCAGGCATTTGATAACTTCGACATGGAAAGCGCGATGACTACAAGCCAGTTCATGGAGGAGGCTAAATACGTGGCTACCATAGAAAATGAGTTGGCGAAAAGTATCACGCGCATATCCTCTGTAGAGTCTGCGCGGGTCCATATCGCAGCGCCAAGACAAAGCTCCTTCGTGCGTAACCGAACCCCCACCAAAGCATCTGTTGTAGTAACACCTTTCAAGGGTCGTTCAATCACACAGGCGCAAGTGCAATCCATCTCCTACTTGGTGTCTTCATCTGTACCTTACCTGGCGGTCTCTGATGTGTCGGTAGTGGATAACATGGGAAACCTACTGACAAATTCTCTTACCCCGTCTCTTACTGAGGCAACACTTCAATCTGGCTATGAGCGTTCAGTTGAGGAAGACTACAAGGAGCGCATCATCCAGCTACTCGAACCGTTAATAGGTCGAGAAAACTTACGCACTGATGTGGATGTCACGCTAGACTTCACGCAGCTGGAGACTACCAGCGAGCGCTACGATGACGACGGAAATGGTCCAGTCACGCGCTCGGAGATTCTTGTTAACGACGAGTCTACATCTCGTGCTGCTGGTGGTGTACCGGGTGCAACATCAAACGTGGTGCCCAATGACACAGCAGTGGTGGCGCAAGGTGAGGCTGATCAAAGTGTACAGCAGACAGACACAGGACCAACTTCTACATCAAGCCGCACAACCCGCAACTATGAGGTAGACAAAACAATGCGCTACCAACGCAACCAGGTCGGACAGCTTGTTAAGATGTCGGTGGCGGTGGTACTAAATCAGACAGCATTAGCCGCCAATGGTGCACCAAATCAAGCTGGTGTCAGCGAGGACGTGCTTGATAACTTTCGTACACTTATCGAGGGCGCCGTTGGATTCAATGAAGAGCGGGGAGATGTGGTCAATGTCATCACAACACCCTTCCGTCCAAATGAGTCGATTCCAAACCCGGTCAAGTGGTATGAAGATCCATCGATTATAGCTCTAATAAAGATGGGCGCCATTACACTTGCGTTTATTCTGCTGACTGTTTTGGTGATCCGTCCAGTGATAAGACTTTATCTACCCAAGGTGGAGATCGAGGATGGCTTGCCTAAAGCACTTGCCGATGGAGAGCTCTCTGAGGAGGATCTGGCTATGATTAGTGTGGGCGATGGCGAGTCGTTGGAAGAGATCAAGGCTAAACTCAAGCCTAAGAAGTCGACAATTTCAGCGGACATGCTCGATACTGCAAACACATACGACGACAAAGTGGCTCTCATTCGCTTGCTGGTGGCAGAAGATTCTGGCCGTGTCGCAAACGTGATGAAGAAAATGATTAAGGCAAACTGAGGTTACTATGGCTGAAGCAAAAAATAACCAAAACGATCAGGCCGAGTCAGTCCTTCCTGAGGCGGTACGTCAGGAACTCGAAATTATGACAGACACCCAAAGGGCGGCGGTTATTATGCTCCTCTTGGGTGAACAGCAGGCTGCAGATATTCTCCGCTTCTTGTCACCACGAGAGGTGCAGGCGCTTGGTGCTCAGATGGTCTCTGTTGCTGATCTGTCACAAGAGGCGGTCAATGTAGTGTTAGATGACTTCGTTGCAACTATCAAGAAGCAGACAAGTCTCGGTCTGGGCACAGTTGACTACGTGGAGAATGTGTTCAAACGGGCACTAGGCGATGACAAAGCCGCCACTGTACTTGGTCGGATCATGCCGGGATCTTCTAACCGTGGAATGGAAATTCTCCGTTGGATGGATGCACGATCTATCGGTGAAATGATTCAGAATGAACACCCACAAGTTATCGCCATTATTCTTTCTGTGGTTGAGTATGATGTAGCTGCCGATGTCCTGAACTTCCTGCCACCCGAGGTTCGTCCAGAAGTAATTCAGCGAATTGCTTTGCTCGATACTGTACAACCTTCAGCCATGGAAGAGCTCGAGTCGATAATGCAGCAGCAGTTCTCGAGTAACAGTTCAGCGAAGTCATCAAACTTTGGTGGCATCAAGACGGCCGCTAAGATTATGAACTTCACTAAGGTGGAGCTAGAAAGCAATATACTCGCTGGTGTCGCCAGTATTGACGAGGAGCTCTGCACTAAGATTCAAGACAGCATGTTTACTTTTGATAACCTTAGTGGATTGGATAACCGCAGTATCCAGACACTTATGCGCAACATCGAAATGGATATGCTCATGGTGGCCCTTAAAGCCTCAGATGAGGCAGTTAAGGAGAAATTCCTCGACAACATGTCACAACGTGCTCGTGTGATGTTCCTTGACGAGATGGAAGCCAAAGGTCCGGTTCGAATCACCGATGTAGAAACTGCACAGAAAACTATTATGCGAATCGCGCGTAAGCTATCAGATAAAGGCGATATTGTGCTTGCTGGTCGAGGAGATGATTTTGTCTAGTAATCAATCAGAAGAACCTAACACAATAAGAGATAATATTGAGTGGAAACTCAATGCGCTCCTGATGGCAGACAAACAGGCCAAGCACTACGCTCGCCATACCACTGAGGCAGATGTGAAAGAGCAGAGTTTTTCTCCTTGGATGCCTCAACGCTTAAACAATCCTGATCAGAAGACAGAGCAAAGCTTACATGGGCTGGCATCAACTAACCAGGAAGAGGCTCTTATTCAAGGATCAGTAGAATTAGAACAAGAACAGGCTGCAGTCTTAAGCGAAGAAGAAATAAAAATTCAACAACTGGAAGCACGTATTAGTATTTTAGAGGAAGAAAAACAAAATCTGTCAACAGAGCGCTATGAAGAAGGCTATACCCAAGGTAAACAGGATACTCAGCACTCACTAGAAGCTCAATATGCCATGCTCGATGGACTGATGCGTAAACTGGGTGATATCCGAATTGATATCAAAGACTATGTTGGCTATATCGAAACCTTGGCTTTGGAGTTGGCAAGGGGAGTGTTGAGACAGTCTGCTTCAGAGGTGGAATATTACAGACACTTAATCAGAGAAGGGATAGATCTGTTAGAACCTTCTTCAGAGCTAGAGCTTAAATTATATGTCCATCCTGATGCTCAAAAATTCCTTGAAGGTAGACTTAATGATTTAGGGCTAAAAGTTGCTATTTTCCCCGATCAGCATCTTGATGTTGGTGATTTAAGGTTAGTGTTTGGCTATACCGAAATTGAAGAGCTGATGACCCAAAAGCTAGCAACGGCTTTTAATCGACTCAGTCAAAGGGGTAGCTAGTATGTTGACACTTAGTAGTGTCTCAACAGAGGAGCTATCAAATTTGCCCTCTCATTTACAAAGCAGTTTGCAGGTAATGGCAAAAGATCAGCTGCCACCAATGCAGCTGAGCGGCTTTGTCACAAAGGTGGCTGGTACCTCTATTGAGGTGGAGGGCCTGAGTAGCCCGATAGGGTCACTATGCAAGGTGAGTTGTCAAAGTGGTAGAACAAACATCGATGCGGAAGTGATTGGTTTTGCTCAAAGTAGGCTATACCTCATGCCCTACAAAAGTACTGAAGGACTATCGCCAGGTTGTCGTGTTCTCCCAAGGCAAAGATCCTCAATAGGTAGATTGGCTGATGAATTGATAGGCCGTGTCATTGATGGCTTTGGTGAGGTCCTCGATAGTGGTCCGGCCATTGAATACCGAACTGAAGAGAATCTCGAAGGTAAACCTGTTAATCCTATGCATCGTCCACCTATAGATACCGTGCTGGAAACAGGCATTAAGGCTATAGATACTTGCCTCACTGTTGGACGTGGACAGCGTATGGGTTTAATTGCCGGGTCCGGTGTTGGAAAGAGTGTATTACTAGCGATGCTGGCTCGAAATACTGCGGCAGATGTTGTGGTAATTGGACTTATTGGAGAGCGTGGCCGTGAAGTAAACGAATTTATTCATCAGACCTTAGGGAAGGAGGGTTTGAAGAAGTCAGTGGTTATTGCCGCCCCAAGTAACACATCTCCTTTGGAAAGACTCAAAGCTGCTAAATTGACACATCTAATAGCAGAGTACTACAGAGACCAAGGTAAGCACGTTCTTATGTTATTTGATAGTCTAACGCGCGTTGCTCATGCACAACGAGAAATAGGCTTAGCGGTGGGTGAACCTCCAACCACTAAGGGCTACCCTCCTTCAGTATTTTCATTGTTACCTCAGTTGATAGAGCGTACTGGAATGGGTGTGAATGGCTGTGGATCAATTACATGTTTCTACACTGTCCTAGCAGAAGGAGATGATCGTAGTGATCCAATAGTAGATATCGCCCGAGCCTCCTTGGATGGTCAAGTCATGCTATCGAGGGACTTGGCAGATAAAGCACATTATCCAGCCATCGATCTCATGGGCTCAATTTCCAGAGTTTCAAATTCCCTATTGAAGCAAGATCAGATTCGGTTAGGTCAACGTTTACGCCGGTTGTGGTCTTTATATAACGAAAAAGAAGACTTAATTCAGATTGGCGCCTATGAAGGAAAAAATAATCCAGAGTTAGATGAAGCTATTAAATTGCGTTTAGCGCTTAGTGAGTTTCTGGTGCAAGGTGAGCATGAGCTTGTTAAACAACAGTTGAGTTGGCATCAGCTAGGAGAAATCCTAGCATGAATAAAACACAAACATGGAAGTTTCTTGCAGATAGAAAGATAGCCGAATTTAATGAACTAGATACAGAGCGTCGAGAGTTGGTTAATACAAAAACTTTGATCGAAGAGAAGATAAGCTTTGTGGAACAGATCATCGAGGAACACCAAGATGAAGTAAATTACGAAGACGCTGTTTTTCGGTTGGATGGAATGCATAAAACGCGACAGGTATATCTTTCACAGTTAAGAAACATACGGCAGGGTTTAGTAACAAAAAACATGGATATGCAGTTAAAGTTAAGTCGAATTCTCCACGAGATGCAGTTGTTACAAATTGAAAAACAACGTTATGAGAAGCTTGCAGACCTTTCAAGTAAGAAGCTAGATAAATTTCATGCACTGCTTGAGCAAAAAGAAAGTGATAGATTTGCTATACAGAATTTCCTACAAAGACGTAAATTAGTATGAAAATTAACTCTGGCATACTAATTGCTACCTTGATATCAGTATTAATATAGTTGAAAAAGTGAATACTGAGATGATTAAGCCAAGCGCAGCATTTAATCTAACACAAATTATTGAGTCACTCGATGTAAGTACTTCTTCTGTCGAAGAAAATGCTTTGAAGCCTGGAGTAGGAGGTCAACAGTTCTCTGAAGCCTTAGCAGCTGCTATGGATCAGTTTCGAGGAGAAAGTGTGGGGACAAAAGCCGCCGCTTTGAGTGAGATCGGCAAAAGTTTGCCACTTTCTAGCTTGTCACCAGGGGATACTAAAGGGCACTTAGTGGGAAATACTGAGACAACGTCTCTGCAAAATCTTGTAAAAATTAGTGAAAAGTTGACTAGTAAAACTCATTCAATGAGTGATACTCAAGAGAAGCAGGGTCTTGAAGCAAGAAGTGAAATTCATGTTGGATTAAAACTACAGACTGTGCGTTTCATGAATGGTCGAAAGGTCCTCACCTCCATGGTCGATCTAGATGACTTTACAGAGATGTCTGAAAACTATACTGAAGATAAATATAGAAAGAAACATGAGATTGACCAAGAAAAAACTCACAACCCAGAGTTTAAATTCCTACCTCAAGATTCCCAATTGAAATCACTACCTCTTTGGTGGGAAAAGCAAAATATTCAACAAAAAGACCAAAATAATGATGTGTCACTAGCCGGACGGATGGCTGTGGCTCATAGTAAACAGGCAAATATCAACGCAGTGATAAACAAGGAGTCTACTCCAGCTAGTGGCGAGTTAGTTATTGATATGACTAAATATCAAGAAGATACATTAGATCCTAATATGTTAGCTCTCACTGAAGTGATACAGAATTTTCAGAATTTTATCCATACTGATAAATTCACAGGCAACTTCAACGTGAAGGAGCAGACGCCAGAATTAGAGACGAACTCAGCTCAAAAAATGGTAGATGCAGTTAAATCTAAAGATGTGTTGAGCCTGTCAGAGCAGCAAATGAGCAGACTACGCGAATATATATGTGAGAACCTAGAGATCATGAATGATGACAAGTTCACAAGAAGTTTTGAGGTTTTTACGAAAAGTGATCTCGGTGCACAAGCCATACAAAATCTAGCAATTACCATGAATGGTACTGAAACTAGTAATACTGGTTTCATGAATAGTGATCTCTATAGACAACCTGTACAAAATTTAGCAACTGTCATGGATGGTACTGAAACTGAGACTCATGCTTTTATGAATGTTAATTTCGGTAGACAAGCTATAAAAAATCCAACAACTGCTATAAATGTTACAGATACTGGTAATACTTATGATGCGAATGTTGAGGCATATAAACCAATATTAACTAAACAACCAACAAGTGGAGATCTGGTCAAGCCAGGAAAGACGCTCACTAAAGGAGACAACATAGTTGATGTTGAAAATTACGAGCAATTAAATGAAAGTATTGCTCAATTAGCGCGTACGGAAAGCAAGGCGCAGCCGACACATGTGAAACATGTATCAACGGCTGATTATGTGCTGGAAGAAAGATTTACTAATTTTAAGCCAGCCAATGATGACCCCAAAAAATACATAGCTGATAGTGCTAAGAATGATCTTAATCAAGCTTTGCATGTTGGAAAATCAACCACGACAATTTCAGGGGTAAATACTCCACAAGCCATGGCTGTTTCAACAGAGATTGGAATGAGCCAGTATCAGGTAAGTGAAGTTGATGTTCAAGCGCAGAGTACTCAAACTCCTTTCTATGCTCGAGATGTGGCTAGACCAAAATTTGGTGAGCAGTTAATGAGTATAGTAGCTAAAGAAATTGATGTTCCACAGCAAGACGGTGTGGATTCATTACGTGTAGAAATTACGCCACCTGACCTTGGGGAGTTAGAGATTGAGCTAAGAAAACAAGGAAAAGATCTGGAAGTGCGAATATTAGCTTCAACAGAGGCGGCAGCTGATGCGATTAAAGACAACAGTTCTGTATTGAAAAACTTATTGGGAAATCAAGATTTTAGTCGTGTACAAGTGAATGTAGATGTTGGTAAGCGCGAGCATTCAGGTCAACAGGGACAACGAAATACAAAAGAAGGTGATAAAGACAAACAGCTAGAGCAACGGATTGTGAAAGTGCGAATTCATGATGGTGTGGTAGATACCTTTGTTTGATCACTTACTAAGTAAAAAAGTTATAAAAATATACTGATAGAGTATTAGTGGAGGAAAAGGCTATGGCCGAAGAAGCAAATAATGACCCACAGGAAAAAACAAAGCCCCCAATTATGTGGATTCTGATAGGTGTACTGGGTTCGGTGCTTTTGAGTGTTGGTATTGTCATGGCGACACTATATTTCACAGGGTTCTTCTCAGATGAATCTGACTTGCAGCAAGAAATTGCACGTTTGGAGGCAGAAGAGCAGGCTGCTGCGGAAGCTGAGACTGCAGCGAATACCCCTGAACTTATGGAAACACCAGACCCATCGCGTTTGGATACTTTGTATTACCAAATGAGTAGCCCACTCACTGCAAATATTCAGAGTTCTCGAAAAGTAATGCAAGTTACGGTGACAGTGATGACCCATTACGATCAGATGGTAATAGATCGAGTTACAAAACATGAACCAATGATTCGTGCATCTATGTTGGAAGTAATGGGAAATATAACTGAAGATAATCTAGCTGCACCAACATTCAAACAGTGGCTAGCTGATAATCTAAAACTGGCTGCAAATGCTGTCCTCGAAGAACAAGAGGATTTTGGTGGTATAGAACGAGTACTCTTTGTTGAGTACCTAGTGCAATAGGTCTTGTTATGGAAAATTCTCAGGTAACATTAACAGAAGAAGAAATAGCGATGCTGAAAGATGAAGATAATCTAGACTCAGCCGTGAAAGTTGTTAAACATGATCTTGCAGCAGAGGATGTATCAATTGGTTTCAATGATGCTGCCTTAGACATGATAAATGAGAGGTTTTCAAGACAGTTACGCGCTGGCTTAGTTGATGTCCTGAGAACGACGCCAAGAATTCAGATCGAAAAAGTCATGACGATGAAATACCAGCGTTGTCTACAAGATTTGAAGGCGCCATTATCTGTAAATACCATTAAAATAGATCCACTTCGTGGCTACTCGTTAGTAATTATTGACCCCAGTGTGATTTTTTCTTCTTTAGACAATTTCTTCGGAGGATTTGGAAAGGGTATTGGTGATCTCCCGTCAGGTCGTCTTTTTACGCCCACGGAGAGCTCAATAATAAAAATCTTATTGAACTTGATTTTTGCATCCTTAAAAGATGCATGGTCTCCAGTATTAAGACTTGAATTCACTGAAGTTGCAGCTGAAATTAACCCTCAGTTTGCACAGATAGCTGATGAGAATGACCAGGTTATTGTTAGTAAATTTAACCTAAATTTAGGACAAAATGTAGACGGTGCCATTACTATCATTCAACCCTTTATCTCTTTGAAACCGATTCGCGATTTATTAAGAAGCAGAATTCAAACAAGCGAAGAAAACGATGAGAAAGCAGTGCGGTGGTTAGACGATCTGCAGACTGCCTGTAAAGATGCCCCAATGGAATTGCGTGTTAAGCTTGCTGATATCCCTACCTCTTTAGCAAAGCTAAAGGATTTTAGAGAGGGTGATGTAATTATGTTCAATAAGCCCGATTTTGCGTGGGGACAAATAGAAGGATTCTCTCTTTTTGATATGGAAATTGGTACCGTTGGAAACAATGTTGCAGCAAAAGTTGCAAATTTTAGAAAGTTAAAGAAAGAAGAAGGAAAGAAAAATGGCTGATGAGACTCCAATGCTAGAAGTGGATCATGGTGAAGCTGAAAAACCATCGATTGACTTAGAGTTACTTAACAATATTCCCGTAAGTATTTCAGTTGAAGTAGGGAGAGCTTCACTAAAAATCAAGGACTTGATGCGCCTGTCTCAAGGAGCAGTTATCGAGCTTGAGCGCCTTGCTGGTGAGCCCTTAGATTTATTAGTGAATAATACGCTAGTAGCCCAAGGTGAGGTTGTACTTGTCAATGATCGCTATGGCGTGCGTTTAACTTCTGTGGTGCCGCCAGCGGATCGTTTAAAAGATATCAAAGCCTGAGGTAGTTAATGTTAGAACAAAACCTGGGAGGCTCCCTGCTTGGAATCTTGGCAGTATTGTCATTGTTGTTCCTCTTTTTATGGGTGCTACGTTTTTTAAAACCCAGGTATTTATATGGAGAACAACACCAAAATCCGAAACTAAAATTGGAGGCAGAACTCCAGCTTGGATCGCGTCAGCGACTTGTTCTGATAAAAACCGACAATCGTCACCTGATAGTCGCCTTGGATCATGATAAGATTCAGCTTATTGATTCTTGGGTACGCCCGTATGCGGGAGAAGAAGCAGAGTATGCTGATAAGAAACACATTAGATCAGATGAGATATAAATTCTTCAGAGTAAGCTTCTGGGTTCCTAGTTTTATTATTCTTTGTCTTTGCTCATTCGTCAGTGCCAAATTACAAGCTCAGACAGGCTTACCTCTAATTAATATAACAGAGGGTGCTGATGGAGATACTGAATACAGTCTGACATTGCAAGTTTTGCTGTTGATGTCAGCTTTAACCTTGCTTCCTTCTGTACTAATAATGATGACGTCATTCATTAGAGTCATCATAGTCTTATCCTTGCTACGACAAGCACTCGGTACGGCTCAAACTCCACCTAATCAAGTCCTTGTAGGTATAGCATTATTTCTAAGCCTATATATCATGAGTCCTGTTCTTACGGATATTTACGATAATTCGCTCACACCATTGATGGCAGAGGAAATAAGCCAATCACAGGCTATTGAAAATGCGACAGTTCCCTTAAGAAACTTCATGTTGAACCAGACTCGGGAGGACGATATGAATGTCTTTATGGAGATGGCGCAGGTGCCATTAGATACAGCTTATGAAGATGTTAGTTTATCAGTTCTGATTCCAGCATTTATGACATCTGAACTGAAAACAGCGTTCACGATTGGTTTTTTAATTTATATTCCCTTTGTCATTATAGACCTTGTAGTTGCTAGTGTGCTGATGTCTATGGGTATGATGATGTTGAGTCCAATGATGATCTCCATGCCTTTCAAATTAATGTTATTTGTGCTGGCGGACGGCTGGCTACTTATCATGCAGTCCATTACAACTAGTTTTATGGTCTAAAAGGAGTGCAAAATGACTATTAACGATGCACTTATAGTTGGACGAGATGCACTCATGACTGGTGTCATACTTGCTGGTCCGTTATTGCTACTTATTCTTGCTGTAGGTGTATTTATAGGTCTTTTCCAGGCTGCCACCTCTATCCAAGAGATGACACTTAGTTTTGTGCCAAAGCTTATTGCAGTAGTGGTTGCGTTATTTTTTCTGGGAAATTGGCTAGTTGTGAGTTACTTAGATTTCTTTACTCGACTAATCTCTTTGATTCCGGAGATGATAGGGTGAATATAGAGCTAGGAGTACTCCTAAAGCTCCTGCTGAAATTAATTTTTCCTTTGCTCCGAATTGGGGCGTTTATGCTTTCTTCGCCGCTATTCAGCATTGATTCTGTAAGTTTACGGCTTCGTGTTTCTATAGCTGTTGTCCTCTCAGTGCTGGTGATTAATGTGGCACCAATCCCTGAGTATGATCCATTAAGTGCAGATGGTGTCTTGGTGGCATTTTTAGAAGTTTTCATCGGTATAATGATGGGGTTTACTTTGCAGATAGTTACCGCTGCATTTACAGTTGGTGGATCATTCATTTCAAACTCTATGGGCTTAAGTTTTGCAAATATTGTTGATCCTGGAATGGGGAATGTACCTGTGATTTCTCAGTTATTTATCCTACTTGCTACTCTGATATTTTTGGCAATGAATGGACACTTACTTTTAATGCAAGTCTTGATAGGTAGCTTTATTACAGTACCAATCGGGAGCTATCCTGATATTAGTGGATGGTTTGATATTTTATGGTTATGGACGCCACAAATTTTTCTTGCAGGTGTGGCTTTAGGCTTACCTGTGGTTATTGCCCTTCTTGTAATTAATATGGGGCTAGGGATAGTCACAAGGGCGGCACCAGCAATGAATATATTTTCCATTGGTTTTCCGGCACTTCTTACTGGAGGCTTGTTATTTTTATTGGTAGCCTTACCTGGGATCGGAATAGGTATGGAAGCTTTATGGTCTGAGGGTGTAGATACCATAAACCGGCTACTTGGCCTTTAATCATCAAAATAAGTATCGCTATTACTAGATAATTTATGGCAGAAGAAGAGCAAAGCGGTGAAAAAACAGAAGAGCCCACTCAGAAGCGTTTAGAAAAGGCGCGCGAAGAAGGGCAAATGCTACGTTCTCAAGAATTATCTGTCGCAGTAGTAGTGATGACGGCCTTGTTGATGTTGATGATAATTGGACCAAGTCTGTACTCTGATCTGTTAGGAGTGTTCCATCTAAATCTAGCAGCTGACAATATGCGAGATCCTCAATTAATGCTCGGGCATCTGGGGGGGGCTATTCAATTAGTACTGCCTAGCTTGTTATTAATGTTTGGGGCAATTATGTTAATGGCAATAGTGGCCAATAGTGCACTAGGTGGTTTCACATTTAATCCAAAATCATTTTTACCAAAAGCTAATAGGCTGAATCCAATAAGTGGACTTAAGCGAATATTTGGATTTCAAGCTTGGTATGAATTACTCAAAGGTATCCTGAAGACATTATTAATAATGTCAGCTACTTATTTAATGCTGAGATATTTCGAGGAAGAGATAAAAGTACTTGGTGTATTGCCTGATAAGCTGGGTATTTACGCGGCAGGGGATATTGTAAGCTCATCTATTCTTGTCATCGCCTTAATGCTGGTGATAATAGCTATGTTAGATGTTCCTGTAAAAATTAAACAGCATCATGATAAGTTAAAAATGACTAAGCAAGAAGTAAAAGACGAATATAAAGATACAGAAGGTAAGCCAGAAATTCGTAGTCGTATTAGGCAACGGCAAAGAGAAATTGCCTTAAATAAAATGATGAAGGCAATCGAAAAAGCAGACGTTGTCATTACTAATCCTCAGCATTTCGCTGTAGCATTATCTTATACACCAGGCTCATCACAGGCGCCCGTGGTCCTCGGGAAAGGAATAGATTTCATAGCGCAACAAATTCGTAGGAGAGCCGAAGAGCTAGATATTCCTATTTTCGAGGCCCCTGCACTTGCGAGAGCGATTTACTTCTCAGTGGCTGAACGTGATGAAATTCCAGAGCTACTGTATCATGCAGTAGCACAAGTCATTGCCTATGTGTTTAGTTTAAGTACAAATCGTGGAAATGCGAAAACAATGCAAAAACCTACTCCAGTCGTACCAGAGTCTTTGCTGTTTGATGCTGATGGTAAGTTAATCAATTAGAGCACGAGCTGATATGCATATTAGAGGTTCAGAGTTGGTAGAAAAGTATCAAAACGCTTTTCTTGCAAAAGCTGATAAGGCTATTTGCGCTGACATACTCGATATCATGCTTTTTTATAAAAATCCCCATATCGTACTAAATGCATCGAATCCATTGTTGCAACGTTACTATTTACGGTTGTTAATAAAAATTTTGAAAGATCAAAAAGAAGTTGAAGTATATGTTTGTAGTGGTCGTCGCCATATTGAGCTTCATCAATACTTCTCTAAAGTACTAGAGGGAGTCAGTATGGAGGCAGCAAGTCAATCCGCGAGAGATAAGTTGAGGGTGGTAGTTTTCTTGGATGGTTTGAAAATCAACAAAGATGATAAAAATTTAATCAAAGAAATTCAGACAGGATTCCCTGCACTAGGTCTTGGCTACATAACTATTGCGCCTGCAGAAATGGCTGAGGATTTGCAGGCGAAATGCTTCACCTTAGAGCAAGAGGCGCAGCAAGAAAGAATTAACTCGCTTGTCGATGACACCCTATCAGCAGCTAAACGCCGCCGTCTTGTAAAAATACTCACGCGTTGATTAATTCTTCTCAAGAGCTTTAGCTTGTTGTTGTACCTCAAGAACCGCATGAAAGAGGTCTCCTTCTGTCATGATTCCAAGCAGCTTATTAGTTTCACGATGAAGTACAGGAATATTTTCTCCGACAAACTGAGAAGCTTTCTCCATAGCTGCAGATAGCGATTCGTCATGATAAAATCTCAATGGGTTAGAGTCCATTAAGCTATCTAGACGATTTTTGCCAGCATTAATAGCATTAAAGAGAGTGACTTTGCCTATTAATACATTATTATCATCACAAATATAAGCTTCGGTAACTTGATGTTTATTTAATAGGTTGTAAGCAGTGTTACCGTCACAGTCTTGGTGTAAGACAATTTGCTCTTGCTTGATAAAAAGATCGACTGTAGTTTCTGCCAATAAAATAGCGTCTCTGCCATTATGAATTTCTATACCTCTATCTAAAAGTTGCCTATCAAAAAAAGAACCTTTATTAATTCGGTGGGCTACAAGATTACAAATGATTACCGCAAGCATGGAAATAACTGCATGGTCATAAGATCTAGTTAGCTCCATTACTATAATAATGCAAGCTATAGGTGCTCCAACAACAGCAGAGCTAACCGCAGCCATCCCTGCAATACTCAACATCTCAGCTAATTCGGGGTAACCCAGTATTACCATGACTTGACCAACCACTGCTCCTGCTGCAACTCCAAGGAATAATGAGGGTGAAAAGATGCCACCAAAAAGACCGAATCCTAGGCACAAAGCCGTCATAGCAAACTTTCCTGCTAGTAGTAATACAAGCATGGTGAATGTGTATGAACCACTAAGGATGTTGTTCATGGTGTGGCCTCCGATTCCAAGAATCTCGGGTAGAAAAACTCCGACAGAACCACAGATTAATGCCGCTACCAAGGGGGCTGGAATATGGTTTTTATTTAATGTGCTGCCAAAGCGTTGCATAAAGCGAATACTCATCATAAAAGCGGTGGCAAGTAAGGCTAGAAGTGGTGCAAATAATAAAAGTAAAGGCACAATTTCAGTTAACGGAGGTGGTTCTATGTTCAATCTGAATGAAGCTTGTGAGCTGGGGAATAGAATGTAATCAAAAGTGTTTGCGCTAACTGAAGCAATAAATATAGGAACGATGGCACGAAGAGAAAAATGTCTGAGAATAGCTTCATGAGCAAACACTACACCAGCAAGCGGGGCATTAAACCCTGCAGAAATTGCTGCTGCTACCCCACAGCCTAGCCATATATCTTGACTTAGTGTCGAGTTGAATAAACGTTTGAATGCGGCACCTATGGTTCCACCAAAATGTACTAGTGGACCATATTGTCCAACAGATGCTCCACCCGATGCACAAATAAATGCAGTCAAGGTAGAAGCAAATCCAACCTTCAAATTTAAAGGCTTGGTGGGGTTGTGTGCTGCGTAAATACTGTCAGCCGGGCCAGCCCAGCTATTTATCCCTAGGAGTCTTTTTAACCATAAGATGATAATAGCTGTAACGAGAAGACTTAGAATTGGAGTCAAAGAATAATTGTTCGACCCAATTGAAAAGGCTAGAAAGAAATGAGTATCACGTAGTTGCCTACTGTATTCAACACCCATCACAAATGAGTTGGCAACAATGGTCATTAAGAAACCGACTCCGAGACCTAATAGCGTGAAAACTAAAAGTTCTCGTAGAATATTTTTTTGCATCCTTGAGTTCCCTTTAAAATATTACATTATTGACAATAATAGAGTTATTCACTGAACTCGTAGATGATAAAGGAAGTGTCATTATTCCCTTCAATTTCTATCAAACAGTCACCAAGACCAGGAGGTAGAGTCCATTCCACATTTTCTTGATACTCTAATTTGAGATTTCGACGAAAGCAATGTGCTGTAAGCCCTTTTATTTTTCCATTGACATTAGTTAGGGTAAAAATAGATCGCGAGGGCGAAAACTTCCAATTTTTATTAATTATTTTTCCATGTCGATATAAAGGATCCGGACTGTCAAGACGAGCTTGGGCTTCAGCTACTTGGACATGGAGCTGGTCATCTTCAGCAAGATTAGTAGTATTAATAAGGTCATTATAGTTTTGAATGGCAAGTTGATCCTCGTGTAACATTAAAGCAATCAGGGTTTGTTGATATAGTGCTGTAATTAAAGCCTCTTGCGAAAGGAGGCTGAATCTATTTCCATTTGGAGTAGTAAAAATTGTAGTTGCCAATTTGCTCACAAGGAGTGCATTAAATGGATCTTTTTGAGCTAATTTGGTTGTAGCTAACAACTGATTTATTAGAGCAAAATCAAATAAAGTTCGTACATCACTGCGCAAGGCTTTAGTTGCTGCTTTATCAGCCTCAGAAAAATTACCCTTATTAATTAACTGACTAATCTGATCGTAAATCTTCTTAAGGTCAACGGATAATGTGGCTGGAAGTTGTGCAAGTTCTTCTTGTGTACGGGGAACATAGTTCTCAGGTAGCGTGGGTGTTTTACCTCTTCTACCGGGTGGGGCTGGTGGAGGAGCATCAGGGTCGAACCTAAATATAACAAGAGATTGCTGGTTATATAAGTCTACAGCTACACCGTCTACAGACGCTGGGGTAAATCGCCAATTTTTTACATTATCTCTAACTATCTTTTCAACAAAGGAGTTACTAAACCCATCGCCAAATACTAAATCATCAGTGGTCCCATCAGAATTGACTGTAAACTGTACAGGTATAAGTGCTTCACTTCCAAATGCAGGCATGATGATTTGGTTAGTAGATTCTGCAACAGGCAAGGTTATAATTTGTGCAAAAATCCCATTTGATACAACAGATAATATAAGAATAGAAAAAATAATTTTAGACCAACAAACAGTTCGAGCTTTTGGCATATTTTTCCCCTCCACCAAGATAATTAAACTTTTAATATTTACATTAGCAAATGGCTCAATCTTATTATCTAAATCATCAATTATTCAATAAGTTTGCGGGTGAATATTGGTCTGTTAACAAACGAGCGTTACGATTCCAGTCTCGGTTAGTATCCATCAGTATTGGAAAATCACGTAGGTCCATGCCAAAGCGTCTCAAACGAGGATATAAAGTCATGGCGCGTTCATTCATAAAGTTTTCACTGGGTAACCCAGAGGGAGACACAATGATGATACGATTTCCTGTGCCATTCATTTTTACATTAAAAAAATCACCAAAAACACTCGCGTATGTCGCCGATTCGGCATCATAAAGGCGGCTAGTTGAAAATGTATTACTTACAAGAAGGCCCTCAGAAGAGAGCAAACTAGAAGTTTCCTTTAGAAACTCTTGGGTCAACAAGTGTTCAGGAATATATTCACCATTAAAAGCATCCAAAATGACCAGATCATACTTTTCTCCTCGTAGTTGAGCTCTTTTTACATAGACGCGACCATCTTGAGCTAAAACATGAGTGTTACTGTCTTCAGCAAAACCAAAATATTCTTTAGCAACACGAACTACAGCTTCATCTATTTCAACAATAGTTATATCTACATCAGGAAAAAGTGCTCTATATGAATGCACAAGCGTTGCGCCACCTAGGCCTAGTATTAAAATTTTCTTAGGATTGTCTTGGATTAATAGTGAACTCAAAACCATTTTTGCATAAGGAAAAACTAATTTTTCAGGTTCTTGTAAATATTGACAACTTTGATTTTGACCATAATGGTGTGCAATCGTAAAACGCATGCAGCGACGCTCTGAATTTTCTGTAACAATTATGTTCGTATACAAAGATCTTTCCTGGTGAATAAAGCGCTCCCCTTGTGAGAATAAGTTCTGAGAATTTAATAGCAACAAAATAAGAAAAAAGTTTTTTATTTTTTTTAAAAATCGCATGTCAATATACCTATGGGCTTTATAGATGACTAAGCCGCCCAATCATCATAGCTAAAACACCGCACATAAATAAGGTAAGACTCAGTGTGCCTAGGATCACATTTATATCAAACCACAAGACAAGATAAAAAGATGTACCAAGAGTTCCGATAGCAGAACCAAGTGTGGAAACAAAATAAAGCAGTCCTGCGATCTGACCACTATGTTGACCATGAGTGACTAATAGTCTAACCGAGTATGGAGAAATCATCCCTAAAATGGAGGTTGGAAGAAAAAACAAAAGGACACTTACTAGAAGTGAGCCATAGCGTGGGTCTTCAAATCTCAGAAATACTTCTTCCATAATTGACTGGCCATAAAGAATTAACGGCAATAACAAAAGAGAACCAACAATAAAAAAATTGCCGAAACGCGTTAAGCTTGGATTATTTACAGATAGTCTTCCTCCTATAAGATAACCTAGAGATAAGGAGAGCATAAATACTGTAATGATACTTCCCCACACAAATACAGAAGAACCAAAGTAAGGTGCCAGAATCCTACCGCCTAACAACTCGATAGCCATTATTATGCCTCCTCCTGTGAATGTAAGTATAAAAATCAATGAGTTGCGTAAAAAGCGGCTTGGGGAGTGCATTGTCATCCTTAGTGAAAATAAGAGCGTTGATCTCGTAATTGAGACACGAGTATATCAAACGGTTGATTCAGGGGTTATGATGTTTGCATCATTTAGTTATTAATACAGGAGTGAATATGATGGATGTCTTTTTTAATTCAAGTTTCAACATACCTGTCCTCTTTTTGATTCTAGTAATTGTAGTGCTTAAGCAGGGTGTAAAATTTGTCCCTCACAATACCTCCTTTATCGTCGAGCGTTTTGGCAAATATCACAGCACAAAACATGCTGGTTTAAACTTTATTGTGCCGTTTATTGATCAAGTAGCAGCCCGGAGATCACTTAAAGAACAAGCTATCGATATTCCTTCGCAAGGCGGAATTACCAAAGATAACATTAGTCTAACAGTTGATGGGGTTTTATATTTCAGAGTGCTTGATCCATACAAAGCCACTTATGGTGTGGACAACTACTTATTTGCTGTCACTCAGTTAGCACAAACTACTATGCGTTCTGAATTAGGCAAAATGGAACTCGATAAGACATTTGAAGAGCGTGATCAACTTAATGCAAATATAGTTAATTCAATCAATGAGGCTTCTTCCCCTTGGGGTATCCAAGTAATGCGATATGAGATCAAGGATATAGTCCCTCCTACATCAGTAATGGATGCTATGGAAGCTCAGATGAAAGCTGAGCGAGTAAAACGGGCACGCATACTGGAATCTGAAGGAGAAAGACAAGCCGCAATTAACCGTGCAGAAGGGGACAAGGCCGCAGTGGTTCTGGCGGCAGAAGCTCAAAAGTCTGAGCAGGAATTAAATGCAGAGGGAGAAGCCGCTGCTATTCTAGCGGTGGCTAAAGCGCAAGCCGATGCATTGCGAATGGTTGGTGAAGTTGCTAATACAGATCAAGGACAAAAAGCAGTACAACTAGATTTAGCAACTAAAGCTATCGCAGCCAAAAATGCTATTGCGAAAGAATCTTCAGTAGTCTTACTACCAGACCAGAATACTGATATTGCCAGTGTTGTGGCTCAGGCAATGAGTATAATTAGTACCATGAGAGAAAAAGCCTAAAGTGAAATATTAGGAAGCAATCTTTTTATATAGTCTTGAGTTAATGAAAAATCATTAAGCAAATGATCTGAAAAGAAAGGCACGATTATAAAATGAATTGGATAGCCAACAACTATGCCACTCTATTAATTTTTCTAGGACTTCTACTTATTCTCCTTGAAGTTTTAGTCCTTGGGCTAAGTCTATTTATCCTACTATTTGTTGGTCTAGCAAGTATTATTACAGGTCTACTAATCTTGCTTGATATCGTTCCAGCAACCTTGCCAGTAAGTTTGACTGTGATAGCGATGCTTACAATAATTTTAGCCATATTATTTTGGCATCCCCTGAAAAAAATACAGTTCAACCAATATAATGAACCAGTTAAAGGGGACCTTATAGGAGCTCGCTTCAAACTAACTTCTGACATTAGTGCAAAAAAACCAGGATCTCACCATTATTCAGGCGTCAAGTGGTCAGTACGAAGTGAATCTTTCATTAGTGCTGGAACAGAAGTCGCGATCGTGAAAGCGGAAGTAGGAGTGCTGACTGTTGAGGTAGTATAAATTTCTACTCTGTTATTTAATAAAGGAGAAATAGTTATTTTCACCTTCATCGTAAAATTCTCTATCTAACTTAAGCCCCAACAAACCTAATTCCTCAACATAGGCTTCCCGGCCTAGTGAACATGAAATACGATTGGTCAAGCTGTCATGAAAATAGCAGCATTGCCAAGGCGCCGAGAATAGTAACCTTCCGCCAACATATAAAGTATGTGCGCAACGTTCTAGTAATCTCAACTGGATATCTATATTTAATAAGAAAAAAACCCCTATCGCGACTATGCCATCAAAATTTCTTTCAAACCATGTGGACTCTTCCGCTGGTGCTAAGTCTAATATGACTTTTGGGAATGTTTTGGTAAACGCCTTAGCTAGTATCGGAGCTGGTTCTACTGCGTAAAGTGTATGTCTAGACAGTAATGTTGAAGAGACAGGAAAGCCGGCACCACAACCCAATTCTAACACTTGCGAACCTTCAGGAAGTTGTTCGGACCATTGTTGAATGACATGAGCACCAATAGCATATTGAGCACGATCCTCAATCAGATGATTGGCGACAGAATTCCAACCTTGAGATTTATCAGAATATCTGTTCAATTCCAGAACCTACAAAGAAAGTAATGAGCATAGCAACACTACTCCAAAGCACAATACGGAGTGCTCCTTTTAACTTGGAAGCGCCACCGGCGTGTGCTGAAAGGACACCCAATAAGAAAAGAAACAGTAATGAAGATAAAGCTACGGTTAGGATAAGATCAGCAGACTTACTGACGAGCACTACAAGCAAAGGAAGGAAAGCTCCTACTGCAAAAGTAGTAGCTGAGGAGACTGCTGCGAGAACTGGCTGAGCACGTGTAAGGTCAGTGATTCCAATTTCATCGCGAGCATGTGCACCGAGAGCATCATGCTCCATAAGTGCCTCTGCTACCTGAAGAGCTAACTTCGGTTCTAGCCCACGATCGATATAGATATGACTTAGCTCAATAGTTTCTTCTTCTCTATTCTCTTCCAGTGCCTGTTTTTCTTGCTCTAGATCTGCAGCCTCCAGGTCTGCTTGCGAACTCACAGAAACATATTCACCTGCTCCCATTGACATCGCGCCGGCAGCCAGACCAGCAGTTCCGGCAATAAGAATTTCATTTATTGAGGAGCCGGCAGCAGCAACACCAATCACTAATGAGGCAGTAGAAACAATTCCATCATTTGCTCCCATAACAGCTGCACGTAACCAGCCACTTTTATGAGTATTATGTTTTTCATGATGAGTATGCATATCTGCCTCTCGTTTAACATCCAATTCCGTCAGTTGATCATTCAACTAATGTATGAAAATTACAAGACACTTAACTTTTGTTGTTGTGCCAACGCCCACTCTACATGCTCACGCACAAGTTCTGAGGGATGGTGTTGACGAGACTTCAGAATCCCAATGATACCCTGAAAAGGCTTTGCATTTCCTAATGCAACAGCGATATTACGTAACCAGCAATCATAACCAATACGTCTAATCGGTGAACCCAGAGTTCGGTTATTAAATTCCTCTTCAGTCCACTTAAATAGGTCAATGAGTTTTGCGCGATCCAGCTGGTGTCTTGGTGTAAAGTCCAGCTCTTTGGTGGGTGAACTAAATTTGTTCCATGGGCAGCAAAGCTGACAATCGTCACAGCCAAAAATTCTATTACCAATAAGTGGACGGAGTTCAATAGGAATGCTACCACGCAGTTCAATGGTTAAGTATGAGATACACCTTCGAGCATCTAATTGATTGGGTCCAATAAAAGCGTTAGTGGGACAGTGAACAAGACAGGCTGTGCAAGAGCCACAATGATTTGTCGCTGGGGTATCTACCGGCAATGGAAGGGTAGTGAATAGTTCGCCCAGGAAAAACCAAGAGCCTGTCTTGCTATTAATGAGCATGGTATTTTTTCCTATCCATCCTAATCCAGCTTTTTCTGCAAAGGCTCTCTCCAGCACAGGAGCAGAGTCAACAAAAGCTCGATAACCAATTTCACCACAATGCGAGGAGATCTGATTAGCAAGTAGTTGCAAGCGTCGACGGATCAGTTTGTGATAATCACGACCTAAAGCATAACGCGATATATATGCAGTAGATGAATTTTGCAAGACAGAGACGGTTTGTATGTCTGCTGGTAAATAATCCATGCGTAAAGAAATAACGCGCATAGTTCCTTGTAGTAGACTTTGCGGTTCTTTACGCAGTTGTGCATGACGTTGCATGTAGGACATTTCGCCATGATGGTTCTTAGAAAGCCAATTATCAAGATATTCGCGATGTTTTCCGGGATCTGCATCACTGATACCAACTTGTTGGAAACCTAATTCACGTCCCCAAATTTTAATTTGAGAGCAGAGTTTAGCGATATCTGATTTTTGGATATTTTCTGTCATGGTCTAATAATAAAGTAAAAATTACTAAAAAAATCAGTTAAAATATTTTTCTTATCAAAACTACAGCGATTACGTTCAAGAAGATTGCTCAGTGTGCGCAAAGTATATACCCTTCTTCAGTTATCTACTTGACTTAAAAAGTTTTTAATAGCAGTGAAGACATGAGGAATAGTTTGTGAATGAAAAACGTCCCCCTTTCCCCCCCTTTCAGCACGATTCTGCAATAATGAAAGTGCGTTCAGCCGAAGATGCATGGAATCGTCGTGATCCAACCAAGGTGGTGCTGGCATACACTATTGATAGCCACTGGCGAAATAGAGATGAATTTTTCTGGGGTAGAGAAGAGATTCAAAGGTTTCTGGAAAAAAAATGGCAGACGGAACTAGAATATCGACTTATAAAAGAATTGTGGGCTTTCACAGAAAACAGAATAGCTGTCCGCTTTGCTTACGAGTGGCACAATGAGTCAGGTCAGTGGTTTCGTTCTTATGGAAATGAGAATTGGGAGTTTGCCAGCGATGGCCTTATGGCAGTACGTCGAGCCAGTATTAATGAACTTGCGATTACTCAAACTGAGCGTTTATTTCATTGGGAACAGGGGCCACGCCCTCTAGAGCATCCTGGATTAAGTGAGCTTGGCTTGTAGATTTGCAGCCTCTAACTTGAGAAGCGTTTTTTTACACTCAAGTCCCCACAGATAGCCACCAAGAGATCCATCACCTCGAACAATCCGGTGACAAGGAATGAAAGGGGCTAGTCTATTAGCTCCCACTGCAGAACCAACAGCTCTTACGGCTTTGGGTTTTCCAATTATTTCTGCTATTAGTGAGTAACTAAGAGTTTGGCCAAAGGATGTATCGAGAAGTGCCTCCCATACAGATAACTGAAAAGGTGTTCCCCAAGTGAGAAGTGTGAGAGGTTCTCCTTGGAGAAAAGTATTGTAAAGAGAACGAATACTATTTTCTGACACTCTATAGGAATCAGCTTGAATACCAGTTCGCTGGAAGTGCTTGATAGGGTCGCGAGTGTTGGTAAACCCACTAAAACAGATTCTATGCTCATTAGCAGCTAACAGTAATGGGCCAGCTTTTGTTGATAGTTGAGCATAAGTTATTTGGCTAAAATGTAAAGGATGCTGATAATGTTCATGGATATGTCGGACCATTCTTTGCGACTTTGAGAAAACCATTTATCTAACCTTATTTATGAATATGGTCCACTTCAATCTGCCCAGCTTCTGTCGGTGAGTCTTTCTACAGTAGGATCTATTTTATTATCTCGTTGTCCCCAGTGATATTTAACATGTTGAAGAAATTTAGTGTTCCAGGAAGATAGTGCTTCGCCTCTATCTTGCCAATACAAAATGAATTCAGGTAATAAAGCAAGCGCAAAATCTCTATCTATATTAGCCATCGCTAATACTTCAAAAAAAGCACTGTGAGGTTCAAAGTTTACTGGTAGTGGTTTTGGTGTAGCATCATTTAGTAAATCATGGGTAATCTTATGCCACTGACGACGTACATGTGATACAAACTTAGTATTCCAGTCGTTGGCCACTGTTCCTTTTTCTCGCCAGTAAAGAATAAATTCAGGAATGGCATCTTCTATAAAGCGTGTATTGACCTTAGCCATTTCAAGAATACTTAATGCTTCTTCACTGGGTAGCCAATCCCTAGACATTGAAGATTCTGTAGAGTGCACTTGTTGATATGTACGCTGTTTTTCCCACTGAGCTACTGTCCAACTTAGGAAGCTTTGCTGGAAAGAATATTGTGGCTTTCCACGTTCTTGCCAATAAAGAACAAACTCTGCAATTCGACTATAAGCAAAATCGGCTGGTACACCTCTCTTCACACATAGTTCTATAGTAGCAGCATCTGGTTTCCAGTCAGCTGTTATGCGTTGCGCGTTTCCTCCTCCTTGGGCTGTGAAATAACGAGGAATAAGTGGCTGTCTTGTAGGAAGTTGTGGAATAGATGTTGAAGGGTTTTTATCAGAGCCACAAGTCAATCTTACTTGAGGGCTAGACGATATTGTAGATGACTCTTCGACCATGCCGAGTTGAATTAGAGAATTGAGGATGCAAATAAATTTTTGTTGTGTCCAGAAAGGTACAGCTTCTTGTTGCCAATGACTATCAAGAATTAGTGGCTGCCCTGGTCTTCGCCAATTCCACTCACTAAGCAAATGTAATAATACAGCTTCTTCAAGCCCTATAGTGGCAGCTAGGGTTGGCGAAATAAGTATAGGACGTTCTGGAATTACGTTACTCATTGAATTTTCAACATTATTAACTTACCGTTAACTAAAATTATTCAGTGCAACCAGTGCTTCAGAAAGTTTGGTTACTGCAATGACATCGATCCCTGGAATGGCCTTTTTAGGTGCATTAGCTTTAGGAACGATTGCACAAGTGAAACCATGTTTTGCTGCTTCACTGAGTCTTTCCTGACCATTATTAACAGGACGAATTTCGCCAGCTAGCCCTACTTCACCAAATACGACAAGTTCGCGAGGGACTATGCGATCACGAAAACTAGAAACTATCGCTAGTATTAACGCAAGATCAGCAGCAGTTTCAGAAACACGAACTCCACCAACGACATTGACAAAGACATCTTGGTCCGCCATGAATAAACCTCCATGTCTGTGTAGTGCCGCTAGCAACATAGCCAATCTATTATGATCTAGCCCTACAGCAATTCGCCTTGGATTACCAAGACCAGAGCTATCCACTAGCGCTTGGATTTCAATTAGTAATGGACGGGTGCCTTCCCACAGTACGGTTACCAGAGAACCGGAAGAACTTTCTTCTGTGCGAGCTAAAAAAATAGCCGATGGGTTTTTTACTTCTTTGAGCCCAGCTTCTGTCATGGCAAAAATGCCCACTTCATTTACAGCACCAAATCGATTTTTTAGACTTCTCAGCGTTCTAAAACGGCTATCATCACCGCCTTCAAGCATCAAGAAGCAATCGATCATGTGTTCTAATACCTTTGGCCCTGCTAGAGAGCCATCTTTTGTAACATGGCCAACTAAAAAAAGCACAGTATTCGTTTGTTTAGCGAACTGCACTAGATAAGCTGCACAATCTCGCACTTGTGAAACCGATCCTGGCGCAGAAGCAATATCTAAGCTATGCATTACCTGGATTGAATCGATAACCATAACTTCAGGTTTCAAGGTTTCAGCTGTTTCTGTTAATCTCTGAATATCCGTCTCAGCTAATACCTGAAGTTTTTCAGTCGGTAGATGCAGACGTCTCGCTCGTATTGCAATTTGTTGAATGCTTTCCTCACCCGTGACATATAAGGTTTTTCTGTTTTCGGACAACTTACACATAAGTTGTAATAGTAGTGTACTCTTTCCTGCACCGGGATTACCTCCAATGAGAACAGCAGAGCCGGGTACCATGCCCTTACCCAGTACTCGATCAAATTCTGTACTAGCAGTAGATAGTCGATCTTGTTCTTGAATTGATACCTCACTGAGTGACTGAGCGCCGGAAAGAGTACCGCTGAAGCCAATTCGTTTAAAATTAGCATTAGCAACGGGAGAAGTATTGGCACCGAGAGATATTCTTGTTAGGGTGTTCCACGCTCCACAAGAGGCACATTGGCCTTGCCACTGTTTATGTTCAGTCCCACAATCCGAACAGACATAAGCTGTTTTAGTCTTAGCCATGATGATCAGTTATGATATTGTCGGGGAACACGTTGAGTAACTGAACATAGTAAATCATAGCTAATGACTCCTGCATGAGCGGCAACTTGATCTATGTCCAAGCCTTTGCCCCAAAGTGTCACAACAGCTCCAGGGAAAACATCGGGGAGTTCGCTTAAATCTATTGCCATCATGTCCATGGAAACTCTTCCTAGTGATCTTGAAATCATTCCATCAACTAATACAGGAGCAAAGTTTGGCATATGGCTTGGATAACCATCCGCATAACCGATACTAACAATACCACTGCGCATTTTTTTCGGACAAATGAACTGGCTATTGTATCCGATATGATCTCCAGCTTGATGTTCATTAATGCAGAGAAGACGTGCTTCTAGAGTCATTGCCGGCATTAATCCTAAGGCCTTAGCGCTCTTGTCCTTTAGCTCTTGATCAAAAGGGGAGGAGCCATATAGTAATAGTCCAGGTCTGCTCCAATGTTGCCTGGCAGAGGGGGTAGAAAGATGAAGCCAATGCATAGAGCTTGAAGCTGTGACGCTATAGGAAGTATCTGGGGGTAATGCTGCTAAAGAAGACATTAATTTTTTTTCTTGCTGGTTGTTTAGTGGTGACATAGGTTGTGAAGCATTACCAAAATGAGTCATCACTATAGGTTTTGCTGCCCATGGTTTATTACATAGAAAGTGATATGCCTCTAGTAGTTCAGTCTTACTCAAACCTAGTCTTCCCATCCCACTTTGTAGTTTTAACCAGCATTGTAATGGATTGTCAGGAGTTAATGCTGGCATCAAAGATTCCAGCCAGTGTAAGTCTTCATTTCTATGAATTACAGTAGAAAAGTTCCCTGAAACTAAACGAGAAATATCATTAGGAGTAATAAGGCCTTGCATTAAGAGTATGGGTTTATCACAACCTGCATTTCGTAGATTTTCAGCTTCATTTATATCTGTAACTCCAAACATATTCGCTTGCTCTAATGCTTCAGCTACTCTGATTGCTCCATGACCATAGGCATCAGCTTTTATTACCGCAAGTATTTTTTGTTGTGGTGCCAGATGGCGAGCGACTGAAAAATTATGAGTGATAGCCCTGAGATCTATGACAGCACGAGCTCTTTGCAGAGTATCCATTATGACTCCCAAGGAGGAATGCCAGCCTCTGCCATGGCTATAAAGTTTTCAAAACGAGTATGCTTACCCATAAACGAGAGAGTCACTGTGCCTATAGGTCCATTACGTTGTTTTCCTATGATTATTTCTGCCATTCCTTGAGTTTCCACTTTTTCAGGCTCATAGACTTCGTGACGATAGACGAAAGTAATGACGTCAGCATCTTGTTCAATAGCACCAGATTCACGGAGATCGCTCATAACAGGACGCTTATTCGGGCGCTGTTCCAATGAGCGGTTTAGCTGAGAGAGGGCAACAACGGGACAGTTGAACTCACGAGCCATTAATTTTAAAGAACGTGAAATTTCAGAAATTTCATTAGTTCTACTCTCACTAGAACCCTTAATCTGCATCAGTTGTAAGTAATCAACCATAATCATCCCGAGTTCACCATGTTCGCGTGCAACACGTCGAGCACGTGAACGCATTTCTGTTGGAGACAAACCAGAGGTGTCGTCGATAAACAAAGGGCGATCACGCAGTTTAGAAACCGCAGAACTTAGCTTTTCCCAGTCATCATTTTCTAGTTTACCATTGCGCATTCGAGTTTGGTCTATCCTTCCAATAGATGACAACATACGAATGACTAAGGAATCAGCCGGCATTTCTAAACTGAAAACCAAGACTGGCATATCTTGATGCAGAACTGCATGCTCCACCATATTCATAGCAAAAGATGTTTTTCCCATTGAAGGACGACCGGCAACTATGATTAGGTCTGATTTTTGAAGACCTGAGGTTTTGAAGTCTAAGTCTTTGAAACCAGTGGAAAGACCAGTTATGGAGCCTTTAGAGTTAAACAATTTGTCTATACGCTCAACTGCAGATTTTAATAGGGGGGTCACAAATTGAGGACCACCATCATGCGGGCGTTCATCAGAGAGTCTGTAGACTGCTTGTTCAGCTTCATCAAGAAGTTCTGCTGAGCTACGGCCCTCTGGGTTATAACCTTTGTCAGCGATTTGGTGTGCTGTTGAAATCATTTTCCGTAGAACTGCACGCTCGCGAATAATCTGGGCGTAAGCAATAACGTTTGCTGCGCTATGCACACCAGTAGCTATTTCACCGAGGTAATCCAAACCACCTGCGTCCTCTAAGGAATTATTTAGTTGGAGCTTTTCACTTAGAGTGATGACATCTAGGGGCTGAGCATCTTCTATTTGTGATGACATGGCAGAAAAGATCAGTCGATGCTCTTTGCGATAGAAATCGTTTGGCAACAATAGACTCTCAATACTCTCCCAGCGAGAAGCATCCACCATTAATGCTCCCAGTACAGCCTGCTCGGCTTCAAGAGAATGCGGTGGCACTTTTAATGCTTGTAATGGATTTGTTGAGGTTCCAGCCATAAGGTTCACTTTCTTGCATTGAGTGAAAAGTTTAAGCTAGAACTGGGTTGTGATGCCAGTGAGAAGGGAGTTCTTTTCGTGTGCTTTTAAGTATTTCATACGCAGATCCTTTATGCACTCTTTGCGAACAGCTTATCCACAGCTAGATTTAGTAAGTAACTTAAGATTGTGCTAATTCAAAACTTATAGTAAAGCATTGTCCAAACTTAGTAATAGAACCTGGTTGATTAGATATGACAGCCTCTCGAATTAATCAAAGTAATGAACTTGAGGAGTTTCTCTTAGGAGCTTTCTACAGTATTAAATAACGGACTCCTGAGTAGACAATAACTATTGTTTGTGCTGCTGGAGCCCGTTTGTGCAATGCGGTAGAGCTTGTAATCTGATTAACTAGTAAGCATTTAGTAAATTAATTACTTGGCTTGTGGCACTACATTAAGCTTGATGGTAGCGAAAACTTCACTACCTAAAGCTAGTTCTACTTCCCATTCACCAGTTTCGCGTAACGCACCGTTAGGGAGTAACACTTCAGATTTTTCTAGTTCGTAGCCAGCAGCTGTCACTGCTTCAGCTATATCTCGAGTGCCAATGGAACCAAATAATTTTCCTTCATCACCAGCATTAGCTTCAATAGTGATAGTCAGACCCACAAACTTCTGCGCACGAGCTTGTGCAGATGATAGTTTGTCAGCAGCAATCCTCATCAGTTCTACGCGACGAGCTTCGAAGTCAGCAAGATTTTCTTTTGTGGCAGGAATAGCCTTGTTGAATGGAAATAAAAAATTTCGGGCATAACCAGCACGTACGTTTACCTTATCTCCAACTTGACCCATACGGCCAACTTTTTCTAGTAGAATAACTTCCATAGTAATAACCTCATTTAAAATTATTTTGACCACATCCTGTCGCCATTTATATTGCAACCGGTTTCCTGCCCGACGCGTAGCCTGCGGCTACATTGTTTATTAGTGTTTTGAATCCAGTTTCCAGCGGTTACGTAAATCCAAAGCACTATCGACAAAACTTAAACTCACCAATACAGGTGACATAAAAAACAAGGCCAGATAAGTGAGAACTAATACAAATTTACCTGTCCTATGAGCCAGCCAGTGACAGAATCCTAAGGCTGCTGTTAATGGTGCTACTGCAAATAATGGCAACCATTGATTTAGAGGCTCCATTTCTGAAAGGCCAAGCACTATTCCAACACCTAGTAAAAGCCCAAGTTTTGGGTCTATTCTAAGTGCGTGAAATTCACGCTGAAAACCTCCCGGATGATAGAGGCTTGCTTGCCAATGTCTAGCCCACGATAATATCACTAGAAAAGCTATACCGTGGTACGCCCCATAATAATGGAGTAATTCCTCCAGTAAAATCCTATTGGTTATAGCAGGATCAGCAAAGTTTCCTGCTGGGATCAGTAGGTCAAGAGTTGACACTGCCTGATCGATATAACTTTCTTGCCATACCAAACTTAATTGGGTTAATCCCGCTAGTGTAGTAAGTGCCACTAAGATTAGCTGCCAAGATTCAGTTTTTCTTAATATGTAGGCTAGTAATAAAGCAGCTGTAGCCAAAAAAATGGCTGAAAAATCACCTGCTTGGGCCTGAAGCAAGGCTGGTAATAGAGCCCACAACAGAAGCAAAAACCCTTCTCGAAATCCTTTACGTAATGTTATCAGTGCCACTAATGTGGCACTGAGAATTCCAAGAATAGGGATCAGGCCTAAGAGTACCGTTGCAGTTGCCGCCTGACGACGACCGCTCATTGCGTATTCAGCGATACCTCGCAGCATGATCCCGTGCTACTTACACTTCGTGTGAATCAGTGTAAGGAATAAGAGCTAGGAAACGAGCCTGCTTGATTGCAGTGGCAAGTTGTCGCTGATAACGTGCCTTAGTGCCTGTAATTCGGCTTGGTACTATTTTGCCAGTTTCTGAAATATTTGCTTTCAAAGTTTCCAGATCTTTGTAATCGATGGTATTAATACCCTCTGCAGTAAATCTGCAGAACTTCCGACGGCGAAAAAAACGCGCCATGATAAATCTCCCGTTAGTGGTTACCTTAATTAAGCCTCAGAATCGTTTTCCATCATGTCTTCATCTTCTTCTAAATCAGCATCTGCATCATCATAAGCTTCAGCTTCTTCAGCGCGAGCACGTTGAGCAGCACGAGCCTTACGCTCACGGCTCTCATTTTCGGCTTTCAGAATAGGAGACATTTCAGAGATCGCTTCATCACGTTTGATGATGAGGTTTCTCAAGATGGCGTCGTTGTAGCGGAAGATAGAGCTTATTTCGTCAAGCACTTCTTGACCACATTCAACGTTCATTAGAACATAATGGGCTTTGTGGATCTTGTTGATTGGGTAAGCCAATTGACGACGCCCCCAGTCTTCAAGGCGATGAACAGAACCACCGGATTCCTTCACCATTTTGGTATAACGATCGATCATTCCCGGAACCTGTTCAGATTGGTCGGGATGCACCATAAATACAATTTCATAGTGTCGCATTTGAGCTCCTTACGGTTTCAAGTCTCCTGACCACTCTCTTGAGCTGGCAGTGAGACAAGGAGTTATTTGATTCCTGAATTGCTTCAGGTCTCTTTCAGTACTAAAAGAGGGGCGCATCTTACTGAAACTTCATGAAAAAAGCAAATTTAAGGGAGGTATGTAGCTTCAACCAGAAGTGATTTGGTCTGATGTGCCATCATTTGAGAAGGTTGGAAAATTGCGATGGAAATGGCTGGTAGCGTAGACTAAAATCACAAGACTATGTAACACTGCTCCTACGCTGTCTAAGCGCTTCGAACAAACTAACCCCTGTCGCTACTGAAACATTTAAGCTGCTGACTTCCCCCGCCATAGGAATTGAGAATAAGACATCGCAATGTGCACGAGTAAGTCGTCGCATTCCATAACCTTCAGATCCCATGACAATTGCGACTGGGCCAGTTAAAGAAGTCTCGTATAAGCTTTGAATCGCCTCACCGGCAGCCCCCATTACCCAGATACCGGACTCTTTTAATTTAGTTATAGTGCGAGCCAGATTAGTGACCATGAAGAAAGGTAAAATTTCAGCTGCACCACAGGCAACTTTACGCACGGTAGCATTAAGCTGTGCAGATTTATCTTTGGGGACTAATACAGCATCCACCCCTGCAGCCTCCGCCGTTCTGAGACAGGCGCCTAGATTGTGTGGATCTGTAATAGCATCAAGAATGAGCAAAAATGGCGGGCGTTCTAGTCCATTTAGTAACTTATCGATTTCTTTTTCGTTTCTTTCGAGTTGCAGTTTTACGCACGAAGCGACAATACCTTGATGAACGGCACCAGCCGTAAGATCGTCTAAATCTTTGCGTGATAGTTCTCGATAAGGGAGGCAGAGCTCCGCAGCCCGTGATAATAAAGCTTGCATGCGCTTGTCCTGCCTGCCATCTAGCACGAATAATTCAATAATCTTTTCAGGATTGTGCTTAAGCAAAGCCGATATTGCATGGACTCCATAAACAAACTCTTTCATAGCCTAGTATTACCCTTTCGTTTGCTCTGATTTTTATTTTTAGCAACCCTAATCTTACTTTTATTTGTCTTATTTATTGAAGCAGAATGCTTATCCTTTTTAATGCTATGACTTTTGGGATTGCTCCCTTTATTGGTATTTTTGGTTTTACTAAAACTAGCTTTTTTTGATGACCTGTGATGACGTAAACGCTGAGGTAAGGGGCGAGTAGAGACGTGCTTGCCTCCACTTTGCAGATGTAAGTCAATTTTGCGCTCATCTAAGTTGACTTTTGCTATAACAACTACAACAGGTTCACCAATTTTGAAACACAAACCAGTTCGTTCTCCTTGCAACGTGTGTGTTTCATGATCAAAGTGGTAATAGTCGTTGCGAAGAGAAGAGATGTGAACAAGTCCATCTACATGAATTCCTTCAAGCTCAACAAATAAACCAAAATTCGTTACTGAAGTAACTACTCCTGCGAAGGTTTCACCTAGATGCTTTTGCATGTATTCACATTTCAACCAACTAATAACATCTCGAGTAGCCTCATCGGCTCTGCGTTCAAAATGGGAGCATTTTTGTCCAAATTCTTTTAAGCCTTCAAGTTGATAGGGATAGATATCTGGTTTTGATAGTTTGGCGGCTCCTGATTGCGGGAAGACCCCGGGTTGCTTAGGTTTATTGCGAATTAAATATCGCAATGCACGATGTACTAAGAGATCAGGGTACCGGCGGATAGGAGAAGTAAAGTGTGTATAGGCATCATAGCCTAGACCAAAGTGTCCGATATTTTCTGGCTGATAAACCGCCTGACTCATAGAACGGATAATCTGTGTTTGTAATAAATGACGGTCTGGCCTATCTTCCAAGGCCTTAATAATTTTTTGAAAATCAGCTGGTGAGGGTTTTTCATGTCTAGGGAATCCAACACCGATGCTACTTAAAAAAAGGTAGAGATTAGCTAGTTTATCTTCTGATGGACCGGCATGTACTCTGTATAGAGCTGGTATTTTTGCATCAAGAAGAAGGTCAGCAGCTGCCACGTTTGCGCTCAACATGCATTCTTCGATTAATTTGTGCGCATCATTTCTCTCAACAGGGATAATCTCGTTAATTCGCCCATCAGCCGAAAAGACGATACGAGTTTCTACAGTATCAAAATCTAAAGCACCTCTTTGGTATCTGGCATTAGCTAATTTTTTATAAAGGTTATATAGGGCAGCTAAATGCGGTAATAAGCTGGCATGCTTTTGTTCAAGTTTTTGCTGCAGTTGTTTTTCAGTGTCGTTAGCTGGGGGCTGTAAAATTCCTGCTACTTCTGTGTAAGTCAAACGAGCATGGGAGTGGATAATTCCTTCGTAAAAACAGAAGCATTGCATCTGTCCTTGTAAATCGAAATCCATTTCGCAAACCAGCGCTAAGCGGTCTTCATGAGGTTTCAGAGAGCATAAGCCGTTTGATAACTCCTCTGGCAGCATTGGTACAACGTGCCCTGGAAAATATACGGAAGTCCCACGAAGTTGTGCCTCAAGGTCCAAAGGAGATGATGGGTGAACATAATGAGAGACATCAGCAATGGCAACATACAAGGTATAACCTATTCGTTTATTATTTTGCAAGCTAGCCTCACAATAAACAGCATCATCAAAATCTTTCGCATCTTCGCCGTCTATTGTTACAAATGGTAGATGACGTAAATCAACTCGTCCTTTGCTATCAGTTTTTTTCAATTTAGAAGGTAGGCCCTTAACTTCATGCTCAACTTCTTGGGACCATGAGAAACGAATATCATGACAACGAATAGCTAGTTCTATCTCTAGTCCGGGCGTGGCGACATCACCAAGAATCTCTACTACCTCTCCTATTGCATGGTGATGAGCATCTGGGTATTGGGTTATCTTTACTGTTACAAAATCACCAGATTGTGCTTTAGCTTGGCAGCCAGGAGGAACCATAATTTCATGCGCAATACTTTTATTGTGTGGAATAACTTTCCCAAAGCCATGTTCAGGATAAAAACGACCAATTAGTTGGGTGTGACGGCGAACTAAAATCTCCACAACACGACCTTCACGACGACCACGGCTATCTATACTACTGACTCTAGCTAGTACTTCATCACCATCAAAGACTTTTCGCATTTCGCCATGTGAAAGGAATAAGTCTGAGTTCGCATCCTCAGAAATAACGAAACCGTAGCCTTCCCGTTTACCTTGTACGCGTCCTTTAATAAGGTCCATTTTATTAACAAGACCAAATACTCCTCTACGACTGTTGAGCAGTTGACCTGAACGAGTCATAGCCATTAGCCGACGAAGTAAAGCATCTTGTTCGTCGACATCGAATAATAGGAGCTCAATTGCAAGTTGTTGATGGGAAGCAGGTTCCCCCCGTTGTTCAAGATAAGTGAGAATGTATTCCCTGCTTGGAATAGGTTTCTCATAGCGGGACTGCTCTCGATCTGCGTGTGGGTCCTCATGAAGAAGTCGGCTGCGGTACTTAGAAGCCATTTATTACTCTGATTATCTGGATGAGTTATCAGTATACCCTAGAATTGACAAAGTACTGGTATTGGTCGAAAATCCGCACCTTCTAAGACGCACCCCCCTACTGCCCAGGTGGTGGAACTGGTAGACACGCTAGCTTCAGGTGCTAGTGGCCGAAAGGTCGTGGAGGTTCAAGTCCTCTCCTGGGCACCATAATCGTTATTCCTTTAAACTGCCCACT
>JAYPEI010000020.1:0-34441 GCA_038125665.1 Enterobacteriaceae bacterium
GTTGGCAATCGCTTCGATTTCAAGGGAGTAGATGCTGCTTTCGATTTTTCTGAAAAAGAGGTGAAAATCAAAGCAGAGGCTGAATTTCAGGTGCAGCAAATGCTCGATATGCTTCAAGGTAAAATCGTCAAGCGTGGTATAGATATCACTGCGCTAAAACCAGCAGAAGAGATCGAAATTACGGGTAGTAAAGCTACTCTGACTTGCCAAGTTGTTCAGGGTATAGATGGGGATACCGCAAGAAAGATTGTTAAGCATGTCAAAGATCTAAAAATGAAAGTACAAGTTGCTATCCAAGGTGAAAAGCTTCGCGTCACGGGAAATAAACGTGATGATCTTCAGAGAGTGATTGCTGAGCTGCGTCAGGAGGATTTTGGAGTTCCGTTACAGTACGAAAATTTTCGTGACTAATTGTCTATATAAAATAAGAAACTAGCAGTTACAAAAATGATTAACATATGGAATCTGATCAAAAATAAGAATAGAAGCTTATAAACCACGGAATGTTGCTCGGAAGTGGTGTCTATAGCTTGAGTACTCATTTAAAAGTAGTTCGATAAATAATTTCCGCTCGTTAATTTATAAAAAAATATTCTAATGCTTTAGGCTATACAAGCCCTAAACACTCGGTTTTAGCTTGTTATTGGATACCACTTAGGCTTCCTTTGAGCAATAGAATAATTTGTCTTTTCGCCATTGATTTGCCACAAGTGATGGTAGGTAGCTAGTCATTACTTAGTATGACCTCATGCTACGATCTTTTTTTATCTTCTGGTGTAAGGCCAAGCCATTTACTGATAAGTCTGGCTTGTAGTGATTAACCTAAGAATATTGCTAGTTGTCCAAAACTTAACATACGACCTTCTGGGATCGCATCTAACTATTATCAAATTTGCATCTGGAGTTTTTTTGGGAGAGATCGTTTTTACTGAAAAAGCAGTCTTCTTATATATACATTAGTGTTTTTTTTTGAGGTGTGAAGTTGTGCATAATCAAAAAAGTGAGAAATAGAAAAAATTAACACTTGAATTAAGAGAGTTGACCCTCATCCATATAACATCGTCCCACGGAGCACTCATGCGCTTTCTTTTTCTCATATTCATCCTGCTACCAATTACCGAGCTGTGGTTATTAATACAAGTTGGGGGAGCTTTGGGCGTAATGCCTACACTATGTCTCGTCTTTCTAACGGCCTTCTTTGGAATTAATATATTGAAAAGAGAGGGTTTTTCTACTCTTACGAGAGCTAGAGAAAAGCTACAAGTTGGAGAGCTTCCTGCTACACAGATTGTGGAAGGATTTCTACTTGCGATTGGCGGTGCTTTATTATTGACCCCAGGATTTATCACAGACTTTGTAGGTCTAATTTTAATTTTACCTTGGAGTAGGCAAGCAATAGCTGCTGCTGTGATCAATCAGGGAGTAGTTCAGGCTTTGGGACGCGGCAATGAAAGCTTTAGCTACACCCACTACACAAGCTCCCGAAGGGCAGAAAGTCAACAAGATCAAGCCTCTGGAGATACCTTCGAAGGGGAAATTATACCCAACTCATCTGCAATAGAAAAAAAATAAAAAAAAATTAGGTTGAGGAGTTGAAATTGTTCTTGAGAGCCCCAACTTTAATGCACAAACCAGTAGTAATGCTAGGTTTCAATAAACTTTTTTAAAGATAACAGTTGGGAGTGTTGCAATGAAAATTCGTCCATTACAAGACCGTGTCGTTGTAAGACGTAAAGAAGAAGAAACAAAAACTGCAGGCGGAATTGTTCTACCTGGGTCTGCAGCAGAAAAACCCGCACAAGGGGAAGTTGTGGCGGTAGGGCCAGGCCGTGTGCAGGAAAATGGCTCTGTGCGTCCACTGGATCTTAAAGTTGGTGACCAAGTGATTTTCGGCAAGTACGCCAGCAATACAGTCAAGATCGGCGACGAAGAACTGCTGATTCTAAGCGAAGGCGACATCTTTGGTGTTGTTGAAGCCTAAGCTGACAGTAACCACTTAATAAACAACTCAAGTTAGAAGGAATAAGAAAATGGCAAAAGACGTATTGTTTGGTGACAGTGCTCGCCAAAGAATGGTTAAAGGCGTAAACCTACTGGCTGACGCTGTAAAAGTAACTTTGGGTCCTAAAGGCCGCAATGTCGTACTCGACAAAAGCTTTGGTGCTCCAACTGTAACTAAAGACGGTGTTTCAGTAGCCAAAGAAATCACCCTCAAAGATAAATTCGAAAATATGGGTGCCCAGATGGTCAAAGAGGTTGCTTCTCAGACTTCTGACCAAGCTGGTGATGGAACAACAACTGCTACAGTACTAGCGCAAGCTATTCTAAATGAGGGTTTGAAAGCAGTTGCCGCTGGCATGAACCCAATGGACCTCAAGCGTGGTATCGATAAAGGTGTTAGTGGTGTTGTTGCAGAGTTAAGCAAAATGTCTACTCCTTGCGCATCATCAAAAGCTATAGCTCAGGTTGGTACTATTTCTGCCAACAGCGATAACTCTGTTGGAGACATAATTGCAGAAGCAATGGATAAAGTAGGAAAAGAAGGGGTAATCACTGTTGAAGATGGCAACGGACTAGAAAATGAACTGTCTGTTGTCGAAGGTATGCAGTTTGACCGTGGTTATCTTTCAGCCTATTTCATTAACAACCAAGATAACATGTCTGTGGATCTAGAGAACCCAGCCATTTTGCTTGTAGAGAAAAAAGTGTCCAATATTCGCGAGCTTCTCCCTATATTGGAAAGTGTTGCTAAGTCTGGACGTCCATTATTTATCATTGCTGAAGACGTTGAAGGTGAAGCACTAGCTACTTTAGTAGTGAACAACATGCGTGGTATTGTCAAAGTGGCCGCTGCTAAGGCGCCAGGTTTCGGCGATCGTCGTAAAGCTATGTTACAAGATATAGCAATCCTTACCGGAGGGACTGTAATTTCTGAAGAAGTCGGTTTGAGTCTGGAAGGCGCCACTGCAGAGGACCTAGGTTCAGCTAAGCGCGTGATTATCACTAAGGATAATACCACTATCATCGATGGTGACGGGGACGCCAAAGCTATCGAAGGCCGTGTAGCGCAAATTCGTGCCCAAATTGAAGAAACCACTTCGGACTACGACCGTGAAAAACTGCAGGAGAGGGTTGCTAAACTTGCTGGTGGTGTCGCTGTTATAAAAGTGGGCGCCGGTACTGAAATCGAAATGAAAGAGAAAAAAGCCCGTGTTGAAGATGCTCTGCATGCAACTCGTGCAGCAGTTGAAGAAGGTGTTGTCCCTGGCGGTGGGGTAGCTCTCGTCCGCGCTCTGCAAGCGGTGGAGGGGCTTACTGGAGACAATGAAGACCAAAATGTAGGTCTTGCTATCTTGCAGCGTGCATTGACTGCACCACTTCGTCAGATTGCTGGCAATGCTGGCGTTGATGCATCTGTGGTGTTAGATAAAGTTCGTGGCCTTACTGGAAATCTTGGTTATAACGCAGCTACAGGTGAGTATGCTGACATGATTGAGATGGGTATTTTAGATCCTACCAAAGTTACTCGTAGTGCGCTTCAGGCAGCGGGTTCAGTTGCAGGTCTCATGCTAACCACTGAGGCAATGGTTGCAGAGCATCCGGAAGAAAAAGCCGCTGCTCCAGCAATGGACCCAATGGGTGGTATGGGTGGCATGGGCATGATGTAAGTGTAGTAAGCTACAAAACATGCCTTGAAGGTTTTGGTTCTCAACTGTAACCTTTTTGTGTCACGACTAACCCCCGCATCTGCGGGGGTTAGTTTTTTCTAAGATGTGAAAATGAATTTATGACAATTTTTTAAATACCTTAGAAACTAAATTTTATGAGCCTATTAAAGATAATAAAAAAATCTCTGGTACTGATCTGGTTATCACAATAAGTAACGTGTTGGTTATGAATGTCATAGGGATAGTCAGAAAACTTAGGCTCAAGTGATAACTACGAAATAGAGAAAAGGTGTAATATTTAAATCTTCGAATCCTTGTGGTCTGGTGCGTTTCATGTCTGATTCATATATTGAATTATTATGTCTAAGCCTTGAAATAGTTTTTATTTGTATCTTAGTGAAGTTGCGTTCATTGAGTTATGGCTTGACGAAACAGGTAGCATTTGCCTTGTTGTTAGGTTTGTTACTGGGCTTTTCAATTCAGTTTTTATATAAGTTTAATGTTCAAGATATTGCTTCAATGCTTGCCTGGATTAGATTGCCAGGCGAAATTTATACCGCATTATTAAAAATGATCATCATGCCTTTAGTTCTTGTGACAATAATCAATTCAGTATTGCGCTTACAGTTGGTGAGCTCTTTAGGTCGAATTGGTTTTTCCGTAATTTCTATTTTGATGATAACTACAGCCATTGCAGCAGTAATTGGTATTGCAGTTGTGCAAATTTTTGGTTTAAACGCAGAGGGTTTGCTTCAGGGTGAACGAGAGATTTCAGAATTACGAGAACTAGAAATTGATAGTAAAATTATCACCAATTTAGATTTACCTAACTTACTTGTTTCATTTGTTCCGACTAATATTTTTTCGGATCTTAGTGGCAGTCGAGAAACTTCAGTTATTGGAGTTGTAATCTTTAGTATATTTTTTGGGCTATCAGCCCTATTGGTTCACAAAGAACAGCCTTTGCTGGGTCACAGAATTAAGCAAGGTATGGAGGCTATCCAAGCGGTAGTGATGCAGCTCGTTAAACTAGTGGTTAGCTTATCTCCATTTGGTATCCTTTCGTTGATCGCTTATGTGGTAGCAAGTTCTAGTGCACAAGATATTTATAACCTTTTTTTGTTCGTCGTAGCCTCCTATGTTGCTATTTTTATTATGTTTATGGTGCATGCTTTACTGCTTGCTGTTAATGGATATAACCCGCTCAGTTATTTCAAAAAAGTATGGCCAGTTTTGTCTTTTGCTTTTGCTACTCGAAGCTCGGCAGCGACTATCCCGTTGAACGTTAGTACCCAAATAGAACAATTAAATGTACCTGAGTTGGTAGCTTCGATTTCAGCTTCTCTTGGGTCAACTATAGGGCAAAATGGCTGCGCTGGCCTTTATCCTGCAATGCTTGCTGTGATGGTTGCACCAACTGTCGGTCAAGATCCCTCATCTTTAGGTTTTATTTTGTCATTGATAGGTATTGTATGCCTGTCCTCTTTTGGTGTGGCAGGGGTGGGAGGTGGGGCAACTTTTGCAGCTTTAATCGTTCTTCCAGCGATGGGTTTGCCTGTTAGTTTGGTTGCTTTGCTAATCTCAGTTGAAGCACTAATTGATATGGGACGAACATCATTAAATGTAAGTGGATCGATGTTATCTGGTGTTATCTCTGCACGGTTCACAAGAGAATAACGTAATGAAAAAATGGTGGTTTTTGTTTTTTTTTACATTCCAAGATGTAAATGGACAAATCGAAAAATTACCTTTTGAAGTCTTAGTTGAGGGTAATCTCGAGTTGCAGCACTCTCGCAATGCCATGCTTTCGGCTGAAAGGGAGGCTTATGAAGTTTTTAATAAATTTAACGATGTCAAAAAGTTCAAAATAAACTGCTCGCTGTACAGACCGACGGGTACAAATCTCTCCCAACAAATATGTATGCCTGCTTTTGAAGCTGATCTTCAGGCTGGCCATGCCAGAGAATTCCTTGATTCTTATAGGGCTTTTATGGATCCAACGACTCCTGAGACGTCTCAAGTACCAACCGGAGTACCTTTTCAAAATCGTACTCAGTACGATAGAAAAAAATATAAATTGAAAATAAAAGAGATAGCTGAGATGCACCCTGAGTTTCTGAAGGCTTTGATTCATTACGCTGATAAGAAAAAAGAATTTGAGGAATCTTTGAACTTAATGAATAAAAATAAATAGTAATATTTTGAGTTAAATATATGAGCTTTTTCTTATTCTTTATTTCTTTTGTAATTTTCATAGGGTTGGTGTCCCAATATTTTCTTCTTCCTTATCGAATTGAGACCACCATGGATTTTCCTGTAGAAAGAGAAAAGGTTAGATTGGCTTTGGAAGATCTGTGTGCTTGGCCTACCTGGAGTCCGTGGCTAATGTATGACGATCAGGCCATTACTGATTTTGGAAAGGAGCAACAAGGTAATAATTTCTTTCATTGGAAGGGAAAATACGTTGGTGAAGGAAAAATCATAAAGAAGAAATCTCCAGACCAATGGCTGGTTGAGATGGACCTATTTTTTTATAAGCCTTACAAGACTATTGCAAGGTCTAAATTTCAAATGCTTGAAATTCCTAATGGAACAAGGATCACTTGGTTTATTGATTCTGATTTATCGATTCTCATGTATCCGCTAAAAAATTCTCTGCAGAAGTTGCTACAAAAAGATTGTATGGTTGGGCTAGCTAGACTCTTAAAATCTATAACTTCTGGGCGTGAAGGCATTGATGTAAGATTCGAAGAAATAGTTACGTTACCTGATAGTTTTATCACCTCATATCAGGAGGAGTCTACTTTAGAAGATTTGCCATTGTTTTTTAACGAAATGAAAAATCAACCATCTGATCGTTATAAGTTTAATGAGACCTCAAATTTAAAAATATACTCTAGAACTATCGACAGCAATACAGAATCTATGATCATCTTAGATTCCCTTAAAAAAATTGAACCTAATCAGTCTTTTCGAGGAGGTAGATTTCTTAAAGTTTCTCTTTTGGGTTCTGCCAAATATGTGGACTTGGCATGGCATGTGGCCCAAAGTTATGCACGTATGAGAAAACATAAGGAAGACACATCGAGATATCGAATTGAAAACTACATATTAAAGATCGAGTTTGGTTTAGAAAGTAAGAACATGACGAGTCACCTTTTGATGCCTATTTATTGAATAGCAGACAAAGTATATTCTTTTATGCAAATCCACTTAAAAAATTTTAGGGGAGAATAAGATGTTTTCACTTTATTTTTTAATAGTCGAAAAAAGATTCAAAACACAAATGATTGCTTTGTTAATTGGCTTCCTTGTTTCAATAAGTCCTTCTCAGGCACAAACTATTAGTGAGTCAAATATTGTCGACTATATGCAGGTTCAGGATTTATTGATTCGTTACTACTGGGATTTGTCTAAGGGGGATCATGCGGCACTTGCTACATACTTTACAGAAGATGCGATGCTAGATGTGGACGGAACAATAGCTAATGGATTAGAAGAAATAGAGGCACTATACATACCCCCAGCTGATACTCAGCCAAGAGAAGAAAGAGGTCAGGGAAGGATGTTATTTACTAACCCTATAATCGAAGTAGAGGGAAACAAAGCCACTGCTCATACCTTATGGACAGGAGTGATGAACCAAGGTGTTGGCCAGGCACCAACTCTTTACGAGCAGGGAAGAGAATACACAGAGCTCTTGAAGATTAATGGACTTTGGAAGATTAAAGTGCGATATGTTAGCTCAGACAGTGGTTTGCCTGATCGCTTCGATCAGACGTTTGAGCATCGTGAACATTACTAGGTTGGATATAGATTAGATATTTACCATGCAGGAGCCCTCTGAGGCTAACTCCTTCTTACTTGAGCATATTCAAGTTTTGGATAGAAGCCATAAAAAATACTTTGGTTGCTCGATCTGGAGTAATTTCCTTGGTTATGAATACATGGACGGCCTTAATGAGTTTGATCTGGCAAGAGCCATTTATCATGCACCATTTGTCTTGTTGTCGCACGGAACACAGTCGGACCCCATTTTTAATTATGCTAACCTTTCGGGACAAAAGCTATTCGAAATGGAATGGGATGTTTTTGTCCATTTACCTTCCAGGCTATCAGCCACACCATTAGGGCAGGAAGATAGGTCTTTGTTAATGCAAAAGGTATCAGATCAAGGGTTCATAAAAGACTATCAGGGTCTGAGGGTGTCCAAATCAGGAGCATTGTTTGAAATCAAACAAGCTATCGTTTGGAATGTAATCAGCGCTAAAGGTTCACCTTATGGCCAAGCCGCAATCTTTCAAGAATGGGACCACTTAAAAGAATAAACTGAACTTGAGTGTTAATAAACAAGTCCAAAAAATTCGAACTTTTGAGAAATCTCATCACTACCTGACACGTTTAACTTGAATGAAGCCGTTGATTCGCTCTGCGCTCATGCGGAAGTTATCACCGAATCCTGTTGGATATACATGAACAACATCCCCAACTTTCAAGTTATATGCATCACTATACATCTGGTTCCAGACTTGACCTGAAGCTAGTGTCACTTGCCACATGTTGTGCTGTATTTGCTTTAACGAAGCTACTGTGTCTACGAGCTCTTGTTTTCCATCTTGATTCGTTTGAACTTCAGCTGCTCTCTCTTGATCTTTCAGGCCGAACGAATCTACCGAGCCTGTTACTTGTGGTCTAGTTGTGGGTTCTTCGATTGGCTCTTCGTCTTCATCTCCCACAAATGGAATCATGCCAACCATACGACCCAAAATACCTCTCTTTTTAGATTTGGGCGCTTCTTGTTTTTTTAATCCAAAAGTGTCCATGGGTGAACTAGAAGTATCAGACCTTGAGGAAAAAGTGGGGCTATCGCTTGAACCAGAGGTTTCAGGTAAATCTCTGGATGGGCGTCTCACCAGTGGCAGATTAGCTACTGGCCTAGCTGGGGCTACATCCTTAGGTCCGATGGAGGGAGTATTTCCCCTAGAGGTTACAGGGGAACTATCGTCAAGGCTCTCATAGCAGGCAAAACGTTGGAGTGTATCGTCAATTGTACGGCAGTCGGCCAGAGTTCTGGATGCTTGACTATGCGCGCTGATCGAAATGGTTACGCCAAACAATATTGATAACACTTTGATAAAACTTGTTTTTTTCATGATAACAGTAGATGCCTGATAGTTCTTTACAGAGGAGAGTTTATATCCTGAATAGGCCTGTTAGGCAAGCCGCGAAAAAATAGGAAAAAAAGGTTAAGAACATTTTACATCTGTCAACTCGTTTGGGTGAGAAAATCCTTTAAATTACGTTTAAACTTATGAAGAACTTAGTGTATTATCCTCTTGTTTTGCTGAATTTTTATTTAGTAAAGTTTACAAAAAAAAGGGGTATCGACGGTTTGGGGTGTCTTTTTATATGTCCTGAACGATCAATTCCCAATTCGACTGATTGTCAAACAAACGGGAGGAAGTATGCATCCAGCTCAAGTGTCGCCTCGCCTGAATAAAATCAGAGCGGGAATCATATCTTCGACAATGCTGGTCGCCATGAGTGCAGGTTCTACACAAGTTCTTGCGCAGGACGACGAGTCATTGGAAGAGGTAGTCATCACAGGTTCGCGAATTGTACGTCGCGATTACGAGTCAAATAGCCCCATCGTTACAGTGGATGCTGGTGATTTTGAAACTCAGACTGGCCTTAACATAGAATCTTATTTGAATCAGCTGCCAGAATATAACCCGGCCGCTTCTCCAGTGACCACCCAGGGTGACGTGCAGATTACTCCAGTAAACTCGGTAGGTATCGCTTCTATCTCACTTCGTGGTTTTGGGCCTAACCGCTCTCTGGTACTTGTTAACGGAAAGCGTCCAACTCCAATCAACGCATTGATGGTTACAGACATCAACGGCGTACCTTCAGCTCTGGTACAGCGTGTTGAAACGATCACTGGTGGTGCTTCTGCTGTGTATGGTGCTGATGCCATTGGTGGTGTAACCAACTTCATCCTTCGCAATGACTTCGAAGGCTTCGAGTTCGATGCCCAGTACGGCACAACCGAGGCTGGAGACGGAAACGAATCAAGGATCTCTGCTATTGTTGGTGCAAATTTTGCCGACGGCCGTGGTAACGTGGTGATGGGCGTTGAGGCCTACAACCGTGATACTGCCTTCCAAATTAGCAGAGACATCTATCGTGACAGATGGGCTTCTCCAGATGCGGGTGGATCTTTCTTCTTTATCCAGGGAACAAACGCCTACAGCTGTAACCCAGACTGTCCGACCATGGCCGCAGTGAAGTCTCTGTTCGGTGGTCAAAACCCAAGCGCCTGGTTCGCTGGATTTGCTCCAAACTTTGCGCCGGCACCTACTTACATTGACTTCCAATTCAACAACGATGGTTCTATCTGGGCGTCAGGTTTCCCTTTCACCACACCAGTGGGCCAGGCGAACTTTAAGGGTACTATTGACGGACTACAGTACGCCTACAACCGTGCTCTAGATTCAAGCGACATCTCTGGCACGTCAGTGATGAATTCCATTAAGTGGAACAATACGGCGGCTTTCGCCTCTGCACCTCAGGAGAGGTACTCGTTCTTCGCCAACTCTACCTTCGACATCAACGACAAGGTCAGTTTCTTCTCACGCGTAAACTTCGCCGAGAGCAAGACTCGCACCCTGTTGTTTGGTACCAACGCCATCTCAGGTTGGGAGGCGAACGTTCCTTACAATCCAACCATGGATAGCCCTATCGATCCAACTCTGGATTATACAGACGTTAACTTGCTGATGGCGGTTCGCAATAATCCAGGTGCTTACGCTAACCCTAACTTCATACCAACCGGTGCCGCTGGCGCACACTTCCCTGTGCCTCTTGATTTGGCAATCCTGTTGAACTCTCGTGCGAACCAAAGCGCAAGATGGCAGCCACAGTGGAACCCAGACACTTCCCTGCCACCTCGTCAAACTTACAACCAGAACGAGGTGTGGCAGATTGAAGCCGGCTTTAACTTTGAATTGCCGTTTAGAGATTGGACAGCTGAGGCGTACTATTCGCACGGTGAGTCAAGTACCTATAACAACGCTTACGGTAACCTCTCACTGACCCGTTATCGTGCTCTGATCAACCAACCAGACTACGGTCGCAACGCTTCGGGTACAGGTAACACCTTCTATGCTGTTGGAAACACCGCGGCTGATGCAGAAATCGTCTCAACGATTCGACCAGCGTTTGGCGTGGGTGATTACACTTGTGAGTCTGGTTTCTACAACACGATCTTTGGTGGAGATCAGCCACTCTCCGAGGACTGCTTCAATGCTATTAACGCAGTGTTACAGACACGCACCCAAAACCAACAGGATATCATTGAGCTTAACTTCCAGGGTGGTCTGATGGATCTTCCTGCGGGTGAGCTTCGTGTAGCGGCTGGTTACCAGATGCGCGACAACGCTGCCCAATTCAATCCAGACATCCTTCAGTCTCAGAACTCGTTCATGGACCAGGTTGTGGGTGTCTATCCAACTGGTTACCTAGACGCTAGCACAAAAGTCAATGATGTCTATGTTGAGGCATTGGTTCCAGTTGTGAACGATCTGCCGCTGATGCAGAGCCTAGAGCTTGAGTTGGGTATCCGTGAATCTGATTATAAAGAGTCAGCGGACGCGACTACCTATAAGGCGCTAATGAACTGGACTGTGAACGATAAGTTGCGTCTTCGTGGTGGTTTCAACCGTGCCACTCGTGCGCCTAACCTAGGTGAGCTCTTCCTGAATAAGCAAGAAATTTTCACCGGGGGCGGTAACTTCGGTGACCCATGTTCACCACGCGCTAACGCTCCTTACGGTGCCGGTGGTACCCAGTACGCTGATGACCCAGTCTTACAAGCTGGTGAACCGCTACCATCCTTGGCCCCAGGTCAGACACAGGCTGGTGCAGATTCTACCTACCTAATTTGTCAGGCGATGATGGGTCAAGAGGGTGCTGACTTCTACTATCGCTCTGGTCTTGATAAGGCTCAACAAGGTGGAGGTGGTGGATTCGCTTGGGTTCTTCAAGAGGGTAACCCCGAGTTGAAATCTGAGCAGGCCGACTCTTGGACGTTCGGTTTTGTTGCACAGTCTCCATTCGACAATGCTTGGCTGTCTGGCCTGAACTTGTCCTTCGACTGGTATCAGGTCGAGATTGAAGACGCTATCATGTTGTACTCACTAGACTACGCAGCATACCGTTGCTTTGGTACCAACATAGTGTCAACTGAGGCTGAGGCAGCCGCTCAAGCTGCAAGCCTTGGCTGTCAGCTCTCTCCACGTGATCAACGTAATGGTAATGCCCTGAACACGTTGGTTTCATACGATAACCAGGCAACTATCGAGACCTCTGGTTTTGATATTGGTCTTAACTGGTCTGCTGGTCTGTCTGATCTTGGGTTCGACCTGCCAGGTGGCCTAGGAGCAAGCTTGAATGCGACCATCTTGGATTACTACAGAACAAAGCAGTCTCCAGCTGTTTATGACGTAGAGACAGAGTGGAAAGGTTCTCTTGGTCCAAACCTAAGTGGTACCAATGGTGGTGCATACGACTACCGTCTCTTTGGTAATCTGAGCTACTTCCAGGATAACTGGAGTGTCATGCTACGCTGGCGTCATTTGCCTTCTGTGTACTCAGCTAACTGGGCACAGCAGCAGGCACTTATCAAGAACAATGCAGCAGTTGCCGCTGGAGCCAATGGTATGATTCTTGGTTACACACCAAGCACAGAGATGGAGACTGACTCCTACAACATCTTCGATCTGTCCTTCAACTGGAACGTTAACGAGACCTTCACAGTACGTGGCGGTGTGACCAACCTCTTCGATGAGGAACCACCATACGTTGCAAGCACTGCAGGTAACGAACCAGCTAATGGTAGAGAAGCTCTGGCGCAGTGTAATGGTGCCCCAGGATGTTCAGACCCAACTGGCTTCAGCCTGATGCGTCTGGGTAACTTCAGTGGTGGATACTACGACACCATAGGGCGTCGCTTCTTCCTTGGTGTCAAAGCTACTTTCTAAACTGAAAATAGCCAACCAAATAGTTAGCGGAATCAACGGTGGACCTTAGGGTCCACCGTTTTTTTTGGCAGAAAATTATATTTGGAGCCTATAAACGCGGTACCTTCCATCGTCACTTATTAGCTCTATGATACTAAACAGGGGGCTGGCCTTGGCGGGAACTGGAATAAAGCTGTTGACTACGAACAGAGCTTGACCTTTTTGCGTGAGTAGTCGCTTTGTCTGTTCAAGGAAAAGTTGGATTAGGTCACCTTCGACGGCAAACCCTTGATGGAAGGGAGGGTTGCACAGTACTAAGTCAAATTCTTCATGGATCTGTAAGCCGGCATGCGTAGGTACTACCTGCCATTCACAACCAATGGGTGCAGAGTTTTGGATGTTAAGAGTACAAGCCTCTAGAGCGGCGGCATTGTTATCGGTCGCCACCAGGCGCTTGGGCTGAAGTTTCAGGGCTGCTACAGAGAGTAAACCGTAGCCACATCCGAGATCCAGAACAGTTTCAGTGTTCGGTTTAAGTTTTGAGAAAGCCTCAACCAGTAGAACTGAACCAGGGTCTAGTCTGTCCCAACCAAAGATCCCGGGTTTACTGAAAAGGTCTATCGCCCGCCAATGCACGATAGGAATGAGCTTTTCATAAGCAAACTTTTGTATTCCCTCTCTTAGATTTCGTTCGTTGCTTAGATCTATACCAGTCTCTTGAAGTTTTTTCAGTGTGTAACAGTGAACCTGGCCCTCGCCACGGCGTAACTCTATTGAACATTGCCACAAGTTTGTACAGCGTTTTGCAAATGTTTTGATTCCTTCCTGCTTCATCCCAAATAGGCAAAGCTGACCTCCGGTTGGTAGGCAACTCCATGCACTATCCAGAACATGCTCAGCCACCGCTTTTTCTTTAGAGATTCGATAATAAATATATTCGTGTGCTTTAACTGTAGACCAAGGAGAGAAATCAAAATCACTAAAATGAGAAGACCAACCCTTAGACTGTGACTCAAGATGAACATCGAAGCGATTTGTTAGTATGGTTAATTTTTCACGAGGGCAAACGGGAAGGATAGTTGTATTCTCATCGAGCACCAGTAGACAACTACCATCGGCTGGAAGACTATTAAATAGAGAGTTATTTACTGTATTGATTTCGGAGATCATACAAGAGCTATCTCTTCGGTTGTTAACTCTCTCCAATCTCCAGGTGCTAGGTTACTATCAAGTTGAAAGGGACCAACACTCTCTCTGTGAAGGGCAATGACCTCGTTATCAAGCGCTGCAAACATTCGCTTCACCTGATGGTACCGACCTTCCTGAATACCAAGTCTTACAGTTCGTTCATTAATTCGTTCAACTTGCGCTGGTAGGGTGGGTTTACTCTCGCCATGCAGTTGTATACCACGTTCGAGACTGAGTAAATCCAGGTCTAATACGGGTAGAGACAGGTTAACAAGGTAGCTCTTAAACAGACCAAATTTAGGGCTAGTTAGACGATGATTCCACTGTCCATCGTTGGTAAGCAACACCAGGCCGGTTGTATCGGCATCAAGCCTGCCAGCACTATGTAGACTGTCGGCCCATGGAGAGTCTATTAGAAGATGTACTGGTGTGTAGTATGTGTCATCGTGCGTACAAACCGTTGAGCTTGGCTTATGTAGCATGACATATCGAGGTAAAGGCCAGAGTATCTCAAGGTGATCAAGCTGAACTTTTTGTAGGGCTGTGACTCCACTGGCTGAGGATATTGCAATTTCTCCGTCGACCATTACTCGTCCGGCTTTTATTAACTTTCTTACCTCTGAGCGAGAGTATGCAGTTTGTGTACTAAGCAAACGATCTAGTCGCAGGGGGAGCGTAGGATCAGGAAATATCATCACTAGAGTCTCGAAGTGCTAAACAGCAGCATCATGGCTCCAGCACGTGCATCTTGTCCAACCAATGCTTCACGCTCAAGATAGGCCTGGAGTGAGTCTTGTCCAGGTGTTGATATACATACATCGATAAATCCGAAGTCTTCTGTAGTGCGAGTCAACAGGCCTTCCCAAGCTCGATCGGCAACCCCTTGATAGAAAGGCTCTAGCCACTGTTCACGTGCCCCGATTTGTAGCGCGTAACCGATCATCGCTGTTGAAGAAAACTCTGCCCAGGACCCTGGATGATCTATCAGGTTGTGCCACATACCGTCAGTATCTTGATATACAAGAAGTGTTGCAGCTAATTGTTGATAACGTTTCAATAAGGCATCGTAAGCTGGATGATTCTCGTCAATATCTTGCAAGGCTTCAGCTAGCCCTAGTAGGACAAAGGCATTACCTCTCCCCCATGCTGCATCTGTTGAAGGCCAATGATTGTACAAACCATCTTTGCGCAATAGGGGTTTTCCAATGAAGTCGACGTGACGAAGAGCCATGTCCCAATAGGCAGTCTTTCCTGTGAGTTTGCCCATTTTCCCGAGCAGCGGTACTTGCATAAAAATGGCATCACTGTATTCCCCGTGAAAAGGTACAACCTCTTTCAAGCTACCATCATAATTGAAAGCAGAATTTGCTGCTCGTTCGGCAATTATTAAATAGTCATTGCGTCCTGTATGTTCATACAGCTCTGCGAACAACAGATAACCCGCCATCTGCAAAGAGGAAGTAATCTCTGCTTTCATTAATTTTTCTATAAGCGGGTCAACTAAAGATTGCACTTGTTCAACTTTACCTAAACGTAATGCTGAAATTAAGGGTAAAGCTGATATATAAAGGAGGGGATCAGGTGTACGTAAGTAAGTATTAAATAAACCCTCGCTAAGCTCACTTGCATTTCTTTGTTGACGTGCTTGTACTGAAAGGCGTGCGGAAGAAACTGGTAACTGTTTACGACCACGCATCGCTTCAATTAGTTCATTTTCGTAGTCGATACTATAGACGGGGATAGTCCCCAGTCCCATTAAATCATCCTGCAGAGCCTGACCAAGGTTCCATGTATCTCCTCCAACTATTACCACGGCATCTGGTGGGTGACTAGCGAGCCACCTCCACAAACCAAAGGAAGGCCAGTTATCATTGTAAGCCTTACCTTGTGGAGGAAATTGCATAGTCTCCGCTGCAGGGTTTACATTACTGAGGTAAGTCACATTGATGAAGTTATCTTGCTCGTTGGCATAAGCTTCATAACCAATGTTTACTACATTAGTGCTGGCTTGCTCATGTGTAAAGCCACCCACAACCAACACACTTGGCAAACCTGCTTCCTGAGCAGGAACAGAGAAAGCCTCAATTGGTTCTTTGTTGATACTCATGCCCACTGTCCAACTCTGAGCCTTGACGTCTATAGGAGCTCCAATTAAGAACCAGTGAGCACATGAAATGAGGATCAATTTAATCGAGGAAAAGCCAAACTTCATTGAATTAGTTGGCCTCGTCTATCTCGTGGTGAAAAACTTTGCGACTGAGTTATATCGTAGTATTCAAGAAGATCTTGTGTTTGTTTGGCGAGATCAATTAGCGCAGGATCATCATCAGGGCCAGAACGAAGTAACTCAAGGACCCTATTAATATTTTTTCGGCTACTGTTCAATTGTTTCAGGGCCGCTTGACGACGACGGATACTCGGGTCTGCATACAAGTTAATATTAGGTACCTCTACCATCTGGCAAATTCGGGAGGTCTGTCCATTAGGTAGTCGAACCACTTGGCATTGCATAACAGACTCGTAGCGTCCTTGGCTGCTGTCCATGTAAAGCTCGAGAGGTTGGTTTTCGATATAGTTTGCAAGCTCTAGTTGTGCTGTGCTTAGCTGTAGCTGCAGAGCTACTCGACCTACGAGGCCTGCAGGAATCTCTTCCATCAGTTCCATCTGTTCAATTTCTCGGTCTAGTGCGCGGGTGAGATTCATGAGGTCCGGATCAACATCCTTGTAGGATTCATGGGCAGCCTGGAGTTTCCACTGCGCATAATTTAACATCGCATTAATACGTTGTGCTGTGCCTGTGGGGTATTGATGTTTATTGATCAGCAATGAGAGCGTCTGTCGGTTGTCTACCTCTTTAAAATTGGCCTGACTCGTCATGACAGAAATAATAGATCTTAAAAAGGGTAGCTGACTTAGGCTATACAGCCCTTCATTAACTCGAGAAGCTTGCCAAGCAAAGTTGTAAGCAGATAGAGCATCTTCATAATTTCCTAACTTTTCTTCTATCTGTCCTAGCGCTTGCCATTGATCCAATTGCAGAACAGAAAAGGGAGAGCTTTCGCTATCTGCTAGCCCAGCTTTCAGAATGTCACGTTGTTCAAGCAAAGACTTAGTCTCTTCAGGAGTTAGTTGCGATTTTTCTAGTGAGTTATTGGTGTCGGATTCTGTTTTTGTTAGATCATTTTCTGATCTGATGTCTGAGGAGCTCGACTCTGGTGGACCTGCCTCAAGGGGTTTCGATTTAGATAAAACAGTCTCCTCATTAATTTTATCTGGTGACGAAACCTTATCTTCTGAGTCATCAGAAGAAAAATTTTGATTAGTAGTCGTAATGTCAGAGAGAGATTGATTTAACTCTTGTCCTGATATGACACCGGAAAATAACGAAAAATAAAGTAAAGCGATACCGAGCTTTCTTTTGTCCAATAAGCTACTTTGATTTCGTGATCTAAAATTTTGTAACTCATGTTTAAGTTTCATGCTTCAACTATACACTGCCTTTAATTTTGGGCAAACTGTCTCTGTCATTTCAGTACGAGGTTGATCACTTGGACTATTCATCAAATAAAATTTTACTGTTTATGGGCTTGCTGACACTAATTGCCTTGTCTCTGCAATCCTGTAGCTCAGATAAGAGTTCCAATATTTCTGATGTTGGAGCCGATCGCCCCAACATCCTTTTAATAATTTCTGATGACTTCGGGATGGACGTGGTTTCAGGGATGTATCCTGGGCTTGAAACAGAAATGATGGATCTTTATGGTCCTAAAGGGCTTGATCACCCTGGTTTCAGGAGGATCCAAGGTCGTCCGGCAGCTACACCACATCTTAATAAACTAGCCCGCGAAGGGCTGGTTTTTACTAATGCCTGGGCTCATCCTTTCTGTTCTCCAACAAGAGCTTCCATACTTACTGGACTATATGGAGCAGGAACGGGCGTCCTCACCTATGCGGATCCTCTTACACAGGATCATCTGTCATTTGTGAGTCTTTTAAAGGAGTCCGGATATAGCACAGGCCTCTTCGGAAAATGGCATCTTGCTGGACTGCCTGGTGAAGATGAGAGTTACCCAGGGATGAAGCCTAAAGAAGCAGGTTTTGATCTATTTAGGGGAAATATGCATGCAGCTATCTCAGGTTATTGGGATTATGAATATCAGATTCAGGATGAGACCACTGATTCAAAGACTTGGCGTACTGATCAAGCTCCTCTTCGATCTTTACCTGGACTTGGTGAGTCTACCTATGCCCCATTAGTGAAAGTTGCCGATACTATTGAATGGATAGAGCAACAAGAAGCAAGTAATCCTAAAAATCCTTGGTTCGCTTGGGTGGCATTTAACTTATCTCATGCAACCATCGTTCAACAACCTAGTGCCATGGCAGTGCCTGATGCAGTTACGCTTAATGAAACGACAAGAAACGAGATGGTAGCCTGCGGTGGTGAATTTGGCAGTAATAATGTGGGTGTTTGTAGTGGTGAAGCGTTAATGCGAGCCATGACAAATTCAATGGATACTGTCATCGGAAAACTGATTGAAGCAGTTGATAGGACTGCTCCAAATACATTGATTGTATTCATTAGTGATAACGGGACTCCGATGTATGGTCGACCAAATTTAGACTTTATTGACAATCTTTACATTACACGCAAAGGGCGTGGGAAGGGTTCCTATTACCAGAGCGGTGCAGAAGTACCTTTGCTAATTCGAGGGCCTGGTATTCAAGCAGATACACAATCTGATGCTGTAGTGCATGCTGTGGATCTGTTTTCAACAATATTAGAAGTCGCCGGATTGAAATTACCTGAAAAAGTACCAAATGCAAATAATTCAGAGGGGGTAGCCTTGGAGTCAGTCTCTTTAGTGCCTACATTTAAAAATAAAAATCATAAGCTTAGAGATCCAGTAAAAGGGTATGTGCTTACTGAAAATATAAATCTAATGACAGGAGGCACTAAGATGGCTGCTGCCAGAAATGCTCGTTACAAAGTGGGTTGCACACAAGGAGTTGAGCCTGGAAATTGCGAATTCTATGACCTAGAGAGGGATCCACTGGAAGAGTATCCGTTAGCTATTCCTGAACAATGCAATGACTCTGAAAAATATGAAAACTCGGAAATTACTTGGCACTATTGTCATTTAAATTCTGTACTGATAGGAAAATCTTTTTTCAGCCAGCGTTTGAACTAGGGGATATTCAATTTAAAAGAGATTTGTTAGTAGATTTTTTCTGATGTTGGGCAGTGTGGGCTTGTCTAAAAAAGTAAATACAAAATTAAAATTTTTTTATATTGCATCCTACTCATAGATGGAATGAGCAGGATGCAATATTTTCTGTGTGCAACTTTGCTAATCTCAAATTTTAATTGCGGATTCACTATATCGACTTACTAAAAATATTTAAGATATTTTCCACTCGTAGCTTTAGAGTAAAGGCAAACTTGAAACGACTTGACCTTCTTTTATCGTAACGAGCACCTTTTCAAGGGCATGTATATCCTCTAGTGGATTACCTTCTACAATAACAACATCTCCATACTTTCCCGGTTCTAGAGTACCAAAATCTTCTCCATGTAGAGTCACTGCAGCGCCGTTTGCTGTGATGATTTGCACGATTTCACGCGGAGAAAACACAAGTGCCAAAGCGCGAAGTTCATCATGTAGCGTCTCTTTGGGTGGCCATTGAGTATCAGTTCCATAGCCATAGGTTAGGCCCGCATTTACTAGAAGTCGTGCATTCACTGGTCCCTGACCCGCACTTGAAATAGTGTCGAAAGGGAAGGGGCCGGCATCACGGAACAGAGGTTCTCCTTCCTCATTAAAATGGGGGAGGAAAACAGACAGCGTGGACGACATAGGTATATTTTCGCTGACTAGACGTTCCAAAGACTCGGGGTCGTTATCAAGACGACCAACATGTGGGGTATGAACGAGCATAGCTGGATGCGCTTCGACGGCGAGCACAGCATCCTTCACGCTAACAGCATGAACGATTGTTGGCATGTCTCGTTTTTGACCCTCTTGGACGATCATTTTTAATGTTTCGATTTCAGGACCGTTAGGAGTCGTATTGATCACGGTTTTAAGATAGTCATAACCGTTGTTTTTTGCTCCTTCGATCATGTCGATGATAACGCTTGGTGGGACGGCTGGTGCAGCTTTACCGGCACCACCTAGTCGAGCAGGATCAGTTCTAGCAGGATCTCCCGCCATTGGAGCCGCATCTGGATCTGCGCCGGCTACTGGAATAAATGTTCCAGTAAATAGCCTCGGCCCTTGTATTTTGCCTTCGTTGATTAACGATTTTGCCTCATTGATTGGTTGTGCATCGATCGCTGAGAGCACTGTAGTGAAACCAGCATCCAGGAATTCCTGCATCTGGCCTGGTGCAACCTCAGTCAACCATTTACTTGGGTCTGAAGCAATCACATGCCTGTGTCCTTCGACAAAGGCAGGCATGATCGTATTCCCTTGTGCATTAATCACTTTCACATCGCGGGGTGCCTGTAGGTCATTGCTTACAGCTAGAATGCGACCATCTCTAATCAATACAGAGCCCTCCGCTATTTCATTGCCTAGCCCATCAAGTAGTCGCCCACCAGTGATGAACAAATCTTGAGCGTAGGCTGATAACCCCAGGCCGACGCTTAGCAAAAGGCCAGTCGTTAGTTTAAGTCCTATATTTGTTAGTTTTTTCATTTTAATCCCCATCTTTTTTCAATTAGAAAGAAAAGATATCTTCTTCGTCTTCTGGAGGGGTCATACCCTCTTCATGATATTTCTCCCAGATTTCTGCCCAAGGACGACCATACATGTCTGGTACCCAAAATTCGAAAGTTTCACCGGGTGATTTAGGTGTTGCATAGCCTTGGTCAGGGAAAATTGTTTGTATACATTCTATGTAGGTATAGGGGTCGCCATGACTGATGTCATCAACTCTTGAAAGATTACGGACGATACGAATTGGTTCCACAAGCGCCTCTGGATCATAAAGAATTGCTTCGTGATTCAAGGCTTTAATAGTGCCATCTGTATTACGTACAGGCGTATAAATTTCAATCGATTGCATCTTGCTGGAAAATTCGAAAGCAGAATGAGCCATCCATCCTTGAATATTAGATGTCCAAGTAATCATAGTGTCCCCATCCCAGTATCCGATGGTTTCTCCATACCAGCGTGGAACATCCTGTCCCAGTCTGGGCACAGCGCCAGACATGTTGAATTCACGACCGATATGAATGTTAGTAAGAAAGTTTCGCACAACACCGGCACTTATCTGGTAGATATCAGGAGTTACTAAGACCTGGTGATTTTGAATGAGAGTGGCTGCGAAATGCCAGCGCCTCATAAAGCCCTCAGGCCAGCAATATTGTGAAGGCCACTGGGACTGACGATGAACTTGATGGTAGCTTTCTTGGACTACTCTTGCCTGATATTCAGGAGTCAGCAATGACATGATTGTTGGTACTTGGTTAGTGAGCATCGAGTACCAAGTACCTCTTAGTCCACCAGGACCTCCCTCATTCCAAAAGTAACGACCACTAATTTCACCTGGAATAGTGGAATAGGTATGCTCTACATAGGTACCACGTTCTTTGGATTCGGCGAGAAGTGCATCGTAATGTTCTTGAGCGCTACTAAACCCATAAGGGCTTACTATCTCACTACGAGGATAATCACGATCACAAAAGCCCCAAGCGGCTGTCCGTGGATAATCATCTCCTGCAATTGACACACCTGGGTTGGCACCACCTTGTGCTTCAATTGCCATACCGGAATTGCAACGGTAATAACGAGGATCCATCCAAAATTCTTTGTCAGCATAAAAGTCGGAAGTAGTGAAGATATCCACTGGAAGAGGTTCTACGCTTTGAGGAACACTGCCGTCTCTACTTTGAGATTCATTGATGAAACCCATCATGGTTAGGGCCCCAACTATTGGATAATCACCCGCATTAGCAATTGGAGCACCGCGTCCAACGCTTGTGAAATCCAATTGAACAGATTGTTGGGCATGCACGTTACCGTTACCCACGAAATAAATGCCTATTGAGAGGGCAAGAGCTGAAGAGCTGATTCTCAATTCCTTACGCATTGTTGTCCCCTAAAAATCGAAAAGTGATTAAAGAATTCGGTGCCAAAGTTACCACATTCATCGATTGAACGCGTCATCTTAGCGTGTTTGTTTGAATGCAGCTTCTTGATAGTAAAGTACCATGATAAATTCGTGTTATATCGAGGGCAGTTAGTGCTTGGCAAGGGCAGTACAATCTAGAAGAATAGCTCTCTTCAAAGTGTTAAGTACATATGGAGTTATGCATGCAGGTATTAATAACAGGAGCTAATGGGTTCGTTGGTCAGGGGCTGGCAAGGAGAGTTCTAAAACAAGGTATTGATGGGCGGCAAGTTACTGGATTAACCCTGCTCAGCAGGAAATTTGATGCACCTCCACATGACCCAAGAGTGCGTCTTGTTGCAGGGGATATGGCCTCACCAGAGACACTTAAAGAAGCTTTACTAGTTGAACCAGAGGTGATTTTTCATCTTGCTTGTGTTCCTGGAGGGGTGACTGAAGGCAATTATGACCTGGGCAAACACATTAACCTTGATGCCAATATTGAGTTGTTAGAAGCTCTTCGCTTGCGTCATTGGCAGAGCTCCGTTGTGCCTAAACTAGTTTTTACTAGTTCAATAGCAGTTTATGGGCATCCACTTGGTGACTTCGTTGATGAAAATGTTAGAGCTGTACCCGGTCTTAGTTATGGAGCCCAGAAATTAATTGGTGAGATTTTATTAGCGGATTACAGTCGAAAAGGTTGGCTTGATGGGCGTTCTATTCGTTTGCCAGGTATCATGTCCCGACCTGAGGATGCCGCAGGACATGCTTCACGTTTTCTGAGTGATATCATCCGTTATTTGGCTGAAGGAAGGGAGTTCATCTGTCCGGCCGCACCTGAGGCACGTTCTTGGTTTCTTTCCAGGCCGGCCTGTATTGATAATCTAATTCATGCCGCTGAAATATCTGGTGATAAGCTAAAGCCCTCTCGTAGCTGGCAGTTGCCTGCTCAACACTTGTCTATGGAAGAATTAGTCGATGGTATAGTGGCGGTGTTTGGAGAGGGGGTAAGAAAACTTATTAGTTACAAACCAGATCCTCATATTCAAGGAATTTACGCGGCATATCCTCCGTTACTCACACCAGTGGCTGAGGCTACTGGATTCAAGCATGACGGGGACGTACCAACTTTAGTTAAACGTGCTCTGCTGGATGACTGATGCCACTCAAAGATTAAAATTAGTGTAGTAAGCTGATCTGAGGCAGACAAATTGTGTAGATTAGCTTCTATAATGAAAAAAATAATATCTGTTGGAGAAAATTATGACTGGCCCATTTCCTAAAACGCCCACGTTCATGACTATTGATGAGCCTTTTCGTTTTGAGGGTGATCTTTATGATATCGAAATTGATGGCGATCTACCGAAAGATCTTAATGGGACTTTCTATCGTGTAGGGCCTGACCAGGCTTTTCCACCGAAGATGGGGAATGCGAATCCCTTCAATGGTGACGGGTTCGTAACCTCCTTTACTTTTAGAGATGGGCATTGCGACATGAAGGCGCGCTATGTGAACACGCAACGTTTACAGGCCGAAAGGGCAGCACGCCGAGGTCTTTTTGGTGATTACCGTAATAGCTTTACAGATGATGCGAGTGTAAAGGGGGTTAATCGTGCTGTCGCCAACACCAATGTGGTTCTCCATAATGGTAAGTTATTAGCAATGAAAGAAGATCAACCTCCTTATGCTCTCAATCCAGAGACATTAGAAACTGAAGGGCTCTTCACTTTCGATGGGCAAATGACAGCGACTTCTTTTACAGCGCACCCAAAGGTAGACCCTAACACTGGAGAAATGATTGGCTATGCCTATGCAGCTAAGGGGGAGGCCACTGATGATGTTGCGGTATTCAGTTTCGACAAGGAGGGTAAATTAAATTGGGAAATCTGGTTTAAGTCTCCTTATCCCGGGATGATTCACGAGTGTGCTATTAGCGAAAATTATGTGATATTACCATTAATGCCCCAGGTTATGGATCTGGATCGTCTCAAGCGAGGCGGTATTATCTTCCAATGGGAACCTACCCTAGATCATTACTACCTCGTAGTACCCAGAGGAGGAGATACCAAAGATGTGCGTATGTTCAATGCTCCCAATGCAATGCCTGGACACGTGATAAATGCCTTTGAAGACAATGGAAAACTTTATTTAGATTTGCCAGTTGCCTCGGATAATGTTTTTTGGTTTTTCCCAGATAAAGATGGCAAGTTTCCTCCACCACCGACTATCGGAACACAAATTACTCGCTGGTGCTTCGATATGCAGGATAAAAACAGCAAAGCTGTTCCTACAATAATTTCCACCCTAGGAGCCGAGTTCCCACATTGTGACGATCGATATATAGGAAATTCATATCGTTATGGCTTTATGCAGGCGAATGATCCGACGAAGCCCTACAGCATAGAACGTGCGGGCCCTATCATGGGGTTCTTCTTCAATACTTTTCTCACCATGGATATGTCCACAGGTAAAGCAGACACTTGGTTTGCAGGTGAATGTTCTAGTACCCAAGAACCCGTCTTTGCTCCGAGAGGCCCCAGCGCTTCTGAAGGAGAAGGATGGGTAATAGGAGTGGTAAATCGCCGAGATGAGCATCGTAGCGATGTAGTCGTCCTAGATGCTCAACGGATGAGCGAGGGCCCTGTAGCAACTTTGAAGCTACCTATTAGGCTGAAATATGGTATTCATGGTAATTGGGTACCAGCATGATTGCGTTAAAAATAATGAAATCGCAACAATTCATAAGAACATTACTATTTGTCAAAACTATTCATCATATAGTGGGAAGTTTAATAGCTTTGATATGTGTCTGTTCGATGACTAGCTTGACTCAAGCACAGACCAACCCTTATTCGACCGAAGGGCTGTTGCAGATTCCAGGTAATTCTTGGCATACCAATGGAGGCTCCCTATTTAATCAAAGGTTCGTGCAAATAGGACAGTTGACCCCAGAAAATGTCAATAAATTAAAAGGAGTATGGCATGTTAACCTTGATGGCTCAGGTGTGGGGCCTCAGTATTCAGGAGAAGCTCAGCCATTGGTAGCTGATGGGGTTGTTTACATAATTACTGGCGCGGATGATGTATTTGCCTTGGAATTAGCGACAGGCAGGAGGCTATGGAAATACACAGCAGAATTACCTTCAGATATGACTACCGTGTGTTGTGGCTGGACAAGTCGTGGTGTTGGGCTTAGTGAGGACAGAGTCTTTGTAGGTCAGCTGGATGGGCAATTAAAAGCGTTGAATAGATCCACAGGAGAGGTCGTTTGGGCTGTTCAAGCAGAGCGGTGGCAAGAGGGACACACTATTACGGCTGCGCCTCTGTATTTTGATGGACTTGTCTATATTGGCTTTGCAGGCGGTGAGCGTGGAGCCAGAGGTCGTATGAAGGCTTTCGATGCCAAAACAGGCGAGCTCGTCTGGACTTTTTACACTGTCCCTGCCCCTGGTGAGTTCGGAAGCGATACATGGACAGCTGATAATGAGCTCTGGCAACACGGAGGAGCTACCATCTGGAGTACACCTGCAGTAGATCCCGAACTGGGATTGCTTTACTTTGGTACCGGTAATGCGGCTGCAGACTCTAACGGTGCGCATCGGCCAGGTGATAACCTCTTCACCGCTTCAATTTTGGCTCTTGATTTAAAAACAGGGGAGTATCGCTGGCATTTCCAGCAGGTCCATCATGACATTTGGGATTATGATGCCCCTAACCCGGTCATGCTATTTGATTTGGAAATGGAGGGGATGCCTAGAAAAGGGTTGGCTCAAGCAGGTAAGACAGGCTGGTTCTATCTGTTGGATAGAGTTACTGGAGAGCCCTTAATAGGGATAGAAGAAAGGCCAGTGCCACAGGAGCCAAGGCAGGCAACAGCTCTGACGCAGCCTTATCCTGAAGGGGATGCATTCGTCCCACAATCAATGTTTATAGCACCAGAAGGAGTAGTTTTAGAGAATAATGGTGCAATTTTTACTCCTTACTTTACTGAAGCACGTGCGGTTGCACCTGGCGTTGGTGGGGGAGCCAACTGGCCCCCTAGTGCTTTAGATCCATTATTTGGTGTTGCCTATGTGTGTGCCCTAGACAGACCTTTTTTATACCAGGCGGTAGATATTGATGATTCCAAACCCGCCAGTGGTGCCTCCTACACAGCAGGTGTATTTCTTGGCCCCGCTATGTATGACTTTGGCGTTGCTGCAGCAATAGACCTTCGCACCAATAAACTTATTTGGCAACAGCATTGGCGTGATGCTTGTTTCAGCGGTATGACAGCGACTTCAACGGGCTTGCTTTTTGTGGGACGTAACGATGGTAGGCTCACAGCCCTAGCCTCAGGGACTGGAAATAAATTGTGGGAATTCCAAACTGGTGCAGGTATGAACGCGCCAGTGACTATCATTGAACAGCAAGGCCGGACCATGATCTTAGCGTATGCAGCTGGGAACGCCCTTGGAGGCACCAAAAAAGGAGATAATTTATGGCTATTTGCCCTTGATGGCACTTTAGATCCTGCGGTAGTTTCTGAAACTAATAATGTAGGGGAAACAGGAAAGCTTGGAGTTCTCTCAGTGAATACGGCAGAGGGTGCCGCTGATCTTAGTAATGGTGAGATTACTTACCGTCAGGCTTGCATGACTTGCCATGGAGGTGATGGTAAAAGTGGCCATGGAGGTGCTGACATTTCGCAAATGAGAGATAAACAGTATGTGGCTAGGATTGTCAGTCTGGGTCGTAACAGTATGCCTGCATTAGCAACTATACTATCGCCAGAGCAAGTGCGGGATGTTGCCGCATATGTTGTGGCAGGGCTGGGGAATTAGCGCAAAAGGGTTCTTCTTACTCGAATGCATCATGGGCACTAGCAAGTGCTACAGAGTGGGTGGAAGCCCTTTACTGGTATAAGACCAAGGCGTCCCTACACACAGTTTGCAATGAGGTCCTATGAAATAACGGGCAGATTCATTATCCTCTCGCAGTATAAACTGCAACCAATTAACGGCTACAACTGCAGCTTCTCCCCCATTAGGATCTTGATAAGTACCACCATGACCAACAGGCAGATTTGCTGCGGCAACAGGCACATGATTCAAGCGTTGGTAATCATCCATCCCATTTTGGTAAGCAATATCTTCCTCACCGCCAAGAATATACAATGTGGGAGTGTGAATAGAGGCTAGTGCTTCTTTGCCAAGACTCATGCTGGGAATACGATCTATAGGCTCATTAAAGATGCCGGTATTCATTAACACCAGAGTAGATATCCTCTCGTCTCCTGCTATCTCAATCGCCTGAAGGCCACCACAACTAAAGCCACTGGCAGCAACTTGTTTGATGTTAATTCGTTTATAAAACGGAGAGCTTTGCCGATCGTTTTCTGTTAATGCCCAGTCTATAGCCGCTGTCATTTGCGCCGCAGTGGTGCGAGGGGGCTCTAACTCACCTTCAGCGAGTGCTGGTTGTACGGGACGAGTTTTAGCGCCAGGACCACTATAGATTTCCCCATTTGCAATCACCAGGTAACCATGAGAGGCAAGCTCTAATAAGTGGAGTCGTGAAGATGCGCCATCATCACTACAACCACCATTACCCCAGACGACAAGGCCAAGTTCTTCTACAGAAGTGATAGCTGCAGGTCGGTAGATAACGTGTGCAGGTAACGAGTCAATTTGCTCTTGTATCGCTGGATAAGGACCAGTACCGTGAGCGTTAGAGCCTATAGTGCTAGGCTGCGCAAAGGAAGCGGGACTATTTGAAATGCTCAATAGCAAAAAACCTAGAATAATAAAATGATCATAAAGTTTGCACACTAAATTAAATCCTAGATAACTTGAAGAGTTGAGTGATTTCATACGATTCCTGGGGCTTAAACGCGAGAAGGTCATAGTTAAGTTACATTACCATACACTTGGCATGTTATAGGGGACACTGCTGAAAACTGCCTCCACGCGGGAAATACTATTCCCCTCAATTTTAAACAATTCAAGCAGAATAAAACTATGAGGGTAAAAAAAGATAGATTGTTGAGGGGTGCCATCCACCCAAGTGAAGTCATACACTTTTCCACTGTGATCCATCAGAGCCCCCGCTAAGACTATCCCAAGTTCTTCATCAACGAGGGGAAATCGTCTATTCCGTAAACGATCATCATAAATATATTGCCCCAGCTTGAATTGATCAGCGCAACCCATCTGAGCAATATCATAGTTGGGGATACTAAAATTATGGGTTGTTTGCAAGCCATTTTCTATGCGTTCACAGTCATCAGTGAATTGTGTGAAAAGCGTTCCATCATTCAACTGGATAGTATCGAAATAGCCATCAGCAACACTTACCATGCGTTCTCTAGGTTTTTTTTGAGAGCTCTCAACGGGCGTTGTCCATACAGCAGAGGGGGACTCATATCCTTCAGTAACTGGGAAGGGTGATGTGTCCACTTTCCGCGATAAAATAGCTTCTACTTCAGTAATTAATTCATCGACCACTCGTAAACGTAAAGCCAGTATTCCAGGAACGCCATGCTCTTCTACAACCTCGATTAAGGCAACCTGTCCTTGAGAGGGGTCTGCAAGGCGTAAATCATAATTTCTACGGCCGCTGTAGGTGTTCCATAAGCCGTCTCCTGCTCTAAGCAATATACCATTTTCAGAAACTTTCACATCAGGGCTTAAAGGTGCCTGAGAAAGATCACTCTTTTCCAGGGCAAACATATACTCGTCCATGATGTTGTACAAGCAAGAGCGATCGCAATCTTTGGCAATAAGCGAAGCGCTGGAAAATAAAAAAAACAATAAAACAGGAGTCAATAATGCTTTGTAAATTTGATGAATTATTGAGTCAGTAGGTTTTTGCATCATCTTTACATTCCCGAGCAATATGCCACTAAGGGCTAATTATTAATATTATCTTGATACTTTATTTTGTTGTGCTATCACTGCTTGGGGAAGTCTGGGTAAATTGACGCCCACTCACAGGATTCGCATAGTGGTATGGGGGAATAAAGGCAGTAGGGTAGGCCCCATAGACTGTTGTTGGAGCATCATCGGGTGGCAGATCAGTAAATGTAGTTGGCAAGCCAACCGCGCCCTTGTGCCAGCCCTCCTCATACTCAACATAAAAGCCAATGTAGCTATGCAGTTTTGAGATCAACCAAACTCCATCTTGCTTAACATATTCATTTTCATAAGTGGCCTCTCCCCAGCGCGCTTCTCGCCCTAGTCCGCCCACCATCATAAAGGAACGCCAACGCGCCTTGGCGCTCTCCCCGTCTGCGGAAATATGAATAACTGGTTGGAGTTGTAGGTGGTTATACATTCGACCATAAGCTAAAGGCCCCAAATTAAAAAGATATTCTCGGATGCGATCTTGTCCTTTGAATAATCCTCTACCCGCGATTTCCAGCGTCGCGTCAGCACTAAATAAATCTGCGGCGTCATCCCATCGACTTTTATCTACATAGTAACCATAGCTGGCTTGTAAATTTGCAATTGCTGTCCAGTCTTGAGCTCTGTCAGCACGATTCAGGGCAGTGCTTAATGATTCCTCAAGAAGATTAATTCGTTGTTCATTGGCATTGATCAACGGAAAGAACCAGGCCAGGAAGGCAAGAACAAGCAGAGGTAGCAATAAGTTAAGACGGAAGTTTTTCATCATGTCCCTTAATTGTGATATGTTGTCTTTGCATCAAAATTAATAACCTTTAACCCATAATACAACATTTTCTGAGAGTTTTATGCGACTTATACTTTTCTCATTTTCGCTTCTTGTGGTTGGATTCTTACACGGCGCCCATGCTCAACTCTCACCCTCAGACTCTATGAGAGTAACCGAGCAGATGATTTCGCTTGCTCCTGCGCACGCTGAGCTCATAGCTGGACAAACTGTCCAAGTGACAGTTGCTCAAGATCAGAAATTACTATTGCAATACGGGGATCCTGAAAGATTTCTCGCCAAAAAGCTTGTCTATGATTATTGGCGCGAGGTATGGCTGGGCAAGCGCCCAGAATTAGTTGGGAATTATCTGAGTGCTGACTACATTGAGCATAACGCTTTGTTACCTGCAACAGCATCTGCCATGAGTGCATATATTTCTGATACAGCGGAGGCTAGAGAAATACCACAAGAAATTCCTGAGCTGATCACTCTCATTGCTGATTCGGATCCCAAAGATAGTAGTGTGCTTGTTTTAATGGCACTCAGGACTCTCTATCCTGAGCCTGAAGGATCTGGTAGCTATACTTCAACACACTTTGAAATGTTCCGTGTGAATGATAATAAAATTACTGAACATTGGGATAGTTGGTTGTTTCGTTCTGATGCAGTTGTACCTGATTATGCCTCTACCCATGGTGAGCTAGCACTCGCTACACCTGTCAAAGGTGTTCATGGAATAGCGCAATTAGATTGGATCACTAGCCAGGATCCAAGACTATTTGCTAACAAGCGATTGGTTTTTGACTTATGGCGCCATATCCCAGAGGGAGGTAGAGAAGAGCTTGCCTCTCTATTTTTAGATCCGATCTATATTCAGCATAACCCTAATGCTGCCACAGGTCGCGAAGGGTTTGTGCAATACTTTGAACGCAGACCAGATACGGCAATAGATCCTAGCTTGGAAGATGCCCTAGTAGCCATGTTAGCGGAAGGTGACTTGGTGGTACAGGTTTTGGAAACTCAGCGAGAAATTGGGGGAAAAACCTATTATGTGCCTTGGTTTGATATGTTTCGAATATCTGATTATAGGGTTATTGAGCATTGGGATACAGCCGCCAAAGGGGAGTTGCCAGTGTCAATGCAATGATAAATTGGCGAGCAGAGATCAAAAAAAATCCTGCCCCTTTCATGGGATGCAGGATTTTTTTTACTAAATCAAGGCGCCTTGTAACCAGAGACTTCTTAATTTGGTACTTTTTTCTAAGTTCTTATTTGTGCCACTACATACGACCAGAATCTTGGTTGGCTCGTAATATTATGTAAGCACGAACAGCCTGAGCCTGCTCCTCAGAGAGGACATCATCAAACGAAGCCATCCCTTTTGGAATAAGAGCTCCTCCACGAACCACTTGAGTGAAAGCTTGTGCATCATGGATGTAAGGGCTTCGGCGCAAGTCAGGCATAAGACCAACCCCAATCACACCTGCACCGTGGCAGTGACCACAATGAGTTTCAAAAAGCGGTGCGCCCATGGCTACCATTTCTTCACTGAAGTCAAAAGCAGGTGGATCCATGGCAGGGCGGCTGAATTGGGGTGCTTCAGGAAGGGTGTCGTTCCCACCTAGTTTGAAGACTAGTAAGCGTGAAATATTAGGTAGTGCATAACCTTTCATATTTGCATCACCACCGATCATGGCCCAAGAGCCTCCAGTACCAGCCATGATAGCAACATATTGTTCACCCTCGACTGAGTAAGACATCGGTGCGGCGATAACACCTGTTTGAACATTGTGTTCCCATAGTTCTTCACCTGTGGCGGCATTAACTGCTGTGAAGATACCTGCTCCGGTGCCTTGAAACACAAGACCGCCAGCAGTAGAAAGTGCTCCACCATTGGCTGGACCTGCACGCTCAACACGCCAGACTTCTTTTTGCTGAACTGGATCCCAAGCAATTAGGCGACCATATGTATTAGCGAGTACTTCTTCAGGATTTAGCGTAGCATTTGGTCCAAAATCGGCACCAAGATTGTTAGCTTTCTGGTTGATTTCAAACTTTTCTGGCTGTCCGTAAAGGAAAGGTGTGCCGTGTACTGGCATATAGACTAATCCAGTGCTTGGGTTGTACGACATTGAATGCCAAGTGTGTGCACCGTTGGGATTTTGTAGAGATAAGAAGGGTTGTCCGGTCTCTTCATAACGAGCCTCTGGTGTTTCCACTGGGCGACCGGTTTCCAGATCTACATGGGTTGCCCATGAAATTTCGGTGAAATTTTCTGCTGATAATAACTCGCCTGTGGCTGCATCAATAACGTAAAAAAAGCCATTTTTGGGTGCTTGCATAACAACCTTACGGGGACCATCTGGGAGGTCTAAAGTTGCAATAGCAATTTGCTGAGTTGCTGTATGATCCCAACTTTCCCCTGGAGTACTTTGGTAATGCCAGACATAGGAGCCATCATCTGGTCTGAGGGCAACAATAGATGATAAGAACAAATTGTCGCCTTCGCCCTCGGAGCGGAATTTATGATTCCAGGGTGAGCCATTACCAACGCCAATATAAAGTAAATCCAAGTCTGGATCATAAGACATAGAGTCCCAAACTGTTCCGCCGCCGCCGATTTTCCACCATTCTCCTTTCCAAGTTTTTGCAGCCATTTCCATGGCTGCATTTTCAAAGCCTAATTCTGGGTCCCCTGGCACAGTATAAAAGCGCCAATCTAAATCACCCGTATTGGCGTCGTAGGCAGAAAGGTAACCTCGGACTCCTAGCTCGGCTCCTCCATTACCAATTAGTACCTTCCCCTTTACAACACGGGGGGCACCGGTGATTGTGTAGGGTTTGGTTCGGTCAATGGTATTCACATCCCAAAGCTTTTGACCATTGGCTGCATCAACAGCAACTAACCTGCCATCGATAGTGCCGACAAAAACTTTTCCTTCCCAGACTGCTACGCCACGGTTAACGACGTCACAGCAGGCATATACAGCCCAGCCAGTATCAACTTTTGGATCAAACTCCCATTTAATACTGCCAGTTGTTGCATCTATAGCTTTTACTTTGCTCCAAGCGGTAGAAATGTACAAAGTACCATCTACCATTAGAGGGGTAGCTTCTTGACCACGTTGAGTATCTAGGTCTACATGAAATGCCAAATTCAAGTCTTTGACATTCTGAGTGTTAATCTGATCTAAAGGACTGAAACGCTGCTCTGAGTAGGTGCGACCATGAGACATCCATTCCCCTGGCTCAACTTCAGCATTCATTAGGCGTTCGGCATTAACATTGGCTGGGCTGCCAATACTCGACTGTGTATCTATGGTTATTTCAGTCGTCACTTCAGCGGACTGCTCTGAGCTGCATGCGCTTATTACTGCGGTAGCCAAGAGTGTCATTATGAAGGTATTTCTATATTTCATGATAACCCCTAAATATCTAATTAATAAAAAACATTAAATAAACCCCATAATAATAAAGAGGGGAAAATTGCTTGCTAAGTCATTCGCAAGGATATACCGAGTTAGCTATTAAGGCCAATACTCTAAGATTTAGGCAAGATCCTCAATCGTAGTCTTGTGTCAATTTTTATTTGGTTTGACGAACTTGAAGACACTGCGGTCTGTCGCACCTCTGGTGCCGGGGCTAAAAACCATCTGTGTATGATCATCATCTAAATTACGGAGAAGGTTACTTTCTTCAGCCAACTCAAATCCTGCTTCCACTACCTCATCAATAATGACCTGTCTATCTATTCTGTGCAGTGTCTCTATATCTCGTGTACCGGATCCAGGTTCAGCATTGTGATCGATAATGAAAAATACACCACCTGGTTTAAGCGCTGAAAAAATTGATTTATTTAAACTTAATACATCAATTTTATTCAATGGTAAGTCATGGTAGTAGAGAATATTAAAAACTACATCAATGTCTGAAGGTAATGAGATTTCGTTATAGTCTATTATGTTGTAATGCGTGTTTGAGTGAGCTGACTCAAACTGACGGCTACCCTCACCACCAAACTGCTCAGTGTAGGGTAGATCAAACATGTGAACTTCCCCTTGAGGACCGACTATGCTAGAAAGTAAGGTGGTATAGTAGTTACCAAAACCTGCAAACTCAACTACTTTGTCGCCAGGTTTGACGCTAGAGAGGCCTAGCATAGCAACTGGTTGACGTGCTTCATCTCGAACAATCATTTCAGCTGTTCTCTCTGGTGAATTGACTGCTTCGGTTATATAAGGAGGGATTTGTGCATACGTTGAGGCAGATATCGATAGCGCCAAGCAGCTACCCAAAAAAGTCAATATCATTTTAGCTCTGCGTATAACTTGGTATATCACTATGCGATATGAAGAAACCATATTTCTCTCCTAGATTGTTGGTCTAGTTCATTTTCTAATTTTTCTGTCTAATGCCTCGTTAAAATGCTCGATGCATAAGCCCATTACTGCGGTACATTTTAATAAATGTGTATCAATTAATTAGTACATTACTGATTTTCTTTGATAATGTCTAAATTTGAGTCTCTCTCATTGTGTCAATAACTAGCAACTCCTTGGAGTTGCTGGTTTCAGGACTATAATATAGAGATTATCGACTCCAAATGACGACGAAATGCTAACCACATTAACCTAATGTTGTTTGATTAGTGCAGCCTTTTTAGCCATTTGAAGGAGGCGACAACTAGAGTTTTTCTCATTACCAGGTACTTTGTTAGGGTTAAATCTGCTCATAACAGACTAGTTGCTCAATATTTCCACTGTGTGCAAGTAATTTACTAAGTTACAATAGGCG
>JAYPEI010000021.1:0-33651 GCA_038125665.1 Enterobacteriaceae bacterium
GTTGTTTGGGGTGATGATCTCAGGAACTTCTATGTAATGAGAACATTAGATAAGTTCGCAGATGCCAGAGAGGCATCTCTTCATGGTGAAGCGGAGAGAGTACTAACTGAGTTTTACGGGAAAACAAGAGGTGGAAAGATTTATAGTCAATTACTTTCCAGCACTGGGGAGGTTCGAGCTGATCTCTACAAAACAAGACAAGATTTGTCTAGGTTAGCTCCTGGTCAGTGGTCCGAATAATCAATAGATTCGAGGTGTTCAATTTAGTACTAAGTGAAAAATAAAAGTATAAACTTTAAAAGCGCCTTTCGGGCGCTTTTTTTTTATAAGAATTAATTAAATTAATAATATTGTATAGATCTTGAACATAATTTTTTGGTCGCGCAGAATAATATGTACACTCACTTGAAGAACTATTTATCAAAAAAGGTGCAGGTTGGGTTTCATTCAAAGTGATTCTTAAAAAGCGGTGTAAATGGTTTACTTTGACTCATTTGAGCTTGATTGAATTTTGATTACAGGACTTTTTTATGGACCTTCAGTTAGTAGCCTATATTTCTGAAATATTAGCTTCGGTTGGCTTATTGGTGTCGTTGGTTTTCTTGGCAATTCAAGTCAGGCAGTCAAATAAAATTACTAAGGCGCAATCTCGACAAGTCATGATGTCTATGGGTATAACAGATCTTTCAGCTCAGAGGGATGATCCAGAACTCATGAGCTTATTTAATGCACCAGATATAACCAAACCGCAGAGATTGAAGTTGGCTGCTCATTTAACATTAATTATGAGACAACGAGAGTATGAGTGGTTGGAACTCCAAAATGAATCTGCTGATGAGAAAATGTTTGAAGCCTACTCTGGAATCATCAAAATAGTGCTAGGCACTGAACGGACAAGGGCTTGGTGGTTGTTCAATAAAAGTATGGCCTTTAATCCTGACTTTGTTGATTTTGTAGATAATTTACTTAAGGACGAACCGTATACTGAATTTTGGGACAATATGGATAAGTGGTGAGCACTTGAGTCATGAAGTTTGAGGTGTAAGCATTTTATGAGGCGTACCCTAAGGCAGAATTTACCTAAAATTTAAGAATAATTGTATTTTCTGTCACTGTCTAAATCCCCAAAGTGATCGTCCTTAGTACTTTTCAGGCATAAAAATTTATATACAGATCAACCTTTTTATTCTCATAAAGCTAGTCAGATATCCGTTTTAATTCCAAACTCATAAACTGAGAGACCATTTTCGATACCACCATCAAGAAAGTTTGCCGTCTTTTCCACATCACCCTGATCAGTTCTCCAACTCACGTAGCTGTCATGTGCGGAGAATGTTTTCCACTCCTCAACTAAAGTATAAGATGAGGTAGATTTATCTAGGTACACGTCTATTTTAATACATCCTTCATAAGCACGAGTATCTCCCAAAACCTCTTTGAAGAAATCACCAAGTGCTTCAAACTTTCCTTCTGCTGCTTTAAAGTTTTTTACAACCAACGCTGTCATTTTCTTCTCCTTCACACAGTTATAAAAAAACACACCTCAGAGTCTCGATGTGCTTAGTTCAGCACATTCCACTTTGGAAGGAAAGCATATAATGGGGTAAACCGAATTAGTATGTACAGTGTGTTACTACTTTGTTTTCATCACTAGTTAGCTAAGTATTCTGTTATCTTTGAGATATTGAATTGCAAAACTGCAGATTAGTTTCGCTTGAGTATATTCGGAGATCTCTAATTCTGATATCGTTTTAATAATGCCTAGAGATAGGTGTGGCCTCGAAATATACTAGAAACAGGGTTGCTTATGAAAAGGCTAAATTTATCATCTCGACAAGTGGTATTTACTCTGCTTGTTATAGTGGTAGCACTCTTCAACGCTTTTAGCATCGTGAATATCAAAGCCCAGGTTTTGTCGAGAGAAGATAACAGACTGCCGCAGGATGAGGATTCCTTTTGGTGGTCAGCGGGTGACAAGGGTGTTTTCCCTGCTTCGAGTGAATATCCGAATCCTTGGGGGCGTTTGGGCTTGGTCAATGCCGAAGGACTAATCCAGACTGACGATCATCCGTTCTTTCAAGCCCTTGGAGTTAACGGGCGAGGCTGTGTAACTTGTCACCAACCCGCTGATGCGATGTCTTTATCATTGACCACAATTCAAGAAAGATGGGATATCACCAAAGGTCATGATCCTTTATTTTCTTCAATTGACGGAATGAATTGCCCCAATCTTTCTCCAGCTGATACTAATTCACACTCACTTCTTCTCAAGCGTGGACTTTTCCGCATAGCACTTCCTTGGCCACCTGTCGGTGTAGAGCCGGAGTTTACTCTTGAAGTAGTTCGGGATCCATCGGGTTGTAATACTGACCCTGTGTTTGGAATTAATGGGGACCGAAGAGAGATTTCTGTTTATAGACGACCTCGCTCTGTTATGAATACACGCTATGTTGTGTCATCCCGTTTTGGTGTCTCAGCTTTCGTAGGAAAAACAGGTGAGCTTGCAGCAATCGATCCGGATACTGGTAAACCACAAAATATGAATATGATGGCTGATGCACGAGTAGTAACCCCAAAAACTCAAGCGAAGGCCGCAGCTGCAGATCACATGGGGGTTATTCTATCTAATGATCAGTTAAATAAAATAAGGGATTTTGAATTACAACTTTATGGTGCACAAATTTGGTCAACACTCGGAGGCAACTTGCAAGAGCATGATGGCCCTACAGGATTGGGTCCCAAAGCTATGGTTAATGGCAGGGATGGAGTTTTAGGTAATAACACCACCTCCTATGTTTTTCCAATGGAAAATCGTTGGGCAGAATTAGTTGATGGTTACACGAAAGAGGATGAGTCACTAATTGAAATGCGTAAATCCATTCAGCGTGGACATGATGTATTTTTTTATCGCACTTTCTGGATAAAAGATGCAATGCATATAAACACAGTTGGGTTGGGAAACCCAATTAAAAGAACGTGTGCAACCTGCCATGGTATGCACTTGACTGGAATGGATACTGCAAATGGCTGGATGGACCTTGGGACTACCAATTTGCCTTGGGCGCTAGAACCACCGCAAAGTCCTTGGGCAACAGATGAAGCTCCCATGCCCCTTTTTAAGGTGACTTGTCGTTCTGATTTGCCGCCACATCCATTTCTTGGGCGCACCATCTACACTCAAGACCCTGGTAGAGCACTTATTTCTGGAAAGTGTGAGGATGTAGGCGCAATAGTGATTCAGCAATTTAGAGGACTATCCGCTCGCGCTCCTTACTTCTCCAACGGCTCTGCTAGCACTCTCAGAGAGCTAGTTGATTTCTATGATCGTCGTTTCAATATTCAGTATTCGGAACAAGAAAAAGTCGATTTAGTTAATTTCATGAGTGCTTTGTGATGGATTTAAATACACAAAAAGTAATAATTGGTAAGCTAATTTTATTGATGACATTGTCAACTAGCTCTTATATTCAAGCAAGCCCAGAGATAGGTCAACGACTCAGTTTTGTATCGTGTCCTGTTGTTCGTGACACAACTACTGTTCCGTGTTGGACCAGCGACTACGAAGGAGACACTTACTACTTAACTATACAAAGTGACGTCAGTGCTAAAGTACAACCCCCATTGCTTGGTCATCAGGTGCTGGTTGAGGGAGTGGTTTCAGATAAACCTGCCATCTGTGGAGGCATAGTCTTAGAAGAGATCCATCTCACATCAATGCCTGAACTAGATGCCAACTGTAATACCATTTTGCCAGTCGATAAAAATATCATTATTGACTTTAATCCGCGCCCACCTGGACCAAGTTCAGGTAGGCTTGCTTTCCAAAGTGATCCTGCTGTTGATCCAACACTGGACCCAACTGAGACTTTGCAGTCAATGTCAACAGAGTCACCTCAAGTTTTTAACATATATTTCGACTTCGACAAAGGTATTACTTTCCGCCACCCAGGTGTGCTGATCGGTATCCTTGAGGCTGCTGAGTCATTACAGCCAACGACCGTAAAGGTGGTAGGGATGCGCGGATCTCATAAGCTAAGTAACGGGAATATACTCCTTGAATCTGAAAATACGGCTCAGCTTAGAGCTGAGGGAATCTCTAGATTGTTGCGGGATGCGGGTATCTTAGCCAACTTTGAACTTAGTTGGGTGGATACCACAGACCAAGCAGATGGGGTTAATGATTGGCAGTCTAGACAGGTCAAAATAACGCTTGAGAGGTAACAGTCTGCTTCATTCAAGATCAAGATAACGTTGAGCACTTTGGGGGTTACAAGGCATACGTATTAATTCGAAATCAGGAGCATATACCCAGTCCATTTTGTAACTTACTGGATTTGTAAGATATTTAGAGTCGCTCATCTCAAAACTATAATTTATCGTTTGACCATCTGCACTGAGTTCAAATCTTTCAATTAGTTTTTTATCTGGGCCAGAAGGTAGTTTTTGTGCATTGCCCATGCCATGTTCTAAAAAACTCCTGGTCTCTACTACCAGTACAGAGCCCTCCCAGTGCCCAATTGAATGTCCTTGTAAGGAGGGAGAGGAGTTTTTATGTGTTGTTTCATTTAGGTGTATCACACGTTCAACACTTTCTAGCTCTGTGAAAATCTGAATTTTGTCTTCAGACATGGTGACAACCTTGGCATCAGGGATGATCATCAAAAATGGTGACGCATACGCAATACAGTCTTTGCCAGGGTTATCCTCTACAGTAAATTTATTATATGCATCTATCCCAGCTTGTGTGAGTGGCCAGTCCTGAGGTTCGAAAAAGAAGAAGTGCTCTCTAATTTCTGGAGTGATTGTTGTACGCCATTGTCCAGCTAAACTACTTGCACCTTTGATAGGGAAAGTTATCTTTGGTGCTTGAGGATTGGCCTGTCGCATTTCAAGAAGCTCTCCGTTGGTCTTGACTAACCTAGCTCCCAATGCTTTTTTTAGCTTAGGCTTAGAGGAGGGGTTAGCAAAGATCGTTACTTCATCTCCTACTGCGACAGTGTCAGCTTGCCAGCCTCTATTTCGCATCACCACTGCTGATGAGGCCTCGATTTCCCAGACTGTCTCACCCCCATTGATATCAAGCTTGATGTAAGAATGAGGGTTTGCCCAAAGGTATTCAGTAATAACACCTGTGAGTTTAACTTCCTGCTTTAAATCATAGGGTGCCCAACTGTGGTGCCCTTGAACTTGGAGAACTGGCGATAACAATAATGCTAATAAGCCTTGGTTCAAACAGCTCAAATATTTCATTTGAATACCCTTTATCTGGATAATATAAATAGCTATAGCTTGCTGGGCTATTTACTTTTTTTTGTTTCGATATCAGTGGCTAATTCAATAAATATCTTTGCGTAGTTCGCAGTATCTGTTTGTGCCATGGCAAAATGTCCTCCGCCCACGAGACCCCTGTCAGGCAAATAGACGACCTCTGTCTCTACACCAGCCTGTTGCCATGAGAGTTGCTGGCAGAGCAGAATTTCTTTAGTCAAACCCAGTCCATATTCGGAGGTGACAAGAATCAGTGGTATGTCTTGAAAGCTAGTCAACTTGCTGGGCTTCCCACCTTGTAGTTGACATCCTTCAAAGTCAGTCGGCATGAATGCTTCACTGAGTTCAGGCGAGGTCTTCCAGTTCAGAATCGCAGGTGATGTTCTTCTGCCGGCGTACTCAGTAGCTGTAGGGTAAGATCCCACCGCTTCAAAGGCTATGATGCCGATAATATTTTCAGCTATTAAGTCTGGCAGGAGAAAAGTACTTCCGCCCCCGGCTGAGTGAGCTATCAATATGGCAGGGCCAGTTTCATGCAACAGAGCTGCTATGGCATGTGCTGCAACTTCATCTCCGCAGTAAGGAGCTGTGGTAGAGCTAGCTGCCCAAGCAATAACTGCTGAATTAGTTGGTGTAGGCTCGCCACCAGGCCATTTGTTAACATCTGATTTTGACAACATTGAGATTATCCCAGTATTGGCAACACCACTAGATGACATGCCATTGATACTCGCACAAGTAGGATTGCTTTGTGATCTACCATGCCCAGGTCTGTCTACTACATAGACATCCCAACCTTCTGCAACAAAGTAATCAACCCAACCATCACGTCCATCTGGGGTCTGCATCCAGTCAGTGCCTTGTCCACCCCCACCATGAATAAATATTACTGGATATTTATGCCTAGGCGTTTGGGGTAAAACGTATTGCACGAACATCGGGTTCATGACATTCAAGGTGCCGTTTGTGGTTTCCTCAGTTGAAAAAGCAATATATTTAGAGCCTAAGTCTCTTAAATTAAGCGCTCCAGCTTCTCCTCCAGCCAGCACCAAGGGAGATAAGAGGCTACCTAGCACTATTGGCATCAGAAGTTTCAAAGATAGTATCTTCATTTTCAAGCTCTGTCTGACTATGTGTCGTTAATTTTCTGGAGGATTATCAATTTGATAGAAAAAAATCTTTATGTCGTTGAGCAAATGACTCTAATGATTCACCTAATTTCCCAGTTAAATGATAGAGATCGTCACTTATAACGGAAAAACGTCCCTCACGTATTGTTCTTTCAAAGGAAACCATATCATCGCTACACCAAGGTACACCTTCTACCACATTATCATCGATAGCGCTTCGTGGTATACCTAGACTATCAAAATGAAAGTACATCTCTTCGTCCGTCACGTCTTTGTAGGTTATAGATTTCCCTGCCGTACGACCCACAATTTCTGAGACTTTTTTCATGGTGTTCAGGGTAGGACCAGTAATATTGTAGACCTTATTTTCATGGCCTGAACCAGCAAGTACAGCCACAGCCGCACGCACACAGTCGTCACGAGTGACATGAGCAATAGTGCCCTTTTCTGCGCTTCCCATCCAAATCCCACTCTTAAGGGCGATGGGACCTGCAGCTAAAATGAAGTCGCTGTACTGGCTGTTCCGTAATGCAGTCCAAGCCATACCTGATTCTCTCATTAGTTGCTCAGTACCACGATGGTCATGCACTGCTAATGAAGGGTTGTCAGGAACTGCGCCTACAAATGAAGTGTAATGAATATGTTGGATACCACTTTCCGTGGCTGCGGTGACAGCATTCGCGTGTTGAGGCATACGTTGCCCAACTCGATTAGTACTTATCATCAGAAGTTTATCACCGCCAGCAAATGCTGATAGTAAAGAGGCTTTATCGTCAAAATCTCCAAAACGCACTATTGCACCTTGACCAGCCAGTGACTTGAGTTTTTCTGGATGTCTGCTGACAAGAATCAATCTATCAGCTGGCATATGGTTAAGTAATCCGGCAGTTGTAGCCCTGCCAAAGGGACCAGAAGCTCCTGTAATCACAATTTTCATTTTAATCAATTACCTTTTCTGTAATTTTATTTCCGGTGACTGGATGGAGATAGTGGTAAGGGACAAATTCACGCCCAAGAGATGAATTTTTTGGGTAAGATTTTTGTTGGGGTGGAAATAGGGTGCTTTCAGGCGTGGAGTCGAACCACAGTTTTTCATAAGGATGGGTGACATAAAAAGTGGGGGACCACCATAGCAAAGCAATCTTCCAAACCCCATCCTCGCGGACATATTGGTTTTCATAAACACCATCTGACCACATCAAGGCTCCTTGTTGTGAGTTACTTTCCTCACCATTGACAGGGGCTGCTCCTGATGCTTGTATAATTGCACGAAAGCGACCCTTGGCAGTACGCCGATCGGGGTCTACGCTGATGATTCCTTGGTGCTGAGTATGATTGATGATTTGGTTGGGGTGTAAACCTGCTTCTCCTGTTCCCAGTACCTCAAAGAGAAAACGTCTTACGTTCTCCTTTCCAATGTATCGTCCCCGTTGACCTATCTCAATGGCGCCATTACTAGCAAACAGTTCAGTCATTTCATCATACAGTAGCATGTCAATATAATAACCATAGCAATATTGCAATTTTTCTATAGCATGGATGTCTTCTTGCAAGCCCAATCGTTCTTCCATGATGCTTTCAAGCTTGTGCTCGAGAAGGTTAACCTTTTCTGTGAGGATTTGAATTTGTTCTTCAGCGCTTTCCATCTTTTTCCCTATTTAATTTAATGTTTATCGTTTCATATTAGAATAGATAATAGTTTAAAGCTAATCACTCTTTCTCCATTTCAAGAGGAGCGTTATGCTAAGTCAAGCAAGTTTTTTCTATTCTCGGTAAAACTCAAGGATTTTCGTCATGTCAATTTTATTTTCCAAGCCTTTGATTGAGTCTGCTGAGCTATCGTCAATTTTAGGTGACCCTTCTTTGTGTATCCTCGACTGCAGCGTTGTGGGTAAATCGAATGGAGATGGTACCTATACATTTTTATCGCAACGAGAGGAATGGGAGCGAGCACATATTCCAGGAGCCCTATACGTTGACATCCCTGCCGAACTGAGTGATAACACGAGAGAAGTTGGTTTAATGATGCCTCCTGTTGATGACTTTGTGACAATAATAAAAAAATTTGGTATCGGCGATGGCTCAGCTGTAGTGCTTTATGACCGTGGTAACCATGCATGGGCTGCAAGACTCTGGTGGATGCTAAGAGTTTGCGGTATGGATAATGCCTCAGTATTGAATGGAGGTCTGCGCAAATGGCAGGCTGATGGGTATCTTTTAGAAAGCAAAAATGTGTCAGTGCCAGAAGCGAAGACTTTCACTATCCGTCACCGCCCTGAGTTGATGCAGGACAAAAATCAAGTGAAAGTTGCCATGAACATGGATAAGAGTCTATTGATCAATGCGTTGCCCCATGCGGTATTTACTGGTGAAGTTGCCCCATATTCTAGGCGTGGAAGAATTCCGGGTAGTAAAAATCTTTCATGTGATGCAATAGTCTCACCTGATACCTACTGTTATATCGATCTAGAGACTGTCAGATTAATGGCTAAAGATCTTGGCGTCTTTGAAGTTAACAAAATCATTACGTACTGTGGGGGCGGGATAGCTGCCAGTAGTGTGGCATTGGTTTTGACCCTGTTAGGATTAGACAACGTTACACTCTATGATGGCTCATTATCGGAATGGACTAAGGACGAAACCCTTCCCATGGAATCTGACGTAGGCTAGTTAAAAACTTTATTATTAGCTTCATCTAGCTATTCTCAATGGGACTTTTTTTTATTAACTGACTTACAGAACCTGTGAAAAACTCATTTAGACCTCTCTGACTCAAGCTTGTTAGTTAGGCCTCTACCTAAGGCTTATGTAATTCAAAGTGCCTCTAATATACCTGCTTCAATCATTACTTCTTTCCATTGCTTCTGATCTTTTGAAAACTGTTCATTAAGTTCGTTGGCAGATGTTGTGCGTGCCTGTAGTCCTAATTCCTTGTATTGATTTAATAGGCTTTCACTTAATAGGGCTTGAGAAAGGCTTGTGCGTAGTTGATCAATGATCTCAACAGGGACTTCAGCATGGGTATAGAGTGCATTCCAGCTCAGAGCTTGAAAATCTGGCGCTATAATTTCGCGTAGATCTCCTGCTTCTAAAGCTCCTTTCATTGCAGAATACGCATCAATAATCATATCGACTTCCTGACGGAGTAGTGCTGCTAGAACATCTGGTGTACTTCGGTAAGCGATTAATGTGGCATTTAAATCAGCATTCTTACGTAAGAGTTCAGCAGCAAGATATTGTGTGCTACCGGTATTAATTACTCCAATTCTCAAAGGTGGAGTATCTGCCTCGTAGCGCATATCAGCTAATGAGTAAATTGGGGTTTGTGAGTTCACAAAAATTGAGAAGTTAAACCATGCCACAGATGAAACTGGTTGCAGAGTGTTCAGCAGAGGAGGGAGTTGGTCAGGAAATTGAGAGACAGCAATGGTGGTGCCATTGGAGAGAAGCACATAAGTATAGCCGTCTGCGCTGGCGTTTTGCATGATACTTAAAGCTGCAATACCACCTGCTCCTGGTCGATTTTCTATCACTATTGCTTGTCCTAGCTGCTGGCTAAGAGCATCAGCTGCCAGGCGTAGAGATACATCAGCAATCCCTCCAGCGCCATAAGGAACTATTATCCGTAGGGGACGAGATGGCCAAGTATCAGTATCTAGTGATGAATCTTGTACGACTTCACTGCATGAGCTTAGGAAATAAAGTACAAACTTGGCACAAACTAAGCTTTTGAGAAATGATAATTTCATCCCCTTTTTTTTCCGATCATTGGTATTGAAAGAATTGGTAATAAAAGAAGAATAATTATTATGAAGAGGAAAGAAGCGCTAACAGGTTCTTTGATAAAGATGCTCATGTCTCCATTACTTAATTGTAAAGCCCTTCGAAAATTTTCCTCGACCGGACCTCCTAAAACAAAACCTAGCAACAAGGGTGCTGTGGGATATTGTTGCTGATTTAAGAAGTAACCGATCAAACCAAAAAAAACGCAAACAAAAACATCAAAACTAGTTAAATTTACAGAATATACACCCAACACTATCAACAAAAGCATAGCAGGATAAAGCGTTTTGGGTGAAATATGCAGGACAGAAACCCATAAACGTATGAAGGGGATGTTCAATACTAACAATATGACATTGCCGATCCAGAAGCTAGCAACAACGCCCCAAAATAGATCAGGGTGCTCTTGTAGCATTTGTGGGCCAGGGCTAATGTTATGAATTAAGAGGCCAGCAATTAGAATGGCCATGATGGGATCACCTGGTATACCCAGGGTTAATGTGGGAATGAAGGCTGCCTGTACTGAGGCATTGTTCGCTGCTTCTGGAGCGGCTACTCCCTCAATTCTGCCAGTACCAAAACCTTGAGGTTTTGAACTCACTTTTTTTTCCATTGCGTAGCTAAGGAAAGCGGCAATGGTTGGTCCCGTGCCAGGTAACATTCCAATGAAAGAACCAATGGCAGAACCACGCAAACAAGGCCTCCAGAAAAGGGAGAAATCCTCGAGGGTGGGTAGGAGACTTCGCCAATTCACGGCAAAGCTTTTCTTAGAGATTTGCTGAGGCCGGACCATGTTTTTAAAAATTTCGGCTACGCCGAACAATCCCATCGCCAATGCGGGTAGACTAATTCCATCGCTCAAAGCAGCGACACCAAATGTATAACGAAAACTGCCCGTCGCTAGATCAGTGCCTACAGTACTCAAGAGCAGACCTAAGAAGACCATGATTAACCCTTTCACGACTGACCCTATTCCAAGAGAAGCCGCCGCAACTAAGGCTAGAAGCATAATTGAAAAATAATCGGCAGAACTAAAATGGACTGCCCATTGAGCAAGTATTGGTGCAAATAGTATCAACAACAGGATAGCTAGTGTGCCACCCAGAAACGACGAGATCATGGCTGTGATAATGGCAACGCCAGCTCTACCTTGACGAGCCATGGGATGACCATCAAGACAAGTCATCGCAGCCGGAGCTGATCCAGGGACATTGAGCAAAATAGAGGTGATTGAACTCCCATACTGCGCCCCATAGAAAATTCCTGCCAGCATCACCAAACCGGGTAAGGGGGACATCTGAAAAGTTAGTGGTAAACAAAGAGCAATCGTTGTTAATGCTCCTACTCCGGGTAATACTCCAACAAATGTCCCAAGTGTTACCCCTACAAGACAAACCAACAAGACTTCAGGAGCCAAGGCCAGCTCAAAACCAAGGAATAAATTATTAAGAGTCTCCATAGGAGGTAATTGTTCCTAAAGCGGTAAACCAAGTATTTTGATAAATAAAATAAAGCAAAAGATCAGTATACCCAAATTTTTAGCTAGTAAGATAAGTAATTCATTTCTAGTGTTTCTAGAAGAATTCATAGCAGTGTTGCTGAAAAGCAATAGTATAGAAGATGCAATAAAGAAACCTGTGCCATCTACCAGTAGCCCCCACAATACTATTCCGCACGGAGCATAAATGAGCGCAACAGGAAAATTAGATTTAGGTTTAGATTCATTTCTAGTTGGTTCAGTAGTTTTTGGTGTTGGTTCTATACTTTGAATCTTTAACTGCAGAAGAGTTAACAAAATAAGTATCGAGCAAATGAAACAAGGGAAGAATCCGGCTCCGAGTGAGGAGAGTTTTCCTAGAGTATAGTTACTAGCAATCACCAATAAAGCCAAGGTGAAAATAAAGAGGCAAAGAGGAACGAACAGTTGCCTTTTAGTTGACAGAAATAATATTGCGTTCATTAACTAACTCCAATGCAAGAAGACAGGTCTATATGTTGAGTAAACAATGGCAAAAACTCGTCTTCTCGATGGCTAACCATTATGACAGTGGTGCGTGCCTGAGTCGCCAGGTGATTAACAAAATATAGCAATCTTGCGCGATTTATTGTGTCTAAGCCTTGTGTAGGTTCGTCAAGAACAATCAAATTGGGTTGTTTGACGAGAGCGCGAGCAATCAAAATAAGTCTTTGTTCACCATAAGACAAGTACTTAAAAGGAGTATTCATACGCTGGTGCATGCCAGTTAAGGCGAGCCAGATTTTTGCATGCTCGATCTGTTCAGGAGTTACTGAATCGTATAAACCGATTGTGTCATGGAAGCCAGATAGGGTAATTTCCAGTGCACTACCTGATACACGATGATCCCTATGTAAATTGGAAGAAACTATACCAATATTTTTTTTAAGATCCCAAATGGTCTCTCCTGTACCACGACGTCGTCCAAACATAGCTAAGTTGTTGCTGTAACATTGCGGATGGTCACCCGTTAGCAGACCTAGTAATGTACTTTTTCCTGAGCCATTGGGACCTGTGACTAAAGTATGTTGACCCTGCATGATACGAAGAGAAAGCTCTTTGAATATTACCTCATCTCCGTAAGCTACACGTCCATTGATGAGCTCCACTAAAGGACCTTCAAAAGTTTTTTCTTCGGTCACGGTTAATGACGGTGGAAAATCAGGTAATTCTTTGGCGTTAAACTCTAAGAGTCCTATAATATTGGGATTGTTTAGGACAGACTCTTTTGAGCCACATGCAATCATCTCCCCATGTGCCAATACCGCTAAGTGTGTGTGCCAACTTTGCAGATCATTTAAATTGTTTAGGAAAAAGAGTAAGGAAGGCGCCTTAGTTTTTGATGCCACAGCCAGTGTACCTAAATACTCCTGCAAGTGTTCAAGAGTGTGTGCATCTAAACTATCGAAAGGTTCATCTAAAATTAACAGGTCCGGTTTTTTTTGCAGTGCTTGAACGAGAAGTACTTTTCTTGCTTCGCCACTACTAAGTTGTCGGTAGCCTCTTTTCCAAATATTGTCTAGTCTAAGAAAGTGAAGTGATTCAGGTGGCTGAGGTAAGCCTAAAAGAGCCGCCACTGTTGTTCCGATATCTGAGCCTTCCATGAATTCACTATCATCTTGCTTTAGCTCTTGTTCATAAAACTTCTGTTGAGACTCAAAACTCAATTGCTCGCAGTGGTTAAACATTCTTTCCACATTCCCCTTTGTAGGAAGCAGAGCTCCAGCTATCAATTGGCCCAGTAACAATTTACCTGACCCATTGGGACCTAGTACTGCCCAGCACTCGCCTTTATTAATTGAAAAATCAGCGATGTACAGATTTTGAGTCTTTACTTCGTTTATTTGAAGTAATTTTTTTTGGGTCGTTAAAACAGGAGATTCCACGTGGCTGCTACAATTGTCAGTTCAAAAGTTGCTCTCATTATAGTCAAAAATCAGTTAGAATCCGCCCTTTTAATACCAAGGGTACTTTCATGCAAGCTCTATGGCGTAAGCCAGTCTGGGTTGCTGCTCTAATAGTAGTAATTATCATTGTCTGGATGTTAAGTGGTCTCTGGAAGAGTGATAGTAATGATGAATCTTCAGCAGTAGAACAGGGCTCACTTGCGACTCCTTTACGAGTGAGAGTTCGTGATTTGATTGCCAGGCCCATGCAACGTGAGATAGTAAGCAGTGGTGAGAGTAAGCCTGAGCGTGCTGTGACTCTCCGTTCTCAAGTTGATGGTCGTGTAGAATCGTTAAGGGCTGAGCGCGGTGCAGCTGTCTCAGTAAATCAAGTATTGCTTGTGCTTGATCAGCGTGATCGGGAATTGCGAGTCCAAGAAGCGGTAGCACTAGTTCATCAACGTGAGCTTGAGTATGAAGGAATTCAAGACCTTCTTAAAAAAGGCTTTGCTTCTGAGGTCCAGGAAGCACAAGCTTTAACTCTTTTAGAGAATGCCAGAGCAGCTTTAACGCGAAGTCAATTAGATTTAGAGAATACTCAAATAAAAGCTCCTTTTGCGGGTTTACTTCAAGAGCGTATGGTGGAGCAAGGCGACTTCGTACGTGTGGGTGATTCCATAGCACATCTCGTTGATCTCGATCCAATCATTATTTCTGCAAATGTAAATGAAAACGAGCTGAGATATGTCTCCAAAGGTGCGTTGGGCACTGCAATATTAGCTGATGGTTCTCAAGTAGAAGGCAGGGTTAACTATATTTCACCGATGGCTAATAACTCCACTCATACGTTTCAGGTAGAACTTGAGGTTGCCAATCCCAATAATGAGATTGCTGCAGGAGCCAGTGCCCAGCTTACTATTTTTGGAGAAGAAATTATAGTTCACGAGCTGAGTGCAGGAGTTCTGAGTTTGGCGGACGATGGTGAGGTGGGTGTTAAGGTGGTTGATGCGCAGGATAAAGTTCAATATTACCCAGTAAATATAGTGAGTTCTAGTGATCATGGAGTTGCTGTCACGGGATTGCCAAAAAACATTAGGCTAATAACAGTTGGGCAGGCCTATGTTCAGCCAGGACAAAAAGTTGAATCCGTCCTTGAAAAAGATAGCACTAAGCAAGTTGAATAACACGCTATGAATACTATTGTTGCTACATTTATTAATCATCATCGCCCTGTGCTCACTATTCTTGTACTCTTTCTTGTGGCTGGTGGCATTAGTTTCTCAAGTATTCCTAAAGAGGCAGAACCCGACATCACGATTCCTCAAATCTATATCAACATTATTCATGAAGGTATATCTCCCGAAGATGCTGAACGGATGCTGTTGAGGCCAATGGAAAATGAACTTAAGACCATCGAATCACTTAAGGAAATGCGTTCGACGGCTTCCGAAGGTTCTGCAGTTGTTATTTTAGAGTTTGAGGCAGGTTTTGACCCTGATAAAGCCTTAAGTGATGTCCGTGAAAAAGTAGATTTGGCACGTACAGAGTTGCCCTCCGATTCCGAAGAGCCCATTGTGCAGGAAGTGAATATAGCGCTGTTTCCTGTCCTGGTAGTGATGCTTCACGGTGATGTCCCCGAGCGTACACTTGTTAGTCTGGCTCGTGATCTTCGTGACAAGATAGAAGGCCTGCCAGGTGTATTGGATGCTGAAATAGGAGGGGATCGTGAAGAGTTGCTGGAAATTGTGGTCGATCCCTCTGCCCTGGAAAGTTATAACTTGAGTTTTATAGACATAGCTAATTCTGTGTCACGCAATAATCGTCTTGTCGCTGCAGGAGCTCTGGATACTGGAGAGGGTCGTTTCTCTATCAAGGTTCCAGGGGTTATCGAAAACTACAATGACTTGATGACTATGCCAATCAAACAAGCTGAAGGTCGCACAGTGACCTTCAAAGACGTGGCTGAAATTAAACGTGGATTTAAAGATCCGGCAAGTTTTGCTCGGATTAACGGAGAACGCTCCGTTGCTCTTGAAATTTCTAAGCGTGGTGGCTCGAACATTATAGAAGTTGTTGATGCTGTGAAAAGTTTAGTAGTTAAAGAAAAAGAGTTATGGCCACGCTCAGTTCAAGTTACTGTGACACAAGATAACTCTGAGCAGGTTCGAGTCATGTTGAACGATCTCGTCAATAACGTAGCAATAGCTGTCATATTGGTGATGATAGTCGTACTGGGAGTGCTAGGTTTTGGCTCTGCGGGCCTGGTGGGTATTTCAATCCCAGGTTCTTTCCTTGCGGGAATCTTCATTATAAATATATTGGGTTACAGTATGAATATTGTTGTACTGTTCGGTTTGATCATGGCTGTAGGGATGCTAGTTGATGGCGCAATTGTTGTTGTGGAGCGCGCACAGAGAAATCTGGCACTGGGGCATAGTGCAAAACAGGCCTATTTTGAAGCAGCATCCGTGATGTCATGGCCCATAATAGCATCCACAGCAACGACTCTGGCTGCCTTTATGCCGTTGTTGTTTTGGCCTGGTATTCTAGGTGAGTTTATGAAATACCTGCCAATAACACTCCTAATTACTTTAACAATGTCTCTATTTATGGCGTTGCTTTTTGTGCCAACCATAGGTGCTCTTTCTGGATCAAGAAAAACTACAGATATAGTAAGTTTAAAACAAGTAAGTACCTTAGAGGAGGCTCGCGAAAGTCTAGAAAATATTAATAGATACACACGTAGGTACCTACAATTTGTGAAGGTAGCCTTGCGGCACCCATTGAAGGTCTTAATAAGTGCTTTCGTCTTATTACTAGGTACTGTTCTCTTCTACAGTGAATTTGGACAAGGTGTAGAGTTTTTTCCTGAAGTCGAACCGGAAGTGGCTCAGATTAATGTCCATGCGCGAGGAGATTTAAGTGTCTGGGAAAGAGATGCTCTGGTAAGAGAAGTGGAAACTAAAATACTACCAATGAGGGAGTTTAAATCAGTCTATGCACGTTCAGGTTTGCGTATGGGTAATGATGCAGAGCCAGATTTAATAGGACGTATTCAAGTACAACTTATTGATTGGGAACTCCGCCGGCCCGCTGCAAAACTGATGCAAGAGGTTCGTCTACGTACTGAAGATATCGCTGGTATTAGAATTGAAACAGAATTACAAGAAACTGGTATTACATCGGGTAAGCCCGTTCAACTAGAACTCTCTGCGCTAAACCCTGATATCCTAACTGAGGCCATAGTTACTATTCGTAATGGTATGAATGATGTGGGGGGGTTCACCGATATTGTAGATAATCGTACATTACCAGGGATAGATTGGAGGGTAGAAGTTGATCGTGAAAAAGCGGCTCGTTTTGGAGCAGATGTAAGCCTGGTTGGTTCCGCAGTTCAGCTCTTAACAAATGGGATAATGCTGAGCGATTATCGTCCAGATAATGCCGATGATGAAGTAGAGATTCGTATTCGTTTCCCTGAAGATATGAGAAACCTGACCCAGCTTGGACGTCTTACTGTGGGCACAGCCAACGGCATGGTTCCTATTGCCAACTTTGTTCAGACAATTCCTGCGACTCGTGTTGGTCAGCTTGAACGAACTGACTCCCGCCGAGTCATGAAAATAGCAGCGAATGTAGAAGAAGGTTTGTTAGTGAACGATAAAGTACTTGAACTTCAGGAGTGGTTAGCTAACCAACCACCTGTACCTGGCTTATCTGTAAACTTTAGGGGTGAAAACGAAGATCAACAGGAGGCCCAGGAGTTTCTTAGTAAAGCATTCGGTTTTGCATTATTTTTGATGGCCATCATTCTGGTAACTCAGTTTAATTCTTTTTATCAGACAGGCCTCATCCTTAGTGCCGTGATGTTTTCTACCATCGGAGTGCTATTGGCTTTATTACTCACAGGAAGACCTTTTGGGATAGTCATGAGTGGCATTGGTGTTATCTCTTTGGCAGGAATTGTTGTAAACAACAATATCGTATTAATAGATACTTTCAATGTTTTACGTACTGAAGGAGCTAAGGCTATAGAAGCAGCATATATCACTTGTGCACAAAGATTGAGACCAGTACTGTTGACAACTATCACGACTATCTTGGGATTAATGCCAATGGCAATTGGTATGAACTTTGATATTTTAGACAGACATATCGAGCTGGGAGGGCCAACTACACAATGGTGGACTCAGCTTGCAACGGCGATTGCTGGGGGTTTAGCTTTTTCCACAGTGCTAACTTTAATCTTAACTCCATGTTTATTGGTGCTTGGAGAAGGTATGTTTCGTAAGGTTAAGAACTAGTTAAATGCTTCCCCTCGACAATAGATGAACTTTAGGAGTATCTGAATTTTTATTCCCAAGCTGTGCCAACACTCTCTAAGCCCAGCTTAAAGCTGTAAGTTATAGTGTTCTGCAAGATAGTTTTGTAATTTGATTTTCTGTGGGTTAATTGCTGAAGAAATCAGTACCTATACTACAGAGTAAGAAAGTTCTGATAGGACTTGCTCCATATAACTGTTATTTAATAAGAGCCAAGACTGTCTGTTTTCTTTGATTTGCTTGAGTAAGTATTGCTGTACTAGCTTGTGCAATGATTTGTGTTTTAACAAGAGTAGTGGTCTCTGCAGCGTAGTCAGCATCTTCTATGCGTGACTGTGATTGTTGAAGTTTAACTACGCCATTTATTAAGCTATTTGAACTAGATTCTAGTCCGCTAATGTTGCTACCTAACTTAGACATTGTTTTAGTCATGAGACTCAATGTCTCATCTAACCTTCGCATAGCAGTTAAGGAATGACTAGTATCTGTAATTGAAGTATTTGTAAGATACTTTAAGTCTCCTCTTGTGATTTTTAGCTCATTAACTGTAAGTGTTTTTCCGTCGTTCTGCGGGAGTAATGGCAAGCCAAGGACAGTAAGCTTCTTAAGTTCAGCTGTCAAAGCTACGGTCGTAGCACCCATATCGGCTAAATTACTCAAAGAATAACCTTCTTCAAATTTTGGTTGGCTTTCTCGTGGGTTATTATCTGTAAAAACTCGGAATGGTGGTACGGCCGGAGGGCCATTTTTTAGATAATATGCATCATCAGCATTTAATGTTATTGCAAGATACTTACCATCAACAAGCATTGATATAACATCACCGCTTTGAATATCACCATACAATGTATGTCCTGTGGCTGCATAAATTACTGGTGTAGCAGTAGAGTCCTGATTGGTCTGCCACCTATTATCAAATCTACCAGGTTCCCCATAAAGTTGATTAATATTTATATCTTGTGTGCTAGTTCCATTGTGTAACTGTACATTCTGCTGTGTAGAGGAACCATCAATGAGATTCATACCATTCCACTGAGTGTTCTTAGCTATATCTTGTATGCCTTGCTTAAGACTCTGATACTCTGCATCTAAGTTAGCTCTGTCAGTATCTGTGAGTGTGCCAGTGGCGGCTTGGACAGCAAGTTCTTGCATCCTGCCTACCATGTTGACTGCTTCTTGATAAGCACCCTCAATAGTCTGAATCATGGATATGCCATCGTTGAGATTGCGTATGCCCATCTGCATACCTGAGACATTGGCTGCCATCTTCTTGGCAATAGCTAGCCCTGCCGCATCATCCTTTGCAGCATTGATTCCTAGTCCAGTGGAAAGACGCTCCAAAGCAGTCGCCATTGTACGTTTATTACGCGCAAGGGCCAGGGCCGCTAAAGAAGCGCTTGTATTGGTGTTGATACTTGTCAAACTGTGTACCTCATCAGATTAATCGGCTCGATGAGGTAATTATTTAGGTTTTGTGGGAGGTGTTCGGAGTAGTTAAAGTTGCAGTGTTAGTGCCTGACTCTAAGTTACGTTACTTAGAAGTGTTGTGAAAGAGGTACCGAACAGTGGTTTTGCTATGGAGATGGCGCACTCGAAGGGATTCGAACCCCTGACCCCCAAGTTCGTAGCCTGGTGCTCTATCCAGCTGAGCTACGAGTGCGTATTTGCTTCAAACTACCATTAATGGGTTAGATTTAAGTCTGACTAATGTGTGGTGCGCATTTTCTTCTATAAATGCTATCAAGTCAAATACCGATGAGTGTATATTGCCGCATTAATTTTAATTCACTTTGGAGTTTTGACTATGCGTGACCTGACAAGAGGGCCGATCGTCAACACATTGATCTCGCTGGCTCTGCCAACAGCTGCAGGAATGTTGTTTCAGACTCTTTATTTGCTTGTAGATTTGTATTTTGTGGCAGCCTTGGGTGAAAGTTCTGTTGCCGGGGTTGGGGCTGCGGGCACTATTATGTTCATGGTGATGGCTTTTACTCAAGTACTTGGAGTTAGCACTGTAGCAATTATGTCACAGGCTGTTGGGCGCAAAGAGCAAGATGTGGCCAATCACACTTTTAACCAGAGTATGTCCATGGGATTGTTAATGGCAGCTGTGACTTTTTTGGTAGGCATGCTTGGTGCTGAAAGTTATATGTCAATCATTGCAGCAGATGCTCCAACACAAGAAGAAGGAGTGAGATTTCTGTATTTTTTCATTCCAGGTATGGCTCTTCAGTTCATCTTGATCGGTATGGGCTCTGCTTTGAGAGCAACAGGAATAGTTAAGCCTGGTATGATTATTCAGATCATTACTGTATTACTTAATACGGTGATGGCTTGGGCTCTTATTCCTGGTCGTGGTCCTATCCCGGCATTGGGAGTGGTTGGTGCTGGTCTTTCAAGCACCCTTTCAGTGGCAGCAGGAGTGATTTTACTGGTTTACTATTTTTTTAAGCTTGAACGTTATGTGAAGATTGAAACCAAACACTGGGTACCTGATTTTGCAGTGTGGCGTCGTTTGGTACTGATTGGTTTGCCTGCTGGCGGTGAGATGTTACTCATGTTTATATATATGGGGCTGGTTTATGTTCTCATACAGGACTTTGGTGCAGAAGCACAGGCCGGGTTTAGTGTGGGTGGACGCATCATGCAATCTATATTTATGCCAACTATGGCGATTGGTTTTGCGATAGGTCCAATGGTTGGTCAGAACTTTGGTGCTGGACACCCTGAACGTATCCATGAAATTTTCCGCAAAGGTTTGTTGATAAGCGCACTGGTTATGGTTGTAGCCACAATCATTTTGCAAATAAATCCTTATCTGTTAGTCACGTTCTTCACCGACCAACAGTCAGTAGTGCAAGTGGGGGGGGAGTTCTTGAAACTTATCTCACTAAACTTTATCGCTCAAGGGATTATTTTTGCTTGTTCAGGGATGTTTCAAGGTATAGGCAACACTAAGCCTGCAATGTTGAGTTCCGGCTTTAGATTGTTGATCTTTACCCCCTTAGCTTTTTTTATGAGCTCTCGAGAAAACTTCGTTATCCATGATGTATGGTATGTGTCTGTTTTGACAGTATGGATACAATCATTCGTTAGTATTTGGCTGGTTCGTAGGGAACTTAAAATAAAACTTTCAAGTTTTATGAACTATGCTAAGGATAATGATCTAGGTACTAATAACTAAAGAGCTGACGGTGGATAGGAATAAAAATAACTTTCAAGACAAAGATGTCTCTTTTGTTAATTTTCCAGAGACGTTGGTAGCGGCCCTGGAATATAGAGGGCCGGAGCATCAGCAGGGACGGGCCACTGCCCAATTTATTGCCTGGCGGAAGTCAGTTGGAATAAAGCCCCATCAAGGTATGACGCTCGGCATTCACTGGTCTAATCCGATGACAACGCTACCAGAAAATTATCGTCTGGATATCTGTGTGTCAGTAGAGGATCCAGTGGATGAAGCTAATCAGTTTGGGGTAATTAATAAAATGGTTCCTGCTTGCTATTGTGCGGTGTTAAGACAACAGGGGCCACGTTATGCGATGCCAGGGGTACAATGGCTGATTGAGAATTGGTTGCCTAACAGTGGCTACCGTTTATCAGATTTCCCACCTTTTTTTCACTATCTCAATGTTGGCCCCAATGTTATTCCTCAGCAAATGAAGACTGATTTATATTTCCCCATCAAACAAATCATTCTCTAGTAGCAATAGATATAATGTCAGCAATCAACCAAATATAATTGATTAAACCTACTCGATGCTGGCAGACAGTATCATAGCTGGCTTTTCTGGTAAGCCAGCAAGATATTTTTCCCCATCAGTCCACAATGCGCCTTGATCCAAACCCATGCTGGGGTCGCCCACTTGCCTGAAACTATCTACTACATCCATACCTGCAACCACTTTTGCAAATGCTGTGAAGTTATATTGTGGGGATGCTAGATGATTATTCTGAGAATAATTGATGAAGACCTGTGTGGAATTAGTATTTGGTCCGGCTTTGGCGAAAGCTAGTGTGCCTCTGTCAAGGGCAAAATAGGAAGGGTCATCGCTAAAGTTGTTGTTTTGCCAGCTGGCCATGCCTTCTCGCCAATTAATACCAAATTGGGCAACGAACCCTGGGACAATTCGAAAAACAGGTGTGTTGTTATAAAAACCTGACTCAACAAGCTCAAGAAAACGCTGAGAAGCATTAGGTGCTGCCTCTGGATACACTTCTATAAAAAAGTCACCTACATCGGTTTGCATCCGCACGTGTTTTATTGAGACCAAGGTGGGTGCCTGATCTTCCAGGCCAGGTAATGGGTACAGAGTTGAATATTCCCCCATATTTTCAAAAACCTCTTCTCCCTTTTCATTAAATGTTTGTTCAGGGGAGCAGGAAGCAACTAATCCAGCCAAAAATAAGACACTAATAATTTGCCTAGCATGGTAAAAAGAAAAGAGGGGTAAATACTTACTTTTTTGTCTGGAAAAATTCATGTGTCACTCCTTCAGTTAGCACAATTGTTTGAGAGTTTAATCTCAATATTCATTATATAGCTTGGAAAAGTTTTTTATTGATAACCTTGTCGATATTTATCTTAACAAAATACCAGTAGGAAATTGCGTTTTGCTGGCACTTAAAGCTTGCCTATCATAGAATCCCCAACTCTTGCGGGGAGCTTATATAAATGAATTTCTTGAAAAAAATGCTGCGTATTACCTTTCTCTGGGGTGGGTTTATTCTGGTCGGAGTCGGAGGGATTCAACTTTACCTGCACGGTGGGCAAAAAATTGGTACAGATAATGCCTATCTCAAAGCTCGAAAATATAGCATTAGTAGTCAAGTCAGTGCTGCCGTCACAGAAGTTGCTGTAGTTGATTATGGTCGTATAAAAAAAGGGGATTTGCTATTTAAGCTGGATGCGTCACTTTTTGAAGTTGCTGTTGCCCATGCTGAAGCTTCATTGGCTAAAGTGAGAACTAATATTGAAAGTTTACGTGCGGATTATTACAACAAACTAGCTGATATTACAAAGGTAGAGTCTGAGCTTGCTTATACATCTAAAGAGTATCTTCGGTTACAAAAATTATTTAACAAAAACTCTGTCTCGGCACGTGAAGTTGAATATGCCCAGTTTCAGGCCGAACAATCTGAACGTAAATTAGATATTGAGAAACAAGCATTAGAAGTAGTGTTGAGTAAGTTAATTTCGCCAGATATTACTGTCGAATTACACCCTGATTACCAGTTGGCAAGATCTGAACTTGACCGAGCAAAAGTTAATCTGGCTTACACTGAGGTCAGGGCTCCCAGTGACGGAGTTGTGGCCCGTTTGAACCTTAAGGAAGGTGAGTTCGTTAATGCGGGGTTACCTCTATTTACGGTAGTTGACGATAGTGAAATTTGGCTAGAGGCAAACTACAAAGAGACTGAATTAACCCACATGAAGGTAGGGCAAAGTGCCTCTCTTCATGTAGACACCTATCCAGAACTTGAATGGCAAGGTCATGTCACAAGTATAGCGCCAGGAACTGGTGCAGAGTTTTCTTTGTTGCCAGCGCAAAACACAACTGGTAATTGGGTTAAAGTTGTTCAGAGAGTGACCGTTAAAGTAGCCCTTGATAAGGCGCCTTTAGAGGTTACAGTACCTACACTGATATCGGGGATGAGTGTTTATGTAGAGGTGGATACTGGACATAAGCGTCAACTTTCAGATCTTTTTTAATTCATAAAGACTAGCAAGTGGTCCAGACAGCTAAAATAATTCTTCAACCTACAGATAAGCGAATTGCTACCTTCGCCATCATGTTGGCAACCGTCATTCAGGTCCTAGATACCACTATTGCCAATGTGGCTCTTCCTCACATGCAAGGTAGCTTGCTTGCTTCTCAAGATCAGATTTCTTGGGTTCTCACTAGTTATATCGTAGCCTCAGCATTAATGACACTCCCAACAGGGTGGTTAGCTGGGCGTTATGGAGCAAAACTTATCCTTCTTATTTCTGTGGCTGGATTCACTCTGAGCTCAGTTTTCTGCGGTTTAGCTATGACACTGGAGCAAATGATCATAGCGAGAGTATTGCAGGGTGTGTTTGGAGCAGCGTTAGTCCCATTATCACAGTCTACCTTATTAAATATTAATTCCCTGAAGGATCAAGCAAAAGCGATGGCATTGTGGGGGATGGGGGTCATGATAGGCCCAATTCTCGGGCCAACATTAGGTGGTTATCTAACTGAATATTACAATTGGCGGTGGGTTTTCTTTATCAACCTACCTTTGGGTATCATATCTTTTATGGGATTGTGGTGGCGTTTAAAAGAGTCAGAAAAATTGGAACGCCCTTTTGATAAAATAGGCTTTCTCACTCTTTCTGTCTTTATTGCTTGTCTCCAACTTCTCCTTGATAGAGGAGAAGGGGAAGGTTGGTTGGATAGTCCAGAAATTTTGGTCTATATAGGGCTTGGTGTCGGAGCAATTTGGATGTACGTAGTGCATACATTGAGAGAAAAACATCCCTTCCTTTCACCACAGATGTTATTAGATCGCAACTTGCAAATGGGGCTTTTCTTTATATTCATCGTTGGAGTAGTACTTCTTGCCACAATGGCGTTGATGCCACCCTATATGCAAAATATTATGGGCTACTCGGTGCTCGATGTAGGTTTACTTTTGGCTCCCCGTGGCCTCGGGACCTTGGCTTCCATGGTCCTTGTGCGAGTGCTCATAAGCAGAGTTGATGCGAGATGGTTAATGACGATAGGCCTAGTTTTAACTGTTGCAGCATTACACATGATGTCGAAATTTACTGTTTTTGTTCCAAGTGAACTCATCTTACTTAGTGGTATGATTCAAGGCTTCGGTCTGGGTTTTGTCTTTATACCGCTAAGCACAGTAAGCTATTCAACCTTAGAGCCTCAATACAGAGCTGAGGCAGCTGCCTTATTTAGCTTGATTAGAAACCTAGGTAGCAGTATTGGTGTCTCTGTGGCGTTTACTCTTTTCTTGCGTAATGTGCAGACTCAACATGCACAATTGACTGAGCTCGTAACTTGGTCCTCTTTAAATTTACCTGCTGAGATGCCGATGAATATCTCAGGAGAAGCTATTACTTCTCTGCTACCCTCACTTGACTCTGAGCTGACCAAACAAGCGGTAGTGATATCCTACTTGAATGATTTTGAGATGTTGAAGTGGTTGGTAATCTTTATCATCCCCTTGATTCTTCTTATTAACAAACCCCCGCTTCAATCATCAGAATAAATCTGTGCTTGGCAATGAATAGCCATTTGGGTAGGATTTACTGTTATGCCGACAAACAATATGTTTTGTTGTAAGCTTTAAGACTAGTAATAAATTCATTATTCCTTTCATTTCTCTGAAATTGATAGATGAAAGAGACTTAAGAAATTGGGAACTCTATGTCTGATCTAAGCTTGTTTAGCCAAGCTCTTACTTTGATGGTTTTAGGGATGGGGACTGTATTTATTTTTTTGACGATCCTGGTTTTTATAACAAAAGGAATGTCTTCCCTCATTTCTAGATTTTCCAAATTCATTCCAGATGAAGAACAATTGGGTCTTTCTACGCCACAGAAATACTTTTCTCATGGGAACAGCACTACTTTGCTTCATAATAAAGATATAATTTTGAAAACAGTGATTACTGCGGCAATTCACCAACATAGGGTTAGTAAAAATAGGTAAGGCTTAGCCTATGTTTTGATGATATAGGAGTTTTAAATGCTTTCTGAGCGTGAAGCTGTACAGATTACAGAAGTTGTTTTACGTGATGCTCATCAATCTTTATTCGCTACTCGATTACGAACTGAAGACATGCTACCCATAGCAGAAAAAATTGATCAGGTAGGATTCTGGTCAGTCGAAACATGGGGAGGTGCTACCTTTGATGCTTGTATTCGTTATTTAGGTGAAGATCCCTGGGAGCGTATTCGTACATTGAAAGCAGCTATTCCCAATACCCGACATCAAATGCTACTGCGTTCGCAAAACCTACTTGGCTATCGACACTATGCTGATGATGTGGCTCGTAAGTTTTGTGAAAGAGCCGTGATCAATGGTGTGGATGTATTTCGAATCTTTGATGCAATGAACGACCCAAGAAACATGGAAGTTTGTGTTAAAGCAGTGCGTGAGCATGGTGGTCATGCCCAAGGGACTCTCTCTTATACTACCAGTCCAGTTCATAACATAGATAATTGGATGGCCTTAGCACATCAGTTAGCGGCCATGGGTGTAGACTCAATTTGTATCAAAGACATGGCCGGGCTGTTGAAGCCTTATGTGGCATTTGAATTAGTATCTCGTTTAAAAAATGAACTTGATCTTCCAATACATATGCATTGTCATGCCACAACAGGGTTTTCTGTCCCAGCCATTGTAAAAGCAATAGAAGCTAATATTGATAACGTTGATACGGCTATTTCATCAATGAGTATGACCTACGGACATTCACCCACAGAAACTATTAATGCCATTTATGAAGGATTACCTGGTGATCCAGGCTTAGACATGAAGTTGCTGGCTGAGATAGCAGATTATTTTAGAGAAGTACGCAAGAAATACTTAAAATTTGAGGGTGAACTCAAGGGCATTGATGCCCGCATCATGATTGCTCAGGTCCCAGGTGGTATGCTTACCAACATGGAATCTCAATTGCGCGACCAACAGGCTAGTGATCGGCTTGCAGATGTTCTTAATGAGATTCCCAGGGTGCGTGAGGATTTAGGTAATATTGCTCTCGTCACACCAACCTCTCAAATTGTCGGAACTCAAGCAGTCATTAATGTGCTGACTGGTGAAAGATATAAGTCTATAACAAAGGAAACAGCGGGTATCCTAAAAGGCGAATATGGCGCCACTCCATCTCCAGTAAACGCTGAGCTTCAGGCACGTGTTCTGGATGGTAAAGATGCTATCACATGTCGTCCAGCTGACTTGCTGGAGCCTGAGATTGATAAATTAACTCTCGATCTTCGTCGATTAGCAGATGAGCAAGAATTTGAATTACAAAGTGGAGACAGAGAAATCGATGATGTACTCACTTTTGCGATGTTTCCACAAATTGGTTTAAGGTTTCTAAAACACCGTGGTGATTCATCTGCTTTTGAACCAAGACCTGAAAACTCGATTGCTCCCATTACCGATCCTGTGCCAAAAGTTACCACTCCCACTGAATCCTCAGTGTATACGGTGGTTGTGGAAGGACAGAGTTATGTCGTCGAAGTTTCTGAAGGTGGAGAAGTTTCAACTATCAGTGCTGCTGCGACTAATAATGAACCACGAGGTCACGCCAATCAAAAACAAACAGCAACGACAAAAAAAGGTGAACCTTTCAAGGCTCCTTTAGCCGGTAACATTTTCAAAGTATTAGTCAAATCGGGCGATTTAATCCAGCAAGGACAGGTCATGATGATACTTGAGGCCATGAAAATGGAAACTGAACTGAAAGCTCCACGCTCAGGTACTGTTGGAGTCGTCAATGTCAGTGAGGGAAGATCTGTGGGTGTGGGTGAAGTCCTTTTAGATTTAATTTAAGAATAAATATTTATGGAAAAAAGTCTCCTAAAGCTCTACCACGATTCTGGCATCTTTCATTTAGATTCGGGGCAGGCAGTGATGATTCTGGTGGGGCTAATTCTTATTTATCTAGCCATACGTAGAGGGTTTGAGCCATTATTATTACTACCGATTGGTGTTGGTGCGGTTTTGGTCAATATCCCTGAGGCAGGTTTTTTGGCGGAGCCATTGCTGGACGCCGATGGTCATTTGGTTTCACCAGGTGGACTTCTTTACTACATATACAATGCTGGAATAGCCAGTGGTATTTTTCCTTTAATAATTTTTATGGGGGTCGGAGCGATGACAGATTTTGGTCCCATGCTTGCTAACCCAAAAACTCTATTACTCGGAGCTGCAGCACAGGTAGGTATTTTTACTACTGTTATTGGTGCTGTCTTGTTGACCAAAGGTCAGTTAATGGAATTTACATTGCAAGATGCTGCGGCAATAGGGATTATCGGAGGGGCAGATGGCCCAACAGCTATCTTTGTGGCAAGCAGACTCGCACCGGAATTATTGGGGGCAATTGCTGTTGCTGCTTATTCTTATATGGCACTCGTGCCTGTTATTCAGCCTCCCATAATGCGTGCATTAACTACTGAATCAGAACGCAAAATTAAAATGGTGCAGCTGCGTGAAGTTCGTCAGGTAGAAAAAATAATCTTCCCAATTTCATTGGTTTTACTTGTTGGGCTCGTATTACCAAGTGCTGCGCCGCTACTTGGTATGTTTTGTTTCGGTAACTTAATGCGAGAAAGTGGAGTGGTCGGCCGCTTAAGTGATACTGCTCAAAACGCGCTCATCAATATAACTACTATCTTTCTAGGCTTGGGGGTTGGATCAAAACTGAGCTCAGACGCATTTCTGAATGTAGAAACGCTTGGTATTCTTATTCTTGGTGTAGTGGCCTTTAGTGTTGGTACGGGTGCAGGCATTCTTATGGCAAAGCTTATGAATTTAATTTCTAAAGACCCGATCAATCCGTTAATTGGTTCTGCTGGTGTGTCGGCTGTTCCTATGGCAGCAAGAGTTTCTAACAAGCTTGGCTTGGAGGCTGATCCTCAAAACTTCTTATTAATGCACGCTATGGGGCCAAATGTGGCTGGTGTTATAGGCTCTGCAGTGGCTGCTGGAGTTATGCTCTCTTTCCTATCATAAAAATTAGTCAGTCAAGTATTTCAGCATTAACGCTGTACAAACAACAACAATCAAATATCTCAATAAATTTTGAGGTATCTTATAAAGTAAATGTGAACCTAGCCAGGCACCAATTGACTGCCCGATCATCATCACTAAGCCAGCTTTCCAGACTAGCTGTCCACCTAGTAAAAACATTATAAGAGCTGCAATATTTGTCGCGAAATTGAGAGTTTTTGCATTGGCTGTCGCATCTAATAAATTTTTTCCTCTTAACAATACTCCTGCAAAAGAGAAAAACATACCAGTGCCAGGTCCGAACATGCCATCGTAAGCACCAACACAAGGTATAACAATATAATGATAGGCAGTGGTTGATATTTTTGCATGATGCACAGTTTTCATCAGCCAACCACTTGATAGGAAGTACACTGAAATAATAACAAGTACGATGGGGATGAGTATATTGAGTTGGCTAACATCCAAGCGTTGAACTATCCAGGTGCCAGTAGCTGATCCAAGGAAGGCAAAAAGCATAGGAGTCTTAATATCTTTAATATTAAGCCTTTTATGTTTTAGCATTAAAAATGAGGCTGTCGCAGTGCCCATACTACCTTGTAACTTATTAGTAGCTAGGGCTTGGATCGGACTCATGCCTGTAAGTAAGAGGGCAGGTAAGGTCAATAGTCCACCTCCTCCTGCCATGGTATCTAAGCAACCAGCTCCAATTGCTAAGAAAAAAAGTGAGAGTGATTCCATGGCTTATGCTTTTTCAATTGAAATAATCACACAATTCTCGCCTCTTATTTCCCAGCGAATGTTCAGGTCATAAAGATACACTGCGAATCTCTCTTTTGTATTTTTTCTTTTAAGTTGTGCAGGTCTGGGATCTTGTCGCAAACACTCCTCAAGCAGATCCGCAAGTTCTGGGTAGGTTTCGCTATGTGATGCTAATTGTGATCTTGCTTCTTGACTATAGCTAACCATGAACGAATTATCGGGTTCACTGCATGCCCAATCAGCTCTTGCACCGTTGAGAGCATCAGCGTAGGGTAGATACGGTTTGATATCTAAGATTGGGGTGCCATCTAATAGATCAACTCCACTTACATGGATCTTCACTGAGGAGTTAATGATTTCAATTTCCTCTAATTTCACCACGGAAAGACCTATAGAATTTGGCCGGAACATACTCCTAGAAGCAAAGACGCCTACTCGCTCGGTACCACCAAGCCTGGGAGGCGCAACAGTTGCTTGCCAACCTTTTGCAGCTGTGGCATGAAAGTGAAAGAGCAACCATAGGTGAGAGAAAGCCTCTAAACCTCTGACGGTGTTTGCATCATTGAAAGGTTCTTGTAAAGTGAGCACACCACGAGCTTGTGGCACTAGGCAAGGTTGCCTTGGAATAGCAAATTTTTGCTTCCATGGACTACTTATGTAGGCCACTGGTGAAAGAGTAATATCTACTGACATCTCTCAGCTTAATGTCCTTGCTGAAATAAAACGATATCCTACCCCAGGTTCAGTCTCAATGTAATGTGGATTCGCAGCATCATCTTTGAGTTTTTGACGAAGCTTCTGGATAACATTGCGAAGATAGTGCGTGTCTTGGAAATGACTGGGGCCCCAAATCGAATGAAGAAGCTTTGTATGAGTGACCATATTACCGTTAGCTTCGAGAAGTTGTAATAAGACTGCCCACTCTTTGCGTGTTAAGGAAACTACCTCATCATCTAATTTAACAATACGAGTTGATTCGTTAATTTTAAGATGCGCATCTTGATAGGTCAGACTGTGGCCCTTGCTGGTTTCATTTGTCAGAGTGAATATCCTTCGCATGCGAGCAAGTAATTCATTGACACCAAAGGGCTTTACTACATAATCAACAGCACCCATGTTCAAGCAAGACACTTTTTCAGCTTCCCCGTCTCGTACTGATAATACCAACACATTAAGACGAAGTTCACCAACAAGTACCTGTAGAACATGTTTTCCATCTATATCTGGTAAGCCTAGGTCAAGGATTACAAGATTAGGTTGACAATAACGAGCTTGCTGAATCCCTGTCCTTCCGGTTTGAGCACTGATAACTTCATAATTTTGTGAATTTAAACTAATTTTCAAAAATTTTTGAATTTGTGGTTCGTCATCAATAATTAGAATTTTTTGCACTTTTCTTTTCCTTACTCTTCTATTTCCGACATTAGTGCGCCGCTGATGGGAAGAGTCAATAATACACAATGGCTATACCCTTTTGGTGCTGTTTCAATTCTTGCTTCTCCACCGTGAACACGCAAAATGCTACGACAGATAGACAGACCAAGACCGGTGCCTTTTTCATAACAATCACCCAAGCTAAATGTGTAGAATGGATCGAAAACTGAATTCCATTCGCTCTTGGGTAGTCCTGGTCCGTGGTCACAAATACGAACTTCTAGAACATCACTGACTAGACCAACTTTGACAAGAACTTCAAGGCCATCTGGAGTGACTTTAAGTGCATTTTCTGTAATGTTGTAGAGAGCCTGTTCTATCAGAGCTGCGTGTATGTTTAATGAAGGCAAGCAATTTTCAATTTGTAGTCTTAACTCAAAATGGGGTGCAATACGATGTATTCTTCTTGAAACTACATGAAAGATCTCTTCAAACGAAATCCAGTCACGACTAAGAGTGAGTCCGTGATCACCAAGTTTAGTCATATCTAAGAGATTTTGAATATACGATTCAAGCCGTTGAGATTCAGAGATAATGCATTCCACTAACTCATCTGCGTCATCACCAGTCAAATCATTCCGTAAGTCTCTCAATGATGTTGCTGCTCCCAGCATAGTGACTAAAGGTGATTTCAAATCATGAGAAACTGATGAAAGTAAAGCGGAACGTAATTTCTCCTCATTTGATATACGTTCAGCTTGTAGTAAAGCAACCGCCGAAGAGCGTTTAGTGAGTTCCTGGTGTACCGCTTCCTGAACTGTTAACAGCATCGCTGTTTGATCGCTAGTCAAAGAACTAAATGCATTCACTGTCCATATGAGTTCCTCTTTAAAACTATGAGCTTGTTTGATGTCTTCAGATCGTGGTTTAAGGGCAAAATTTACGTTACCTCCGAAAAGTTCCTCAAAGTGTTTTTGTACCAAAGAAATAATGATTTTTGAGTCTTGAGCTGTACTCAATTCCTGACGTAATGCTAAATGTGCTCTTAAAAAATCTCTTTGGTATTGCAGCTCCTTCACATTTCTTTGTAATTTGCCAGCAATATTTCCAACGATGACAGCAAAAGCAACGAAAAGAAAACCATCAAAAATGCCAGCAAGATTCGTGCTAGCGAGTGAGAATCGTGGCTCAATAAAAACAAAAATAAACTGCACAAGAGCTGATAATGCAGTCAGTAGAACAATAAAACGTTCGCAATAGAGAGCTGTATATAAAACAACAAGCATGTAGAGCAGTAACACAGAGGGGATAGTTAAGATGTTAAAGGGTGTTAAACCAAGTAAGGTAATCGCTAGAGGTATCAAAATACTATATTTCAAGAACTGCTTGAAAATTATCATTGATTTATCCTGATCGTTTAGAAAGACCATTACCAGCGCCAAAAGGCAGGTGTGAAAATAATAATAACAGTCAAATATTCCAATCGACCAAGAAGCATGGCAAAGCCTAGTGTAATTTTAGCTGTATCATTGAGTGAGGAATAATTGCCTACCGGGCCGATGATGTCTCCAAAGCCAGGGCCAACATTCATTAGGGCACTGAGGCTTCCTGTGAGACTCGTTATCGGATCTAAGCCACTTAGGGACAATAAAGAAGCGCACACACATAATGCAACGATTACTGAACAAAAAAATGCTAGAGAGCCTAATAGAATGTCTTCTTGTACTGATCGACCATTATATTGTTTTGCATGTCTTGCCTGAGGATGTAAGGCACTAATCATATTCGCATGCATAAATATAAAAAGTAGGTGATATCGGAATAATTTCACGCCTCCTGAAGTCGATCCTGATGCTCCGCCACTAAACATCAAAAAACATAGAATCATCACAGCAAAACCTCCCCACTGCGAATAATCTTCACTAGCAAATCCAGTAGTTGTAGCGATAGAAACAACATTAAAAAATGAACTCTCTAAGAGACTTATCCAAGATCTTGCTGTTTCGTTGTTTGAATAATATCGCCAAAAAGCAATGAGAATTGCAGAGCCTAAACACATCAATAAAAGATGTTGAACTTGTCTGTCATGAAGAAAATTAAAATGCTTTTTCTCAAGGCTAAGCACTAAGGATAGAAAAGGGGAGGCTCCTAGGATCATGAAGATAGTTGCAATCAACTGCAAACTGTCACTATGGAAGTGTGAGAAAGAATCATTCCAAGTGGAGAAACCACCAGTGCTTACTGTAGCCATCATATGATTAAACGCAACAAACCAAGTCATCCCGCCTAGCCAGAAGCTCAAATAACATAGAGCTGAAATTAGAAGATAGGCAACCATGATCATAGTCGCCAGGCGGGAAACCTTGCCAACCTCTAGTTGACTCCATTCTGAGAACTCACTGCGAAATAGTCTCATCCCACCACCACGTAATGAGGGGAGCACAGCAACAGCTACAAGAATGATACCAATACCACCGAACCACTGTGTCATAGATCGCCAGAGTAGTAAATTAGGAGGTAGGCTTTCTACATCATTGAAAATTGAAGATCCAGTGGTAGTGAGTCCTGAGATTGTTTCAAAAAATGCATTCACAACACCAGGGTTATGGTCCGAGAATAGATAGGGAAGCATCCCAGTGATAGTGAGAAGCAACCAATTTAGTGTGGTAGCCAGGAATAATGCACGGGGCTGTAGCTGGGTAATTTTGGGTTTGGAGATAAAATATAGAAAAGCACTTAAAGTAACACAAATGGAGGCTGATGAAATAAATGGCCACGACTGATGCCAGTTTTGACTGCCTATTGCCGCAGTAATCAACATACTTACCGACCATATCAGTAAGCTGAATACTGCAATTTTGAAGGCTGGTAGTAATAATTTCATAAGCGAAC
>JAYPEI010000022.1:0-32700 GCA_038125665.1 Enterobacteriaceae bacterium
TGATATGTACGGTCCAGATGTACACACACCGGGGACCTTTGCTAGAAATTGTCTCATTGCGAGAAGGTTATGTGAGCGGGGTGTAAAGTTTCAAACTCTATTCGCTATGGGTTGGGATCACCACTTGAATATTAGAGGGGATTTCCAGTAAGGTGCGGACAAATTGATCAGCCTACGGCTGCCCTGATTAAAGATCTTAAGCAGCGAGGTCTTCTAGAGGACACATTGGTCATGTTTGGTAGTGAATTTGGGAGGACACCTTTCTCCCAGGGAGAGTTAAGTAACCCGGTCGCAGGCAGAGATCATCATGGTGGCTGTTTTACTTGGTTTTTCGCTGGGGCTGGTGTCAAAAAAGGTTTCACTTTTGGGCAAACGGATGACTTTGCCTACAACATAGTTGAAAATCCAGTACACATACATGATCTAAATGCGACACTCTTGAGGATTTTAGGGATAGATCATAAAAGACTTACTTTTAGGTACCAGGGTAGGGACTTTAGGCTCACTGACGTTCATGGAGAGGTAGTCAATGAGATTTTGAGTTAGTGAACAGCTCATGGCTATGAGCTCTAAAAATTTTATTCTTGGATAACAATTAATACACTTAAAGAGATATTTTATGTATCCGTTTAATGAAGGCTCTTTTGCTCCACTTAACTGTTGGTACGTTGCAGCTTTTTGTGATGAGATTAAAGGAGAACTTCTAGATAGATGGATTTGTAATAAACCTTTTGTCATGTACAGAGCGCAATCTGGCAAGGTTGTCGCCCTGGATGGACGGTGCCCTCACAGACACTTCCCTCTTGGTAAGAGTAAGCTCATTGGTGACGAGGTTGAGTGTCTTTATCATGGCTTGAGATTTAATACAGAGGGTGCCTGCACTAAAATACCTTCTCAGGTTCATATACCATCTAGTTGTCACATTAAAAGTTACCCTGTAAAAGAACACGGCATGTGGGTATTTATTTGGCCAGGTGATCCTGATTTGGCTGATGTTTCCTTGTTACCGAATTTAGAGGATACAGGTTTTACCGATAAGTCATTTGGATGCCGTCCTTTTTTTCAGGTTGAGATTGAGGGCCGTTATCAACTTATGAATGATAATTTGTTGGACTTAACTCACCTTGCCTACTTACATGCGAATTCAATTGGTAATGAAGGAAATGCCTCAGCTCCAGAGGAAAAGGAAGAACGCGAGAACTTTATGAGAAGTAGGCGTTACCTTAAAAATGTACCAATCATGCCAGCCCAGCAAGACGCTTGGGATTACAAAGGGATGGTCAACAGACTTGCAGGGATGGATTACTACTTGCCTGGTTTTCATGCTGGTCTTGATGTAATAACAATTCCTGAAGACCACCCTGAAAGGGGAGGTGAGGAGCTGATGAACTTCAGGGTTTTCCATGCTGTAACTCCCGGCAAACTTGATACCACCAACTATTTCTTCGGCTTTGGTGGGCGCAATATTCCAGAGGAAGAGTTTGAGAGGACGAAACAGTTTCTATGGCCAGTCATTGAGGAAGATGCGATGGCCACCAAAGAGATAGAAATCATGTTGAAGAGTTTAGATTTTGACCCAAGAGACATTGTTTTAGGGTCCGATTCTGGTTCTGCAAGGGGACGCCAGTTGTTGCAAAAAATGATGGATGATGAATTAAGATGAAAGAGTTTGTTTCAAAGCTTTTTTTATGGGCTATATTCTCGTTTGCCCTAGTTGGATGTGCAGGGGAATCAGCGACTGATACAGGTATTACCCAAGAGATATCCTACAACTGGGATGTACGCCCAATCATTTCTGATAATTGTTTCGCTTGCCACGGCCCAGATGCCGATGGTGGACAGAAAGCGGGCCTTAGATTAGACCAATTTGAAACAGCTACGGCGGAACTCCCAGAGTCACCCGGTTTATTTGCGATAGTGCCAGGAGACATAACAAATTCAGAGTTGATCAGAAGAATCACCTCAACGGATCCAAACGTACAGATGCCTCCGCCTGAGTCTAATAAGTCTCTCACACAAGATGAAAAAGAGGTATTAACCCAATGGATAGAGCAGGGTGCTAAGTACGAACGTCACTGGGCCTATGTGCCAGTAGTACGCCCAGCACTTCCTACGGACATAGATCCCAATCAATCTTCACCCATTGATCTGTTTGTTAGGGAAAAGCTCACAGACTTAGGTTTAGATTTTACGGATCAAGCCGACAAAGCCACATTATTTAATCGTGTGAGCATGGATCTAACTGGTTTGCCACCTTCGGAGCAAGACCTGGCTAACTTTCTGGCTGATGGTAGTAGTAATGCCTACGAGAAACAGGTTGATAAACTCCTGAATTCACCAGCTTATGCGGAGCATATGGCTGGTCAATGGTTGGATATTGCACGTTGGGCGGATACCGATGGTTACTTGGAGGACGCTGGGAGTCGTCTTTTACACCCTTGGCGTGATTGGTTAATTTCAGCTTATGAGCGAAACCTACCTTTTGACACCTTTCTAACTTGGCAGCTAGCGGGGGATCTTTTGGCAGATCCTACAGAAGAGCAGATACTTGCAACGACATTCTTAAGACTCGGTCAGCGTAGTTCAGAAAATGGGATTATCGATTCAGAGTATAAAAATGAATACGCAATAGACAGGGTAGAAACAGTTGGTGCTGGAATTCTAGGTCATACGGTAGGGTGTGCTCGTTGTCACGATCATAAGTATGACCCTATATCAATCAAGGATTTTTATTCTTTTGCGGCTTTTTTTGGCGATACATACGAACCTGGTTTTTATACGCCGGGTGGATCGATGCCATTCAATGGGTTTATAGGCATTGAGTCTGGTGCAACCTTGCAGTTGCCAGATACAGAAACGAAAACTGAATTAGTCCGATTGAAATCAGCAGAGAAAGATGCTTACACCCAATATCAAGAGGTACTCAGAAAAATTACCAAGGAGATAAACGGTATATCTACTCCCAAAAATGATCAACTTAGGGCTGAGCTTTCGCAATCAGTGAGTGAAGCTCTTGATGCTCACTACAGTTTTGAGCGTTACTTTAAGCGTGACCTAGAGTTCGCCAAAGTGAAAATATTTGGAAGACAAGAACATGGAAAGCCACTTAGCTTCAATTTAAGCTTACCTGCGGGTTTAAGAGAAGATCTTATCGAAGTTTCACCCAGTAATATCGTCGATCAAGTACCAGCTATTCTACAGGCACCCTTACATGCACCGGGTTATAAAGGAGAGGGTTTTCTTTTTGACGAACAAAATAAAGGCTACTTTGGTGACGATGTAGGAGACTTTGATCGCACTGATCCTTTTACCTTAGACTTATGGGTCAAGCTTGGTAGAGTTTATGAAGACGCAACGCTAATTAATCATAACCAACATATTCGTTTTGCTGGTAATGGTTACGCCCTGGATCTGCTTGATAATCATTTGCGCTTTAGGTTACAGCACAGCCCTGATAATAAAATTGATGTCTTAACTAAAGAGAGCTTGGATCCAGAAGTTTGGCACCATCTCACAGTCGTGTATGACGGATTGAGTCGGGCCGATGGTGTTGTGATATACCTTAATGGTCAACCGCTGGACTTCGATGTGTCTCAAGATAACCTAACCCAAACTTTAATAACCCCACCTTTAGCGTTTATTGATGATACTTTATACGGCTTAGCGTTTGGTAAGCGTTGGCAACAATACACGATCGCGGGATCAGTCTTAGACGAAGTGAAAGTCTTTAAACGCAATCTTAGTCCGCTAGAAGTGCGATACATTCACGATACAGAAAATTTACGGGTTAGCGAAGAAGCTTATCGTGATTACCGTTTACAGGTTTCACCTGAGGCCTTGATTTCAAGGAATATGCTTCGCGAAGCGCAAGCTGCATACAATGTTTTGTATTCGAGTCAGCCTGAAATCATGGTGATGCAAGATAATCCCTTGGCAGCTGACTTTCATGTGAAACAACGCGGAGTCTATACCAATCCAGGGGAAGCGGTAGAAGGCACAGCCTTTGACCAGATATTTGCTTTTGCGGAGACATTACCAAATAACCGGTTGGGGCTCGCTCAGTGGCTCTTCGACCCACAAAACCCCTTGACCTCGCGTGTTCAGGTCAACAGATTGTGGCAGAGTGTGTTCGGGAGAGGCTTGGTTGAAACAGCAGAAGATTTTGGTACCCAGGGAGCGAAACCTACTCATCCAGAATTATTGGATTGGCTTGCTGCTGAGTTTATTGATTCTGGCTGGGATCAAAAGGCCATCCTAAAGCAAATGGTGATGTCCAGTACCTATCAGCAAGCTTCCATGATATCTGCAGTAAAAAAAGATAAAGATCCGTACAACCATTACCTCAGTCGAGGCGTAAGGCAGCGATATAGCGCAGAGCAGATTCGTGATTCAGCTTTATTTGCAGCTGGGTTACTAGAACAAACCGTGGGTGGGAAAAGTGTGTATCCCTATCAGCCTGAGGGTGTATGGAAAGCCGTGTCAGTGAATCAACCTGTCGATTATCCTTTGGCGACTGATGTGCCCTTGGATGACCACCATCGTCGAACTATGTACGGTTATGTGAAGCGTGCTTCAGCACATCCTGCCTTACAGGTTTTCGATTTCCCACAGAGAATCATCACTGTGGCCCGCAGACGAACCTCTAATACGCCTTTGCAAGCTTTAGTCTTATTGAACGACCGGCAATACCTTGAGGCTTATGCTGGAATGGCATATCGGGCGTTGAACGCTCGTGAGCAGTTGTCTGAGCAGTTAGATTATCTCTATCGATTAGGGATGAGGCGAGAGCCGTCCCAAAATGAAAGAGAAATTCTCACGCATTATTATCAGCGGGCCTTGCAGCGTTTTTTAGAAAACCATGAGGGCGCTACTCTGTATCTAAGTGCAGGGTTAGAGAATTTCCCAGTTCCAGTAGACAATAAAGCAGAATTTGCAGCTCTGGCAGCTACTGCTCGAGTGGTAATGAATAGTCCCGATGCCTACTCGAAGCACTAAACTTTATCTTATATTAGAGAGTTAATAGAAGGACTCAGTTACCTGATATGAATGAAACGCAACTAAAAAATCTTCTGGCCCGACGCGCTTTTTTACAAAAAGGGAGCTTTGGTTTAGGTGCAGCAGCATTAGCTGAGTTAATTGGCATTACAACCGCTAGTGGTCAACAACAGGCTGGTACTCTAGTGGGGACCCACCACGCACCCAGAGCTAAGCGTGTCATTTATTTGCATATGTTTGGTGCTATTTCACATGTTGATACCTTTAATTATTGTCCAGAATTGGAAAAACGACATGGTGAGCAAATTCCGGCATCTATTATGGGAGATGGCCGCGTTTCTACCATGGTTCAGGGACAGACTCAGTTTCCCCTGGTGCGCAATCTGGCTCCCTTCAAACAACACGGTCAAAGTGGGGCCTGGATCAGCGATTTCTGGCCACATGTGGCGGGGCATGCTGACGACCTTTGTATTATTAACTCGATGGTGACTGATCATGTAAACCATAATCCAGCGGCACAGTTTTTACAGACCGGATTCCAACTAGCAGGCAGGCCTTCTTTTGGATCTTGGGTGAGTTATGGCTTGGGGTCTGATAACAACAACCTTCCTGCATTTATTGTGCTGAACAATATGGGGCCAGGACAAGGGCAAAACATGGACTCTGCGAACTTTGGTTCAGGTTTCCTACCATCACATTTTCAAGGTGTACAGTTTATGCGTGGTGAGCAGCCCGTGCACTACATACACTTACCCGATGGACTAAGTTTGCAACAACAAGGGGAAGATATTGCAGCTATTAACGCGCTAGCACAGGCACAATATGGGGAAAGTAACGACGATGAAATTTTGTCTAAAGTGGCGCAGTATGAGATGGCCTATCGTATGCAAAGTTCAGTACCCGAAGCCACTAGCATTGATGACGAACCCAACTATATCTTAGAGCTCTATGGCCCTGAAGTACATCAACCAGGCTCATTCGCCAGACAGTGCCTGCTGGCACGTCGGTTAGCAGAACGCAACGTGAAATTTGTTCAGCTATTTTACAACGGCTGGGATTTCCATTTTGGTATTACGGCCAACCAACCAGTGATGTCTAAAACAGCAGATCAGCCTATTGCGGGCTTACTCACCGATCTAAAACAGCGTGGCATGCTTGAAGATACTTTAGTTGTATTTACCAGTGAGTTCGGTAGGACGCCCTATTCACAGGGAGATATTAATAATCCTATTTTTGGTCGTGATCATCATCCGTATGCATTTAGTTCTTGGTTAGCAGGTGCAGGGGTTAAGGCAGGTTATACACATGGTCGGACAGATGACTTTGGTTATCATGTTGTAGAAGACCCTGTGCATGTTCATGACTTTAATGCGACATTGATGCACCTATTAGGTATAGATCACGAGTTGCTTACTTTTAGATTTCAGGGAAGAGATTTTCGTCTTACTGATGTGCACGGTGATCTGGTTAGAGAATTACTTGGATAGACTATGACTGAATTGACTTATTTTTTTGGAAGGTTCCATGTTCTAGTGCTGCACTTTCCGATAGTGCTTGTGTCGTTAGCTACTCTTTTCCAATTTTTGGCTAGCGGAAGTTGGGATCGTCAGAATATTCGTCACATACTCCCATTTATGTGGCTACTGACCTTCCTTTTTGCATTACTTACAGTTTTATTAGGTCTTTTACATTTTACAGAGGGTGGTTTTGATACTCCCACAGGCTACAGTCATCGAAATTGGGCGTTGGTGTTTACACTTCTTAGCGGTATTCTTTGGTTTATCAGCGCTAAAAATGCCAGTCTCTATAAAAAAGTGGGTTCTCCAAGCAGTCTGTTGTTGGTGGTGCTGGTACTCATCACTGGCCACTACGGCGGCAACATAACTCATGGGTCTACTTACCTTACTGAATATGCACCACAACCTATTCGTGTTTTAGTAGGCGCTGACGTTCCGCGTAGTGCTCCACTGACCCTTGCCGAGGCTGACCCTTGGCATGATCTCATTCAGCCTATGCTGACATCGAGGTGTCAGTCTTGTCATAGCGATAGTAAACAGCGCGGACAACTGAATCTTAGTAATTTTGAAGCGCTCATGAAAGGGGGTGAAAATGGGGCAGTGGCAGTTGCGGGGTCTTCCGCAGAGAGCGAGATGTATCGTCGTGTCACACTCTCAGGCAATCATGAAGATTTCATGCCGGCAGAAGGTAAAACTCCTTTAACACCCGAACAGGTTTCACTTCTAAAATGGTGGCTTGATGCAGGGATGCCTGCTAATACCACCCTTGCTAGTAGTGGTGTCGATCTATCAAAAGAATTGGCAGCGTTAGCTGTTTCTGAGCTAGGCTTAAGTAGCTCTGAAACTGAAAGCCTTGCAAATAGTTTGGCAATACCCATGCTCTCTCAGCAACAATTAGCAGAGCTAACTAAGGCAGGCTTTATAGTACGTCTCGAATCGCAACAACTCGGTGGCTACCTCATTCGTAACCAAGCACCTGGGCTTGCTTTAAGCACAGAACGTGTGGGGCTTTTAGAAATGGCTGCTGGTTCTGTTACAGAATTGGATCTAGCTTCTGCACAGGTTACTGATGATTTGTTACCAGACATGGCTTTGTTCACTGAATTAACTCATCTTAATCTGAGTAACAACCTCCTTACGGATGCAGTAATAAGCAAGATACTACAGACACCTAAATTGGAGGTGCTAAATTTATATGGCAATCCGCGAATAACAGATCTTACTCTCAAATCACTTGAAGCCGTATCAAGTCAACAGAACCTAAATTTACGTAAACTTTATTTATGGCAGACAAGTGTTAGTAGTGCAGCAATTGACTCAGTTTCAGATAACCTAATTAGCATTGGCTTGGTTGGGGGAATTCTTGATAAGACAACTACGACTATTACAGAATCTGAGAGTTTAGATTAGACTCACTGAGATATAAGAATCCCACTTTGATAAAATTTTTTTACTTCAAAGCTGAAAATAAGCTATTGCTATTCTTTGTCAAATTGAGAGCTTAGTCGGGTGTGGGGCCTCTGTCGATGCTGATTGTGTAATCAGACCATTCGCGGATTTTTCCTTCGCTTATGAGGAACACCCCAATACCTTCCCATGTGAGTGGCATTGTTTTGCTGTGATAGATATCGATGCGATGATTAATCACAACAGGTCCTCTCGAGAAGGTTTCAAGAACCTTGTAAGTGATTTTATGTGTCGCTTCGATCCAGGGATCGAAGATTTCATGCATGGCTGTGCTACCAGAAACGGGGTCGTTATCCTGACTCATTTTATAGGTGAAATTTTCCGTAAAATGATTGATGACAGCATTGAGGTCCCTTCGTTCCCAGGCTTCACAGAAAGAGGTAACTAGTTGGATGTTGTCACTTTCTTCAGCAGATGGTGTTCCTCCCAAAATACCTTTTAATGAAGCCACTGTTTGGTCAGGTGAAGGTTGGCCATGTACCTCATGGCTGAACAATGTTTGTAATAGAGCTGTAGTGCCAAAACCCATGGTGCCCAGTAGCATACAACGTTTATTATTATCGAATATTTCAGGCTCTTGAATCTTTGCTGTGGATGCATTGTTTTTAACGTTAGACATTGGGTGCCCCTGGTGATGATTATGAGAAGTTGGAATATCCTTACATAATGGTAAAATTAACTCAATAAACGTTTGTGAACCTACCTGATGACGAACTCCAGCGATTTACCCTCATGTCCAAAATGTATTTCTTCGTTCGTTTATTCGGATCAAGACTTGCTCATATGCCCTGAGTGTGCACATGAATGGAACCCGTCGGAGGACTTTACGGACAAGTTGGCTGAAGCAGAAGACTTGCTTGTTATAAAAGACATCAATGGTACTCCACTTGCTGAGGGTGACAAGGTAATGCTTATTAAAGATCTCAAGGTCAAAGGGTCTTCTACCGTATTAAAAATTGGTACCAAAGCAATCATTCGTCGGTTGTTGGAGGGAGACCATGACCTCGACTGTCGCGTCGATGGTCATGGTGAGATGATGCTAAGATCGTTGTTTGTGAGACAAGCCAATTAATCCCGCTTATCGACTACAATTTCACCGTCTAGAATAACCACTTTGCTGTTGAGCATGTGCCAATAGCCTTCAAGAGGATTGCCCGCTACTAACACAATATCTGCCAGCTTGTTGGCAGCAAGCGTGCCAAGTTGTGGTGCCATGTTTATGTAAGCTGCGGAGTTAATTCCCATGATTTTACTGATATCACGTACAGAGAACATCACATTATAAGATTCTAGTTCATGCTGTAGGCCAGCAAGAGGGTCATAACGTGTGTCTGTACAATAACCCAGTACAACGCCCTCGTCCCAGACAGTGCGAGCATTGACTATGGTAAAACCAATTTCATTTCCAATGGCACGGGACTGTGCATCGCGATTAGCTCCCGCAATGGCCTCAGGCCAATCGTTTCCATCACGGAATCGTGGCTGATTATCTTCACCAAATACGCCGAAAACAGGCGCACCAAACCCAATGGTTGCAAGGATGTGTGTGTTAGTCTCACGAAGCAACTTGGCGGCATCTCGATCCACGAAGTCTTTGTTAGGTAAGTGTACTAGACGCCTCACTCCGGCATTAATGGCTGCTACCATGGCTGGTGTGCTGACAGCATGAACTTGAACAACCATCTCGACTTTAGCTGCCTCATCCACGATGGCCTCAAGCACTTCCACTTCTGCCACACTAGGTCTTGGCTCAGGTGTCATGGAGATTTCACCCGTCCAAGAGATACCCATATCTTTTAGTCGATGAACTTCTTGTCTTGCACTTTCTGGAGTATGGTCTGCGAGTACTATACGGCCTGACGGGATAATACGTGGCCCCTTAATCTGTCCACTATTGATGTGGTCAAGTAACTCAAGGTTGCCTATGTCTGGGCCACCCCCGGAGAGGATAGTAGTATAGCCAGCCTCTAACTGTGCCAGCATCTCTTCCTTCTCATTCGGGGAGGTATTAATGTGTCTATGTGCATCAATGAAACCTGGCATTGCGGTCATGCCTGAGCCATCAATCACGGTATATCCTTTTGTGTTCAAAGTGCCTTCACTAACTTCGGTAATAGTATTGCCATTAATCAATATTGTCCCAGTTTGAATAACCGAGCCATCTCCGATAAGCATACGGACATTAGTTACTGCCAAATCGGCAGCTAAAACATTGAGGCATAGCAAACTCAAGACCGAAAAGGCTAAGGCTGAAAGCTTATGATGAATTTGCCTGCGATATCTTTTTGACATGACTAGTTTCCTATGGTTTGAAATCACGTTATTCAAAAGAAAAAATATCTTCTTCACTGGGACGCTGCATATGCTGTTCATAGTATTTTTCCCAAATATCTGCCCAGGGTCGTCCTGGGATGTTTGGCATGAAGTACCTCAGTTCAGAGCCTGGTGTTTTCGGCGTAGTTTCGCCCTCTATCGGGAAGTTTGCTGCCTGACACTCCATGTATACCATGGGGTCTCCTTCATTGAGTAAGGAGGTTTTAGTAAAGTAATTCACGATTCTTAATGGAGCAACAAAAGCTTCATTATCATAGAGTATTGCCTCATGGCGTAAGCCTTGATGTTCACCTTCGCTATTTACTACAGAAGTATATATTTCGATACTCTGAAGACGATTGCTGTACTCAAAGCCACCGTGTGATATCCATCCTTGAATGTTAGACGTCCAAGTAATAAGAGAGTCCTTGGTCCAGAAACCTACAGTTTCACCGAACCATTCTGGAACATCAGGCCCTAGACGAGGAGTTTTACCTTGAGTGTTAAAAGTGCGCCCAATATGTATTTGTGTCATCAACGTTTTTGCTGCATTTCGGATGTCCAATACATACTCCGGGGTGACAACAAAATTCATTGAACCGCCACCATATTGTGCAAAACGACGCATGAAACCCTCTGGCCAACAATAGGAACCTGGCCATTGAGGTGCATTAGTGGCGGCATAGTGGTACATCTGTTGAACAAAGCGTTGTTGATATTCAGGGGTCAATAAGCTCAGGTAAGTAGGTACTTGTAGATTTGCTCCATGAAACCAATTGGCGTTTTTCTCTCTGTGTCGATCATAGCGACCAGACCACTTAGTGAGATCAATTTGAGTATGTTGATTGGGGCCTCTATCGGCCTTATTTAAAGTAAGTAACGCTTCATAATGGGATGAAGCACTCGTAAAAGGATATGGACTTAAGATCTCCTTGCGAGGATAGTCTCTATCACAATAGCCCCATGCAATAGTCGCTGGAGGGTTTGTCCCAACTATGGGAACTTCGTAAGCGCCCCAGAGTTGTTCCAAGCCGGAGGGTGAGTTACAGCGATAATAAAGCGGGTCAAACCATAAGTGCTTGTCTACATAGAAATCTTTGCTGCTGAAGATGTCTACCGGTAGGGGGTTAATATTGGGAGGAATCGCGCCATCCCTTGCAGCTAAAATAGGTTGATTATTTTCTGGTATTCCAGCACCAGCCCACCATCCTTTAGTTTCAACGCCAACTAAATCCTGAGTTATTAATGGATCTGGTGCTCCAAGCCCAGTTTCATACTCTGCATATAAGAGCTGGTGAGGTAAGATAGCTAAGCACGAGAATAATATAATTTTAGATGGAAATCTGTAAAAAGCAGTATTCATCCAAGTTCCAGAGTATAGTTTGATCTAAATAAACACGTTGGTATTTCAGTATGTGTAGGTTGAGTCTACTTATAACTTTACTAGTTGTACAACTGCTGTTTTTATCTAAAATCACTTTCGCCTGCAAAGTTGATGACTTCTGTCTCTCCGGAACGCCCGAGGATGTAGTTGCAATCAACTCAGATGAAATAGTTTTGTCTGACTTGGGCTATAGCGGCTTGGCACAACTAAAACTAGTGAATATAACAACAGGTAAAGTACTCAACTTTATTCCTCCAGTTAACCAGGTATCAACCATCGAAGTTGAGGGAAATCAAACAAAAGATGAAAAACATGAGGACCTCCCTTTTTACTGTAAACCCCATAAAGAAGATGAAACATTTTCTTTTCATGGCATAGATTTTGATAGCGACAAGCAACTTCTATTAGCCATTAATTTTGGAACACGTTCAACCGTTGAGTTTTTTCATTTAAGTAGAGATGAAATTCCAAACTGGCTGGGCTGTGTGGAGCTTCCTGAGAATATACATCCTAACGCAGTAACCTCCACTGAAAATGGTTTTGTATTGGTGTCCATGGATAATGGTGACGAGGATTCAATGCGTAGACATATTTTAGGTAAACCGGAAGGAAGCTTATGGTTCTGGAATCCACAAACTGGTCTAGAAAGATGGGATGGGAGATTGTTACAAGGAGGAAATGGCATTGCATTGCTCTCAGGGTATGTATTTGTTAGTGCTTGGTCAGGAGCGGAAATTGTTGTTTTAGAAGAAGCTTCGAGAGAAGAGGTTGCTAGACTATCAGTAGATTTTTTACCCGATAACCTTCACCGTTTATCTTCAGATGAGTTATTGTTGACCGGGCAGGAATTTCCAGTAAGCCAAATAGCAGGCTGTAATGAAATTCATTGTCCAGCTAATTGGCGAGTTGTAAGGCTTACAATGATGAACGAATCGTTAGATTCCTCATTGATGAGTGAGGAATCTATTGGTACTTCATTCACGCAGGAAGTTCTTATACAAGAGGAAGGTACAGAATCTCTGAACTATGTCACAGGTGGGGTGATTATCCAAGATAAACTTTTTGTTGTGGGGCGAGGAGAAAGTTCATTGCTCAGGAAATAATAAAAATTCAGAAATTCTTTTTTTTTGAGTTAATTGACACGGGTAACCTGCAGATTCAGACTGTAATTAAAATTAGGCTAGGACAAAGCTTGGTCTCTATGAGTTTTTTGCTGGTGAACTTCAAAGGCCTCCTCAAATATTGCGTCTGCGTGCTGGCGTGATAAGTTAAACTCATCTCGTAGTCGTTTCAGACCTTCTCGTTCCTCCTGTGTGATTATACCATCTTGTAAAGCTTTAATTACCTCAGCACGGAACACTGATTTTTTTCTGGAAAGCTGAGCGGAAAAAGAATTAGCAACAATACCCGTCAATAAAGCAACGGTACAAACTCCCATTAAGGCTGTAAAAATACCAACGATTTTTCCAAAAAAAGTTATCGGCGAAACATCACCGTAACCTACTGTTGTCAGGGTAATTAAGGCCCACCAGATGGCATGTGGAATTGATTTGAATTCCTCTGGTTGTACAGTATTTTCTGCATAGTAGGCTAGTGAGGCGCAAATTAACAGAGCCACTGAGAAAATATAAGATGCTGAAATAAAGGACTTTCGTTCATCGTAAATAGCATCCCACAAATCTTGTAATGCTGTGTTGTAATGACTGATTTTAATAATTCTTAGAATTCGAACAACACGCAAGATTCGAAGATCTATACCAGTAGTAAACAAGGATAGGTAGAAAGGGATAATTGCACATACATCTATCAAACCATAGAAGCTAAAAAAATATTTAAGATAAGGTTTTTTTGATTCGGGAAACTTTAGTGGTGCAGTCCAGAGTCTAAGTAGATATTCTATGGTAAAGGTGCTGATACAGAAGATTTCGAAAAGTCTAAATTGATGTGAGTAAACTTCTTCAATCTCTGGGACGGACTCTAGCACAACAGCAACCACAGAGCTCAATACAAGCGTCATAAGCAACACATCAATGAACTTACTTAAAAAATCTGAGCCTTTGCCAGCTTCAAGGATTTCGTGAAGTCTATTTTTTAATTTAGTAAGACTTATTGTTGTTTTTGACATCAAGAAAAGCTCATAAGTAATTTTTTATATATTAGTCAAATAAATTTTTTCCACAAGTCTTATTATGGTTTAGGATGATCGGGACGTATATGTGTTTTTTATAATATTGTCAGCTTCAAATTAACTCGGCCGTATCACCAATAAGATTTGCTGTAGATCTAGCTCTTACCCTTTTCTATCATTAAGCAGAGAGGTTGTTTTTCAATTTTAGTTAAATTGATTATTTCTGGGCAAGTCTCGCGATGATTCTTTCTGCATGATATAAATAAACCAAAATATAACTGTCAAAACAACTATATGCTGGAGTGAAGGGAATGAAGAATTACGAGCCTCGATGTATGTCATTGAGCATACTCACGGCGGCCTTTCAGGAGCTTACCGCACGGGACTTACGTGACGCAGATCCTGACTTGGCAATTGAGGACTGGTTATGCTTCGCTGCTGAGTTGGAGGCTCCTCAAATACAGCTTTCTGCGGCTTTACATCCTGATGAAGCAGATGTGCCTGCTGATGCATTACTTGATCCTGTTGCAAATACGCTAGACTTGCGCAAAGCCTTCAGTAAAGATCGTGCCAATCGTGTGCTCAGCGCCATGTCAACCACTGGGGTTGGAATTTCAGATTTGGCCTACTTTGACAATATGTTGGTCCCAGATAAACATGAACGAGCAAAGAAGCAGCAATTTATGATGCGTGTGTTTGATGCTGCTGAATTACTTGGCATAAATGCTGTATGTGGTTTTGTAGGTAGGAACCCAGAACTCAGTATGGATGCCAACTTATTAATGTTTGAGGAGGAGTTTATTCCACTCTTACAGTCCGCAAAGGAGCGTGGGCTGGTTTACAGGGTTGAACAATGCCCAATGCCTGGCTGGAATACTTCGGACTCATTCCACAATAATATCGCCTATGCACCCGGTCCTTGGATAATACTACATAGATTATGTGAACGACACGGGGTTGGGGATCAGTTCAGAATTCATTATGATCCTTCTCACGCTGTGCTCATGGGGCAAGATACCCGGTCGATATTTCAATATTTGAAAGAACAAGGCTATGGTTTCCTCATAGATGGGTTCCATGTCAAAGGGCAAGTAATTGATTCAAGAGGTGTTTCAGCTTGGGGCTATGGCGGTCAGACTATGGAGCGTGGCGATTGGCTGGCGGGAAAAGCCACTAAGGAGCCTGCACTACAGTTAAATGCATGGAAAAAGCAGACTATTTTGTGTGAGCATGAGTTACCTGGTACAGCGCGTCATGATCCATTGGCGTATTTGCAGAATCGTACTGTGGATTGGTTAGACCATCAATTAGCTGCAAGAGAGTTATTAGACCTAGATATTGCTAAGACAGCTCTTGTGCTGGAGCATGAATATCCGCCAGGAAGATTGCAGGACAAAACAAAATTAGCCCCATTGTTGAAGGCGTCATTAGATTTCTGTCGTACCATAGATCATGCAGCAGCAGCTATGTACGCCATGCAACAAGAACTTCTGCCTGCATTAGGCGCAGCAGTTCAAGGGCGTGGACGAGAGCCATTTTATAGTTAAGCCAGTTGATGTTGGCTCTTAAGAGCTCTCCTGTGTTTTGGCATATACTCATGCTTTGCTCCTATTGATCATATTTATAAAGTGTAAATTAAGAGCCCTGATAAATTCTTTTTTGATGGGTTAATAATGGTGGAAGATAACCGTGAATAACCAAGAAGCTACAAAATCCTTACGAGCCGGTATTGTCGGGGGAGGGCAAGGGGCCTTTATTGGACGAGTCCATAAAATAGCAGTGGAGCTCGACGGTATTGCCCAAGTGGTTGCTGGGGCGATGTCGTCAGATCCACAACGTGCTCAGGATAGCGCCAAAGCTTGGGGTTTAAGCCGCTCTTATGGTAGCTACATGGAGATGGCCAATGAAGAAGCCTTACACCCTGAAGGTATAGACTTCGTAATTATTGCTACACCGAATCATCTGCATACGGATATAGCCAGAGCCTTTCTTGCTAAGGGTATTCATGTGATGTGTGATAAACCCTTAAGCAATGATATTTCAGAGGCACACGGCTTGAGTGAATTTTATGACAACATTGACAATACACTTTTTGGTCTTACTCATACTTATGCGGGTTATCCTGCAGTGATGGAGGCTCAAGCAATCGTAGCCTCAGGGAGTTTAGGTATAGTGAGAAAAGTGCTTGTAGAATATCAACAAGACTGGCTCATGTTTCCTTTAGAACAAAATGGTGATAACAAACAAGCGAGTTGGCGAACAGACCCAACAAAGGCTGGAATTTCTTGTTGCGTGGGTGATATTGGTACACATGCAGCACATTTGGCAGAACTGGTTAGTGGGCAACAAATTAGCGAACTGGCTGCAGATTTAAGCTGTTTTGTTGCAGGTCGTCGCTTAGATGATGATGCCAGTATGCTCTTGCGCTTTAACGGTGGTGCCAAAGGGGTGCTGCTTTGTTCGCAAATCGCAGCCGGTGAGGAGAACAGGTTGTCCTTACGTATCTATGGCAGCGAAGGCTCGCTCGAGTGGCAACAAGAAGAGCCTAATACATTAATCATCAAGATGGCAGGCGAGCCGTGGCACCGTCATCGAACAGGTAAGACTCTTCACAGTGCTGCAGCTCAAGCCGCTATAAGAGTGCCAGCTGGACACCCCGAAGGATATTTAGAAGCTAAAGCCAACCTGTACTGTGAGTTCATGGCCGATATAAAAAGACTACAACGCGGTGAGATGCCCTTGAAAAACTATCCAGGCATGACAGAGGGAATACGAGGCATGCGATTTATACAGGCCGCTGTCAGCAGTAGTGAACACAATGCTCGATGGATGCCTGTCTAGAGATACTTCATAATACAGCTATAGGGAATAAAGGTGACAAGAGAGCAATATCAGCAATACCTCGAGAGTTTCAATGGTAAAGACTATGATCGTGTTTTAGATTTCTGGGCGCCTGAATTTTCTGTGTGGGTTCAAGGCGAACTACTCTTCGATTCACCAGAAGGTTTAAAAAGAACTTATGCTTTTCTTCATGCCCATGTCACTGAAGAAGTTCGTGTAAAGGAATTTCTCAGCTCTAATGATCGAATCTTTATAGAAGCTGATGTCCGTATTATCGCTCAGTATTCTTTTACTAATGACGATCTCAAGGTCGCAGGTGTACGAGGTATTATGCCAATGCAGGCAGGTGTCGCCTTGGATATCCCACAATTTATTCATTATCATCTTGAAAATGGACTATTTAAGACTGGAACCTGTCTGATTAGCGAAGCCCCTCGCCCGGTGATTTAACAATGTTCAAATTAATAAAAAGAATATTTCTGCTTAGTTTTTTGTTTTTATCTTGGGGTAAGTCTGGGCTAGGGCAAGCTGATTTGACGTCTGTCCTTGCAGGCGAGTTAGTGGTTGAGCCTCCAACGCTACTTTCATTGGGGTTTGAATGGAATATTGAAGGAGATTCTAACCGAAATGCTCAAGTGGAGGTTCAATATAGGGTTGCAAAAACCCAACAAGCTTGGCAGCAGGGACTTCCCCTAGTGCGCTTGCAAAATGAGCGGTCCGTCTTTGATCAGACTTTAGACTACACAGCACCCAATATGTTTGCGGGAAGCATTTTTTACCTCGAGCCGTCAACCTCATACGAGGTCAAGCTGAATCTAACAGATCCTGATGGCGTTACTGGCAACAGCGAGAGAATTGTAGAGGTGCAAACAAGAGCAGAACCCAAAGCAAGTAAAACAGGGCGCGTACTACATGTCTACCCACTGGATCACACGGGTTTAGAGTTACAGCCTGCTTATCATGGACTCTTGGCTGCTTATTACATGGCTGGGCTTGGAGGAGATTGGAGCCGAGCGTCTGGGCAACGAGTTGCGCCGGGTGACACTCTCTTGGTTCATGCTGGAACCTATAAAGAATTTGACCGTCGTTCCTACACACATGAAATTGATTCAGGTTACACCACCTGTTGTGGAACAACTTGGGATGGTACTTACTATCTCACTGCAAAAGCCACTGAGGACCAGCCCATCACTATTAAAGCAGCTGGGGATGGGGAAGTTATTTTTGATGGCGGTGGAAATAATGTGCTGTTTAATGTTATGGGGGCGAGTTGGCATTTATTTGAGGGTATTACATTTCGCAATACTACTGTAGCTATTGAGGCGGGTATGAAAAATATTACAGGTGCAGAAGGCATCATGGTAAAAAAAAGCCGTTTTGAAGATATTGGTACCGCTATTCACAGTGATTGGTCAGGCTCAAAATTCTTCTACGTTGCCGACAACGAGATGATTGGGCGTCGACCAGAGAAGTTAATGGGCTGGTACAATATTTCTCCATGGAATGAGCAGCCAGATTTCGCTGAGGCTCGGTTGCTGGATTCTTATTATGCTGTCGCTGTCTATGGTGCTGGGCATGTCATCGCCTTTAATAAAATTTCTGGCTTTCATGACGCTATAGATCATGCAACTTATGGCATGCCTGATGGCTATCCGAATATTCCCAGAGATCGTATGCCAGTCAGTATTGATATCTATGGTAATGATGTATCTAACCTGGACGACAATTGCTTTGAAGCGGATGGTTCGATGCATAACATGCGTATTTTTAACAATCGTTGTTTCAATGTTGCGGTAGGGGCAATGAGTCCACAACCTGTATTTGGGGGACCAGTTTATTTTATTCGTAATGTGGTATATCACTCACCTTATGGGCCTGTGAAAATTCATGCAGACCCAGCAGGAGTTATTTATCTTCATAACACTTACATAGGCGAGTTTCGTCAAATTACACCTGCTTCAAATATGTATTTATTTAACAATCTTATTCTAGGTCAAGAACGCCAAGAAACTACTTTGGCCCTGCGAACTTATACGAACTATAGTCAAAGTGACTACAATGGTTTTCGTGTTAATAAAGGGTCTTCTAAACCATTCAGTTGGAATTCTCCTGATCTGAAAAAATCACGTGACTATGAAGGGCAACTAGAAATTCGAGAGTTTTCGTCACTTGAAGACTACCAGCGGGTGACTGGAAAAGATGTCCATAGTGTGTTGCTCGACTTTGATAGTTTTATTAATGCACCTATGCCAGATTTAGATGCTCCCACAAAACTTTATGATCCTGCACAGATCAATTTACAATTACGTGAGGGAAGTCCTGCTATTGACGCCGGTATGGAACTGCCGAATATCAATAATTATTTTCATGGTAAGGCGCCTGACCTTGGGGCTTACGAGTTTGGACAAGCAGTCCCTCACTATGGTCCTCGTCCCTAAGACCCCAGAAGTAATTAAACATTATAGCTCATTTGAGACTACCTAACTCAGAGGATTTGTATTATGAAGTTAAAAATTCTCTTAACCAGGCGCTGGCCTGACACAATAGAAAAAGCGCTAGCCGAAGATTTTAACGTCACAATTGTCGATGACCCACTGACTTTCGATCAGTGGCGTCAGGCCATGCAAGAGTATGATGCTTTGTGCCCTTGTGTTGCCGACAAACTACCGGCTGGGATATTTCAATTTGACAAGCCTTCTAGGACAAAATTAATTGCCAACTATGGTGTAGGTTATAACCATATAGATATAGTCGCGGCTGCTCAAGCGGGAGTAGCTGTTACTAATACTCCTGGAGTCCTCACAGATGCTACTGCAGATATTGCCTTAACATTGATGCTGATGATTTCCCGTCGTGCGGGAGAAGCTGAACGTCAATTAAGAGCAGGACTTTGGCCTGGTTGGTATCCTACTCATTTAATGGGGACCTCGATGACAGGTAAAACTCTTGGCATTGTAGGCATGGGGCGGATTGGACAGGCACTAGCAATGAAAGCTGCTCACGGCTTTGGTATGAAAATTCTCTACCATAATCGCCGTGAATTACACGATGCACGCACTCAAGGTATGCAAGCAATATACTATAAGCGGCTGGAAAATATGCTACCTAAATGTGATTTTGTCTCCCTACATTGCCCAGGTGGGACAGAAACTAGACACCTTTTTGATACGAAGATGCTTTCACTATTGCCGACTCACAGCTACCTTATCAACACCGCTCGAGGTGATATAATCGATGAAAATGCTCTGTATTTAGCATTACGAGAAGGAAATTTAGCCGGTGCTGGGCTGGATGTTTATGAGTTAGAACCCAGTGTTGAGCCAGGGTTGCTAAGATTAGAAAATGTAGTGTTACTACCTCATTTGGGCTCAGCCACTTTAGAAACTAGAACGGCAATGGGAGAACGTGCTAGGCAAAACTTACTCGCTTTTGCATCTGGCAAAGAATTGCCTGATAGAGTTGTTTAGCCATTAATAAGGGTAGTTAAAGGAGCCCTATTTGTAATATTTACATGATCTTCTGATCAACTATATCCATTGGCAACTTTGTATGCTCATACTATAACAGGGGAAAGATGAATTTATGCAGCTCGCTCAGCTAGGTTGTTCCTTACTGAGCTTTGCAGCTTTTGGGAAGCCAATTTTAATTTTATAAAGAAAGTGAAAGCACTTCTTAAAAGTTGCCAACAAGTGCTGTGCTGATTTATCTTGACTAATTCGCTATCAGTGCTTGAGCTGACACAACAGGTGGGCGCTAGCTTGTTTTTTTCCCAACATAGAAGTTAATTAGTGGGTAATTTGCAAGGCATGCCCTTTATAAGCCCCATCAATTAATTTTATCTAAGAATTAAGCTAGCTCACATGACACCGAATAATGAGCACCCGACTTGCATACAAATGTCAAAACCACTAAGAACATAGACTGATGATTAATTTATTCCAAGTAGTTTTTTTATTTCTATTTATCACCATCCCATTTTTTCCCAACATGACTCAAGGGCAACTTTCACCAGAGCTTAGCCAAGAAACCTACAAATTTTTAACTTATCATGTGAGGGGAGAAGCCAAAGTATTGAAAGCTTCTCTAGAACACCCTTGGGGAATGAGTTTTCTGCCAGATGGCAGTATTTTAATTACCGAAAGAGCGGGCAGCTTACACTTAATAGACAAAGACTTTGAAAAATCTGTAGAAATAACTGGCTTGCCACCGATATACAGCAAAGGTCTTATCGGGCTAATGGCCATTCAAGTAGCCCCGGATTTCTCTGTCAGTAAAACAATTTACTTTACTTACACAAGACAAGCTATGGATGAACTTTCATCGAATGTCTTTTCTGATACGACCCTTGCACAAAAGATAGTTGTTGTACTAGCTCGGGCCAGACTTAAAGCTAATTCACTTGCTAATGTAGAAGAGTTACTAGTCTCTGATAGCTGGGATGGTGAAGGTGGTGCAGCAGCACCTCTATTGATTGGCAATGATGGCAAGCTCTATATGGGGATCGGAGCTACAAGGGATGACTCAGCTCAGAACCCAGGCAGTTTAAGGGGTAAGGTATTGCGTCTTGAACTAGATGGCAGACCAGCGGAGGGCAATCCTTATCTTAGCGACCCTACATTCAGGCCAGAAATCTTCACCTTGGGGCATAGAAACCCTTCAGGATTAACTCTTCACCCCACTACAGGGGAATTGTGGGAAGTGGAATATGGTCCTAATGGGGGAGATGAAATCAATATCTTGAAAGCAGGCGGTAACTATGGATGGCCCATAGTTAGTTTGGGAAGAGACTATTCTGGGCCTAAGATATCACCACGTCCGTGGTTAGAAGGGATGATCGATCCTGAGATTTCTTTTCTACCGGGTATCTCTCCTTCAGGCATTGCTTTTTACCAAGGAGAGGATTTTCCTCAATGGAGCACCTCCGTATTTGTAGGTGCTCAACGAGTGGGTCAAATTCCTGCAACTGGTCATTTGGTTCGTATTCAATTGGATGATAACCAATACGAACGGGCCAGAGAAAGCATTTTAGGAGAGATAGGCCAACGCATCAGGGCTGTGCAAATGGGCCCAGATAGGCGTCTTTATTTACTTACAGAGGAACAAAAAGGTGCGTTAATTGTTTTAAATCCTTTTTAAGTATGATTAATAAGATTCTGATAAATATGAGTTTTAATATTGAAGACAATAGATTTATGCAGCTTGCCTTGGAACAAGCTCAGCAGGGTGCTCTTCAGGGTGAAGTGCCTGTTGGCGCCGTGTTAGTGAAAGACGGTCAAGTCCTTGCCAAAGCTTTCAATACTCCCATAACAAATCACGATCCTACAGCTCACGCAGAAATTTGTGTACTGCGTGAGGCGGCGAAGGAAAAAGCAAATTACCGCCTCCCGGGAACAACCTTATATGTCACCCTGGAGCCATGCACGATGTGCATGGGAGCTCTGCTTCATGCAAGAGTCCATCGGATAGTTTTTGGAACCCGTGAACCTAGAGCTGGAGCCATAGTTAGTCAGCTAAAATTAGCCGAACAAACTTTTTATAACCACCGTACCGAAGTTGCTGAGGGATTGTTAGGGGAGGAAAGTGCAGCTTTGTTGAAAGATTTTTTTTCACATAGAAGATGAGTCAGGTAGAGACTCACTGTTAACTTTGATTCTCTATTATCTTTCAGTATTCTAGACTGATTTTAGGACTTGGCCAAAATTTGCTCTTCGCTCATCATCTACGATTCCAAGTTAGGGACATGAAAATCCAATGCTTAATATTGTGGATATTTGTAGCTAACTAGAGAAGTTACCCCTGCTGTCACAAATGGAAAAGCAGGGGCTGGTTGTTTATCGAACGCTTACAACTCGAAGTCAACACCATAGGAGATGACAAATTTGATATTGTCATTATCGCGAGCAGCCATGGATGCATAATCTTCAATACCATCGCCATCATCATCAGTACCTAGATTGGTGCCAGAGACTAAGAAGGTGAATCCATCTTTTGCAAGGCTAATATTATAGTCCATATAACCTTTGGTGACGCCATTAAATGAATCCACAAAATCCCCATCATGGTATCCTGCATGGAAACCGACTTCTGCACCTGAGTCCAAGGGAATTGTGTAATCCAGTGAAAGGTAAGAAGCTGATGCGAAGCCAAAGTCTTCCCCAGGGCCTTCGTCAGGTTCAGCGGACGCCAGTAGACTTAGCGTGGCGCTAAAATTTCCCATGCCCAATGAGCCGTAAACTTCGCTAAAGTCGTAGCCAGCATTTTTGTCGTAGTTATAGTAGAGATAACCGACATCATAGACCAGGCCGGAGGCTTCTCCACTGAAGCCAAAGTACATATCATGCTCGTAGGAGTATGCATCGTCAGCATCGTAAGAGACATTAGAAACCCAGGTGCCAGCATAGAATCCATTTTCTGAGGCATAATCAATGCCACCTTGTATGGCTCCCTCGTTAATTGACTGAGTCAAACCGCGCCAGAGATAATTATTAGTAACACTGGCATTGGCTGTCAGTTCAGCGTGAGAACTGGCGCTAGCCATAATTAATACCGAACCGATCGTTGTGCCTAGAATTGTTTTTTTCATGTGTTTCTCCTATGAAGTAAATTATTGGGAAAATCAATTCGGTTGGCGTACCTTTTTTCTTTTACACTGTATGTCTAGCAATTTGCTTGCCAATTTCTCACTGATATTCTTATTAACACTTCAAGTATATAATTTATAAGATATTTTATTTTTATTGATGGCTAGATAATTCTATAACAGGCATATGCTTGAGTCTTGGACCAGAAGAATTCATTAAACAAGCAAGGCTGACCACGCGTCCTCGTGGTGCTAATGAAATTGAATTTGCCCCGTTGTGGTGCGAGGTCTTTTTCTGATTTTGTCTCTGATAGCCAAAAAAAACCCCCTATTCAGGGGGGCGCACTAGTAATTAAGAGCTAAGCTTCAAGGGGAAAGAAGTGTCCAAAGAGACTTCAATATAACTTATGCACGTCCCGTGCCAATTATTTCTATAGTGTAGCGTTGCAGTTTTTTTTATTTGGTTCTAGGTTAAATCTGAGGGGGGAGAAAAACTCATAATAAACTCAATAATTCTATCAGTCTTTACCATAGTCCCTTAGAATAGGCCAATTAGTTTGGTCCGAAATAGTTAGACTGGTATCCGATGTTAATTTTTCCTGGTAAATCTGCTTATTCTCTCTTTGCTCTTCAAAAATTAGTAACTTCCTTGCAGCAAATTGACATAGTTTTGCACTTAGTTAGTGCCAATTTTCTTCATCTAGTGGAGTTAACTGACGACTCTGAACAATTAAGTGCTGGTGAAAAGCAACTATTAACTCGGCTACTCGACTATGGTCCATCTCATTCACCTGATGATCTGGACTCTACACAGGATGGATCGCTACTAGCACAGTCTAGTTGTTTGTATATTACTCCCCGTCCGGGCACAATTTCTCCTTGGTCCAGTAAAGCAACTGATATTGCTCTGAATTGTGGGCTAGCTAAGATCAGGCGGTTGGAACGTGGTATTGAAATTCATATAGTTGGTCTCTCCGAGGCAAATAAACTTCAAGTACTTACTCTGCTCCACGATAGAATGACGCAAGCCATATTTACGCACCCGGATCAGTTGGTGAGTTTGTTCCAAAATCAAAGTCCCAAGACTTTCACTACAATCTCAGTTCAACAACAGGGTCGTGAAGCACTAAGTGAAGCGAATAGGACCTTAGGCTTGGCATTGGCAGAAGATGAAATTGATTATTTGTTATCCAGTTTCCAAATTTTAGGACGTGACCCAACTGACGTGGAATTGATGATGTTTGCTCAGGCGAATTCTGAGCATTGTCGTCACAAAATTTTTAATGCAAGTTGGTCTATAGACGGTAAAGCACAAGAACATTCTCTATTTGCGATGATTCGAAATACTTACAATCACAATAGCGATGGGGTACTCAGTGCTTATAAGGATAATGCTGCGGTCTTTGCAGGCTCAGTTGGAGGTCGATACTTCCCCAACCCCAAAACTAATATCTATGGCTTTACTCAAGAAGCGGTACATATTTTAGCGAAAGTTGAGACTCATAATCATCCAACAGCTATTGCACCTTATCCTGGGGCCTCTACCGGTTCTGGTGGCGAAATAAGAGATGAAGGAGCAACTGGTATTGGTTCTAAACCTAAAGCAGGTTTGACAGGCTTTTCTGTGTCTAATTTGCGGATTCCGGGGTTTGTACACCCATGGGAAGATAGCTTTGGTAAACCTGAACATATCGCATCTGCCTTAGATATTATGCTGCAGGGTCCCATTGGTGGTGCAGCCTTCAACAACGAGTTTGGACGCCCTGCGTTGTGCGGATATTTTAGAACTTTCGAACTGCCTGACTCCGACACAGATGTTGATTCATTGCGTCGTGGTTACCACAAGCCAATTATGCTTGCAGGAGGGTACGGAAATATCCGAGAAGATCACGTAGAGAAGGGCGAAATTTCTCCAGGTGCTCCACTGGTAGTGCTTGGTGGGCCAGCTATGTTGATTGGTCTTGGTGGTGGGGCCGCATCCTCTATGAGCTCAGGCAGTAGTACAGCAGAGCTCGATTTTGCATCAGTGCAAAGAGATAACGCGGAGATGGAGCGTCGTTGCCAAGAAGTGATCGATGCTTGTTGGGCTATGGGTACTGATAACCCAATTACATTTATACATGATGTAGGAGCGGGGGGGCTTTCTAATGCTTTACCCGAACTCGTTAAGGATGGTGGCCGTGGCGGATATTTTAATATGCGCATTATTCCTTCTGCCGATAGCAGTATGTCGCCGCTTGAACTATGGTGCAACGAATCTCAGGAGCGGTACGTTTTAGCTATTGCCTCAGATAAACTCGAGACATTTCAAGGGTTATGTGCTCGTGAACGTTGTCCTTACGCAGTAGTTGGGCATGCTACTGAGGAATTGAAGCTGGTTCTCGAAGATGAGCTGCTTCAAAATCGTCCTATTGATTTACCCATGTCTATCCTGTTTGGTAAACCACCCCGAATGTACCGTGATGTTCAGAGTACTAGCATAAACAGAAAAGAGTTTATAACTGAGAAATTCTCGACACACGGGGATAATATAGAGACCGCTTTGAAACGAGTATTGCAGTTACCAACCGTAGCTAGTAAGAGCTTTTTGATAACTATTGGTGATCGTTCAATTACGGGGATGGTGGTGAGAGACCAGATGGTGGGTCCCTGGCAAGTTCCTGTGGCAGATTCCGCTGTTACTACCCAGACTTATGATACTTACCATGGAGAAGCCATGAGTATGGGTGAACGGACACCAATAGCTCTATTGAATGCCGCTGCTTCTGGTCGCATGGCTGTTGCTGAGGCATTAACTAACCTTGCAGGAACTCATGTGGGTTCTTTGCGTAGAGTTCGTCTTTCTGCAAACTGGATGGCAGCTGCTGGTTATCCGGGAGAAGATGCAAAACTATATGAAGCTGTACACGCTGTAGGCATGGAGTTGTGCCCAGAATTAGGTATTACGATTCCAGTAGGTAAAGATTCCATGTCAATGCGGACAGTCTGGCAAGAGGGGGGAAAAGAGAAAGCAGTTGTTTCACCGCTTTCGTTAATTATCTCAGCGTTTGCTCCGGTGACTGATGTGCGCTTGGGGATAACCCCTCAGTTGCACACAGAAGACAACCAATTATTTCTTATAGACTTAGGATTAGGCGCAAATAGACTCGGCGGTTCATCACTTTGCCAAGTGTATGGTGAATTAGGTAAGTTTTGTCCCGATTTACACAGTGCTTCAGATCTACAAAGATTCTTTGACTTTATGCAGGACGCCATAAGCCAAAAATTATTGTTGGCTTATCATGATCGCTCAGATGGTGGTTTAATAGTCACTGTACTTGAGATGGCATTTGCTGGACACTGTGGTTTGCAACTAAAACTAGATACTTTGAATAACGGTGGATTCATAGATTGTTTATTCAATGAAGAGCTTGGTGGAGTTATTCAAGTAGCTCAGCACAATGTTGCCGATGTCATGGAATTAGCAGATACCTACGGGCTTTCTGATATCTGTTTTCCAATAGGTACTGCCACACATAGCCTTGTTATCAATATTACTGCAGGAGACCAACAAGTCCTTAATGGGTATCTAACAGATTACCAGCGTCTTTGGGCTGAAACTTCCTACAGAATGCAAGCATTACGTGATAATCCTGTCTGTGCGCAGCAGGAATTCGATAGTCTACTTGATGAGACTAATCCTGGATTACACAATGATCTCACCTTTAATCCATCAGAGAATATCTCATTTCCTTATATCAAATTAGGGAAAAGTCCTCAGATTGCTATCTTGCGCGAACAGGGTGTGAACGGTCATTTAGAAATGGCTGTCGCATTTGAGCAGGCTGGATTTACAGCAGTTGATGTCCACATGAGTGATTTACAAAGCGGAGTACAATCATTGCAAAATTTTAATGCTTTGGTTGCTTGTGGAGGTTTTTCTTATGGAGATGTACTTGGCGCAGGCGAGGGTTGGGCAAAATCGGTGCTCTTTAATGAGAAACTAAGAGCAGAATTTGAGGCCTTTTTCTTGAGAGAAACTACCTTAGGTTTAGGCGTATGTAATGGCTGCCAAATGATGGCCAATTTACGTGATCTGATACCAGGTGCAGGACATTGGCCACACTTGGTACGTAATATCTCCGAGCAGTTTGAAGCAAGATCAGTTATGGTTAGAGTTGAAAATTGCGCTTCCATTTTCTTAAGTGGTATGGCCGGCTCTCGTTTCCCCATTGCGGTAGCTCACGGTGAGGGGCGCTGTGAATTTAAAAGTGAAGATCATTTTCTCAGTGTTCTCAATGGAGGCAGTGTTGCCATGAAGTACACTGATAACTATGGTATAGCCACTGAAATGTATCCAGCTAACCCTAATGGTTCTGCCGGAGGTGTAGCAGGATTAAGTAATAATGATGGACGTTTTACTATCATGATGCCTCATCCGGAGCGAGTCATAAGAACTATTACTAATAGCTGGCAGGACCCTTCTATAGGCGAGGATGGACCGACCTTACGCATGTTCCGCAATGCACGCCGTTGGTTGGATTGATAGCTAGATATACAATTGTTTACAAAGCTTCCTGAGCATTCGTTCTTGAAGCAAGAAAACATTGCTATAAGTGAGTTTCTGTAATGAGGTTTATTGAAAAACAAATAAATAAATTTTCATGTATTTCAGAAGTACTCACGCGATCGCTTGCTGTCAGCGTGAATGCTCTAAGTACTTTATTTTTTTTTAGCAGCTCCATAACTGAGTTATCTATATCAGGCATTGGTATAAAACAACGATTTAAAAAGATTGGCATCTTATTAGTAGCTTTGATTTATGGGCTGCTTGCCAATAGTCCAGATGGACAAGCACAAATTATACCTAACAAGGCAAACGAATCGTTATCAGCGGGCGCTAAAACACTCACATCTCTTAGCCTGTTACCAGAGCGCTTACAGTACATCAGTAAGGCGCACGGCTTAAGTAGTGAATCACTTGGTTTTAGTGTCCAAGCCTTAGACAGTGAAGAAAATCTTCTAAGTTTTAATGACACAGTTTCATTTAATCCCGCCTCAAGCATCAAGCTTTTGACTACCCTGGTAGCTCTTGAGGAGCTAGGCCCAGCACATAAATGGCAAACTAGACTCTATGCACGTGGTGATATTTCTAATGGCATTCTTCGTGGAGATCTTCTCTTACAAGGAGGAGGAGATCCGTATCTTACTGAGGAAAAACTAAGGGCAATGCTCAAGGCCTTACAACGTGAAGGAGTGAAAGAAATTTCCGGAAAACTTCTTCTCGATGGTTCTTTTTTCGATCCTACTCTTGCTGAAACTCCCATCATCGATCAAGAGGTTGGCAGGGTCTACAATACCAGACCATCTGCCTTTATAACTAATTTTCAGTCTGTAACTTTTTATTTTTATCCTCATGGTAATGGCCGTGATGTGATTGTTGTGAGTGATCCTTTCTTGGGTAATATGAAAATTGATAATCGTTTACGACAAATAGATGGAGCTTGTAGTGGTTATCAGCGTGGGATAAATTTTTCAGTAAATGAATCCTCTCAAACAGTTATTTTTTCTGGACGTTTTCCAAGTGGTTGTAGCAGTTATGCTATGACAAGAGAAGTGTTAGATTCTGCTGCCTATACTTTTGGTCTTTTCAGGCAATTATGGAAGGAGCTAGGAGGGACTCTTGAAGGAGGTTACTCTCTTGCGAATGTTAATGAATTGCCTCAGGAGGGTGAGAAGCCTTTATTAACTTGGGATTCGGAGCCATTAAGTGATTTGATCAAGTTACAAAATAAATTTTCAAATAATTTGATGACAAGGCATCTCTTGTTGATTCTTAGCAAAGACCAACCCGCCACAGTGAAACAAGGAACTGAAAGAGTTAAATCTTGGTTACTTTCTATTCTGCCCATAACAACCAGTCCAAATACTTCATCCTTGAGATTAATCAATGGCGCTGGGCTGTCCCGTGAGACCGGAATTACACCTGAGCTCATGCAAGCTGTCCTTCGAGCAGGGTGGCAAAGTCGGTTTATGCCAGAGTTTCTCACCTCTATGCCAATCAATGGTATAGATGGCACAATGAGAAATCGTATCACCTCTTCTTCATTGGTAGGTAAGATGCATATTAAAACTGGTAGTCTTGATGAGGTTGCTGCGGTAGCCGGTTATGTCCGTTCTACGACTGGGCGGTATTTTTCTGTTGTTGGTTTTGTTAATCATCCTTTGGCTGATCGTGGACCAGGAAAAGAAATACTAGATGCTCTGTTAGAGTGGGTTGCCTTGCAGTAGACTGGGATTATTAAATAAGAATTGTCGAAGAGTGACTACAGGAGTCGTTCCATGTTGATGCTCTGTTTCTATGTCCCTGAAACGCATCTTGAGGTAGTAAAGACAGCTGTTTTTACTGCAGGTGCTGGAAAGATTGGTAACTATGAACATTGTGCCTGGCAGGTCGCTGGTACAGGGCAGTTTACGCCTCTACCAGGCAGTAAGCCTTTTATTGGTGCCGTTTCCTCAATTGAAAAAGTCTGTGAATTTCGAGTTGAAATGGTTTGCCAGGAAGAATTTATTACTCAAGTTAAATCTGCTTTACTTGAGGCTCACCCTTACGAAGAGCCGGCTTGGCATGTGGTCAGGTGTGTTGACGTATGAAGTTAAAAAATACTATTGATCTGCAATTAATTGTTGTGTTTACCATATTATTTAACTAGCCTGCAAGTGCCCAAGTAAAGAATCCAGAAGCTGAATTTCATATGGCAAGACTGGTCTATGCTGATGGCGGCGTATCCAGGGGAGGGCGTTTTGGTTTTCGTCGTGGTTGGTGGGCAATTGATTACCCTGAAGCCGAAATCCATTTTTATCAAGGTGTTTCACGCTTAACGAATATAGAAATGGCTGATGACTCTCATCATCTTCAGTTACTGGATGAAGAATTAAATGATCATCCTTGGCTTTTTGTTCAACAAATTGGTCAGGGGCGGTGGATCCCCTCTGCCGAGGAGGCTCATCGACTAAGAGAATATTTGTTAAAGGGGGGGTTCTTGGTAGTTGATGATTTTCATGGAGAGGCAGATTGGAGCGTAGTAGCCCAGGTTTTTTCTAGAGTTTTGCCAGAATATCCCATTCGTACTTTGCAGGCAGACAGTGATGAAATTTTTCATGCGCTCTATGATCTAGATACTTTGACTCAAATTCCTGGCGAGAGACATTTGTACAGAAACGCAGATGGTAGGATTGAAGCACAACTTCAAGGTGCTCAAAGATGGTCTGGGATTTATGACTCAGAGGGTAGGTTGATGGTAATCATGAATTTTAATATGGATATGGGAGATGCTTGGGAACATGCCGATGACCCGTGGTACCCTGAACCTATGACGGCTTTAGCTTATCGGTTTGGAATAAATTATTTAGTTTATGCGCTCACGCATTGAAATTTCTTTTAAAGCTCTGACATTAGCCCTCTTTTGGGTCTTGTTGGTGTTCTTTCCTTTGTCGTTACCTGCAGTTGAGGACGATTTCCCTCGATCGGAAAGCTTGTTACCTGCTATCAATTTTTGGATTCAGGTTTATACCCAAGCTGATACAGAAAGTGGTTTCCTTCATGACTCTAGAAATCTTGGTGTGATCTATGCAAAGCTACCACGTAACTCGCAAGTGATTGAAGTTGAGCGTGAGAGAATTAAGGCCGACCTGAGATTACTAGCCTCCGGGCAACGCACTAACTTAACCACAAGGCAACAACAGTTATTACAGCTTTGGGGCAATCAACCCGATTCAGTCTTTGCCAAAGCTGCAGAGGAAGTGCGCTGGCAGCTTGGTCAATCTAATCGTTTCAGAGAGGGATTAATTCGTTCAGGAGCATATAGAACTCATATTTTATCTATTCTCGAAGAAATGAAGATGCCCAAGGAATTGCTTTACTTGCCGCATATTGAATCATCTTTCCATCCTGGAGCGAGTTCTAGTGTGGCAGCCACTGGGATGTGGCAATTTATGAGAACTACTGGTCAGCGATTTATGCGAGTCGACCGAGAAGTTGATGAAAGACTTGACCCTTACACGTCCGCACGTGCAGCTATGGGTTTATTACAAGAGAACTATCTAAAGCTTGGTACATGGCCCTTAGCACTGACAGCATATAATCATGGTGCAAACGGTATGGCTAGAGCAGTTAAGGCCATGGGGACCTCTGACATGGCGGTGATTATTAGCAATTACACTGGTCCTCGTTTTGGTTTTGCCTCGAGGAATTTCTATGCCCAGTTTTTGGCGATCATGGAGATAGAAAGAGACATAACTCAGTATTTCTCTAAAGTAGAAATGGCGAGCTCTCCACAGTTTAAATCTGCAGCACTGAAAGGCTTCGCAAATATTGTTCAACTAAGTACTGGGCTTCAAATCTCAGTCCAACAGTTACGTAAAGCAAACCCTGCCTTGCTTCCTGTAATCTGGTCTGGACAAAAGAGGGTGCCAAGTGGTTATCAGTTGAAAGTGTTTGCAGAGGACTTAGCAGGTGATTTGCAATTATCTCTTGATGCTCTGCCTGCTCAGTACTTCTATAAAGAACAGATACCTGATGTCAGTTACACCGTGCGCACCGGTGATACCCTCTCGGGCATTGCAAGAATGTTTGGTACTTCTATAGCCGAGTTGGCGGCTATTAACCAACTGCGGAATCGTAACCAGCTAAGAGTAGGGCAGTTATTGATATTACCTTCTGAGGGGCGTGTGCCAGACGTTGTCGTTAACGGTGCTCCAGTGGTTCAAATCCCCACGTCCTACGTTGTTCGTAGAGGAGACACAGTAGCTGCAATTGCCAATCGCTTTGGCTTAAATGTGTCTGTTTTAATAGCACAGAATGGGTTAGACAATGAAGCCACCATTTATGTAGGTCAATTGTTAAATTTAACTCTACCAGAAGTATATCCAACCCCTACAGTTGACTCGATAACCAGTCCTCTTGATGAAGGGCCACAGGATTTGTATTCAGTGAATCAATCACAGTCCATAACGGTTCTCTCAGACGAGACTGTTGGCCACTACGCCGAGTGGTTGAAAGTTACAACGGCTGCTTTACTCAAGCTAAATAATCTTCGTAACCCTAGTAGCTTGCGTCTAGGTGACAGTTTCAAGTTAGATCTAACGAAAGTTAATAAACTGGACTTTAGCCAATCGCGTCGTCTCTATCATCTTGAACTACATAATAAATACATGTCGACTCATCGCATAGTTCAGCTCTCCACTTATATTATTAAACCTGGTGATGCTTTGAGCGATCTTCTGCGAAAAAATAAATTGCCCTTGTGGCTCTTTCAACAGTATAACCCTGATATAGCCCCCTCAGTGCTTAATCCAGGCGATGAAGTTCTCCTGCCTATTGTTTCTGAACTATGATCTGCTTGTCTGATAACAATGAACTAGTGACTTATATGCACTTTGATTATTAGCTAGGTTTTTTTAAATCCCTATTTTTTCAACTCAAGGTGAAGGTGAC
>JAYPEI010000023.1:0-28793 GCA_038125665.1 Enterobacteriaceae bacterium
CTATTAAACCTAGAATTGAAATCAGACGGCACATATCACTAAACCAATAAATTTTATAATCCAATTATAGCAGCTCCTTCAGTTTTTCTGGGTCTAGCTGAAGAAATCAAAGATGAGTTAAATTCAAAAATCAAAAAATACATCTTAACTTATCATCGCTCATTAAAAACATAAAAAATCTTCGTTTAAGGTTACAAATAAAACTGATAGAGTGCCTGAAGATTTTAGTGAGATTTAAAAAAAATGGCCCTGGGTTCCCTTTTTCTAGTCTGTGCACCTTCAGGCGCAGGTAAGACCTCCCTCTTAAAGGAAGCTATTTTGCGTGCCCAATCACCACCCGCGGCCAGCTCCCTGCTTGTCAGCGTCTCACATACCACCCGGACCCAGCGTCCTGGAGAAATCGATGGTGTTAATTATCACTTTGTGACGAGAGATCAATTTGAGGCCATGATCGAAGCCAACGACTTCCTCGAGCACGCAGAAGTTTTTGGCAACCTCTACGGGACCTCAAAAAGTTGGGTACTTGATCAGCTGTCAAAGGGTATAGATATTATCCTTGAAATTGACTGGCAAGGTGCCGACCAAATACAGAATCTCATGCCAACAGCCCAGCGGATCTGTGTATTGCCTCCCTCCCGTGAAGCGCTTCAGGTGCGTCTTGAAAACAGGGGCCAAGACAATGCTGAAGTTATAGCACACCGTATGGCGGCCGCTACCGATGAGATGAGCCACTTTCAAGATTCTGATTTTATTATAATTAATGATAATTTTGAGGTGGCGGTGGGTGATCTTCTAGCTATCTTTCGAAGCACGGAACTTAGGCGTGAAGTACAAGAATCTAGACACAGTGTCCTTTTAAGATCTTTGTTAGACTCCTAAGAGAGTCTCCGCGCACAATTTAAGGTCTAACTTGAGTTGGCTTGAGGCCACCTGTGGGTTCTAGCCATCGGTGCCCATTGAGGCTATAATTCCCAGCCCTAATTTTTTCTGTTTGTAATTCTTTTTACAGCATTCCTTGGAGTAACCCAATGGCCCGTATCACAGTTGAAGATTGTCTTGAAAATGTTCCTAACCGCTTCGATCTTGTAATGATTGCAAGCAAACGTGCTCGTCAAATTCAAACTGGCGGAAAGTCTCCAATGATCTCTGAAGATAAAGACAAACCAGCAGTTTTAGCTTTAAGGGAAGTCGCTGCCAACCTCGTAAGTTACGATATCCTTAACGAAATCGAATTTAAAGATGATACAGCCCAGATCGAAAAGGAAGCAGATGTCATTCAGCGCGAAGAGGCTGAGCTGAGTGATGCCATGGATGCGACCGGTATTGCAGACCAAGATGCGATAGATGCTGAGCTCAGAGAAGTTATGGGGCAGATGGTGGCGGAAGATGAAACTTCAGATGTGCATTCCGCTAACAGCTCTGTAATCGACCCAGAATAATCGCCATGTCTTGCGGGCGTGGCCAACACGTCCCTACGCTTGTACATGAGCCACTGACTTTAAGCTTATGTCATGAGTAGTATTAATAGCCTAATACAGCAAATAAGCACATACCTGGAACCCGCTCAAGTTAATCTTGTGCGGCGCTCCTATCATTATGCAGAACAAGCCCATGATGGCCAAATCCGCCGCTCCGGTGAACCTTATGTTAGTCATCCGTTGGCAGTGGCCAACATACTTGCGAGTATGCACATGGATCATCAAAGCCTAATGGCGGCTATGCTCCATGATGTCATTGAAGATACAGGGCTTACTCGCGATGCCTTAGCTTTGCAATTCGGTGACGCTGTAGCCAACCTTGTCGAAGGTGTCAGCAAACTGAACAAGTTGAACTTTAACTCACAAGCTGAGATCCAAGCTGAAAATTTTCAAAAAATGGCTTTAGCCATGGCAAAGGACATTCGCGTAATCCTTGTAAAACTCGCAGACCGTCTACATAACATGCGTACGATCTCAGTACTTGCACCAGAGAAGAAGCGCCGTATCGCTAAGGAGACCCTCGACATTTACGTGCCCATTTCCAATCGCCTTGGCATGCACGATTTCTATGTTGAATTTAAAGAACTATGTTTCCCCATGCTACATCCTATGCGTGCACCATTAATTAAAGCCGCCGTTAAGAGTGTTTCTGGTAACCGAAAAGAGTTAGTTGCACAAATTCAAAAAGCTTTGGAAGTTTGCCTTAAACGTGAAGAGATGCCAGGACGAGTGGAGGGTCGTGAAAAGCTATTGTTCAGTATTTATCAAAAAATGAAACAGCGACGAAAAAGCTTCAGTGAAATAACTGATGTGTTTGCATTTCGTATTATCACTAATGAAGTCGATACTTGTTATCGAATTCTTGGAGCAGTTCACAACCTTTACAAACCTGTGCCTGGAAAGTTTAAGGATTACATTGCCATCCCAAAAGTAAATGGTTACCAGAGTTTACATACTACGTTATTTGGCATGTACGGAATTCCTATCGAGATTCAGATACGTACAGAAGAAATGGATGCCATGGCCAGTAATGGCATTGCCGCACACTGGCTATATAAATCAAATGAAGATAGGCCTAACCAAAGTCATATCCGCGCCAGGCAGTGGGTACAAGACCTACTCGAGATGCAAAAAAAAGCTGGAAATTCTCTCGAATTCATTGAGCATGTAAAGACCGATCTTTTTCCGGATGAAATTTATGTGTTCACACCTAAAGGTCAAATTATTGAATTACCTGCTGGGTCTACACCAGTTGATTTTGCTTATGCAATCCACACTGGTGTTGGTAATTCCTGTGTTGCATGTCGAGTAAATCGACGTTTAGCATCCTTAAGTGAGCCATTACAAAGCGGTCAAACCGTTGAGATCATAGCATCTGGTAATCAGCCAAACCCGTCTTGGCTAGGCTTCGTTGTGACTGGCAAAGCACGAAGTAATATTCGTCACTTCCTAAAAAATCAACGACGCTCAGAGGCTATTTCTCTGGGTAGACGCTTGCTAAACAAAACTTTGGCGGAATACGGTCAGCATCTTGCGAATATAGATAAACTAAAAATTGGTGGCCTACTCGAAGAAACAGATTTCGAAGTCCTTGATGACCTACTAGAAGATATTGGCCTTGGTAACAGGATGGCCAGTCTTGTAGCGCAACGCTTGGTCTCAGATAAGGAAGAGCCTGGAGACACTGAAATTGCCTCTAGTTCCTTAATTATCCGTGGGAATGAGGGTGTACTGATGTCGTTTGCAAAGTGCTGTTACCCTATACCAGGTGACTCTATAGTAGGATATGTAAGTACAGGAAGAGGAATGATTGTCCACACAGATGGGTGCAACAATGTAAATGAATTTAGAGATGATCCAAAAAAATTCGTGCACCTTCGATGGGATCCTGTTGTAAAAGGTGAGTTCACAGTAGAGCTTCGAGTTGAGGTTGAGCATCAACGCGGCATCATTGCCAACATAGCAAATACCGTTACCAGTCTAGAAGCAAATATCGATAAGATGACGATGTCAGATAGAGATGCGCAGTTCAGCATCGTTAATCTTACACTTGGAGTCCGTAACAGAGTGCATCTAGCTAGGGTGATGAAACGCATTCGTGTACTCAAATCAGTTAGTCGTGTGACGAGAACTAGAAATTGAGCACACCGCACCAGCATCCACTAACTAAATTAAAAGGTATAGGCCCATCACTTGCTGAAAAACTCAGACGAATTGGTATCAATAATTTACTAGACCTTCTATTTCACCTCCCTTTGCGTTATCAAGACAGAACCCGGCTCACACCTATTGGCGTGCTACAAAATGGTTCTGATGTAATGATTGAGGGTGAGGTAGCTGCATCCTCTGTCGTTTTTGGGCGTAGGCGCTCTTTGCTCGTAAAACTTCAAGATACTACTGGCACCACAACTTTACGTTTTTTTCACTTCAGCAAGAGTCAACAAGATATTTTTAAAAGGGGACAACGTGTTCGCTGTTTCGGCGAAGCACGCTGGGGTAAGAATGGTTTAGAGTTAAATCATCCCGAGTATCGTCTATTATATGACAAAGTACCGTACCCTCTTGAAGACCACCTTACTCCTATCTATCCGGTTACTGAGGGTTTGCAGCAACAACGTTTACGAAAATTAATAGAGCAAGTTTTTTTAGTATTAGAAAATCGTCAGACCTTACCTGATCTACTGCCAGCAAAACTTCTCTCCACATTGCAGTTCATGCCCTTGCTTGAGGCGCTAAAGGTTCTTCATTTTCCTCCAACTGATGTCTCTTTCAAGTTACTCGATGAAGGCCGGCATCCCGCACAGTTACGTTTAGCATTTGAGGAAATGTTGGCTTACTATTTATCGATGCGGCGCTTACGTGACCAAGCCTTAGCCTTGTCAGCGCCTACTTTTAGATCTTCTACAGAATTAGTCCCCCTTTTTTTGCAAAGTCTTCCCTTTACTGCCACTGCAGCACAGGTAAAAGTTAGTGCTGAAATATCAGCAGATTTAGCTAGTGGACAACCTATGTTGCGGCTTGTTCAAGGTGACGTAGGGTCTGGCAAAACCTTAGTTGCCGTACTAGCAGCATTACAAGCCATAGAGAGTGGTTACCAAGCAGTCCTGATGGCACCTACAGAAATTTTAGCCGAGCAACACTTTCTTACTTTTTCTACATGGCTTCAATCCTTAGGTATCTCACTGGGATTTCTAAGTAGTAAAGTCAAAGGAAAAAAGCGTGCTTCCACCTTACAGAATCTAGCGTCAGGAGAAACTCAACTGATCATAGGTACGCATGCTCTTTTTCAAGAGGAGGTCTCTTTCCACAAGCTTGGTTTGATTATAGTTGATGAGCAACATCGATTTGGTGTGCATCAACGCTTATCTCTCAGAGAAAAAGGTAAGCATGGATATGGCTGCCCTCACCAGCTTATTATGACTGCTACACCTATTCCAAGAACACTCACTATGAATGCTTATGCAGACCTTGATTGTTCAATTATAGATGAACTCCCTCCTGGTCGTACTCCTGTAACTACTTTGTTACTAGCCGAGGATAGACGTCCAGATATCGTCACACGGATAGCCGCAATCTGTGCTGAAGGAAGACAAGTCTATTGGGTTTGTACTCTCATTGAAGAATCTGAAAAGTTACAGTGCCAAGCTGCGGAGGCTACTTTTGAGGAACTTCATGCTGTCTTGGGCCATGTAAAAGTGGGACTCATTCATGGACGTATGAATCCTCAAATGAAGATTGAGATGATGCAACGCTTTAAAAAAGGGGAGATCCAACTATTAGTTGCCACTACTGTTATTGAGGTGGGTGTTGATGTACCCAATGCCACATTGATGGTTATAGAAAATGCTGAACGTTTAGGTCTTGCGCAGTTGCATCAATTACGTGGTAGGGTTGGTCGCGGTGCCACAGCAAGTCACTGTGTCTTACTTTACAAGGCCCCGCTTGGACACATTAGTAAATCACGTCTAGAGATTATTCGCTCAAGTAATGATGGTTTTCATATTGCTGAACGTGATCTTGAAATTCGTGGGCCAGGCGAAATATTAGGGACCCGTCAAACTGGACTTATACAGATGCGTATAGCTGATCTGGTTCGTGATGCTCATCTCCAATCCAAAGTAAAGCAATGGGCTGAGTATATCCGGCAAGAGGAGCCTGAATTAATTGAACCATTAATTCAAAGATGGCTGTCTCAAGCAGAGCAATACGGTCAGGTTTGATTTCCATATTAATCTTCATCCTTACAAGATGACTTGTATATAAAATTGGGGTTAAAATTTCGTCCACCAATTACCAAGAGACTAGTCAATGGCAGCTACACCGGCAGATCCAAAAGAATTAGAAGCCATAGAGCTTTTCTACTTTGCCTATCGATCTTTTACAGCCCTTCCAGACCGTGTTTTAAAAGAGTATGGGCTTGGACGAGTTCACCACCGGATTCTGTATTTCGTTGGTCGTAATCCGGGCGTTAATATTAATGAGTTACTACAAATTCTTGCTGTTAGCAAACAAGCGCTTAATGCTCCCTTGCGTAGGCTAATGGAGCTAAATTTAATCTTAGTTAGACTAGCCAGGCACGATCGTCGAGTAAAACAGCTTATTCTGTCTAAAGATGGAGAAAGCCTTGAACGCCAACTCACGTGCTCTCAGATAGAACATTTACACACAGCTTTCGAACACTGTGGGAATGAAGCTACTGCTGCCTGGGCAAAAGTAATGCGTGAAATTCCACTAGTTTAAATGATAAAGCCTGTTTCTTTTTCTGAGCGTGCTACTAAAGTCGCACCCACAGTATCTGAGTAGATATTTACAGCTGTTCTCATCATGTCTAACAGTCGGTCTGTCACCATTAGCAGACCAATTCCTTCCAACGGCAAGCCTATACTTCCTAAAATAACTGAAATGGCAACTAAAGATGCTGCTGGAATTCCTGCGACACCAATTGATGTAAGCAGGGCTATAACAACAATGAGAAACTGCTGAGAAAAATTTAAATCAATTCCATAAGCCTGTGCAATGAATATTGCTGCAACGCATTCATATAGAGCTGTCCCATTCATATTCACTGTCGCTCCCAAAGGTAAAACGAAACTACTTGTGCGCTCAGAGACTCCAACACCCTTTTGGCTACATTCCATAGTCAATGGTAATGTAGCTGAAGATGATGCAGATGAAAATGCTGTTAATAATGCTGGTAATAACGCCTTGAAATGTACAACAGGGCTCACTCGACCAAATATTTTGAGAATAATAGAAAGGGTAATAAATAAATGAAAACATAGCGCAAGGGTCACTGTTAAACCAAAATATAGCATCGGTTTAATAGCATCTAGCCCGGTGCTTGCCACAGTCTTAGCTACCAAACCAAAGACTCCATACGGTGCAAAGCGCATAATCCAAAGTGTCATTCTTGTCATGGTTTCCGCAATTGCCTTCCAAAAGTTTACTAATGAATCTGTATAGCGCCCCTCTACACGTGTCATAAAATAGCCGAATACAATACTAAAAAAGATTAGGCCCAGCATATTGCCCTCAACCGCTGCAGCGACAATATTGATAGGAATAAGTCTTTCGAAAATTCCGACAAAATCACCAGCACCTCTACCATCAATACTTTCAAGGATAGATTCTGAAAGTCTTGTATTGTCCAAACTTAGGTTTGTCCCTGGATGCAGGATATTCACAAGAATAAGTCCCGTGACAACTGCAAGTAATGTAGTAAAAACAAAGTAAAGTACTGTTTTTATACCTAGACGCCCTAAATCATTGGTACCACCTAAAGTTGCGACACCGCTTATTATTGAGGACATAATTAATGGAACTATCAACATCTTCAGGGCATTCAGAAAAAGTGTCCCAACAAAGTCGTAAAGATCATAAAATGGGACTCCAAAAAGACTCATTTGCATTCCAGTGACAGACCCCACGATCGTAGCTAACATGATCGCTATTAGTATCTGCCACTGTAGAGCCAATTTGATTTGTTTAGTTTCCATGTAGTATCTATCCCAGCTATAAATAAAAAATTACGCTTACTGTTTAACCCATATAGCATCACGAGACTTGTGATTAGTTACCTCTAATTACTGTCTATAATGTCTATCTTCTTAATCTAGTTTCTCTCTTTTAATTCATCTATGCCATCTCTATCACATATATCATATAATGCGGATATGCCATCACAATCGCAACAAAAAGACCTCTTTGGAATTCCATCAAAATTTGGCCAGCGTTACCTTACTTTCTGGCGCTTGATGCGAATGGATAAGCCTATCGGTATTGCGTTGCTGTTGTGGCCTACACTTTGGAGCCTATGGCTCGCAGCTAATTTAACAGAAAGAGTCTTTCCTGAATGGAGTCTCATCGTTATTTTTGTTTTAGGTACCATCTTAATGCGTGCCGCTGGCTGTTGCCTTAATGACTATGCTGATCGTAATTTTGATGGTCATGTAAAGAGGACAAATCAACGCCCCCTAGCTACTGGAGAAATATCAAATCGTGAGGCTTTGTTAACTGCAGCTGTGTTAATCCTCTTGGCTTTCATCCTCGTGTTACTCACTAATCCGTTGACTGTCATGATGAGCCTAGGTGCAGTTATTCTTTCTGTTATCTACCCCTTTATGAAACGATATACTCATCTTGCCCAACTCTTTTTGGGAGCAGCCTTTTCCTGGGGTGGCTTGATGGCATTTACGTCCCAGACAAATTTACTTCCTTTAGGGGCTTGGCTGGTATTTGCCGTTAACATTTTATGGATTCTCATCTATGACACTGAGTATGCCATGGTTGACCGTGATGATGATGTGCAACTTTCTCTTAAATCAACAGCTATTCTCTTTGGATCTCACGACAAGCTCATAGTTGGCATTTTGCAATTTTTTGTTTTATATGGTCTTTATGTTATAGGTCATCATTTTCAACTCTTTTCCAGCTATAGCTATCCCCTTAGCCTTCTTGTCGTCGCCGCATTGTTTACTCATCAGCAGTGGTTAATTCGTCACCGACATAGAGAAAGCTGCCTTAAGGCTTTCATTGCTAATCACTGGGTAGGTTTTGCAGTTTTTCTTGGTATCATCCTACCATTTTAGTCAGCGTAGTCGACTCGTCATCGGAAGGATATTCCCTAGTACTAATTAGCTTTGAAAGGTAAGTAGGTTGCGGCTTGCTCTTTGTATGTCCGCACATGATCAGCTTCACTTGTAACAAAGTCTTTTATTGCATCTCGAAATTGTTGATGAGCAATCCAATGCAAACTGTAAGTGGTCACTGGCTCAAAGCCCCTTTGAATTTTATGTTCACCCTGTGCACCTGAGTCAAAGCGTTGTAATCCCTCACGAATACACAATTCAATGCCTTGATAGTAACAGGTTTCAAAATGCAGCATATCCATCTCTGAGTCACACCCCCAATAACGACCATAGAGTGTGTTCTTGTCCAAGAAAAAGAGGGCACCTGCGCAAGGCTTACCCTGCTTAAGTGCAAAAAGTAGACGCATGTACTTCCCTTCACTCCTTGCCAATCGCAAGAAGAAATCTAGATTTAAGTAGGGGGGGCGACCACGTACATGATAGGTATTGGCATAATATTGATAGAAAGTTTGCCATTGCTCTGGACTAACTTCTTGGCCATGTAACCAGCTGAAGGTGATCCCAGCCTTTTTAACTTTCTGACGCTCCTTGCGTAAATTCTTCCTCTTGCGTGAATTTAAACTCGCAAGAAAATCATCAAAATCTTTATAGTTATTGTTAAACCATTGATATTGACAACCTTCTCTCAGAACCAGCTCTTCACGATTAAAGTCAAATAAATCTGTTTTATTTGGAAATAGTAAGTGCCAACTTTCTATATTCTTTTCTACTGCCATGTTCTCTACGATGGGCGCAAGAATACTAAATGCCTCCCTCAAGCTTACTTCTGCAGACAAACCTACCCTAGGGCCCGCACATGGAGTATAGGGTGCTGCAGTCAACAATTTTGGATAATAGCTAAAGCCGTGGCGTTGGTAAGCCTCAGCCCACGCCCAATCGAAAACATACTCTCCATAAGAATGATCTTTTAGAAAAAGCGGTAAACACGCAAGAAGATCCCCTGCTTCATTCTCTAGTAATAAATGTTGTGGTTTCCAACCCTTCGCAGGGACCGTGCAGCCAGATTCCTCCAAGGCAGCTAAAAAACCATGGCGTAGAAATGGATAATGACAGAACAGGGCGTCCCACTGCTCAGCTGTAATCTCTAGGACACTGTTAATAAAACGGGTTGTCCCTAACGACATACCTCTTTACTCTCTACAACTGTGTTTTATGTTAACCCTTAATAGCTATCAGACGGCACTCTTTTCTTTCTAACGATGGCGCTTTTACCGTGGTAAAGTTCTGTTTACCTAACTGGAGACACTATGAATACAAATAACTTAAGCCTTAACATTCAGAAGGTCTCTGTCCATGGTGGCCATAGTGGTCAGTTTTGCCATCACGCTCGCTCTACTTTACAAGAAGTCGTTGAAGCCTATATTTCAGAAGGTTTCAGCTGGGTTGGTCTTACTGAACATATGCCTCCCACTAATGACCATTTCCGTTATCCTGATGAAGTTGACAGTAATCTTAAATCCACAGAGCTCAAAGTACGATTCAGGGAATATTTCCGTGAATGTCGTCGCCTTCAAGCTCTGTACAAAAATAAAATCGTCTTACTCGCAGCTTTTGAAACTGAGCACTATCCAGGCTCTATCCATTTTATCCAAGATTTGATCGCCGAGACTCAGCCAGATTATATCGTTGGTTCAGTGCATCATGTACACAGTCATTGTATCGATTACAACCTTGATCATTACAAGAGAGCTTTAGATGTTTCCGGCTCCTTGGAGCAATTGTATTGTGACTATTTCGATGCCCAGTACGATCTGATCATGACCTTAAAACCATCAGTGGTAGGCCACTTCGATTTAATTCGTATTTTTGACGATAATTACAAATCTACGTTGGCGCTAAGCAATGTAAAAGAACGAATCACTCGAAACTTGACACTTATTGCACAAGAAAACCTGATTCTGGATTATAACCTTAGGGGTTTATTCAAAGGCCAAGAGCCTTATCCCAGTGAGCGTATTGTAGACGAAGCTATAGCGCTTGGTATTGCTGTGGTACCTGGGGATGATTCTCATGGGGTTAGCAGTGTTGGGGCCCATTGGGAAACAGCATTACAGCGACTTTTGACTGCTGGGCACAATTGCCAATGGGAGAGACCGAAACTATATAGCTACTAGTCACATCTATGTATTACTTGAGGCTTCGTAAGAAAACCATCTGTTTGCCCTTGCTATCAGAGGCACTAAATTGGTAACCATCTCCTGCAAAATCACGCAAGTCAGCGGGTTTTTCTGGGCGATTCCTGATAATCCATGCACTCATCTTGCCCCGCGCTTTTTTTGCATGAAAACTGATGATCTTATAATTACCTGCATAGCCTTCTTTGAATACAGGCTCAATTACATCACTTCCTAAGGCGGTTGGATCAATCGCAGAGAAATATTCTTGAGAAGCCAAATTTACTAAAGGCTGGCCTCTCAATTGCTTCTTCAGCGTCTCTGTGATGGTAGTACCCCAGAAACTATAGAGGTCTTTACCGCGTGGGTTAGCAAGCTTTGTTCCCATTTCCAAACGGTAAGGCTGAATTAGATCCAGTGGTCGTAACAAACCATATAGGCCTGAGAGAATACGAAGATGCTGTTGTGCAAAGGCGATATCCTTAGCAAGCCAATTTTGGGCCCCTAGTCCTTCATAGACATCTCCCTGAAAGGCAAACAGCGCTTGTTTTGCATTACTTAATGAAAATGGAAGTGCCCAAGCCTGATTTCTCTGCGCATTTAGCTGCGCTAACTTAGGGGAAATCTTTTGCAAAGTTTGCAATTTTGTTGGGCTGTAGTGCTTTAAAACAGTGTTTATTTCTTTTGCCTGTTCAAGAAAATCGGGTTGTGTTGCGCGTGCAACAGGCGCAGGTTGTTCAAAATTTAGTGTTTTAGCGGGTGAAATAACTATCAACATCAGGCGCTTAATCTCGTTGTAATATAGATTTTCATATAAGCTAGGTATTCTACCTATTTTTTGTTAAGAGGATAATGCTTGACCTAAATCATGCACAGTGGGGAGAATTACCTTAAGAAAGGTCAAGGAAGACGTTCAAGTGAGTAACAATATGAGTAACTATCAAAAAATTCTGGTTGCGGTAGATCTTTCTGATGAAACTAATCTGGTACTCAACAAAGCCCTGGCTTTAAGTAGTGGTACTGACGCTGAAATCCATCTTTTGCACGTTCTTGAGCCCGTTGCCGTGGGTTATGCCGTAGAGGTCACTAGCGTAGATATTGAAGGTCTGCATGCTGAAGCTACTGAGTACGCACGTGAGGCGATGAAAGCGCTCGGTGCGACTTTGAGCCTACCTGTTGAAAGACAACATATCACTCTAGGACAACCAGCTCGAGAAATTCGCGAACTAGCTAAAACACTGGAGACAGACTTAGTCATAATGGGCGGCCATGGTAAGCATGGCTTTGAACTTTTATTTGGTTCAACTTCCAGTGGAGTGACTCACGGAATTACCTGCGATCTACTTATAGTCCATCTACCTAATTGATGAATTTACCCCGCCCCGACCAGCTATTACAATTTCTACACAAACTAGCGCTTATGCTCGGTTGGCTAAGACCTATTTTGCTGGCCCTTGCCGTGATGGGAGTTGTTGTTTCTGGGAAGGCAATGCTTGATGGTTCCCAGCTGTACGATATGCAATTAAAGCTTGGGCTGCTTTTTTCCCTATGGTGTCTGATTCTTTACGCCACTTTGCAGCTATTTCGTCAGTTACCTCCGCCTGTATTACCCAAGCTTAGTCTTTATGAGCGTGTTCGTAACCGCCTTAACCTATGGTTACGTCAAGGTTTGGCAGTATTTATCATTGTGGTAACTATCATTTTATTTCGAGTTAGTTTTCGTTTACTTACAATTTAACCCTTTCCCTTTCCCAACCGAGGAAATTGACAATGCGTTGTTCTGCTCTTAACAGCCAATCAACTTTAAGTTCTACAATAGACATAGTCTCTGCAGCTTCAAGTCTATTTTTGAATAGCGCAAAATTGTTGCTTTCCATAGTTAGTCTCACTTATCTAGCTTCATGCTCTGAACCTCCAGTTACAGAACCTAAAGTTAACGCTGAGCCATTCGTCTATGAGGCAGATCGATTTGCTGATATCCGGGTTTTACGCTATCAGGTACCCGGGTTCGATGAACTGCCATTGCAACAAAAGGTCTTGCTCTACTATCTTTCAGAGGCAGGAATGAGTGGCCGTGATATCTTCTGGGATCAAAATTATCGACATAATTTGCGAATCCGTCACTTGCTTGAGGGTATTGTCCGTCACTACGGGGGAGATCGAGAAACCGCTGAGTTTCTATCTTTTCTAAGCTATACCAAGCGAGTGTGGTTTGCTAATGGTATTCACCATCACTACAGTGGAGACAAATTTATCCCAGGGTTTTCTGCCAGATATTTAAAAGAATTGGTAGCGAATAGTCCTGATAGTAATTGGCCGTTAGAAGAAGACCAAAGTATAGAGGAAGTTCTAGAAGAATTAGAGCCCATTATCTTTGACCCAACAGTTGATGCAAAAATCACGCTATTAAATGATGGCACTGATAAGGTCGTTGGTTCTGCTGTAAATTTCTATGAAGATGTAACAGAAGAAGATGTCCTAGCTTTCTATTCGGCTAGGCAAGATGCAAACCCTCAGCACCCCATCTCCCACGGTCTAAATTCCAAGCTTGTCAGAGAAAATGGTCAACTTATTGAAAAAGTATGGAAAGAAGATGGCATGTACGGCCCTGCAATTAAAGAAATTACACAATGGTTAGAGCTTGCCGTGGGAGTGGCAGAAAATGATAAGCAACGCCAAGCTTTGCTTGCTTTAATCAAATATTATCGCAGCGGTGACCTTGCAGACTTCGATGCCTACAATGTAGCTTGGGTTGCAGATGTGGATTCACAGACTGACGCTACTAATGGCTTTATTGAGGTATATAAAGACCCACTAGGGCTGCGCGGCTCCTACGAATCCGTGGTTTCTTTTAAAGATGAGATCGCCACTAAACGTATTGGCGCCATTGCAGCTAAAGCACAATGGTTTGAGGACAACTCCACTATTGCCGATGAGCATAAAAAAACCAAGGTAGTTGGTATTACAGGTAAAGCGATAACAGTGGTTTCCGAAACGGGAGACGCCTCCCCCTCAACACCTATTGGTATAAACTTACCTAATTCGTCCTGGATACGTGCTGAGCATGGCTCGAAGTCAGTGTCCTTATCAAACATTACCACTGCCTACGATTCTTCTGAAACAGGGGCTCTTGAAGAGTTTGCTTGGGATGATGTAGAAGTAAGACGTGCTCGAGAGTTTGGGCAACTCGCTGGCTTATTACACACAGATATGCACGAAGTCATAGGCCATGCCTCTGGGCAACTAAACCCAGGCGTTGGAACTGCTGCAGAAACCTTAAAGCAATATGCTTCTGCCATGGAAGAGGGTAGGGCGGATTTAGTTGCCTTATATTATCTAATGGACCCTATGCTTATTGAGCTAGGAGTGATGCCTTCGCTAGAGGTTGGTAAAGCAGAGTATGATCGCTACATTCGCAATGGACTCTTAACTCAACTTTATCGAGTTGAGCCAGGAAAGCAGATAGAAGAGGCCCACATGCGTAATCGTCAAGAAATTGCCAGTTGGGCTTATGAAAAAGGCCTATCTGAAAATGTCATAGAAAGACGTGAAAAAGAGGGTAAAACATATTTTGTTGTGAACGATTACCAGAAATTGCGTAGCCTGTTTGGACAACTTCTGCGTGAACATCAACGCATTAAAAGTGAGGGTGACTTTGAAGCTGCTCGCGCGTTAATAGAAAACTACGGAACAAAAGTAGACTCAGAATTACATGCTGAAGTCATATCACGCTATTCAGCTTTAAACGTTGCACCCTACTCTGGCTTTATTAATCCTGTGCTCTTACCTGTGTATGAAGAAGGCGGTGCCGAGATCATTGATATTCACCTAGAATATCCAACTGATTTCACAGAGCAAATGCTAGACTACTCAGAGCGCTACAGTTTCCTACCTTGGGCTAACTAGGCTTTGATGAAGACACAATTTAAACTCACTGCGCGGCCTTAATGTCAATTTAAGTCCTGCAGTATTTATTTGGTTGGCCCTACCTATAGAAAATTATATTTTATTCCTACTGATGCTGAAGTGCCATTGTGCCAGCTATTGACATCAAACCCGTTGCCCTGCAGCGTTTCACGCTTCATGTTTAGAAGATTTTTCCCCTTGAATTCAAATTCCCACTGTCCTTCATTGAACAAACGAGTAAAAATGAAGTCAAGCTCACCATAAGGTTGATCTAGTACATCAGGGGCACCCAAGATGCCTACTTCACGAATTTTCTCACCAGTTAGGTGATAAACAAGAGAGGCCCTCTGGTTGTACTCATTATCGTAACCGAGTTGTACATTCCAAATAAAGTCAGCCTGGCCTTGCAAGCGCCTATTAGTATTTGTCAGAACTCCAGCCTGAAGAGGATCAATATTGATACTAGACTCAATCAAGCTCAAATTAGCAGATACATAGAATCCTTCGAGTTTGTCACTAATAAAGTCTAGCCATCTGAAGCCATCAATCTCTATACCGTAGGTTTCAGCTGCCTCAGCATTAGTGTAAGAACGAATACCTGTAGAACTGGGCAGAATGATCATTTCTATAGGCTTGTCGAATTGTTTATAAAAACCCCCTATGGAAATATTCTCATCGGCACTGAAATACCACTCCCAACGGATGTCGTAATTTTTCACGAAGGTATTTTCTAGTTCCGGATTACCGATGATGAAGATACCTGTCTCAGGATGTATAAAGACAGCAGGTGAGAGCTCTCTAAAATCTGGACGTGAGGTGGTTTCAGAGTAACTTGCACGTACCTGCATGTCATAATCTTCTATGATATAGGTAGCAGTTACAACAGGATATAGTTGGTCGCTACTGTTGTTCGCATTGACAGTTTGATTTTTATTGAACAAGTTAAATGTGGTGACGTTCTGGTCAGACGCTTCCGAACGAACACCTGCCATTAACCTGACACTTGGAGATACCTCTACATCTACTTCTAGATATAATGCATCCACCACTTGATCAGCAAAGTAGTTATCAGTTGCCTGTGTTGTCTCTCGAAGAAAGAACCCATCAGGGCTAATAGTTTCCTGAGTAAAAATTTCCTCTAGGGTAGGACGAAAGAAAATTTCAGGGTTTGCTGCTAAGATTTTGCCATTAGGTACAAAGTTAAAACTACGCACAGAAGAGTCGCGTGCTCTTTCCACTCGAGAACCACCAAAGTTTAAAGTGGTATACGTATCGAAGGGAGTATTAAAGTAAAGCTCAACATTCACTCCGTAATCGGTAACATTATCTTCTAGCTCTGCCCAAAGCCGTCTGTTTGCATCTTGACGCTGTGAGAAGCGATAAGCTTGTCTGGAGGCATCCCAATCATATCGATAATCACGTGTATCAGGCGCATCTCTTTTAGCCGTGGCCTCGGTGTAATGCCAATTCAAACGCGGTTGTAGGCTAGAATCAAAGTAGTGTTCACCATCAATCTGCATGGATAGTAAACCCTGTTCGACAAATTCTAGTCGTGTCCTCTTGACGTCCACACCCTCACTTTGCAGCAAACCTGTTTCAACACCTGCCATGTCGTAGGACTTTACCAGCTGCAAGACTGTAGCCTTAAGATTATTATCTTGATCAATTTCCCAGCCTGCCGTTAAAAATCCGGAAGCATTAACATCTCGAGTTGTAGACATAAACTCAAATTGATCGCGCGGAACCAATTCACCTTCAAAGGCACCGGGGCCCCAGCTATTTCTGGAAATCGTTTTGGTGTCCCATGAGTTACCGATACTTAAATTTCCCAGTAAACCAATCTTCTGGTCACCGATATATTTCACCAAGCCAAAGGTAGTCCCCAGACTCAGGTCTGGTTTAATTTTCTCTAAGCTTGTTGTGTAATTACCTGGGAGCGATTCACCGATGAGTTCAAGCTCTTCCTTACTTACACCATCTTTGTAGAAGAAATTATTTACTTTTAACTCTTTATCACCAGCGGTTGCTTGTTTTAACAGCTCAGGTATTGCACGAGTTCCATCATCTTTCCCAAGCCAATCGGTTCCTCCTCTGTTATAAACAAAGCCATCATCCCAAGTAGTGTTGCCAGAATACCCAAAGCCACTTGTTAACTTTATAAAGCTTTCATCCGGCACAACCTTTGTCCGCATTTCTACCGCACCAGCCGCAAACTCAGCTGAGTATTTTGCTGAATAGGTTTTCTGCACCAGAACACTTTCAATGATCCCTTGGGGAAACATATCCAGTGGAACCACCCGATTTATCGGCTCAGGGCTAGGTAATATAGATCCATTAAGCACAGAGCTAGAGTACCTTTCTCCGAGTCCACGAATAAATACGAATTTGCCACCCTCAAGATTTATTCCTGATACTCGTTTTAAACCATCAGCCACATTTGAGTCACCCGCACGCGCAAACATCTCTGAATCCAGCACGTTGCTGATTGAAGCTGTTGCTCTCTTTTCATCAGGCACGTACTGACCTAGGGTTACTATCTCTGTTATGTCCCCACCCATCACAGGGATGCGACCCTCTGCTATTGCATCATCCTGAGCATGCAATGTTGTAAGGAAGGCAACGCTGCTAAAGGCTGTACCTGCTTTAATGGCGATTGTTAGTAACTTTTTGGTCTTGTTCATAGTCTCTTCTCAAAGCAAAAGCCAACACCAGGGTAGGGTGTTGGCTCTGCGTGTTTTAAATGACTGTAGATTGCTGTGTTTCATCAACTACAGGGTAGTTAATTACTCTGCTGGCCAAAAGGTCCAGCTTGCGCTCGCCCAGTCGTTGGCATCACTATCAACACCACCGATGTAGTCCACGCTATCAAACCAGCTATCAACAGTGTGAACGTCGACTGCTGTTTTAGTTGCCGCTGGGTTTAAGAAGCGGGCAGAGCTTTCAGTGACGTAATCTGTATCACCAGTGATGCCGAAATCTAAGTTTTCCTCAAAGTTATTAGCTTGAGCATTGAACCAATCAGACTCTGTCCATGGGTCGCTCGAGGAATCTTTACCTAGTACCGCCTCGCCACCATCTGTGCAGTACGCGACTGAAGACTCAATGGTTAGGTTTCCTGTTAATGCAGAAGGCGTACCGGCGTTCGTGTACGTGGAGTCGTGGTCGATATCGAAGCAGACTGCAGTAGTTTGACGTTGTATGATCATATTGTAGAACTTAGCGCCAGTTCCCTCACGGATCTTTAAACCGCCTTTTGCAGCGCCCGTTGCCGATCCCAATGCGGTCACATTTGCTATGTATGGCTTCGCACGCGGCAGAGCATCGTTTGCTGAGCCGTTGTTATCCATCTCAAACATTTTGTCGCCCTGATCAGTCTGCACGATCACTGCGTGCTGAATCTTTCCACGGTAGCCTTTTGTCCAATCAATGGAGTCATCAGATGCACCGACAACTAAAACGTGCTTCAAACCAACTGTACCACCAAAAAACTCGATACCATCGTCTGAGCCGTTGTATACCTGCACGTAGTCAACGAGTGTGCCGTCACCTACGCCCTGGAAAGCGATACCGTTTAGCTCATCCTCTGCATTGAAGGCATACCCTGCATACTTCACCTGGAAGTAGGTCATCGCGCCGCTGCTGTCATGATCATCGTTACCGCCGTAAGTTGCGGTCACACCCTCTGACAGGGCTTCACATACTGCAACTCCCTCAGAGCAGCCATTGATAACAGCGTTTCCATTAAGAACTAGACCGCCCCACAGTGAACGTGATGTAGTGTCTACATCACCGGTTGCATCTTCAGCGGCTGTCATCACCACGGGATGAGCCGGAGTACCATTAATAAAGGCCTTAGATCCACGCATCAGGGTCAAAGCAACTTGACCACCTACACCATATATGGTCACGCCTGGGTCTACTGTGAGCGTCACATTGTTTGAATTATCACCACCGAAGTATGCTACTGAGGTCAGTGAGTACTCAAAATTATTTGTCAGGTGAACATCTGATAAGTAAGTCCCACCTATCTCACAGAGTGGCTTGTTAACACCGTCAACAGGCGCACTTCCGTCTGGACAAACCGATGACGGCTCAGAGTCGTAACGAGAGGTGGAACGTGTTGAGTAATGAAGATCTCCCCCGTCGGCCATGTAACCAACCTGGATGTTAGTTTGCTTACCCGCAAGGCTTACCCCGATTGAGGACAATGCGGCTCCAAGGTCTTCGGTCTGGATATGGTGTGAAGCCTCAAGGGTGGCAATCAGGTAAGGCTCGAGCGCGCCCACACCATCACTGCCCAGAGACCACTGCTTCATTCCGGTTGCGGTCCACTGGTAACACTTTCCTCCAGTGCAGACAACAACATAAATGCTTGCGTCCTTTCCAATATCGGCAGACAGTGGTTTGATTACCATATCAATAATGGCTGGTGTCTCAAAAGGGACAGAAGAGTATGACTTGCTTCCATCATTGGACTGGTGACTCGCGCCGCTATTGATCGACACTCCAAGGTTAAAGTTGCCCGTGCTTGTTATACCTGCAGTACCGTAGGTCCCCGTTGGCTTAGCGGGAGGGACAGCTGCACCAGCAGTGGTGGCCACAGCAGCACAAAGCAATGTTTTCGCCAACAGTTTTGTATTAAAACGCATCAGTATGCTCCAAATTGAGTATTTAAGTGCTTCGACGCGGAGAATAGGGAACCCAAGTGAATTTGCTTTTAAGCTTTTGTAAATTTTTGGTAAATTTATTTAATGAATTAATAAAGTTTATGAGGGGTTGAATAGAAGTTTCCATGTAAGGTAAAGCTTGAGCGTAGTTTGTAAGAGGTTTTTTAAAACAGAACCAAGCAGTAGTTTCAGCAAACTTTCACCCTGATTTATGTTATCCTCCTACCCTGTTTGCTTAGGCTCTTCAGGACAAGCTCCCATGTTTAGTGGCGTCAAAAAATACACCTCCATTATTGAACTTCTTGTAATTCTCAGAATTACTCTTAACAAGGTGATGCCCTCTCGTATACCCGGTCTCGTTATGATCATGACCATTATTAGCTCGAGCTGGATGTGGGTAGGGTCAGCCTCAGCTCAGGAACGCACAACTGTATGTTTTGAGAGTAATTTGGGAAACTTTTGTGCAGAGTTATACGATGACATTACCCCTCTAACTGTGGCCAACTTCCTAAACTATGTAGAGCGCGGGGACTACGACGGAACAATAATTCACCGAAATATTCCAAGCTTTGTCGTTCAGGGTGGCGGATATTACTTTAATGATGCAACCAAGCTGGCTGAGCAAGTAAGCGCAGACCCTGCCGTGCAAAATGAATTTAAAGAGTCGAACCTGCGTGGAACCCTTGCCATGGCTAAGTTAGGTAATGATCCTAACAGTGCCACCAACGAGTGGTTTATCAATCTGGCTGATAATTCTTTTAACTTAGATAACCAGAACGGGGGCTTCACGGTTTTTGCCAAAGTCTTAGGTAACGGCATGAGTGTAGTCGACGCCATAGCTGCCCGTACCACCCTAGATTACAGTGGTACACTTGGTAGTGCCTTCACGGATGTACCAATAGTTCGCTCTGATGGAGACCTAACCAGTAACGACTTTGTTATTTTTACTAAAGTTTATGTCGCAGATAGCAGCAACCTGCCACCCACAGGTCTTCTCGGGGAAGAGCTTGGCTATTTTAATGGCTACACTTTTACAGCCGCAGTAGAGTACAGGGGAAAGCTCTACAGGATGAGCTTCGATCTGGTAGGCACACCCCCCGATTATAGGTTCAAACTAAGACAGAATCAGATTTATCGACTGACAGATACAAATCAAGAACGAGCCGTTTATTCTGATGGAATTTTATCTATACCCACCATAATTTATCGCTCCCAAACTTATGGTAACTTGATGCTAGAACTCACTGATCAAGCAACTTGGGAATTTACACTTCGTTCCTTCGAGCGCAGATGACACGGTTTACTCTCGTCATCACCGCACTAGATTGGCTTAGCCAACAATTTGGCAAGCTGGCAGCTATATTCGCTCCGCTGATGGTACTAACAACCTGTTACGTTGTTGTCACTCGATATTATTTTGGTATGGGCTCCGTGGCGATTCAGGAACTCATAATGTATAGCAATGCATTAATTTTTATGCTTGGTGCCGCTTTTACTTTAAAAGAAAATGCTCACGTACGTGTTGATGTTTTCTATCATCGTTTCTCCTTGCGCTCCAAAGCGATTATTGATCTCCTGGGCTCAATTTTATTAACTATTCCGGTAATACTTTATATAAGTATCAGTTCCTGGGATTACGTAACACAATCATGGAGTCTCTTGGAAGGTTCAGCGGACTCAGGCGGACTGCCCTATGTGTATCTTTTAAAATCATTAATTATTCTGATGTCAGCTCTCATTTTTTTGCAGGCTCTGAGTGAAGCACTCAAGAGTATTAACACAATACTGCTCAGGGATTCCTGATGTTTGAGCTGATGCCCGCACTACTATTTCTGATTATATGTTTACTACTGATGGTGGGTTATCCGGTGGCATTCACACTCAGTGGTGTATCAATATTATTCGCCTTGATTGGTATTTTAACAGGTACTTTCGATTCATCATTCCTAAATGCTATGCCATCAAGATTTTACGGTATTATTACAAACAGTAACCTCTATGCGGTCCCCATGTTTATTTTCATGGGGGTCATGCTTGAAAAATCTCGACTTGCCGAAGATCTACTCACAGGGATGGCCAGACTATTCGGCAAACTCCCTGGTGGTCTCGGAATCTCTGTAATCTTAGTAGGTATGCTACTTGCTGCTAGCACAGGGATTGTAGGAGCCACAGTTGTAACTATGGGCCTGCTGTCCCTACCAACCATGCTGCGTGCTGGCTACAGCCCTTCTCTTGCCAGTGGCACCATTTGTGCCACTGGTACCTTGGGTCAAATTATTCCACCTTCCATTTCGCTAGTGCTTCTTGGTGATGTGATGTCTAATGCCTATCAACAAGCTCAGCTACGTTCAGGCGTGTTTGCAACGGAAACTATCTCTGTGGGAGATCTTTTTAGTGGTGCTTTATTGCCTGGATTGTTGTTAGTGGTATTTTACTTAATCTATGTTTTAATTATTTCTCGTTTGAAACCTGAATTAGCTCCGGCTGCAACAGCCGAGGACCTGAATGGATCGGACACAGGTTTAATACGTGCCCTTGTTGGCGGACTGATTCCTCCTCTAATTCTTATCTTTGGCGTTCTTGGATCAATTATCACCGGTGCGGCAACACCAACTGAGGCTGCAGGAATTGGGGCTTTCGGTGCAAGCCTTCTTGCCTTGATCAGGGGGCAATTCAGTTACTCAATCTTACGTGAGGTGGCCTTTAATACAACAAAAGTCACGTCAATGGTCTACATGATTTTAATTGGTGCTTCTATTTTCTCTCTTGTTTTTCGTGGTTTTGGAGGAGATGTCGTTGTTGAGGGTATATTCGAGGCTATTCCTGGAGGAGTGATAGGAGCTACGATAGTTGTTATGCTTATCGTGTTCCTACTTGGCTTTATTCTAGACTTCATCGAAATCACCTACATGGTGGTTCCAATAGTTGGGCCTATGTTACTAGCAATGGGCTTAAACCCTATATGGCTAGGGGTAATGCTGGCGGTGAATTTACAAACTTCTTTTCTAACGCCCCCATTTGGTTTTGCACTATTCTACTTAAGAGGTGCTACTGGGGACGAATTGAAAACTGGCGAGATCTACCAGGGTGTAATTCCTTATATCTTTATTCAGCTTAGTATTTTAATGCTATTAGCATTTTTTCCAGAACTCGCTACATGGCTTCCGGCTACTTTGTAGGAAAAAGCTTTTTTTCTCCTATCGTGCATCAATCATTCACTCTAATTTGAATTTAAAAATAATCCTTTTGTTAAAAAATTAGAGTTCTCGAGCTTTGTCATAAGCTTCCTCAGAAATTTCACGCCATGCTTTAGATTGAGATTCAAATTTTAAATAGGAAGCATAGATACGCTCCGCCATTTGGGAAGAGTGACCAAGCTCTTCTATCACTATCGCAGATTCTTCTTTTAAGCGCCGTAATAAATCATCTGGAAACTTGCGTGGAATTACTCCGTGCTTATCAGCAAATTCCTGTAAAGCAATCGCATTGCGAGCAGTAAACTCATCTGTCATGCTCAAGTCAGTAGCTTGAGCAGCTGTGCGCAAAATTGCTTGCATATCTGAAGGTAGCTGATCAAACTCTTCTTTATTGAAAATAAACTCAATGACTGTGCCAGCCTCGTGCCATCCAGGATAATAGTAATACTCTGCAATTTCCTGAAAACCAAAGGCAAGATCATTATAAGGGCTCACCCATTCAGTGGCATCTAGAACACCCGTTTGCATTGCCGTATAAAGCTCTCCTCCAGCAATATTGACCACAACACCACCTAGGCGCGTGAGGACGTCACCCGCAAGACCTGGGATTCTCATTTTGAGCCCTTGAAAATCGGCAGCTGAATTTATTTCTTTGTTAAACCAGCCCCCCATCTGAACACCTGTGTTTCCTCCCCGCATTGGGATTAAGTTAAAAGGCGCATAAAGCTCATCCCACAGAGCCTGTCCCCCTCCATAAGAGATCCACCCCTCCATTTCACGACCATTCATGCCAAAAGGCAGCACGCTAAAAAACTGTGCCTCGGGCACTTTCCCTTTCCAGTAGTACCCAGATCCATGGCCAATTTCAGCCGTGCCCTGGTTAACCGCATCGAAGACTTCAAGTGCAGGGACAAGCTCACCTGCGCCATAAACCCTTATCTTCATCCGGCCACCGCTCATCTCCTCTACCATCTCGGCGAATCGCTCTGGAGCGGTTCCCAAACCAGGAAAGTTTTTTGGCCATGCTGTCACCATTTTCCAATTCCAGCTTTGCTCTGGGGTTTGCGCATTTACTGGTGTCTCTTCATTACCGCCACAAGACACAAATGCTAGGCATGCAATACTAAGTGATATGCTTTTGATAATAGATGAAGTAAATATCTGCATGGTTTAATTTCTCTCCTTTAAAGTATGCTTACTTTAACCTGATGAGCTCTCATAATTTTTATGTCCCTACAAAAGTTCGAGATTAGCATAGCCCATAATTAACCATTTACCCCCAACCTCATCAAAGTTTATTTGAACACGGGCATTATCACCCTGTCCCTCACAGTTCAGGACAACTCCCTCACCAAACTTTGCATGGCGAACACGCTGCCCAAGGGCTATCTCTCCACTGCTATAACCAAAATTAGTTGTAGCAGTAGAGGGAGCGCTATGCCAACTACCTGGCCTTTGCACCTGTCCTTTAATACGAACTTCCTCTTTGAGGTCTGCTGGGATCTCTTTTAAAAATCTTGATGGTCTAGTGAAACTTTCTTCCCCATGCATGCGGCGAGACTCTGCATAGCATAATTGTAGTTTTTCCATGGCTCGAGTTATTCCCACATAACAGAGCCTGCGTTCCTCTTCGAGCCCTTCAATACTATCTGCGGACATCCTGTGAGGAAAAAGTCCCTCTTCTAATCCAGCAACAAAAACCAAAGGAAATTCCAAGCCCTTCGCCGAATGTAAGGTCATTAGTTGTACCGCATCCTCAAACTCATCAGCCTGAGCATCACCAGCATCTAAAGCAGCTTGATCAACAAACTGAGTGATAAGCTCTATCTGCGTGAGCTCGCTTGATCCCCGAGACGCACTGACCTCGAAAGACTTGGCAGCGTTAATCAATTCATCAAGGTTTTCCAGTCTTGAACGAGCCTTTTCGCCACCTTCTTTCTCATGATGTGCTATGAGTCCACTTTGCTTAATGATGAAGTCCATAGCTTCAGCCAAGGAATGTTCAGTTGAGTAGTCATGCATTTCGTTAATAAGCTGCAAAAATGCTGCCAAATTTTGTGATGCACGAGCGCCCAACAATCCCTCATTTGCTGCTTTTTGAGAAGCTTCCCACATGGAGCTACCTTCACTTCTTGCAAGAGTCCGCAGGGCATCCAAAGTTACCGTTCCCATTCCTCTTACTGGTGTATTTATAACTCGCTCAAAAGCTGCATCATCATACCTAGAGGCAATTAATCGCAGATACCCCATAGCATTTCGAATTTCTAACCTCTCATAGAAACGAAATCCTCCATAAATTCGATAGGGCATACCCACGCGTATCAAGGCTTCTTCTAACTCTCTTGACTGCGCATTGCTTCGATACAAAATCGCTACCTCATCCCTACGCCGACCTTGTTGTACCCAGTTTTGCAGTTGACCACTGATATACCTAGCTTCATCTTGTTCATTAAAAGCACCGTAAATCGTAATCTTTTCGCCCTTTTTATCTTCAGTCCAAAGTTCTTTTCCTAGTCGGCCACTATTATGCTCAATAAGCTTATTGGCGGCCTGTAAAATGGTGTTAGTCGAGCGATAGTTCTGCTCTAAACGGACAACTTCTGAGGGTTTGAAATCACTCGTAAAATGCTGAATATTCTCGATTCTGGCGCCACGCCAACCATAAATTGATTGATCGTCATCACCCACTACTGTTACCTGGCTCTGATTACCCGCTAAAACTCTTAACCAGGCGTATTGAATGGTATTGGTATCCTGAAATTCATCTACCAGAATATGTGAAAACCGTTGTTGATAATAAGCCAGGAGCCCCGATTGGTTTAACCAAAGTTCATGCGATCTGAGCAGCAGCTCCCCAAAGTCCACCATATTGCCACGCTTACAAGCCAGCTCATAAGCGGCATAAATCTCAACCATGGTGCGCGTGAATTCATCTCCCAAGCTCTCAATATTTTCTGGTCGTAGACCCTCATCTTTTTGCTGATTAATCCACCACTGTACTTGTCGAGCCGGCCATCGGCTTTCATCTAATGAGAGAGCTTGTATCGTTCTTTTTATTAGTCTCTGCTGGTCGTCAGAATCAAGAATTTGGAAGTTTTCACCCAATCCCGCCTCCTCTGGGTGTGCGCGCAATAAACGGTGGGCAAGCCCATGGAATGTACCTACCCACATACCTCCACTTGGTCTTTCAAGCAGGTGCTCTATGCGGTGACGCATTTCATTAGCCGCTTTATTAGTAAATGTAACCGCCAAAATAGCGCCGGGAGATACTCGGTTAACCTCTACCATCCAAGCAATTTTATGGACCAGTACTCTCGTTTTTCCACTACCCGCACCAGCTAGAACCAGAAGATTAGGCGCATCACTAGTAACTGCCGTCCTCTGAGCTTGATTTAATGAGTCAATAATGTGTGAAATATCCATGGGGGCGGATTATGACACAGGATAGAAGTCGCTGCGATCCAGGAAAAAAGTGAATAAAGTAAGGAATCATCAAGCCCAATAGGCAAGTATTTAATTTCTTGCTAGTATGGCCACATCCTCGACCTTTAAATCAGTGTTTGATGAGCATTTTGAAAAGATTTGATCGAGGTATTTATAGTTTCAGTCAAATATTGACTATGGTTTCAACAAGCCTGAGTTCAGGCATTAGGTAATACGAGACATTTATGGCAGAGCAAGTTGAAGGTACCGTAAAGTGGTTTAATGACGAAAAAGGATTTGGCTTCATTGAACAGGCTGGCGGTAAAGACGTATTCGTTCATTATTCCGCAATTCAAGCTGAGGGTCGTAAAACACTGAAGGAAGGTCAAAAAGTAAAGATGACTGTTTCTCAGGGTGCCAAGGGACCTCAAGCGGAAAACGTAGTCCCTATTTAATCACCCACTCCACAGGCAATCACTGTGGAGCATCTGTATAGATAGTTGCTCTCATAGATGAAAACCCAGTGGAACAAGAGAGTTTGTTTTCAGAGTAAACCATGTTTTACTGAGTTATCTTTTTTCAAAAAATCACTCGGTTCACATGGAAAGCATCAACTTATTGCATCGTCTACAAACACAACTTAGCGACCTTCGTAACTCTGAAAGGAAGGTGGCAGAGTTTGTTCTCCGGGACCCGGCATCGGTACTCCCTTTGCGGATTGGAGATTTAGCAACAGCCTCAGGTGTAAGCGAGCCCACAGTAATTCGATTTGCTCGTGCATTAGGTTTTGATGGTTTTCAATCTTTCAAGTTGCAGCTGGCTCAGTATTTAGGTAGTAGCGGACAATATATTCAATTCTCTGTCAATGAGCTTGACTCTATGGCAGATGTGAATCGTAAAGTGTTCGATTCTACAGTCGGCATGTTATTGAAAATCCGAGATGAGTTAGATGCTAAAGCACTGGATGCGGCTATCACAGCACTTAGTAACGCTAGCCGAGTAGAGTTTTATGGTTTTGGCGCCTCTGGGTCTGTTGCGATTGATGCTCAGCACAAGTTTTTTAGATTACAAGTAGCAGCTGCCGCATACACAGACCCTCACATTCAGCACATGTCAGCTATCGCACTTAGATCAACAGATGTGGTGGTAGCTATTTCACAGTCGGGGCTGACAAAAGCACTAATTCAAAGCGTGAACTTAGCACGTGAAGCTGGTGCTAAAGTGATTGGATTAGTTCCTTTAGGGACTCCACTTGCTAAGCTATGCGATCTCCCTATTCATATTAATGTAGAAGAAAGTGAGTATGCCTTTACTCCAGTATCTTCCCGTATCGCACATCTTGTTGTAATAGATGTACTCGCCATGGGTGTTGCGCGTCTTCGGGGAGAAGGGCTTAAAAATCATCTAAAAAAACTTAATAAATCTTTACGATCATTACGATTTAATCGAAAGAGAGAAGAATAATTCACTGGTTCCAGCTCGCTGAGGCCATCAAGACTGTAAAGTCGACTATATAACTTAGATTCGTGACCCTACCATAACGAGGCCATAGCAAAGTAGATAGAAATTGATGGAAGTTTTTACTCGGGGCAGCTCTTTCTGAAGAACTAAGTCATAATTTCTCGGGTTAATAATAGGGTGAAATGTGATTTTTAAGTTTACACATTTTATTATTTAACTTCGTCATCTCTGCGTTAATTTTTCCAGAGCTTTGCTGTTTCTACGGCAGCGTTCTGAGCAATATTTTACCTCATCCCAAACTTTCTCCCATTTTTTTCGCCAATAGAAAAGTTTGTCGCAAACGACACATTTCTTAGATAGCAAATAAGGCTTTTTATGCACTAGTTAAATTTAACCCATGGGATTTGAAAAAAAATGTAACCATAAAAAAACAAGTATAGTCACCAAAGGTGCTGTAAGCATTAAAAGAATCATCAGTTTAATTTTTTTCATTACACACTCTCATAAAATTTGACACTTTACTTTGAGATGCTTGCTTCGCTAGAAATAAATTTTATTGAAAGTATTGTAATTACACTCGCTAACAGTTGGATCATTAAGAAAACACCAGCATCTTCTGGTTTTATGCCTACAAAGGTATCAGTAAATGCTCTTGCTACTGTTACTGCAGGGTTCGCAAAAAAAGTAGATGAAGTAAACCAGTACCCTGATGTTACTATCAAGGCAACTACAGTAGCTACTTTTTCTCTAGCTTGAGCTACTGTTATTCGAATCACTGCCAGTAGGATAATAGTTGCTATCAATTCACTGGCCAACAAGCCCATTGAGTAACGAGGCTTGGCAGAAAATTGGATTATTGCCTGGCTAAACATTACATGAGTAAGCCAAATCCCAAAAATACCACCTGTTATTTGTGCAACTTGATAATGAATTAGATCACGAAATGTTAATTTTTTTTCTGCCCAGAACATCAAAGACACAGAGGGATTGAAGTGCGCTCCAGAAATTGGGCTAATGACTGTTATCAATACATACAAAGAAGCTCCAGTAGCAATACTATTTGCCAAGAGAGCTATGCCAATATTTCCCGACGCAAGAGTTTCGCCCATGATCCCGCTACCAGCGACAGTTGTCACAAGCAAGGCAGTGCCTAGAAACTCAGCTAGTATAGATTTCAAGATATAAAATCTCCCATTGAAGCAATCTTGTTATTTATATTGATAAAAAAATTGCTTGAAAACATAGACTTGTTTTAATCATTTTCCTAATTCGTATATTAGGCATTTTTTGATCTAAATCATACTAAGCCTAAGTTTCCAGGAAGAAAAGTAAAGATTCTGTAAACCAAATCGCGGTCCTGACGTTGTAAGTAACATGACTACATCTATGGAGTAACTGA
>JAYPEI010000024.1:0-26978 GCA_038125665.1 Enterobacteriaceae bacterium
TGAATTGAAAGTTAACAGAAGATGAATTATCTTTACTTGTAAGATCATACAATAATGAGCCCAATATTTTTCTACGCTCAGAGATACATCCAACTTTTTTCTTTGGCTTTTTTTATGCTTCTTTCGTTCGCTGCTCTGCTGTTTGGGCTGATCTTTCTTGTTATCAGCGCTGACCATTTTGTTGATGGCGCAGCAGTTTGTGCCAAAAAAATAGGCATCAGCCCTCTTATTATTGGTATGGTAATCGTCGGTTTCGGGACCTCAGCGCCAGAACTATTAGTTTCTTTACTGGCAGCTTTACAAGAAAATCCAGGTATAGCTCTTGGTAATGCTTACGGTTCAAACATTACTAATATAGGCCTTATTTTAGGACTCACTGCAATTCTAGCTCCTATCTCCGTAAATTCATCTGTATTCAAGCGTGAATTCAGCTTACTTATCTTGGCAACTCTCATCGCAATCCTTCAACTTTTAGATGGGTCCTTATCCAGAGTTGACGGAATTGTGTTGTTGGTGCTATTCGCGGTGATCATGATTTATTCGGTTTGGCGTTCACGCAAAGAAAATGCAGGCTCCTTCAATAGTCAATTAGAACAAGAGCTCAATACAAAGCAAATCTCCACAGCAAAGGCCACCTTTAAGTTAGCAACAGGGCTCCTAGTGTTGATAGGCAGCTCGCGCATACTTGTTTGGGGTGCCGTGAATATTGCTAGCCAGTTGGGAGTTAGTGATGAACTTATCGGACTGACCATTGTCGCGTTTGGAACATCCTTACCTGAACTAGCATCCTCGCTCACGGCACTAAAAAAAGGTGAGCATGACATAGCCTTGGGTAACGTCATTGGATCGAATCTCTTTAATACTTTAGCTGTGGTAGGTATTGCCGGATCAATATCACAACTCACTCTGAACCCTAACTTATTGGTTCGTGATATTTCAACCATGAGTCTTATGACTATATTATTGTTGTTTTTATTACGACCTCGTAAGACGGGGTCAATCATACCTCGGCAAGGAGGAATCCTCCTACTCTCAATTTATATCCTCTACAACTCTTATCTATTATTAAGTTTTTTTTAAGAAAATTAACCTAAGGTTTGTTATTACAGGCTAATATAGAATTTATTGTTCAAAAGTTGATAATTTTATTATGACTAAAATTGCTGTAGCAGGTATTGGTTACGTCGGCTTGGCCAATGCCATCGTGCTTGCCCGTCATAACCAAGTTGTCATCCTCGATCTATTGAAAGCCAAGGTTGACATGCTCAATGAAGAACAATCTCCTGTAGAAGATCCGGACATCCCAGAATGGTTGGGCAATGGTAGTCTTAACCTACTTGCAACTACAGACTCTGAATTAGCATTTCGTGAGGCCGAATTTGTAATTATTGCGACACCAACCGACTATGATCATAACACTAACTCTTTTGATACTTCTTCGGTGGAATCTGTCATAGAGGAAGTGAAAAGAATTAACCCCAAAGCCGTCATGGTGATTAAATCCACTGTTCCCGTAGGCTTCACTGCAGAGGCTAAAAAAAGACTTGGAACTGAAAATCTTATTTTTTCTCCAGAATTCCTCCGTGAAGGTAAAGCTCTCTATGATAACCTTTATCCCACACGTATCGTTATTGGGGAACAATCAACAAGGGCAGATCGTTTTGCTAAACTCATGGCTCAGGGAGCACTACTAGAAGATCCTTCAATTCTATTTACGAACCCTACCGAAGCCGAAGCTATCAAACTCTTTGCCAATACTTATTTAGCTATGCGCGTAGCCTACTTTAATGAACTTGATACTTTTGCGGCCACTCGAGGGCTTAATACAGGTCAGATCATTGATGGCGTCTGCTTAGACCCTCGTATTGGCCAGCACTATAACAACCCAAGTTTTGGTTATGGTGGTTACTGCTTACCTAAAGATACTCGCCAGCTACTAACGAATTATTGCGACATTCCTCAAAATCTAATTAATGCCATAGTTGACGCCAACAACACAAGAATGAATTTTATCTCAGAGGAAGTCTCTGCCCATCTTCCAAAAAAAGTTGGTGTTTACCGACTTATCATGAAAGCAGGTAGTGATAACTATCGCACCTCCAGTATTCAGGGTGTGATGCAGCGACTTCAAAAAATGGGTGTTGCCCTACAAATTTACGAACCAACTTGGAAAACTGAAAGCTATAACGGTATTATCGTGCTCAAAGATTTAGACTATTTTTTAGAAAGTTCCGATCTAATTCTGGCGAATAGACTCAGCTCTGAACTGGAGATAGTTAAAGAAAAAGTCTACAGTAGAGATCTATTCAATACTGATGAATGATTGCTCCCCGTAAATATTAACTAGCACTCTCATGATTACAGCTCTGGTTTTCTATACGGTTTCGAATTTCGCATATCCAAGAAGCTTAATAACAATCCAACAATCTGGTAGAGATTTCCATGTCAAACACGCAGCCATACAAAGATGAGGCCCCACAAGACTAGTCGCAGGTTCCATTTTCGCTCGAGAAACACTCTACTGAGAACCATAACACTCAAACCTTGCACAGATAGTACACAATGCCTGGGTATTGAGGCTAAAACAACGTTGATCTGAATAGAAATTCCTCCCAATAGCCAAGCTTGTGATAGTATGAAGACTTAAGCTAACGGAGGAGCACATGCGTGGCTTTATTGGCCTAATTTTAAGTTTATTCCTCGTTTTTTTCCTTATGGTCGGAGGGGGAGTACTCTGGGTATTAAATATTCAGGCAGAAGACTTCAAAGCTTGGGTTACCGATGAGTTTTCCGAACGTACAGGGCGTGAATTAAGCATAAATGGAGAAGTGGCACTTCAATTTTATCCATGGCTCGGTCTACAAGTACAAGAAGTACAAGTTGCTAATGCTACTGGCTTTGGTAACCTGCCAATATTTAGTGCTGATAAGATTGCCCTCAGACTAAAAACTCTTCCCATGCTGAGGGGCAGGTACGAAATCGACACAGTTATTGTTGATGGCCTCGCGCTGAACCTTAAGGTTGCTGCTAATGGTCGGGATAACTGGTCTAGCATTACACAAGCTTTAGGCAATAATACTTTAACATCTTCTACATCGAATCAATCAAATCCAAAATCTAATTCCTTGTCTTTCAGTAGCAGCGACTTAATCAATGATGTAGTCCTTGGTGGCGTAGATATCCGAGACCTAAGTATTAACTACACCGACGACTTTACCAACAAGAGTTTCAATCTTAGCAAACTAAACCTTTCCATAGGCCAACTGATTTATGGGCAGCCTCTAGATTTATCATTATCCTTTTACGCCAGTGCCAGTCCCTCTAATCTCAACGTTGAAACAACGGCAGGTGGTACAGTTTTATATGACCTAGATGCTGGTCGTTATCGTCTTGAACCTTTCACCCTTCAAACTATACTCAAAGGGCCAACTGTACCTGAGGGTAGTACCATCGTAAGGTTACGCACAGCGATAGGTATTGATATCAATGCTGGAACCTTTAGCTTAGAGAATATGGAACTGCGCGCTTTGGATACTGAAATTGATGCACAGATCAATGCATCAAATTTTATGGGTAGCCGCGCACTAATAGCAGCCAATACCAGTGCTAGAGGAAGTGACCTAGCTACTTGGTTCAGCATTTTTAATTATCCTGAATTAGCTCAACGAATTGCTAAACTGGACAGTCAATTCAATATCATTGCCAACATTAATGGGGATTTAGGCGCAGGAAACTTTACTATCCCCACTTTGCAAGCAAAACTCCTTAACGCTGATATCAATGGCGATCTCAGTTTGCAGGGCTATGGCACCACAGACACAGCAATCACTACCAAGTTAGATGCTGCTGGCCCAGATTTGCCCACACTTGTAGAGGTGATAGGTATAATTCATGGAGGTGAAAACTCTCCAATAAATCGTGTTGCCGCTGAACTGGCTCGAGTACCGGAAAAAAACTTTCGTATTCAATGGGAAAGCAGCGCAGATATGGGGACGCATAGACTATCGGTACCTGTGATCAATCTCGACTTATTGGGATCACAAATTAAGGGGAAACTTTCCGCAAGGGAGTTCACTGATTTCCAGAATGTTAAATTAGAAAGTGAACTTGATGGAGAGGGTGATGATCTCCCTCTACTATTGCAAATTAGTGGAGCATTCTTTGGTCCTGACTTACCTCTGTACACTATAGCAGAGCAACTACGCTTAGGGGTCAGCGATCGCACATATAGTTTCAATACAGCATTCGATGTGGACATGGCTCGTGGGAATCTTAATCTCAGTACCTTAAAAGGCAAAATGTTAGGATTCACAGGCAGTGGTCAGTTGCAAGGGAGAGACTTACAAAACCAACAAGGTATAGTCTCTGGCGAGCTAAACATAAAGGGAGAAAATTTGGAGGAACTGCTGCGTGCTTTAGGCTTTAATCAGATTTCTTCAGTAGCTAGGACTTCAACTATAGATATGCTTGTGGGTGGCACACCCTCTAACTTGCGCCTATCACCTCTACGTGCAGAATTAGTAGTAGAGGATCCACAGATACCTAATTCTTTAGAAAGACTTACTCTGGTTGCAGATTCTATAGTAAATCTTGATGAAAACTCGGTAGAAATGGAAAACTTTTCTCTAAGCGGTTTGAATCTTCAATTAGGTGGAACACTTCGCTTACGTGACTTGAATAGCTCCCCTAATTTCACTGGTAATATTACCCTACCACCTTTTAACGCTAGAGACTTTCTTAATCAACTCAACCTGCCACTACCAGCTATGGCAGATAGCACGGCGTTGACACGATTGGCGCTTAGTAGCCGTTTTGGTGGCACTTTGAATAGTATTAATCTAAATGACATGCAACTAGAACTCGATGAAAGCAAAATAACTGGTTCTTGGAGTATGAGTGATTTCGCTTCTCGTGCCACGCAATTTCAACTGCAAATAGATGAGATTAATGCTGACAGCTACCTTACACCACACTTGAATCAAATAGCACCAGAAGATACTCCTGCAACAACTCCAATACCAGCAGAAACACTGCAGAAACTTTTAATTGATGGCCAACTAAAAATACACTCTTTAGTGCTTGAAGGATTAAAGATGAATAATGTTTCACTAGATGTTCGTGCTCAAGATGGGCTGCTGTTTTTCTCACCATTTAAAGCTGAACTCTATTCGGGACAGACGCAAGCGAGCTTACAAGTAGATTCCCGCAGTGGTCAGGTTGAGGCAAGGTTAAACACCGATTTCAATAATATTTCTTTGGCTGAATTCACTACTGATTTCTCTGGCTCTTCCTATCTATCAGGTATCAGCGATCTCAATCTCACCCTGACCACAAAAGGGGCTGACACTGTTACCTTACGTAGAAACTTAGATGGTTCCGGTAAGCTCATGCTTCGTAACGGAGAACTACAGGGCACAGATATACAAGCAGTTCTAAAGAGTGTTGAAACTTCACTGCGCTCTGGCAGTTTCCAACCTTTACCTCAAGGAGGTACTACTCCATTTGAGAATACCTATGCCACTCTAGCTTTCAACTCCGGTGTAGTTGCTACTCAAGATTTCTCCCTGATGGCACCAGGCTGGCAATTACAGGGAGATGGCATTCTAGCTAATCTCAACGACGGATCGATGTCGATGGATTTACAAGTTTCTGTAGATGCAAGTACTGTGACTTCTGCCGAAAATGAATATGATTTAGGTGGTTACACTTTACCAATCGTATGTAGAGGAGCTGTGTCATCACCTAGTTGTCGTCCCAATGCTGAAAAAATCTTGAAACGAGCTTTGGAAAAAGCAGTGACGAATAAACTGGGAGATCTACTTCAGCGTCGTCTGGGTAACTAGCACCTTATACATCTATGAAACAGTGATATTTGTTAATAATTAGTTTAGTTATTTAATCAGAGAGGTAAATATGTTGAGAAAGTTGGTCATTCTTGCAGCACTTTGTCTTAGTCTTGTTTCTGTGAGTTTAAAGGCACAAGAACCTTATCCTTTTGTCTCGACTCCAGTGACATCTTTTGCCGAACCGTGGGCACTTGAGTTTCTTCCCGATGGTCGTCTGCTAGTAACTGAAAAAGGTGGCACCATTCAATTGGTAACACAAAGTGGCGAAAAAACTGAGGTTGCCGGAGCACCTGAAATTGATTACTTCTTTCAAGGAGGTCTCGGCGATATAAAGATTCATCCCAATTTCAGCAATAATCATTTGATATATATCAGTTATGTTGAAGCTGGCCCAAATGAAACCCGTGGCGCTGTGGTTGCTAAAGGAACTCTAAATCTTGAAACACCAGCGCTAGAAAATATGGAGGTTATTTGGCGAGCCCTGCCTAAAGTAGAGGGTGGACTGCACTTTAGTCATCGTTTGCTCTTCGATCAAGAAGGACATCTTTTTGTTTCAGCAGGTGAGCGTAATAGTTTTGCGGAAGAGCCAGAAAAAGCTCCAGGTCAAAAGTTAGATAATCATCTAGGCAAAATCATGCGACTAAATGACGACGGTTCAGCAGCAAAAGGGAATCCTTTTGAATCACGAGGCGGCATCGCTGCAGAGCTCTGGTCTTATGGGCATCGCAACCCTCTGGGCATCGCTTTTGATAACTCGGGAGGCCTATGGAATATAGAAATGGCACCTCGTGGGGGTGATGAACTTAATATGGTAGAGGCTGGGAATAACTATGGTTACCCCTATGTTTCAAACGGCAACCATTACAACGGTAAAATCATCCCCGATCACGACACAGATACAGAAGGTAAGTACACTAAACCTAAAGTATGGTGGAACCCCGTAATCTCACCTTCATCAGTAATTTTTTATGACGGAGAGCAATTTCCAGAATGGAAAGGATCTGCTTTTGTGACAGGCCTATCCTCCATGTCTATCGTGAGAGTTGCCGTGAACAATGGCAACGCAAGCGAGGTACAACGCTTTGTGATGGGTAAACGCATACGAGGAATCAAGCAGGGTCCAGCTGGTAATTTATGGATTATTGAAGATGGTGATGGTGGTCGCTTAGTAAAACTTAGCCCACGCTAGTATATAAAGCCTCTCAAATAAATCCTTGTTTATCTAATATTGCACAACAAAAAAAGCCCGGGGAACCGGGCTTTTTCTTTGCTAGGCTGATTAAAGTGTATCATTTCTACAAGGCACCACTTTCTAGCTCATTAGCTAGATATTCAGATTGTCTCAGCATTAAAGAAATAATAGTCAGTGTCGGGTTTGCAGAAGCTGACGTTGTAAATAGAGAGCCATCTGAAATAAATAGATTAGGTATATCGTGAGTTTGACCATAAGAATTACAGACAGAGGTAGCCGGATCATTACCCATTCGACAGACACCCATATTATGAGTAGCGCCAAAACCTTCATGCGTGAAGACCTTGGTAGCCCCTATTGCCTCGTACATTTCGCGCCCACGACGATAGGCATACGACAACATAGCATCGGTATTTTTATGCTTATTGTAATGGACTACTGGAACCGGTAAGCCATGCTGGTCTACCTCTGTAGAATGGAGAGTTATACGGTTACTCTTTTGGGGAGGGTCTTCACCCGTAATGATCACGCCAGAAATTTTATCGTAGTTGAGCATTAACTCTGCATATTCTTTCCCCCAACCGCCCGGAATTAAGTTGGTAGCAATATACTCAGGACCAAGAGCTAACAAGTGGTACTGAAAACCACCAACAAAACCTCGAGACGGATCATGTTTGATCTCATCACGAATGACGCCTGCGCAGGTTGTCCCTTTATACCAATCCACTTTTCCAGGCATGTATGCAAAGATCATTGCCATCACATGGCGCATGTAATTTCGTCCTACTTCGTCACTACTGTTAGCTAAACCAAAGGGGAAACGTTCATTGGCAGAGTTAAGCAATAGACGAGTGGTTTCAACAACATTACCAGCCACTCAAACTACTCGGGCCTTCTGCTCATGTTCAACACCTTCTTTATCTCTGTAACGTACAGAAGAAGCCCTACCCTTTTCATCGGTAATAATTCGTGTGACCATAGATTGCGGACGAAGATCATAGTAATCGGTAGCTTCTGCTTGGGGAATATGATTAAAAAGGGTGGTCCATTTTGCATTTACGGCACAACCTGAATTACAGAATCCAAGTTGCAGACAAGCAGGACGTCCATCTCTTGGTGCAGAATTAATTGCCATATTGTATGTGTCAATATCATGATATCCTACTGCTCGACCAGCCGCTTCCATTACTTTGAAATTTGCACTTGGTGGTAAACGCTCTATGCCATGAGTACCTGTAACGCCTAACATGTTCTCAGCTTTTTCATACCAAGGTGCCATCTCTTCAAGGGTTACGGGCCAGTCTGCTAAATTGGCGTCTTCCAACTCCCCATAAGTAGATAAGGATTTAAACTCGAAATCATGAAAACGGGGGCAATTTGCTGTCCAGTGGGTAGTGGTCCCACCAACACCTTTAACGTTCCACAAAGGCAAGCCATCTGGCGCATAGCCTTCGCCAATCCTACGGTCAAGCCAGGTAAGTTTACCGAACATTTCGGCTTCGTTATTGACAATATCTTTCAACTCTAATCGCGGGCCTGCCTCCAAACATACCACCTTAATACCACGGGTGGTGAGTTCACGAGAAACAGTGCCGCCACCTGCACCGGAACCAATAATAACAACCACTGAATCATCATCTAGAGAAAATTTTGCCGGCATTTTAGTTATCCCCTGTCAAGGGTAACCAGTCAATCTGATCAAACCCTCTATTAATATATCCACCATGTTCTATAGCTGATCCTCCATAGCCAATCATGTCAAAAGTCACAGTAGAACGATAAAGTATCTCGATAGTCCCTTGCCGTAAATGGGCAAAAAATGGTTCCTTCTCAACATTGGCAAGCAATTCAATACGTAAAGATTCATCTAGATCAAGCCAATGCAGATTCCCAGAGGCTGTGCGCAACTCTTGCAACCCTTGCTCGAATGTTGGGGTTGATCCCGCCAAGATATGTTCTGCTACTTGAACATACATGACAGGATCCAAATTAGGGAATGGAAAAAGATCATAGGCTAAGGCTGCCACCAACTGTAAATCAGTCTCAGGTTGATGCAGCAAAGTATCACTGACGGGGTCAGTACAACTCATAAGCTGCGAGGCAACGGCAGCCTTTGAGATAGCAAGCAGCATTTGTCTACGATTTAATTGAACCATGGACTTCTCCTCTTAAAATAACTTCCGATTCCTCACTTGCAAATTAATAGGCGTTTGCCTCAAGGTATTTTTCTATGAGATCCGCTTCAAACAAGTCTCTGTAGTACGTAGTTGGGTCACAACTTTCCTGTTCACTCACATCCAGACCGTCTTCACGAGCCATACCCCGAGTACGCACAAGAGGCTGAGTGTAGTAAGGATCATGTATTGTCATGGTGCGATCTACACTCAATTTATCTTCACTAAAAACATACCGTTCTATTGTTCTTGTGCCCTCGCCAGACATTGGCAAGCCGGAACCATCCAACCAGCCCGCTAGGAGGTGAGAGGTCTCAACTACTAATATCCTCTCACTCTCCCAGTGTCCAACAGAGTATCCATTCGAAGTTGCCCTTGCATCATCAGGTATAACTCTACCATCCATCCATATTCGACGTGGTGAATTATGCTCAACATAAAGAAAGAGATAGTGGTCACCGGCATCATAGATATCTAAGTTATAAGGATTACCAAATAAACGAGGTAAGCCAATAGCGATACAACGCAAAGCTGAGTCATCGTACTTGGTATAACTTTTACTCAAGCGTCGACCTTCCTCTGTAAAAGGGGTCGGTTTAGGCTCAAAGTCATCTACAGTAACTCGAAATTTATAGGAATTACGCCAAGCACCACTGATATCAAAGGGATGATCCTGATTAACCTGCCCTCGGCCATATTCTTTATTAGGATCAGCATATACTAGGTGCGGGTCTCGTCTGGCCACTGAAGATTCTGCTCCAAAACCGGCACCACCTTCAACAACTCCACCCCTAATAAACAGTTTTTTTGCACCACCTCTTCCAAGTTGCCCCTTTAGGTGAACTGTATCTCCTACCTTTATAGTATTTTCAGTCCATCCCTGAGCACGCAGTGAAGTGACACTTGCTGCTTGAATTTCCCACTCCTGCTCGCCTTCATGATCCTGTACTTGTATCCAATATCTTACATGTGGGTTACTGAATTTGACTTGCGTAACGAGTCCACTTAGCTCTCCTTGTGTATCTGCATCAAATTCTGCCGCGAAGGAATGATGGGCTAAGGTAGGTTGACTAAATCCAACTAATACCAGGGGAAGAAAAAAGAGAGCTATTTCTGAACAAAGCTGGGTTATGAATCCTAAAAGAGTTGAGTAACGACGCTTTGGCATATCATCTTCCTCTGGTGATTACAGGTAAGGATTTAAAGGTCAACAAACATAAAGAAACAAACTTGGCTTTAAATTGGAAGCTCCATTGAATCTTCACGCCTAAGAAGATTCGTGGTTGCTTGATTCCTAGCCTGCTCGATATAAGGACTAATGGTAGCCATAGCCTTTGCCGCAACGATCGCTGGATCAGTATTTTGAACAGCAGGATCGAACAATTCTAATGACAAGGCACGGTCATAACCGAGACTCACCAGCTTGTTTAAAATCTTTTGTAAGGGAGCTATACCCTCACCAGGAAAAGCTCTATCTTTTTGTTGAGCAATTTCTAAGGTGGGCACTAACGGAGTGTCTGCAAAGTGGACATGAAAAATCTCCCCTGGAGAGATCAAGTCGAGATCCTCAAATTTACTCGGACCAGCCCAAAAATGGTATGAGTCCAACATAAAGCGGATATTAGGGTGGTCAGCGCGGCGAACTACTTCTAAAGCAGTCCGCAGATTATTCACCAGTTTTGAATTGCGCGTGAACTCCAACATGAGATGAATCCCATACCCTTGAGCTATTTCTGCCTCTTCAAGTAAAAAATCATTTAATTTCGTGTAACTTTCTACTGTATGGTGCATGCTAGCTGTTGAAGGGATGACTAATCTATCTGCGCCAAGACTTGCAGCCATTTCAACTTTCCAACGCAGATTCTCTAGGGCCCTATCACGGCGCTCGCCTTCCTCGTCTAAAAACAACTGATTCGTAGATGAGTAAGCAAAAAGTCCTAGATCATCCATCAAAGCACGCGCAGCACCAGCTCCTTGCTCTAGCTCATAATCTCGGGCTTTCTCTAAATCAGGCTCAACAGCTACTATGCCGGCCTTAGCCCAACCTTCCATGGTTTTTCTGAAGTCAAAGCCTTGGGAAGTGATCCCATGCATACAGACTATTAATCCTGGATCTTTATTTACTGCCATCGATTCAACTCTGCTATTAAGTGATTGCTTGTCAAGATTATGTAATTTCTTATCTGAAATTTCTCTTTTTAGTGTCGTCCAGGTAAGTGGGTGTGAAAATCAAAATATCTACTGGCATAACGTAAAGACACAGTTCTTTTTTTAGGTAATAGTCGCCTAACGAAGCTCCTTATAGATTAAGTCTGCCTGCCTTGAACCCAGATCTTGCACTGCATACATGGGTACATCATTACTAGAGATAACTCCACTGCCACGCAAGCAAATAGCAAGTTCACGATTTAACAAGTCTATCACTCTCTCGACACCAGCTTGACCAAAAGCACCTAAACCCCAAGCAAAAGATCTGCCTATACCCACCGCTTTTGCACCAAGTGCCAGAGCTTTGAAAACATCAGTACCGCGCCGCACACCACCGTCAAGCATCACAGGAATTCGACCATTAACAGCAGCAATGACTTCCGGCAGACACTCAATGGTTCCTCGACCGGTATCAGTTGCCCTACCTCCATGGTTTGACACCAAGATACCATCCGCACCATGCGCCACAGCCCGATCCGCATCATAAGCAGTCTCCAAGCCCTTTATGACAATATTCATCGAAGTAGCTTCTTTCATACGAGGTATGACGTCCCAAGTTAGAGAGGAATCCACCAAACCCACTCCTTGCATATCTAGACCTTCAAACATAGGCTTAGTTTTGCCCGGGTAATGGCATTCTTCACAGAATCGATCATCATGTCTTGCAAGACGACTGGCTGTCTCGGTATTTCTACCACCGGGTAGATCTATAGTCAGGCAAACAGTACTACAACCAGCCTTTTCTGCTCGCTTCAGGAGAGCCTCGGTGTATTCCCATTTGTTTGTGGAATACAACTGAAACCATAGAGACTGTCCATTACGGGCGGCAATGACCTCCTCTATGGGATGGGATGCCTGAGTCGAGATAACCATATGTGTATTCTTCTTAGCGGCAGCGCGGGCCACCCCGGTATCACCATCCCGATGAAATGCTGCAAGACCCCCCAGTGGACTCAGAAAGATCGGACTATTTGCTTGAGCACCCAATAAGTTCAAAGAAGTATCTAATTTGCTAACGTTGACCAGTCGCCGAGGGTGGATTTGAAAACGAGTGAAGCCAAGCCGATTGGCATGTAAAGTTCCATCTCCGTCAGTGCCAGAGATAAGATACCCAAAATGGGCCGGTGGGACCTTCTCGCTAGCAATTTTTTCCATTTCGAAAACATTAATGACATCCGAGGGGTCACGCAGACGAGTACCTAATAACTCTTCAGTTTCTGCGGCCAGTGCCTGCCAACTTGTGATCAGAGGACTAGCCGCCAAAAACCTTAAAAATTCACGCCGCATCTCTTTGTTGTTTGACTTCATATCGCCCCTCAAGAAATTCTTTATTTATAGCGCTCAAGTGTGCAAAGACTTTAACCAAAACATCATAGTTTTTGAAGTCGCCTGTTTAGCACCCAGATCTGGCCAGCTGTATTTTGCAGTTATCTGCGGTTGAGGCTGGTACCCAATCGACTTCCAGAAACCATCAAGAGGGCGATAATGCAGAGGACGCAATGGGTGATCTGCTTCTCGCTCAACAACACAAAAAGTAATACTACCAATCCCTTGGATGCTTTTTGCATGATTTTCCCGAAATTTAAAGAAAGTCTTACCCAGACCTTGCCCACGGTATCTACTCAAGAGCACTGATTCAGCACAATAAAAAAAAGTACTTGGATTAAATCCCTGATCTAGAAATGGTTTTTGAAAAGCCGGTTCCTCAAATCTTAAGGGCAAACCAGTTGAAGCGCCAACCACCTCTAAGCCATCCTTGACGAGCACCACCACTGACTGAGGACAATTCACATAAGTTTGTAAATAAGAAAGCTCGTAGTCCATGGAGCCTTCGTACAGATAGGGAAAATCTCGAAATACTTCTATTCGCAATGACGCAAGAGCTTCAAGCCAGGGGATAATGTCCTTACCACATACTTTTTCAACTTGAATAGCCATGGAAATCCATAAATTTTACTCAACCTCACTGCTAAAGGACTGTCACATAGGCTCTTTATAGAAAAGCCAGCCAACAATAAGACATCGAGTATACCTGCTGGGCACAGTCTTGTGGTAATATCCTCCACCATTTCCGCAGCATCAATATTTAACTATAACTTCAAACGACAAGAGATGGACTAAGCAGCACAAATGGCCCAAGTATTAAGCCTCAAAGAACTCAGAACCTCCTCTGTTCTGAAAGCAGAAATCAGCAAACTACAAGAAGACATAGCTCAGCTGCTAGATCAGCAAGAACGTCAAAAGCAAGTAGAGAAGAAACTACGCGAAGACTTGCTCGACCAGAAAAAAGATTTTGATCATTTGGAGAAGCAGTTTGATCATTTCGCTGGTATGGAAGCTGAATTCGAAGCTTTGCAGCAAGAAGTGGCCATGGAGCGTCTGGAGCAGATGGTAGACTCCGATAAAAAAGATACTCAGCTAAAAAATCATATGCAAAAACTTCGTGATGAACTAAAGACTGCAAATGATGAGCTAAAGGAATTAAAACAACTAGACCCTTTGCGTCTCAAGCGCCAGGTTACTGACCTGAAGAAAAAAACGCTTGAACAGGCATCAGACAATCAATCTCTGAACAAATCCTTGGTCGCTGCCCGCAAAGATCTGCGTGAGATGACACAAAAGCATGATGCAGTGGAGCTACAATTGAAAGCATGCCAGCGTGGTCAAGATTTCTTCTGGCAGTCAGTAGATTCTGAATGGGTATTATATGAACGTTGCATAGTTCTGCCTGATGAGAAAGTAGATGATGCGGAAACCTATAAGCGCATATGGTGTCTGAACACAAAGTCAGGCCTTAGTACTCTCTCAGTAAGCAAAGATGATAATGATCTCGCGGTTTGGATTACTGATTTGGATATCCCTAAACAGGTATCCGAACAGGCTGGTAAACGCCTTCTCAAAATAGCCTCTGGTGAAGAGGCCGAAACTGATTAAGACAAAGTTAGCTGACAAAATGTCTTAAAATTTGTGTAGTTAGTTTGTTTTTCTCGAAGATTTTCATCATTGAGAAAATTCAAAGATAGAAAACATCATATCCTGTCATCTACAGAAGTAGCGGAAACTAGGTATTCCAGCGTGAAAATTGAAATGATCAGCACTGGCGAAGAAGTCCTGTCAGGACAGATTGTCGATACCAATGCATCATGGTTTGCCGACACCCTAATGAACCAAGGCCTTGAACTACAGCGTCGATCTACTGTTGGTGATCGGTTGCAAGATCTCATTGAAATTTTTCGTGAGCGCTCTCAAGTGGCAGACGTGATTCTGGTCAATGGTGGCCTTGGCCCAACTAGCGATGACCTTTGCGTTGAAGCTGTCGCTGTAGCTGCTGGTGTAGAACTTCAAGAAGACTCAGGTTGGAGAGCACACTTAGAGAAATGGTTTGCTAACCGCAAGCGCCCTATGCCCAGCAATAATTTGAAACAATGTCTGCTTCCTACTTCAGCTATTTTAGTAGATAACCCTATAGGATCGGCGCCCGGCCTTAGAATTAAGATAAATGGTTGCTGGCTTTTCTTCACCCCTGGTGTACCTAGTGAATACAAGCGTATGGTTGAAGAGCAATTTTTCCCTTTTCTTAGGCAAGAATTTCAACTAGGTGAGAGCACCACTCTACACAAGTTTCTCACACTAGGTCACGGTGAATCAGCTCTAGCAGAGACTTTACAGGATGTTGAATTGGCTCCGGGAATGACTATGGGGTATCGTCCCTCCATACCAATAGTTGAAATAAAAGTCTTCGCTCGAGGAGACAGTGCCATTGCTGCGCTTCCAAAGACACTATCAGAAATACGTGCTCGAATTGGTCAGGCGATAGTGTCTGAGCGATATAGCTCTGTTGCACAGGAAGTTCACCACCTTTTACTCAGCGAACAACGGACTATTAGTTTGGCAGAGTCTTGCACCGGCGGAATGATCAGTGCTCAACTTATTGAATTCGCCGGTTCATCTGCTTACATGCATCAAGGCATAGTCTGTTATTCCAATGAAGCCAAGACTCAGTTATTGGGCGTATCAGCGGCCACATTGAAGACTTATGGCGCGGTCTCTCCTGAAACAGCTCTAGAAATGGCGAAGGGAGCAAGATCCTTGCAAAATAGCGACTTTGCCCTCTCGGTAACCGGTATTGCCGGCCCTGATGGGGGTACAGAAAATAGGCCGATTGGTACTGTCTCTATGGCTTTAGCAACTGCCGACTATAGTTGGGTACAGACAGTCCAGCTTGGCTCACGGACACGAACTTTGATCAGGCAGCTTACTGCTGCTGTTGCTTTGGACATGATTCGTCGACATCTTTGTGGACTTTCTGTGCTCGCCGACTACCCTTTTATTGATGCCTCTTTTCAAGCCGAGTATCCAGAGAATTAAACTTCGATACCTTATGGAAGAACACCGACCTTCAGGTAAAGTAGTCACATATCATCTTTCATTAGCTACATAACGCAGTCCAAACCCAAGGAAATTGAACTATAATAATTTCTTGTAGCCCATCTTTATTAGCTGACCGTTATTTACTGTTACTTTTCGCTCTCTTTGCTTGGAATCTTCACATTGCTATGAAAGACTTACACATTTGGTGCTAGAGGATACTCTTATGCAACTGAAATCCCAGAAAAGAAAATTAGCTAAGCAGCAAGCCCTTGCTATCATGTTGACGCTGATTACCACAGCTACACACGCACATACCCCTTTATTTGATTGCTATAAAAATCATGACGATACAATCACTTGTGAGGGAGGCTTCAGTGATGGAAGCTCTGCTACAGGAAACCTTGTACAAGTGAGAACAGTGTTTGGCAGGATTCTCACACAAGCAACGCTTGATGAAGCAGGTGCCATCACTTTTAATCAGCCTGATGAGGAATATGTTGTTGTTTTTGCCCCAGATAGCCAACATCAACTAAAGGTGCTTGGTGATGAAATCTTATGAATAAGCGAAACTTTATTTTCAAGCTGGTGTGCATTAACTTTTCTGAGAATAACAGCATTGCCCATGCCTACTTCTATTCTGAGTTGGTAAAGTTAGTAAATAAATCTATCTATCTGTTAACTCTTGGTCTGCTGCTAGTACTTGCATCCTCTGCACAAGCTCATTTTCAAGTTCTCTTTACCCCAAATACAACTTTGTTACGGGGTGAAGATTTGCACTTTAATTTGATCTTTTCACATGTTTTCGCTGGTGGCCCAACGATGCCAATGGCAAAACCTCAAAAGTTCTATTTTGTGAAACGCAACAACAGAAGCATGCCCTCTGAAGAAGTGGACTTATTAGAGTATTTACGCCCCTTAGATTGGCATACTAATGAAACTACCGTACAAAGTTGGGAGGGGGATATTCCGCGTGAACTAACGAGATCGCTTGGCGATTATCAATTTGTTGTAGAACCAACACCCTATCTTGAAGAAGCTGAAGGCCTTTATATTCAGCAATTCACAAAAATGATGCTTAATGTTGGTGGAGTTCCTGGAAACTGGTATGAGACGGTTGGATTACCGGCGGAAATTCATGCCTTGAACAAACCCTACGCTCTATGGACTGGGGGTGTTTTTCGCGGACAAGTCCTCAGTGACGGTATCCCTGTCCCCTATGCACAAGTGGAGATAGAGTATCTAAATCACCCTCTTGATCTAGTAAATAATACGTTTTACCCAAAACCAGAAATAGCTCCCCCACATCCATCGCTGGGTGCTCAAGTGCTACTAGCTAATGAATTCGGTGAGTTCTCCTTTGCACTTCCCAAAGCAGGATGGTGGGGCTTTGCAGCTCTCACTGTTGGTCCCCAAACTGAGTATCAAGGCTTGCCATTATCTCAGGATGCTATTTTGTGGGTTCAAGTGACTGACTTACCAATCTCAGAGGCGGTTATTAGAAAGTAATGGAAGACATACTACGAGTTAAAGTGCTGCCACTTAATAACCGTTGGGAACACGGCCTCTTGCTCAGTGCACTAATTATGCTCTTTGTCTGTTCAGGGATTTACGTGGAAAAATATGGTGTACAAGAAACGCAGCAACAGATTCTTGATTGGCAAATCTCTGCCTTCAAGGATCTAAAGGGGGTTGATCAGAGTATTTATAACGAACTGCTTGTGGCGGCAGATGAAGTATATTGGATGAATTACTTCGATGGAAAGTGGCCACAGGATCCTGAATTTCAATCAAGTCTCCTCCCCCCCTTCTATAGGGATGCTAATTGGCAGCGCAATGGTTCAGTGAAGTGGGTACTAAAAGATGTGGTTCAAGAAGGAGAAGGACAAGGGCTTACCTTGTATCATGGTTCTGGTGGCTCGCTACGGGATCAAGGTTCTTATCTACTAATTATCGATCATAAACATGCCGGGGGCTCTCAAGTAAGCTCTTCAACTATCTGGTGGAATCCTGATGCGAACTCGGAAACTCCTCCCACATCAAAAACTGCATCAATTATTCTGCATGGCTGGAAACAAGTCATTCCTTATCAAGGAATAGATGAATTTGAGAGACTTAATCAAGGTTAATACAATGACTCGCCCCATGCATTACAAGCTTCAATCATACTTATCAATGATCATCTTAATGTGGCTCATTAGTGTGGCAACTGTTTCTGCTACTGATGCGCCAGCAGTTCAAACACCCTCGTTTAAACAGGGTGATAAACTGACAATCGGCATAACTCTACACCCCTATTACAGTTTTGTTTCCTCCATCGTTGGTGAACTAGCTGATGTGGTACCACTAATAGGAGCGGGCTATAATCCACATAACTACAGCCCTTTGCCTGATGATATGAAAAGAGCACAAACGCTGGATGTCCTGGTGGTGAATGGTATAGGTCATGATCAATGGGCTTTAGAAATAATGTATGCTGCAGGCGGGAACAAGACGCCTCTAATTTATGCGAACGAATCTGTTGCACTTATCCCTGTCGCTGGAACTGACCCAAGCGCGAACTCACATACGTTTATTTCAACCACTGCTTCAATACAGCAAATATATGAAATTGCCCGTCAACTTGGTAACTACGACCCCTCCCATCGTGATGAATTCCTTCGTAATGCGCGTACCTACGCCACTAAACTGAGACAACTCAAAGCTGAATTTGGGCAGCGTATTGCTCAATTCGACACAAGAAACTTCAAGGCAGCAACGATGCACGGTGCCTATGGCTATTTGTTACAGGAGTTTGGCCTTCAAGTCTCAGCAGTAATAGAACCGCGCCACGGTGTTGAACCCACAGCCCGCCAACTAGTAGAAACCATAGACACCATTAACAACGCTAACGTGAATATACTCTTCGCTGAGCGTTTTTTTGCTAGCAAGCTGGCAGATACTATCGCCGCTGAGACTCAAGTGAAGGTGTATTCTTTTTCACATATTTCTGACGGTACTTACTCCAAGGAGAGATTTGAAGAAGAAATGCGCTACAACTTGGAACAATTAGAGGCCGCCGTTATGTCGGCCTCGCAATAAACAGAGAATCTTATGCAAGGACCTGCTTTATCTATCACAAATCTGAATCTACGGTTAGGTGCCTCTCAGATTTTGCAGGATGTGAACTTTAAAGTAAGCAGGGGAAGTATTCACTGTTTAATTGGTCCAAATGGAGGAGGAAAAACCTCAACTTTGCGCTGCATCTTGGGCCAGATGCCCCATACAGGCGAGATCTCTATAGCTTGGAATGAATCTCCAAGCATTGGTTATATCCCTCAACTCATTGAACTTGAAAAAACAGTCCCCCTTACGGTGGAAGATTTTCTGACTGTGATGATACAAACTAGGCCTGCTGTTTTTGGTCTCAGGAAACCAACTCTGAATAAAGTTAAAGAGGCTCTGGCTCGTGTTGGCTTAGAGCATAAACTGCATACTCAGGTAGATGCTCTCTCTGGTGGCGAAAGACAACGATTACTTTTTGCACAGGCACTTATTCCCAAGCCTGGATTGCTTGTGTTAGACGAACCAATGACTAGTCTTGATGAACTAGGAGTGAGCAGATTCGAATCATTAATAAATGAGCAGCATCGTCAAGGAAGTACTATCCTCTGGATTAATCACGACCTCCGGCAAGTTCAGCGTATGGCTCAGGAAGTCACTATTATTGATCGCACCTCTGTACAAAGTGGACCTGCAGAGCAACTCCTGCATGGTGAACTACTTAACGGTGTTTTCAACTATGCAGGGGGTAAATAATGGAAACTTTTTATTCCCTACTTCGTGAGGCCATCGCGACATTAGCAGAAAATAGAATTTTACCAAGCGTTTTCTTCTACGATTTCGTGACCAATGCCATGCTTTGTGCTTTGCTTATTGGTCCTTTATTGGGCGCAATTGGTACTCTGGTGGTAGCAAAACGCATGGCCTTCTTTTCCCAAGCTATCGGTAACGCTGCTCTTACTGGGGTGGCCATTGGAGTACTCATAGGGGAGTCATACACAGCCCCTTACGTTTCACTATTCAGTTTCTGTATACTCTTCGGCGTAGTATTAAACTACACCAAAGGTCGTACTCGAATGTCTGCTGATGTTCTTATTGGAGTATTCCTATCAATTTCTCTAGCCTTGGGCGCCTCATTGCTACTGTTTGTCTCAGCGAAAGTGAACACACACATCCTCGAAAGTATTCTTTTTGGTTCTATCTTGACTGTAAATGATCTTGATATGAATATCTTACTACTTGTCACGGCAATCACAGTTATAACAGGCTTACCCTATTTTAATCAGATGCTGCTTGCCAGTTTGAACCCACAACTAGCGCAAGTCAGAGGTGTAAATGTTCGTGCCGTGGAATATCTTTTCATAGTCTTGGTTACGATACTCACAGTGGCTTGCGTTAAAATTGTTGGGGCTGTTCTAGTGGAGGCCTTGCTACTTATACCAGCAGCTACAGCGCGTAATTTATGCCGGAGTTTGCGTAGCTTCTTCTTTACCTCCATGGGGATTGCAACTTTCAGCGGAGGTGCTGGAATTCTGATACCCATGCAATACGACATTCCAGTACCCTCTGGAGGGGCTATCGTCCTGGTAGCTGCTATTTGTTTTGTAGTATCAATAACGGTTAGAGCCTTTATGCCCAGCTTTCGAGAAGCCCATGAGTAAGATACTCTCTCCATTCTGGTTGGCTTTGCTATTTACTGTGACAGTCAGTTATCCAGCATTTTCAAGCCAGGTCCTGACTAGTCTTGGCCCCATTCAGTCTCTCACAAACGATCTACTGACTAATACAACAATTAGTGTCGAGCTCGTCACTGGAAGACCTCGGGCAATGGACTCACTCTCCGTCTTGTTACTTAAGAGGGCTGAACGCTACGCTGAGCAGTTCAAAGCTGCTGATGTAGTCGTAGATATCGCAAAACTTTGGCCAGAGGACCCTCTTTACCTAGCAGCAAGACAACAAAACATAAGGGTAGTCGAAATCGATGCAACTAAACCTTGGTCCACTGCTCAAGACGGAATAGGCGTCCTGCCAAGACCTACAAGCACACTAGTAACTACTCAAGACAAAGCCGACTCCGCAGACTTGTTTGTAGTTCCTCAAAGGAGTGCTAGCCCTTACTTCTGGCTCAGCATCCCAAACATCTTACGATCCTTGGATATTCTTGCTCGGGACCTTTCAGCACTCTATCCAGTAGCAGCCTCTACCATATCAACAAATCTCAAAGCCAGCCGTGAACGATACTTAACCCTTCAACGGAAAACAGAGCAAGCCATGCTTGAACTATCAGATCCTCAGGTATTTGCCCTCAGTGGTGATTTCGTGTACCTGACCAACTCCCTGGGTCTCTTTGTCTCAGGCTACAGCCTAGATCAGGAATCTAATTGGACCCCAGAGACCCTTACCAAACTAACTGACACTTTAGAGATAACTGGTACCAAAGTTATTATCCATAGATGGAAGCCTGAAGACCCCATTCTCGATGCGATCAACGCAGTAGGTGCTAAATTGATCATTTTAGATGCTCTAGAGACTAGTACAGATCTCTACACTGGAATGCAGAAGAATTACTCACTTTTGATTGAGGCCCTCCATCAAGCAGAGTAGAGATTTAACTAATAGATATGGACCGAGTTCATCAAGAAACTATCAATCATGGACTGGCGGTCTAAAAATGGATAAAATACGTACATCCCCTTTTTAATACCACCCTTTTTTTTTGGAGATTCCTGTGTCAGGTTTATTACCGTATGTAGATCCAGACGGTTTGCTCGAATACTCTGTGGTTTATACCGATCGCTCACTCAACCATATGTCATCACAGTTCCAACAGGTAATGCGAGACATTAGTACCATGCTGAAAGAGGTTTATCAGTCCTCAGGAGCTGTCATAGTTCCTGGCGGTGGGACCTATGGAATGGAAGCCGTGGCACGCCAGTTCGCTACACAACAAAAAGTGATGGTTATTCGGAATGGATGGTTTAGCTTCCGTTGGACTCAAATCTTTGATGCAGGCAAGATCCCTGCCTCAACAAAAGTGCTCCTATCAGAACGTCTTGGTGAAGCTAAGCATGCTCAATTCAAGCCCATGGCTATCGAAAAAGTAGTTGATGAGATTCGTACAGAGAAGCCTGCTTTGGTTTTTGCTCCGCACGTAGAAACATCAGCAGGAATGGTGTTACCAGATGAATACATCAAGCAAGTTGCAGATGCAGTTCATGCAGTTGGTGGCATGATGGTCCTTGACTGCATTGCATCTGGCACCCTTTGGGTGGACATGAAAGCCACCGGGGTTGATGTGCTGATTTCTGCTCCACAAAAAGGCTGGAGTGCGAGTCCTTGTGCTGGTTTGGTGATGTTAAGCGAACGCGCCATGCAGGCCATTGAGCAGACTCAAAGCAGCAGCTTTGCTAACGACCTTAAACAATGGTTGAAGATTATGCAGGCCTACGAAAATGGAGGGCATGCCTACCATGCAACCATGCCTACAGATAGTCTTAAGATATTTCGCGACACCATGATTGAAGGTAAGGCCTTTGGATTTGATAAGCTAAAAGCAGCACAAATTGAATTAGGACACCGCGTTCGAGCCATATTTACTGAAAGGGGCTTTGTCTCCGTGGCTGCTAAAGACTTCGAAGCTCCTGGGGTCGCTGTTTATTTCACAGAGGACGACGCCATGAAATCAGGTGCACCATTCGCCAAATTGGGCTTGCAAATTGCTGCGGGTGTACCTTTACAGGTTGGTGAAGGACCAGATTATAAGTCTTTCCGCATAGGTTTGTTCGGCAACGATAAACTAAAAAATATTGACCGGACTGTGGCTAGCTTGAAGGCTGCTCTGGACCAGTTATAAATAAAACCACCAACAATTATTTTGGTGGTTTTCTACTGCGAGGATCTATTTCTCCTAACTCGGGGTACCAAAGCAGTTTATTATCCCGATTTTCATTGTAGACCTTGCGTACCTTGAACTTCCATTTACCCTCTATGCGCTCTAAGATGTCTTCATAATGTCCGAAGTACATTAGCTGTAGTTCACCCTGTGGAGTGCGGTTTGTCATGGCAAACCAGTAAGCGGTCGTGGTTGCTTTATCCCCCTCAACATCTATCACATGGTTAATAATCTGATGTCGAGTACGCTGCCTTGAAGTAGCTTCTTCTGGTATGGCTTCATAGCGTGCCCCCCCGAAACCTGACATAGCTTTGTAAATTTCTTCTTTCCCATGCTCATGGCCGAAAACCCAAACTAGTTCTCCATCATCAGCCCAGGTACTCATTACAGTATCAATATCACCCGCATCCACAGCAACCATGTACTTATTTGACAAGTTCTCTATTTCTGCACGGTCATCTGCATAGCTCGCTATTGAACTGTATGACAAGCTACTCATTGCCAGTGCTACAACAATCTTAATTAGATTACTCATATCCCCTCCTAATTGAATCCTGTACTATGCAATAAGCTCTCGAATGTAGCAAACTCATTAATTGTCTGAGGCCAGTTTTCCAGCTAGTGCCCAGTCTTCTTTTTTTCTATTTTCAATTACTAAATGAACCTGCTCAGGTGCGCAATTAATAATCCTGCAGGTTTCTCTTGTGAGTACCTCTGCAAGCTCTTTTTTTTGCTGTAGGCTACGCCCCTCGTACATTTCTACTCTGATAATTGGCATATTTTTATCGATTCCAATGGCGGCGAAGGAATTCCTCCGCAGTTAATGAGTTAACGTAGTCCGCAGTTGCACTAGATTGACCAAGCGAGAGTCTATGATCTACTCCATGCTGATCAAAATATATCAGATCTCGAAAGAGACTCATTTGTGGTTCTCCAGACTGTGCTGAGGCCTGCAATTCATAGGACTGTTTAGACACAGCACTTAAACTAGAGACTACTGGCAAGCCCGCTGCCAAACTGGTTAACAAGGTCCGTCTTGGTAAAGTAAGTTGTTTCATACTTGTGTTCTACCTTTATAATCAGCAAGTGGCTCATCAGTTAAAAGCAATTCTTCACTACTAAACCATTTTCCGTGAACTTGGGGTGTATTTCTGAAAGGAAGAAAGACACGGGCTAGTTCTTTCATTGTCATCGCGTCCAGAATGACTAATTCAGTGCGCATATCTGCGTAGTTACTGGCTGTTCCTATAATCCAGCCATCACCTTCAGGTGCCGTCTTAGACCGTGGAATAAATGTAATTTCCTGTAAGCTATGCACATCTCCCACAAAGTATTTCAGCCATTCACCTGTTTCTAGGTCATATCTGAAGTAAGTATTAACAACACGGTTATTGCCAGCACGAGAAGTATCAAAAGGCTGTGATGGATCTGACATCGAAGAATAGACATAGCGATAAGGCAAACTTAAAAACCGCTCATCAATCCTAGCCAAATCTACTACATCTGTTGGGTCTAAAATTTCTTCTTCGTAGGCGTCGCCAGCTTGGCTCAAATCAAAAGTGAGTCGACGTATAGTATGCCTTGCCTTGACCGGATTCCAAGGTGATCCATCAACTTGTGGAAAAAAGGGGAAGGGATTACCATCACTAATGGGAGCATCAACTATCACTTTTTCATTTTGGTCGAAAGCGTTTATTGTATGCATAACTACGGAAGCAGGACCCTTAAACCAGCGCACATCTGAGCCATCACCATCACGCCGCAGAATGCCCCAATAGGTAGGTTTGGATTCATCCCAGGCCCAATGGACATAACCCTGTTTTAATCTCTCCATGCTGCTTACATATCCATAAACTGGAAAGATGAAGTAATTTTGCGTTAATACCATATCGTGTAGCGTGCTCACATAGGGTACTTTAATTCGCACTTCACTTTTCAAGTTACCATCTGCTGAAAATGTATAAATCCATAGATCGTCACTGAGCAGCCCCGTCGCTTCATAACCATAACAGACCATATCGCCTGTTACTGGGTCGATCTTAGGGTGGGCACTGAAAGTTTGAGCTTTGAACTGTCCGCTAAAATCCCATGCACCTATTGTTTCAAGGGTGTTGGGATCAATCTCGAAGGGATGCGCATCTTCTTTTAATGCAAACAACTTACCATTGAAGGCAAGTGGAGCAGTATTCATTACAGTAGCCAGATAGGGTCTTTCCATATCTCTCACAGATTCATCGTGAGTGAGCGGATTTCGATAAACACCATACAACTGTTTGCGAGCCTTTAGGTTGTTTAGAAAACGGGGAGTTTTTACCCAGCGCGCCCTGAAATCAACAAGACCATTTTTTATACGAAAACTACTTATATATCCATCAGCCGAGAAAGGACTATCGTCTGCAGATGAGGGAGGGTAGAACCACTCTCCTCCCACACGGACAAAGCAGCCATCAAGTTCTTTAGGGATTTCACCCTCCACCTCGCAGTCATAAATCTCTGCCTCGAAGCGTTGTGGAGAGAAAAACCCAGCACCTGCTGGACCCTGCGTGAAATCTACCATAACTTGTTCCTTTGTTGTTGAAGCACAAGCTTATGATAGCAAGCCAAGTTTGTTCAAGCACAAAGAGTGTGTAAACTGACACTTTGTCAATTATCTTGTATTGTGAATTCAATTGGCTGCAACCACTTCAACCGGAGAAGACATCATCCATGAGAAATTTACTGAAAAATTTAGCAATTTTATTCATTTCATTGACATCCAGTCTGAATATTCAGGCACAAACTGTCGGCTGTAATCGCAGTTGCCTACAGGAAATCGCTGAGACTTATTTAAGTGCTTATTTGGCTCATGATCCAAGCCTTGCGCCTATCGCACAGGATGTGATGTTTACAGAAAACTATGTACGTATGCCATTCCCTGACGCTTCTTGGGATACTGTTTCAGAAGAAGTTGGTCCTCACTTCACTCTTCTGGATACTCTTACTTCTCAGTTAGCTATCTTTACTCCGATCATGCAAAACGATATTCCAGGTTTTCTTGCAGTACGATTGCGCGTGAGCGGCGATAGGGTAACGGAAATTGAACATATCATCTCAACCCGACGTAATCTAAGTAACCCTCCTACACCCATTGGCGATCACGCGGACTATGCGATCGACCCTGTCATCAATGATGTGATTCCCATAGAACAACGTTTACCAAGGGAACGTCTTGAGGCACACGCAAGGGGCTACTTCTCTACCCTTCAAGGTAATGATGGTGAAATTCGTGGTACCTGCTTTTATCCTGACGCAATACGCCGAGAAAATGGACTGCTATTTACCGATATTGAAGGCGGCTTTAGGTCTGGTCGATATCGCTTTAATAATGAAGTTAGAAACTGGCCAGTCTTGGTAGATGAAGAACTAGGTATTGCCATGTCAAGAGGTTTTATTGATCACAAAGGTGTTCTAGTTGACTATGCGCTGACTGATGGTACTCCTCAACGCTCAGTTTTTCGTGAACCTCAAACCTGGGGGTTTTTGGAGATGTTCAAGGTTAAGGAAGACTGCATAGCCTCAGTAGTAGCCACATTTATTCAATCCCCTTACAAGATGGACTCTCCCTGGAACCCCAGATAGTTTATGACACAGATCTTCCATGCACAGCCTCTGAATACAACTGAAAGAGCCGTGGATGCTCTTGCCAGATGCAGCGGTTTATCTAAGGCCAAACTCAAGGAAGCTATGACCAAAGGAGCTGTTTGGCTTCTCAAGGGTAATCAGAAGCAACCTCAACGCTTGCGTCGAGCCACAAGCTTATTACGTCCACAAGACAAGCTCACTTGTTATTTTGCTGAAGAAATTCTTGCACAGACTACGGAGCCCGCTATTTTGATATCGGATGAGAAATATTATTCTGTGTGGGACAAGCCATCCGGCATGTTGGCACAAGGAACACGTGAAGCAGATCATTGCGCGCTATCAAGACAAGCAGAAAAGCAGCTTTGCAGGCCAGTTTGGTTAGTCCACAGATTAGATCGTGAGGCTAGTGGACTGATGCTAGTCGCTCATACCAGAGAAGCCGCAGCCAAACTCTCAGCATTGTTTGCAGCTCATGACAGCAAGCTTTTAAAAAAAACTTATCTTGTGAATGTCAGGGGACAGACTTCAACTCAAGGAACTATACTGACGCCTTTGGATGGCAAAGATGCTAGCACCCAATACCGTCTACTAACTTTCGATGCCACTCAAAACACGAGTAAACTTGAAGTCAGCAT
>JAYPEI010000025.1:0-21830 GCA_038125665.1 Enterobacteriaceae bacterium
AAGGAAAGAGGAATTATCGTGAAACTTTTTATTATCAATGCTGCATTAAAAGCAGCATTATTACTAAGTCTAGCCACAACAGTTCATGCTGAAGTCATGAATTGGTCTGATTCTTCTACTTGGCCGGATAACAGATTACCTACCGCTGGAGATAAAGTGGTCATACCAGAGGATAGTGAAGTAATTCTTGATGTTAGCCCCCCAGCACTTCATGGACTCACAATCAACGGTAAGCTGACTTTTAAAGATAATATGAACTTAGAGTTGTCCACCGAGTGGATCATGGTGTACGGAGAATTAGAAATTGGCACCGAGGCCAGACCATTTACAGGCAAGGCAACTATTACCCTGACTAATAATGTGCCTGGCGAACAAATGATGGGAATGGGCGATCGAGGTATTATGTTGCCAGGGGGTACATTAAACCTGCACGGGAATCGCACGCACACCTGGACAAAATTAGCTAGCACTGCAGAGGCTGGTACTGATGTTATCAATGTACTCAGCGCCGACCAATGGAAAGTTGGAGATGAAATAGTTCTTGCCTCTACAGACTATGACCCGCATCAAGCTGAGCGTCGTCTAATAAAAGAAATAGATAACAACCAAATTACCTTAAACAAGCCACTCGAGCACATGCATTATGGTGAAATTACTTTTGAAGTTGATGAGCGCGGAGAGGTTGGTTTATTAACGAGAAATATAACAGTTCAAGCATCAGAGGACGCAGAAGAGTCATACTTTGGTGGTCATATTATGGCAATGGTAACAGGTAGAATGTTTGTTGAAGGAGTTGAACTCAACAGAATGGGGCAGCATCTAGAGTTGGCTCGATACCCCATCCACTGGCACTTGGTGGGTGAAGGTGGCAAAGGACAATATATCAGAAATGCGGCGATTCATGACACTTTTAATCGCTGTGTCACAGTTCATGGAACACATGATCTTGTGGTAGCAAATAACGTCACTTTCAATATCGTTGGTCACTGTTTTTTCATGGAAGATGGCATAGAACATGGTAATACTTTTAGAGATAATTTAGCTATTCAGATTAAATGCCACCCCACTAAAGCTTGTGTGCCTACTAATCTTGCTGCAGAGGGTGAGGCTGAAGAAGTACGTCAGTCGAGTGGCCCTAGTGGACAGCGTTCACCTGATGTATTGCTACCCTCAGATAATACAGTGGCAGCCTATTGGATAACTAATCCAGATAATATCTATATAGGTAACATTGCAGCTGGCTCTGATGCGAATGGATTTTGGGTATCTTTAGCGGAACATCCCAATGGTGCCTTTGAAGGTTCTGAGCAAAGCCTGAACACTTGGCCACGCCGCATCAACTTCCGTGAATTTAAGAATAACATTGCCCACTCAAGCTATGATGGATTTATGTTTGATAGAAACATCAATGTGGACAACACATTTGGAGTAACGGGTAGTTCACATGGCGGTAGAAAAAATCCAGCCGATCCAAATAGTGAAGCGCTAGTATCAGTATTTGAGAACCTTACAGCCTACAAAAATCGCAATGGAGGCATATGGGGGCGCGGGAGTTTGCATCTCTTCAAAAATATTAAATTTGCTGATAACGCTATAGGTTTTACTCATGCAGGCGGAGATGGTCGCCTAGAATATTCTTCTCAGGTAGTTGATTCGCTGTTTGTGGGTGAAACAGACAACATAGGCAACCCTGTAACATCTGAAGAGAAAGCCTACGGCAGGACATTTCCAAAACCAACTATGCCAGATTTTCCAATTCGTGGTTATGAATATTACGATTACCGTCACGACGTAATAAATACTACATTTAAAAACTATAATGATAATGACGTACGTAAAACTGGCGCGATTTCCCACTTATTATTTACCAGTTTCGGCGCAAGCTCGAACAACTCAGTAGAGAATATACATTTTGAAAATGCGAAACCTGTGTACTACCCACCAATGGATCGCCGCTGGGGTAATGATAATAACGCAGGAAGTCTTGCTTTTAAGACTGCCGTCTTTAGAGACAGAGATGGTTCTCTAGGTCTAGGTCAGCCTTCTTTTGTAGTGATTCATGATGGTGTTAATAATAGTATCGCAGTGGATGATGAGTCTTGTGAATTAAAACCAACTTGGCGAGCCGCCCTCTGCACTGGAGATGTGGGGAGGATGAGTTTCATCAATGGTAAAGGATTAGCCTTTGACCCTATCAGTTTTGATGGTGGATTTGGTATCGATGCTAGCCTTCCTCCGGTTATTCTGACACGTGGCAAAGATCAAATCAGTATTCCTGTTGGAACAAACATAAAAGCGAATACAGAATTTACAGCGTCAACGGAGCGTCAAGAGATGGAGCTTCATGCTATCGAGTTGGAGAAGGGGGCTTGGGTGATTATAGAAATTCCTGAATTCAAAAATGCAGATTCTGGTATGGCAATGTCTAGCTTGGATGCCCTAAGAAACTCAACACAGACAGCATTCTTTAAAGCCCAAGATGCGCTCTGGGTCAAACTAGTTTCTCCTGGTGACACTGGTAGAGGTGGGCACTCAGGAGGTGTCACCATGAAGGTGACACGATAAGAGGAATAATATAATGAATATAATTAGGCTTTACTCTTTAGCGGTTCTTTCATTGGGCTTTGCCATAGATGCATCTGCGGCTTGTTCACGCGCCTCTCTTATGGATTTAACTGATAAGTACGTAAAAGCACAGTCCACTGGTGATCTGCAGCTACTTCCTTGGGCAGAGAAAGTTTACTATGGCGAAAACGATATGCCCGTTTCTATGGGTGACGCAATTCTGAATGAAGTGATATCTGCAGATTTCAGTCGTAGTTTTTATGACACTTCCCTCTGCGCAACATTTACTGAGTTTGTCGCTGCAACACATGAGCATCCCTATGTAATCCACACACGTATGGAGGTTAACGACACCAATCAAGTCACCATTATGGAATCAGTTATTACTGATGAGGGGGACTGGGTGTTTGGAGCAGACGCTTTCTTATCTCAAACTCAAAAAGAGGACTGGAGTAAGATCCCGGAGGAAAATCGCGATATGCGTGGAGTCATTAAGGCTGCTGCAGAGGCATATATAAATAACTGGGGAGATCCTTTCCTGCCAGTACCTCATGGTACTCCTTGTGCACGTCTGGAGGGAAGAATATATACAGGATCTAAAAATCCGGAGGGACAAACTTGTACGATGGGAGCATTTCCACAACCTATTCGAACTGAGAATCGCCGGTTTGTTATAGACGAAGAGGTTGGGGCTGTGAGTATTTTTCATAACTTTTCATGGTTAGATGCTGGGCTAGGTCCTTACCATTCTGGAACACCGGCGAGTCAGCAGTTTCGGGTTGAAAATGGTATGAATAGATATATCCATGAGGTCACAGTATGTACAACTCCAGGCTGTGGGCGAGGTAGACCTGGGGGGTAATTAAGAATTGAGCTAGGTTATAAGATTGTGGAAGATTAATAGAAAAGTTTCCTACAAACTGTACTTTTTAAAATATTCATATTTAGGTTTTACGATTTGTTTAAAATATTAGCTAGATTAATACTCATAATTTTTTTTCTCTTTCCGCAATTCTTACTTTCTCAAACGCCAGAGACCATGCTTCTTTGGGGTGATACACATGTTCATACTTCTAGCTCTGTAGATGCCTGGTCGTACGGGAATTTTACGGCAGATCCTGATACCGCTTTCCGTTATGCAAGGGGGCTTCCTGTCATTCACCCAGGCACACAGCAGAAGGTAATAATCGACCGTCCACTTGACTTCCTCGTCGTTGCAGATCATGCCGAGATGCTACAGCTACAGGTCAAACTTGCGGAGTCGGATCCTGATTGGATAAGCAAATCTACAGCAAAAGAGATTAAAAATTTGATGCAGGGGGACACTAGAGATGTCTTCACTGAAGTGACTCGGATCGTTCTAGGTGGGCGAGAGGATATTCTCAATGATTTTCATCGCCCAGAACTATTGGGGAAGGCTTGGCAAAATCAAGTCATCAGCGCAGAAAAAAATAATTTTCCAGGAAAGTTCACTGCCCTTCATGGCTGGGAATGGTCGCCAGGTCCAGAGGGTGCAAATTTGCATCGTGTAGTTTTTACTTCAGCTAATGCGGAGACAGCTTTGAAGTTTGTCCCCCTTAGCTATTATGACACCATTCGCCCTGAGGGGCTTTGGGAATGGCTATCACAAACTCACCAAGATACAGGTGCGGATTTTGTTGCGATACCTCACAACTCGAATATGTCGAATGGTAAGATGTTCGATAGTGTGGACTCAGATGGAAGAGTCATGACTGCTTCGTATATCAACGCACGAAGAAAGTGGGAACCAGTCATGGAAATTACCCAGACAAAAGGCACTTCAGAGACAGCTCCTGAACTATCACCAAATGATGATTTTGCCGATTTTGAGATAAGAAATGTCTTACTGAGTGGAGCGATTCCTCCTATAAAAGAGGGTTCATATGCTCGTCCGGCGTTGAAAAGAGGACTTGAAATAGAGCATTCCCTAGGAGCGAATCCTTATCAGTTTGGTGTGATCGGTAGCACAGATTCTCATACTGGCCTTGTATCTGTAGACGAGAGAAATCATTTCGGAAAACTAGCTGTTGATTCATTACCGGTTGAACGTATAAATCCTTCTAAGGGTGGGTTTGATCCTTGGAGAACCTCCGCATCAGGTCTGGCAGCTGTTTGGGCAACAGAAAATACCCGTGAGGCAATATTACAAGCATTCAAACGTCGACAAGTTTATGCCACATCCGGTCCAAGAATCACAGTACATTTTTTTGGAGGTTTTGGGTTCGATGAGCATAAAATTTCACCAGATACCTTAGCCAATGTGGGTGTACAGAATGGTGTGCCCATGGGGGGGGATCTAGTAGGTAGCTATGATGATAGTCCTATTAGCTTTATATTCCAGGTCAGTAAAGATCCATTAGGTGCAAATTTAGATCAAGTACAAATCATCAAAGGTTGGTTAGATGAGTCGGGAAAAGCTCACGAAAAAATTTTTACTGTAGCATGGAGTGGTAATAGAGCCCTCGATGATGAAGGTAAAGTTGAAATATTAGATTCCACTGTCAACTTGCCATTAGCAAGTTACGAAAATGTTGTCGGCAGCGAGCATTTATCTGGGCTATGGATTGATCCAGATTTTAATCCGAACCAAAGTGCATTTTATTACCTCAGGGCTTTAGAAATACAAACACCAAGGCACCAAGTGTTTGATGCTGTGGCACTTAGAATTCCATCAGAGGATACTGGTTATCCTGAAACAATTCAGGAGCGAGCATGGTCATCTCCTATATGGTATACACCTTGAAGCTATCTGGTTTATATATCTTTAAATCAATAGGTTAAAGACATAGGGGTTAATGATTAATGTGCTAGATTATTAGTGAGGACAGTCTATACTTAGTTGTACAGGAAGAAGCTATTGAGACTGCTTGCAAATAAGATAAGCAATATCAGATCATTATCTAGCGAAGAGGTGTTTTTTTGAAAAATATCATTGCCTTAATTATATTTTTCTTACTTTCCTGTAATTGCTTTTCCCAAACTTATGGACTAGTTACTGAGTCATTAGAAGTTAAGGATGCGCATCAAGTTATTTCTCAAGGTAACCTGTTAACTCTAGAAAAATTAATCAATTCAGGCATAGACATTAATGATAAGGATGCAACAGGCACCTCTCTTCTTCATTATGCAGTGTGGCGACAACAACTAGAAATTGTTGAATATCTAGTTGAAAATAAGGCTTTGGTAAATACAAAAAATTTATTTGGATTGACTCCAATAGAGTTGGCAATACAACAACGAGACCCGGTTATACTCGAGTTACTCTTGGAAAAAGGGGGTAATCCAAATACCCTTAATCTAAGCGGCGAAAGTATGCTAATGCTAGCATCTGAATCTGATAATCCTGAACTAGTAAAAAAATTGCTTCTCGCTGGTGCAGATATCAACTATCAAGATGAAACTTACGGACAAACATCACTTATGTTTGCTGCAAGAAAAGGTAATGTTGAAATTATCAATCTATTAATGGATGCGGGCTCAATTGTAAATCATAGTACTAGAGTATCGGCACCACCTGAGTTCATCGGTCCAAATTCTGTTCCTGGATTTGGTTTTGGAGAAGGCATCATAAGGGGTGGAGTACCTAAGGATAGGGGGCGTAGAGAGCCCCAAAAAGGAGGAATGACAGCTTTATTGTATGCAGCAAGGCATGGTCATGGTGACGTAGTCTACTCTCTTTTAAATCATGGTGCAGATATAAGCCAGAGCGAGTCTAACGGAATAAGCCCCTTACTAATGGCTATTTCTAACAATAATCTAGAGACTGCATCAATACTCATCGACCGTGAAGCTAATGTAAATCAAGTAGATTGGTATGGACGTTCTCCATTATGGGAAGCCATCAATGTCCGAAATTTATATGTACACAACTCAACATTTGAAAACGGAATTGACCGAGCTCCGTTTTTACCTCTTATAGATGCCTTACTTGAAAGAGGGGCTCTGGTAAACACGCGTACAAAAGAAACTCCTCCATTTAGACATCACTTATTAGCGATTACCGGTTCCCTGGAATGGGTGGATTTTACTGGTCAGACTCCATTCCTAGCGGCAGCTTTAGCAGGTGACATAACGGTAATGAAAAAATTATTGAGATACGGTGCTGATCCCTTTATCAAAACATATGGGGGAACCAGCGCTTTAATGGCCGCTGCAGGTGTTAATTGGGTTTACGCACAAACTTGGACTGAAGGTGAGGAAAGTTTGTTAGAAGCAGTTCGCATTTGTATTGATCTCGGTCTTTCAGTTAACGATGCAAATTCTATGGGTATTACCGCTCTACATGGTGCTGCAAATAGAGGATCAACAAGCATAATAAAATATTTAGTAGAAAATGGTGCAGATCTAAACGCTCAGGATAATGAGGGGCGCTCTGCGTTAAGTTGGGCAAGAGGAGTATTCTTGGCAACCCACCCTGCTGAACCAAAACCCCATGCAATAGATCTAATTAACTCTTTATTATCTGAGAAAAAGAATAAAGAGTGGGGAAATAATTAATGAGATATTTTATATTCCTTCTCAATTTCTTTTCTATAGTGAATGCTCAGGGTCAAAATCATTTTCTAGAAAATTACTGCTATTCCTGTCATAACGAAGAAGACTGGGCAGGTGGTTTGAGCCTTGAAAATCTTGATTTGGCGGATCATGACGAGGTGGCTGAAATTCAAGAAAAAATTATTCGCAAAGTTGCTAGTGGGATGATGCCACCTTTAGGAGAGCCTAGACCTACAGAGGATGAGGCTAAAAGCTATATAGAAGAGCTTGTCATAAGCCTAAATCAAAACAATTATACATATCCAAATGTAGGACTGCACAGACTTAACAGGGCTGAATATGAAAATGCGATAGAAGATTTACTCCATCTTCAAATTGAAGTTAGTTCTTTTCTCCCAGTAGATAATTCAAGTTCAGGTTTTGATAATCTGGCAACATCTTTGAGTGCTTCTCCAGCATTGATACAAGGATATGTTGCTGGAGCACAAAAAATTTCTAGGTTAGCTATTGGTAATCTTGAAGAAGGACAAACCTCTGTAATTTATAAAGCTAGACCTGATGATGAAATTAAAAAGCACGTTGAGGGTATGCCACTAGGAACACGTGGGGGATTAAAGGTTGAGCATAATTTCCCTTTAGATGCAGAGTACACTTTAAAAATATTAGCTGGAGAACGTTTTGGGGGAAATAAAAATCTTGAGGTAGTAATAACTCTAGATGATGTTCCGATAAAACCTGTAAATATAAGAAATTTCACAATTCCAATAAGTGCAGGACGACATACATTAACAGTATCTCTCTTAGACCTTTCTAAACCAACTGGTGTAAACGATATCTACTCGGTCTATCAAACTACAGGATCAATATCTAGTATTGAGATTTATGGACCAGTCGCCGTTTATTCGAAAGGAGAAAGTGCCTCCAGGAGAAAAATATTTACAAGTTGCTACCCAGTTAATCAAGATCAAGAGAGAAAATGTGCACAAAAAATTCTTGTAAATCTTGCAAACCAGGCTTTTAGGAAAGAAATAGATCTCAACAAAACAGATATTTTGATGAATTTTTATGACCAAGGTAGATCTATAAAAGATTTTGAATATGGTATTCAGCAGGGAATTGCTAGAATTTTAATAGATCCTAACTTTCTATTTCGCATAAATTCAGACCACTATTTAAAACAGCAAGAGTCTCAGTTGAATTTGGCTAGTAATTTATCATTCTTCCTATGGAGCAGTCTTCCAGACAGTACTTTGATTAATTTAGCAAAACAAAATCAATTAGCTGAACCCAAAGTTCTTTCCCACCAAGTTGAAAGAATGTTGGATGATGAGCGTTCAGAAGAACTAATCAATAACTTTATAGGGCAGTGGTTAAGATTAAGAGAGCTATCTAGCTTTAGTATTGAGGCTGAGGGTTTTAATGAAAACTTAAGGAGAGCATTTGAGAAAGAATTGTACTTATTTGTGAGTACAATATTTTTTGAAAACTACCCTGTGACAACACTAATAGATGGAAACTTTACTTTTTTGAATGAAGATCTTGCTAAACACTATGGTATAGATAATATTTATGGAAGTTACATGCGTAGGGTAGAGCTTGATGAATCAAGCCCTAGAATAGGTCTGCTTGGCAAGGCAGCTTTATTAACAGTGACATCAACTGCTACTAGAACATCACCAGTCATCAGAGGGAGTTGGGTCCTTGAAACCTTTTTAAACGCACCAATACCTTCGCCTCCTCCTGGAGTTGAAACTAATCTAGATGGAGATGGTGCAGTAAAAATAATGACATCCGTACGGGAGAGGCTAGAACAACATCGTCAAGATCCAAGCTGCAAAAGTTGTCACAGCGTGATAGACCCTGTGGGATTTGCGCTTGAAAATTTCGACCAGATCGGTCGCTGGAGGACCAAAGACGGTAATTCACAATTGGATACAACTGCCAACCTTAACGATGGCACAGTTTTAAAAGGAGTAGAAGATCTAAGGTCTCTATTATTAGATCGTAAAGAACTTTTTTTAACAGTTTTTACACAAAAACTACTAACATACGCTTTAGGAAGAGAATTGACTTATAGAGATATGCCTGCTGTACGAGGCATATTGCAAGATGCAAAGAAAGAAGAGTATCGTGTCCAATCATTTATAAAAGCGATTGTGAAATCTCCAATTTATTATGAATTTAGAAATAATGAATTCAATTTAGCTGATAGTAATTAATAAAAATCATGGCATATTTTTTAACTAGAAAAATACTACCAAGACGCACCATAATTCGAGGTGGAGGTGCCTCTCTAAGTTTGCCATTATTAGATGCGATGTTGTTAAGTCCCTTTGTGAGTGCCAGCGATAATAACCCAAAGGTGCGTGTGGGTTTTGTGTATGTTCCTCATGGAGCAACAATGTCTATGTGGACACCAAAAAAAGTGGGTAAAGATTTTCCTTTGTCGCCTATTTTAAGTCCGCTTTCGAATTTGAAGAAATCAATAACTGTACTAAGTAATCTCGGACATCCCCTGGCTTATGGCCCAGGTGGGGCTACTGGTAACCATAATCGATCCTCAGCAACATTTCTAAGCGGCGCATGGGCTCAAAGTGGTCCTAGGCCATATCTTGGAATCACAATCGATCAAGTGGTGGCAAATTCATTGGGTGGAAAAACACCGATTCCTTCTTTAGAGCTTATGATAGAGGAAGCTACTCTCAACTGCGGGGAGGGTTTAAATTGTGCCTATAGAAATACGATTTCATGGCAAACCCCACAGACTCCATTGCCTATGCAAAATAATCCACAAGTTGTGTTTGAGCAACTTTTTGGTGATGGATCTTCACCGGAGTCAAGAGCACAAAGTAGAAAACAATCGTTAAGTTTATTAGATGCTATGCAAGATGAGATAAAAAAACTTGATAGATCAGTTAGCGCTACAGATAGGCATGTGCTTGATCAATATCTTACTCAAGTAAGAGAAGTTGAGAGACGTATATCACAGTCAAGTTTAAGAGTTACGGAAGATTTAGACTTGCCGGAACGTCCTAGTGGAATACCGAGTGATGTTGAGGAGCATATTTTATTGATGTATGAACTTCTGGCCCTTGCATGGCAAACTGAAATAACACGTGTAGGCACTTTTTTGGTAGCGAATGAACTAAGTAATGCTGTTTACTCTTCCAGTGGTATCAGAGACGCATTCCATGTTCTATCTCACCACAGTAACAACGAAGAAAATAAATCTCGATTCGGAGTACTGAATACCTACCATATAAAACTGTTCTCAAAATTTCTTGAAAAATTAGCATCAATGCCGGATGGTGAAAATAGCTTGCTTGAAAATTCAATGATCTTGTATGGAAGTGGTATGAGTGACGGAAATTCTCACAACCATGATCCACTACCAATTATTTTAGCGGGTAATGCCAACAACAAAATATCAGGGAATAACCATTTCAGTTATGCAGAACGTACTCCAATGTCAAACTTGTTGTTAAGTATGTTGAAAATATTGGGAATAGATGCAGAAAGTTTTGGTGATAGCAATGGAACTGTAGAGCTTAGCTAGAAAAAAACCACTAGTCCAAACAGATGTCTCCAAGTATTCCTCCTCCTCCACAATAAGTGCTAGATTGTATTTGAAGTAGAATGCCATCTGGATCAGTAAAGTAAATTTCTGGAGTACCTCCTTCGACTCCACCTCGCTCAGGCATGCGACGACTAACGTAAAACATCATGGGAGCTAGTGTATTAGTTCCTTGTTCTACAAAACCATTATCTTTCAATTTATTGACTATATTAACCTCAGAAAAATCACCAATGATATTAAAACTAGCGTGGTGGATTTTAGGGGGTGACGATTCTCCACCAGGAAAGGGGCCGGCAAACATAAGAAACTGTGTCCCATGACCTATCCCATTTACTGCAGAGTTTGGACCTTGCATAGCTTGAACATTCAAGCCGAAGTTTTTTTGCCACCAATCAGTGGCTCCTTTGCCATCATTAACAAAAGCCGTAAAGTGATTAATCTCTTTTACTTCGAATAATCCAGATACTGACTTAGAGTCATTACAGATATCTTGAGCAGTATCGAAGTAGCAACTTTCAATATTAGAGATATTAAAAATCAAGCCTCGTTCGTCTGAGATAATTAGTTTATTTTCCGACGCTATCCAGAAAGAGCTTTTTATATCCAAGCCGGAAAATATATTCAACGGAGGTTCAATTTCACGAAGTCCAATTTTTCTTAGATAATTTGATAATTCTAGTATGTTAATACTTTCATTAATTGAAAAGCCAAGTTGAGTAATGGAAGAATTTAAGTGAGGGTCTGCATTAGAGAGAGAAATGTATTGACCAGATTTATAATAAATTAACACAAGATTATCTGATTCATAGAAAACTTTTCCTCCTAATAACTTCAAATAAAAATTTTTTGATTTCTCAAGAGATTTAACTCTAATTTCGAACCCTTTAATATTTGAAAGTCTCACATTAGATATGTCTTCTAGATCGTCTATCTCATTTTGTGCCTTAAGAGATGGGGTGCTGGTAAAAAATAAAACTTGAAATGTAAAAAATGAAATTAACCATGATGTCTTTGAGAAAATTCTCATAAATTGTCCTCATATCCACGGTTAAGTTAAATGGTGCGAGTATGTAAATAAGCAATTTCAATTTAATTGAAGTCTAATTGAAAATTCTAAGATATAAAATATTTTTCATTATAATTTTTGATTCTAAGGAGTATACTCGTAAAGGTTGGGAGATTAGGCCATGGCAGGTCAGAAAAATTTATAATGGATCTTAAGGATCTTATGATATTTAGTATAGAAAGTTGAATAATGTCAGATAAATATTCAAGTTTAAAAAAAATAAACCTTAACTTTGTTACTCCAGATAAAAATAACCGTGTGAAGTTCTTGCTCGACACACATTGGAGTGGCACCAACCAAAAACCTAAGCAAGTAAAATTGTGTGACTATCGGGATAAAGTTTATTCTAATGACATAGATACTTCAGGATTTGTTCTGAGGGAGTCTATCATGCCTAAGAATTTATCTGATGCGAGATCAATAGATAAGTTTTGGTATCAAGGTGTAGAGAAAGTTATTCTTGATGAACTTAAGGCTGATTGGCTTGTATTATTTGCTGGACCTTTACTTCGTTATTCTAATCTTTCTGCTAGATCGCAAGATTCATCAGTATCTGCTCCAGCAAGAGCTGTACATTCAGATTTATATTCTGAATTTGACTATCCGATGCTTGAGTTCCAACCTGAGGCATCTATGGCTTTTAAGGCTATGACATCTAGGTTGAAGGGACGTACTCCTTCTAAGTGGCGGGTGATTAATTACTGGCAGATGTTATCTAACCCTCCACAAGATAATACATTGGCTTTATGTAATCTACAGACAGTTTCTAAAGATGACATAATAGAGGGTGAGGGCTACTTTCATGATCAATCTTTGGAGTCGGATCAACAATTAAGACAAATTGAGAATAAACCTTCTCAATTTAAACTAACATTCTTTAAATATAATCCCTCTCAAGAATGGGGATATTTTTCTAATATGCAACCAGGTGAGTGTCTTCTATTTTCAACCTATGACCCAATTGAAGGGTTAACAAAAAAAAGAACCCCTCACGCATCATTCGATTTAGATTCAAATAAAAAAACATTAATTCCAAGAAGAAGCGTTGAGATAAGGGCATTAGTTTTTTGGGATTAAGGAAAATTGAATGGATAATCATATAGTTAGTATCAGCAAAGCTATAAAAATATTTGTTGAAAAGTTACTTTTCTCTCTAATTTTGGTATCAACAGTAGCGTATGCTCATCACTCTGATCGAATGGTGGCTGGTACTGAGCCTATCTGGATCAAGGGTAAAGTGATTGAGTATCGTCCAATCAATCCACATTCTATTATCATATTGGAGGTAATAAATGATGGTGGAGAAATAGAAAAGTGGACCATAGACGGACCACGACTTGCTAGAGTGCATGGACTTAAACTTGATCATGCAATTGTAGAAGTGGGTGATAAAGTTGAGTTTTGTGGCTTTAAACATTTACAAAATGAAATGCCAAATCCACCTAGGCCATTTACTTTACATGGAAAAATTCTTGTTTCTTCAGAAGGACAGAAATATGCTTGGGGGCCATACGGAAGATTAATAGAATGTGTTCCTGAAACAGAGTGGGGTACTATTTACCATGGAGAAAATCCGCTTCAAAAATAATCAATTGACGTATCAATATTTCAAATGGGGTTTTTGATTATCAACTTATAAAATCATGGTTTATTTACTTTTTTTATAACTTGTTGGATATTGGTAAGTATATTTATTTTTTTGAAATGGCATAAGAAATAAAAAAACTCTAATATATATTTAAAACAACAAGAAGCTTCTAGTTTTATGTGCGGAAGGTACAATCTAGTAGACAACGACGATACACAGTCATTAATGGATGATTTAAAAGTTTCGATTGGTCGTACTGATATTACAGATTTCTACAACCTAGCACCTACAGACCAAATTCCTGTCATTTATGAAGAAGATGGAGCCAGAGCTTTAAGGCCAATGAAATGGTGGTTAACACCAGGTTGGGCTAAAGAAGTTACAACTCGTTACTCTATGTTTAATGCTCGAGCTGAGTCGCTGGAAAGGAGTAAAGCATTTAAGGGAAGCTTTAGACATCATCGTATCATCATACCTATGACTTCTTTCATAGAATGGAGAGAAAAAGAATCTACAAGGCGACCTTATTTAATAAAATACTTAAAAGGGTGCATGGCTGCAGCTGGCATCTGGTCTCAATGGACAGATGGCAATATAGTTTTAGATACATGTGCTATGATAACTACGTCTGCATTAAGTGAATTTAAATTTATTCACTCTCGCCAGCCCCTATTATTGAATTCATTTCAAGCAAATATTTGGTTGAAAGAAAAATCAGATCTGATTAACCTCCGTAAGATCCTCAGGTCATCATTACCGCAAAATATATCTTTAAAGCAGATAGCTACTACTATTAATAATAGCCGGCTTAAAGAGCCACCAAGATATCTCATCAACTATCCCGAAATTATAATTCAGGCAAGCAAATAGAGAATACTGTATAGCACTCTATTAATCTTTGACTTTTGATAAAAATGCTTTGATAAGAAATATATCTTACATATTCATTTAAGCCGAATTTTTCACAAATGATCTTGAAACTCAACGAAAAGTAGAAGAAGATAATAAAATGATCATTAACGGTTCATAGTAAATCAATGGAAAATAAATCTAACTATGTTTTGAAATTATTGTTTTTTTGCTTTGGTATTTTTACATTCGCTGAAACTGACGCACAATTCAATGTGCCTGCTTCTGAGGAAGATACGGCGGGAATGATTACCCTACAGAGCGAAGACGATTTTCCAGGAGTAGAATTCTTTCCCGACATAGCATACATAAATTATGGGGAAACTAATCTTTTCCTTCATCTGATAAGTCCCTCTCAATCATCATTTTCAGAATCTATTCCTTTGGTAATCTTTGTGCCTGGTTCTGCATGGTTTGCTCAAGATTTAGCACAATCAGTTCCCCAAATGATAGATTTTGCGAAACAATCTGGTTACGTTGTGGCAATAGTTAGTTATCGTCCATCAAATATGGCTAAATCACCAGCACAGTTGATAGACATCAAGACGGCAGTACGTTTTCTAAAAGCTAATGCTGGGCATTATAAAATTGATCCAGAACGTGTCGCAATTTGGGGTACCTCATCAGGCGGCCATATTGCATCTATGGTAGGTGTTACACATGGTATCGAATTATTTGAGACTAATAGTTTTAGTGATCAAAGTAGTGATGTAGTTGCTGTCATTGATTTCTACGGACCGAGCGATTTTCTTCAGATGGATGATTTTCCCAGTATTATTAGTCACAATGAAGATAACTCTCCAGAATCATCTGTCATAGGCGGACCAATTCAGGATATAAACAATCTAGAGAAAGTAAGAGAATATAATCCAATCACTTATATTGCAAAAAATAAAGACATTCCTCCATTTCTTATAATGCATGGCGATATCGATCCATTAGTCCCATTTCACCAAAGTCTTATTTTATATGAGGCACTAAGAGATGCAAAAAAAGAGGCTTCTTTTTATAAAATTATAGGTGCTGGGCATGGAAGTAGATTTTTTACACCAAAGACCATTTCTATCGTAAATGAGTTTCTGAAAAAGAATTTTCAGTGATGTTTTTAGAACATTTAAATTAAGTTATTCAATAAAGTGGCGTTGGAAAAAGATCATTATTTTGAGATTAGGAAAATTTACAAAGAATAAGAAGCTTTCGAAAAATTAGTCCAAAATTATTTTCGCACTTTAAAAAATTTAGAAATGAAATTTGATATAAATAAGTAAATGAAAAAAAAATTTTTAATACATTTCATATTTTATATTTTTTTTATAAAAAATAGCCTAGCAGAAACAAAATCGCTTTACTGGGGAGACACTCACGTTCATACCAACAATTCTGTCGATTCATATGAGGCAGGAGTTACTAACGCTGATATAGATAGTGCCTACCGATATGCAAAGGGCTTGCCAATTCTACACCCAGTAACAAAAATGAAAATTCAAATTGATAGGCCTTTGGACTTCTTAGTTATTGCTGATCACGCAGAACTCTTGAGGTTACAAAAAGATCTTGAAGAAAGAAATCCTTACTTACTGAATACAGAATCAGGTAAAAGATTACTTAAAATATTGGAAAAAAATCCTGAGACAATATTTGATGAAATAGTAGCTATTGATCTAGAAGAGAAAAACTTAGAAATACTTGAAGATTTATATACGTCTTCAGTAAGAATTCCAGCATGGGATAAGCAAATAGATGCAGCTGAGCGATATAACGAACCAGGGTACTTTAGTGCATTTATAGGTTGGGAATATACCGGTAATATACAAGGTAAAACAGCGCATAGAGTTGTCCTTACTCCAGCAGATGGAGTCAAAGCTAAAAATTTTCTCCCTTTTACTCAATATGATAGCCGACATCCTGAAGATCTTTGGAAATTTTTATCTGAAACAAAAAAGGAATTAGGTATTGATTTTCTAGCTATACCTCATAATTCTAATTTATCTAGCGGTATAGCTTTCGATACTATCGATTCTTATGGTGAGCCGTTGACACCTGCATATGCAGCTTCTCGCATGACATGGGAGAAAGTGGCTGAAATTACACAGTATAAAGGTACATCAGAGACTCATCCAAAACTTTCGCCCAATGATGAATTTGCCAACCACGAAATCAGAGACAAGTTATTTGAAGGTGATACTGTTAAAGGACTTGAAGGATCTTATTTAAGGAGTGGCTTACTTCGTGGTTTACAGCTTGAAGAAAATTTGAAAAAAAACCCGTATCAATTTGGCTTTATAGGGAGTACTGATACACATACAGGTCTTAGCTCAGTCTCTGAATCAAATTTTCTGGGCAAGACTGGCTTAGACATATTGCCGAATCAACGAATAAAACAATCGCTTGGATTAATGAGTGCTTGGTCAGTGTCTGCGTCAGGTAGAGCTGCAGTATGGGCCCGAGAAAATACTCGTAAAGCGATATTCGAAGCATTAATTTCAAAAGAAACATATGCTACAACTGGACCTAGGATAGTTTTGCAAATATTTGGGGGATTTAACTTTAAAGATGGTGATGATAAGAGAGAAAACTTTTCCGAATATGGTTATGAGATTGGAGTTCCTATGGGAAGTGAGGTGTTTAGTGATTTTAATGATACAGATAAAAGATTTGGTTTAATTATAAAAGCGAGAAAAGACCCCATCGGAGCTAATCTCGACCGTATACAAGTCATAAAAGGTTGGAATTCAAATGGCCAAATACAAGAAAAAATATTTAATGTAGCTTGGTCTGATGATCGAAGCCTGAACTCCAGAAATCAATTGCCTATACTTAAATCAACTGTAGATATAGATACAGCTACATACGGTAATGAAATAGGATCTGATAGCTTGTCTTCTACTTGGTTTGATCCAGAATTTAATCCACATGAGTCAAGTTTTTATTATGTGAGGGTTTTAGAAATACCAACTCCTAGACATCACTTATTTGATCTAACGGCTTTACAAAAAGAAAAGATAGAACTTATAAATTCAGATCAAATACAGGAAAGAGCTTATTCATCACCTATTTGGTACAAACCTTTACACAAAGAATAAAATACGGATATTTTTGTATATCATTTATAATGGATTCTTACCATCTGAAAATCTTTTTTTTACTGATACACAATCAATTTTTATAGGAATAGAGAGAAATGAAAATAAAAAAAATTGGCACTCTATGGTCAATATTTTTTGCCAGCTTTCTAACAGTAAAATTGTATGGGCAAGTAGAAAGAAGTGACGCTACAGATTTCACAGCTAATAAAAATCAGAAAGTCTTAAATACTTATGATTTTTCAGATAATGAAGACTTTGAATTTGCCTCATCAGGTTTTATTTCTGATTTACCAAAACCCTTTGTAGAAATAAACTCCAATCTTATTCGTGACTATCGTAATTGGGAGATATTTAACCAAGCTGCACCAGATACGGTGAATCCCGCTTTATGGCGATTAGCAAAAGTGCAGTCGAAAACAGGATTATTCCAAGTCAGCGAACATGTCTATCAGGTTCGAGGAATGGACTTAGCGAATATGAGCATACTGATTGGAGATACAGGATATATAGTCGTAGATCCCTTTCTTGCAGCTGAGCTAGCGGAAGAAGCCATGACCTTAGTAAGGTCTAGTTTGGGTGATAAGCCGGTAACAGGAGTAATTCTTACTCATAGCCATACCGATCATTATGGAGGAGTTCTAGGAGTGGTGTCAGCTGAAGATGCTGACGCTGGGAAAGTGCCAGTCATTGCGCCGGAGGGATTCGTTGAGTCGATTACAGATGAAAATGTAATCGCAGGAGCTGCTATGACTAGAAGAACAGGCCTAGCATTCGGCTTTAATCTTGGTTTTGGTCCAACTGAATCAATCTCATATGGCCTTGGGCCAGCTTATGAAACGGGACTTGGCCCTGGCACGCCCGGGATGGTTCGTCCCAATATTATAATTTCTAAAGAAATCGAATACCTTAATATCGATGGTTTAAATTTAGAATTTCTGAATATGCCCGATACCGAGGCTCCATCTGAGTTGGTGTTTTATATTGAAGCCGATAAAACACTATGTCTAGCTGAGATTGCGAATTCAACTTTACATAATGTCCTAACACTACGAGGTGCTAAAGTAAGAGACACACTGTTATGGGCTGATTATCTAACAAAACTACATCAAAGATACGAAAATAAAGCTACTACAGTTTTTGGCTCTCACTTCTGGCCAAGATTTGGTCAAGAAAAAGTAGCTGAGTATTTATCTTCCCATCGAGATATGTATAAATTTTTACATGATCAAACTGTCCGTATGATGAATAACGGTATGACGATGAGAGAAATCGCTGAAGAAATTAAAATGCCCAAAAGCTTACAGAGATATTGGTTCAACAAAGAGTACTACGGTACATTTAGTCATAATTCAAAAGCAATTTATCAATTTTATCTCGGCTGGTATGACGCGAATCCAACTAATCTCAATAAGTATCCCCCTAGTATTCAAGCAGAACGTTACGTAGAAGCGATAGGAGGAATAGATAAAACAATGGAGCTTGCCTATGAAGCTTATAATGAAGGCGATTATCGATGGTCTTCTGAACTTTTAGGTCATTTATTATTTCTTGTTCCAGATGATGACCAGGTAAGAAAATTACAAGCATCTAGTTTCGAGCAAATGGGATATCAAGCGGAAAGTGCCATGTGGAGAAGTGCTTATCTTAGTGCAGCGGCAGAGTTGAGAAGTGGGCCAACTGCAAATTTTTCTGCTGGGCAAAACTTGACTGGATTTCCACTAGCATCATTATTAGATCTAGCTGCTGTTCGTCTAGATCCCTCATTAGCAAAGGAGAAAGAATTCTCAATTCAAATTTCTGAAATAGAAACAAATCATAATTTTTTACTTACTTTAAAAAACTCTGTATTGGTCGATGTAGAAAAAATAAGTAGTAATGCTGATGTCGGCATAAGTACTACAGCTGAACAGTTTGCAAATTACCTTAATGGAAAATCATTAGAAGAGCTAGAAAAAAGTGAAGATTTTCACCTTGACTATGGTGATATAGTTATTCTTGAAGAACTTCAAAGCTTCTTACCTTTACCTTTGTCAAATTTTAATATCATGACTCCTTAGAACTTAATCAGGATAATATGTAGGAATAGAACTGATAAAGACGGGCGTCCTGTGGAGTTAACAACCTATCTTAACTATTTAATTTCCATGAAATCTGATCTAAGATTTTAAAATCATATAACTAAATATATTCATAAAACCTCTTCTTGTACTTACATATAATGGCTTAAGTCCTCATTTACTTTATCTATGAGAAGCTTTGATAACCCATGTAAGAAAATACGCAGCATAATATTGTCAACGCAGTGGCCTAGATCCTTCAGTTTATGAATTATATGAGATATGGAATATTGATATTTATGAGCAAACTGTACGTAAAATGGAATAACAAGATAAGCAATAAATAATATCAAAAAGAATAAGAATCAATATCTCTAGAGTATAAATCAGCTTTTATAATTTGTACTGTTAATTTTTTTGATACAAGTTGCTAGTAAAAATACCTTTTAACTTATTAATTATCTTAAGAAATTTGAAATGTTCACAAGAAGAGTTTTTTTGAGTTCTGGAGTGGGCGCAGGGCTACTGTCCAATGTAGATCCGGCGTACTCATTACAACAGGCTAACCCTCAGGAGTTATCTGGGAAAGTTATTGAGTTAGTTGTTGACTATTCTCCAGTAAATTTCACAGGTAAACAGACCTTAGCATTTACTATCAATGGATCGTTGCCAGCACCTACCTTGAGATTAAAACAAGGTGATGAAGTTATTATCCGGGTCACCAACAAGTTAGCAGTTAGTACCTCTATTCACTGGCATGGGGTGATTCTACCTTATCAGATGGATGGTGTTCCCGGCATAAGTTTTTCAGGTATTGCAGCCGGAACTACTTTTGAGTATCGATTCAAGCTTCAGCAATCAGGGACCTACTGGTATCACTCTCACACGGCTATGCAAGAAATGGGAGGGATGTACGGAGCATTAATTATTGAGCCTGCAGATCTTTCAAATGAACCCGATTCCTTGCACGCACATCGCGAGCATATTATTCAGTTATCAGATTGGACTGATGATGAACCTATGGAAGTTTTTAACAGACTCCGTATGCAAAGTAATCTCTATAACTTCAACCGTCCCACCTTAGCAAAATTACAAAGTGATCTCTTAAAGCAAGGGCTTAAGGCCTCACTAGACAGAAGGTCTATGTTTAATCAGATGCGGATGAGCCCAACTGATTTAGCAGATTTATCTTCATCAATTATTACTTACCTTTGTAATGGAAAAACTCCAGAGACAAATTGGACAGGGTTATTTAAACCCGGTGAGAGGATTAGATTAAGATTTATTAATGCTTCTAGTAATACTTTTTACGATGTACGAATACCGGGCTTAGACCTTACAGTGGTACAGAGTGATGGACAGAACGTTCAGCCGGTCACAATTGAAGAATTCCGCTTCGGACCAGGTGAGACCTATGATGTTATAGTTGAACCAAAAAAAGATGTCTATACCGTGTTTGCTCAAAGTATGGATAGAACGGGTTATGCAAGAGGGACACTCGCAGTAAATGAAGGACTTGAAGCTGCTATACCAGATCTCGACCCAGTTGAGTGGTTACTAGCTACCGACATGATGGGTGAAATGAACAATATAAACTCCTTGCATGCTATGAATGAAAATAATCAAACGCACATGCACAATTTGAATAAAGATGGATTAAGGCAACCCTCAAAACAAGTCAGACATGCTAGTAGCGAGTATGGCGTAACCACAGATATGAGGGTAGATAACCCAAGAACAAATTTGAATGATCCTGGTGTAGGGTTGCGCAATACAGGTCGACTCACACTAACTCTTAACGACCTTATATCCTTGCCAGGGGTTATTACAGATAAACGAACGCCAGGGCGAGAGGTCGAGCTTCATCTAACAGGAAATATGGAGCGTTACTCATGGTCGCTAGACGGACTTGAATTCGCTAAAAGTACTCCTGTCACTTTTCGACATGGGAAAAGAGTTAGAGTCATTCTCCAAAATGACACCATGATGACTCATCCTATGCATTTGCATGGTATGTGGAGTGATCTCGAAAATAGTCAAGGAGAGCTTCGTGTGAGGCGACATACTGTTCCTATACAACCTGCTCAGAGAGTTAGTTTTTTGGTTACGCCCAATGACTTAGGTAGATGGGCCTGGCATTGTCATCTTATGTTTCATATGGAAGCAGGCATGTTCCGACAAGTAATAGTAGTTTAATCATGCTGAACATGATTCACCGTTTGAAAAAAATCTATGTGGTAACTTTCTCATCAATGACTCTTTGTCAGTTTGCTGTGGCTCAGCATGGTTTCCCAGAGCAATTTATGAATCATACTGAGATGGATCATACAGAAATGAATCATGCAGAGATGAATCATGCAGAGATGAATCATGCAGAGATGAATCATACAAAGATGGATCATACAGAGATGAATCATACAGAGATGAATCATACAGAGATGAATCATACAGAGATGAATCATACAGA
>JAYPEI010000026.1:0-18746 GCA_038125665.1 Enterobacteriaceae bacterium
TCAGGTCCGCCCGGAGGAGGTCCACCATCAGGTCCGCCCGGAGGAGGTCCACCATTAGGTCCGCCCGGAGGAGGTCCACCATTAGGTCCGCCCGGAGGAGGCATATTTGGATCACCAGGTTGTCCAGCGGGTGGGCCACCAGGTTGTCCAGGAGCTGGTCCGCCAGGAGGAGGTCCACCATTAGGTCCGCCTGGAGGAGGTCCACCATTAGGTCCGCCTGGAGGAGGTCCACCATCAGGTCCGCCCGGAGGAGGTCCACCATCAGGTCCGCCCGGAGGAGGTCCACCCGGAGGAGGTCCACCATTAGGTCCACCCGGAGGAGGTCCACCATTAGGTCCACCCGGAGGTGGGGGAGCATCAGCGCCTGGCGGTTGAGCTGAGAGATAGCCAGTAAATAAAGTCAAACTGAGTATCAATAGAGACTTGGGCAGTGCGGCCAGGAGCTGCTTTTTAGTTTGCAGCTTCATGTTGTCACCTCATTTCATTTAAATGTTGCCATTACAGATATATAAAACTCAGATAAAAAAAACAAGAGAGGGACAAGAAAAAAAATAAAATAAAGCACTAAAGTTAACTAAAGATGTACCGATAACAGCTAAGCTATAATATGATCAGAAAAGAAGTTTTCAGATTTTGGGGGGGTTCTATTCGTGAGACTTTTGCATGTTACTGCTTTATCGGTGCTTGCGATTTTCTCGAGTAGTATATTTGCGCAAGATGTCAGTAATATTGAAGACCCGCTAGATTCAAATTTAATTCTACAGTGTGACGTTGCTAGAACAGATTATCAATTTAACTACAAGCTCCTGTATTTTTTTAGGTACAGGCTAGAGAATGTTGGCGTGGTAGCATTATACCCAAATACTATCCAAGAAATTGAAAATCCACTTCAAACAAACATTTTTCCATCTACTTTTGCGTACAAAAGTTTCGTGAACTACATAGAAGTTTATGATTGGTACAGCGGATATGAGTGGTACGAAGGAGCAATCCAAAAAAAAAGGTTCTATAAAGGTTCTGTTATATCGCGAACTGATGCGAGTTACTCTAGTTGGTCAGATAGATCGGTGCGTGGTGTGTGTAAAGAAATAACACGAAGTGAGGGTCGGTCAGTGATTGATCAATTCAATTCAGAACTACGAAGTAAGATTCAAAAAGGATCCGCAAACCAACTGTTTTAGCTGTTAACGGCGCATGGCTTGCCAAACGCATAGTGCTGCAAGACAGATAAAGCCAATCAATGACCATTGAGGAATGCTTAATTGAAGTACTGGATCTTGCCAACTGATTTCGGCGCAATTACCGTCGCCAGATAGCATGGCCTGCAGCACTTCACTCAAGGGAAACTCCTGTACCATATAGCTTAGACTGGGGCCACACATAGGTACTTGGTCTTTGGGTAAGTGTTGCAACCAAATTTGGCGGATGGCAAATCCTGCGCCACCTATGGCAAAAATCGCAGAGATAAGGCTGAAATATGTTTGCCCAGAGTTTTTTGGCTTGAAGATAAAAGCGAGAAGGGCGACAAAGCCAGCGCAAAAGAAAAAGATTCGCTGTGTTATGCATAATGGACATGGCTCCAGCAGCATGACGTGCTCCATGTAGTAAGCAATGCCTAGTGAAGAGATGCAGAATAGAAATAGACAAAGATTAACTGTTCTGTAGGAAGGCATGGTCATTATCATATTCCATATTTGTTAATAAGGTGAGAATAAACTCAATTTTAGATAAGTTGTCGATAACTCTCATTTACGGATTGTAAATAATCGGTGAATGAGAGAGTGTCTGCTGTTTCAATTTCTTTTTGTTTTAATAAAGAAGATTTACTCATTTTTTGGAAGAAAACTGACCTATCAGAACTTAATGGCGATGCCCTGAAATAGTCGCTGCTTGCTAGAGACTGATTCATAGCAAAGCGGAAATAACCACATTTTTCTTCGCTCATCCGTTTAAGCACACGGGCAGAAGGAGTGAGTTCACTATTCGATACTTTGGACATTGCATTCACACAAGCATCAAAATAGCTTTTAGATCCTGAGAGTGTAGTTAGTAACGAAGCAACCTCTTGAGTATTCGCCAAAAGTTCCACGGCCCACTCACTGAGCTTTCTCATTTTTCCTTGATCATTTAGTTCAAGTTGTGGGTCACGTCCTCTACGAACTGTTAGCTGGAAATTATCTTCAATAACATCTCGTTCTGATGACGAAATGTCAGGGCTATCACGTAGAAGGCAGGTAACGAGAAAGACACTAAGAAATTGCATCTGTTCTTCGTCAATGCCAAGGGAAAGGAATGGGTTAAGATCCACCAGACGAACTTCTATGTACTCTACACCTTCTTTCAAGAGGGCCTGCACAGGCCTTAACTTGGAGTTGCTCACTCTCTTTGGCCGGATAGTACTATAAAACTCGTTTTCGATTTGGAGAACGCTGCTATTAATTTGCACGGGTCTACCATCCTCTCCAATGAAAGTACTGTAAGGTGAGTATTCTTGATGGATGCCTCTGAGTAATCCAGCAGAGTATTCCTCTAATGAATTAAAGCTAATTTTTAAGTCTTGCTGTGCTTTCGATGTGTAGCCTAGATCTCCCATGCGGAGGGAGGTCGCATAAGGCGCAAAGAGGGTATGTTGATCATATTCTTCTAGGCCAGACGACCTGTTACGTACAAAACTTTTACATAAGGCAGGTGAGGCGCCATATAGATAGAGAAGCAGCCAAGAATATCGCTTAAAGTTTCGTATCAAAGCAAAGTATTGCTCTGTCCTGAATTGGGTTAATGAGTCGGTATTACCTAATAATTCTTGATAATTTTGCCAGAATTCATATGAGAGTGAAAAATTAAAATGAATTCCTGCGATTGTCTGCATGGCTCTTCCATAACGATAACCTAGACCTTCACGGTAAAGAGTTTTCAGTAATCCTGAATTAGAACTTCCATATTGAGCAAGCGGAATATCTTTATCTGTACCTACAATACATGGCATTGAAGATATCCATAGAAGTTCATCACGTTCCATCTGAGCGTAAGTAAATGAATGTAGATCATGTAGGTATTGTAAGTTTTCAGACGGATTACTGAAGACTGGAGTGACGAATTCAAGTAAGGCCTCAGAAAAGTCTGTTGTGATTGCTGGATGAGTAAGCGCTGAACCAAGAGTTTGCGGATGAGATGTCTTGGCAATGTGCCCGTTAGTATCCACACGTAGGCTCTCTTTCTCTAGGCCATGCTGAAAATTAATTAGACTACGACACGCCCCTGATGCAGACAGCTTTTGTAGCTTTTGTTGTAATTGAACTGGCAAGCAAATATCCTTTCCAATTATTTTCATTTGAAGTGCATAGTAGGCACAAAAAAGTCAGCCCTGGGTCAGTGTCTTGTCGACCTAATGCTGCCGAATAGCCAAAGCGGCGCAAATATACCATGAGACTCGATCGGAAAGAATGACAAAGGTCTTAATACATATCGTTTTTAAAGTCTTTAATTAGCCTCCGATCTTTCTTGTTTGGTCTTTTTTCACTTACTAAAAAGTTATCTTTGAGTTTTTTTCTGCTAGCCGCAGCTTCTAACCTAGCCTGCTGGCTATCTGTAGATTCTCGATATAGTAAGGCCGCTTCCGGTGCGCCTCTGCGTTGGTAAGACAGCGCTAATACCTCTATAGTTTGTTCATGAAAAGCTCTCTCTATGGTTACAATCATGCCGACACTGATCTCACGGCTACTCTTACAGTGCTGGCCACCACAAAGCACTTTGCCTCTCTCGATGGCACTTTTTGCTAGTGACCTAGTTTTAAAGAAGCGAGCAGCCCAAAGCCACTTATCTAGGCGAAGTTTTTCCATATTATTTCAACAATTCATCTAAGTAACGGACGGAAGGAAACTCTGCACAAACATTCTCTGGTCCCCTAGAATCAGGAAGCGTAACCTGGATAAGATTCTTAAGTCCTTCTTTGGCAGCATTTCTTAATACAGCGAGATTATCATCAATAAAAATACATCGAGCATAATCAAGCTTGAAGGTTTTTTGAAATAAACGCCAGAATCCTGGATTTTCTTTTGCTAAGTTAAAATGGTGAGAGCTAAATTGAAGGTCAACCAGTTCATGAATTCCTGAATAGGTACATTTCAGCGCTAGTGACTGAGGATGTGCATTGGTCACTATGAAGATTCTCAATCCTTTTTTGCGTAAAAAGCAAAGAAATTGATTAGTGCCTCTCCGAAGAGATATTCGTGAAGCCACTTCCTCTTTAAGTGCTAAGATATTTAAAGCTGTTTGTTCTGTCCAGTAGTCTAAACAATACCAATTCAATGAACCTTGAGAAGCATTAGAAATCTCAGTGATTGCTTTAAGCGCCGTAGCGTAGGGTAACCCATGATGCTCAGCGTAGCGCTGCGGTAAGTGTTTTAGCCAAAAATAATTATCGAAATGTAGATCCAGAAGAGTGCCATCCATGTCTAACAAAACTGTCTCAACCTCTGTCCAATTCATCATGCTTAGTTTTTTAGCCAATATAAAAAATTCATATTAACTATAGCAAATAGTGTCTGTACACTATGACTTTTACACGAGTGATATTCATGTCGCATCATCATCTACTTCCCGAGCTAAGGAGAATAGCAAAAGCTGCTGGGCAGAAAATAATCGAATTCCATGGTAGTGAAAAGCTAAAAGTTCAAACCAAAGCCGATAAAAGTCCAGTCACAGCAGCTGACCTAGCTGCTCATCAAATTATTCTAGAGGGACTCACAAAACTCTCTCGCGATTTACCTATTTTGTCAGAAGAAGCTGCCAATATCAGTTGGGCTCAGAGAAGAGATTGGGAAACTTACTGGTTGGTAGACCCGCTAGATGGAACGAAGGAGTTTATTAAAGGTAATGGGGAGTTCACTGTAAATATAAGTCTTGTAGAGCATAGAAAGGCGACATTGGGCGTTGTGTATGCCCCAATAAAAGATTGGATGTATAGTGGATGCGTTGGACATGGAGCAGAAAAAATTTCTGCTGGAAGACAAGAAGCCATTAACGCAAGAAATATTACCGCTTCTGGGGAGTCTGTAAAAATTGTCGCTTCCCGCAGTCATAACAGTGAAAAACTTGATAGTTGGTTAGAGGCTTTGGCTGAAAACTTTCCAAGACAAGTCAGGGTGAGTATGGGTTCGTCACTAAAGTTGTGTCTGATTGCTGAGGGCAAGGCAGATATATATCCTCGATTTACCCCTACTAGTGAATGGGATACGGCGGCTTCTCATGCTATTTTGTCCGCTGCTGGAGGCAGGGTTGTAGATTTAGACCACAAAGAGTTAGCTTATAATGGTAAAGAAAGCCTTATAAACCCCAATTTCATTGCCCTAGGAGGTTTTCCACCTCAGTGGCTTCCCCGTATCCAGCTAAAGTCATAAGCTCATCAATAAGTGAATCAGGTGGCGCTAGTTTGATGGAATTAAAAAGTTCGTAGAGTGTTTCCATCAGCTTACTTTCAAGTCTGCTTACGTCAGCATCGGTAGCATTACTTAACTCGAAGCCCGTGTTGTACATAGTATTGTGGGCTTGAGATGGTATCCAAATTTGAATTTCTCCCCTTAAGGTGTTGTATGTTTTCTCAGACTTGGGTAACGATTTAGGTATGCCATTACGAGCATCGCTTAAACCCTTACTGAAAAGTTCTCGTAGATGTTTTTCCAGCATGGGACGGAATTTACCACGTAATAAATCGATATCGCCTTCCGAGAGATTTTGAGGATTATTTTTTTCAGCTACAGTATCCCATAGAGCTTTTCCGGAAACATTGAGAAAACTGGGATCAATTTTACTGTTGGTAGCCCTACCCTCGTTATTACTCATGTTACCGATCAAGCTGTTAGCGATGTCTTCGATTTTGCGTACTTTATCTATAAGAAACAACACCATAATGACCAGGAGTATTACCAATGGAAGTATAAGTGTCAGGGCAAGACTCATTACTCTGTCTCAGTGTCTTTATCAGAGCCTGATATATCTGACTCTGTTCCGTTATTTTTGTCTAGCTCCTCTTCATCACGAAGGAATTGCAAAACATTAAAACTTTGGCTCACACCTATCTCTTCAAAAAGTGTATCTGCAGTTCTTTGAGCCTGTTCAATAGCTCCCGCCCGACCAATTTTGACTGTTTGGTAGGCTGCAGCTATAGCAAATACCTGGTTTGCAAATTTCTCAGGGATGTATGAATAAATCAGACCATCGTTAGATTTAATACTCAAGTAGGGTGAGGCTGTAGGTTTTTCGGGGATGCTTTCCCCTGCTGCAATGGCCTCCATAGCCACTGCTTCAAAATCTTCTGTTTTTTTGGCAGCTTCAACAAAAAGCTTATCAATATGAGTACGTGACTGTAGCGCTATGCGCGTACAGTATTGTTTGGAAGAACGAGCTTTATCTTCTTTAAGCTCTAAGGCTTTTTCAAAGTCAGCCTGAGCTTGCTTTTTCAGCTCATCTATATCAGGTTTTTTTTTAAAATTAAAAATCATATTTATGTGTGAACTTTGGATTTTCTAGTAATTTTAGCCCTTAGGTCGGTTACGGTTACTTTTAGAATTTGACTGACCCTAGACTCATTAACGCCTATGATCGCACCAATTTCTTTCAAATTCATCTCTTCAACGTAATATAGTGATAATATTAACCGCCTTCGGTCATCTAATTCACTGATGCTTTCTTGTAATAGTTGCCGATTTTCATCACTTACCATTTTCTCTAGTACGTTGCTATCCTGGTCGGCTATATCAAATCCCTCGTTTTCAATCATTGGCTCAAGTTCTTGAAAATTAAAGGAGCTTGCATGAGTACGTTGATGTTCAAATTCTTCAATAGAAAGGCCCAGATGGTCTGCAACCTCACGATTGGTAGGGCTTCTCTCTAGAGTTGTTTGTAATAACAACCTTGCCTGCTCATGTAATTTTTTATTTTGAATAGCCAAACGTGTTATTTTCGATAATTTTCTAGCTTCATCGATAATAGCGCCTCTAATACGTATTTTTGCAAAAGCTTCGAAATTTACACCCTGGCTTTCATCAAAGCTTTTATAAGCTTCCATCAAACCAAGCATGCCCAGTTGAACCATGTCGTTAAGTTCCATATATTCAGGTAAGCGAGTGCGTAAAAATAGGGCTGTCTTTTTAACAAGTCCCATATACTGCAGTAGGCTTTGCTGACTGTTAGCCTGCTCCTCATTGTGTTTGTAATTTTTAATCTTATCGTTCATTACTTTTTAAAGAACTTAATTTTTCCGTTTTCAGGCGTCGGGATTAATTTCAATAAAGCTCTTACTAGTTGATCAATTTCAAGAGCAATCTGACTTTGAGGAGCCATTTCAACTAATGGGATGGACTTTTTCCAGCAAGTAGTCATGTATGGATCATCTGATAAATGGCCGATTGAGCCCAGTTCTAAGGATAAAAAACGAAGGCACACCTCGTTCATCTTATTGTATAGTATTTTTCCATCTCGGGCTGAAACTCTATTTGGAATAAAGAATAGATTTTCTTTTACGTTCATTTCGTTTAATGCTTTGATGAGTCCGTATGCATCTGTAATAGAAGCGGGCTCGTTAGTACCTATAATAAGGCGGATATCTGTGGATTCTAATAAAGCGAGAACTGCAGGGGAAATACCAGCAGCAGCGTCAACAACAAGAATGTCATAATCCATACTGAATTCATCAAAATTTCTTACAAGGTGGATAGTTCGCTCGTAATTCATATTGGCAAGTTCTTTCTTGCCACTTGCGCCTGGAAGAAGATCGAAACCAAAATCAGTTTTTATAACAAATGATTTATAGGAATTGGATTCATTATCTGCAATGGAGTTAGCAGGTAAGCGAACGTTAAGAGCAATTTGAGTATTAGCTAATCCCATATCGCCATCGAATAGTAGTACTCGCAAATTTTGGCGGGCAAGCGTAAGGGCGAGGTTAACCGCAAAACTGGTTTTACCAACCCCTCCTTTGCCACTTGCTACACATATGCTTCTAAGTGCTGTATCTGTCATCTCTTTACCGTATTAGTTGACTTTCAATATAACCTTTAGTGTCTGTTCAAAGAGCTACAGATTTGTTGGCAGATCCAGTTTTTGTATTATGGGCTCTCGTTCGTGGCCTTGAAGTAGTGGCTTTTTTTCTCTTAATTGATTGAGTTGAAACTTTGTCAGTAGATTTAGTCTTGTGGGCTAATTCTACTTGCTTTTTAATATTAGTGTCAGCATTAGAGGCATCATCCTGAAAGGATTTAGTTAGATTGTCAGAAGCGTTATTAGTCAAGATATTAATCTTATCAATAATCAAAAGCTGAGTATGGGCTGTAGTTTCTAGTAAGTCATTAATTCTAGATAGATTATCGTTAAGGCTTGTTAATTGCTTGATAAGCGACTGTTCAACTGATGAACCATGGGGGGATTTACTACTTATTGAATCAACTTCAGCGTCTTCCAAAATGGGTATTAGGATATTGTCATTAGCTTCTGCTTGAATTCCTGCTACTTCAGGGAGACTCTGGGGAAAAGGGAACTCTGAACCGATTGTGGTATGGCTTTCTTGTAGCATTAAGTCTGCCGCATTGCGAACTTTTTCCAATGTTGAAAGTTTCTGTTCTGCAGCATGACTTCTAAATAATTCGTTAATGGCTAAAGATTCCCAGTTCTCAGTGGGTTTTTTTATTTCTGGTGAAACTATCACTTGCTCAGATGGAGTTAAGTCATAATTACAGACTAAAGTTGGTTTAGATCCCTCGTCTAAAGCAAAGTAGACAATATCTTGTCCGTTTACTTTGGTGCTAGAAATAATCAAGGCATCATCTTTAAAATTTTGTGAAATGAAGCTGAGCGCCTTTTTTGTGCTCTCAGCCACATGTTTTTTGATGATCATACTTCATTGTTCTCCTCTATTTGAGGTTCAGAAATACTAATTTTTGCAAGCACTGTTATATCTTGGTCTTCAGGAATTTCTGTGTAAGCGAGTACAACTACACCAGGTGCTCTAGGTTTGAGACTTTTTGCTAGCCATGCTCTTATCCCTGGTGAAACAACTAGAACAGGTGGGAGCCCAGATTCTTCAGCTACATGTTGCTTTTCTGCGATAGCTTTGAATAAGGATTCTGCCATTTTGGGATCCATCACCAACTCGCCTACTTTTCGGCTCTGAGCTAACGTGTTTTGCAGCATATTTTCTAAGGGAGGATCTAGAGTCATGACTGTCAAAGGTTTGTCGGGTTCGATTAAGTTTTGCATGATTGTTCTGCCCAACCAAGGGCGGATTAAGTTAGTAAGCTCATCAGGATCTTTACTCTTAGTAGTTTCAGCTATGAGTCCTTCAAGAATAGTTCGCATGTCTCTAAGAGGTATACCCTCAGACACTAGATTACGAAGTACCTGAGTTAAGGATGAAAGAGTGAGTTTCTCTGGCAATAGATCTTGCACCAGCTTAGGTGATTTCTCACTAATTTTATCCAATAGCTTTTGCGACTCTTCGTGACCCAGTAACTCTGCAGAATTGTCTTTTAGAACAGTTATTAGATGAGTAGCTATGGCAGTAGAGTAGTCGACAACGGTATACCCCAGCATTCGAGCATAGTCACGTTGTGAAGGGAGTATCCACCATGCATCAAGACCATAAGTAGGTTCTTTTGTTTTGATACCATCTAGTGGAATTTCTACATTTCCAGGATTAATCGCTAGTTCGTACCCTACACGAATTTCACCACGGGCACGTACGATGCCGCGTAGTAAAATATTATAGGTGTCAGGTTTGAGGTCCAGATTATCCCGAACTCGGATTGGCTGTAGTAGGAAGCCTAACTCAGCAGAAAGTTTCTTCCTCACACCACGAATGCGAATAAGTAGGTTCCCACCGGAGTCATTGCTAATTAATGGAATTAGTCCGTAACCTATCTCTAAGCTCACCAAGTCAGATTGTTCTATATCATCCCAACCTAGGAGTTCGTCAGGGTTTGATTCCTCCTGCTTTTTGGCTTCTTCAACGCGGTCAGCATCAACCTTTTCTCGTCTTTGGGTAGTAATACGATATCCAGTAGCCGCTGATAGTGCGCTGAAAAGTAGAAAAATAAAATGTGGCATACCTGGGATAATGCCGAGTAGAAAAAGTATCGCTGAGGCAATCCAAAAAGCTGTGGGATCTGATAATTGACCAGTAGTTTGTGTTGCCATACTTTCGCTGGTGGTTACACGGGTCACAATAATCGCCGTTGAGAGTGATAGTAGTAATGCTGGTATTTGAGCTACTAATCCATCCCCGATAGTAAGAAGCACATAGATTCTACCAGCATCTGCAAAACTAAGGTCATGTTGTAGCATGCCAATAAGAAGGCCGCCGATAATGTTTATGGCAAGAATTATGATGCCAGCAATAGCGTCACCTCTTACAAACTTGGAGGCACCATCCATAGAACCGAAGAAATCAGATTCTTGTGAAATTTCTTCGCGACGACTTTTTGCTGTTTCTTGATTTATAATTCCCGCGTTAAGGTCAGCATCTATTGCCATCTGCTTTCCAGGCATGGCATCCAGCGTAAAACGTGCAATCACCTCAGAAACTCTCCCTGCTCCCTTAGTCACCACAATAAAATTTATGATCATCAGAATGGAGAAAATAATAAACCCAACAACGTAATTCCCACTAATTACAAAATCACCAAATGACTCGATAACCTGCCCGGCAGCATCACTGCCTTCATGACCTTTTACCAAGACGATACGAGTGGAGGCTACGTTTAGGCTAAGGCGTAGCATGGTAGCCATCAGCAGAAGGGAAGGGAAAGAGGAAAATTCTAAGGGTTTTGAGACGTTGATAGAAATCATGATGATGACAAGCCCAAGCACGATGTTTAAGGTAAACATGACATCGAGTAAGAATGCTGGCATCGGAATAACCAGCATTGCAATAATTAGGAGGATAAACCCTGGCACTGCTAGTCCTTCTAGTCGGAAAGACTGCAGCACCTGTCCAAAATTTGACATTCGCAGTGCGTTGATCATAATCTTTATAAATCAATGAGTTATACTTTTCCTGTCAATCAGATGACAGGGCTTAATGTGTAAATGCAACTCTCATGCCAAGCTTTGCACATCAGGAATAAAGTTATGCATTTTAGAACCGACTTATCAGATGTAATCTTATGAACATACAACGTGTTGATGCTTAAGCCGATCAAATGCTCGAGGAAGAACATGAAAAAACTTTATTGCACTTTGCTTATTTTGGGACTCACAACTGGCTGCACAAGTCTAGATAGCTCACCTGGTTCTGTGCTGACAGCTGTGCGAAGCTCTCAAAAGATAACTGCCACTGGTTATGCGGTGATTGCCGTCCAGCCAAGTGATGATCCGGCTCAACGTCGTTTGCTCGCAATTAGGGCTTCAAAGTTAGATGCCTACAGAACACTGGCTGAACAAGTTTATGGTCAATATGTAGATTCCCAGACTACTGTAGGTGATTTGGTGCTGCGAAATGATAGTTTTCGCAGTAAAGTTGAGGGTGTCATATATGGTGCCGAGTTAGAGAGCATTGATCCATTGGGTGGTGATACCTATGCTGTCACGCTTACCTTGGATAAGAACGTCGTGCGCGATCTTAGAGTGCTATATTTGCGCTACTCAAGTAGCGATTCGGCAAATCAAAAGTCCTGGCTTGATACGGTAAGAAATGTAGTGCTGTAATTATACACTAGTTAGTAAATGTTAAATGCTAATAGGTTGAGAGCCATGCGAGTACATATCCAACCATTAATTATTTTATTAGGTTTGCTAAGTTGCTCTGTACAGGGTGCTGATGATGATCCTGAGACCATATTAGCCACTTTGAAGCAATCGCTATTAGATGAGAGTTTGCAACAAGGTGTAAGTATGGTAACCAGCGGTTATGTAGATAGCAGTGGTCGTTTAGTCGAAAGTACTTATTTTTCAAGCTCTGTCGATGTTAATGGGGTCAGAGTGTTAGAGTATCTACCAGAAGAAGATAGACAACAACAGGCTACTAATATTGGTACCCTACCTCCTGCCTTACAGGCATTGGCCTATGGAAGTTGTTTACGTCCCCGTCCAGTAATGAAGCGTAATGCAGTTGTCTCTATAAATCAGGATACAAGAAGTTTACCCACACTCCAAAGTTTAGTAGAAAGAAGTATTTTCTCCACTTTCCAGAATGAATGGGAACTAAGTGTTGATACACAGCGTTCTCTAGGAAATCGTTATGAGGATGCATACTTAGGTAGAACCAGAACACAGAACACAGATTTTCTCTTTCAAATAGAGCTTATCGAACTAGCTGAAGCTAGAGATATGCCCGGGATAAAAGCCAAGCTTAATGTGCTGGGTCAACAAGTGAAGATAGGTTTTAATCGGCTATTACAGGCAAATCCTATGATGGAGGTTGCTCCTGTTGCGTTAGCTGATCCTGTTGCATTGGAGCTTGTTTTTACTTTGGTTGATTTAGTGCAGACAGGAAATAATAAGGAAAAAATTTTTTACTTGTTGCTCAGTCGGGACGGAAGTAGTCTGGTGACAGATAATGATTTGCGTAACTTCGAAGATGGATTGAAGTCACGACTTGAAAACTGGCGAAAAGCTTTACTGCCTGAGGATTCCTGTGTACTACAGTTTGCCTATGTGCATGCAGTCGAAAAACCTAAAACAGTAGCTTTAAACATGGGCAGTTCAAATGGCCTGAAGGCGGGGGATCGTTTTTTGCTGCTAGGAGAGGACCTTATTAAAGATGGTTTACTTAATGCCGACTGGTCAGAAAATATGTCAATCGCAAAAGTAGTCTCACTCGGGGTAGACAGAGCACAGTTGGAAATTCTCACAGAGCCTGTTCTTGATGGAACCGACTATATGTATGCGCTACCTTTTTAGGAGAGAAAAGATGAAAAAATATACTTCATTATGTCTTGCCATGTTTATGTCGATAACATCAGCGGTGGAAGGTGCTGAAACAGATATAGATAATGCACTGATGACGCTATTTGATAATCGAGACATCAGTGAATTTATTGAGTTACGGAAAAGCGATGAGATCGTGGCTGGTAGATATGCTGTTCGTATGGGAGATTCTCTTGATGCCATCATAAACAAAGCATATGGAGACAGCTTGATTCGTAAAGATATTTTGCGTCAGGCTTTTGTAGCTAAAAACCCTACTGCTTTTCGCAATGCTAATCCCAATTGGTTGTTAGCAGATGCTACTTTGCAAATACCTAATGCAGAGGATGTGCAGTCTCTACTGTTCAAAGACTATGGTGAAGTACGTGAGCGCTATCCACGTGATACCTCGAGTTGGGTTAAATACCCCTGAGAAAAGGTAATGCAAGTTGCCGCCCCCCTACTCATAATCTCACCAGAAAATTCCGTTGAGCGCTTCAGTCAGCTTAATCTCAAACTTTCTGAGTCGGTGGCTGATGAGCTTGGTTTGAAAAACACCCAAGTAGTTAATGGAGTAGTCAGTGAAGACGGCAAGCAAATTCAGCTTCGTACACAAGATTGGCGTTTTGTGTCGCTTCCCTTCAATGGCATAGCTTATCGCTCAGCCTCGTTCTGGTTTCGGGTTGAATTCACACCCTATGGGGTCTATCTGAAGCCACAATCTAAGGAGGCCCATTCTAGAGCATCTGATAGTAAAGACTTGGCTAAAGACATAACTACGGCGAAGATTTCGAAATCCCTACCTCAAGAAGAGATAACTAAACCATCAGTAGAACCATATCTTACATCTTCATATTTAGTTGCCCTTACAAACTCCTGGCAGTCTAGAGGCGCATATGAAATGGCTCGTTTTCAGCAATTACTTACTCTAAGCCAGTTACCCTTAGTAGCAGAAGCTGTGCGCGGTCTTTTTGTTAAAGGCAAACAAATATCCCCGCGTACAGTTTATGATTATTTAAGAATGAGTGGCCTATTTTCATCAAAAACTAATAATGGACGCATAGATATTTTAAAACTATTGGATTTGATTAAAGAGCAACCAGCAAATAATAGTTCAAACAGTGATATAGATGAAGATGTACTTAGAGCAGTTGTTCACCGAATAAGTGCTGGTCAAGTAGAATCATTAATTGCAAAGGAACAAGGGGAGTTACACTATCGTTTTATTATTATGCTAGAAGATCAGCTTCCTGCAGAGATAGTAATCTTTAGACACAAAGAACAAAGTAGAAGAGGTCGTCAGCAGCTTGGGGTGGAATTGGAGCTAAATTTTAAGGATGGTCTACCAGTGAAGTTCTCTTGTTTACTTATCGGTGGAGACAGTTTGTCACTTTCTGCGTGGTCTAGTGATAAATATTTTGTTGCAACACTGCGTGATGGTGAAAAAACGCTTAGAGCCAGTTTGAGGGATAATAGTATAAAACTTGAAAATTTTGCTATTTATGAAAGCCCCCCTCCCGTAAGAGTGAAAAAACTCGAAGGTAGTAATCCCGGAGCTGCAGTAGAGTATCGTCTATGAAAAAAACAACGCCATCTCCCAAAGCTGTCGCATTACATTATGATGAACTATCTGCTCCACGGGTGATAGCAAAGGGTGTTGATGAACATGCAATGTTAATCAAAGAGGCAGCTGAACTTTTAGGGAAGCCTCAGATCGAGAATGATGCACTGGCACAGTCGTTATTAAACTTAGAATTAGATGAAACTATCCCAGAAGAGCTCTATATTTGTGTCGCGGTGGTGTTATCTTGGGCATACTGGCTAGAGGGAAGAAGACCCCATCAGATGTGAATTAAACTAAAGCTTTTCAGTGAGCTTGCCTTTTTGCGAATAGAAATTTTGAGGGCTATCACCATGAGGGTAACGCAAGGAGTTTAGAGCTTCTGTGACGACAGAGAGTTTTTTATCAATTAGTACTTCATTGCGTTTTTGAAGCTTTCTACAATGTGCGCCTAGCTCTTCAACAGATGACCAGCTACTTTTTACTTCCATTGAGACATTGTCGTCCTTAAGAATTGCCATGCAGGCTTCTAAGTTAACTCCACTGATACGAGCTATGATGGCTTCTTTGCGAGTATGTAATGCATCAAAACCATCCATGTCCTGATTTTTAAGCACAACAAACTCCTGCTCTAGAACTTCCTCTAGCAGTACCAAATCATCTTTTAATGCCCTAAACTGCGCTATCTGATCGGTCATGTATTAGAGTAGTTTTTCAAGCTCTATGAACTTATCTGCAATCTTCATGCTATCTAGAGGATAGGCGCCGCGAGCAATGGCAGATCGAAGCTCTTCAACTTTTTTATGGTCGAACTCAGCTTCCTGTAATGCTTCGGTCACATTATCAGATAAAGCCAGCGCATCCTGGGACTCGGTAGTACCAGTATTACTCAAAGAGCTATCAGTAGTTGTAGCAACCGGATCTTTAGTGCTGTCATTTTTGACGTTTTTTCGTTCCAGTTGACCGGTCGCATTAGGACCTAAGGGCATGTTTTGATTAATAGTAGACATTTCATCCTTCCTCTTCAGAGGGCTTTACATCATATATGTCGGTGCCTAAAGTGCAAACTTTAATTTTTTTTAAAAAAATAAAACCTTAATTTTCATTAGCTTACTATTTTTAGGGCAAAGTGGCAAAACCTATAGCAGTCACAATCCCTTCTACAACCTGCCCTGAATCTTCATTTCTAAGTCGGATCCTCTGACCGATTTCTGCAGAACTTTCCGCAATCATTTGAGTTGAGATATTTATTTGACCGCGTTCAACACTAACCTTAACTACTTGTCCTTTTTGAATTGCGGGAATTATTCTTAGCTGGGAAAGCCGAAGAGCTTGGCCTGGGATAAGTTGAGACGTTGCTACAGCATATGGTAATTGATTCAAGTCAATTAGGGCATCAGTTGGGACGCGGCCCCAAAAATCAGTCAAATGCACCATATCTTCTTTTACCGGTGTGCCACGAGAGACAGGACTTTTAACCTCCAAAACTCTTTTTTTAGGTAGCACATCATTCCTATCTAATCGATGGCCTGCACTGAGAGCACGTACTGCTTTTGCATTGAGCACCTTGTTATTATCGTGAAGTTTGTTTTGAAACTGAGACGCTGGTAAGGACTCTTGCTCATACATGGAGCGGGTTATCAGATCACCTTTGCCTACATCTTGAGTAAGTTTGAAGACTAGCACTACATCATCAAGTAAGGCTTCATTAAAGCGCTGACCTGAACGGACTGAAGTTTTTATAAAGCGCCCTTCCCATTCTATGTCTAATGTGTCGCCATTGGTGAGGTCAGAATCAGTTAGTAGGCTGCCAGCTTCAAGATCTTTGGAAAAAATTGCCACACTGTCTATATTTTCATAAGAAACTTGTAAGAAAAGAGTCCAATCTTTCGTGCTGCAAGATGCTTTTAAGCTGGTCTTAGAAGTAAACGGAAAGCTAAATTCAAATCCAGTATTGCACTCAGGTATTTCGATTCGACTGTCCGGTGCGCTTAATGTAGGCTTACCTTCAGGAAGTTCACTCTGGGTAGTAATAAATTTTTCTGCTTGTTCTAGAAGAGTATCCAAATCAGTATGCGGTAAAGCTTCTTGAGCGTAACTTGACGCTAAAAAGACAAAAGTGAGGAGTAAGCATCCTAAAAAAGGCAAAGTAACGCCTTGGTGAAGACAGAGCTTTTTAATTTTTGTAAAGAGTTGGCTTCTCATGCCGATGACTATATGAGAAACAACAAGCAGCGTAAAGCTATAAAATTTAGTTCTAATATGAGATTAGCTAATGGTTTCAAAGGTTCTTAGTAAATCTGGCATCAAGAAAGCCCGTGAAAAAGTGACAAAAGTTAGGGAAAAAAAGGTGCCAGAGCCGATGGCATCTGAGGATCTAGCACAAATTTACAAGCAACGACCAGAAACTAATGAAAGTTTAGATGACAAACTTATAAAGAATGAGATAGTAGATTCTGTTTCAATGGTGAAAAAAGTACAAAAAACAGCATTGGATCTAGAAAAAATAAAACGTAGAACTAAACTTTTACGATCAGACGTCGATTTTCTTCTAGAAATGATTAAAGTGAAATAAGTGACAGGTTAATTGTATGGCAGATAACGACCCAAAAATAGGTGAAGCTGAAGAAGATAAAGTCAAAGTGAATGACGAGAGTAATTTGCTGGATGCTGACACCGATGGAGCTGTTGATGAATCTGTTAATCAGGAAAAATCTGCAGAGGCACCTAATTCAGCGGAAAATAAGCCTCAATCCAAAAAAAATAAAAACACAAAGAACAGCTCCAAAGATGAAGCTGTTGGTACAAAATTAGAAGTATTGGAAGAAGTTGATGAAAGCCAGTTAGGGGTGCTTACAGAGAGTCTCCTAAGCACGGGCGAGGATATGAGTAAATTACTCAAGGCCACGAATTCTTTGACAGATAGGCTCAAAGATGTTTCAAACCGCTACTCTGGCTTAGTTAACAGCTACGACCATCTGATTAAGAAAAAAGATAAGCACTTACTGTATCTCATGGCTAGTAGTATCGGAGTGATTGTAATTTCATTAGCACTCGTTGTTGTCATGAGCTTTAGCTTTAGCAAGCAAGTGAATAATATGAACGCCTTGTCGATGAGTCTTACCAAGAGGATAGCAGAGGTTAACAGTGGTCTAGTCACTTTTGAGGAGCTTAATGCTTCCATCCGTGCACTGGATGAGTCGACTTTACAGTTAGCTCAACAGGTCGAGGCACAGCAAAAGAAAGTACAAGATGTTGCCGATCAGATAGGAATTGACACAAGGGATCAGATTGAACAATCAAAGCTTCTTCTTTCCGAGCAAATGAATTCATTGGGCACTACAGTTACGGCTCTACAAAGAGAGAGTCAAAATCAACAATACTATGTTAATCAAAACAGCACTGCCGTGCAGGGTTTACAGTCAGAGTTAGAGGTAATGCGCGGAAGTGTTGGACAGTTAATCGCCCTGAAAAACTCAGTTGATGCTTTGGTGGTACTTGAGAGGGAACGCTATATAGAGGCAATCCAGTCAAAGTCCACCGAAACTATACAAAGCGCGACTGAGGATGATGGTGTTATTAGTTTTTACACAAACCAGAATTAAATTCCTAGTTAGCATCGTCTCCATTTCTTTGCCTTGCTTAAACGAAGTGGCATTTAGTTGCCGCTTTCTTGCCAAATTGACTTTATGCCTCAGATAACAACTCCAAAAAGATCTGGGCAAGAAAAATTTAAGTTATTGACATAAATAGGAAATAATAATTTAGGATAAAAATAAAAAAAGCTGGCACATATCCTGCTTAACCACTGGTGTGTGAAAACTATTAACGTGGTACCAGTGGATGAATATCCTAGACAACTATCTTGCAATTAACGGCAATGCATTAACCGTTCGCAACGAGCGCATGCAACTTATTGCTGAAAATATTGCCAATGCATCTACACCAAACTTTAAAGCAAAGGACCTAGATTTTGCCAAAGCTATGGCAAAGTTTCAGGCCAAAGAAACTGCTTTGGTGGCAACTGACGACCTCCATATCGGCATACCAAAGAATTTCGGTACTAGCACAGATGATGCCCTTGTCTACCGAATTCCTCTTAGCCCCAGCTTAGATAACAACACTGTTGAGCTCAGTATAGAGCAAGCAAACTACGGTAAGGCGGCTGCACAGTACCAAGCTTCTCTACAATTTCTAGAGGGCCGCATTAGCGGCCTACGCAAAGCATTGAGGGGTGACTAATGGCTCTTGATAAGGTCATGACAATCGCTGCATCAGCGATGAATGC
>JAYPEI010000027.1:0-9004 GCA_038125665.1 Enterobacteriaceae bacterium
CTTATGAATACCCTATCTATAGTTTTCTTGGAGCATTTCGACTTTTCTTTGAAAGTTTACTTGGGAAACATAAGCTTTTTTAATTTGATGATTAAGAAAAAAATACTTTAGAATCAGAAAAAAATCATAAATATTATGTTCAATAAAGAATTATGGGAACCAAATACTATCCGTAAAAATCTGAGTATTTTAACTTTCTTAATTTCGATAACAGCCTGCAGCTCATCAAATGAACTTGGTAAAAAAGATAATGATTCAACAACTACCAACATGATAAAACCAGCCAATCAAATTTTATGTACACCAGTACTTATCGATAACATTAACGTAAGAATATTTTATGGCCACTGCCCCCCTGGTTGGTACCCATATACCAACCCTCTATAGCCACAATCTGGCGACTAGATAGTCTTCTTTAAACCATCATAAAAGTTCTAATACTTCATCTGCTGGACGACAAAGCTTTACCCCTTTAGAGGTAGATACAATTGGACGATTAACCAATATTGGGTTAGCTATCATTGCATCTATAAGAATTTCATCTGTCAAATCAGAATTTGTTAGACCCAATTCTTCGGCATTAGTCCCACGTACACGCAAAATTGACTGTGCCGATACATTCATACTAACCAACAAATTTTCTAATAATTCTTTTGTCCACCCTGTTTGTAAATACTCAACCACTTCAACGTCAAGCCCGTTCTCAAGAAGAAGCGCCAGCGTGTTTCGCGATGTCCCACACTTTGGATTATGGTATATTGTTGCCCTCTTTATGTTTCCCACAAATTACTCCTTCTTAAACTTTTAATCTAAGATAATATAGTATAGAACTTGAGATAAAGAGCAATGATACCCCTCTTTGAAACAGTAAGGAGATCGTATTGGACCAGCACTCAAAACTTCAAGCTTGGAAAAATTCCGATCTGAGCCTGAATAAAGAATGGATTCTCTCACTCTCAAAAATTGAACAAAAAGACCTACTAAATGAGTTTTTCTTTCAAGAGAAATCTCAAATGACGGTCGATTCTCCTTTCTGTAACTATCTCTGTAAAAAAATTATTGCTGATCTCTCTCAAGGCTTTGGAGTAAGCCTAGTCCGTGCACTTCCTACTACTAGTCTTACGCTAGAGGAAAACAAAAGATTTCTTCTATGGTTTGGAAGCAAAATCGGTCTTGTAAATTCTCAAATAGGTACAACACCAGAAATTAGTGAAGTCAAAGATGAGGGAAACAGCGAGTCACCTTTTTATTATAACAGAGCAGGAGCCTTACCTATGCACATGGATCCTGTTGACGTTGTTGGATTACTATGTCTTCAGCCTGCAAAATCTGGTGGTTTATCAGGTATGACGTCTTCGTTGGCCGTGTATGACGCATTCAAAGAAAACAGCCCTGCACTCTTATCAATTCTTATGGAAGGGTTTGCACATTTAAAAAAACATAAACTAGCTGATCGAGAATCCAAACAACTAACAGAGCCAGTCCCTATCTTTTACCAACTAAACGAACAAATTATCTGCACCATGGTGCCACACGTTATAGAATCAGCAGTTGCCTCAGGCTTACTGAACTTAACTAAAAAACAGCAAAATGCTTTGAGCGAATTTCAAAGGATCGCATTAGATCCAGAGCTTCATTATTCAATCCTCTTACAAAAAGGAGACCTACAACTCTTAAATAATCGTGTGGTGTTACATAATCGAACAACCTTCAGAAATCATTCAGACCCCACATTAGCAAGATTACTACTGAGACTTTGGGTAACCATGCCAGACTGGGCAAAATTACCGAAAAATATTCCTCACAAAGATGCTCAATTATTAACTGACCCTGCGTGAAAGTTTATAAGCAGTAAAAACTATGATAAGAAGAGAAACCATGTTAAGAAGTCAAAAAGATAATTTAACTAAAGAAATCGGAAGGAAATACAAAGTGATTGAATTAAAGAAAATCGCCATCACTATAGCCATACTTTCAAGCTCTCAAGTGATTGCTGGTTATGCTGATGACCGAGCTGAAATTGAAGATTTAATGTCTCGTTATATTTTTGCGCTTGATCTTAAGGATGTAGAGAGCTATACCATGACTTTTACTCAAGATGGAATCATTGACCATGCTGAAGGTGTAGAAAGAGGTAGAGAGGAAATAAGGGATTTCATTCAAGGTTCTGCTGATTCAGCTGCCGCTACCTATCAAACCCTACTTAACCAAGGCAAGTCAGTGACCACTGCCCGTCATAATATTAATAACCTGGAGCTAAAAATCGATGGAGATACAGGATCTGGACGTGCTTACTGGACCTCAGTACGAGTCAATGAAGATGGTTTAGCTTTGGTAAGCGAATATGGATTCTATGAGGATGAATATTTAAAAGTTGATGGCCAGTGGTTTTTTTCAAAAAGAACTATCATCAATGAATTTAGACCTGGCCGTACACAAAAGGATATTGGTAGCAATTAAAATGAGAGCTTTCATTTGTATTTTTTTATTATTCATCACTCTCACCAGCTCCGCTCACCACAGCTCCTCTATATATGACAAAAATCAGTCTTTAAATTTTACCGGTGAGGTTGTGAAGTTTGAATGGTCTAACCCTCATATTTTCATTCACGTCCGGGATACTGAGGAAGTCAGCAAAAAAAATGGGAACCCTAGAATTTGGCAATTTGAAACCTCCAATCCATCAATGATGCGATCTCGTGGTTGGCATCAAAATATGTTAACAGGAGGTGAAAAAGTGACAATAGCAGGCTATCCTGGCCGTGATGAAGATAGAGGCATTGCCCTACTCACTTACCTTGCTACTGAAAAAAAAATCTGGCTCGAGGATAAAGGATACTTTGGGCAACGACTAGTTTCTAAAGCCGACAAACTAGAAAAAACGACAAGCATAGAAGGTCAATGGGTCATGATTCCAGATAGGGAATTACTTGAAATTTTACGTCCTTGGAATTTACATTTAACTGCTAAAGGGCAAGAGGCTGTCGATACCTTTGATGATCAAACTATGCTTCCTCAGTTAAGATGTACCCCAAATGTTGCCCCTAGCTACATGTTCATTCCTGACATGAAGATAATTACCATCCAAGAAGATAGAGTTTTGTTCAAGAGCGAATATCAAGGCGTGGAACGGACCTTCTGGCTTGTAGAGGACTTAGATGCCGTGCCTATATCCATAGAAGGAATAGAATCATTAAATGAGCCCGCCAACCTCCACGGCTTCGCTGTTGCCACATGGCAAGGAAAATCCCTCAAGGTTGTCACATCAAATTTTGCAGCCAATAGAAATGGACATCAGAATGGCTTAACTTCTGGCAAACAAAAAAAACTAGTGGAGTCATTCGAGTTGATGGACCCACAAACGCTAGCTTATCATTTTGAATTAGAAGACCCTGAATTTTTTATCGGGACAGTTAAAGGTGATGCTTTGTTTGCCTATGCACCAACAAGAACCTATAACACCGACCCTTGCGAAATAGGTAATGCCCAAAGACTTTTGAAAAGTCCCTTATAGAGATTGACAAGGGCTTAGCTATTCACTGTGAATTAATTACAATGGTATATATGACTTTTTTCCTCATATCAGCCTATTCGAAGTCACGTTGTGCGCCCTCTCTGTGCGATGTAAAAGCAAGCACTTATACTCTCTAGAATTTAATTTCTTCCAACATCATAAGCTCATAGAGCACTTCTTTCGTTTTAATGTCTTTTTATTTATTAGATGTCACAAAACTAATTTTATAGAGAAATAATCTTGACTGCTTGATATTACACTAAGGATTTTGGTCAATATTTTTTACTTAAATGCTTCTAAATTACTATCATTCAATAATTTTTTTTAAGGATGATTAAGTTTAAAAAAAATATAGACAATATTTATTTTTTGGAGCAGCTTTATAGATGCATCAATATAAAAAATAAATACTAGAGGGGAAATAAATGAAAAAGATCGTTAAAATTCTCATTACATTTTTTTTAGTTTTACGGCTATTAACTCCTTTGCACAACACAGTCTCTGGGTGGAACTAACTCCATCTAATATGGGCAGTAGCCAAGAAATCTATCAATGGCTTCAACAGCTTAAAAAGGAGCACATTGATTCAAATTCGACCTGTTACTATGCAGTCGCAACTGCCATGAGTGGTGAGCCAAGGGTAGCCATTAATTGGTATTCATCTACTTTTGAAAATCCCAACTGTATTACCGCTTCAAAAAAATTAACTAGCGGAGCAGATCGCCTCATAAAGTCAGTAAATAGAGCACGTTGGGGTTATAACCAAGCCTTGAGCAATCCAAGACAGGATGATGGTACATGGCCTGAAGCAGTAAAAACTCTTCATTACAAAACAAATAATATGGGAATTTTTACCGAGACAATGACACAAATCGTCGAAGCCATGAAGGCCACAAATCCAGATATGAATTGGACAACACTTAACTCGCTCAGTGGCCAACCTTTAACAGATGTTTTTTGGTACCAAGTTGTTGAAAAACTGTCCGACCTGGACGCAATGCCACAGGTTAACGTACCCGGAATGCTGGCCGAACATTTTGGTCAAGAAATGGCCACAGAAATCTGGAACCGTCATTTTAGTACAATCGATGAAATTACATTCCACCATTGGAGAACTATGCCAGAAGTTTCATACATTCCAGAACAATAACATCCAGAGGTAATCATGAAAAATTGTCTTATTTCTAACTTGATCAAATTTTTATGTATCTTTTCTCTAATTTCTTGTGGTGAGGGTATTGTAATTACCGAGACTACAAAGATTTCAAAAAATTCAGAAACTGCAAAAGCTATGGTTGAAGCAACTCTTAAAAAAGAGACCATGTTAGAAGCCATTGAGAAATATATGGCTGATGATGGTGTAGCTCAGAACTCCAGATATATTGGTTTTGGATTTAACAATGACATCGATCCGGAAGATGGAAAATTAACAGTACTTTGGGTTACACCAAATAGTCCCGCAGATGGAGTATTAGAACCTGGAGACAAATTTGTATCGGTTAATGGAGTATTGGCAACTGAAAATAATAGAGAAAGTCTTTCCTTCCGTGGGCAGCCGGGGGTACCAATCAAAGCAGTAATAAGCAGGAATGGAGAAGAATTAGATATTGAAGTAACAAGGGGGATCATAGATAGCGTAACTGAAAAATCTAAAATTCTTGAGAACATGTCCTCAGCTAATGAAAGGTATTGGACAGATACATCAATTGAAATTCAGGAAGTTATAGAAAGTGGGAATATTGTATATGTTCTTGCGCATACAATTGGAAAAGATATGGATAACCAACTTCCTTATGATAGTTACACAGTAACTCGAATGGAATTCAATGAATCGGGGCAAATAATTTGGACAGGATCTCTCAGTGAAGAAAGATTAGTTCTTGAACAAACTGGATACTCGATTACACGTTGAAATTATTTAAATCTGGTAGAGGTAATCATGCTAAGAATTTTTTTTCTAGTTCTAATAATGACTGGAGTTAATCTCAACTCCTTTGGTCAAGTAGGCAGCTATGCAGTAATCACTGCTCATGCTAAAAATCAAGACGCCTATATTCAATATCTCAAAGATGATATTGCAGGTTACTCCGAATCTGGAACTAATCCTGTAGCCACCCTGGGAGGACAAGGTGTTTTTATATGTAAAATCATCACAGGCAATGTTAACGAAAAAAACATGCACGTAGCTTTTTCCTTTCCAGAAGTTTCTAGTTCAATGGAGATGCTAGAAGGAATCGCTAGTACCCCAGATGAATACAATCAAGATAGCTACAATCAATTAAGGACAATACAGAAGCTAGAGGTCGGTGTCTCTTATAAGGAACCAGCCCTTGAGAGTTATCCATCTAACATGGCCATGAGAATGGTATCTGTTCAACCAACCAATCTAGATGAATACATAGATGCGATAACTAATTTAGAGACACAGCTTCGAAAGGATAGTCCAGAAATTGGAATTGGAGTGGGTAGCATAGCCTATTCTGGGCAAGAAAACTTTGTACGTGTCTGGACATTAACTCCTACACTTTCTGACTTTTGGGAACTCCAAAAAGATTTAGCTACCAAAGATGAGCTTATCAAAGTTTACGATGCTGTCAAAAAATTAAGGCCATCCATTATCGAAGATTTACTATACTCCTGTGAAGTTGTTCCAATTCAATGATGGAGAATTACATAAATTATTCAATCAAACAAGAAAGAGGTCACAACTATGAAAGCATTGAAGATATTTTTATCAGTAGTGTTGTTTTTTTCAGTTCATGTAAATGCACAAGAATATGAACTTTCTAACCCACAGTCTGCTAGCTTTGAAGTTACTAGCTTTAAAACGACGAGTGTCAATTCATGGGAAATGACAGCAGCAGGTGAAGCTGGAAGATATGGGCGCGTCTACTTAAATTTCAACTTTACTAATAAACTCAATCAAACTGATCAAGGAGAATATACAGGATATGGATGGGCTCAAAATGGAGAGAGTTTTGATGCAGCCACTTTACAAGGCTCTTGGAGACGACAAGGAGACAAATTTAAGCTATTTGGTATGGACGCAGTATTAGCAAGCGGAGCAATTAACTTTGTGACATGTTTAATAGACATGGTAGCTGGTAATGTAAATTGTAATTTTTCTGAAATCGAATGATGTCACCGAATTCACTAAATATTTATTTTTTTGAGGCAAATATGAAGAAATCAATAAAAATCTTATCTCTTCTTTTTACTATGTTTATTCAATTCCCTCAGGTGCAAGCAGCCACTTATTTAGTCAAGTACACATGCGATTTTGAAGCTAGCAAAGTCTTTGCTCAAATGACTGATGAGCAAATCGCATCTGAATTCCCCGATGGCCTTACTAAACTTGCAAGATATCATGATCTGGCCAATCAAACAGGGATTGCCCTATTGGAAACTGATGATGTAGAACTCTTGGAAAAACATTTATTCTCTTGGGCTCAAATATGTGACAGTGATGTCTCTCCAGTGTTGAATGATGTTGAAACAAGGAAGATCATCAATAGTCTTTAGTACTATTCACTTTGTTATTCATACAATGAGAAATTAAGATGAAAGCTTTAATAAAACTTAAAGATGAACTCCTCCAATTCGAAGGCTCCGTGACCTCGGTGCTGCTATCTTCTGATGGCGGCACTATCACTGGAAAAGGAGATGCGAGCCTATATGGTGTCGTTTATCTAACTTACAATTTTACTCCAAACCCAACAGTACCTGACCAAGGCGTAATGAATGGTATCGGCACTGGTATTGATGGGAATGGGAACATGAATACTGGAAATTTAAATGGTGTATACCGAAGAAAAGGTAACATTATTAAAATTTATTGTGTTGATGATATTACAGATGGAAACGTAAACATTGCTGTTGTCGATATAGACCTTAAGTCAGGAAAGATTGTTGTTAAATGGTCACAAATAGATGAGTAGAAATATGAAAAAAATTATCTTAGTACTTTTAAGCTTTTTTATTGGTACCAGTGTGTCCGCCGACACTGGTGACTACAGAGTCTTTTTGGGTTGGAATCTTCGAGGTTCTGATTTAGAAAAAAAAATTGAAATAGAAAATATATACTGGTCAAAAATTCAACACTCTCTATACGAGGCTGGCCTGTTAAAAAGTTATAATATTTTGGCCCTTAATGGGGGTAGCACAAGAGATGACGTTACCTTGGCGGCCAGTCTGAATTATGGTTCAATTGAAAATTACCAAAAAGCTTCAATTCTTTTTCCAACACTTATCAGCCAGGTTAGAGACACTCTCGATGCAGATACATTAGAAATGATTGATGCTTTTAATCCTCCCGTTGATCTTCAATATCTCAGTAGGGAGGGAGGAGGTATTTATGGAGAACACATTGATGATTGGCGTTTCGCAAGGCTTAACTACAGTGAGACAGCTAACCCTTCCGCCTACATCAACGCGGAAAATTCAATAGCAGGACCAATCATTAAAAAAATTATTGACCTGGATGGTGCACATCTTGTTGGCTGGGGCAATGCACAAATCATTTCTCCTGTCGGAACCGCATACGGTCCAAGAGCTGTCACTTGGGATTTATATAAAAGCTTTGCAGATACAATTAACTCAGCTGAAGACTGGTCCAGAGTGTCTGATGATATCAGTGTTGACTTTTTAGAGATAAATAAACTTAGAGATTACGGAAATGGGAGAGGTTTTTGGAAATCACAAATATATCGTCGCGTCATCTGGATTGATTCTGATGGGGAATTAAAGAGCACTTTATAGTCATTCAATTAATAGGCTTTTAAAACTTACATTTAAAAGCCTATTTTTTTAAAATACTTTTCTGCTATCACAAAAATCTTAAGCCACTAGTAGGCAACGGCTTGACCTTCAACCCCCAGGGATGTGTGCAAAGTCCGAAGTTTCCATGAGTTATTTTCATAGGTGAATACTCCAGTCATTCTTACTCCTGACAACACTATATCCTCATCTCCTACAAAAATTTCCCAGTCAGCTATATTCGTAAACCAAGCTGCATCTCCATTTGGAGAATATTGAATGTATCTCTGTGTATTACTTACTTCTATTGAATCAAATGCACCAAATTGAGAAATGATTGCCCCAACTAGTGCATTCTTGCCTATCCATTTTTCATCTGAATCAGTACCTAAAAAAATTCCATCTTCACTCTCTGAAACTATTGATAAGAATCTATCCTGGTCTAGGGTTTCCCAAGACATCATTAAAGCTTCAAGTGTTTTTTCTACATCTTTTGGTGGGGTCATATTCTTTGAACAGCTAACTAATAATGCTAGAAAAATAAGTACGGAATAACTTTTCATTGTTACCTCTCAGTCATTTTCAGTTTTAATATAGAGCGTACCTGGATATCCCTCAGTTAATACCTTCTTTTTTGAACTTTTTATATTGCGCATTTGTCTTAAAAATTTTCTTTGATTTAAAGTTAATTATCACCTTTTAATATTTAATTTATCCAAGTGAGGCTATAAACTT
>JAYPEI010000027.1:9104-18381 GCA_038125665.1 Enterobacteriaceae bacterium
CAAAATACTGAAAGTAATTGTTCCTCAGAGTTTGATTTAAGGTATGTCTGCGGTTTATTGAATGCAGAGGACATTATTTCTGTCCCAGGTACCCGATTTTTACTCATAAGTGGATATAACGCTGATAACTCAGGTGGACACATTTACTTAATGGATAAGAACACAGAATTTTTTATTAATTTAACAGACCCAGAATTTTATCTTGCTGGATCCCCAAGTAGTTTGTTTTCAAAATGTCCAAGTCCTGTTGACATCAGTAATTTTTCACCACACGGTCTTGCACTAAAGGAAATTGATGAGAATTTATTTGATATATATATGACTAGTCATGGTGCAAGAGAGGCAATAGAAATTTTTGAACTTAATACCAGAAACATCTCTCCAAAATTAAGTTGGAAGGGATGCGTTGAACTTGATTCCAGTTTCATGCACAACAGTGTATCTATACTTTCTGATGGAGGGTTTGTTACTACCCAATTTATGAACTGGCAAGATGGTATTGATAAAGTATTCGCCATGGAAAAAACAGGAAGCTTAGTTGAATGGCATCCGGAACAAGGTTACTCATTAATACCTTCTACAGAGATGGCTGGAGCAAACGGAATATCTATATCTGATGATGAGAGCACAATTTATGTTGGTGAAAGCGGAACTGGTCAATTAGTTAAATATCAAAAGGAAGACCATGGATTTTCTTATGAAACATTTCAACTACCAATTCTCCCTGACAACGTAAGATGGACACCAACTGATAATTTAATTTTAGCTGGTAGTAGCCCCGATGCAGAAAACTGGCACATACTTGAATTTAATACAACATCAGACGAAGTTAAGATTTTAAAATCCTACCCCTCCTCCACTGTAATTAAAGGAGTAAGTTCTGCCTTAAAAGATGGTGAGAAAATATACGTAGGCACTTATGGCGGAGATAGAATTGCTGTGGTTCAAGAATGAAGTTTGGTAAAGTATTTATCTTATTCTTTTATACAGCCTCTATATCATCTGGTTTTACACAAAACACATACGACAGGTCAAAATGGAAGCACTGGACAGATTACGACAGTGATTGCCAGAATACTCGCCACGAGATTCTTCTTGCTACCAGCAATGTCCCTGTGACGTTCACCAGCACTAGCAACTGTACAACAGATACAGGGATGTGGCTTGATCCCTACACGGGTAATTACTACACACTGGCTTCCGACCTAGATATTGACCATGTGATTGCTCTCAGTTACGCACACGAACATGGAGGCGCTAGTTGGTCTTCAAAGATTAAGGAGCTATTCGCTAATGACTTGGAGAACTTGCTCGCTGTAGATGACAACCTAAATTCTTCCAAGGGTGATAAAGGTCCTAATGACTGGATGCCTCCTAATGAGGCATACCACTGCTCATACGCATACATATGGAAAAGTGTAGCTGAAAAGTACGATCTGGCTTTAGCAAAAGAAGATGCTGATAAGATCTCTGAGATTCTGGCCGGATGTGAATGATATTCAGAAGTAGCAGCTTTCCCAATATAGGAGTTTTTAATTTTCTATTACATTAATGACTCACTATTCGAGTCTCATATCCTGAATGGTAATTTAGATCTTCAAGCTTTCAAAATGAAAAACTAGCCCTTTTAAAATTTTTTGGCAAAAAACAACTGTTTGCAATGTTTAGATTAAACGTTTGAGTGTCTGGGAACGATTGCTGAGAGGGATTGACCAGAATTCTTGTGGTATGTACTAAGAATTTTTCTATCTTGAGTCTCTGCAAGCTCGCTTTATTAACACACATTGATGATTTCAGAGACTTCTAAAATTAAATGGTGCGGACGGAGAGACTCGAACTCTCACACCAAAGGCACTGGAACCTAAATCCAGCGCGTCTACCAATTCCGCCACGTCCGCATTGTTTATTCTGTTGTATCTGCATCACACACTTTCAAGTGACACAAATATGAAGCAACTACTTTATCTGCTCCCAGAAAGTGGCGCAGTATAGCTTAAAGAGAGCCCCCAGGTATAGTACTCTGTGCCGCTCGACCAACTCTTTCTTGAAGACGATTAACGCTATCCTGCAATGAGTTTACAGTCTGATTCATCTGCAGGCGATAGACATTGATGGATTCGATATCCTGCTCAAACGTCGCTAGCTTACGGCTTAGCTCATCTTGCATTGATGTGTTGGCTGTTTTTACTCTGTTCAAATCAGCGTTCAGCAAAGTCAATTGTTGCCCGAGATTATCCATACCTGAAAAATTTCTATTAATCTCATCAATACGAGCTTGCATGGCCATCACATTTTCATCCAGTGTCTTGCTGTGCTGGCCCACAGTGGCCTGGAGTTCTTTTGAGATGGTTTGAACTGCGGTCATACTAGTTTTTAGCTCACCTACATCACTTCTTAGTGTATTTCGCGCTGCCCATAGCTTATCAATCTCTGAGAAATTAAAGTTAACGCGCTCAACCAGATCCATCGCATTTTGCTCTGATGCTTGGTCTACTAGTTTAAGAAGATTTTCCAATTGAACAATACGAGCATTGGCTCCTGACAATTCGGACTGAATTGCGCTCACGCCTTGGTAGAAGAACCAAGCCCCTCCCCCTGTTGCAAGCATGGCAATGAAGAGAATACTCAAGAGGGTGACAACTGCTCCACTGGTCCGTTGACCGGGCGTATAAGTGGCTATCCCTGTGGCTGAAGTACCACGGGTGTATTTAGTATGATGAGCTAGCTCATCACGCTCTGGCATCATACTAGGAATATCGTCAAGGATATCTTGATCTCTGTTTTGTTCTCTGTTCATGCCTAATATTATAACGACAAAATCAAACTAAAATAGGGGGTTAGAGCTGATTCCCGTGAAATTCTTAACTGAGTTGCAGTCGATTTGATCCAGATTTAGGTTTTCATTGTCACAAGCTGTTACAATTGCGGCCCTTTGGGAGGTAATGTGAGTCTCAAACGACAGATGTCAGACTCAGAAACCTCTGCTATGCAAATTTTCTACTACAAAAAAGGTACTACACATGGTCTGGACAAAACATGACTATGAAGACATCCCAGGAACATATGTCTTCGATGGCAAGTACGCCCATGGCTCCTATCCACTGAATAAAATGCTGTTCTCTTTTAATACCGAAGAGTGCCGTGATGAATTCGAGAGGGATCCTAGCGCTTACTGCGATAAGTTTGGTGTTGCGGGTAAGTACAAAGACGCGGTTATCAATAAAGATTTTCTTGGTATGTTAAAAATGGGTGCCAACATTTATTTTATGGCCAAAATGGCTATCCCACGTGGCACATCTGTACAGGATTGTGGCGCGCAGTTCCAGGGCATCACAACTAAAGAGTTTCAAGACAAACTTCTACAAAAAGGCGAAGGTCTGGTAGAAAAACTTGAGCAACGTGGGGGTTATTGGAATGGCTAAAATAATTGGTGGTGTGACCAGCTCACACATCCCTGCAGTGGGTAATGCTATTGCAAACAACTTAACACAAGAACCCTACTGGAAGCGCTTCTTTGATGGTTATAAGCCTGCCAGCGCTTGGCTGCAAGAAAAAAAACCTGACGTTGCTATTGTAGTTTACAACGATCACGGGCTTAACTTTTTCCTAGATAAAATGCCAACTTTTGCACTGGGTTGTGCCGATACCTACCACAACGCTGACGAAGGCTGGGGACTTAAGCCGGTCTCCCCTTTTCAAGGGGATGCTCAATTATCCTGGCATATAGCGGAATCCCTTGTAGCTCAGGAGATAGACTTATGCCTTTGCCAGGAAATGCTGGTAGATCACGGTTTTGTTAACCCTATCCGCGCTCTCTACGGAACTCATGATGTGTGGCCAATCAAGGCAATCCCACTGGCCGTGAATACTGTTCAGCATCCAGTCCCGACAGCTGAACGTTGCTGGAAGCTCGGAAAGGCATTAAAGAAGGCCATCGAATCTTATGACGAAGATATAAAAGTAGTGGTCTTTGGTACTGGTGGGATGTCTCACCAACTACAAGGTGAACGCGCCGGCCTTATTAACGTCGAATTCGACTTAGAATGTATGGAAAAGATTGCCAATGATCCAGCATGGTTCGCAAATATGAGTAATTCAGAAATCATGCGTCTAGCTGGTACAGAAGGCATTGAGACCATTATGTGGATGGTCATGCGTGGTGCTTTGCAAGATGACGCTAAAGTAATCCACAGACATTATCACGCACCAATCTCAAACACTGGTTCAGGTGTTTTGGTGATGGAAAACGCCTAGTTGCCCTGAGCTTTACCTTACCCCCTCCCAGTTTTGCATTGAGAACCTAGGAGGGGGATTCTCCCCCCCTCTTGCATTGAGACTCGTGCCCACCCGACATATAATCTGGCCTTTCATTAAAGCAGGATAAGCAGATGTTTAAACCCGTCGCAGTACGAAATATTCCCCGCGCAGATCAAAGCGTTATCGATGAACTAGGCTCCATGGGTGTCGCCACTGTCCACGAAGCACAGGGTCGAGTTGGACTGATGGCACCCTACGTTCGTCCGGTTTATGGCGATCAGCGCCTAGCTGGATCAGCTGTGACTATCTTGGCACAACCTGGTGATAATTGGATGGTCCATGTTGCTATCGAACTCTGCAAACCTGGAGACATGCTCGTAATAGGTGTTACTGCCGATAGCTCAGACGGATTCTTTGGTGACTTATTAGCCCATTCTGCAAAGGCACGCGGAGTTCGCGGACTCATTATTGATGCTGGGGTGAGGGATACAAAAGATCTTAAAGAAATGGGCTTTCCTGTCTGGTCTAAAGCAGTTCACAGTAAAGGGACAGTGAAAGAAACACTTGGGTGTGTAAATGTTCCTATTGTCTGTGCCGGTACCTTAGTTAATCCAGGTGATATCATCGTTGCAGATGATGATGGCGTCTGCGTGGTTCAACGTCAGCATGCCGAAGCAGTTCGCGATAAGGGCAAGAAGCGCGAGGAGGCAGAAGTAGCTAAACGTGAACGTTTACAAAAAGGTGAACTAGGACTGGATATTTATAACATGCGTCCACGTCTAGAAGAGGCTGGCTTCATTTATGTAGATTCTCTTGAAGATTTGAATAAGCTATAACCCTCTTCCTCTCTTCGAACATCATTTAGGTTAGCGATAAAAAAGGGACAGTTGCAAATGAAAGTTTTAATGGTTGGTCATGGCGCGTTTGCGCAGAAACATATGGATGGTATCGATAGAATTGATGGCATGGAAGTGACTGCAATTTGTGGTCGTCGAGAAGATGCAACACGTGAAGCGGCACAAGCACGTGGTATCAAGCAATGGGGCACAGATTTGTCTGAGTGTCTAAAATTTGACGTTGACGCTGTTATTATAACCTCAGCTACTCAAGTGCATGCTGCACAAGCCATTGAATGCCTTAAAGCAGGCAAACACGTACAAGTTGAGATTCCTATGGCTGACACATTAGAAGATTCTAAGGCCATACTAGCCGCTCAAGAGGTAATGGCAACTAAAGGCCAAAATCTGATTGCAATGGCGGGTCATACGCGTCGTTTTAATCCCTCTCATCAATGGATTCATAAAAAAATTGCTTCTGGCGAACTGAAAGTCCTTCAGATGGACGTGCAAACTTATTTCTTCCGTCGCACTAATATGAATGCTGCAGGCAAGCCTCGGAGTTGGACAGATCATTTGTTGTGGCACCATGCTTGTCATACAGTTGATCTTTTTCAATATCAAACTGGCGAAAAAGTGCAACATGCTTTTGCTCTGGAAGGACCTTATCACCCAGATCTCGATATCGCCATGGACATGAGTATAGGTATGAAGACTACTGGTGGTGCAGTTTGCACCCTATCGCTTTCTTTCAATAATGATGGCCCTCTTGGAACTTATTTCCGTTACATCTGTGATAACGGCACTTATCTGTGCCGCTATGACGATCTGTTCGATGGAAATAATACACAAATTGATGTCTCTCAAGTTGATGTTTCAATGAATGGTATAGAATTGCAGGATCGGGAATTCTACGCGGCAGTTACCGAGGGCAGAGAGCCCAATGCGTCGATTGCACAGTGTCTTCCTGCCATGGAAACCCTTGATCAATTAGAACAAAGTCTCAACAGAACAAAATAAGAAATGGCCAAGATTTTTAAAGTTCAGAACTTAAGAATAGGACTAAGCTCATTAACAGCACTCATTAGTGTACTAATGAGCTCAGCCCTATTAGCTCAACCTGATGAAGATAAACTGGGCGCTTGGTATACCTATGCCTGGTCACAACGTATGACCAACTCCAATTTTGGTTGGCAGGGAGATGTTCAACACCGTAACTGGAATATGGGAGGCGACTTAGAACAATTACTTACTCGAGCAGGCCTGACCTATACAAGTTCAAACTCTGGCATCCGCTACACCTTAGGTGCTGCGAATATCATCACTGGTGCTTATGGTCCTTCCAATGAGAACTCAGAAGAAAATCGCATCTACCAAGAAGCACTCATCTCACAAAAAATTGGTGAACGGTTATATTTCAGCCATCGTTTGCGATTAGAACAACGCTGGGTAGAAAATCAGGATGAACGTAATAGATTCCGTTACTTCCTCGGACTAAACATTCCTCTCAATCAGGCCGACCTAAGTGAAGGAGCTTGGTACCTCTCCTTTTATGATGAGATTTTTGTCAACCTTGAACGCAATATAGGAAGTAATAGGCAAGTCGATTATTTTGACCGTAATCGTCTCTATGCCGCCATGGGTTACTCTATAACTAGCTCCTTACGTTTTCAATTTGGTTACATGCGACAGACGACTGATAACTGGTCTAAAGGTCAGCTCCAATTCAACTTCTTCCAAAGTTTTTAATCTGATACTCACCATGAGCTGATATTTCAGATATTAACTCAGTTCAAGGAGACACAATGCAAACACGTCAATTAGGACCATTCACAGTAAACGCTATTGGGCTTGGTTGCATGAGCATGTCTCATGCTTACGGTTCACCAGAGCCCGTCGAGGCAGAACGTACATTGGCGGCTGCTATAGATATAGGCTACAACTTTCTTGATACTGCAGCGCTTTATGGTTTTGGAAAAAACGAAGAGTTACTGGGAAAAGTAGTTTCTCACCGTCGATCAGAATTTGTTCTAGCCAGTAAATGTGGCCTTTGGAAAAATGCTGAAGGCAAGCGTGAAGTGAATGGTCGACCTGAACTGATCCGTGAAGTGTGTGAAGGTGCCCTGCAAAGACTAAAAACTGACGTCATAGACCTTTACTATTTACATAGACGTGACTTTACTGTTCCCATTGAGGATAGCGTGGGTGAAATGTCTCGACTTGTCGAAGAGGGAAAAATTCGTACCATAGGCTTATCTGAAGTCGGTGTTGAGACTATTCGTCGTGCTCATGCAGTTCACCCTCTTACGGCAATCCAAAATGAATACTGCTTATGGAGTCGGAATGTTGAGCTTGGTGTGCTTGACCTTTGCGCAGAACTGAATATCGCCTTGGTAGCTTTTAGCCCACTTGGTCGTGCATTTTTTACTGGGAAACTACCTAGGGACAAAGTGAATTTTGAAAGTAACGACATAAGAAATCATTTTCCACGCTTTCAGGAGATAAACTACCGCCTAAATCAATCATTGCTACCACCTTATGAAGCAATCGCAGAAGAAGTTGGTTGTACAATGGCTCAGCTTGCCTTAGCTTGGTGCTTAGCAAAAGCCACACACATCATTCCTATTCCTGGCACACGGCACTATGACTATATGATTGAAAATTTTGGCGCTATAGATATTCAACTCACAGGTTCACAGATCGAGCGTCTTGATCAGTTGGTTAATCGCAGTACGGTGCACGGCGAACGCTACAACTCTAACACCCAAAAAGAAATAGATACTGAGAAGTATCCAGATGAGCTGTAGTTGGATAAGCCAATTACAGGGTTACCAGTATGACAGATAACACTGAACCTCTAGAGCTTTGGCACCATGGATCATCGGCTTGTGCGGCAAAAGTCAGGGTCTTTCTTGAAGAGAAAAAAATAAAATGGGTAGGTCACTACGTCGATATTTTATCTGGTGGGCAATTTAACAAAGAATTTCTACACCTTAACCCCAAAGCGATGGTGCCTGTTTTAAGACATGAAGGAAAACTAATTACCGAATCAACGATCATCTGCGAATATCTTGAGGATTGCTTCCCTTCTCTTCCTTTGTACCCGGTTGATCCCTATGAGCGAGTTAAAGTGAAGTACTGGACAAAAATAGTTGATGAAGAATGGCACCCTGCTTGCTCCGCTCTTACCTACATCACTTCTCACCGCCATACTATCCTTCGCTCTGGTTTAGGGAGCTTCGAAGAGTTTATGGCTTCTGGCACTGAACCCAGCACAGCCAGAAAACTCAAGTGGCAATGGCTTCAGGAGGGATTTAAAGCCCCTGGGGCCATGGAGAGAATCAATGATTACTTAAAGTTTATGGACAAGATGGAAGTTGACCTAAGTAAGAACACCTGGTTGTGTGGGAGACAATACACCATGGCAGATGCAGCGGTAACTCCTTATGTCAACCGATTAGCTGTCCTCGGAATGCATGAGGTGTGGGAAAATGGACGTTTACCCCATGTAGAGAAGTGGTTTCAACGCATCCAAGAGAGGCCCAGTTTTACAGCGGCCATGTTGAGCCCTGTCCCAGACAGACTGCGAGAAGAATTGCTAACTAATGGCAAAAAAAGTTGGAACGAGCTCCGCCTTAGCCTTGGAATATAAAGCACTTAACAAACTCACTGTGATTGCGCTTTGTTGTCTGTCTCATCTGCTATTCCATCAGCGATAGCGTCCACCGCTTTAATGGGCGCTGTTATGACCACCTTCCCAACCATAGCAGTTGTTTTTACCGCAGACCCCACCAACATGGCTGCAACACAGCCATGAAGGAAAGGGAACAATATCAGTATGATCGCTATCTTACTCAGAGAGTTTACATTCATAGTTTTCAGCCAAGTTTATATCGCCACTACCTTTATATTGTGTATGCGCAGGCCAAGGACATAAAGGTCTAGATATCCCTGGCATACTAGCTCCAGTCGCAAGCACTCGCTCTGGCGCCTTGTCGTTTTCTACCCAGTCAACAATAGCGGTAATCATGTCGAAGGAATCCAATGTTGCCTCTCCGCCTTGACAGTGCCCCATTCCAGGTACAAGGAACAAGCGGGCAAGATTGGCTCTGACCTCATTCATCCCACCCATATCTGTGGCAAGTCTTTCGTAGTAATTCACTGTCTCAATAGCTGAGAACCAA
>JAYPEI010000028.1:0-17947 GCA_038125665.1 Enterobacteriaceae bacterium
AATTGAAATAGAGTAACCTAAAAAAATTGCTAGAGGTAAGAATAGCCAGTTAAGTGTTATTATGAATGAGCCAACTGAAATGAAAGCTAAGAGCAGTGCTGAGAAATGAAATAGTTTAGTGAGTGGATGTTTATGGCCCACTAAAAAATAATATTGATAAAATTCGTTAAAACTTTCATATCTTTCACGCATATTTAATATCCTCTAGGTTAATTGATGTGTAATTTTGAGGCCTTGTCATATATCTCATATTCTTCATGGTTACCTAGAAGGGACTAGGAATAAGACTAATCTTAGTATTTACTCAATAAAAAATTTCATGAGAATCTCGTAGATATCATAATTGATGTAAGTATTACTTTCTGAGTATTTTCTTAATTTCTGTCTTGGTTTGAAAAATCTTCGTTTGTAAGATCTGTGCACTCATCAACTTCATAGGGTAATTCGGCAAGTTTTAATATGCTAGAACCAGTATAAAAATCACTATAAATTTCAGGATCTTTAGCTTTGTATTCTCTTAGTAGAGTCCACTCATTAGTATTGACTGAAAAACGTTCAATCACCTCAAGAGCACTACTGTTGGCAACATTCCCTGATAAGATGCCTGGTAAAAAATTTGTTGAATTGACTACTAATGTATCACCTTCCCAATGTCCTAAAGAATATCCAGTTCGAGTTGGTTCAATATTCATTGGAATGTCAGTTTGGTCTAGATGGATTATTCGAGTTACGCCATGTCGACCATACCTAATTATTACACGATGTTCAGTTTGAACTATTTGGTTGATTGGGCCATCGAAGTCCCAGTCAAAAATTATCGAAGTAAATTCGCAGCGCATTCTTGGTGCATCAAAACTTCTTGGATTATTTGCCTTGGAAAGTTCTAGTCCAAGGGATGTAAAGTTAACGTGACTTGCCACCCATGGACTTTTATTTTCTTTTATCTCACCTATGCCCTGCGCAACGCTTAACGGAACCAATCTTCCACTTAGACCATTAGCCTCTTCCATCACGTACTGCTCTTGAGCCCAATCCCCCGCTAGATTTGGTTTACCATTGGAAAGACGCTTCTGACGTTCGAATGCATTATTTTGAGTCATTGTGATGTTGAGCTGCCCATAACGATCCGTGCTGTTACCATTGGAAAATTGTACCGAAGAGAGGTAGCAAGTCTGTGGGTCTCGTGTGTCTCTTGCACCACTTATATTGATCGAATCACCTTTGACAAAAAGTGACTTACTCCACCCAGATCGCTTTAGAACTGTTGCTGCTCTCATTTCGCAGCGCCAAGGAATTATTTTTCCATTTTCGTCTTCTACTTCTAAATAAACCCATGCGTGAGGATTAATAAAATCTACCTTGGTTATTTTTCCAGTAAGGTTTACAGTAGAATTAAGATCGAAGGTACCAAAGCCATGATGAGCAAAAGTCTGTGGCCCCATGGCAAGAAAGGTAAATATTACTAACAAAAATCTTGGTGTCACCAAGCCAAGTCTTAGAAAAAGTACCATCATGTGTTACTCACATTAATTCATAAACTTTTTACCACATGGTTATACGCTTGAAGAAGCTACTTTTGCAAGATCATACATTTTTTGTCGTTAGATCAAGCTTATTTAGTTTCTCTTGACTCCTATACTGAATCTTTATAGTTTTCATGATTGAGTTGCTAGGAGAGCTTCATGAAATCATCAATAAAATCAAATATAAGTGATAAAAAATTTTGCTATTTATTTAAATCGTACATTCTCACTTTTTTCAGTTCTCTCCTAATTTCTATGGTGAGTTTTTCCTCAGTCAGCTTTGCACAAGGGAATTCAATAGCGGGTACTGATGCTAATTGGAGCAGTTATGGCGGTAATCTGGCCTCTTGGCGATACTCCGAATTGGATGAAATTAATAAAAATAATGTCGATAAGTTGGTTCCTGCATGGATTTTTCATACTGATGATTATCGAGATGGCCTAACTTCTACCCCTTTAGTAATTGACGGTGTTATGTATTTTTCGACACCAAGTAACTGGGTTTATGCCTTAGATGCTGTCTCGGGTAAGGAACTCTGGAAGTACACCTATCAAAAGCGGCCAGATTTCATCAAACCAGGCTCTTCCGGAGCTTTCATACAGAGTCGCGGTATTGCAATACACAATAATCTAATTTTTATGGGTACCGTGGATCATGCTCTGGTAGCTATAGATAAGGAATCGGGTCAAGAAGTTTGGAAGGTGTTTGTAGATGACTCCCGCCAGTGTGGCTGCAATATCCTTTCGGCACCACTCGTTGTGAAGGACATGGTAATTGTAGGGCAAAATGGAGGTGATGGAGCTTTCCGTGGATATTTGACAGCATTTGATACCAACACAGGCAGATTTCGTTGGCGATTTCATACTATACCAGGTGTAAATGAGCCAGGTGTAGAAAGTTGGTTAGGAGATTCTTGGAAATATGGAGGAGGGGCACCATGGATGACTGGGTCTTATGATGAAGAATTAAACTTATTGTACTGGGGTACTGGAAATGCTGCTGGTGATTTTTATTCAGGAAATAGGGTTCCGCAAGATAGACCTGATGAATTTGGTATTAACCTCTACACGGCAAGTATCGTTGCTCTCAATGCCGATACAGGGGATCTAGTTTGGCACTATCAGGAAGTCCCAAGAGATGTATGGGATTTTGATTCAGCCTATGAAGTTGTACTCATGGATCGCGAGGTGAATGGGGCTAAGAGAAAAATTCTTGCTCATATGAATAAGAGCGGGCTAGTTTTTGTACTTGACCGTGTCAACGGGGAATTTTTAGGTACATTCTCAGTTCCAGAGGTACGCACATGGATTACTGATGTAGGCCCACAAGGGCAGTTACTGGGACGTAAGGAGCCCATTCCAGGAGAACCAGTCAATATTTGCCCAACGGCAATTGGTGCTAAAAGTTTTAATCAAATGGCCTATTCGCCTCAGACGGGGTTGTTGTATACCCCAACACTTGAGTTTTGCGCAGATATCACAGCTGTAGAGCAAGAACCTGAAGAGGGTATTTTTTATGCTAGTGGCGGCTTTGTGAACCAGTTACCCGAAGGTAGACGCAGTTTTGCTCATTTGGATGCTTGGGATCCTGTCACGGGTGAACGCAAGTGGTCAATTCCATCACAATACGCCTTAATGGCCTCGATACTAACAACTAAAGGTGGTTTGGTGTTTACTGGAGATCCTGAAGGGTGGTTTCTTGCTTTTGATGATAGTGATGGTTCGCTGTTGTGGAGTTTTCAGACAGGGGCAGGGCATAGGGGGTCTTCCATTTCTTATAGCGCCAACCGTGCAACTGAAACTCCTAATCAATACATCGCTACCCCAGTTGGATGGCAGGACAGTATTACTGGTGGCATGATTGAGGCTTTATTTGATGATGCCAACTTCCGTAAGGGGTCTGCAATTGTTGCTTTCGCTTTGGCTAGTCCAGGTAAGGATTGAAGTAATGAAAAAGTTAAAATGGCTGATTTTAACTCTTCCTGTTTTCACTCTATGTGCACAGGCCGCAAACTATGAAAGTCCAGATTTGAGGCGTGGTGAGGAAGTGTATAAAGCTTCATGTGCGACCAGTTATTGCCATGGTGTGGGAGGCATGACTGCAGGAGCTCCACGACTAGCAGCACGAGACTTTGATGTTGCTTACATTGCTCAAGTGATTAGTAATGGAGTACCCGATACAACAATGGCAGGTTTCGTAAACACATTAGAGAGTAATGATTTACTTGCCGTTATGACTTATGTCGCTAGTTTGAACGGTATCATGAACCCTGATTTTTCTCCTACAGATCCTCTAGCCTCTCTAGGAATTTCGGTACCTAATCCTAAACAGAAAATTCTTTCAGGTACTCCTCTCGAAGGCAGAGAATTGTTTTTTGATGCCTATGAGAAAGGGATTAAAAGGTGCTCTACCTGCCATGAAATAGAGGGTATGGGTATACCAGTTGCTGCACCAATACAGAACGTTCCAACCTCCATCAATGACTTACGAAAGTTAATAACTCCTCAGGTAGTAGAAATCAGTGTTTTAAACGACACTATGCCAGCTCTAATTTTAAAAAGAACTGCAGAGGGTATTCAGTTTTATGATCTCACAGTTGCTCCGCCTGTATTAAGGACTATTTCAGAGTTAACAAACGTGACTTTCAAAGAAGGTAAGAGTTGGCAACATGTAAATGTAATGCAAGCTTACTCTGAAAATGAGCTTGAAAAGTTGCTGATATATTTGCAGTCAGTGGTTGAATAATTAATTCACAGGTACACGCCTAACTCTGGTTTTTTTTGTGTAAATGAGCATATAAGTTCAATTCGAAAACAGAAGACATAATATGTTATCTAGAAAAAATGACTTACTGAAGTATAAACAAATATTTTCAGTGAACGTTCAAAGATTATCCCAAGGAGCGATGAGCCTCGCTGTGGTTGCGTCAATCTTAACAAATATGATCCCACAAACTGCCTTGGCGGCAATAATCAGTGGTACTGTTTTTGACGAATCAGGTAATCCATTAGAGGGAATACAACTCAGATATAAGCGTAATGGAAACGAGGCTGGTGCAAATAGTATTACTGTTTTTTCTGATCAGACTGGTCATTTTAAATTTCCAGAAAATTTATTAGTAGAGGCGAATGTAGAGCAACTACAGGCTAGTTCATTAAATTACTCAGAGTATGAGCGAAGCTTGATAGAGATCAATGATGGTGTAGAGTTGGTCATAACAATGCAGGATTCTACAAATCAGGCAGAGCAAGCGCCTGCCTCGGCTTGGCTACAACGTATAAAAAATCCAGCCGATAAAGCTGACTTTGTGATGAACTGTATTGATTGTCATCAAGTTCCGAGTCTTGAAGTCAGAAACTTTGCCGCGATGATTGATAGTCAGGAGACTCCTGATAAAAACGCATCAAGAAAAAAGAGTTGGGATGCGATCGTTAAATATATGAATTATCTTTCCGCATGGGAATTTAGTCGGGGTGCCAGAAAAGAATATGAAAAAATAGATACAGATGCAGTCTACTCTGTTCAGAATAGCGCTGAAGTAATCAAAGTACTGACATCAACCTTTAATGATGATCTACAGAATCTATCAGGTTACAGCTATGGTGCACCGTTATTGAGCACTGTTGATACAACAGTATGGGAATATTTGATTGATGAACCAAATGCTATTAGAGAAGCAGTGATGTTGGGAAGTCCTCCGCAACTCTATGTTGCTGATGTCGGTAATAATAGAGTAATAGGGGTCGATGTAGCGACTGGAAAACAAACGTCCCATGAAGTGCCTACAGATTATTTAATTGGACCTCATTCATTGCATCGTGGGGCAGACAATACCCTATGGGTAACTCCACTTTTCAATGATACTGTTGCTCAATTTGATCCTGTGACTAACAACTGGCAAACCTGGCAACTTAAAACACCAACCGGTGGTGGAGTAGGGATACATGATCTAAGTTTTGGTGCAGATCATGAGCTGATGTTTGATGAACAAGGTAGGATTTGGTTTTCTGACATCGGCAATAGTAGTGTTGGTTATTTTGATCCTAAAAGTTCTAAGACAGAAATTTGGAAAACACCCATTGCTGAATCTAGAGCGCAAGATACTGCACTGTACGGAACATCATCGGTATATGGCTTAGCTATGAGTTCTAACCACCAAGAAATTTGGTATAGCCAGTTAGGTAACGGAGTATTTGGTGGCTTTGATATTGTCAAGAAAGTATTTATAGGTCCCTTTGTTTTGCCAAGTGAAAACGCAGGACCGCGCCGTCTGACCATTACTGAAGATGACATACTATATCTTGCACTCTATGGCACAGGTCAATTGGCAGAATTTGATACAAAAAGTCGCACCATGATCAATATCTACGATTTACCTGACACAGGTGCTGCACCTTATGCTGCAACCTGGGATACAGTGAGGAAAGTTGTTTGGATTGCCACGGCTAATGGTAATGTGATTTACAAATTTGAACCTGAGTCCAAGGAATTTTCAGTATTACCTTTGCCGCAGCCAGGCGGATTTCTCCGCATGATTGATATCGATCCAACTACCGGTGTTTTGATCACTTCTTATGCCAACATAGTAGAAAATGTTAACGGCCCTAGAAGTGTTCTCATTATTGAACCAGGAGATCAAGTTTACTCTGAGCGTTTTGTGACACAAAGTGAGAGTAATGCCGAGTCACTTTTAATGACTAACCATTGTTACGCGTGTCATCTGCAGGAACAAGTTTCCATAGGGCCTCCGTGGCTTGCTATAAAAGCTAGATACCAAAACAACCCCTCTAGTAAAAACCAGATGATCAATAAAATTATCAACGGTGGTGTTGGGGAATGGGGTGAAGTCCCAATGGTACCTAATCAACGAATATCATCGCAGGAAGCTGCTGTTGTCGTTGACTGGATACTAGATCAATAATAGAAATTCATACGTCGCTATTGTGGTCTAATATTTTCTTAATTCGCCAAGCCAGATATGGTGATTTCAGATAAGTATTATTTCGTTGTCTTCTAGGTTTATAAATTGATTAGGTAACAGATGGATACTAAAAAAATAAAGTTTGTAGCTAACCGAACGTGGCTTGAATTAGAGAGTCCATCTACCCCTGGCCCAATTGTGAAAGACTTGCCTCAATGGTATCGCGAAGCTGATCGTTTTGCTGTTGATCCCAGAACAGGTGAATATCCTCAGATGCCAGCATTGGGGGGGAAGATACCCACTTGGAAGGCCTGTCCGGCTGTTTTTGATATTATGGGGACTGGTTATACTTTTCATACTCCCTGTGATATTGAGTTCTATGAAGACGCATTAGGTAATATTCAAGCAAAAATATTGGAAGAGCGGTATGAAAATTTCTTGATGGATCGTTTGCCTATGCATCGATTTCCACATCCACCTGGATATCATCAAAAACATTTTGCCTGGTGGCCAGATTGGAGTGTTGAGCTGCCTGATGGTTATTCAGCGCTCTATTCCCAACCATTTAATCGCTTTGAATTACCATTTTTAACGATGAGTGGCATAGTTGATAATGATAAAGTACATTCCCCCGGAACTATGCCATTTTTCTTTATGAAGGGTGTGACTGGAATTCTTCCAAAAGGCACACCCTATGCACAAATACTTCCTTTTAAGCGAGAGCATTGGCTTCAAGAAACTCGGGTAGACTTAAGTAAAGATGAGATAGATTCCCGCAATCAGGCAAACGCTGCTAAGTTTAGACAGCCAGATGGAGGAGTGTATCTCCGTGAAGTTTGGGAACGTAGGAAATATCAATAGTTTTCATAAAATAGGAATACGGCTTGATTAAAATTCGCGATCTTCAATATCTTGATGCTATTGGCAAGTATCGTCATTTTGGTAAGGCAGCTGAGGCATGTCATGTCAGTCAGCCTACTCTAAGTACTCAATTAATTAAGCTCGAAGAGCAATTAGGTGTCTCATTAGTAGAGCGTCATCCCAAAAACATCTTACTAACACCCCAAGGAGAAATACTTTTAGCAAAAGCCCGAAAGGTATTAGCCGCTTCAGAAGAATTAGAGCTTACTGCAAGTAACCTGGGTGATCCTCTTTCGGGTGAGTTAAATGTGGGAATGATTCCCACTTTAGCGCCATATATTTTGCCTCGCATAATGCCCAGTTTGATAAGTGAGCTACCCAAAATTAAGTTTATGTTACATGAATATAAGACACATGAATTAATGCGCATGCTTCAAACTGGAAAGATGGATGTGCTGATACTTCCTTGGTTGGAAGATATGCAAAGTGTTGAAGCTTACGATCTTTTTGAAGAAGAGTTGCTACTTGCAATAGGTAATAGACACGAGCTATTTTCGTGTAAGAGCTTAAAAATGGAAGACCTAAGTGGACAAAAAATTCTTACCCTAGAGGATGGCCATTGTTTACGTGAACAGTCATTAGGATATTGTTTCACTGCAGGAGCGGATGAAGATAAACGCTTTCAGGCCACAAGCTTAGAAACTTTGAGATACATGGTGGCAGCTGGTATTGGTATCACATTACTACCTAAACTAGCGACAAATGGAGATGATGAATCCATTGCATATCTCCGATTTGAAAAGCCTGCTCCCATACGGAGAATTGTAGCCCTCATAAGACCTAACTATACCAGAATGGAATGTGTTAGGGAGATAGTGAGAATCATTAGACGAGAAATCAAAATTGACTAAGATTTAAAGAGATATTATGAAGCATCTACGTTCAAGTTTATCCTTGAAGTCAAAGCCTGCTGTCTGATATGTGATGTCAGTTAGTTTTGTTGTTTTAATGTGGTTATCATATAACTTAAAACGTTTTTTGTTAGTACTAAAGATGAGTTTACCTGCTGGATTTAATTTTGCTAAGCAGGCATTGATCAAGTTTGGGTGATCTCTTTGTACATCGAAAGAACCTTTCATTTTTTTGCTGTTTGAGAAAGTAGGGGGGTCGCAAATTATTAAGTCATAGCTTTCGTTGTCCTGCCTACCCAAAAATTCCATACTAGAAGCTTCGACAAACCGATGCCATTGCGGCGAGAGACCATTGAGTAGAAAGTTATCCTTAGCCCAATCAAGATAGCGGCTTGAAAGATCAACAGTAGTAACTCTCGAGGCGCCACCAGCTGCTGCATAAACTGAAAAAGATCCAGTGTAAGCAAACAAGTTAAGAACTTTTTTTCCTAAACTATCCTGGAAGACACGAAAACGTGTAGGTCGGTGATCTAAGAAAAGTCCAGTATCTAGATAATCATCAAGGTTTACCCAGAACTTTAAGTTGTTTTCACTAATAATAAAACGCTGATTTTTTGTTTCTTGTCGTTGATACTGCTCTTGACGTTTTTTAGTTATCTGGCGAACTTTAATATGAATATTAGTCGCGGGTAAGCCTAATTCTGATGATATTGTAGATCGCGATTTTTCTAACCATAGCGAATGTTCCCCTTCATCGAGTCCATGTTCGCGTGAGTATTCCGCCGCACAAACATGTATAGGATTGTTGGCTGAGGTTTCTTCTTGAGTGTAAATGTCTATCGCAAATGGAAATTCTGGTAAGTCTATGTCGTATAAGCGAAAGCATGTAACTCCTTCACGCTTTGCCTGCTTACTTCTGTGTTTGTACACTTTACGAATGCGGTTAGCAAACATTGAGTATTTATCTTGTGAAGCTGTCTCAAATAAATTTTTCATGGTGATATGTTTTAAAACTTGTTTTAACTTGAAAATATTCCCTAATATGAAATCTTATCTTTGAGCTCATTAGTTTATATTGACCGCAATAAGGCTAATGGTTTCTGACGAAGAACTGAGAACGTAGCAGTCAAGGCAGTAAGCATACTCAATGCAGTAATAGCTACTATGCTGAAACCTGTTGTAAATAATGAAAAACGCCAAAGAGCATCAAAGAGTACCCAAGATATTCCCCAAGATATAACTAAGGAAATAATTACTCCACATAAGGCAGCACTTAATCCAAGAACGCCGAATTCTATTTGTACCAATAACCTCACATCTGTAAAACTTCCGCCTAAGATCTTCATCAAATTAATCTCCCAGCTACGAGCTTGCACCTCATATCTCGCAATGGAGAATAGAACCACTAATCCGGCGAGAATAGCTAGCCAAGCCATTACCTTAATAGCCCAACTTATTTGATTGGTTATATCCAATAAACGTCCTACAATCTGAGAAACATTTATCACAGATACATTCGGAGCTGTTGCAACTATCGCATTTTGTAAACTAAGCCGTTCTTCTTCCGCTACCTCACTGATAGCGGCAATAAAAGTTTTTGGGGCTGGTTCAAGGACTCCTGGCTGGAAGGAGAGAAAGAAGTTAGGTTGAAATGAATTCCATTCTACTTTCCGGAGGTTTATTATTTGGCCAGTAATAGGTACTCCTTGTACATCAAAAGTTAAAGTATCACCTAGTTTTAATCCTGTACGTTCAGCAAAATATTGTTCTACGCTAATGCCAGGTAAGTTTTCTGAAGAATAATCCCAAGGACCCTCCCAAACTACTCCCTCAATCAAATCTTCTGAGCTTTTTAAACTTTCTTGAAAGGTTAGATTAAACATTCGTCTTCCTTGCATCTGACGATCGGAATCTTCAACCAGCTCTGCCAGAACCTCTTCATTGATCATGTCTAGCCGTGCCCTCACCATTGGAGACACATAGCTCATTGCTTGCTGACGCTGGCTAAGCAACGATTGCAATTCTGCAAGTTGCTCCTCTTGTATATCAAACATAAAGAAATCTGGTAGCTTATAGTCTGTTGGTTGAGCTATCTCTTGCTGCAACCCTTTTTGAATTTGTGGAATCAGATTTATTAGCAATGCCCCCAGTGCGATAGCAAGGAAACATGAGAGAGCTGGTAGTCGATTCTTTACTAAATTCCTAAGCGCAAGTCTTACAATAATATTATTTTGCAATTTAGTAGTACTGCATTGGCCGAGCATGAACCAGCCAGCCATACCTAGAATCGCCAAAGCTAATAAGAAGCTACCTACAAAAAGTGTAGCAATTAAAAAAGAATTTGCCTGCCACAGAGCTAAAGACCAAAACACGAGGATCACTGGAAAATAGGCTGGGAACTGTCGTTGCCAGAATTTTCTGACAGTAGTTTGTTGAATATTTTCATGAAACAAAGCAATAGTATTCAGTTCACTGATTTTAGCTAGTATTGGTAAGCAACAAGCTATAGAGCCTATAGTTCCCATTACAAATGCAAGTAAAAGCGATGATGGTGGTAGAGTGTTTGTAAACCCACGAGGAAGAAAGTCAGCAAACAAAGAGGGAAGTAGGGGCATTAATATCCAAGCCATCATACATGCTAGCAGGGCAGAAATTGATCCAAGCAATATAATTTGAAGTAGAGTGATAATGTAAGCTTGTTGAGGAGTGCCGCCTAAACACATCAAGATGGCCATATCTTTAAAGCGAGTTGTAAAGAAGGCACGGAACAGATAAGCAGCGCCTACCCCGGCAAGAAAGAGCGCAATTAAGGCAATTAGACCCAGATAGTCATTCATGTATTGGAGAATACGGGCAAGATCAGCGCTTTCTTCTCCGTGAGTCTCAATGTTAATTCTTTGGGCATCATCACGACTCGAATCCCTCTGGAGTCTCTGAAACTCTGGTTTTAGTGTTTCAACGTCAAAACCTCTTGGAACTCTGTAAAAGCGAGAGTAAGAAATTCGGCTGCCAAGTTGAATAAGCCCAGTTCTTTCAATATTGGCCAGGCTCATATAAATTGCAGGAAAAGAGGTCATGACGGAAATTGTACTGCTTGGGTCTTCAAGAATAACATCGCCGATCGTGAAATCAGCCTCTCCAATACGCAGAGAGTCTCCTACATCAAGATCCAGAAGCAGCATCAGATCCCTGGCTACCCAAATCTCATTATTTTTTTGTATTGATTGTCGTGCTGAGGAGGAAAAAACAGAGCCAGAGTTTTGTAACTTGATATCTCCATAGAGAGGGTAGAGTTCTTCTATCCCAAGTAACATGCTCATCCGAGAGTTATTGTTTGCTGCAACCATGGATAGAAATGAAATTTGCGCCGTGCTGACTGTCGATTCAGGTAATAGTTTGGCTAAAGGTTCTGTTTGCTCAGACCCTAAAGGTTCACGTGATGACAGTTGTAAGTCGGCTGTCAGAATAGCTTTGGAGTTATCTAATAAATACTCTTGCACCGATTGCTTGAATGAATCTAAGGTAATAAAACCTACTAAACCAAGACTCAAATTCAGGATAAAAAATAAGCTAAAACGAGAGTTATTCTTTATTTCTTTCCAAGCCAAATGAAACCATAGCATTATTTGAAACTCCCGTTGTGCAAACGTACAACACGCTGACACTTTTGGGCTAATGCTTCATTGTGAGTGACAAATAACATTGTCATATTTTGTTCTTGTACTAATTTAAAAATCAAATCAGAAACCAATTGACCAGTGTTGTTATCCAGATTTCCTGTGGGTTCATCGGCAAGCAAAATAGCTGGATTTACAACTATTGCTCTTGCGATTGCAACGCGTTGGCATTCTCCACCACTTAGCTGGTATGGGTAATGATTTAAACGATGTCCAAGTCCAACTTGGAGGAGAGACTCTTCAGCTTTTTTATTAGCTTGAGGGTCATGTGCTAGCTCCAGAGGAAGGGCAACATTTTCTGCTGCATTAAGGTGGGACATTAAATGGAATTGTTGAAAGATAATTCCTATCTGACGTGCTCGGAACTTTGCGAGTTGCGATTCCGATAACATACTTAGATTTTGTCCAGCGATGGTTATATTGCCTGTAGTGGGAGAATCTAATCCAGCTAACAGACTTAGTAATGTAGATTTACCGCTACCACTCTGACCAAGAATGGCGACACTTTCACCTCTGGCAACACAGAGATCAAGGCCATTTAGTACTTCTACAGGATGAGGACTATTGTGGTAACTTTTGCTTACTTGAGAAACTTCTAGGATCATGGGATACGAGCCACTAAGAGGTGAATAGGCAGAAAATTCAGTGAGCTTGAACTGCGGTTTCTATATAGGGTAACAGAAATTCATAAACGATATTGCTAACAATTTTTGCGCCATCTGCGTTAGGGTGTATTCCATCAGCTTGATTAAGCTCAGGTACTGCAGCTACTCCCTCCAGCAGAAATGGTAAGAGTGGTAGCTTATAGCGTTCAGCCAGTCGAGGAAATACAGCGGCAAAACTTGCTGAGTACTCAGGCCCCATATTGGGTGGGGTCAACATCCCAGTGAGTAATACATGGACATCGGCTTGCTTAGCCATTTCGATAGTTTTGGATAGATTTTCTTCCATAGACTCGACCGATAAGCCTCTCAAACCATCGTTTGCACCTAACGCCAACAACATAAAATCAGGTTTTGATCGTAAATACCAATTTAATCGAGATGGTGCTGAAGCTGAGGTTGCACCACTTACACCGCCATTGATCACACGTACTGAGATTCCATGTGATATCAGCTGTTGTTCAACCAACTGCGGAAATGCCTGCTCTGGTTCAAGACCATAACCCTCTGTTAGAGAGTCTCCTAGTATTAGCACACGTAGTTCTTGAGAACTGGGATCTGACTGTTGCTGCCCCAGTGATTGGACGGGAGTGAAGGTCAAATAAGAGCTAGTTATCAAAACCGTTAATAAACGAAACATAAGATCAATCTTCAAGGAATTGAGGACGAAATATAAACTCACACGAAAGCTCCGACATGTCTCATTGAATACGCAGACATGCTAACATTAGTGCATTCTATTCAGGAGTTATTTGCCGATTTGCCGAGGCTGGTCCTGAAAAATGTAAATCATACCTTAAAGTGTCTTTAAGTACCTATTTAGACAGATTTATTAAGAGTTAATTTGAGAATTACACATCATGACTACCATTAAAGAAGATGACCTTATCGATAGTGTTGCAGATGCATTGCAATATATTTCCTATTACCACCCCCTAGACTTTATTCAGGCTCTACATCGTGCTTGGGAGCGAGAAGAGAGTCGAGCAGCGAAAGATGCCATGGCTCAGATTATAATAAACTCCAGGATGTGTGCTGAGGGGCATCGACCCATTTGCCAAGACACAGGCATCGTAACAATTTTTGCAAAAGTGGGTATGGGGGTGCGTTTTGAGGGACATCTAAGTTTCGAAGAAATAATCAACGAGGGGGTCAGGCGTGCTTATTTGCATCCAGATAATGTTTTGAGGGCCTCTATTCTCTCCGATCCTGCCGGCAGGCGAGGTAATACCAAGGACAATACACCAGCAGTGATTCACGTGCAGTTGGTTCCTGGCGATAAATTGACAATTGATGTCGCTGCCAAGGGGGGTGGATCAGAAAATAAGTCAAAATTGGCCATGTTGAATCCTTCCGATAGCATAGTAGATTGGGTGCTAAAAACAGTGCCTACTATGGGAGCTGGTTGGTGTCCACCAGGAATGTTGGGTATTGGTATTGGGGGTACGGCTGAAAAAGCTGCTTTACTGGCAAAAGAATCCCTCATGGAGCCTATTGATATAGATGAACTACGGCAACGCGGACCATCTAGTCGTGTGGAAGAGCTACGTTTGGAGTTGATGGAGAAAGTGAATGCTCTTGGTATAGGTGCTCAAGGGCTTGGTGGTTTGACTACTGTGTTAGATGTAAAAATTAAAGACTACCCAACTCATGCAGCATCATTGCCAGTCGCCATGATTCCCAATTGCGCTGCAACTAGGCACGCCCATTTCGTGTTAGATGGGACTGGCCCGAGTCTGCAGAAAGCCCCGCAGCTAGAATCCTACCCTAAGATAAGCTGGGAAGTGGGGCCAACTGCGCGTAGAGTGAACTTGAATACTGTTTCTCCCGAAGAAATTGCCAGCTGGCAACCTGGAGAAACGTTACTGTTGAACGGAACTCTACTTACAGGAAGAGACGCTGCACACAAACGGATGATTGCACTTTTTCGAGCAGGAAAAGAATTACCAGACGGGGTAAATTTAAGAGGTAAGTTTATTTATTACGTTGGCCCAGTAGATCCTGTTAGGGATGAAGTAGTAGGCCCAGCGGGTCCTACTACCTCAACTCGTATGGATAAATTTACTGAGGAGTTGTTACAACACACAGGCCTCTATGGAATGGTTGGAAAAGCTGAACGTGGTCCCCTTGCTATCGAGGCAATAAAAAAACATCGCGCGGTTTATCTTATGGCTGTTGGTGGAGCTGCTTATCTAGTTTCCAAAGCTATTAAGTCTGCGAGAGTGTTAGCTTTCGCAGATCTTGGCATGGAAGCCATACACGAGTTTGTAGTTGAGGATATGCCAGTTTCCGTAGCTGTAGATGTGAATGGAGAGTCAGTTCACGAAAGTGGCCCTCTGACATGGAAAGCACTCATTGAGGAACATGGTGTGGAAGTGAAGTGACTTCATTGCAGAAAAAAACTTTAATAAGCTTAGTCAATTTTAGGAGAGTAATATGAGTTCATATGGGATATCCGTTAATTTAGAGCAAGCCAAAAAAGTACTTGACGGTGCTGAAACAGAAGCAAGAAAACAAGGTTGGAATGTCTGTATCGCGGTTGTAGATATTAGTGGCAATTTAGTAGCTTTTCTGAAAATTGATGACACACAAAATGCCAGTGTTCAAGTTTCTCAAGATAAAGCCCGCACTGCTGTTCTCTATAAGCGCCCCACCAAGTTTTTCCAAGATGCAGTTGCAGCTGGTGGTGCAGGTATTCGTGTCATGGGCATGCGAGATGTCTGCCCAGCTGAGGGAGGTATTCCTTTAATTGCAGATGGCAAGATAATTGGAGGAGTAGGTGTTTCAGGTGTGAATTCCGACCAGGATGCCATGGTGGCAACTGCTGGTGCCAACATGCTCACATAATAATTTTAAATTGTCATCAATCATGTCAACGTGCTTAGTCTAAAGACGTTAAAGGAAATGAAAAAATTGTGTGAATCATTCTTAATACAAGAGGAATCATGTATGAAACTGCTTGAATCGACATCTAGTAAGAAAACTGTGTTGCTTTTGGGTTATCTATTCACGTTCTTACCTATTATTGTTGGTCTGCAATCTGTCGTAGCACAACCAGGGAAAAGAGAGGCTACGACTAATAAGCCACGTACTCATATGGAAGACAAGCATAGCGGCGCTTCCACTGGAGAAACGCATAACATGCATGGCAAGGGTCCTCGTAGCAGTGGAAGGCAAGTAGGTAGGCAATTTCAGCTTCTTGATAGTAATGCTGATGGTTTCTTAAGTCGAGAAGAAGCTGCTGTAGATCCTCGTGTAGCTATAGCTAAACAAGGTGAGGCAATGGAGAGTTGTCTAGCAGAACATGGCGTTACGCGACCAAAGCTAAGTGAACTTTTTGATACACTTGATGTTGATGATAACGGCTTATTGAGTAGAGAAGAACTCTTGGTGGGTCTGCAACAGCATCGTCCAGATCCATCATCTATGCGGGCAGCAAGAGAGGCTTGTCGACCAACAGCATAAGTTTGGTCTAGTCTTGAGCAGCTAATAGCTGCTCAGACACACTTGAGTTGCCAATGAGTAGTCTGCTAAACAGTGACTAGAGAAAAAGAATAGCCTATCATTAGCGAAATTCATTTCTCAGTATTGGACACTTCCTCGTCATGGCAACAATCCTGCAAGCTCTCCCAGTAGGTGACAAAGTCGGTATAGCATTTTCTGGTGGTCTAGATACCAGCGCAGCACTCCTCTGGATGAAAGAAAAGGGGGCTCGCCCTTTCGCCTATACGGCTAATCTTGCCCAGCCAGATGAGGAAGATTACGATTCTATCCCGAGAAAAGCGATGGAGTATGGTGCTGAATTAGCCCGCCTTGTCGACTGTCGCTCACAACTAGTTAATGAAGGTATTGCTGCGATTCAGACAAATGCATTCCATATCACTACTGCTGGAGTTACTTATTACAATACCACACCCCTGGGGCGTGCAGTTACCGGAACTATGCTAGTAGCAGCTATGAAGGAAGATGATGTAAATATATGGGGTGACGGCTCAACCTACAAAGGTAACGATATTGAACGATTTTATCGTTATGGTTTACTGACTAATCCTCAATTGAAAATATATAAGCCCTGGTTGGACCGTGATTTCATTCACGAGCTTGGTGGACGTGCAGAAATGTCCGCATTCATGAATGCTCATGGCTTTGGTTATAAAATGAGTGCAGAAAAAGCCTACAGCACAGACTCTAATTTACTGGGCGCTACACATGAAGCAAAAGATCTTGAGGAACTTGATTCAGGTATTCGTATTGTAAAACCTATCATGGGTAAAGTGTTTTGGCTTCCCGAGGTTGACATCCAACCTGAAGAAGTCACAGTCCGCTTTGAAGAAGGTATACCAGTGGCATTGAACGGTAAAACTTTTGCCTCAGCACTAGAGCTCATGTTGGAGGCCAACCGCATAGGTGGGCGTCATGGTCTTGGGGTGAGTGATCAGATTGAAAACCGGATTATTGAAGCAAAAAGTAGAGGTATCTACGAAGCTCCAGGGATGGCTTTACTGCACATTGCTTACGAGCGTTTGGTGACTGGTATCCATAATGAAGATACTATCGAACAGTACCGTATTAACGGCCTACGTCTCGGCAGACTCTTGTATCAGGGGCGTTGGTTTGATCCACAGACACTCATGCTACGAGAGACTGCTCAGCGATGGGTTGCTTCAGCTGTGACGGGAGAAGTCACGATAGAGCTGCGTCGTGGTAATGATTATTCGCTACTTAACACAGAAAGCCCCAACCTGACTTATCACGCTGATCGTCTCACCATGGAAAAGGGTGATTCAATGTTTACAGCAACTGACCGTATTGGTCAGCTAACGATGCGTAATCTAGATATTGTCGATACCAGAGATAAACTCGGGTTATACAGTGATACTGGGCTCCTGAGTACAGGTAATAGCGTTCCCAAATTAGCAGGTCCCAAGAGATAAATGCATAGTGCCGGCAGTTTATTATTGGCAGCTATGGTTGCTATGGCTGTCGGACTGACTTATTTGTATGATGATCTTTTACTTCAATGGTTGAGTTTCGCACTAGGATCTCTCACTGATCAATCAGCAGCCATATTGTTTGTTGGTGTTAGTGTCTTAATGGTACTCTTGCTTGTACCTGTTACCCCTGTCCTGCTGCTTGCTGGTGGATATTTAGGATTTATAGAGGGATTCTTACTCGGCACTGTGGGCTATATGTTGGGCTCTTTGCTAGCTTTTATTATTGGTCGCTATTTGCTGCAAAATTATATCGCTTCCCATCTTCCAAGAAAAGTTCAGCATTATATTTTTGAATCTCATATATACGGTTGGAGACTCATAGGTATCCTGCATTTATCTTGCGTACTACCTACAGCCTTGATTAGTTATGGGCTATCAATTACAAGATATTCAATAT
>JAYPEI010000029.1:0-16189 GCA_038125665.1 Enterobacteriaceae bacterium
GTAGGTGCTGGGGTTGTCGCAAAAATTATTGATTAATCAATAAGTTGGGATTATTCCAAGCTGGTTGCTTGCTTGATGATAAAGTCTGAGCCGGGGCAGTTAATTGCTGTCTCGGCCTGATTATATATGAAGCACTGTGGGTAAATTTGACTTATAAAAGTCAGTAATTTGAAGCCCTATAGTTTGACTGATAGTTAGAAACAAAGAGTTATAGAACGAGTTTTAGATGTAGATAGGCCAGTAGCTCAATTGGCAGAGCGGCGGTCTCCAAAACCGCAGGTTGGGGGTTCGATTCCCTCCTGGCCTGCCATTTACAGCTAACTTTGGTGGCCCTCAATGTAATTTTATTAGGTAAGCAGCCAGATGAGTGATAACAGATACATCATGACGACCCAAGAAGCCAGAGGAGATTGGCTAAAATGGATTTTCGTTACAGTACTGGTAGTTGGAGGGATTTACGGTAACAGCTATTTTGATGCCGAATCTGTGCTCTATCGCTCAATTGCATTGGTGCTTGTTGGAGTAGTTGCGGCATTTATCGCCTCTGGGACAGCGAAAGGAAAAATCTTTGTAAGACTGGGCCAAGAAGCGAGAACAGAAATTCGAAAAGTAGTGTGGCCAACGCGTCAAGAGACGCTGTATACAACTGGTATAGTTGTAGTGGTGGTAGTGATTCTTGGGCTAATTCTTTGGGCCATGGATTCCACTCTGAGCTTATTAATTAGTCTTGTTATAGGCTCTTAGAGGCCCAGAGACATAGCGCAAAGGGTGTAAAAGATAAGGTGGATTGACTTTGATAGAAAATCCAGAAGATTGAGTCAGTTAAGCTAGTAAATAAGTAAGGTACAGAATCAACATGACCGAAACTGTAGATCAAAAGCGCTGGTATGTGGTGCATGCTTACTCAGGCTATGAGCGCAAAGTTAAGCAGGCGCTAGAGGAGCGCATTGCCCTCTCAGAAAGTAAGGATCTTTTTGGTCAAGTGCTTGTGCCAACTGAAGAAGTGGTAGAAATGCGTGCAGGTCAAAAGCGTCGCAGTGAGAGAAAGTTTTTTCCTGGTTATGTGCTTATCGAAATGGTTCTAAATGACCAAACTTGGCACTTAGTAAAGGAAACTCCTCGTGTTATGGGCTTTATTGGTGGTAAGGCTGATAATCCAGCTCCCATTACCCAGCGTGAAGTGAACGCGATTATGAATCGCCTTGAAGAGAGTGTTGATAAGCCCACGCATAAAGTAGTTTACGAACCAGGTGAACTTGTACGTGTAACTGATGGCCCTTTCAATGACTTCACCGGCACAGTGGAAGAAGTGAATTATGAGAAGAATCGCGTTCGTGTGGCGGTTCTAATCTTCGGACGTTCCACTCCAGTGGAACTTGAGTTCAGCCAAATCGAAAAAGGTTGAGCTGGGGGCAGGGAGTACGCTCTCTGTTAAATTAAAAAGTCGTAGTCTTTCACTACGCCGGGGAGCCTGCTTTCAGGCGCTAACACCCAAAGGAGTAAAATATGGCTAAGAAAATCCAAGCCTACATTAAGTTGCAAGTTGCAGCTGGTAAAGCCAATCCAAGTCCACCTGTTGGTCCGGCACTGGGTCAGCATGGTGTTAACATTATGGAGTTCTGTAAGGCGTTCAATGCCCAGACTCAGAGCCTAGAGCCAGGTCTGCCGATTCCTGTGATCATCACGGTATATGCGGATCGCAGCTTTACGTTCATTATGAAGACGCCGCCTGCCAGTGTTCTCATCAAGAAAGCTTTAAGTCTACAAAGTGGTTCAAGTCGTCCTAACACTGAAAAAGTTGGCAAATTGACTCGTCAACAGCTTGAAGAAATTGCGAAAGTCAAACTCCCGGACCTCACTGCATCTGATCTGGATGCGGCTGTGCGTACAATTGCGGGAACCGCCCGAAGCGCCGGTATTGACTGTGAAGGAGTGGTGTAATGGCCAAGTTAACTAAAAAAGCTAAGCTACTTGCTGAAAAAATAGACAGCGATAAAGCCTACAGCCTTGAAGAAGCGCTAGCAATTATCAATGAATTTGCTTCGCAGAAATTTAAAGAATCAATCGACGTAGCTATAAACCTAGGTGTTGATGCACGTAAATCAGACCAGAATGTGCGTGGAGCAACAACACTTCCTAACGGTACTGGTAAAAGCGTGCGAATTGCTGTTTTTGCGCAGGCTGATAATGCTAAAAAAGCGCAGGAAGCTGGTGCGGATGTTGTTGGCTTTGAGGACCTCGCAGAAAGTATCAAAGCAGGAAATGTAGATTTTGATGTTGTAATAGCAAGTCCAGATGCAATGCGTGTTGTGGGTCAGCTGGGGACTATCCTAGGGCCGAAAGGTTTGATGCCTAACCCTAAAGTGGGTACGGTAACTCCAGATGTAGCTACAGCTGTAAAAAATGCTAAAGCTGGACAAGTGCGTTTCCGCACTGATAAGAATGGAATCATTCATGGTGGTATTGGGCGTGTTGGTTTCGAAGCAGAAGCTATCAAAGGTAATCTTGAGGCGCTGCTGGCTGATCTTAAAAAGGCGAAGCCTTCTACTTCTAAAGGTGTTTACGTGAAAAAGGTCGTCTTGTCCTCAACGATGGGGCCTGGTTTGACGTTGGACCATTCTGAACTGAATTTTTAATTTTTGGGAAGTCTTTTAAAGCCCAACTATAGATGAATGTCATCTAGTTGGTGAGCTGAGGAAGACCACCCCTTGTAGAATTGTGACCTGAGATATCAGGTTCAGGACTTTGGGGTACTGCTTTTTGCTGAAAATTTCAGTAAGGAGTGGATTCGTCAAAGACCGCAGGTGAATTGAAGACTGCAGTATTACTCTATGGTAAGAGAATTCTTTTCTTAATTTCCTGCGCAGATGGTGTGCCGACACTTGGTAGTTCATCAAAAAATTATGAATTACCTTGAGCAGTCCTCGCCAGAAAAAGGTCTTCGGCTAGAATAGTCTTTAAAATATTCAAGTTGAAGTTAACTGAAGTAAAACGTTCCGTTCTCTCTTTGAGATAACGGTAAATCAGGAGTTAAGCAGTGGCTATAAGACTTGAAGACAAACAGCAAATCGTCTCTGAAGTCAGTGAAGCTGCTAAAGGTGCCCTCTCTGCAGTGCTCGCGGATTACCGTGGTGTTTCTGTTGGAGATCTGACCGATTTGCGCCGTAAAGCGCGTGACAATGGTGTATATCTGCGTGTTGTTAGAAATACATTATTGAAACGTGCTGTGGCAGGTACTGAATTTGAGTGTCTGTCCCCAGCGTTGGTGGGTCCAACAATTTTGGCTTTCTCTCTGGAAGATCCAGGTGCTGCCGCGCGCGTGCTAAAGGATTTCGCCAAAGGTAATGACAAGTTTGAAGTAAAGGCACTGGCTGTTGGTGGTCAAATGTTACCGGCCTCTCAGATCGACGTATTGGCAACTCTGCCTACTTATGATCAGGCAATTGCTACACTGATGAGTGTAATGATAGCACCGGTGACCAAGTTAGCTCGAACGCTCAACGAAGTACCTACTAAGGCTACTCGCTGTGTGGCAGCTTTGCGTGATCAAAAGCAGGAAGCAGCATAATCTAGCTTCAAGATTAACTAGCATTAGTGCTAATAGTAATTAAACATTTTTTTATAGGAGATAAGAGTTATGGCTCTTTCTAAAGACGACATTCTCGAGGGTATTGCTAATCTAACTGTCATGGAAGTGGTGGAACTAGTTGCAGCAATGGAAGAAAAGTTTGGTGTATCTGCAGCTGCCGCCGTAGCTGTGGCTGCTCCTGCAGCTGCTGGTGCTGAAGCAGTAGCAGAAGAGAAAGATGAGTTTGAGGTTATTCTTGCCTCAGCTGGTGACAAGAAAGTTAACGTAATTAAAGTTGTTCGTGAATTAACGGGTCTGGGCTTAAAAGAAGCTAAAGACCTAGTTGATGGCGCTCCTTCTACCATTAAAGAAAGCGTTTCAAAGGCAGAAGCCGAAGAAATGAAGAAGAAGCTAGAAGAAGCTGGCGCTCAGGTAACCCTGAAGTAAGCGTTGCTTTGATAGCAGATACTACTAATGGCGGCTTCCTTGAGGAAGCTGTCCATCTGTAGTTTGACTAGTTTGTAATCAAGCTAGTTGGTAGTTTGGCATCTGTTCAGTTAAAACTTATTGGCTATTTTGCAAGCCGTTGAGATGAAGATATAGATTGTCAAATTTAGAGAAGTTGAGGTAGGTGTTGTTGAAGTCGAGCCGTGTTTAATCCTAAGCACTTCGCTTTTGGCTAAAACAACTGGTTCGAAAACTTACGTAGGGAACCGCTGATGGCATATACATATACCGAGAAAAAACGTATCCGTAAAGAGTTTGGCAAGTTGCCAGCCGTTATGGATATTCCTTATCTACTAGCAATTCAAATAGATTCCTACCGTCAATTTACACAGGCTGATATCAGCCCTGAAGAACGACAGGATATTGGCCTTCAGGCTGCTTTTAAGTCGATCTTCCCCATCGTCAGTTACTCTGGTAAGGCCTTGTTGGAATATGTTTCCTACCGTCTAGGAAAGCCTGAGTTCGACGTTAACGAATGTATTATGCGTGGTACTACTTACGCCGTGTCTTTACGCGTAAAAGTTCGACTCATTATTTACGAAAAAGAATCTACTGCTAAAGTCATAAAAGACATCAAAGAGCAGGAAGTTTACATGGGTGAGATCCCGATCATGACAGAAAATGGTACCTTTATAATTAATGGTACCGAGCGTGTGGTTGTTTCCCAATTGCATCGTTCCCCTGGTGTCTTCTTTGATCATGACAAAGGTAAGACACATAGCTCCGGTAAATTGTTATATTCGGCACGAATCATCCCTTACCGTGGTTCATGGCTTGACGTAGAGTTTGATCCCAAGGATCTAGTATACGTACGTATAGACCGGCGTCGAAAATTACCATCCACTATTCTACTGCGTGCTCTGGAATACTCTCCTGAAGAGATTCTGGCAATGTTCTATGACAACAATAAATACTTCATAGACAAGCAAGGGAAACTTTCAGTGGAGTTGGTTCCAGCCAGACTTCGTGGTCAAGTACTTAATTTCGATATCAAAGCTAAGAGTAAAGTGTTGGTGAATGCTGGCCAACGTATAACTGCTCGTCATATTCGTGAAATAGAAAAAGCTGAACTGAATAAATTAGAAGTACCAGCGGAGTTTGTTTTAGGGTCAGCTCTTGCGAAGGACATTGTTGATAAAGAATCAGGTGAAGTTGCTCTTGTCTGCAACACTGAAGTAAGTGACGAAGTACTTAAGCAATTAATTAAGCTTGGTATAAAAGAATTTGAAACTATTTACACTAATGACCTAGATCGAGGTTCATTCATTGCAGATACTTTGCGTGTTGATACTACGACAACGCGAATGGATGCGCTTGTTGAAATTTACCGGATGATGCGCCCAGGCGAGCCTCCAACAAAAGAAAGTGCTGAAAATCTATTTAATAATTTGTTCTTTTCAGAAGAGCGCTATGATCTGTCAGCTGTTGGTCGTATGAAATTTAACCGTCGCCTTGGTCGCGAAGAAATAGAAGGCCCGGGTGTTCTTTCGCGGGATGATATAGTAGATGTCATCAAGGTATTAGTAGATATTCGGAATGGTAATGGTGTAGTAGATGATATCGATCACCTTGGTAACCGCCGTATTCGCTCAGTAGGAGAGATGGCTGAAAATCAATTCCGTGTAGGTTTGGTAAGGGTCGAGCGTGCTGTTAAAGAACGTCTCTCTATGGCTGATAGTGAAGGTTTGATGCCGCAGGATATGATTAATGCCAAACCAGTAGCTGCAGCAATAAAGGAATTCTTCGGTTCTAGCCAGTTGTCCCAGTTTATGGATCAGAATAATCCACTTTCTGAGATTACTCACAAGCGTCGTATTTCTGCTTTAGGCCCAGGTGGACTTACGCGAGAAAGAGCTGGCTTTGAGGTTCGTGACGTACACCCAACTCACTACGGTCGAGTTTGTCCTATCGAAACTCCTGAAGGTCCAAACATTGGTTTGATTAACTCTTTATCTACTTATGCACGCACAAACAGCTATGGTTTCCTAGAAAGCCCAGTACGCAAAGTTGTGAGTGGTGTTGTCACCGATGAGATAGTCTACCTTTCTGCTATTGAAGAAAGTAAACATGTGATTGCTCAGGCTTCAGCACCAGTCAGCAAAAATGGAAAATTGACCGAAGATCTGGTGTCAGTACGACACAAAAATGAATTTACTCTGATGCCAGTTGAACAAGTAGATTTTATGGATGTGAGCCCGCAACAAGTTGTATCAGTGGCGGCATCACTTATCCCATTCCTAGAGCATGATGATGCTAACCGTGCACTCATGGGTTCAAACATGCAGCGTCAAGCAGTGCCTACATTGCGATCAGAAAAACCGCTAGTTGGTACTGGTATGGAGCGTAATGTAGCGCAAGATTCAGGCGTTTGTGTTGTGGCTAAACGTGGAGGGGTGATCGACTATGTAGATGCTGCTCGCATTATCATTCGTGTAAGCGATGAAGAAACAGAAGCCGGCGATGCAGGTGTAGATATTTATAATCTCACAAAATATACCCGGTCAAACCAGAACACCTGTATCACACAGCGTCCTTTAGTAAAAATAGGAGATTCTGTCTCCCGAGGTGATATTCTTGCTGATGGACCTTCAGTGGATCTTGGCGAGTTGGCTTTAGGTCAAAATATGCGTATCGCATTTATGCCTTGGAATGGATACAACTTTGAAGACTCAATTCTTGTCTCAGAACGAGTCGTAAAAGAAGATCGTTTTACCTCTATCCATATCCAAGAGCTCACTTGTATTGCTCGTGATACCAAGTTGGGTGCCGAAGAAATTACAGCTGATATTCCGAACGTTGGTGAAAGCGCTCTGGGTCGGCTTGATGGAAGTGGTATTGTCTATATCGGTGCGGAAGTTAATGCTGGTGATATTCTTGTAGGTAAGGTTACCCCTAAAGGTGAAACTCAGTTGACTCCTGAAGAAAAACTGCTCCGTGCAATTTTCGGTGAAAAAGCTTCTGATGTTAAAGACACTTCTTTGCGGGTACCAAGCTCAGTTAAAGGTACTGTTATCGATGTACAAGTATTTACTCGTGATGGTCTAGAGAAAGATCAGCGTGCAAAAGACATAGAACAGATGCACATGGCAAAAGTGCGTAAAGACATAGACGATGAATATCGTATAGTTGAAGAAGCTACTTTTCAACGCCTACAACGTGCCTTTGAAGGCAAGGAAGTCGCCGGTGGTCCTAAACTGAAAAAAGGTGACAAGCTTACTGCTGAGTATTTAAAAGAGCTGAAGCACGAAGAATGGTTTAAGTTGCGTCTAGTAGACGATAAATTGAGTCTAATGCTAGAAGCTGCAGGCGAACAGTTAAATGAACGTCGTGCCTCACTTGACGAGCTCTATGCAGATAAGAAACGTAAAATTAGCCAAGGTGATAACTTGGCCCCGGGTGTACTAAAGATTGTTAAAGTGTTCTTGGCGATCAAACGCCGCATTCAGCCTGGTGATAAAATGGCTGGTCGTCACGGTAACAAAGGTGTTATATCAGTAATCATGCCTGTTGAAGATATGCCCTACGATGAGACTGGAAATCCTGTAGATATCGTCTTAAATCCTCTTGGAGTTCCCTCCCGGATGAACGTTGGACAGATTCTTGAAACTCACTTAGGTGCTGCGTCTATTGGCCTGGGGGAGAGAATCAATAATCTCCTTCGTGATCAGCAGCTTAAAGATAAAGAGCGAGCAATAAAAGTTCGTGAGCTGTTGGATAAGATCTATAACGATATAGGTAAATCTACCCGCAAGGAAGATTTCAGCAAATTTACTGACCAAGAAGTACTTGAGTTGGCTAATAACCTCAAAGCAGGTGTGCCGATGGCAACTGCTGTATTTGATGGCGCTTCTGAGGCTGAGATCAAAGAGATGCTAAACCTTGCTGGTCGTTCTGATGATGGACAGTTGGTGCTATTTGATGGCCGCACTGGCCAGCAGTTCGACCGTAAAGTAACTGTTGGTATCATGTATATGCTGAAACTGAACCATCTGGTTGATGATAAAATGCATGCAAGATCAACTGGTTCATATTCTCTTGTTACTCAGCAGCCCTTGGGTGGTAAAGCTCAATTTGGTGGTCAGCGCTTCGGCGAAATGGAGGTATGGGCATTGGAAGCATATGGTGCTGCTTACACCCTACAAGAAATGCTCACTGTCAAGTCTGATGACGTTAATGGTCGTACCAAGATGTATAAAAATATCGTTGATGGTGATGATCGTATGGAGGCATTCATGCCTGAATCGTTCAATGTTTTGCTTAAGGAAGTCAGATCCTTAGGTATCGACATGGAACTGGATGTGGAAAACTGAGGCGGAGAATCTAAATGAAAGACTTAATAGCATTTCATAAGGCCCAGAAACAGACAGATGATTTTGATGCAATCAAAATTGGTCTGGCATCACCTCAGCTGATCCGTTCCTGGTCTTTTGGTGAGGTGAAAAAGCCTGAAACCATTAATTATCGTACGTTCAAGCCAGAGCGTGATGGCTTGTTCTGCGCAAAAATTTTCGGACCAATCAAGGACTACGAATGTCTTTGTGGTAAATACAAGCGCCTGAAACATCGTGGTGTTATTTGTGAAAAGTGTGGTGTTGAAGTAGCTCTTACTAAAGAACGTCGTGTTCGCATGGGTCATATTGAACTAGCAACTCCTGTTGCCCATATCTGGTTCCTGAAGTCACTACCATCACGCATTGGTCTGGTTTTGGATATGACATTGCGGGATATCGAGAGAATTTTATATTTCGAAAGTTTTGTGGTGACTGAGCCAGGAATGACCAATCTCGAACGTGGTCAAATGCTGAATGACGAACAGTACTATGAAGCATTAGAGCAGTTCGGTGATGATTTCGAAGCCAAAATGGGTGCTGAAGCTATTCAAGACCTGATGCGTGATTTAGATATTGAGGCTGAAGCTACACAACTTCGTGAGGAGATTCCTAATACAAATAGCGAAACCAAGCTTAAAAAGCTCTCCAAGCGACTAAAGTTACTGGATGGATTCATTGCTTCTGGTAATAAACCGGAGTGGATGATTCTGAATGTACTGCCTGTGCTGCCGCCTGATCTGCGTCCACTTGTGCCGCTTGATGGGGGTCGTTTTGCAACGTCTGATCTTAATGATCTGTACCGTCGGGTTATAAATAGAAATAACCGTCTGAAGAGACTGCTCGATCTCAACGCGCCGGATATTATCGTTCGCAATGAAAAGCGTATGCTACAGGAGGCAGTAGATGCCCTGTTGGATAATGGTCGTCGTGGCCGAGCAATTACTGGCTCCAACAAGCGTCCTCTTAAATCTCTTGCTGATATGATCAAGGGTAAGCAAGGTCGTTTTCGTCAAAACTTACTAGGTAAACGAGTCGATTACTCTGGCCGTTCTGTGATAGTCACCGGGCCTACTTTGCGTCTTCACCAGGCAGGTCTGCCAAAGAAAATGGCATTGGAGCTCTTCAAACCATTTATATTGGGACGCTTGATCCTTCGTGGAATCGCCACCACCATTAAAGCTGCAAAGAAAATGGTAGAGCGAGAAACAGCAGAGGTTTGGGATATTCTTGCTGATGTTATTCGTGAACATCCGATCTTACTAAACCGTGCACCAACACTTCACCGTCTTGGTATTCAGGCATTCGAGCCGGTGTTAATAGAAGGTAAAGCTATTCAATTACATCCATTGGTTTGTGCTGCCTACAATGCAGACTTTGATGGTGACCAGATGGCTGTTCACGTCCCACTGACGCTAGAAGCTCAGTTGGAAGCTCGTACACTGATGATGTCAACCAATAATATCCTCTCGCCAGCTTCCGGTGAGCCAATTATTGTTCCTTCGCAAGACGTTGTTCTAGGGTTGTATTACATGACTCGAGAGCGCATTAATGCAAAAGGCGAAGGTATGGTCTTCTCAAATGAGAAGGAAGTGATGAAAGCTTTTTCTGTGGGGCATGCTCATTTGCAAGCAAGAATCAAAGTGCGCCTCACAGAGTCAGTGCCGAATGAATATGGTGAACTTGAAAATATCACTAGGTTGAGAGATACAACTGTTGGACGTGTGATTCTTTTCTCGATCGTACCAAATGGGCTGCCATTTTCCTTAGTTGATCACAAGATGACCAAGAAGCATATCTCCAACATTATAAACCAGTGTTACCGTAATGTTGGTTTGAAAGAAACCGTTATCTTTGCTGACCAATTAATGTACACCGGATATCGTTACTCTACGCTATCTGGAGCCTCCATTGGTGTTAACGATTTTGAAATTCCGGAAGCAAAGAAGAAACTGATTACACAAGCAGAGGCAGAGGTGACCGAAATCGAATCTCAATTTGCTTCTGGACTTGTGACTCAGGGGGAGAAATACAACAAAGTCATTGATATTTGGTCTCGTGCTAATGATCAAGTGGCTAAATCTATGATGGATGGCCTATCAAAAGAGAAAGTGATCGATCGTGATGGTAATGAAGTTGATCAAGAATCATTCAATTCTGTCTATATCTATGCTGACTCTGGAGCTCGGGGTTCTCCCGCGCAAATTCGTCAGCTAGCTGGTATGCGTGGTCTTATGGCTAAGCCTGATGGATCCATTATTGAAACTCCGATTACTGCAAACTTCCGTGAAGGTTTGAATGTGCTTCAGTACTTTATTTCAACGCATGGTGCGCGTAAGGGTCTTGCTGATACTGCTTTGAAAACTGCGAACTCGGGTTATTTAACTCGTCGTTTGGTTGATATCTCTCAGGATTTGGTAATCCGAGAAGAAGATTGCGGTACCAGTGAAGGTCTGACTATGACGCCTATCATTGAAGGTGGTGATATCATCGCAGCTATTGGTGAACGAGTGCTAGGACGTGTTACGGCACGTGAAGTGTTAAATAATGATGGTGAGGTTGTAGTTGATGCGGGTATTCTCCTTGATGAGAAACTAGTAGATCTTCTTGAATCTAATGGCGTCGACGAAGTGCTTGTACGTTCTCCAATCACTTGTTCGGCAGAGAATGGAATTTGTCGTTTGTGTTACGGTCGGGATCTTGCTCGTGGGCATCTAGCTAACGTTGGTGAAGCCGTAGGTGTTATTGCTGCCCAATCTATTGGTGAGCCTGGCACTCAATTAACAATGCGTACTTTCCACATTGGTGGAGCTGCGTCTCGTGCAACCGCTAACGATTCGGTACAAGTCAAAACGGAAGGTACTATTCATCTGCATAACATGAAAGTTGTTCAGCGGGGTAATGGAAACTTAGTTGTAGTAAGCCGGTCTGGTGAGCTTGTAGTCAATGATCTCAATGGTCGTGAAAAAGAGCGTTATAAACTTCCTTATGGTGCTGTAATTAATGGTGCAGATAGGGGTGCTGTTAAAGCAGGTCAAATTGTAGCTACTTGGGATCCGCACACCCATCCAATCGTAGTAGAAGTTGCCGGTAAGGTCCGCTTTGAAGCAATGGAAGAAGGGCTCAGTGTTAAGCGTCAAACTGACGAAATTACTGGTCTATCTTCAGTGTCGGTTATGGATGCTAACGAACGTCCCTCTTCGGCTAAAGATTTGCGTCCTGCAGTAGCTCTACTGGATGCTAAAGGTAAGCAAATATTACTGCCCGGTTCTAACGCTCCAGCACACTACTTCCTTCCAGTGAAGTCTATTGTTAGTGTTGATGATGGCGATCAGGTTGAGATAGGTGATGTTATCGCTCGAATTCCTCAAGAAGGTTCAAAAACGCGTGATATTACGGGAGGTCTACCACGAGTTGCTGATTTGTTTGAGGCCCGTAAGCCGAAAGAACCTGCAATTCTCGCTGAAATTTCAGGCACAGTAAGTTTTGGTCGGGAAACAAAAGGTAAGCGTCGCTTGATTATTACACCACTTGATGGTGTAAATCCAATTGATGGAAGCTCGCATTATGAGGTTCTGATTCCAAAGTGGCGTCAAATGACCGTCTTCGAAGGGGAGATCATCGAGAAGGGTGAAATTGTCTCTGATGGACCTCCCAGCCCACATGATATCCTGAGGTTAAAGGGTGTAGAGCCATTGGCGCAATACATCGTTAATGAAGTGCAGGACGTTTACAGACTACAAGGTGTTCGTATCAACGATAAACACATCGAAGTCATTGTGCGTCAGATGCTGCGCAAAGTTGAAGTCGTGTATATGGGAGATTCATCTTTTATTAAAGGTGAGCAGGTCGAATTCGTGAAAATCATTGCTGAAAATGCACGCCTGCGTGAAGAAGGAAAAGAGGAAGCGAAATTCGATAGAGTGCTGTTAGGTATTACTAAAGCTTCTTTGGCAACTGAGTCGTTTATCTCTGCTGCTTCCTTCCAGGAAACAACAAGAGTACTAACGGAGGCTGCCGTTACTGGTAAACGTGATCACTTGATGGGTCTGAAGGAAAACGTGGTAGTGGGTCGTCTGATTCCTGCGGGAACTGGGTTGTCTTATCACGCTAACCGTAAGCGTCAAGCAGAGCAACGTCGCATTCAGGAAATGGTTTCTGCTCGAGAAGTTGAAGCTGCGCTTTCCGAAGCACTTATTGCTGAAGAAGAAGCTAGAGAAGCTGACTAGGGAATTTTTTGGTTTCTTATATAGGATGGTCCCGGATTTAGGTTCGGGGCAAGAAAGACCGCTTAAACACGGTCATTTAACAAATCTGGATGGCAAACCTGCCGTCTTGGGATTGACTGGAGCAAGGCTGGTCTTTAAAATGCGCGGCCTTGACTTATTTGGGAGATATTGATGGCAACCGTTAACCAGCTGGTACGTAAGCCTCGTCGTAGACAAGTTGAAAAAAGTGGCGTACCTGCTCTGCAAGGTAGCCCCCAGCGTCGAGGGGTGTGTACCCGTGTGTATACCACAACACCTAAAAAACCAAATTCTGCACTACGTAAAGTTTGTCGTGTTCGCTTGACTAGTGGTTATGAGGTTTCATCCTACATTGGTGGTGAAGGTCATAACTTACAAGAGCACAGTGTTGTGCTTATACGTGGTGGTCGTGTGAAGGATTTGCCTGGTGTACGTTACCACACTGTTCGTGGTTCTTTGGACACTTCAGGCGTCGCTGCTCGTCGTCAGGCGCGTTCTAAATATGGTGCCAAACGTCCTAAAGGCTAATGCTAAATTTGTTGATTTGTTAATTCTATACTATAAATCAGCAGGTTATAATTTCTAGCAATTGGAGAAGGTATAATTACAAGCTTGATGCTTGTGATTCATTGTAATGCAATTAATGGGTAAGCTAGAAAGTACAAATACCCAGAGCCGGTTGCTAATAGCTTACCGGTCGGAGTTACTAGCATGGTACAAAAATTCATTTAGTAATGAATTAACAACAGAGATTTATTAATCAAACCACAACTACATACAGTAAGGCCGGGTTAATTTAGTGATCCCGGGCGTACCTGAAGAGAGGAAAATATGCCAAGAAGACGCGTTCCCGCACGTCGTGAAATACTGCCTGATCCTAAATTCGGTAGTGTTATCCTAGCCAAGTTCATGAATCATGTCATGGTAGATGGCAAGAAATCAGTTGCAGAAAAAATTGTTTACGGTGCTCTGGGTAGTATTAAAGACAAAGGTAATGCGAATCCCTTACAAGTTTTCGAACAAGCGCTAGAAAATATTGCCCCATTAGTTGAGGTTAAGGCTCGCCGAGTTGGTGGCGCTACCTACCAAGTGCCGGTTGAGGTGCGTCCAGAACGTCGCAATGCGCTATCCATGCGCTGGCTGGTGGAATACTCTCGTGTTCGTGGTGAAAAATCTATGGCGTTACGTTTGGCCGGCGAAATTCTCGACGCCTCACAAGGGCGTGGCTCTGCGGTGAAGAAGCGTGAAGACGTTCACCGTATGGCTGAAGCAAACCGTGCATTCTCACATTATCGTTTCTAATCAAAGCTAACCGAGGGCTGAACTGTGGCCAGAAAGACCCCTATCAAGCGCTACCGTAACATAGGTATTTGCGCACACGTTGACGCAGGTAAAACTACAACTACCGAACGCGTTCTTTTTTATACTGGTGTAAACCACAAAATCGGTGAAGTACATGAAGGTGCAGCTACCATGGACTGGATGGAGCAAGAGCAGGAGCGTGGTATTACCATTACCTCTGCTGCGACCACTTGTTTCTGGAGTGGTATGGATCACCAATTCGATGAGCACCGGGTTAATATCATTGACACACCGGGCCACGTTGACTTCACAATTGAGGTTGAGCGCTCTTTGCGTGTGCTGGATGGTGCTTGTGTTGTTTTATGTGCTAGCTCTGGTGTACAACCTCAAACTGAGACCGTCTGGCGCCAAGCAAACCGTTACGAAGTGCCTCGTCTAATCTATGTCAACAAGATGGATCGCGCTGGTGCTAACTTCTTACGTGTCGTTAAGCAAGTCAAAGAACGACTGAAGGCCAATGCTGTACCAATCCAGTTAATGGTTGGTGCTGAAGATGAATTTAAGGGCGTAATCGATCTTGTTAAGATGAAATACATCGCATGGAATGAAGCAGACAAAGGCGCAACCTTCGAATATTTGGATATCCCTGCGGATTTGCAAGAAATCTCCGAAGAATGGCATAGCAACCTGGTGGAATCTGCTGCTGAAGCTAATGAGGAACTGATGAACAAGTACCTCGAAGGCGAAGAGTTAAGTGAAGCAGAAATTAAGCAAGGTCTGCGTATACGAACTCTAGCTAATGAATTGGTACCAGTAGTCGGTGGTTCATCCTTCAAGAATAAAGGTGTTCAGGCTATGTTGGATGCAGTTATTGAATATTTGCCTTCACCAACAGAAGTTAAAGCAATTGAAGGTGTGCTGGACGATGGGGAAACAGTTGCTGCTCGTTCTTCAGATGATAATGAACCTTTTGCCGCCTTGGCATTCAAAATTGCGACTGACCCCTTCGTAGGGACACTGACCTTTGTTCGTGTTTATTCTGGTAAGCTTTCCTCTGGTGATTCCGTGTATAACCCGATTAAAGATCGTAAGGAACGAGTTGGCCGAATGGTTCAGATGCACGCTAACTCCCGCGAGGAAATCAAGGAAGTGCTTGCTGGTGACATAGCAGCACTGATCGGTATGAAAGACGTTACTACAGGTGAAACACTCTGTGCGTTAGATAACATTATTACTTTAGAAAAAATGGACTTCCCAGATCCAGTAATCTCTGTTGCTGTCGAGCCTAAGACTAAGGCTGACCAAGAGAAAATGGGTATGGCACTAAACAAGTTGGCACAGGAGGATCCCTCTTTCCGTGTTCAAACTGACGAAGAAAGTGGGCAGACCATTATCTCCGGTATGGGTGAGCTTCACTTGGAGATTATCGTGGATCGTATGCGCCGCGAATTCAATGTTGAAGCAAACATTGGTAAGCCCCAGGTTGCTTACCGTGAAACGATTCGTAAGTCTATTGAGATCGAAGGTAAGCACGTTAAGCAATCAGGTGGTCGTGGACAATATGGTCACGTTTGGTTGCGTTTAGAGCCTTTACCAGCTGATTCTGAGTATGAATTTGTTAATGAAATTGTTGGTGGTGTTGTTCCTAAGGAATACATCGGAGCGGTTGACAAAGGTGTTCAGGAACAAATGAAAAATGGATGTCTGGCTGGCTTCCCGCTACTAGCTATGAAAGTAACTATTTTTGATGGTTCCTACCACGATGTGGACTCCAACGAGATGGCCTTCAAAATTGCCGGATCTATGGCCCTTAAGCAAGGAGCACTTAAGGCTGATCCATCTCTTCTTGAGCCTATTATGAAAGTTGAAGTTGTAACCCCTGAGGATTACATGGGTGACATCATTGGTGACTTAAACCGTCGTCGTGGGATTGTGCTCGGTATGGAAGACAGCGTCTCTGGCAAAGTAGTCACTGCTGATGTGCCGCTGGCGGAAATGTTCGGTTATTCCACTGATCTGCGTTCAGCCTCCCAAGGCCGCGCAACTTATACAATGGAATTTACCAAATATTCTGAAGTGCCTAACAATGTGGCAGAAGGCATCATCAGTAAAGGCAAATAAGACAAAATTTACTTACTAGACTATGACCACCGGGGTGTCAGCCCCGGCTAACGGAGAAAAGACCATGGCTAAAGAAAAGTTTGAGCGTAATAAACCCCACGTAAACGTCGGCACGA
>JAYPEI010000030.1:0-11887 GCA_038125665.1 Enterobacteriaceae bacterium
TCGTGCCGACGTTTACGTGGGGTTTATTACGCTCAAACTTTTCTTTAGCCATGGTTAGCCTCCGACTTCAATGGGTCTATTGTCCTAAATAAAATTATTCGAACTATTAAAAATTCCGTCAATCTTATCTGATTTCTTTTGATTGGCTTGGGCCTCTTCAACTTAATGTCTTATCAAGCAAACATGATATACATTAATTTCCATAGCGTTGGCTCATCCAAAAACTCTAATTTAGACAAAAATTGTATAACTTCTGCCTCTTTAAAACTGCCGGAATTATCCGGATTTTCTTTAAGCGCCCTTTATGTGCTCACAATGCCGCATCTAGATTTTTGGTGCTCACACCCAGAGTCGAACTGGGGACCTCATCATTACCAATGATGCGCTCTACCACCTGAGCTATGCGAGCCAACTCATAAATCTCTGGCGAACCTGTCAGTATTGGCTAATGGAGCGGGTAGCGGGAATCGAACCCGCACAACCAGCTTGGAAGGCTGGAGTTCTACCATTGAACTATACCCGCCTGAACAACCCTCCTAAAAATCTCACCTGATTCGCTCACTTGACCTGCAAGCTTTGAACTAAAAATCAATACTTGGGCTAGCAAAATCCTCGACTTATCACCGATATCTACTCGTTATTTAACAACCGGTTGGGGCAAAAAACCGAAAATACGGCTGTAAAACTGACTCTAAATGGTGGAGGGGGGTGGATTCGAACCACCGAAGCTTGCGCGTCAGATTTACAGTCTGATCCCTTTGGCCACTCGGGAACCCCTCCAGGAAAGCATCAGACGTTACTTCTAACTCTGCCTCCTTAACATAGAGGGGCGCATTCTATGGAAATTGACTTGGAGTTGCAACTTGAAAATCGAATAAAACCTAATAAATTTCTTAGATAACTTATGATTCTTGCGATCTAATTTAGGTAGATATTATCGAATCAAAATGTGTCTCTGATCAAGCAATCAAAAGACCTCAAGTTGCAACCAAGCCAATAATCCTTCAAAAACAAAATCTTCAACCTTTTCAATATTATGGTCTAAGTTATCCAACCACGGTTGCAAGTATTCAGCCCCCCCCCCTGTCAAATACCAATGCTTGACAGCGTATAGTCTAGAATTCTCTAGAATCTGTTGCCTACAAAAGTTTCCTAACATCTCCTCGGCACCATGCCCTATTGCCTCTGCTGTTGTCTTTCCCAGGCCAGATCCAAAACTTAACTCACTGATATTTAGGGTTTTTATTCTTTTTGCCAGTGAAGCAAAAAGTAGATCTCGCCCAGGCACAATATACCCTCCGAGATGCCTACCATCCTCAAGAACGACATCAAAGGTGAGAGTAGTGCCTGCATCGATGACTCCGAAGGCTCCCGGGCGTCGCCGCCAAGCCGCCATGAGAACCAACCATCGATCCACCCCTAACTTTTCAGGAAAAAGATAACCACTTTGCAGCCCATGCCATGATGCCATGGGCTTTGCTGACAAAACCTCTGCCGAGAAAAGCTCACGCAATCGCATTGTGATTACCTCTTCATAGTCAGCACCTCTAACGCAGGATAGTGCTACTTTAAGTTGAATATCCGAGGGATCTAGCCCCTCAACAACTTCCGATGAGTTTTGAGCAGTCATAATACCCAAAAAATCACTTAACCCTTCACAAAGAGCGCAGGCAAGCTCAATCGGCGTATCTCGAATGATACTAGCCTGGCCCAGAACCACATTGCATTGTGCTACACTCTCCCGCAAGCTCCATTTAAGTCGGCTATTGCCAACATCCAGCAACAGCAGCATCAGATGGACTCCTGCTCTGAAAGGGCTGCCTTTTCCACCTGGTTGAGACGAATACTTAACTCTCCCCCAACAAAAGCTTGTGTTACTCCGGAACTAAGCTCTAGTAACAGCTCTCCGTTAATCCCAACGCCTCGACAAATACCATCTATTCGTTCAGCATTATTGCTAAGAATCACTTGTTTACCCAACAAATCATCGACAACAGCCCATCGTTGGACAAAGCTTGCAAAACCTGCTCTTTCATATTCTTGTAACGAAACAAGTAACTCCTCTAGTAATAATCCGGCGAATTTGTTTCTCATGACAGGTGAATAGCCAACGGTGTCCAATGCAGTCCAAGCCTGATCTATATTCTGCATAGCAGGCTGTCTGGAGGATAGATTAACTCCAATGCCAATAACTAAGTGGCAAGGTCCGCTCACATCACCGTGCATTTCAAGCAGTATGCCTGCCAGCTTGCGCCCATCGAAGTACACATCATTAGGCCACTTCACTTTGAGCCCATGACATCCCAAACGTGCAATTGCCTTATGTAAAGCTAAGGCAACGACCAGACTTATCCCGGCCAGAGCAGCCGCCCCTTTCGGCACAGCGTAGAGTACACTACAGTAAAGGTTATGGCCGAACGGGCTTATCCAAGTGCGTCCTCTTCTACCTTTACCTGATGTTTGATGCTCGCTGAAAAAAACTTGTGCTTCTCCAGGCGCAAGTGAATGTTTGCTCCCCAGTAAAGCACGTACGGCTTGAAGATTGGTCGAATCGGTGCTGAGAGTATAGTCTATAGCACGAATTTTTTTCGCTTGTTCCTCACAAAGTACTGTTTTTATTGTATCGATATTTAATAATTGCAGCGGCTCAGCTAGTCGATATCCCTTTCCTTGAAGCGAATGTACTTCGAGAGCAAATTCCTGAAGAGCTTGTATTTTCTTCCTAATAGTCGTTTTAGAAACACCAAATTTTTGACCTAAGGCTTCTCCACTATGAAAGTTGCCATCAGCAAGCGCAGCTATAAGCACAGGCACAGTTAATTGCGGGTAATTAGAAAGATTACAGGTTTGGGAGTTTTTATGCATAGGGGGCAATTTGACACTATTACCCCCTTCAGTCTAGTACTTATGATCACAAAACCAACAAGACCAAAAGTTTAGTATTGATATGATTTATTACCAGAAAAGTTCATACTTACAAATCATAACCGCGCTCATCGTGTAGCACGATGTCCAACCCCCCCACCTCTTCTTCTGTTGTAACTCTAATCTTTGTAAACAAACCTACCAGCTTTAAAGTAATGTAGGTGAGAATAGCGGTATAGGCCACGGTCGCTGCCACCCCCTGAGCTTGGACAAACATTTGCTCAGACATACTGACACCTTCGGCATAACCTTGCCCTGAAAAAATACCGATCGAATCCGACGCAAAAAAACCAACCACTAACGTGCCCAAAATTCCACCTACTCCATGTACTGGAAAAACATCGAGGGAGTCATCAATCTGTAGCACATTTTTAATATAAGTAGTCGCTAGGAAACAAACAATACCTGCCAACGCTCCAATAATTAGGGCGCCTGCAGGGCCCACAAACCCTGATGCGGGCGTAATTGTACCAAGACCGGCAACCATACCTGTCACAATACCTAAGACTGAAGGTTTACCGAAACGAATACGCTCCATTAACATCCAAGCTGTTGCTCCTGAAGCAGCACTTAAATGAGTAACGAGCATAGCCATGGTGCCGTTACCATCTGCAGCAAGCGCTGAGCCACCATTAAAACCAAACCACCCCACCCATAACATGCCAGCACCAGTGACTGTCATGGTCAGATTATGTGGAGGCATAGGTGTTTTGCCAAAGCCATGTCTAGGACCAATAACGATAGCACAAACTAGGGAGGCTATACCTGCAGTGATATGCACTACTGCACCACCTGCAAAGTCCATAAATCCTCTTTCAAATAACCAACCACCCTCTCCCCATACCCAATGAGTGACAGGAATATAAACAAGCAAAAGCCAGAACACGCTGAACAATATGACGGCTGAAAAACGTACTCGCTCAGCAAAACCTCCAAAAATTAGTGCTGGTGTAATAACAGCAAACGTCATCTGAAAAAGGGCAAAAAGAGATTCTGGAATAGTGCCACTGACAGACTCTTCAGTGACACCAGAAAATAGGACTTTTGACAATCCGCCAATGAAGCCATTAGCCGGGTCGAAAGCTAAGGAATAGCCTATTAATAACCAAACTATAGAAGCCACACAAGTGATGGCAAAACATTGCATGAGTACCGACAAAACGTTACGAGTACGTACTAATCCACCATAGAATAAAGAGAGTCCTGGTATAGTCATGAACAGCACAAGTGCTGTCGAAGTCATAATCCAGGCTGTATCAGCCCCATTAATTTCCTGCGCCAGCGCAAACTCGGGTGATAGTATCAATGCCGCTGCTATGAAAAAATTATAAAAATTTGTAGTCTTCATGAAAGATCTCTCTTTAAAAGTTCCAGCTTAAGATTAACTTGCATTAACTCAGCTAGCGATTTAATTTTTTCTAAGGTCAGATTTGATCCAACTATTCAAAAATAATTTACAAACTTATCTCTAGCCATTCATACAATCGTAACATTAGCGAACATAGGATTATTCATTACATAGACGACAGTACTAGCGGCAGCCTGCCTAACCCAGGATAGTGCTACGAATTAACATGATTAAATTTGCCATTTTGTTTTGCACAACTCCAGTGCATTGCGCCCTTTTGAGGGTCCTTTGCGAGTTTTTTTTAGTTACGCCCAATTGATGTGCAACTATTAGCTTTCGTCGCACCAGTTTGGTGCCATGCCATCCCATGTAAACCCTTACTCCTCACTCTAGAAATTAAGTTTAAATACACTGAGCCAGAATGATTTTCACATTTTATTCTGACTTAAATTATTAACTGGCACGACCTTTGCATTACATCTAGCAACTGAAAGGCTAGCTGGTTAATTGCAGCTAACGTTTAGTGAAACTAAAAACTATCTTGGAGCATAACAATGAAAATGATCTATGCAGTCATCAAACCTTTCAAGCTTGATGATGTCAGAGAGGCTCTCTCAGCTATAGGCGTACAAGGAATCACTGTTAGCGAAGTAAAAGGCTTTGGTCGTCAAAAAGGACATACCGAACTATACCGCGGCGCTGAATATGTGGTCGATTTTCTACCTAAGCTCAAAATTGAAGTCGTCGTTCAAGATGAAAGAGTCGATGTCATCATCGAAGCGATCACAAAGGCTGCAAACACTGGGAAGATTGGTGATGGTAAAGTCTTTGTTATCAACATTGAACAAGCTTTAAGAATTCGCACTGGTGAAACTGGCAACGACGCCATCTAACTTTTTTTCTAACATCTGGCTAGAGGAGGCTCGAGATGGAAAGTCAAATTTTTGAACTGCAGTATGCCATGGATACTTTTTATTTCCTTGTATGCGGCGCCTTAGTTATGTGGATGGCAGCAGGGTTCGCCATGCTTGAATCAGGACTTGTACGAGCTAAAAATACTACTGAAATTCTCACGAAGAACGTGGCACTTTTTGCAGTATCGTGTGTTATGTACTTAATTTGCGGTTATGCGATCATGTACGGAGGAAGCGCCTTCTTAGCCGATATTGGCTTAGATGGTGCCGCTACGGCTGAGGAGATAACAGCCACTGTTCTTGCAGAGTCAGCCGAAGCTGGCTTCGATGGTGGATCCGTTTACTCAGATGCATCCGACTTTTTCTTCCAAGTAGTTTTTGTTGCAACTGCAATGTCAATAGTGTCTGGCGCCGTAGCAGAACGCATGAAGCTCTGGTCTTTCTTGGCCTTCTCAGTTGTCATGACAGGGTTCATTTACCCTATGGAAGGTAGCTGGACTTGGGGCGGTAATGATGTCTTCGGCCTATTCAACCTGGGCGACTTAGGCTTTGCTGATTTCGCTGGTTCAGGCATCGTACACATGGCTGGGGCCGCAGCTGCTCTCGCTGGTGTTCTGCTACTGGGTGCTCGTAAAGGCAAGTACAATGCCTCAGGTGCTGCTCAAGCAATCCCAGGTGCAAACTTACCCCTTGCTACTTTAGGAACCTTCATTCTGTGGATGGGTTGGTTTGGATTCAATGGCGGCTCAGTTCTAAAACTTGGCGACATAGCCTCAGCAAACTCAGTTGCTATGGTATTCCTAAACACCAATGCTGCTGCAGCCGCAGGTCTGGTTGGAGCACTGATTGTGGCCAGAGCACTCTTCGGCAAAGCTGACCTTACCATGGCCCTTAATGGAGCGCTAGCAGGCCTAGTGGCCATCACGGCGGAACCTTCGACACCCACAGCATTACAAGCTTCAATAATTGGATTCATTGGTGGTTGTATAGTTGTCTTTGCAATCTTAGGTCTAGATAAACTAAAAATAGACGATCCCGTCGGTGCAATCAGCGTGCATGGCGTAGTGGGATTCTTCGGTCTGATGATAGCACCTTGGACTAACGACACTACAATTAGTGGTCAACTTATCGGTGCACTGACTATTTTTGTCTGGGTGTTCGTAGTCAGCTTAATAGTATGGGCGATTTTGAAAGTGGTTATGGGCTTAAGGGTTTCTGAGCAGGAGGAATACGAAGGTGTAGATCTTTCAGAATGTGGTATGGAAGCCTACCCAGAGTTTGTTTCTTCCAAGTAAATTACTACAGAATCACTCAATAGTTAATAGGCTCCCTCACCGAAACTCCCTCCGCAACATTAGAGGGAGTTTTTTTATTCGTTAAGTAACCTACCATTTCTCTCTAAGTAAGTGATGATTTGATTAACGCATTCATCAATGCTGTTGTTCGCACTATCCAGGTGAATGTCAGGTGAAATCGGTGGCTCATATGGTGAGTCTATGCCAGTGAATCCAGCTATATGTCCAGCTCTTGCTCTCGCATATAAGCCTTTGGGATCACGTTTTTCACATTCAGCCAGAGAAGCATCCATAAATATTTCAACAAAATCCCCCACGCTAAAAAGCTTTCGAACTAATGAGCGATCTGCAAGAAACGGAGATATAAACGCACACATCACAATTAGACCAGCATCTAAGAAGAGTTTACTCACTTCTCCAATTCGGCGTATGTTCTCTGTCCGATCTGAAGCAGAAAAACTAAGATCTTTATTTAGACCCATTCTTATATTGTCGCCATCAAGGACATATGTATGCCTACCATCTTCATAAAGAGCAAGATCAAGTGCGGTAGCAATTGTTGACTTCCCAGATCCACTGTAACCGGTAAACCATAATACTGTTGCTCTTTGTTTTTTCAGGCCTGCACGCTCAGCTTGGGTTACGATTGATTTTTGCCAAACGATATTTTTGTGTTCACTTACCATGAAGTTCTCTCTACAGATACAACATTTGTCAGCCATTATTCTGCTTATGTGCTTCTTAATTCCTCTTCAAAACATAAAATCAGTCCAGTCAAAAAGACTGCATAAACTATTAGTTACAAGAAACCAAGGCTTAGCGGATTCTTTTGAAATTATTACCTGAAATCACTTACACAGTAAAATCAAGTTAGCCACCAACAAAGAGTAACATTCCCCTTTCTATACACCAGTACGCAGCTGGCACACCAATCAGGTATGCGGCAAAGGTCCGTCCAACCATCACTTGCTGAATTGAGAAATTACATATCGCGTTTAATAATAACCACAAAAAAAAGCACACACTAATGAATGTTAATTGTCCAAGCTCAACACCAACATTAAAGAAAAAAAGCCCTTCAAGTAGAAATTCTTTAGGCAAACCAATTTCAGCGAGCACTCCTGCAAAGCCAAAACCATGCAACAAACCGAAAAAACTAGCTACAATAATGGGATGAGACTGCAACATCGTCTTTTTCTGTGGTCTAAGAATTTCCGCCGCCATAAACACGACAGACAAAGCAATCAGCACTTCTACTAGAGTGCTTTCCGGCTTAGCTAGACCCAATGTGGCTAGCGCCAAAGTGATGGAATGTCCAAAAGTAAATCCCGTAATGGCAGCTAACATTTTTCTGTGAGTGCGAGTCAGCAATAGTAATGCGCATACAAACAGGAGATGGTCTATTCCAGCTAAAATATGCTCAAAGCCCATTTGAGTATAGTCTTGCGCCACTTCTATCCATGTTGGCACAGCCTCTAGATCAATCTGGTTTTGGTCAGGGCTTAATAATCTCACTTGTTCTTCTTCACCCAGGGGCTGAAACCTAACCATAGTAGATATAGTTGGGTTCAAACTCGGATATGTTAACGTGAGTACCTGTCCTCCGATTGATTGCTCACAAATGACTTTAAAACTTGAACCCAACTCAAATAGTAATGGGTTTGTTTGCTCTATTTTGCATACCTGGGGCAACCCTAATTCAGGCAAATCAGCAGCTTCAAGTGTAGCCGGCGCTCTGAGAATGATGGTGTAGTGCTGAGATGAATCCTCTTGTATAGAAAGATATAGAGGTCTACTTTCGTGGGCAAAGACTTGAGTACTTGTTAACAGAAGAGGAACCCAAATAAAGTTGATCACATTTACTATTTTTTTTTGAGCAAAAGGAAATTTCAAAAATCTCAAAAATTTTACCCAAGCGCTCCTCTTGGCGAGTTTTCCCATCTTTATTAGCTCTATGTTTGCATGGGTAGCTTCGGCAAGCTTTTGTCTAACTCGATAAAGATAACTATTCCTCGACATAAGAATTTGCTTTCTGAAAGTCTGCTCATTCTCTCTATTCGCCATCATCAACGCCATTTCTTGAGACGGCTTCTCGCCAAGATTGAGTCAATTCATATTTATTTTCAAGCAAGCGTTGTACACCAAGTGTCACAGTATCTTCTCGTTTCTTATTAAATAAATCTCGCAACACATCTGCTCTGACTTCATCTAAGTTTGGCATTCTACTTGGCTGTTGTTGACGAATTAAAACTAAGTGTTGTCCATATACTGATTCGATTGGGCCTAGCCATTGATCACTCGGGGTAAGCACTGCTATCTGCTTGGCAAATTGAGCGCCAAAGTGCCCCTGTATATAATCATAGCTACGTTCTACGTACTGCTTTAGAAAAGGGAAATTATCACCCAAGCCTAAGGCAGCGTTGAAATCAGCATGTGACTCATTAAGTTCCGCTAACAATTTAGACGCCCTTGAGTCTTGTTGGATTTTTTGTGTAGGATTGGCTCCAGTACTGAAAAAAACATGAGCAAAAGTCACATAAGCAGGCTCTCTGTAAAGATCTGCGTTGGCTTCTAACCACGCAGATAATTCTTCTTCCAAAGGTACTTCTTGAGAGAGGCCAATATCTGCAAGTAAGAAACGCATCTTATCGATCATTCGCTGTCGAATGATGTAATCACTACTGTCAAGCGCGAGACTTTTCGCTTCACGATAAAGCACTTCATCTCGAATATAGTCTGCTGCCAACTGTTCCTGCTCTTTTGGGGTAAGTAGATTTAATAAATCTAAATTTTTACCTGTACTGAAAGCATTAGCCTGATATTGCAAGTACTTCTCAAGTGTCTCTTTATCTACCACCAGTGTTGTCGTTTTAGTTTCAATAGGCATCCATAGTTTGGTACCAGCAAAAAGCACAAGTGCGATGACTGCAAATTGTGCCAAGGGCTCTTTTATAATAATCTTTAGCACGTGTGATCTCAGGGAGTGTACCAAATTGGTGATGTCCAAGCCCTTTCCTGAATAGCGACAGGAAATCCGGTCTCTTCTACTGACATTCCCAGGGCAATTGCATCATAAGTACTATGTCTGGGTGTTGGAATTTCTAAAACTCGTAAGTAATAGAATGCTCTTTGTGAAGCATCAAACTCTGGATCTATCCATCTGCCACTCAATGAAGAAGCACCAATGTTATTAGTGTACAAGGCGGTATTCATATCAAGAGTAGAGCCTATCTCATGTAGCCTGCCATCTGCATCAAGTTCCCTTTCTCCAGCCCAGAGTGCATTAAATACTTTTTCATGATTTTCTCCTGCTAAATCAATCCAACCCTTCACCACTTGAACTCGATCGAGATTCGCTCCAAGTGGATCTTTGAAGGCTTGTATCAACAAAGACATAGGGGCATCGCCCGCAGCTGTTAGATCTCCCCCCATTGGGACACCATGTAATTGTCCCTCGGCTACAAGGTCAACAGCCACATTAGAGGATGAAAAGTTAAACCCACCGAAAACACGAACACTGATACGGCTACCGCTTGTGGCATAAACTTCGCGACGTTTAAAGGCTGCAAAGATAGAATCACGGGTATTTTCCTCAGCCCAAGCTGCAGCAAGCCCAGAAGCAGAGAGTTCCCAAGAATGAAAAAAAACATCTTCTGGCGAGCTGTCCGCGCGTTCTTGTGGTAGGGTATCTCGTACAGTTTTGCCTAAAAAGTCATCCTCTTCAACTGTCACAAGTCCAGTATGAGTGTCGCTGGAGCCTATAAACCCCATCTTAAAAGGATTAACACCAATTTCCTGTTCAAGGCGCAAGCCATTCATCAAGGCATATCGTGCATAGTCTGCAGCTGCCGTGGAAACATTGCCTTGACCACCAATCAATAAATCTGTATGGATTTCAAAGGTAGCGAATTCATCATCGGGAGAAAGTTCTGGAAAGACCTCCGATGTACCTTTAACCTGAGTGATTTCCATAACCGGTTCCCAACGAGCTCGAGTCTGAGCATACTGTGCATCCAGAGGTTTACCTTCACTATCAAGTAAGGCAAACATAGTCCCATTCGATAAATTTGAGTTATGTGGCATAGCTACAAAATCAATATTGTGAGATGCACTGGTCTCACCCAGAAAGTTCCAAAGGTCTTCAGGGTTTTCGCCATCGGCTGTAGAATAAGGAATAAACTGCTTAGTCGATTCTGGACCTGCTGGTGTAAATATGATTCGATGCTGGTTTCCACCTGGATTTCGCGTCCATTCCCAGCCTGCAAAAGTAGTAAATTGACCAGGAATATTATTTTGTTCGGTGATATCAATAGCTTGCTTCCATCCATACGACATAAGCTCTTTACTTTCTAAAATATCAACCAGCTCTTGATCAATATCATCAAGAGGCCCCATAGTGCGTGGACCTTCCATAAAGGTTAGGAGTTGTTGAAAGTTTGGATGATTTGTCAGTTGAGGAATACCCTCAAGAATATTAATCTGCCTACGGTAATTTTCAGCATGATCGCCCACTACCATAAAATCCAGTGGTCGTTTAATTTTTACTTTAGTCTGTAATCTCGTATGTAATACAGGTATCCCGCGCGCGAACCTGTAGGCTTCACCGGGCCCAGTAAAATGGTTCTGCACCGAATAAGAATCGACAGACCATGAGGTATGTACATGTGTGTCTCCCCAAAAGACAGTTTTATCTTCTGCAAGTATTTGCTGAGAAATCAATATTCCAAGAATTAGTAGTCCAGTAAAATGGAGACTCCTTTTTTTTGGTGACAAGAGTTCTGGAATCATGGCGATTCCAGTATATTGATCTTCTCCCTTTGAAGTTGTGTACATAACCCCACCTCAATTATATTTTTTTAGCTTCCAATCTCACTACCAGTTTCTTAAGCAAACTTTACAAATAATTTAAACTTCGCCTGAACAAGATTTTATAAGACTTTAGGTGCCAACTCATCTTACACTAAAAAAGTTTGTAGAAATATTTTTGCTCAAAAGTACTCACTTAACCTAATTAATAACCTTCATGCGTTAACCAATTCCTTGTCAACTATTTAAGCATTCATAACTACTGCAGATTTTCCGAATAAAATTGAACTCAAATTCATATCTACTAGCAATATAGCTGTAAAATTATGACCAATATTCTCCACTGATCTATTGAGTTCCATCACTACAGTTTAAATACTCGAGGAGGAATTCTACTGAGTTAAGCAGCTGCTTCCACACCTAAAGAATCGATAGTTGGATCAAGGGGATATTTATATCTTATAGTCTATTTTCGTCTGTATCAGTATATTTATAGATGAAGTAACACCAGTATGAATGTTAAGAATTAGGATTATTAAACAATAAAAAAAGGCTCAACCCTAGGGTTGAGCCTTTTGTATTTAAATGCCTGACAATGT
>JAYPEI010000031.1:0-11216 GCA_038125665.1 Enterobacteriaceae bacterium
TTTTCCGGGTACTGACAAGTTAACTATTAAAATCGAAATAATACTTCGTTAAAATCTATCTAATTAGTCGTTGCCTTTTCCCAAGACGCAAAAGCGCGATGTCTAAAATATCGATAATTTTCTGCAGACACTAAATGTCTTCCCAGATTGAATAAATTATAAACAGCAGCATGAGTATTTAAGAATCGCTGAGCTTGTACTATAGATTTAAACTTTCTCATACCTCGCTCTCTTACTCTAGTAGGTTGATGTGAGAGTTCAGATTTATTATTGGCATATTGCGACGTATCATGGATTGTTTCTGGTATAAGCTCTCTATGTGCAACACCATAACTTCTTAATTTATCCGTCACGATCTTCCTTGGCTCACCTTTATTTTTCCTTAAAAATCGTTTAAAGAAGCGCTTTGCAGCCTTGCCATCACGTCGTTTCTGAAGATATATATCTACAACTTCACCATCTTGGTCAACTGCTCGCCATAGATAATGCTGCCTCCCATTTATTTTGATAAAGACTTCATCTAGGAAGAAAGTATCGCCATACCCCTGATGTTTCTTTCTAAGTTTCTTTGCATATTTAGGACCAAATTTATTGCACCACAGTCGAATTGCTTCGTAACTGACTTGAATGCCACGTTTTGCCAGTAAATCTTCAATATCCCTATGGCTGAGATTGAACTTGAAGTAGAGCCATACGGCATATTGGATAATTTCAGCAGGGAAGCGGTGTCTTTTATATAGTCTATTTGATGTATTCATAGGTTGAATATATCAAATTTATGGAGTTAACTTGTCAATACCGTTTATATAGTCTATTTGATGTTTTCATGAGTTGAATTATCAACTATAGGGAGTTTACTTGTCAGTATCCTCTAGCTCATCACAATCACTGAGCTCACTGTGGTTCGATCTGCAGTTGCCTGATAGCCATCAGATGTTTCTTCCAAAGCAAAGGTTGATGTGGCCAAGGATTCAGCATCGAAAAGGCCCGCTTCAATTAAACTGACATAGCGTGGCATATCACGTTTCATATGGGTTCCACCAAACTGGCTTGATAAGTGATTTTTTGAGGAATTTGTCCATCGCCCACCTGGAAAAGATACATTGCCGACTTGTCCCACTCCACAGGTTAATAAATCGCTGCCGCCTGGGCAAAGTTCCCAGGCCTGTTGTAGTGGAAGGATCCCTGCAGGATCAGGGCCTACTTCCAGTTTGGGAGGGAAACGATCACCACCAACAGCCTCAATCACGAAGTCTGGACCAAGGTGTCTTTCTCCAAAACGTGGACGTCCACCGGAATAAAACGAATCAGATTCTCCTTGACACAAATAGCGAATCTTATCAACCAATTGGTCCCCTTCAATGTTAGGATCAAAGACTGTAGTTGCCCCTAACTTTAGCGCTAATTCGCGGCGTACACTAATTGGTTCTACTACAATAATTTGCGCTGCACCCATTAGGCGAGCACCTTGAACAGCACTCAGTCCAATTGGCCCGGCACCAAATATGGCCACAATAGAACCTGGGGTTACAGGAGAAAGTGTCATTGTCATCCCGAGTCCAGTCCCAGAGACACAGGACAACATTGCCAGTTCAGCTGCTGGAAGGATGGAATTTATCGCAACGCAAGATTGCTCAAGTGTCACCATTAACTCTGCATGCCCTCCTATATTAATGTCTCCCACCACATCAAGCCCATCACTGGTCCTCGCGATAACCAGAGGAGGAATACTTATTCCATAACATGCGTCAGCACGGCCACGTAAACAGTTGTAACACTCACTGCATTCTGGTGTGACACCAACAATAACCCGATCGCCTACTTTAATACGCTTTACCTCAGGGCCAACGGCTTCAACCACTCCAACGCCACCATGTCCTTGGATGATGGGTTTCCCTGGACTGGGCATCCTAACACCTGGAGCACCGAGCATCATTCCCACATTAGAATAACAACACTGGCTTGCTTCAGTACGGATAACTACTTGACGACCATCAATCGGCAATAGTGTTAACTCCTCAACTCCACCTGTTATACCTTCACCTATCTCGCGGTGAACCCATGCGCGAAATTTTCTTCCTCCCATATTGTTTGAGTTATTTGCTGGTATAGAAGAGGAAGAGCTGGTCGATTGTGCTGCCGCTGAGTTGGCAACGGCTGCTGTGACAGCAGTGCCTACTACGGCATATGCACTATGTTTTAATGCATCACGTCTTGAAATTGAATTGGAATTTTCTATTTTTCCTGAGAGTTGCTTATCTAATATTTTCTTCATTTGCTGTCTCCAATTTCCATATTATTTTTAGTCTTCCACAACATTTTCTATTTTAATACTTGACACTTACTTCCAGGTAAGTAAGATATGCTATAACGTCACATAGTACATGGAAAATCTAGTATTGCAAGATGTCAGTTGCAGATAGTAGTTTTTAAGAAAGTAAGCTCTAACATGGTGACTGTGGGTTCTTGCGGTTAGAGAAATAGAGAAATAGAGAAAATTTACACTAGTATTATTAAAAATAATGAGAGGGGCTTATGAGGCAATACAGGTTTGTCCGAATCACTGACTTAGTCGTTTTGCTATCTGTTGTTTTCAGTGCTTCCGCTTGGGCTCAATCAGAAGTTGGTGAAGGTTTTGATATCTCGGGAGTGTGGGCAGCAATAGTGCATGAAGACTGGTATGACAGATTGCCAGGAGGGGACTTGGGTGACTATATGGGAATTCCAATTAATGATGCGGCCAGACAAAAAGCAGAAGCTTGGGATGCTTCTATTTTGTCTCAGCCCGAACGTCAGGCTCAGCCACATCCAGCGCAATATTCTTTTCGTGGGCCATTTCCTAATTTACGGATAGACCTCATATTGGAACCAGTGACAGATCGTGTTGTTGGCTATCAAACCAACGGAGCGTATGGTCGTGCTGATCGGACTATCTGGCTTGATGGCAGGCCACATCCGTCTGAGCGATATGGTCTGCACACGTGGGATGGTTTTTCTACAGGTGTGTGGGTTGATGGTGTATTGGTAGTTACTACAACGCACATGAAGTATGGTGTTTATCAACGTAATGGCGTTCCAGCCAGCCCATATGGGCTGATGACAGAATACTGGTTCCGTAATGGTGAGTATCTGACTATGGTGAGCCATATCGAAGATCCGGTTTACTTGGAAGAGCCTATGGTTCGTAGTCAGACATGGGTATGGAATCCCCCCCAGGTAGTCGGCCCTCGTGATCAGTTTGAGCCTGTAGAGGAAGTTGCCATGGGTAAAGGTTGGGTTCCACACTGGCCCTTAGGTACCAAACACTCTGACACGGCTGACAGGCTAGGTGTTGCAATTGAGGCTACGGGAGGTGGCAGCGTGACGCTTTACCCTGAATATCGTGAAACCATACGTCAAATGCGTGAAGAGTTTGATCGAAATCAGGTAGATAAGTAGTAAAGGATGGCGAGAACCTTGATGCAGCTTGGTGCAGAATTGTTATGAGTTAAAAATTAATTGCCTTGAGTTGAATGACATTGGATTGAGCTCTAAATTAATTAGATAAGTTGAGAACTATTGAAGCGATAAAAATATAAATATAAAAAATTAGGAGAATGATCATGAAAAAACAAAAACAAAATCTGCTCGCTAAATTCGTTCGGTCACTTGGCTTTTATTTATTTGCTACCGGTGCGGTATTTGCTCACCACTCCTTCCCAGCAACCTATGTGATGGATGAGACTGCAACTATCGAAGGGACTATGGTTCAGTTTCTGTTCCGTAACCCTCATTCATTTGTTCATGTAATGGTGTCTGATAAAGAAACTGGTGAAAGCCAACGTTGGGCTGTTGAATGGGGCGGCGCTAGTGCATTAGCTGGTTCTGTTGACCGTTCAAGTCTGAAGCCAGGGGACCAGGTACGTATTTCCGGCCAGCCAGGTCGTAACCCAGAAGATCATCGTATCCGTATGCAAAGCCTAGAAGTTATCGACGGCGACTTCGTATGGGAAGGTGACTTCGATTAACACACAAAATATGAATTTTATAAACAGAACTTCAACACTACAAGCGGGCAAGTGCTAGGAAAGAATATTTTAAAAGTACTTTATCGGCTGTCCGAAAATGATGAATTTACCAAAGTAATCGGTAGAGGCATGCCTGACTTGGGAAGATTGTGCAGACAGGATAAGAAGTAATTAATATAAGAGAACCCTTAATGAGTATTTTAAATAAGATAAAACAAAGAAATCTGGTAAGTAATATTGCGATATTGATATTGATTTCAACTCTAACGGATTTGGTTCTAGCTCAAAAGCCTGAGCCGTTAGCTGCAAATAGCGCTGAAATTGAAGTATTACCCGTGCAGGGGAATCTTTACATGATTGGAACTGGGGGTAGTAATATTGCTGTTATGGTAGGCGAGTTGGGTTTGGTTGTTGTAGACAGTGGCAATATTGAAGCGTCTGATAATGTAGTCGATGCGATTCGTAGTCTTAGCCCTTTGCTGCCCCGATATATAATTAACACGGCAGTTTTGCCCGGGCATTTATCAGGTAATTCTGCAATTGGAGCTATGTTGCCGCCAGACACACAAGGTGGTTTCGGTATGTCAGTTATAGGGCATGCCAATGGACTGACCCTTTTAGCCACAGAGTTTGTAGAAGAAGTGCCCTTTGAATTATGGCCAAATAATACGTTCTTTGGTGAAAGTAAGGATCTGAATCTTAATGGTGAAGCCATTTTAATAGAGCATCAGCCTGAGGCTGTAACACAATCTGATGTTATGGTGTATTTTCGACAATCTGATGTGCTGGTAACTGGTGATATCTTTGATATCAGCTCATATCCCCATTTTTATCCTGAGTTGGGTGGCTCATTGCAAGGGATGATAGATGCGCTTAACCGTATTATTGAGATAACTGTGCCTGAATTTAATCAGCAGGGAGGAACTTTAGTTATACCAGGCCATGGGCGTATTGCGAGTGAATCGGATGTTGTTGAGTATCGTGACATGCTCACCATCATTAGGGATCGAGTACGCTTGATGATTAATGATGGTATGACCTTTGATGAAGTTCTTGCAGCCAGGCCATCTCTGGAATATGACGGAATTTATGGTGCAGGATCAAGGAATTGGACAACACACATGTTTTTGGAGGCTGTGTATGATGATTTACGTTAAGCGAATATTTCAACAAGAAGAAAGTTGGAAATCATTATTGTGTCTACTGTGTTTAATATTGAGCTTGCCTTTATCTACTTTGGTTTTAGCCCAGGAATTAATTCTTGGTGGACCAGCCCAGGTAGCAGTACCGGGCAGGTTTGAAGCGCCAGTTGATTTGACTGGCACCTGGGTTTCCTTGGTCACTGAAGATTGGCCTTATCGTATGTTGACCCCCGCTATAGGAGACACTATGAGTGTGCCAGTTAATGAGAGCGGAAAAGCAGTAGCAAATAATTGGAATCTTGAAGCGGATAACGCGGCAGGTCTGCAATGTAAAGCTTTTGGTGCGGCTCATATTATGCGTGTTCCGACAAGATTGCAGATAAGTTGGGAAGGTGACTATACGTTGCGTATCGATACTGATGCGGGTTCTCAGACTCGACTAATAAACTTTTCCAGTGAAGGCCGCCGTCCCTTAATCAGCATGATGCTGGAAGCAGCAGGCCGCGAAAGAAGCTGGCAGGGATACAGCGTAGCCGATTGGGAAAATATTATGATAGATAAAGCTTCCGTGATTTATGAGCAAGAACAGGTAACTCCGCCCGGAGGTGCATTGAAAGTCATTACTACTCAAATGCAGCCTGGTTATTTACGGGCTAATGGTGTGCCTTATAGTGAGGATGCCATTCTTACGGAGTACTTCAACCGATTCACTGCGCCCACAGGAGAGGAATGGTTTGTTGTTACGACAATAGTGGATGATCCGAAATATTTAATGACGCCTTATGTGACGACAACACATTTTCGACGTGAGCCGGATAATTCAAAGTGGAATCCAAGTCCCTGTGAAACTTGGGCACCACTGGAAGGAGCCGTTACGCCAGGGTTTTAAGGAGTATTTGAAGAACTACAAGACTTACCATGTAAACAGTAGTTTAGTTATAAGAACATAAATGCCATGAATGCCTGGCAGATGACTTTCGGCAACTAATTGCATGATATTCTTCCTGGTTGTGAGTTGAATATACTCCAATAACTAAAATGTCTGGTTCCTATCCAGAACAGACAATAGCTTATTTTCTTTAAATGCGATCTATTATTTCGTTATAATGGCCTATGGCTTTCCGTACGTAAATAAAGAAGTAGGTTGTAATGAAAAAGAAGATATTAAAAATTGCAAAAAAGCAATTATTGGTGGGTGGTTATGGGAAACTAAATTTTGCCAATATAGCTGATGACCTCAATACTACTAGAGCAAATTTGCACTACCATTTTAAAGATAAAGAAAATCTTGCTTTAGAAGTATTTAAAGAATATGAGATACAAATGATTACTCAATATAATGACCTTAGGAATCAATCCAAAAATAATTATGTTGATTTCTTCATTATGATAGAAAAGTTGTCTTGGAATTTTCATGCAGAGAAACATAAAAGCGGAAGTAAAGCTGTAATTATTGAGCTTGTATTTGATGCAGATTTACCAAAAAGAATCGAAAAAATGTGCAGAGAACTTTATGAGAAATTACGGAAGATAGTCGGTGGTGTGCTTCAAGATGGACTTGATTGTGGAATGATCAAGAAAAAGATTGATGTTGATAGAGAAGCTACTAGAGCGTTAGCCATTATGGTAGGTATGTTTACTAGCCGACATCATTTTCATTTTAATAAAAAATCAAAAGAGCAGCTTAATGGTTTACTAATAGATTGGGCAATAAGCTTAAATAAGTAATTTTAATATTAAATTATTCAATTGAGGGCTGGTATTAAAACGGGGGAGTTGTTTCATCAAAACTGTACGCCAAAGCTATTAATAAATAGTTAGAGGAACAATCTAGGGAAAGTACCCGCCAAATAACAAAACTAATTGACCAGAATGATAATGGGGCTTCACCCAGAGTGATGTAAGTGAAGACTTGTCTTTTAGATATACATAAGTTTAATCTGCAGGTTCAGCGAAATTGACACATTAAATTTATTAAAATAGTTCATGCTATAATTTCTTTTGAAATTACAAGCTGTTTCTTTTTCTAAAACCTGCTTTTCTGATATTTATTTCGTTCTTCGCCTTCAATTCTTCAATCATTATTTTTTTAGTACAATTTTTTATTTTAAACGACTTGACTGCTTACTTACATGAAAGTAAACTTTTACGAGTATTTAAATATAGCAGATAAGTAATATCTAAATTGGATTAAATCAATTAACTGACGGTCGGGAATTAAACTGAATGTACAGCTAAATAAAGGTGTTACATGAAAAACGAAAATAACATACATAATTGCATTCGGTTTAAGTTGGCAAGTTTTAGCTCAACAAACTTGCTATTTCTATTATTGAGTTAGAAGCTTTAGGTTGTAAGGTTTTATTTTGAAAAAATTAAAGAATCTTTTTCGTATTTATTTAAATAATTTCAGCAGGTCAAATAGCTAACATCTTGTTACCAACTTGACGTAAATTGAGGAGGCTCTATGCAAGAAAATACAAATGATGAAAAAGTATGTGACGAAAAGTTAATGAATAAAAATGAATCTGGGGTTCAACGCCGTACGGTATTAAAGCAGGGGGTCGCTGCAGCAGCGTTTGGGCTTATCGGTAATCGAACGGCATTAGCACAACAGCAGGCACCAGCGATAGCGACTGGCACTCAGGCCGGCCGACGGTTTCGAGCTTGGGTTCAGAACGGTTTGTTACCAGGCGGAATAGACGGAGTCGAGGAGTTGACACTTCTAAATGATTTACAGCCGCGGCAAGTCCTCATTCGCACTGAGGCTTCGGCACCTTGCTACACGCTAGTGCAACGGGGCATTGGTGGTACGCCGATGATCGAGGCCCCTGGTTTCATCGAACAGGACCAAGTGCCGCAGATATCGAATCATACTGCTATAGGGTTGGTTGAGGCTGTGGGTGCTGATGTGCGCCGTGTACAACCTGGTGACCGCGTGATTATTGGAGTCGTAGCGCAATGCGGTCAATGTTATATGTGCCTGCGAGGGAGGGCTGACCATTGCCAGTTCTCGATGGGTATTGTCGATCCAGTCCGTTACTTTCCACCTTTTGCCACGCGCGATGATGGGACTGAAATCCGTGCTTCGATTGGGATAGGCGGGCTAAGTGAATTGACGGTCGCCTATGAAGAGTATTTATGTCCGGTATTCACGGAACTTCCGGCAGAACAGCTTTCACTACTGGGCGATACTGCTGCCGCAGGTTTTGGGACGGTTATGGGTGTGATGCCAATTGAGCCAGGATCTGATGTTGTGGTGCTGGGCGCCGGCCCGGTAGGGATGTCAGCCGTGCAAGCTGCGCGCATAGTGGGTGCTGCACAGATCATTGTGAGCGAACCCATCGCGCATCGCCGCGAGATGGCATTGCAACTCGGCGCCACGACGGTTCTCGATCCGAATGCCGAGGGTGATGGCCTTGTTGAGCGTATTCGTGAATTATGTAAGGGGCCAACCGACCGATGGTTCGCTGGAGGACGCGGGTGGGCTAACACCAGAACCACCGGCTTCACGAACCTTGATAATCGAGGCCCTGACTTCACAATCGAGGCGGTTGGTCGCACGGGTGATCGACCGTTGGTGGAATTGCCGCCTGATCCTTCAGGTATCCTCCCGATGCAACAGGCGTGGGAGTTCACGCGTCGAGGTGGTGAGATATGCTACCTCGGGTTTGGTCAGCCGGGAGAGGTGTCGTATCCTGCCACAGGATTTGCTAATTTTGGTCGTACCGTACATGCAGGCCAGCAAGGAGGCCTTAACATGATGCGAGACCTGCCAAGACTTGTGAAATTAGTTGAAAGCGGTGAATTTGATTTGGAAACTATTGTCACTTCAACTTGGAGTTTGGATCAGACCGACCAAGCGCTTCAAGTGGTCTCAGATCGCACAGAAATGGCGCCGGTCGTTGTGTTTGATAATTAGAAGGAAATCTTACTGCCGGATTAGATTTTCTTGTGAAAGTTAATATTTTTTCTAACGAAAAAAATGCTACATATTCATCAAGTAGATAGTATTTTTTTGAGTATTGACAAGATAACGTTTTAAATTGAAAAGTACTACTATGAGGATATTACAATGAGTGAACCGTTAAGAGCTTCAGACACGCCTTATGCTACAGATGTAGAAGCAGGCCAAACCTATTATTGGTGTTCCTGTGGGAAAAGCACCAAACAGCCTTTATGTGATGGATCACATCAGGGAACTGAATTCACACCGGTAGCCTATAAAGCAGAAGCAACAAAACAAGTTTTTTCTGTGCCTGCAAAGCTAGTAAAAGCAGCCCCATGTGTGATGGAAGCCATCAATAATTTAAAATGTAGAACTAGTCCTTTGGGGTTTTGAGTTTGCAGTAGCAAGAGCTCGAAATGGTACTGACAAGTTAACTTCATAATTATAAATTCGATTGTATATTTATAATTAGTCATTACCCTTTTACCAAGACGCAAAGGTAAGTTATCTAAAGTACCCGTTTCTCAGAGAAGCATTCATTTTTTCTTACGGATATGGATATTTTCCAGTTCGGTACGGGTGACTTTTTTTTTGGAGGAGGAGGGCCTTCTCCCTTAAATACCAGAACGATTGGTTTAAATGATGCGGGTGCTCCGGTAGATATTAGCGGAGGCGCCAAACTCAGCGGACGACTTGGTGGTTATGATATAGGCACCCTGATTATTCGTCAGGAAGAGTCGGGCGGGGTAGATGCCACTGATATTTATGTGGCGCGGATTAAACATGGTTTGTTGTCTCAATCAGAGGCAGGTGCTTTTTTAACCTATGGTGATCCCACATTCAACGATACCAGTTCGACGCTGGGGGCAGATTTCACTTACCGCAATTCTCGTTTGCCTAATAACAGAAATATTCGCACGACCTTCTGGGCATTACAAACTGATAATCCTGGTATAGATTCAAACGACGGAGCCTGGCATGTCGATGTGGATTTCCCCTCCAATGACTCCTGGTATGCCAATGGCAAAGTTGAAGAAGTTCAGGCTCATTTCGATCCTCGTGTAGGCTTTTCCAACCGCAGCGGAGTACGACAATATCAAGGGGAAATAGGTAATAATTGGATTTTCAGAGACCGCGGCAGGCTGCAGAAAATTTCAAGCAGTTTTGATGCCACACAGTACAACTATCTAGATACAGGTGATGTACAAAGTCGGGAGCTGGATCTGGAATTATTCAATCTAGAGAGCATTGCCGGTGATCAGCTAAGCATGAGCATCAAGCGTGAGAAGCAGGTTTTGCGAGCCGGTGAAAGAGCGCCTCTGAGTCGGCTAGGAGTGATAATCCCGCCTAGCGAATATAACTATACGCGCTATGAACCGAGTCTGGAGTTTAGCCAGTCACGTCCTTTATCCTTGGAGCTTCGTGGTGGTTATGGTGATTACTATACCGGTACCAGCTGGGATGTTTCCTCGACACTAGGCTGGCGACCCCAGTAAGTATTTGTCGTTTAACTTAGGCTACGAATATAGTCAATTTGATATGCCCGATATGAAAGCGGATACACGGGTGATTGAGTTTGAAAACGTGATTACTTTTAGCCCTGCACTTTCAATAGTTAATCTCATTCAATATGAAAATGTTTCAAACACCTTAGGCTTTAATGCTCGACTACGCTGGAACCTCCAATCTGGTCAGGACATCTGGTTCGTCCTTAGCCATGGCATGTTGATGAAGATGGTGACTTCTCTGATGTGCAAACCTCAGCGACATTCAAAGTACGCTATACCATGCGCTATTAATTACATATTGGGTAAGAGCAACTGCAATTTAGGGTATTGACAAGTTTAGAGCGCAGCTCGAATAAGATTATCGATTTATATTTCTATACTTCCACTGTCTCTCCCGGAATCTGTCTAGATAATTGCTCCTACAAATTCCCTGATATTCCCTGTTAATTTTCTACGGGATGAATTTAAAATTTAGTAATTCATTGAATTATAAGACTAATTGATCAACTGATAATGCAAGTAAGGTAGTAAAGTTAAGAAAATCCCTGCTTTTTACCCTGTTATTAGGGAAAAACAAAGAGGGTTTCGCAGAAGACTCCGCACACCGCCA
>JAYPEI010000032.1:0-10819 GCA_038125665.1 Enterobacteriaceae bacterium
TTTTACTTTATATTCCTCCAATATCTGATAAATCAAAAACTTTACCATTAGTTTTTAACTTTCATGGCTCTGGCGCCACTCCTGAAAATCAAATAGTAACAACCAATATGAATGTAGTGGCAGAGTCACTAAATTTTATGGTGGCTTATCCGGCTGGTGCCTTTACCAATGAACTGACGACAAGAAGTTGGAATGCTAATAATTTGGTGGGAGTGGATGATGTGCAATTCGTTAGAGACATGATCGAAACCATCGATAATATACAACCAGTCGATCCTCTTCGAATTTATGCCACTGGTTTTTCAGGTGGTGCCAGGATGAGCAGCCGTCTCGCTTGTGACCTCAGTGACAGAATAGCCGCAATAGCGCCAGTATCAGGAATCTTATTTCCGCCAGATTGCCAACAAAAAATAACTAAACCGGTTCCAGTCATAACCTTTCACAGTGTAGATGATAGAGTGAACACTTATAAACATAATTCTGATTCTCGATCAGATTGGTATATTGGTGTAGAAAGCTCTGTAGATCTCTGGCGCCAACAAAATGGGTGCATATTTAGCTCAGTTCAAGACTCTCCTGCATCAGAAATAAATCACTTTAGTTGGAAAGACTGCTCGGAAAAGGGTGAGGTTCAATTTTATCAACTTAATTATGGTGGTCACACATGGCCAGGTTCAATGATGCAGGGAGCCGCACCAATTGATACGAGCAGGCTTGTTGCAGAATTTTTTTTAAGTCATACGCTTTGATTTTTCTCGGTTGTTTCTAATAGCTATAGAATATGAAGTTTCTTTTTATTTTCTTAGATACAGTTCAGGACGAGGCGATAATAGCATTAGATTTAGATAATTTAAGGGTATTCAATCTCTACTAACACCTCATTACGTCGCACAATCGGAAGTGAAAAAGGCGCGTTGTAATAAGCACTCACTGGGATATTTACTGTTGTTATATTTTCCTCAGCTAAAACATCGAGTAACTTTTTTTTATGTTCTTCAAGATTGGCACTAGTCCAGCGCCCAGAGTATCTTAGTGCTGCCATATGAGTTTCTGGAATTTGATGAATTTCTACTAATTTATTTTTTGGTTTTGGTGTTGACTCTAAACTATATGCTGCGGGAACTATAAATGAGATTGCCCAACCTTCAATACTTTGTGCCTGTTGTACAGGGGCAGTCATGGGTATTTTTACAGATTTTTCCTCTCCTTGGATCACTGGCGAGGTCATAGAAATATTTTCACCAGATATATACTGGAATAAACGTCTAAAACCAATACCAGAAGCTTCTTCCTGTGATGACACATTAGTAACTACAGTCTTTGCAATTAAAAATGGTGCATAACGGCGAATTTCAACTTTTCCATAACTTTTAACAATGTTATAGCTTGGTTCTTCAAGCGCCATAAGGAGACCGCTCCAAAAGATTAATATTGTTAGAAAGGAAATATAGGTAAGATAGTTTTTCATGTCTCACTTACGTTATTGAAGCTAAAATAGATGATAAAATTTTTTTACACTTTTATTAGAGTTAAAAATTATTCTTTATAGGGCTGACTAACAATTTGAATGTAGGAGCTTGTTATGCCTTTGGATTTATACGACCTTTTTCCGAAAACAATTGCTGTCACACAACTAAATTCTCTCTCTGAGAGTCTTTGTCTATCAGCCATTAAGGAGATTGAGCGTGATTTAGTCAGTGGAAACCCTGGAGATGGTTCTTTTACACAAAATCAGCAACTTCTTGACCTGTCTTTTTTTGCTCCAGTAAAAAAAGAAATACTTGAGTTATGTGGCGAGTTTTGCAAGGCATACTCCCATGCTATTGATCGCTTACATATTTGTAACTCTTGGGGAAATAAGGTTAGTCAAGGGGATAGTATTCGCACACATAAACACACTAACTCATACATCAGTGGTAGCTTCTATTTAACTGATGGATCGGGTTTTAGTCTTGTTGATTACGAAAGAAGCAATCTATTTGGAGGGTTTACAACAGAGATACTTCCAGACGGAAATATGAGAGCTTCGGAAAGCTTTCACATAAACCCACAAATTGGAAGAATTATTTTTTTTCCTGCAGGTCTAATGCACAGTGTTATGCCCAATAACACCTCGAAGCCTAGATACTCAGTTGCATTTAACGTCATTCCAGTAGGTGAGTTTGGTAGAGTTACCGCAAGAATGAATATCGTCGCAGCTCAAGGCTAGTTTTTACAGAATAATGCTATAAACCCTCTTCTATGAGTCTCAAATCAAATATTGGCTCAACATAAGGAATCGTTTCAAGAAGCAGTTCTGCTTCCCGATTAATTGCGTCAACCACATCTGGATGATCTGCAGCGACATCTTGTAACTCGCCAGGGTCCTGGCTAAGATCATAAAGAGTAGGAGAATCTAATAATTTATCTTCCACAGCATCATAATAATGGAGTTTAAAGTTATTAAGGCGATAGGCCTTCAACAATCCACGCTGAAAATATGGCATAGAAATTCTTGGGCTTAATGCCTCACTAAAAAGTACAGAAGACAAATCTAATCCATCGGTGATACCAGGACTTTTTATCCCAGCTAATGCTAATGCGGTGACATAAATATCCATGGTGCTACCAATTTCACTTATCACTGCTGGTTTTATTTTCTTGGGCCACCAAAAAATTGCTGGCTCTCTTACCCCACCCTCCCATGTAGAACCCTTACTTCCATGCAGCCCTCCAGAAGAACCTGAAAGAAGGATATTGGCACTATTCCAAGGTCCATTGTCACTTGTAAATATCACTAATGTGTTATCAGAAATACCCAAAAATTCTAGTTGTTCCACAATCTTTCCAACACTCCAGTCCAGCTCCTCAACTACATCTCCATAGCTTCCACCTTTACTTGTACCTAAAAATTCTTCCCCAGGAAAGAGAGGTAGGTGAGGCATTGGGTGAGGTATGTATGCAAAGAATGGCTCTTCTTTATTCTCTTCGATGAATTTCATTGCCTCAAATGTCAGACGCTTTGTTAAGGTATCCTGTTGTATGGGTTTTTCAACAACTCTATCTTCATATCCATTTGGTGATCTACTGCTCTTCCAAAGAGGAGTATTCCAATATTCTACTTTGGGATCTTTGAAGTACTCATATAGATTGCCAAAAGAAGCGTTAACCTTTTCATCCTCTCCTTTAGCCCTGAGGCGATAAACCTCAGTCATATCAAGGGCACCCAGTGAATTCATATCATTGGAATAAGGCAAGCCAAACCAGTAGTCAAAGCCATGACGCGTGGGGAAAGCCTCTGGCATATCTCCTAGATGCCACTTACCAAATATTCCTGTCGTGTAGCCTGCATCTTTCAATCCCTCAGCTAATGTATACGCTGAAGCTGGGATCCCATGAGAATCGTTTGGAAACATCACATGAATTCGTCGTCCAAAAAGTCCACTTCTGACTGGTAGTTGTCCTGTTAGAAGTGCTCCACGTGATGGTGAACAAACAGGTGCTGCAACATAAAAGTCTGTCCAGCGCTGTCCCTCGCGAGCTAGCTTATCTAAATTAGGTGTTCTAATGTAAGGATGCCCATAACTTCCAAGGTCACCGTAGCCGAGATCATCTACAAAAAAAAGGACTATATTGGGATGTGGGGCTTGAGCAGATGCTACTTGAGAAAACATCCATGACAGCACTAAAAGAATAACTTTGAGATATTTGGAATACATTTTCCTGAAGTCCACTCATTAGAGATTATTGAATTACAATAATGTTAGAAAATACTTGCAACTTACTCTGTCACAATAATTACATATTTAACCATCATGATGGTGAATTAAGCTATTCTAAGTTTTAATTAGATTCAAGTTAAGCTGACAACACTCAATGGGATACTTAATTAATGAACCTTTTAAAATTATCACCCTGCTGCTCTCTTCTTATTTACCTTATGGTTCACGGGTGTGCATCTCCTCAAGAACCATCGAAAAATTATGCTGACGGTGGCTCACCGGTTTTAGTTGAACGTAGATACCAAACTTACGTAGATGGTAACGGCTCAAGAAGGAGAAAGATGTTATGCATTTATAGTGATGCCACGGTAAATGAGTACACAACTCAGAACAACATTTGTCCTAAAACTTTATAAAATCAAATAACAAGAGGGAGTTTTTTTAGAATGATATTTCTGACTCCAACAACATTCAGGTATTTAATAGTAGCCTCACTACTCATAACTCACGAAAGTAAAACTCAGCCAGCACCGTTGGGAGCTTTACCTGAAGGTGAAGGAAAACGCTTAGTAGAGATTGTCTGCTACAACTGTCATGGTCAATTCCAGATTATGTCTTCCTCTGGTTACGATTCGTCAGGATGGAAAAATCTTATCAGTTCCATGGTTAATCTACCCATCGCACAGCAAGATACTATTTCTAAATATCTTGAGGAAAACTTCCCTCCAAGAACCGAAAGAAAACCTACTCTCATTGATGGCCCTATTGATATTCAGTTTGAAGAGTGGATTGCTCCAACCTTGGGTCAACGTGTACGTGATCCCGTTGAGGGTGCCGATGGTGCGATTTGGTGGACAGGTATGTGGGCTAGTCTAATAGGTCGACTAGATCCAACCACTGGAGAGATGACAGAGTTTCATTTGCCTATTACTTCAAGGCCTCATTCGATCTTCCCAGACTCTTCGGGTAATTTTTGGTATACAGGAAATAGTAACGGTACTATCGGTTATCTAAATACTTCAACTGGACTAATCACAGAGTTCCCAACTGAGTCTAATGACCCTCACACAGCAACTTTACACCCAAACGGTAAATTATATTTTACAGCTCAGCAGTCAAATATGTTGGGCGAGTTAGACCCTAGTAGTGGAGAGTTACGTGAAATAAAAACGGAAACTCGACCCTACGGAATAAAATTTGGGAAGGACGGCACATTATGGGTTGCATATAACGGAACAAACAAAATAGGAGCACTTAATCCAGAGACAATGGACGTTCACTATTATGATGTGCCTGATGATCGCTCAAGAATCAGAAGATTAGACCTAGACTCATCCGGAATGATCTGGTTCGTAAATTCCTCCCTTGGCAAATTAGGAAGACTTGATCCAAGTAATGGACAAATATCTCAGTGGGATTCTCCCAGTGGTCCTGACTCTCATCCTTACGCCATAGCGGTTATAGATGATAAGGTCTGGTATAACGAAAGTGGTAAACGTCCAGATACTCTAGTTCGCTTCGACCCTGAAAATGAGTCCTTTCAAAGCTGGGCAATACCATCCGGATACGGAATTGTCAGGAACATGTGGGTAACACGTGAAAGCGAATTATTAATACATCAGAGTTCTTCTAATCGTATTGGGCGAGTCACTATCTCAAAAGAATAGTCTATTTTTTACTAACTAACAGAGCTAGAGAGTAAAGATGAATCAAGATAAACAGGGAGTTTTAACGACTTTAGGAGCTGCTTTGGGTTTAGCATTCGGACCAAGCGTTATTGCGATTTTGGCAATAAGTCCCTTCATTCCCCCTATAGAGGAAGAGTTTGGATGGACACGAGTTCAAGTTTCTCTAGCCGCTACTTTAGTTTCTTACATGGTAGTCCTCGTCTCTCCGCTGCAGGGTTGGCTTGTGGATAGATTTGGTGCACGTAAAGTAATCCTGATTTCAATACCCCTTTTTGCTAGTGGATTAGCATCCCTGAACTGGCTACAAAATAGTTTGACCTTTTATTACCTAACTTGGATATCAATTGCGGTCCTGGGAATTGGTCTTTGGCCATTAAGTTATCTTCAAATTGTAAGCCGATGGTTTGATAAGAAGTTGGGTTTAGCACTGGGGCTTGCTAATGCAGGCATAGGACTAGGTAGCACTATAGTGCCATTGATTATTGCGATACTGCTAAGCTTGTATGACTGGAGAACAGCATTTTTAGGGCTTGCTAGTATAGTGTTACTAGTTACATGGCCACTAGCTTTCTTGACTATCAAAACTCCTTCGCAACCCTCAGTGGTGGCAGATAAAATGTTACATGGAAAGATTTTTAAAGCGGCTGTAAAAGAACCGATGTTCATTCTTCTTTCAATTTCATTTTTTTTACTCGGCTTAACCGCGACCTCTCTAGTGACCCAACAAGTACCACTTTTAATTGAGTCCGGATGGACTAGTAATGAGGCAGCTTTTGTACAAGCTTTATTCGGTTTTTCGTTACTATTCGGTCGAGTTTTCATTGGCTTCCTACTTGATTACGTTTTTGCACCCAAAATAATTCAAGCTGTAACCATCGGAGGGTCCATTTCATGCCTTCTTTACGCATTTAAACCAGATTATGCTGTGATTAGTGCGTTATTGTTAGGTCTTTTACTTGGGGCAGAATTTGATGTCCTAGCCTTTCTAATCAAGAGATATTTTGGTGATCTTTCTTATGGCCGGATCTATGGAGTAATTTTTGGTATTTTTTATCTAGGATCAGGATTAGGGATAACAGCCCTCGCTAGTCTACGTCAGAATATGGGAAATTATTCAACTGGTCTTTTGACCGCCAGCGCTATCCTATTATTTTGCACCCTGCTTTCTACTCAATTTAAACCTTATGTTTACTCGGTTAATGATTAAATCTTTGTGGGGGCAACCTACTTTTTTTGTATTTATCTTTACTGAAAAAGTATTATTTTCTTATCATAATTTTTTAAGAAATAACCCTGAAATTTAAAATTCTTTATATCTCAACAGATAATACAGGTAGAAGTATTTTTTTCTAGGTACTATCTAATATTTACTTATAAGTAAATTATTCGAGTTTTATTTCTATTTTGAGGAAAGATCAGTAGGTATACGACACGAGTAATAATACACTAGACTTTTGACCTATCTTTAAGTTGAATGCGTTGAATTGGTATACTGTTTAGTTGACATTGACTTTGCTCCTATGCAGATTTTATAGGCAAATTAACGAGTTCATGTTTTATACAGTAATAGATAGAAATTCTACTTATCAGCGGATCTAGGTTCATTCAACACCATGAATCTACTTGTCTTAAACCAAAGAAGAAGTCCACTTAAGATAGTTAATATGCCTAATAATGAAAATATCTTTAGGAGGATGTGTGTGAAATTCTCTCTCCCATCATAATCCATAATATGTATCATCCACAAAGCGTCAAATATTCGCCACTTATTGGTTCTAACAGCCACTATATCTCCTGTTATTGGTTCAATGTATAAATGAGGGTTTTCATTGCTTTCCATAGTAATACGATATAGGGGGAGTTGCCTTCCCCTAAACTCAGCGCCAGGGTAATCTTCATTAACTATTTCTAGTTTTATAGCAGGTAGCCCAGTTTTATCCTCTGCAATTGCTATAGCTTGTTCCTCACTTAAATGTACTAAAGGGCTACCGGAATTTGCATTGATATAAATGGATTCTCCATTTCCATTAATAATATAGTAGGGTACATCTATTCTTTGTTTTATAGAAATTGAATTGGCGTTATAGGTACTTAAAAGGTTTTCAATAGGATAAACATGAGAATCTAACGGCTGAAAAGTTTGATGCTTAATCAGGTGATTACCTCTTATAATTTCAATAGGGAAAATCGTAAAATATAGACCACTGACGGTCCAGCCCAACAACTGAATACCTATAATAAGACCCATCCATCGATGAAGTATTCTAAGAGTTTTTTTAGAAAACATACGGCCAAATCCTATTTATAAAATTCTTTTTATGGTGAGTTTAGTTGTTGATAATCAATTTACTAATATGCTGCTCAAGATTTTGAACATTTTTTTCAATTTTTTTCCATTTTTTAGAATCACCCTGCAAATAGTGGCTATTCTGCCACTTTTAAAGGAGGTAAACATGCATAAGAAAAAGGTGCTCCTAAGCATCCTAGCACTACATATGGGAATTTCTGAGGGAAATTATGTTTTTGCTCAAGATTCAGACTCCAAAAGAATTGAAGAAGTTGTTGTTTCTGCAAGATTTAGAGAAGAAAACGTTCAAAATACACCACTTGCTATTACTGCTATTACAGGTGATGCGATGGAGGCAAGAGGTTGGACTGATGTTACAAACCTTGATGACTTTGCCCCGAATACAGTAATAGCACCATTAGGGGCTGGTTGGGGAAGTACTGCTGCGGCTTTCATAAGAGGCATTGGCCTTGGAGATAACTCTCTCTCATATGAACCTGGAGTACCAATTTACATAGATGACGTTTATTACGGTAGACCTCAAGGTGCAATCATGGACCTCCTTGATCTGGAACGGGTCGAAGTATTAAGAGGGCCTCAAGGGACATTATTTGGTAGGAATGCTATTGGTGGTGCTGTGAGATTAGTCTCTACAAAGCCTCAGGGAGATGAGAGGGGAAAAATAGAAGTTATTACTGGCACAGATAATCGTATGGATTTAAGAGGTAGTTTTGATACTACTTTGATTGAGGATAAATTATTTGCTCGAATAAGCGCTTCCTCAAAAACTAGAGATGGCTATTTCGACATACTTGACTATGAATGTGTCAATGGAGCTGGCTCTCTTGGTTCGGGTGGAACAGGTGCACCTGCTTTTGGATTTAATAATGGCATTGCTCTTGGATCAGAAATTGGCTCTACAGAAGTTAGATCATCAGATTGTGTAGTCGATACACTAGGCGATGATAATGTTCAAACTGCTCGTGTAGCACTACGCTGGCTGGCCAGTGAAGACTTTGAAGTAAACTTTACCTACGATGTAACTCATATGCGTCAAAAAGGTCCAGCTGATAACTACACCTACATGAATGGTGATTTTATCTTATGGCAAATCTGGAATAACGTTGTTTCAGAACCAGTTTTCGGTGAAGGAATCCGGTGGGATGATCGCTTCATAACAGACTCTGATTTCACAGGCTACCATCGTTATGCTGACCCTCTGACTCAGAGACGTTGGGAAAATGTTAACGATATGGATCATTGGGGGGCTAGCTTAGTCGTCGATTGGGATATATCCGACAACATCCATTTGAAGTCAGTGACATCTTATCGTGATCTTGAAAATACATATGGTCGTGATTCAGACGGCTCACCACTACCAATTAACCATACCTGGGATACAGCTACTCACGATCAATTTACTCAAGAATTTCAGCTAACAGGTGTTGCATTCAATGACCGTTTAGAATGGGCTACTGGATACTTTATGTATGATGCTGAAGATACAAATGCAAATATTGGCACTCTAGCACCAGGACCAATCAGTTCTTTGGACGGTTTTGATATTCAACAAAGCGATAATTGGGCCGTATTCGCTCACGGTACATACAATATAGATGACCGCTGGAGAATTTCAGGTGGCTTGCGTTACACAGAAGACGAAAAAGTGGCAAGGATATACAGATTAAACTTCCTCACCAATCAGACTGCCATACCTCCAACAGAAGTTATTGTTGCTGCTGAACAATGGTCTCCGAAGATAGGTATAGATTATCAGATTAGTGACAATATGATGTCTTATGCTTCCTGGTCTACTGGGTTTAGAGGGGGCGGATTTGTTCCAAGGCCACAAAATGCATATCAGGTTCAAGCTTTCGATGTAGAAGAATTAGATTCATTTGAAGTGGGTCTTAAATCTGATCTCATGGACGGAAGAGTTCGTGCAAATCTTGCCTTGTTCATGTCTGAATATACTAATCAGCAAGCACCCGACCAAAGATGTGCTCCATGCGCAGTTGAAGATGGTGGACCAGTTCCTTGGTTCGCAACGGGTAATGCCGGTAGTGCTGATATATGGGGTATAGAACTGGAGGGACTTGCTCAGTTGACGGATGCATTTAGAATCGAGTTTGCTGCTGGGTATCAGAAATATCACCGTTATCCTACACAAGCTCAAAGAGCATCAGGTAGTTTCTGCGAGTATGATTCGCGTGGAGAGCTTTGTACTGCGCCTCGTATGCCTGAAGTAACTCTCAGTGTTGGTGCTGAATACTTTACGCCGCTACATAATGCGAGTTCGCTGACCTGGAGAACAGATGTGAGATATCAGTCTGAAATCAATTTTAATACAGATCCTGATAATGGCTTCCAAGCAGGCTATACGCTAGTTAACGCTAAGGTGACTTGGCTATCACCAGATGAGTCATGGCAAGCTTCTCTTTTTGGAGATAACTTGACTGACAAACTTTACTATCATGGTAAGTTGAGTCTTGTAGGAAATCTTGGCAGAGAGCAAGGCAACCCTGCACGCTTGAGAACTTGGGGACTGTCACTAAAAAGAAACTTTTAACTTTCCTTTAATCTCGATTAAGTATAGTGATTCTTTAAAGAGCTGGCTAGAACCCAGCTCTTTTTTTGTAAATTTTCCATATCAACATTATTTGCTTTTCTTACTGAGCTGTGGGTTTAAATATTTTGAAAGACATTGGAGAGTACCAATTCTACAACTATTCTATACCTCTGCTGGGTTTTATGGTGTGCTAAGTCGGAGTTAACACTCAAGAATTAATAATGGAGAAAGTTCTATGGGAGCAACTGGTGTCACTACTCAAAAGCATGACGAAAAGATCGCCAATATGGTTTTTGCATCCATATATCCTCTTTACCTAGCAAAAATAACAAAGGCAGGAAGAACTCAAGCTGAATTGAACGAAGTGATTTTTTGGCTCACAAATTTCGATAACAACACTTTAACCAGCCTAATAGATTGTAAAGCTACTATTAAAGAGTTCTTTGCTAAAGCCAAGCTAAACCCCAAAGCAAGCCTGATAAAAGGTGTTATCTGTGGCTACCGTATAGAAGAGATAAGTACACCCTTAACAAGAAAATGCCGTTATTTGGACAAATTAGTTGATGAGCTTGCC
>JAYPEI010000033.1:0-4775 GCA_038125665.1 Enterobacteriaceae bacterium
GTTTTAGCGTTGCTTAGAGAGCTTCTGAGACGCTCTGAGGGGTATGCAGGAGGCCGGTGGGGGTACTGGGGATATATAGGTGTTGAGGGGGATTTTGAGGGCTTTTTAGTGTTAAGTAGTTTTGAAGTAGCCAATCCTGTCTAGTAGGTTACCTCTTCGCCTTTTGCACCAATTATTGAAAAGCTCCAACTTAGGGGTTCTTCTGGCCGCAGTATATTCTGGGAGAAATATCCAACCGACTGCGGTTCAGTATTAACCTCTTCCACATATATCCTAGTCTGAGGATCTGCAGGTTTGTCTCTTTCTCTGCTTCTGGCAGTTGTACTTACAGAGACCGTCAATTCGCGTATTACCAAGTTTTCATTACCGTTATAGTAATCAAACCTCATCATACTGCCCCGAAGTTCGGGATTTTCAAACTCTAGCCTTTTTACTTCTTCCTCTGTCAAGATTCTGGTCGTAAATTCAATTTCTTCTTCGGGTTTCGGATAAAGAGAACGACAAGATCTACGAATCTCGTAAGCAGCATATTCAGATTGGGCGTCTCCCATGCTATCAACAATACATTGGTCATAGCTTTTTTCTGCGCAACCAGCAGCGAGCAAAATAATAGAAGATATCAAACCGCTGCAGAGATTTTTAATTGTGTTTTGGTTATGCACTGATTGCTCAATTTTCATAGGGTTTGACCCGGTCATGAAATGACCACTGTTATTTAAGAAAACAAATCAAGAAGGGTTTGCGGCAACTCGCTCTGAAGCCGCCACGTAACATTCATCGGCTTACTCCCTTCGTGCGAAATATATGTTACCGGGCCGCAACAGAAGAATGGGGCGGCTGTCCCTCCTTTAATTTTCCCCTGCTTCCTCACGAACAAATAAACAACGCTTCCATCTGATTCGTGTGTAACAAGCCTCTTGCCTTTCCCTTTGTCAGGCTCATTAGAATTTTGTGACTGCCAATGCAACGTTCTGGCGTCTGCAAAATAATCCGTGTACTGATGTTCTGACGCTTTTCCGCTCTTATCTAGAGTCACCAACAGATATATATCTTTGTATCCTTTCGGAGTTACAAACCCGGAGTTCCATATAGCTTCTGAAAACTCATGACCAAAGAGCGGCGGGATGTCAGCTCTCATGAACTCTTTGTGGAGAATCGGGGTCTCAGGCTCTAACGTACTGACTTCAACGGTAGCCCTGTATTCTTGAAGACGATACTCAATAATCTCGTCAAGAAAGTTACAGAAATACTCTTGATTGTCTGTTCTGATCGGAAATCTAAGCCCAAATGTTTGCTCATTTGCCTCAAAGAATGATTCTGCAGCCGCCCAAGCTTCAATAGGATTTTTCCGCCAGTAGGCCAACCATCCTTCGGGGGTTGATCCATCAGAATTTTCTTTAAATCGCTCGGGAACGTCCGATTCCCAGAAGTCTGTGTCTCGCAGTAATTTATAAGAAGTATTGGCAAGATTTTGAAAGCTATGACTCTGATTCACCCCAAGAGAAAGCAGTGATTTTAACGTAATAAATTTAAATGACTTCTGCCGGGAGGTTGTTTCTATCTCTTTCAGGAATGCGCTATGGGCTTCCACAACTTCTGCCTCTTGGTTGTTTAACTCGTTTATCTCCGCAAGGAACTCAAACCACGACCCAAACCCCGTCCGAATCGTGGTTACATTTCCCTTTGAGGACCAGAACTCTGTGAGAGTAGGTCGTTTTCCTAATTGCTCTTTGAGGTTTAAGTACTGCTCATACTGAAGATCAGGCTTCGTGCTGATGAGGGCTTTCATAAAATCAATTGCTTTTGGCTCGTAGTTAACAAAGCAGTTGTCTGGAAGCAGGAGCGTATCCTCTTCAATATCTGATAAGAAGCCTTTTCTAGCGACACCTGTAGCTGCAATATCAAATAGCGCTTCTGGTTTCTTAAAGAAAGATATGTGATTACCAATGAAATCAATGATCTCCAAATGAGATTTCTTCTCTGCTAAACGTAGACCTCGCCCTAGCTGCTGCAGGAATAAGATCGTAGACTCAGTTGGTCTCAGCATAAGAATGGTATTTACTTCTGGTATATCTACCCCTTCATTAAAAAGGTCTACAGTAAAAATAATTTCTATTTTCCCCTGACGGAGTAGCTCAATGGCTTCACCGCGTTGCACAGTGCTATGGGAATGCAGGGATAAGCATTTGACTCCTTTACTTGAGAAAAACTCTGCCAAAAAATCAGAATGTTTTATGGAAACGCAGAACGCTAGTGTTTTATCTTGTTTATATTCTCTCCAATTACGGAAGTTATGTTCGGCACGAGATAATGTCGCGAATCTTGCCGTAAGTTCATCTGGATCAAACCTACCATTCCTCCATGGGATCTCCCCATAGTTCACACTTTCATGCTCAGCGATACCTCTGTACGTAAATGGACTAAGAAGCTTCTTTTTAATTCCGTCAAATAAAGTTCTTCTGTAGATTTCATGGTTATCGCACAGAGCAAGAATATCCTTTGAGTCTGTTCTTTCCGGCGTAGCTGTTAAACCTAAGAGAAATTCAGGGCGAAAATGATCAATGACTTTCACATATGTGCTTGCAGCAGCATGATGAAATTCATCAACAATGATGTAATCAAAATAGGATTGTGAAAATTCCCTTAAATATGAAGTCTTTCCAAGAGACTGTACGGAAGCAAACAAAATTTCCGCAGAGAAATCTTTTCTATCAGCGGAAAATCTTCCACTTCTTTTCTCAGGCAACAAGGTGGAAAAAGTGGCTTCCGCTTGATTCAGTATTTCTTCTCTATGTGCCACAAACAATATACGTTTAGCTTCGGTTGCTTTCACATCAAAAGCTGCTAACCACGTTTTTCCGAGACCCGTCGCGAGAACGACCAGACCTTTCTTCCACCCACGTAACCTCGCGCGAGAAAGCTCTCTTAATGCCTCAGCTTGAAAGATGTTTGGTGTAGGAGTGTCATTGTCTATCTGATTGCTTAACTCCTGAGATTTTCTACGTCTAATGTACTCGTCAATTAATTCATGGGTTAAATTGACGCAGCGGGGATCAATTTCTACATCTCTAAATTCTGATAGTAACTTTTCAAACGTAACAGCGTCAGTTTCCGTAGAAACTCTCGCATTCCATTCGTATCCATCTAGGAGAGCAGACTTACTGATATTGCTTGAACCAACGTATGCACAACCTTGTCCGCTATTAGATTCCGTAAAAACGTATGCCTTTACGTGGAAGCTAATTGAATTTCCTGTTTCAAATAACTTCACCTTTGCCCCTAGCTTTGTAAGTGTCATCAGGTAACGAAGCGCATTAGGGTCGGTAATATCAAGGTAGTCTGATGTAATGATTGTGATGCTTTTACCACTTTCTAGAGCATCTAAAAGTGACTCGCGGAGTAAATTTAGACCGGACATCTGCACGAATGCTGATGCAATCATGATGTTGTCGGCGTGATAGATCGCTTGAATCAGCTCTGGAAGTAGCGGATTATTTTGACCAGTGGTTAGGGAGTTAGTTGGGAACATTGTTCTTCAGGAAAAAACTGATCCAGTCTGTATCGCTTCGGCCTTGCAAGTCGGCTTGCACATTCGTTTCTAGGATCTCAAATCCCGTTATATCTTTAAACATCTGAGTGAGACTATCCTGTTTTTGTAGATAAAAGTATCGCCCATCGTTATCAATGTATTCTCCATCTCCTTGCTTAAATGAAGCATATAAAATGCCGTTATCACTGAGCGCTGACGCAATTTCCGTAAGTACTTTCCGCAATTGGTCAGGATTTAAGTGAAGTAAAGAAGCTGAAGCCCATATGCCGTCATATTTATTTCCTCTAAGTGCTTCCTCAAACGAGCAGTGCCTTACAGGAATGGCGGTGCGATGCTTTAATAATTCACAAATATGTTTGCTTTGATCACATGCTAGGACTTGCAATCCGTTATCATGGAAATAGTAAGACGCATTTCCAGATCCGCAGCCAAGATCAAGGATGTATGGTTTGTTTTGCAGGTAATCTATAAATTTCTGACAGTCTCCTTCAGGCAAAAAAGGCTGCGTTCTTGATACATAGTCAAACGCCTCTGCGTCATAGTAGTTTACCGTTTTTCTATAGTGCCGGTATTTCTCTATGAGCGGTATATCTGCTTCCGCCCAATCTAGGTTTATATCAAATTCAAAGGGAATCCATTTGATTTCCGTATGGTCTTGGAGCGAGATTTCTCCGTGAAAATCTACGATCTCAAAAGCATGGAGTTCCACGGCGATGTTTTCGTATTTGTGCTTGCTTGAACCAATATAGTTCCCGATTTCACAAATCAGCCCCAACTCTTCAAAAAGTTCTCTTTTGAGTGCCTGTTCAGGTGACTCCCGTGCCGATATCTTGCCTCCGGGAAATTCCCACATACCGCCCTGAGACTTATGTGGAGATCTCTTTGCTGAAAGAATTCGGCCTTCTTTATAAAAAATAGCGGCGGCGACGCTTATGTATTTTTCCACAGAAGTCATACTAGATATCTTTGCAGTCACTTAACTTTCAAGTTTTGGTTCGTCATGCCATTGATATTTTGGATTATGTTTTACCCGACTTTGTTACCCTAAACCCATCCCTAAAAACATATTACACATACCGATCAATAAAATTGGAACCATGTAAGAACTTGGAGTTGGTATCGGGTTTTCTAATGTTTCCGGCCGGTGTAAGCGCAATTCTGATTCAACGGCTTCCATCTGCATCATCGTAAGCAAGCACCCAACAAAAAAACCAAACAAGATCAC
>JAYPEI010000033.1:4785-9850 GCA_038125665.1 Enterobacteriaceae bacterium
CTAACGTGTAATGGGAAAACGTTCATTTGAATTATCCTCTTGTAGGAGATGATTTCTTTTCTGGCTTCAGCTTTGAAGCCAATACATGATTTAACTTTATAAGCGATCTTAGCTTGTCGTCCTGAGTTTTGCGTTGATCTAACAATAGTTTAATTGCTTCTTTATAAAATCGTATTGCCAAGGCTTCGTCAATTTCCTCAAATTTGTTAGCTTTCTTAACAATGTTGTACACAAGGTGAGCGCGAGAGATCGGGAATTTCAACAGATTTTCCATTAACGGCTCTCCTGACTTTCTAGACTGACGCTTTTACTGCGTTCTACTTTAAGTTCTTTTGTGACACGTTCAAGCCTCATGGCTAACTTATGATTAAGGCGCATGGCGGTTCCTGAATGCTTAATTTCTGCCTTGGCGCTGTTTAATAACAATTGGATTGAGTCTTTGTAATATTCAATTGCTAGGTCTTTATCTGAATGCTCGTAATACATACCTTTGCGTATAAAGGATTTCGCGAATTGCAACTGCGTTAATGAGTATTGAGTAAGATTTTTCATAAATGTACCTCCTTTTTCAGCGATAGCGCATTCAAAAACACATTGTCAACAGGCCCAGAATGACAACTCACAACATCTACGTGATAGAACTTGATAAACAAGTTCTAAAAAAAAAGAAGTTTCGCGAAGCTAATCCAGATTATGTGGACGGCAGCCCTTGTGTGTACGTTGGAATGACTAGCAAGACGCCAGAGGAACGATTTGAACAACACAAAAGCGGCTATAAATCCTCAAGGGTTGTTAAGCAATTTGGTATACGGCTAAAGCCCAGACAATATCAGAGCCTAAATCCTATGAGCCGAGATGAGGCCGCGGAGATGGAGTTTGAGAAAGCCAGAAGATTGAGGAAGAAGGGATGGGGTGTTTGGGTTAATTAAAGTGAATAATCTCAATTTGACTCTGAGCTAAGAATCTCAGCGGCAAAACGCTACTTCCCACGCCGCTAGAAACAAAGACCTTCTTCATTTCATCTTCATACAAGCCACAGTGTGACTCTTCAGGAGCTTCGCTAGGAACCCACAAAGGCCCTATCAGCGGAAGTCTCACTTGTCCGCAATGCGTATGACCTGCTAACCAGATGCCGAAGCTGTTGGGTTTGAATGCGGCCGATGGATCGTGTGTAAGCTGAATCATAGGATACTGTGAGCAATCTGACGGGATACTCACGCTCTTGTCGTACCCTGTATAGGCATCTCCTACACCGATCACACAGATGGGCTTTTTGCCCTGTAAGACAATTGTCTGGTTCTCTAGGGCCGGTATACCGTGTGCCGTAAAAGCATCTAACCAACTTTGCCTGTCTGTCCAAGTTTCATAATTACCTAGAACAAGGGCATAAGGTTTTTCAATAGCTGCGAGAGAGTCTATGAAACTCTCCTGTACCTCTCGGGCTACAGATACGTCACTAATATTTGCAATGTAATCTCCGGCAAACAGGACATAGTTAGCCGCCGAGTTGTTTATTGAGTGAATTAGCTGTTGCCAGCGGTCAAGTGCTGTAGACGAGTTCCTCAGATGAGGATCGCTTACCAAGGCTACACTGATGCCGGAGAGACTGCCTAATTCCTGCTGTGTTGAAACAGAAATATCTACATCAATAATGTTTGTTTGGAGAGTGTTTTTTAACGGAAGGACTACCGAAGACACCAGAATCAGAAAAATAACGAGTAAATACAATGTTTTATGAGGAGTCGGCATAGACTCAGTAACTCCTTAAAGGGTCAGGGAACGCTTCTTAGACTCCCAAGACCATTAGAACTCAGTTACATATACATCTTCATCATCATAAGCCTCTGGAAACACGTAAGGAGCATCAAAGGGTGTAGACCTATCTCTATTAAACCTCTTCAAAAATTCTGATGCATGTTTTTCATATACTTTATAAAGGTGTAGCTCATTATCATTTAAAGCCTCATAGGGGTTCCAAAGACTGAAACCCTTTTCATCTATTGGAATTATTCCTCCAGCAATCTGTTCATAAGCATCAATCATGATTTGTTGTAGTACTTTAATCATATCTTGTTGAACGATGAATGAATCATGTACCGGTAACACTACCCTGTTGTGTCTTTGTAACATCTCTAAAATACAGTATTCAGCGATATCAGAATCTATTCTTTGAAGCTCCTTGCCTAACTGTTTATTAAAGAATAAATGCCTGATGGGTGTGTGTTTATTCAGTAAATGTTCTACAAGCTTTTTGGGGCCAAAAGGGAATAACTTAGCAAGACCTTTAGAGCTTATAGCGCTGATGGCACTCTTTTCTGAATTGGTATTGATCAGGCATTGAAACGCATCTTTCACTGCTTGCCTGTGAGCCTGAGTGAAACCTTCCAATTCAAGCGTATAGGAATCAAAGCCACTCGGGAGTTCTGTGTAGCCCGCTTTTGCATACATCAGAGATGGGTGCAGGTGCTTGTAATCTAATTCCGCAACGGCTTGATGATTGATAGTAATGTATGGCCTTAATTCTTTAGGAATCCCTTGCCACCAAGCATGGTAGAACCTTCCACCTAGTGTAAAGCCGATGTCATTAAATATGCGAACAAGATACTTCTGATTTGGACTAAATTCAGATTTATCACCTTTTTTTAGCTTTAGATTTAGTTCTTTATAATCGGTGTCCTTAATCCAAAGCCCTATGGCTGTTTCATGTAACGCTTGGTTAATACGCTGCAGGTTCTTCCGCATTAGGATCGTCTGATCATTGTCCTTGTACTCAAGTTTTTCTTTGATCTTTTTAGTCTTCTTTAGTCTCGTATCAAACCAAGACTTCTTAGTCACTTGTACCTGAATGATTTCACGATTAGGGTCTAGTTCAATCACATGAGGGGATATTTTGTTTATGTCCCGCTTCAATGCCCCCTTGGCTTTGACCCTCGTCACTCGTGACTTTTGGAGGTCTTGATAACCAATTTTCTGCTCAATCAATCCAAGCGAGACGAGACTGTCCAATATACAGTCCACAAAGATAGCTTTTGTGAGAACTTGAAAGTAACGGGTTCTTTTAAATGAAGGCTTGCCTCTTCCCTGATACAACCAGTGATTCTTTCTCTGATTAATCCAGATCAAATTGCAGATGAAAATGTGTAGTTGCTCGCGAATCTTTGAATCATGGCTACGGAGAGAACTACGAGATTCTTTTATTTTCTCTAGGTATTTCTCTACCAGAGCGAGGACAGCGGGATCTTCCGAAAACAGATATGTCTTGAGAGGGGCAGCGGCATCCAGTTCTTGGGCGAATTTTTGATTCTCGCTAGTGACGGGAATGGCTTTGGACATCTTGTAATATCTTTCTCTAACTATTGTACGTTATTGTATCGCCGTCTGATCTAAACCGCCTCCTTTCTCACCTTTTTATATATATTCTAACTATCTGATATATATAAAGTTCTAGCCCCTAGAATGCCACCCTTTAACGGTATATTATGAATGATGAGTTACTGATAACTAGTTTTTAAAATCTTGAACTCCCGCGTCTAATAACAAGAGTTGAACCAATAACCGTTGGCATCTCAGAACATCAAAGTTGCATAAAACCACATGAAGAAACTAGCAAGACTTGAGAAGCTTAAACCTCGTGAAATCTGGAAGCATGAAGCTCTAGATTTCACACGCTGGTTGGCAGAAAAAGAAAATATAGACCTTCTCTGCGAAGAACTAGGGATCAATATTGAAAACGTCAGAACTGAGGCAGCTGCGGGTCGTTATGCGGTTGATATAGTCGCGGATGATATTGATCGCAACGCCAAGGTAATCATTGAGAACCAACTTGAGTCTACTGACCACAAACATCTAGGCCAGATCCTTACATATGCGTCAGCATTTGATGCCAGCATTATTGTCTGGGTCGTTACAGACTTTACAGAAGAACATAAGCAGGCAATAGATTGGTTTAATCGCCACATGCCGGAAGAAATTAATTTTTTCTTGGTGCTTACCGAAGTCTACAAAATAGGAGATTCCGACCCTGCGCCACATTTCACGGTAGTTTGTGAACCAAACCAATGGGGTAAGGCCCTCGTAAAATCGGCGACCGGAGACTCTGTGAGCAATTTGAAACTCCAGCAACAACAATTCTGGGAAGGATTAAAAGAATATGCTGAAAATGCAAATTTACCTCTGAATCTTGGACAGAAATCTCGGCCTCAGCACTGGTACAACATCTCTTTCGGCACAAGCAGATGCCATATAGTTTTGAGACTTAACAGTCAGAAAAAATATATTGGCTGCGAAATTTATATTGGCAACGATCCACAACTGTTTGAGGAATTGAACTCAAACAAAGGAGCGATAGAAGCAGAGATTGGAGAGAGTCTGAATTGGATGGAATTACCAAAGGCTACTGCTTCAAGAATACAACTAGTTATAGCTTGCGATCCGATGGAACAAGAGCAATGGCCAAAGTACTTTGAGTGGTGTGCAACCTATGTGCAGAAATTTTCTACAGCATTTATAAAACATGTTTAGCCTGAGTAGGCGATGAGGATAGTGGGTGGATAGAGGTTTGTGACGAGGTAGAGCGAATATCCTCAAATGTTTACCAAGAACTGAGAATCCGAAGAACCTGTTGAATAGGAAGATTCTGTAATATTAAATTTATGGGCATTAAAACTTGTCCAAATATGTTTCCTACTTTTAAAGCTACTTAACACTCCAAAGCCCTCAAAAACCCCCTCAACACCTATATATCCCCAGCACCCCCACTGGCCTCCTGCATACCCCTCAGAGCGTCTCAGAAGCTCTCTAAGCAACGCTAAAACCTCAGAGGCAACTGACTACCCCTCTAAATGAAGGTTTGGGAAAACTCCAGAGTTCACGGGGCCTGTAGGGCTTTGAAGTAACAGTAGACCAAATAGTAGACCAGAATAGACCTTTGACAGTGAACTAGGTTCTGATAAATCATTGATCTTGTTAGGGCTTCCGAGTTGTTAGCTCCTGAATGAGGTACTTAACCCGCTCCGGGCGTGCCAAATTTAGAAGGGAGCCGATGGCTCCCTCTTTACTTTGGTAT
>JAYPEI010000034.1:0-4425 GCA_038125665.1 Enterobacteriaceae bacterium
GAGACAATTTCTAGCAAAGGTCCCCGGTGTGTGTACATCTGGACCGTACATATCAAGAATGTAACTTGGCTCGTCTGAAATATCTGCCACCTCTGGTACTGAGCTTTGCATCCGGTAGGCCATTTCATACTGATTCACTCTCGAGAGAACATCTGGATCTTGAGATGACTCAAACTCTGATTGCGCCAGCTTGAACAAGGTATCCAACATTTTTCGACGGGACCTCCTGTCCATACCTAGTGGGTCACTGACGTAAAGTACTGGATCCGCCTCTGCTCTGAACTGTACACCTTGATAGTGGGATGGTAAGAAGCCTGTCCCCCAGACAGCTGAATCAAGAGGAACACCCTGCGAGATCCCGGACTTCATAACAATAAAATTAGGCAGAGAGTGGTTATCTGATCCTAGGGCATAACTCAACCACGCCCCAGTTGATGGACGACCTGCTATCTGAAAACCGGTGTGTAAAAATTTAGCAGCTGGATCATGATTAACATGTTCAGTGTGCATGCTTTTGACAAAACATAATTCATCAACAACGCCAGAGATATTTGGTAAGAGATCACTTACCCAAGCCCCACTCTGACCATGCTGTGCAAATTTGGCAAGTGGTCCAAATATTGGAAACGAAGACTGCTCCCCAGACATTGTTGATAGTCTTTGAGTATTTCTTACAGAGGGAGGTAGCTCAAGGCCGTGCATTCTTGCAAGTTCTGGCTTGTAGTCGAACGTATCAACATGTGAGATTGCGCCAAGCATGTGCAGACAGATGACTTTGTTTGCTTTAGGAGGGTAATGGGTAGAATCCAATATCCCAAGGCTATCTGATCTTTTATTGGTCTCATCGTAAGATCCAAAAACACTTGGAGACAGCATTGAAGCAGCACACAGGCTGCTGGTTTTTTTTAGAAAACTTCTTTTATCCATAGCCTAAACCTTTGAAATTTCTCTCACTAAACTATCGAACATAAATAGCTTCTGGCATATTCATTACTAAGGCCACAACGTTCATCATTGCAGCGAGCTCAACTTCAGGTATCTCTTTATTTGCAGGAGTAACGCCGTTGGATATTAATTGCCTGGCTTGACTGACATTTTCACTAAAGTGTGATTTCTGATCATAATAGTAGTCCGTGATTACACCTAACTGCTCATCTGTGGGGGACTTCCTCAAAACTTTTTTATATATTTTAGTAAAAAAATCTCTTTCAGAAAGATTCTCATCAAACTCATTAGACGCAATCAGTCGATAGGCCTCCAAATATTGTTCATCATTCATCAGCATTAGACTCTGTAAGGGTGTATTCGATCTATTTCTGCGAGCTATGCTTGTTGTTCTATTTTGGAAATCAAATATTGTCAGACCAGGATGTGGTGCATTTCTTTTAATAAACGTATAAATACTGCGACGGTACAACCCTTGATTTGTTACGTTGTCTGGTGATGGGTATTTATAAAATGCGTTCAGAGGATTCCATATACCCTCAGGTTGATAAGGATAAACGCTCTCCCCGCCAACCTGATAACTGAGCTGCCCAGATAAAGCCAAGGCTTGATCACGTACCATCTCTGCGGTCATCCTCCAGCGTGGTCCTACAGAGTAGTACATATTTTCAGGATCTAACTTGACCTGTTCTGCGTTAAAATCAGATTGTTGCTGATATGTTGCACTATTAACGATGGTTTTATGAAGCTCCTTTAGATCCCAGCCAGAATTAATAAATTTGATGGTCAGCCAATCTAACAGCTCTGGGTGTGACGGAAGACTGCCTTGAGACCCGAAATCTTCCGAGGTAGAAACTAAACCTTTGCCAAAATGCATCTGCCATATCCTGTTGACAAAGACACGAGCTGTCAGAGGATTATTTTTTGAGAATATCCACTGAGCTAATCCCAAGCGATTCTTTGGGTATTTCTGATCCCAGGGCAAAATGATATCGGGCATTTGAGGTGTAACTTCTTGCCTAGGGTCACTGTAAACACCCCTATGTAATAGATAAGTCGGTTGTTGATTGGGGGCAGTGCCCATAACAAGAACCTGCGGCACAGCAGTTTCCATCTCATTTAAGCGAGTCTTATTGGCTTTAACTTCTTTGTAGGTTTGTTGGTAAGTAGGATCCTCGTGCAGCATTCGCTGAGTCAAAGATTCCTTTAGAACATCGGGAGCAAGATTGATAAGTGTGTTGTCATTGTGCAGATAAGCTACCTCAGCGGGTTGCAAAATTCGATCATATACACTGATAGAGTCTATACCGCTTCCAACAGGTGACTTAACCCTGAAGCGTGTACCAAATGCTAGCCCGACAAAGGGATCAAAGACATCACCAGTACCCCATGGCAACATCGAACGGGTTAGTTGATCAGATTCAATGTTCATGGAAATCTGTTTCCCATCAAGATAGATAGTCAACCCTTCAGCTTTACTCGAACCGTCATAAGTAAGAGTGAGATTTATCCATTCTTTGATAGGCAGCTTTTCAAATGATGATATCCGAATCATATTTGCAGGTGGCGAGTGTGCAAAAGTGACCTGGAGTTTTCCTTGTTCGAGAGCAAGATCATAGCCGCTCTGCCCTGAATTCTGTTCAGATTTATGGTTCAGTAAGGTGGCACTATCGTACTCATCATCTAGGTACACCCAAAAATCAATAGAGAACTCATCTTCTCGGTCATACCAACCAACGTCTTTCCCGAGGAACCCCCTATTAGTTTCATTAAAGAAAATCCCTCTACCTTTATGCCCTTGTTTTAGGATTGGGTCTTGGACCACAGCATCTGCGGCCGCACCTAGTGAAGCCGGCATTAAGTACAAAGTTTCTGAATTGTAGTTCCTTGGGACTCTACCGAGTAGTTCTCTCCGCAGTCTTTCTCCGCGCTGGGTCTCAGTTTCATCCTGGGGGTTTGCTGGTGGGGCATATGGCCCTCCCCCCAACCCGTTAATGGAAGCTGGAGGTATTCGTCTCTCTCTGGGTTCTGGCAGAGTCAACAATGTGGCTTTAGTACTGCTCTCGAAGTCATACTTAGCTACAAGCCCTTGACGGATAGATCTCTCAAAAAAATCGCTAACTTTATGTTCATTGTCCAATATCAGAGAAGACGAACTTTCAAACTCCGAATGTAGATTTCCCTTTAGTGCTTCTAACTTAGAGCTCCCATCTGCAAGGAAACTTTTTGTTTCATTTATTTCTCTTTCGACTGTGGGATGAGGCCAGGGTAATGTAGGGCCACCCTGTACTCCACTGAAGCCTGGCGAGTAAACCCCTGGTTCATTGGTATTGTTAAAGAAAGCTGAGATCGAGTAGTAATCTTTTTGTGAAATTGGGTCATACTTGTGATCATGACAACGGGCACAACCGAGTGTGAGCCCTAAGAAAGTTGTACCGACTAGATTGTCTGTCCTTTCCGCTCGATATTCTGCCTCGTACTCTTCGGCTATGGCCCCGTTCTCAGTTGTTCTTTTTCCAAGCCGGATAAAAGTGGTCGCCAAAACATCCTCTTTTTGAGGGTTAGGTAATAAATCACCCGCTAGTTGCAAAGTTCCAAATCTGTCGATAGGCATGTTTTCGTTGAAGCTTTTTATTACCCAGTCTCGCCAAGGCCATAAGTACCTGTCGTGGTGATCATCTAAAAAGCCATCTGTGTCACTCCACCGCGCAAGGTCAAGCCAAAACGCTGTCATGTGTTCGCCATATTGAGGGGAAGAGAGCAACGTATTCACGAGGTTCTCATAGGATTGGGGAGAAGTATCGGAAACGAAAGTTTCAACTTCTTTTAAACTTGGAGGCAAACCCGTTAGGGTCAGAAATAGACGATTAACAAGAGTTTGCTTATCAGCTCTAGCGGACGGAGTTAGCCCCAAGCCGGTTAACTTATCCCTAATGAACCCATCTAAATTCTCAGCTTGAAGCACAGCTATTTCTTGATCTTGACCTGGGGATCCGTAAGATGAAGGTGGTATGAATGCCCAGTGCGGCTTGTATTCAGCTCCACTGCTGATCCACGTGCTTAGCTTCTCTTTTTGTTCCAATGACAGTGTCTTGTTTGACTCAGGTGGAGGCATCACAACATTTGGGTCGGCAGAGTAAATTCTTTTGATTAATTCACTTTCTTCGGTGTTCCAAGGAACAATTGCAAATTTTTCAGGCGACTCAGGTAGCTCACCGATTGCAGAGATCCTTTCATCAAGACGTAACCCGGCTTTCCTCCCCTCTTCATCAGGCCCGTGGCACCCAAAACAATTCTCTGAAAGGATAGGCTTGACGTCCCAGTTAAAATCAACCCCATCCGCAACCGATACCTTGATGTCTTTGCTTTCACAACTGATTAATGAGAAATTAGCAAATAGAAACAGAAGAATTAGCCTTAAGTTAGGCCATGATTTGTTTGTAAAGATATTTGCTAAATACTTCATATTACTTTCATGTT
>JAYPEI010000034.1:4525-9583 GCA_038125665.1 Enterobacteriaceae bacterium
CAGACAGACGTCCAAGATGTTGCCCTTGCGGTAACTGCTATAACCGGTGAGAGCTTACAAGCCCAAAATATTGAAAACTTGGAAGATTTGACTGGAGTGGTCCCAAACATTTTGATTGCCGGTGAGAACAGAGGTACTTCAAACGCTCAGTTTAACATGCGCGGTATTCCAAATGTTGGAATATATGTGGACGGAATCTGGCAGGTTTCAAATCAGGGCCTACTGACCAGAGATTTTGTTGAGATAGACCGAGTTGAAGTATTGAGGGGGCCACAGGGGACTCTATACGGTCGCGACTCAACAGGGGGATCGATCCATGTCCATTCAAAAAGACCTGGCGAAGAATTCGGCATAAATATGAACGCGCAAGTTGGAAGTTTCCAGCGTAAAGACTTAACTCTCTCTGCTGACTTGCCAATCTCTGAAAACATTCGCACTAAATGGACAGTTGGCAGTTATAACAATGACGGCTGGGTTGAGAGTGTTATAACTGGCCTCAATGGCGGCGCGATGGATAGTCAAATGTTCAGGGGTGACATTTTGTGGACACCGACTGACAGCGTCAGTGTACGACTAATCCATCAACAAGATGATCAGGTGGGTCGTGAAGGCAGGGTCCAGTCTTTAATTGACTTCCGCAACTCAGATTACATGGGATACCAAGTAGGAATAGCTCAGGCTCATGATATCGCAAGTGGTGGAATGTTTAATCCTTCCATAGCACAAGCTGGTGGGCCTGGACTTGGTAGGTATCAATCTAGGATGGCTTCAACCTCTCCAAACAGACAGTTCTTAGATCAAACTACTCTTCATGTTGATTGGGACATAAACGATTCAACCCATCTCAAGTACATGTACGGAAAAACACAGAACGATTCATCCGTTTACCTAGACTGGGGCGGATCTGAGTACAATTTCTTTGTTAACTATGACATCTACAAAACGGAAGTTGAAAGTCACGAATTTCAGTTATCTGGAACCATCTTGGATGACAGGATCAATTACGTTGTAGGCTACTACCAGTGGGACCAGGTAAACGTCTCCAGAGGGATCGAGTGGTCGATGATGGACTGGGTACAGTCGGCAGACGGTGGGGTGATTAAGACTCTAGATTATCAAGATGTTCTTAATAGTTCCCAGTGCACTTCACGAACACCTGCAGACGCCGGCTATAATTTTGCAGGCCGTTTTAATGTTGGGAAACTCATACCAATAACCGAGGGAATGCAAAACACGATAGATGGTTGGCCGTTCCCATGTAATTGGGCCGGTGGCAATGGTTGGATCGGTGTGTTCTCAGGTATCGGCAACTCTTCGGATCGTTTAAATGGCCAAACCCAAGAGGGGGACGCAATTTTTGGTGAGGTTACTGTCAACATTTCCGACAAGCTCGACGTCACTCTTGGTTACCGCACACACGAGCAAGATAACATTGCCACAGCAATGTCGGACGCACAGCTAGCGGCTAACATAGCCTCAGGACAAACTTCTGCAAGACCACTAGAGCTAGACACAGAGTTTGGCAACATGGACTACGCTACCGCTGGAGCCATGGATACATTTACGCCAAGCACTTTCAGTGCTGACACATACCGGTTCGCCACCACCTATGATTTCTCAGACGATGTGATGGTGTACTTGGGTTACAGCGAAGGCTTCAACTCTGGGGGTACTGCCATTTATGTGGACTCATTGGGCCAGGTACAGTTACCCTTTGCACCCGAAATGATCGAAAATCTTGAAGTCGGACTCAGAGCTGACTTTTTAGATAGATCCCTTAGGACCAATGTTACATATTTCCAAACTGACTGGCTTGGGATCCAATATGCCAGCACTGTTCAAGATCGAGTCAATGGCCAGGATCTAACAGAGCTTGTACTTCAAAATTCAGCAAACGGAGAAGCAAAAGGAATTGAATTTGAAATTACATGGATGCCAACTGACAGACTCACTCTGAATGCTAATCTCGGTTTCCTTGACACAGCATTTACCGACATCATCGCAAAAGTGCCCATCACCACTAACACTGAATTTGCCAGGGCCCCAGAGACTACTTATATGTTTAGTGGTCAGTATGAATGGGACTTCATGGGAGGTAGTCTTGTTGGATTATTGCAGACAAACTATTGGGATGAGTACTGGAGATCATCGACGATTGAATTACGCCAAAATGCTCAGGGTTTTGTGACTAACCCACCAGCTGGTGATGTTTGGATTAGTAATGCAAGGTTAACTTGGACTCCTGCTGACGATAGATACAGTATATCTTTGTGGGCTAATAACCTAACAGACGAGTACAACTTCAATTCAGGATTCATGCACGCCATTTGGTCGTTTGACTTTGCAACTGTCGATAGACCGAGGGAAATTGGATTGCAATTCAAAACCTCATTCTAATAACAATACCCCCAATTCTTCTATTTAAGGAGAGCTCTGCTCTCCTTTTTTTTTTTTAACTTTATCTTGGTTTAGCTCAGATAAATCATCTTCCATAAATAACTTTAGCAATCATATCTAGAACCATTACCTATGATTAAAGATTAGATTAGTCTGTTGCCAGTTGCTAGAAGGAGTAGCGTACTCCCAACCATGCACCACGAGGAGCCCCTATTCCTAGAAATAATGGGCGTTGGTCTGCCAAGTCCGGCAAAATTTCAGAGGGGCTTTCACCTAACAAACCAAAATTCTCGAATTCCTTATCAAACAAATTAGTCACCCGCGCAAAAAGAATGAACCGATCTTTAAGTAGGTAACTAGCACGTAGATTAACTACTGAGTAACCACCAATAGTGCCTAACTGGTTAGACTCGTCACCTCTGATTACCTGATTTGAGTTGTATATAGCTTCAGCACCCATGCTAAGTTGTGGGGTAAAACGGTAGTCCCCACCTAATTTAATGATATGCTCTGGCAACCCTGGGATACGGTCCCCGCTTTGTACAGCCAGTTCCCCTTGGAGATCTGAATTAGGGTGGTTAGGGCTAAGCACATAAAAATCCTTTTGGAAAGTCGCGTTCAGTAGTGAATAGGTAGCATAAAAATCAAATGACTCTGAAGAACTACGTATGGAAACTTCTAGTCCTCGACGTTTAGTTTCACCGACGTTTGCAAACAAGCCCGTTGAACGGCCTGTAGTTTGAAAAAGTATGTCGTTTTCATTCTTGGCATTAAAAATACCTAATTGATAATTTAACTGACGCCAATTCCCGCGAACACCAAGCTCTAAGTTATTAGTCACTACTTCTTCAAGTGGAGGGTCTGCAAGGAAAGCATTAGGTAAGCGGCATTCAAAATCGATATCATCTGAATCTTCACCTGACTCATACGCATATTGCTGTGCCAACGTGAACACTCCTTCATTACATGCTAGCTCAATGGGTGTGGGTACTCGATTAGCTTCGCTATATACTCCAAAAAAATTGGTGTTGGGGCTCTCATCAAAAGTAAAACCTATAGCAGGATTGAATCGAGTAAATTTGTGGCTACCATTTAATTCAGGACGCTCTCCTGAACGGTCTCTTAAGACGACCTCAGCTTCGTTATATCTACCAGCGAAAATTAATGCCAGTTGATCTGTAACTGCCCAAGTATCTGTAAAAAACAGGCTCCAGGTATTAATTTCAGTGAAAACATCAGTTTCCCCTTCTTTGTAGAAAGTCCCCGTCCCTAGGCCAGCCGTGCTCCGCGTGATAGGGTCTAACTGAGCAAGCTCAAGTACAGAGACAAACCCTGAATCTCCTGCGAAATAACTAAAACCAGCAGTTAAATTGTTATCAAAGCCGAAGAAATCCTCATCCATAGCGACTTGTAAATTCAACCCTGTACTCACTTGTCTCCGGTGACTGATATTATTGATAGCCTCATCAGAAAGCACTCCTGAACCATAAAGCTTACCAATCACATCTTTGAGTTCGAAATCCTCAGGATCAAGACCATATAACTGCGCTTTTTGATATATTAAATTTTGCAACTCCTTGTAATTGGTAATCGAAACATTACCCCCTCCACAAATATCTTCTAGCTCTACGCCTAAATCTAAACTTAAGGAATCCTTTAACTCCTCAGATTCTTCAAAAAAAGACTGAACACCACCAGCGTATTCACATAATTCGAATTCAGAACCATCACCATTGAATGAATTAGTATTATTTTCTCGCCAAAAAGTATTACCAGAAAATTCAATCCCCTTAGTAATGACGTGCCTAGCATTAAGATTAAACATCGACATATCGTTGCTCGTGATGTCAGGCGCAGTAAAGACGGCGCTTCTATCCAAGGAGAGCAAACCAACCGGTAAAGCACCATTTCCAATTAGCTGAGTTTTACCGGTTTGATAGATAAGATCGACACTGGAAGTGTCGGAGTCCCGCCAGCTCAGGCTGCCATAAAAATTAGTAGCATCCGACTGAGAAAGATCTCGCCAACCTTCCTCACTGAAACGATTAACATTAAAATAGTAACCCCACCCTCTTTTACTACCGCCACTTTCAAAAGAGGCCATTGTTCGCCCCCAAGAACCAGCATAAATTTCAGCTTCATTACCTGTGAAATTAAAACCATTTTTCATATTAATAGTTAATGCACCTCCTAAGGCGTTCAACCCAAAAATCGGGTTAGCCCCTGAGAGAAGGTCGATACTGTAAACAGCTGACTCTGGAATCAGATCCCAGTTAACTGCATCTCCGAGCGGTTCGTTTAATCGCACACCATCTTGATAAACAGCTAAACCTTGAGGCAGGCCTAGTAGTGGCGAAGCTGTAAAACCTCGAAACTGCACATCTGCTTGCAATGGATTGTTTTGCGCTGAATTGATATTAATAGCGTTTAACCGGCTATTCATAAAATCACTGACATCCAAGCTTTGAGATGTCTGTAAGGCTTCAGTACCACTATGCTGTACAGCAAAAGGAATACGGTTGATTTTAACCCCTTGAGAAACGTTGGGAGTGATACCTATTACCAGCACTTCCTCTATCACTTCTTCCGTTTGGGCTCTGATAATTTGGGCTGTTAGCACGAGTAGAGCAACAACGATAGTTTTAATAGCGGATTTTTTTA
>JAYPEI010000035.1:0-8472 GCA_038125665.1 Enterobacteriaceae bacterium
GGAGGCAGGCCAACTATCAGGCTGGCACGCTTTTTATGGGGCTTGGCATTTTGGGGGCAATCCTAGGGTTTTTACAGGGTCAGTCTGCCATCACCTGGATTATCTATGGCGCTATCGGTATTGCCATTTATGCAGTGGTCGCCTCATTTTTCTATTGGAAAAGCGATCCAAAATAGTTAAAAATTTTTTTTGTTAATAATTTGTTAATAATAAACAACAAATTTTAGCTAAATAGCTCATAAATAGTAACTTTTCTATAAAATTTGCTGTGATTTTAGTGGGTTAGTCTATAATTATCTCCCTGCGCCCGAAAAAGGTGCAAATTTTTTTCGAAAAAAACTTTTAATTAACTTGGAGAAAACACTAATGTTTAAAACCAAAAACTTAATATCTGTCGGTATTATGATTGGCTTGGTGTCAACTTCTGCTCTAGCTCAAGAAGAAGAGGTAGAAGAAGTTGTTGTTACCGGTACTCGTATTACTACAGACGGTTTTGAGAGTGTAAGTCCTGTTGAGGTTGTGACTGCTGATGAAATCAGAGTGACCGGCCAAGTCAGGATTGAGGATGTGTTGAATCAGTTTCCACAAATTGAGACTGCTACAAACGCATTCCAGCCACTAGGTAGTGGTGTTGCAACTCTTGACCTAAGAGGTATGGGTTCTGCCCGTACGCTCATCCTTCTTAATGGACGAAGAATGGCTCCTGGTAGTGTCTACTCAGAAACTCCTGACGTCGGTCAGATGCCACTTTCTATGTTAGAGCGTGTTGACGTTCTTACTGGTGGTGCTTCTGCTGTGTACGGTTCTGATGCGATCGCTGGTGCTGTTAACTTCGTTACACGTCAAGTAGAAGGTGTTGAAATCAGTGTCACCCGTGGTGGATATCGTTCTGACCAGGGCGCTAACGGTGATGAGTACGTTGCTGAGAGAATGCTCGCTAGAGGGTTTACCCCTGTCGATGGCGTCGTTAACGACGGTGCTACATCAAGCTATGATGTGGTCATGGGTATCAGCTCAGGCGACGGACGCGGTAACATCTCGATGTACGCAAGGCACGTTGAAAACGATGACGTCTTCAACAGAGACAGAGTCTACTCTGGCTGTGCGTTAAGCGGATCAGGTGCTTCATGCGGTGGTTCATCCACAACTCCTGTGCCACACTTTGACTTCTATCCAATGCTTGAAGTGACCAGTGATACTGGCGGCAACTATGACGTCGGCGATGTCACCTATGACTATGCTATGAACTTCTGGGGACAACTCCAGTCAGACGGCACATTGTTGCCATACTCTGGTAACGTCTACAACTACGCACAGGTTGCTACATTGTTGCAGGCTTCTGAGAGAGACTCCATGGGAGCGATTGGTCACTATGAAGTATCATCAAGGTTTAGACCTTACTTTGAGGTGAACTACTCTTCCTATCATTCACAAGGCGGTATCGCACAATCAGGTACCTTCTACGCTTCGTACATGGATTTCTATTGGGATAACCCCAACTGGACCGATGCGCTACAAAACAGCGTGGTCGATGGCTTTGTCGAAGGCGGTGATTTTACAGCTAACTATGCTGACTACTATTACGACGAAGGCACTGCGCAAGGCAGCAATGTTTGTTATGAAGACTATGACGGTGAAGGTAATACCTTCTGTGCCGACTGGGTTGGTTTACTAACCGCTGTCGGTAAGCGAAACACCGAAGGTGGTCCTAGAACCGGTCTGCTTGAAACAGACGCCGTACGTTGGGTAATCGGAGCCAATGGTGAAATTGGTGTGGGCGATTTTGAATATGATCTTTCATATACCTATGCTCAAACCACTTCTTCTGAAGCTTGGATTAACGACTTCTCGCTTCCTGCCATCACTGCTGCCCTTGAGGGCGGTGAAGGTGGATATGACGTGATGACCTACCAAGGCGTCACTGCTGAGCAAGCAGCTAACATGGGTATCGATGGAATGATCGTTGGTAACAACACCATCAAAAACCTTGTTGGTTATGTGACAGGTACTACTGGATGGTCATTGCCCTCAGCTGAGTCAAATATCGCGCTTGTTGCAGGTTTTGAAAACAGAGAGACTGTATTTGATCGTTTGGCAGACTACGTCTATGCCAACGCGCTTGCCCTTGGATTCGGTGGTGCTACACCTTCAATCTCAGGTAGTCTTGCTGTAACAGAATTCTTCGGTGAGCTGAACGTTCCTATCATTGAAAACGTTCCTGGTATTCAGTCACTAAGCATGGATCTAGCTTACCGTTCTTCTGATTATGATCTCATTGGTCAAGTGGAAACCAGCAGGATTGGCTTCACTTATCTACCAACCGAGAGAATTAGAGTTAGAGCCGGTATCAATGATGCAGAACGTGCTCCTACCATCTCTAACCTATACTACCCAGCTAATACCAGCCTTTGGTCAGGTACTGACTACTGTGCTGGCTCATCACCTGTCTACACTGCTGAGCAGTGTGCTAGAACCGGTGTGACCGCAGCGCAATACGGTGGTGTTCCTGCGAACCCAGCTGGACAGTACAACAGTCGTATCGGTGGTAACCCGCTATTGAGAAACGAGTCTGCCCAAACAACAACTTTCGGTGTCGTTATTGGAATCACAAATAACATCACCGCTTCTGTTGACGTTTGGAATATCGATATCGATGGTGCGATTGCCTCAACTGATGCTGAGACCATTATCGATCTATGTGCGGTCCAAGACCTTTCACAGTATTGTCAAAACATTAACCGTTTTGATAACGGAAGCTTGTGGCAGGGTGACGCATACGTTCAGTTAGGCTCACAAAACGTGGGTCAATTGAACTGGTCAGGTGTGGACTACTCACTAGCTGGATCATTTGATGTATTTGGCGGTACCTTAGGTATCTCAACCGCTGCAACAAACATGAAGAAAAAGTACACACGTTCAGTCGCTGCTCTTGAAGAGACTGGCTATGAGTGTGCTGGTTACATCGACTCAACTTGCTGGCCGACTCCAGAGTGGAGAACTCGCACGACTGCGACTTTCTCAACTGGCGGAAGCTGGTCTGTTGGTGCAACCCTAAGAACCATGTCTGCTGTGGAAAACTTATACACAGCTGATGCGGTTGCTACTGAAAACCTAGGTAAAGACTTAAGCTGGTTAGACGTTAATGCCAGCTACCAGATCCTAGGTAACACTACACTTAGACTAAGTATCCAAAACTTGCTAGACAAGCAACCACCAGTTGTTGGTGACGTGCTTTCAGGCGGTTATGCTAATACCGTTTCAGGTAACTATGACATGCTTGGTCAGTACTGGAATTTATCTATCGATACAGTTTTCTAACTGATCCTTAGATAATCTCTACAGAAAGGCCGGTCATTGACCGGCCTTTTTTGTATATTAAGGACAACATTTATTATCTGATAACGATTCTCATTACTTTTTAAGTTTGAATTAACTTAAAACTTCAATTAAATTAGGGTAATGAGCATTATTTATGCTCTTTTTTTCGAAAAAAATTAAATAGGATATTATATGAATAAATTAACTTATAGAGTCGTATCTGCTTTATTTGTTGCTTTTTTCTCACTCTCTTTATTTGCTCAAACGCAAGTTGGAACCGTGACCGGAACAGTCACTGGCGCATCTGCTGGAACTGTTGTAGTGGCTGTTGATAACGCGCGTGGAGTAGAAAGAATTGTCTCAGCGGCTGAGGGTACTTTTGAAATAGACCTCGCACCCGGGGACTATTCCATCGAGGTGAGAGTTGGCGGTAATGTTGTTGATTCGCAAGCGGTTTTGATTCGTCTTGACACCACAACTAGAGTAGCCATGGCTACTACGACTGCGGTGATTGACGAGATCGTCGTAAGTGGCACTAGGATTGATGCCCTAGATACTGGGATTGCAGAATCTGGTATTGTTGTGACGGCAGAAGAAATTGATGCCTTGCCTATTTCAAGATCATTGAACAGTGTTGCCATGATGGCCGCAGGTTCTACGGCAGGTGTATCGGATTTTGGAGGTGTCTCATTCTCTGGATCATCCGTTGCAGAAAACCAAACCTATATTAACGGTCTGTCAGTCACAAACTTTAGGACTGGTGTTGGTTTTGGCTACGTCCCTTTCGAATTCTTTGCACAAATGCAAGCAAAGACCGGGGCTTATGGAGCTCAATACGGCCGTTCAACGGGAGGTATTATCAATGCCCTAACTAAATCAGGATCTAATGACTTCAGATTTGGGGTGAATTTTAATTCAACCTCTCCTCAGAGCCAGTCTCCTGACACCTACGGTAGCTTGAACTCCCTTTATGAGCGAACAACATCAACAACCGACTACTGGGTTTCAGGACCTATTATTCGTGATCGTTTGTTTTACTATGCTCTTGTGCAAGATTATGAGTATGATGCAACAAGTTATGCTGCATTATCATCAAGGGCCTACAACTATGCACAATCAAGCCAATTTTCTGGTCTTAAGTTAGATGCCTTCATCACAGATAACCAGAGAATTGAGTACACAGCCTGGGAAAATGCTGCGGACGACTATAGGGCGACAACTTTAACGACAAGCGCACCTGGAGGTACGATTGGTGATGAGGTGGGTTATACCACTTACCCTGAAGGCGGATCAAACTATGTCATTGCCTATACCGGAAATTTTGGACCGATCGACGTTCGATACAGCACTGGACATATGGAAGCCAATCGCTCTGTTAATCCAAGTACCTACCAAAATACACCCTATTACTACTTTAATGGCACAAGTCTGGAGTACGTCACAAACTGGGCAAGCTCGACTATCTCACAAGGATTTGATACAAGAGACGCAACAAGATTGGATATTGATCTTGACCTAGGTAACCACAATATCACCGTAGGATTTGATAGCGAGGATCTCGTGGCTGATAATTTTGTGGGTTACTCAGGGGCTAATGGTGAGCTGTGGTACTCTTGGAATAACACGGTAGATTGCTATTATGCTTGTAGCTACAACCTATTTGGAGGCTATGGCGGGTACAGTGCCATGCAAGTTCGTTACCGAACCGATGGTGTTGTGACCACGCTCAATGATGCTTGGTACATCCATGACACCTTTAATCTGACACAAAATATTACTGTGGAAGCAGGTGTAAGAAACGATAGGTTTGAAAACCAAAATTCAGAGGGAGATACATTTATTACTCTTGAGGATCAAATCGCTCCAAGGATCTCCATCGTCTACGATGATCCAAACACAGGTGCGCGATGGTTTGCAAACTATGGTGAGTACTATTTGCCTATTGCTACCAATACCAACATAAGAATGGCCTCGAATGAGCTTTATGATCTTCGATGGTTCTTCTTTGATGGTACAGCAAATACCACAACACAAAGACCCAACGGAATTGATTTTGACGATCCTCTCTATGTCATCTCTTATGCGGATGGCTCAATCCCTGATGTAAGATCAAACACAGACGCTAGCATTCAACCAATGTATCAAAACGAGATCGTGGCTGGAGTTGAGTTCCCTTACAATGGCATCGAAATTGGTGTCAAAGGTATTGTTAGAAAACTCAAAGAAACGATTGAGGATATCATAATTGATGAGGGTGTCCGTGCTCACTTTGAAGGGACTGAGTGGGAAGCTTATGCAAACTACTACTACGAGGAAGGTTCGCACGTTTATCTTCTTACCAACCCAGGCAGTGACGCCACCTTCTATGAGCAATACTTCCTTAATGATTGGGTCACCATCTCTGCTGAAGATTTAAATCTTCCAAGAGCTACAAGAACCTACAGGGCATTGGAATTGACCTTCAATAAGCCTTGGAATGGAAGAACAGGCTTATTTGCCTCTTACACATTGGGTGAGAGTATCGGAAACTACGAGGGATGGGTTCGATCTGATAACGGTCAGGACGATGCAGGTATCACGAACCTTTTTGATACTGAGGATATGACCCGAGGTAGCTATGGACCTCTGCCTAATGACAGAAGACATACCATCAAGGCTTGGGGAAATTACAGGATTAATGATAGCCTAACGGTTGGTGCAAATATGATGTTCCAAACCGGTATGCCGAAGAACTGCTTTGGAAATAGACCTGGTGCGGATGCATATGCAGACTCTACATTCTATTGCTTTGGTAGAGATCATAATCGTGGTGATCAAGGAAGAACACCAAACTTCATTAAATTTGATGTCAATGCGCAGTATGTTTTAAATATTGCAAATCAAGAGGTTGTAGTAACAGGAACAATTTATAACGTTCTTGATTCAGCAAGACCTATGGAATACATCAACGAAGAGGAGTCATCATTCTACGACCTCCCATTCTTATACCAGTCCCCAAGGACTGTAAGGGTAGGATTTAGGTATAACTTTAACTAGAAGATTACTTCGACAACAAATAAAAGGCCGGTCACTTGACCGGCCTTTTTTATTTTAGGATCAACTTAATCATATTCAGAAAGCTAATACCAGTAGCAAGCGCAGCCTGCGGTAATAAACTCTGTTGTGTTAAACCTGGAAGAGTATTGGTCTCAAGAAGAAAAAAATTTCCTGTTCTATCTCTTATAAAGTCCGTGCGACTGTAACCTGACAATCCCAAAATTGAATGAGCCTGAAGCGCTAACTGTTGTAAATAGCTTAGTTCATCATGAGATAGTTCTTTTGGGGGGAAAACTTCATCGGTTAGATTTGCTTGATATTTCGCCGTGTAATCAAAAAGTTTAGATTCTTTAGGATAAATGCCTCCTGGTATCAAAGCATCCTTCCCTAAAACTCCAACTGTGTATTCACTCCCCTCAATATAATCTTCAACAAGAACCTCATGGTCATAGCTAGACGCTATTTCAAATGCTTGTGATTGCTCTCTTCTATCTGCCACTAATCTAATGCCCACAGACGAGCCCTCTTGGTTTGGTTTAACGATAAAAGGATAAGCCAAATTGATTTCTTCATTGGATTTAACGACCTGCCATCTTGGAGTTGGGAGTCCATGTTCGTGGTATCTAATTTTAGTCTCTTGCTTATTCATCGCGAGCCTACAGGCTTTGCTTCCACTCCCAGTAAAAGCAATACCCAAAGCTTCAAGCTCGGCTTGCACGGTGCCATTCTCCCCTCTGCCTCCATGTAGCCCAATAAATACTTTATCCAGAGAGCTCAAGTCACCCAGTAACTGATTCATGGGAATTTCTTTTTTCTTTTTCTCTATGGGAGGTATTTGACCGGCGACAACTGAGAACCAGTTCTTCTCTTGCTCCTGGGATAATACGCCTTCTGTCATCTCAATGACCGTGACTTTGTGGCCTAAAGCGCGAAGCGCTTTTGTGATCTCAAAGGAGGAGAGGACCGAGATCTCACGCTCACTACTCACGCCTCCCATTAAAACAGCGATGTGCATAAGTAAATAACCTTAACTTAGATGTAATCGATTCCCCTATTGTATACTAGACACACAAAGGAATCGGACATGAAGCTAACACTCGAAGAATTTAAAAATCAAAAATCCAAGGCCATCACGCTCTTGGGTATGTCAGGTGTTGGCAAAACGCAGTTAGCTAATAAGCTTCCCTCATCAGAGTGGTTTCATTATTCTGGCGATTACCGCATTGGGACTAAGTATTTAGCTGAACCGATTATGGATAATATTAAAGTTCAGGCCATGCAAGTTGGATTCCTCAAGGAGCTCCTACGCAGTGACTCGATCTACATTGCCTCAAACATCACGGTCAATAACTTGGAACCTGTGGCCACATTTTTAGGAAAGATCGGTAATCCAAAAAAGGGTGGGATCACCCTCGAGGAGTTTCGTAAAAGACAAGCGCTCCATAAAGACGCTGAAATCAATGCCATGCGTGATGTCGCTGAATTCATGGCCAAGGCGAAAGACATTTACGGCTATTCCAACTTCATCAATGATGCCGGCGGTAGCCTGTGTGAGCTAAATGATGAAAAGACCTATCAGTTGCTGAGCGAGAAAACCATCATTATCTATCTCAGGGCCAATGCAGAGCTCAAGCAAACCCTAACAGAGCGTGCGATCATGCATCCAAAGCCGATGTACTACGCCCCAGAATTTTTAGACCAGCAAATTGAAATGTATCTGGACGAGAAAAGTCTTAAGGGTGTTGAGGAGATCGATCCCGATGACTTCTCGAGCTGGATCTTCCCTAAGCTCATTGAGCACAGAGACCCCAAGTATCAACGCATTGCCGATCAATACGGCTACACCTTAAACGCCGAGGATGTCGCTAAAGTGAAATCAGAGGCCGAATTTTTAGACCTACTCAGTAGCGCGATTGATGCCAAGTGATAGGGATCCATCGCTGAACGTCTTTGGAGAGTCGCTGATTCCGTGCTCTACTGATCCGATGACAGGTTTTTTTCGTGATGGATGCTGTAATACATCTGAGCAGGATGTTGGCTCCCATACCGTGTGCGTTGTCCTCACCGATGATTTTCTCGAGTTCTCTAAATCCAAGGGCAACGACCTTACCACCCCCA
>JAYPEI010000036.1:0-7693 GCA_038125665.1 Enterobacteriaceae bacterium
AGATAGTCAGAAATGTCTTTATTAGAAATTCCATTCTGACTCATTTGATACATCAACTTTTCTCTGTAGTCATAATTCTCGTCATATGAGAATTGAGAAAGTTGTGCTGTCTCTATAATGATGTCACATCCAAAAGTGTAGTCGTTTAGATTATCCCTTTTGGCTAAGTTTTTGAAATACTTACTCCACTGTTAAACTTTTTGCTAAATTTCTGGGCCTATCTACATCTGTTCCTCGTAACACGGCCACATGATAAGCTAGAAGTTGTAACGGTATTGTGTACACTATAGGAGCAAGAAAATCTGAACAGTGTGGCACATCTAATACTTGTAAACCTGAGCTATTTTTAAATCTACATTCAGCATCAGCAAAAACATAAAGCTGACCCCCTCTGGCTCTAACTTCTTCTAAGTTAGATTTAAGTTTTTCTAACAGCTCATCATTAGGCGCCACAGCCACCACTGGCATATCGTTATCTACCAATGCCAGTGGACCATGTTTTAGCTCTCCTGCTGGGTAGGCTTCGGCGTGGATATAAGATATTTCTTTTATTTTTAGCGCACCCTCTTTAGCAACAGGATATTGAACACCACGGCCCAAGAATAAGGCGTGATGTAAATCCACAAAGTCATGAGCTAATTTTGCAATATCAAGGTCTAAGTCGAGTGTTGAGCTAATAATATCTGGTAATTTCAGTAAGTCTTGTACTAAACCAGATTCTTCTGTTTCAGAAAGTTGATGACGACGACCAAGAGCTATAGCCAACATAGCAAGCACTGCTAGCTGTGTGGTAAATGCTTTCGTAGATGCAACTCCAATTTCACGTCCCGCTAAGGTCCCCAAGGATAAATCGCTCTCTCTAACCATAGAAGATGCAGCCACATTACAAACTGTGACATAAGCCGAATACGCTCTTTTTCTTGCAAAACGAAGTGCTGCCAAAGTGTCAGCTGTTTCTCCAGATTGTGATATTGTCACGAAGAGACATTTCTCTGGAACGAGTACTCTGCGATAGCGATACTCGCTAGCAATATCCACCTGACATGAAATGCCCGCATATCCCTCAAACCAAAACTTTGCTACTAGTCCTGCGTGGTAACTCGTTCCACATGCCACAATTTGAACATTATTTATTCCATTAAGTAGTTCTGTGGCTTTTTGTCCGAATGCTTGCTCTAAAACCTTAGTCCCAGATAGTCGTCCTTGTAATGTCTCTTTGATAACTCTTGGTTGTTCAAAAATCTCTTTCTGCATGTAATGACGGTAATGGCCTTTCAGCACTTCATCATTATCTATATGCAATTGCTGGATTTGTCGTGACACAGGCTCCTCACCGTTGTATATGATGATAGAGTTTGTTGTCACCTCAGCGATATCACCCTCCTCTAAATAGATAAACCGATCGGTTACCTGACTTAAAGCTAAAGGATCAGATGCAATGAAATTTTCTCCCAGCCCAACACCTATAACAATGGGGCTACCACTTCTGGCGACAATGATACGGTCTGGTTGTTCTCTATTGAGTACTGCTAAGCCATAAGCACCCTCAAGAAGACCTATTACTTTACGTACGCATGAGTAGAAATCTTTATGGCCTTTCGTCCAAGTTAGATGTATCAAATGGGCTATAACTTCGGTATCAGTATCAGAGTGAAAGTTATATTCAGCGTCCTCTACTTGTTTTTTTAAAGCTTCAAAATTTTCAATAATTCCATTATGTACAACAGCTATAGTATCTGCTGAACATTGTGGATGAGCATTGCGCTCTTCTGGTCTACCATGTGTTGCCCAACGAGTATGTGCAATCCCTATCAAACCCAAGACTTTTTGCTGGCGCTCAGCCTCAACAAGAGCCTCTACTTTCCCAACTGTGCGTACACACAGTAGGTTCTCTTTCTCATCCAGTACCGCAAGACCAGCAGAATCATAACCGCGATATTCTAGACGTCGTAAGCCCTCTATCAAAATCTCAGTAACTGGACGTCCTGCAATCCCACCTACGATACCACACATAAATATGCTTCTTACCTATCTTTTTTCTTGGCAGGGCGCTGCCAACCGTTTTTATTAATTTGTTTACTACGACCAAGAGCGAGTTGTTTCTTTTCAACATCGTGTGTTATCACTGAGCCAGCTGCAACTGTTGAGCCTGCACCTAAAGTGACAGGAGCGACCAGAGAAGCATTAGATCCAATAAAAACATCATCCTCTATTGTTGTCCGAGACTTATTAATCCCGTCGTAATTACAAGTAATTGTACCGGCACCTATATTGACTCCAGCTCCTATATCGCTATCGCCTAAGTAACTGAGGTGATTGGCTTTAGACCCAGTTCCAACCTGTGTATTTTTCAATTCTACATAGTTACCCACGTGAGCCCCGGCAGCTAAAGTATTGCCAGGACGTAGCCTTGCAAATGGCCCTATGTGACAATTTTCAGCTACAGTACTTTCTGTTACTATTGAATTGGTGTGAACGACCGTTCCTGCACCTAATGAGCAATCCCGCAACAAACAGTTTGGCCCAATCCGGACTCCATCACCAAGAATAACTTTACCTACAAGAATAGTATTGATATCTATCTCAACGTCTCTACCATGCGATAAAGTACCTCTTAAATCAAATCTATTAGGGTCTTTTAAACCTAAGCCAGCTCGCATTAATTCGGTAGCTTGTCGAAGCTGAAAATATCTTTCTGCAAATGCTAACTGGACTTTATCGTTCACACCTCCAGCCTCCTCAGCTATGCAGGGTGTACTAACAATATTCATTTGCTCGGTATCAGCCATGGCAACGATATCTGTAAGGTAGTACTCACCTTGAGTATTATTCGCCTGTAGTTTAGGTAACCAGCGTTTTAATGCCTCTCCTGGAATACACATGAGACCAGTATTAATTTCCTTTATCGCCCGTTGTGCTTCAGTAGCATCTTTGTCTTCTACAATCGCACAAATGTTATTTTGATCATCTCGGATTATGCGACCAAGCCCATTTGGTTGGCTGACTGTCGCCGTTAAAATTCCTACCTTTCCTTGTGACTGTGAAACGAGGTCTAGCAAAGTACTACTTTGTAATAAGGGCACATCTCCGTAAAGCACTAAGACCTGCTCATCGTCCTTCAACTTAGGGATAGCTTGCATCACGGCATGGCCTGTACCAAGTTGTTGGTCTTGATAAACAAAATCTAATTCTTGGCCTTGGAGTTTCTCTTTAATTTTGTCAGCGCCAAACCCAACGACCATTTGTATGCTTCTTGGGTTCAAGGCGCGAGCAGAATCTAGTACATGTTGCACTAGCGATTTGCCGGCAAGATCATGGAGCACTTTTGGTAGATCACTATGCATTCTAGTGCCTTTACCAGCAGCAAGGATTACTATAGAAAGGGGCATTGTCATAAGTTGCTAGGATACCAAAGAATAAGAAAAAGTGTGTTACTAGACATCAGTAAAGTGAAGACTTTCACATGGTTCTGACGTTTTTGGGGAATTAAGCCTCCTTTACAAAGAAGCTTTCGTATCCTAGCTTTTTGAAACCAGATAGGGAGTGAACACCCTGTCACTTCTGACAAAGCTGGTTATTAAAGGGTTTCTACTTAGTTTTACTTCGAAGTTGTCGGATTGTTCTTAGTTGAGCTGCAGTTTCTGCTAAGTGAACTGCTGCTGAGGCGTAATCAAACTCACCTTCTTTACGAGATATTGCCGCTTCCACATCCGCTTTAGCCTTTTCTGCTTCTGCTTCGTCAAGATCATGAGCGCGTATGGCAGTATCAGCTAGGATACTCACCACCCCTGGTTGGACCTCAAGATAACCACCTGAGACATAGAACACCTCAGTTTCTCCATTTTGGGTAATAATACGAACTGGCCCTGGAATTAAAGAAGTCAACAAGGGCGCGTGACCGGGCATGATACCCATATCACCCAAGGTGCCGGTAGCCACCAAAGACTCCACGCGACCAGAAAATATGCTGGCCTCAGAGCTTACGATGTCACAGTGCATTGTCATTGCCATTGCTTTATTTCCTATTTACCTGATCTTTCTGTGCTCAGTGAGCAGATATTCAGGTTGACGAGTAACTGAAGTGCTCACTTTGAAATTAACCTGCATAATTTTATCTAAGCAGGTTAAATAACATTCTTAGCCTTTCATATTCCGGGCTTTTTCGACTACTTCTTCGATGTTTCCAACCATATAGAAAGCTTGTTCTGGCAGATCATCATATTCACCAGCCAAAATACCCTTGAATCCAGAAATAGTATCTTTTAATGAGACATACTTACCTGGTGTACCTGTAAATACCTCAGCAACTGAAAAAGGTTGTGAGAAGAAACGTTCAACTTTACGTGCACGACTCACAGCTAGCTTGTCATCTTCAGAAAGTTCATCCATACCCAAGATGGCAATAATATCTTTCAGTTCTTTGTACCTCTGCAGGATAGACTGCACTCCACGAGCTACGTCGTAATGCTCTTGACCAATCACTAAAGGGTCAAGCTGACGAGAAGTAGAATCTAGTGGATCGATCGCAGGGTAAATACCTAGCTGAGCGATTTGACGTGACAGTACAACAGTGGCATCAAGGTGAGCGAATGTTGTGGCCGGTGAAGGATCCGTCAGGTCATCCGCAGGAACGTACACGGCCTGAATTGAGGTGATCGAGCCTGTCTTTGTAGATGTAATACGTTCTTGTAATTGCCCCATCTCTTCAGCAAGAGTTGGCTGATAACCTACAGCAGAAGGCATACGACCTAACAACGCTGATACCTCAGTACCAGCTAAGGTATAACGGTAAATGTTATCCACGAACAAAAGAACGTCACGTCCCTCGTCACGGAACTTTTCAGCCATAGTTAGTCCTGTCAGTGCCACACGCAAACGGTTACCTGGCGGCTCATTCATCTGACCATAAACCATCGCTACTTTAGAGTTTTTGAAGTTTTCAGTGTCAATTACTTTTGCTTCCTGCATTTCGTGATAGAAGTCATTACCTTCACGAGTACGTTCACCAACGCCTGCAAATACTGAAAGACCTCCCCGAGCTGTTGCGATGTTGTTGATAAGTTCCATCATGTTAACTGTCTTACCTACGCCTGCACCTCCGAACAAACCAACTTTACCGCCTTTTGCAAACGGGCATACCAAGTCAATAACCTTGATACCTGTTTCTAATAATTCTTCAGAAGCGGCCTGCTCATCAAAAGTTGGAGCCTTGCGGTGGATAGGCATGCGCTCAACCTCACCAATAGGACCACACTCATCGATAGCGTTTCCTAATACATCCATAATTCGACCAAGAGTTTCAGTGCCTACAGGTACTGAAACAGGAGCTCCTGTGTTAGCCACTTGGAGTCCACGACTCAATCCCTCTGTAGAGCCCATGGCAATGGTACGTACAATACCATCGCCCAGCTGTTGCTGTACTTCAAGAGTAATTTCACGGTCCTGAACTTTCAGGGCGTCATATACCTTGGGCACGGAATCACGTGGGTATTCCACGTCGATAACCGCTCCGATAATTTGGACGATGCGACCGCTGCTCATGTCTGGATCCTCTATCTATAGTTTCACAATATTCGTATTTGTTTTCTTCTGCTCTCGCTTTCTGCAGTGCTGAAGAACTTAACTTTTTCGACACCAAACGATCATTTATCGATCGTCTGCTTAGATTACTTTTTCTTTAATGCTTTCTGTGTACTTAACTATGCTATTAAACAGCCGAAGCACCACCAACAATTTCGGAGAGCTCTTGTGTGATAGCTGCCTGACGAGCCTTATTGTAAGCCAGCTCCAGCTCATCAATAATCGTACCAGCGTTATCTGTAGCATTTTTCATAGCGATCATTCGAGCAGCTTGTTCACAAGCGTTATTTTCGACAACGGCTTGATATACTTGAGCCTCCAAATAACGTACAAGCAAACCATCTAGCAATTCCACAGGCTCTGGTTCATAAATATAATCCCAGTGATGTGCATAATCTTTATTGTCTTCTGCTTCCAGTGGAAGTAACTGATGAACTGTTGGTTTTTGGGTCATGGTATTGACAAAGACATTACCAACAACGAACAAACGATCGATTTCACCTGCTGAATATTTATCTAACATTACTTTCACTGCACCAATTACATCTGCTAGAACCGGCTTTTCACCAAGACCCCTTACAGATGCCACTACATTGCCGCCAAAACTATTGAAGAAAGAGCTTGCTTTTGACCCTAAGGTGCAGAGCTCAACATTTACACCAGTCTCACTAAAGTTCTTCATCTGTGCAATCACAGCTTTAAATAAATTGATATTCAGACCACCACATAATCCACGATCGGAAGAGACCACAATGAAGCCTACATTCTTTACTTCGCGTTCTTTCATAAACTCATGTATGTATTCAGGATTAGCATTAGCAATGTGACCCACCACTGCTCGAATAGCTGTAGCGTATGGCTTGCCAACTTGCATACTATCTTGAGCCTTGCGCATCTTACTTGCCGCAACCATTTCCATAGCACTTGTGATCTTTTGAGTATTTTTAATACTCCCGATCTGTGTGCGAATTTCTTTACCTACCGCCATCGTATTTTTTCCGTTAGCCGGTTTTTATTACTACCAAGTTTGAGTTTGAATGAAGTTATCCAGCGCAGACTTAAATTGCGCTGCTATATCATCGCTGTAATCACCTGTAGCATTAATATTCTGCATGAGAGATGCTTGAGTACTATTCATGTAGGACAGAAGAGCGGCTTCAAAGTCACCAATCTTGTTGATCTCTACATTTTTAAGATAGCCTTCATTCGCTGCATAGATCACCACACCCATCTCAGCTACTGAGAGAGGTGAATATTGTTTTTGCTTCATCAATTCAGTAACTGCTTGACCATGTTCAAGCTGTGCGCGTGTCGCATCGTCTAGATCGGAAGCGAACTGGGCAAATGCTGCAAGTTCACGATACTGAGCAAGAGCTAGACGAATACCACCACCAAGTTTCTTGATGATCTTGGTTTGCGCAGCACCTCCCACACGTGAAACTGATAGACCTGCATTCATTGCTGGACGGATACCAGAATTAAATAATGAAGTTTCTAGGAAGATCTGACCGTCAGTAATAGAAATTACGTTTGTTGGTACGAACGCACTTACGTCACCGGCCTGTGTTTCAATGACTGGCAGAGCTGTTAGAGAACCTGTTTTCCCTTTAACTTTACCATTAGTGAATTTCTCCACGTACTCTGCATTTACACGAGCAGCTCTTTCTAACAGACGACTGTGAAGATAGAAAACGTCACCAGGATAAGCTTCACGGCCTGGTGGACGACGCAACAGCAATGAAATTTGACGATAAGCCCAAGCTTGTTTCGTTAAGTCGTCATAGATGATCAGAGCATCTTCACCACGGTCACGGTAATATTCACCAATTGTACAACCTGAGTATGGTGCCAAGAATTGCATAGAAGCAGGGTCTGAGGCAGAAGCTGCAACGATGATAGTATGCTCCATCGCACCATGCTCTTCTAACTTACGAACCACCGAGGCAATTGATGAGGCTTTTTGACCGATAGCTACGTAAATACACTTAATGCCTGTACCTTTCTGGTTAATAATAGTATCAACAGCAATCGCTGTTTTTCCTACCTGACGGTCGCCGATAATCAACTCACGCTGACCTCGACCAATTGGAACCATTGAGTCAATAGCTTTCAG
>JAYPEI010000037.1:0-7396 GCA_038125665.1 Enterobacteriaceae bacterium
ATTCTACCAACCGTTTTGCTCCCATCCGAATGACTAACAATTTCATCCATACGGACTAGAATGCCATCTCTATGCCACACTCCCGCTGCATACGCTGATGTAATAGTGTTTGCATCAACATAACCTCTAGCATTCGCAGTGTAGATACTAGGATTCCCATTTCCGTCATAACTCAGATGATAACTCACATAAGTTCGACCGCCTTCGCTCGTTTCTCTTTCAACTGTAATAACAGATTCTGTCGCAGCAAGATCAATCGAAGTTATTGTCCACTCCGTTTGAGTACCCCTTGCTTCAAGAGTTATTGCATGGTGGTCAGCAAAAGCAAACGAAGTAGCAGCAGACAAACAAATTAAAGAGAACATTTTCCACATATTTCATCCCTCCGAATAAGTGTCATTTATACGCATGGTTATATGTTTAGAGTGGTAACATGTTACTGCTTTCCACTTAATCAGAAGATAGTGAGGTCACTTCCCAATGGCAAGGATTTTAGACCGAATCCCCCTTGGGGGAATTGGTCCAAATCGATTGGGCTGTTACTGCGAGGGAGGTGGAACTTATTGATTTAGTGCGTGGGCCCACCTGGAATCGAACCTGGGACCGCGGGATTATGAGTCCCTCGCAGACAATCAACCACAACTCACCACAACAGCCTGCGTTACACTTCCTATTACAACATCTGACTTTATCAGTTGCCTGCTATTGTAATCAGTTGTGGTCAGTTGGGTCGCAGTGGTCCAAATTTGGTCGAAATAAAACTCACATCTCAGTGCAATCATGCGACGTCTTTAATCGTGCTTACTTCCATATGGTAAATCTGTCCGTCGCGCCAAAGCTGAACTATTGATACTTGCCCCCCAAAGAATTGACCGGCGATTTTTTCATAAGTCACAGCACATTCATCATTTTCATATACGATTCTAAATTCAGATGATATTGTATCTTCATCAAGGACCATGGCTGTTAATTCTTTATCGAGTTCTTCCCCTCGTAAGGTTCTGCTCTCATGAAGTAATAACATTACGGCGTCTTCCGTAAACATGCTTTTCACTCCATCTAGGTCTTTAGCATCCCAAACCGCTTGTAATTTTTCCATGTTAGTCATAATTCCACCTACTTTATTGGTTACTCACTCATTTTTACGATAGCACAAAAAAGAAATGAGCAAATCGACTTTTATACATAATGCCCGCCCAGATTCCAGCGACAAGAATTTGCATATTTCGATTTTCGGTTCGATTAAGCAAGAAACGTAGCTCACAAGAAAAAGCACGCATCACTGTTGAAAGCTACACTAAACCGACCAGTCTAATTTAATTTATGAATGTATCTAGGGTGTCTAAGGCACATTCGACATTACACAATTAGCAAGCTATTCTCTAAATATGACAAGCATTCAACCAAGCATACAAAAAAGCAAAGCTTCATTTGGCCTCGTACAAAAAATCTACTGGCTATTTGCAACTTCAAGTCTAATTGCTCCTTCTTCTGCACAAGACTTAGCGTTGGCAGAAGTCACTGACTCACTCTTGCAAAATCCCCCAATGGAATCTTGGCTCAGCTGGCGTGGTGGAGTTGAAAGCTGGGGGTATAGTAGCCTTGATCAAGTTAACCGCAGTAATGTGAGTAGTCTTCGGCTTGTCTGGTCCTGGGCAATGGACGATACAGGTGCAGGACAAGCGGCGCCACTAGTTCACGAGGGAGTTATGTTCCTTCCTAATCCTCGGGGAGTGGTTCAAGCACTTAATGCTGCTACTGGCGATCTGATTTGGGAGTACCGGAAAGGATTAACATCAATAGCCGAGGGAGCCAACCCGATCACAGCAGACGAGCTAGGCGATGCTGCCATGCCCACTAGCGCTTACGCCGGTGTAGGTCGCGGCGTACAGAAAAACATTGCAATATATGGTGATAAAATTTTCGCAGCCACCGAGAATGCAAGCATCGTTGCGCTTAGTGCTATAAATGGTGAATTGCAATGGGAGTCAAGAGTTGCCGACCCAGCTTTAGGCTATCACTACACTGCCGGACCAATCGTTGCCAATGGGGTGTTAGTCACGGGAATCACGGGCTGTACACGCTATAAAGAAGATATCTGTTTCATCACTGGCCATAATCCTGAGACAGGTGAAGAGATTTGGCGCACCTCTACAGTAGCTCGTCCCGGAGAACCGGGGGGAGAAACTTGGGGCGACTTGCCACTACAATTTCGAGCTGGTGGTGATGCATGGGTAGCAGGAAGCTATGATCCCGAATCTAATTTAGTCTACTGGGGCACGGCACAAGCAAAACCATGGGCAAGGGTGGTGCGCGGGACTGATGGCGATGCTCTTTTTACAAACTCAACTCTGGCTCTTGATCCAAAGACAGGGGAAATGCAGTGGTACTACCAGCACCTACCTGGTGAAACCCACGACATGGATGAAGTTTTTGAGAACTTATTAATTGATATTGAAGGGCGCAAGTCTCTTTTTAAGATTGGAAAGCTTGGTATTCTATGGCAACTGGATCGCATTAATGGTGAATACATAAATGCTACAGATCTGGGCTATCAGAATATTGTCTCTCTCAATCAGGATACCGGCGAGGTGCGTTATCGCGATGGTATGATTCCTCGTATTGGCGAGCAACTGGACATGTGCCCAAGCACTTCAGGATTCAAGAGTTGGCGTGCTATGTCCTACGATCCAACTCTTTCGATGCTTTTCATCCCTATCACCCTAAATTGTGAGCTGGCTACTTTCGGTCCAGTCGAGCAAGTGTTGGGTGGTGGCGGCACTGGGCCCGTGCGCCGCATCAATACGCCTCACCCCGATGCTGGAGATGCCCTAGGCGAAATTTTAGCAGTATCAATTCCTGATGGTAATGTGATTTGGCGCTACCGCTCTCGGCCAACAGTCAATACCGCAACTCTCACCACAGCAGGTGGACTAGTATTTGCTGGTGACTTCGATCGTTATTTTTATGCTCTCGATTCTGAAACAGGTGAAAAGCTATGGCAGACGAGGGTTAATACCTCGGCACAAGGCTTTCCTATCAGCTATGCTGTGGATGGCAAGCAATATATTGCCCTTCCTGCAGCGACAAGTGGTGCCAGCTGGGCCTCTATGCTTCCAAGAGATCTCTCGCCAGAAATTAAACGACCCAGGAATGGCAATTCAATCCATATATTTGCGCTACCTGACTAGAATGAAGGCACAAAAATTCCGACAGACAACTCTCTATCTACTTTGCATATACTTGATCAGTGATACACTAGCTCAGTCTGCCCACCCACTGCATGATGGCCTATATACTTCAGAACAAGCCAGTCGTGGTAAAGATTCATACATGACTTCTTGTGCCTCTTGTCACGCGGTCGACCTCCGCGGCAATAGCAATAGCCCGGGCCTAGTAGGCGTTGGTTTTCTATTCCTATGGGAGAATCGTCCGCTGAGGGAGCTTTTTGAGAAAATGCGGAAAGACATGCCAACGAACCGTCCTGGCAGCCTACCTACGACCACTTATCTTGACTTGCTCGCCTTTATTCTCCAGCAAAATGGCTATCCTGAGAGCGAGGAGCTTGAAGAGTCCAGATTAAATGATCCTGAGCTGCTCATCGTTCCGCCTCAGTGAAGAGCAGATATGTGTGAGCTTCTCAGTAAGACTGATCTGGATCTCACTTTCTTTAATAGTGCAGAAAAAGTCGTTATACCTCATAGTAGCTTAATGTCAGACCTGTGATGCTAAGAAAAGAGAGAGCAGTTCCGTCAGTCAGTCTTTTTACTGTTTTGCCTTGAGGTTTAAATTCAGCTCCATTTTTAGAGCATCCGCGCCATCACCGTAGTACTCGGCGACCTGGCCGATGATCTTGAAGTTAAAGCGTTTGTATAGTGCCTGTGTTTTTTTATCTTTGGCCCGTACTTCAAGTCGGCAGCGTTGGTACCCCTGTTTCTTAAGTATTTTCAGTGTCCTTTGTAACAGTCCAGAGGCAATACCCATGCCGCGCAGCTCAGGTATCACGGCCAGTGAGTAAATACGTGCCGGGCGCGGCAAGGCAGGCTTCAGGCATACCAGGTAGCCATGCATCCGTCCTGCTGAGTGGCAGACAAGCGAGATGGCTTTTGCTTTTTTGAGCAGATAGTTGAATTGGCGTCGGCTAAAATTATCGGTGATGAAACAGCGTCCCTCTATTTCTAGGAGGGAATCCATTTGATCGATTGATGCTACTGAATATGTAAAGTTGCTCAACTCAACGACCTCTTGATTCCAGCCGCTGCTTGAACTCCGACATGATCAACATGTAGAGCTCATCACCCAGATAGGCATCCTCAACGCCATGATCAATACTAGGGTTATCATTTACCTCAATCACGTAGGCCTGTTTCTCATGTTCCTTGATGTCAACACCATAGAGACCCTTGCCGATAGATTTAGCTGCTCGCACTGCTGCATTCAGGATGATCTTGGGTACCTCAAAGGTGGGCAAGGTTTCAGAATCACCGCTGAAATATCGTTTAGCCTGATGGTTATATATCTGCCAATGGTTCCTTGCCATTAAATAACGGCAGGCATAAATGGCGCGTCCGTTCAGTACACCAATTCGCCAGTCAAATTCGGTGTAGAGATATTCCTGTACTAACACCAGCGCACTCTCAAGAAACAGCTCATCAAGTTTTTGCTTAAGTACTTCGCGCGAGGACACTTTAAAAACACCTCGCGAAAAAGATCCCTCCGGCATTTTTAGTACCACGGGATAGCCAAATACCTTTTCAATGAAATCTAGGGAAGTTTGCGAACTGTCAATCGCCACTCGCGTAGATAAACTGGGGACCTTTTTATAAGAGAAGGTGTCATGCAGATACACTTTATTGCAACAGCGCAGAATAGATACAGGATCATCAATGACTATCAGGCCAAGTTTTTCGGCGTGGTTGGCCAAGCGATAGGTGTGATGATCAATGGCTGTGGTTTCACGAATAAACAGCGCATCATATTGCCCGATTGACTGGAACTGGTCAGCCGTAATAGTTTCCGCAGCAATACCGTATTTGGCCGCAGCCTTAATAAATTTGGCAATCGCTTCCCGGTTACTAGGTGGTACTTTCTCTTCGGGGTTCACCATTATGGCCATATCCCAGCGCATCGATTTATGGCGGGGTTTAACGCGCCAGATCGTCTGCATAAACTCGATCATTCGCTGTCTGAATACTTCCCGTTGTGATGTCGATAGGCTGCTCAAGGCACGGCGTTCGAGTTTTAGACTGGTATCGCTAGCATTCCGACTGATGCGAAGCATCATCAGTGGTGCTGGATACTCCGTAAAAAGACTTTTGCCCAGTTTTTGTAATGGAGCATTGTCAGTCCAGCCAAAATACAGCATTTCATTGAGCTCCTCACCTTCACTGAGCAATTCCCTGAGCTCAGGTTTGAGTCGCATTAGGAGAGCCTCATCATGATTGAATGCCCGAAGCTCATTAATCGCTTTCACACTCGGTAAAACAAGATGCTGACGGGCTTCGGCCAGCAGGGAGCAGTAATAACCTTTGCTAAGATAATGGTCGGTATCGCAGAGATTGATAATGCGGGTTTTTCCTTCGTTAAGTTTGGGGTAATCCCGCAAATATTTCTCAAAACTCAGCACTTCCGGATAAGAATCACCCAGAACCAGCTCTTCGTCTTCCACCACGATCAGCGTTTTGTGCATAGCGGAAAGCAGAAATTCCTTTAACGTAGTGTAAGGATTGAAAATAATCGCGTTATATGCCTGTTTTGCAGTCGGAGCAATCTTTTTTTACTTCCAACTGCTGTGCTTTAAGAATTCGATGCTTACTTCTTATCGCTGACTTTGATCGACTAGTGGAGAGAGGTTCTCCTTTGATGGATCTCGACCAAAAACGTGGTCAATGTGTCACTAGATCAGTTCGCTATGCTGCCTAACTGATAGGTAATTCTATGAAGAGGTGGTTGGATGCAGTTAGAAAAATACTTAGACCACTAAGGGAAGGATTTAGGGGCCGATTATTCGTGAAAATCTATGACGTCATTGTAGCTACCTTGTCACTGCCTGATGGTCGTCGCCACTTGGATTCACCAGTTCGATACATTGCACGCCTTGTTCCATACGGTATTAAATCGATAATTTACTGAGTTGCACTCAGTGTAGACATTCAGTCCGTTAGTCGCCAGAATCTACTGCAAGAAATTTGTTAGATTGTAATTCTAGTCTCTGGAGCTTTGCTAATGAGTATTGAGCTATACCAATTAACTGTACCAGTCTTTGTGCATAATCTAAAAAATATGTCGGCAATCTTAAGGAAGGCTGCCAGTTACGCCAAAGTTAAGGGTATAGATCCTAAGGTATTACTTAATGCTCGACTCTCGCCTGATATGTTTCCTCTTGTACGTCAAGTTCAGATTGTGACTGACAATGCTAAAGGCTGCTGTGCACGCCTCACCAAAACTGAGGCGCCGATCTTTGCGGATGGTGAAGATGATTTTGCGCAGTTACAGCAGCGCATTAGCGAAACTATTCGTTATATTAAAGGACTAAAAAAGCATCAATTCACAGCAGTTCCTGATGCGTCAATCGAAATGAAGATTCCAATCGGTACCCTGCATTTTAGTGCGGAGGACTATGCCAAAGGGTGGGTATTCCCGAATTTTTATTTCCATTTTACCACTGCATACAACATTCTTCGCCATAACGGCGTTGAAGTGGGTAAAGCTGACTTTCTCGGTATAGTGCCTGGCATGTCTGCAACCGGAAAGGTTGCTAAAATGATGAGATTGCCACAGCGGAGGAAAAATATCTCCAAGACAGTAGGCAAAAAGCCTGCAAAGAAAACAAAATAAGAATTCTTGCTAGAAGGTGGGGACAGAATATTTGTCGTCTATCGGCATCATGCTCAGTTGAAATGAGCGACTTTAAATTGCATGCGCAGTTAGCTCAGGATTGTTATTTTGTAACTGATCTTGAATTAAGTCGTGTGCTTCTTATGAATGACAGCAATTATCCTTGGTGCATCCTCGTGCCTCGCATTGATGGAGTGCGAGAAGTATATGAGTTATCAATTAAAAATCAGGCGCTACTTGCTAGTGAGTCGGTTCATGTGTCGCGATTTATGATGGAATTTTTCGCAGGTCAGAAAATGAATGTCGCTTCACTAGGGAATATGGTGCCGCAGTTGCACATACATCACATCGTGCGCAAACGGAACGATGCAGCCTGGCCGAAACCGGTGTGGGGTTGCGCATCTGCTGCAGCATATGTTGATAAGGAGGCGAGGATAATTTGTGGTCAGATTCGTGGTGGCTTAACAGCCAATGACAATGGGAGTTCAGCTTAGAAGCTGGCAGAAGTTGGTGGGCCCACCAGGACTCGAACCTGGGACCGACGGATTATGAGTCCCTC
>JAYPEI010000038.1:0-4062 GCA_038125665.1 Enterobacteriaceae bacterium
ATTCAGCTTATGGAAGCACTGCGTAAAAACGTAAATTATCGCGTCAGGATGTTAATTGACGACACCCCCAAATTGAATGGTAAAAAAATTGGTGGTTTTACCATCGTCAATCTAAATGAAGCCGCGCAAAAAATTAAGAAATTAGAAATCAAAATTTTGCTCATTGCAGAGCCAAACGACATCCTTTTTATACGTGAAAGGATTTTAGAGGTACTGTCAGAACAACCACTAAAAATAAAAGCGATCCCAAGTATCTCAAGCTTGATAGCAGGTAGAACTAAAATTTCTGAGTTAGAAGATATAAACATCGAGAGTTTATTGGGACGCAAGCCTGCAGTTCATAACTCAGAACTCATGGCTAAAGCCATCGCTGGAAAAACAATTTTGGTTACTGGTGCTGGCGGGTCTATTGGTAGCGAGCTATGCCGACAAATAATTCTTTGGAAACCAAAAAAACTTATCCTGTTGGATATTTCAGAATTCGCGATTTATAAATTACTTGAAGAATTGAGTGAGCTAATCGGTGGTCAAGAGATTGAGCTTATTCCCTTAATTGGATCGGTGCAGGATAGGCATTTCGTCAAAAAGGTTTTTGACCGTTTTGAAATTAATACCACATATCATGCAGCTGCTTACAAGCACGTTCCATTAATGGAGCAGAATGTAATGCAATGTTTTGCAAATAATGTGCTTGGCACGCTAAACGTAGCTGAATATGCCATTGCAACAAATGTGAAAAATTTTGTTCTTGTATCTACTGATAAAGCTGTAAATCCGACCAATTTCATGGGCGCGTCCAAGCGATTTTCGGAAATGATCTGTCAAACTTTTTCAACAATGAATTCAAACACCTGTTTTTCGATTGTGCGTTTTGGCAATGTTCTAGGGTCTTCGGGATCAGTAGTTCCGTTGTTCAAAAAACAAATCGAGAGCGGTGGACCATTGACATTAACTCACCTTGAAATAACACGCTATTTTATGACCATAGCTGAAGCATCCCAGTTGGTGATCCAAGCAGGAGCGATTGGAAAGGGAGGCGATATATTTGTTTTAGATATGGGAGAGCCAGTTAAAATTTTAGAATTAGCTAAACGAATGGCAGCTCTATCAGGATTAAAGCCTATTTTGGGTGGCAAAGAAAGGCTAGAAAATGACGAAATTGCAATAATTATTTCTGGTCTACGACCGGGTGAAAAGCTATTTGAAGAACTTGCATATGATTCAAATTTAAAGGGAACGATACACCCTCAAATTAACACTACTGAGGAAGTGCCAATGAACCATAAGGCATTGGAAGCATTGTTGGTGTCGGTAGGCGATGCAATTCGTGACAACGAATATCGAAAACTATATAAAATTGTTTCATCGGTCGCTAAAGATGTTGTTGACCTAGAACATTCATGTGACGTCTTTATTGACCAGCATGTTGCCGCTGGAAATAAGAACGTGTCAACCTCTCTTCAGACCAAAATAAATTAAACCAATGTTGGGTCACGGTCAGTAAAAATTTACAAATTTTTAGCTTTAGAAGTCCTTTAAGCTATAACTGATCTAACTACGCATTTTTACGTCATGAAATCGGTTCTGTTTTTAAAAAATTATGTCCAGTTGTTTTCATAAAGCGCGCTACTTTATGCTTTCATAGTCAGACTTCTGAAACCGCGCAATGGTACTTGAAATTTTATGGCCTAGGGCCTAACCCTGAAGAGCGTTTTCTGCGAGCAGCGTTGTTTCCCACTCGCGTACATCACTCATCTATTCAATACGATTAATGGAAGAAAATCCTTCACCATATACTCCTGTGAGTTTTTTTTGGTCTATCTTAATAAGGGCCAAGTAGCCTAAATTTGTTCAATTGAAATTCTTTAAAATATTATAAATGGTGTTTTTAACAACATTAACGATGAATAACATTTCAAAGTGCATCAAAAAAACGACAGTTATGACAAACTCAAATGTTCATATCTACGAAATCTCGTTCCAAATAAAATAGACATCTATCCAGCTGTTTTATGGAGTGGATAAGCTTCTGCACTGAAAACAATCCCCAATTATTACTAGCTTAACCCTCTGTTATTGTTGTATTTTATTGAATTAAGTTAGTGAGAAAAATAAACGTGATTGAACATTATGAGTCAATGTGCGTTGATAATTATGACCAATAATCATAGCTGTTTGACAGACACATACTCGATATGGTGCTTAATGCCTCCAACAAAGTTTTGTAAGGGCTCAAAAACGAAATGCATCTTCTGCTTTTCTACCAAACACTTTGGCGAAGGTTGGTAATAGCTGCCTAGAATAGAGGGTTTGACATTAGGTGGAGAAACACAGGTATTGATGCTAATTTTCAAATCAAAGTCAGAATAGATGCGAGGGTGTATGGATGGCCTTCGATGTTGACACCACTTTAGAAGCAACAAAATGACAACAATATTCTAGTATTGAAATTACTTTTTTGCTGAAAGGAATTACAGGGACAAACCTATATCTAGGTGTTTTTGTCATTTGTGGTAAAAGCTGATCTGGATTCAATACAAACAATTGACGAATCTACAGAAGTTGGTGAACCTAAGAACCTGTAGGGCTCAGACCCGAGTATTGTTCAAATCATGCCAAAAATTGGCTAGATAGAATGTGACATGGTCGATTGATTTGATAGAATAAACAACCGCTAAGCATTAGGAAGCACTGTTACGAAAATATACACGTCACAACAAAAGAGTGTTCTTTCTAGACTAATAATTACTTTATACGGTCACCTGCACCTCTGCCTGCAAATGTAAGGGTTATATATTTGAAATAATTGTAAATAGACATTTCTGCGATCATGCGCGCATCTATTTGAGCCAATAATCTAGGTGTAGACATGTCAATCCCGCATATCTGCGCGAGACCAGTTATTCCAGGGCGCACATTAAATACACCAAGTGCCTCTCGTGCTTCGGTCAACTCAATTTGATTTGGTAGGCCGGGCCGCGGCCCAACTAGGCTCATGTCGCCCACAAGGACATTCCAAAGCTGCGGCAACTCATCAAGTTTAGACCGGCGTAAAAAGCGCCCGAAGTATGTCACCGCTGCTGGGCTTACTAAATGTGTTGCAATATCCTCTGTGTCCGGCAGCATGGTGCGGAATTTAATTAGTGTAAACTTATTCCCCCCACGCCCAAGGCGTGTTTGTAACAAAAAAGGCCTTCTTGTATCAAAGAATAATAATATTGTGAGCACTAGGAAAATTGGAATACCAAATCCAAGGCCAAGAAACGCCAACAAAATGTCAAACAGTCGTATCAATACCCCTGGCCTTGCTCCGAACCCTTAAGCTTCGTAGCTCTATCGTGCTGCCAGAAACAGCTTGCCAGCTTATAGAGCATGAAAGATATCTGTGAACATAGTACATCACTCTTTTGCGATGCCCAAAACATCTCTTTATCTTGCCAGAATATGGTGTTTAGACTTGTCTTGCACCCGCATACAAACCTACACTTGGTGAATGTGGACTGATGACACATCTCCTTTTTCAAGATATCCGATAATCATTTTTGTATTGGCCGCAAGCGGAAAAAGGAGCGAAGTCCACCATGCAAGCTATGGCAGAGTGTTGTATGAAAAAGTTTGGTGGGCAGATGACTAGCCTCCCGTAGGGGGTAACAGTAATGAAAAGAGAGGGCTTGTGATACCTAAAAACTGTCTCTTTTTCTTCTGATATGTAGAGCAAATCACTTAAGCAGACCTCGACCTTGAGGTAGATTAGTCAAACTGGATAAACGTATATAATTACCAATTGGATTTAACCAGGGGTCAGGATTCCGCAGCTAATGCAGAGTGACTGTCGGCGTGTAAATGGCGCATCAAGAAAATTGGATCTTTTAAAATTCAGTTATCCCGATTAATCCCGTCGCCTCCTTGGAGTATTGGCCGTTGGTATCAAAACCGTACCTATAGAGTGAGGGGTAACAGATGAAACAGGAGGATAGCAAGTGACACCAGCCCAATAGTGAAATTAAAAAATTGCTTCATCATGTTGGTTCAGATGGCGTCTGTAGAACTCAAGCCACGCAT
>JAYPEI010000038.1:4072-5560 GCA_038125665.1 Enterobacteriaceae bacterium
TGAAACCTTGGACTGCTCGCTCCCGCGCTTGCCTTCCGAGAAACAAGCGTAACTCTTTGTCAAGCGCCATTCGCTTCATAGCTGCAGCAAAGGCTGCGGTTTGTCCCACCTCGACAAGTAAGCCACTCCTGCCATCTACGATGGCGTCAATCACACCATTGATGCGATAGGCAATTGCGGGAATGCTGCAAGCGGCCCCTTCGATGATGACCGATCCAAAACCTTCTCGGTAACTCGGCAGGAGCAGGACATCTGCTGCCACCATGAATTGTTCGGGTGTCGTTGTTTCACCCAACCATCTAATTGGTGCAACACAGCCCTCTGCCGCCTCCTGCAGTGTTTGCAGCAATTTTTCTTCGTCTGGGCCAACAACCCAAAGCTCGATGCCATGGACAGTTGTGGAAAGCTCAAGGAACGATTGAATGAGATCAAATATCCCCTTGTCTTTAGCTAGACGACCAACAAACAGAAATACGCATGTATTCGCATCAGTGTCCATTTGTTGCCGTAGTCTTTCGCGATTAGGAGTGTCAGGGCAAAACCTACTGATGTCGACCCCTGCGATTGATCCAGAACCTAAAATTTCAATTTGGCTGTCTTGGACAACTCCTTCATCTTCTAACATACGACACTGAGAGGCGCTATCAGCAAAAACCTTAGTGGCAAGCATTACGATAAGCTGATCAAATGCCTTGAGGATAATACGAGATAACCCTAATTTGGTTGCCCAGACCTGACCAGTAAATGTATGCCAGCGGTTAGGGACCTGGCCTATTAAGCCTGCCAACATGGCTAATAGTCCAGCCTTGGGAGTAATGCTATGTATCACTGTTGGCTTGACTTTGCGAACCAATATAGTCAGGATCAGAAGATTTTTCAGGTCAATGCCAATTGCGACCGGTCTGGCGAATGGTATGTGGTGCACTTCTACGTTACTTTGCAAAGCAGGAGCTAGTTTGTATGCATCAAGATTGGTGCAAAGAACAACTTTGTAAATTTTTAACAAGGCACCTATATGGTTTGCCAAAAAGGCATTCACTGCAAAAGGGGTTGTTGCCACGAACATGATTGTGGGCACGTTAGCACTCCATAATTGTTCTGCTTCAGTGTTTGCCATTTATCACCTATTTGCTGTCTAGCGTTCGGACGAGACTTTGATTTCTGAAATTAGCATCTCCCATTCTTGGCGCTCTTCTTGTGTTGGGATATTGCTCTGACTAACGGCGGTGGGAAACAATAACCTGTGACGGATCTCCTTCCAACCATCGTAACCAAGTCTAACAAGCTCCACCAACCCACTAAGCAAAGAATTTATTGGCTCCTCTCTATTTAGAAAATGCCGAACTTTCATTTTGCCCATAGAGATACGAGTGCGAAACCGCTTCTTCCAAGGAGTATGAGTGCGGATACGGTAAGCAAGAAGATGCTCCGGGAGTGTGTGATAGCAACTTGAGTAATGTGCCCGAAGCAAAAGCTCTTGATCTTCGC
>JAYPEI010000039.1:0-5536 GCA_038125665.1 Enterobacteriaceae bacterium
TAATACTCAGTAAAGACGGGCTATTTTACTGCGATTTTTTAGATATTCAGTGGCCTCCATAGCCACCATTTAAACTTCCCAAAGATCTCTGAAATCCCCGTATTTAGTAGCACGCTAACAAACTATCTGTAGCTTATTCAAGCCGAATGTAACTAAAAAAGTAACTAAATAAACCTCTTTGTAACTACAGATGTACCTAAGCAACTGCAAACCAAATTTGTATATCACTTGATCTTATCGTGTAGGATTAAATCTAGTAACTTGCGCTTCAAGGATAGTAGTCAGTGGAAAGTTCACAGTGGTTCTACAGAGATAATGATAAATCAGTGGGCCCCTTCACATTTGAGAAATTAAGCGAGCTACATGCATTCGGCCTCATCTCAGACATGACACTAGTCAAAGAAGGCGAATCACGAGAGTGGATGGAATTTAGGGATCTGGGCAAAACTAGGAATCTATCCCACGACATTAAAGTCGACTCTGACCCAATAGCTGAAACTCAAGAAATAGACCAATCTGAAATCGACGAAATCAAAGTAGAAAGCTCTACTGCAAGTACTGCTTCCGAAAATATTAAAGATAATGAGACAGACAATAATGCTCGAATTAATGGCTGGCTTATTAATCCAGTAACTCCTTGGAGAAGATATGGCGCCAGATTTTTAGATATTTCTATCAATGGTGCGATAGGCGCTTTCCTCTTAGGTTTGGCATGGTACGCAATCGCGCCTATGTCAGCAGAAGCTTTCTTTTCATCCCTTAATCCTGTCGCCGATCTTTTAGTCACGATATTCATTTCAATAATTATCGGTGGAATCCTTACTGGCTTTTCTGGTTCCAGTATCGGAAAGTGGATTTTTGGGATTCGCGTGACCAGGCCGGACGGCTCACCTATTGGAATTATAAATGGCGTATTCCGAGACTTGGGCGTCTGGGTAAAAGGTCTGGCGTTTGGAATTCCATTAATCAACATAATCACTCTATACATGAGTTACCGTCGGTTAAAAGATCAAGGAAGTACCTCATGGGATCACAGTGAAGGGTATGTAGTTACACACAGACCAAACAGCGGGATTCAATACGCTCTAAATACCCTAGGTATTTTATTAATCGTTATCGTACAAGTGCTATTAAGAATGATTGAACAAATGTAGTTATGAAACTAATAGTTTTTTTAGGTCTCCTACTGGCTTTGCCTGCAGTGATCTTCGGATTAACGGGACTTGAATCAGACTATATCCAAAGTAGCTGGCAAGGCATTCTGGTTACATATCTGATCCGATGTCTGATATTACTCCTCAGCCTAATTGCTTTGATATTCCTCTATGAGAGGTCGAACAAACAAAGCTCTAGCCGACTCTCTTTTATGCTCGCCTTTCTACTAGTAGCAGCTCAAACCATCATTTTCGTTAGCAAATCGTTGGAATTACCTCTTCAAATAGAAATTGCTAACAACCTCCAAAATATTGATGTTGCAGAAGCTGAAGAAATCAGCGATGGACTTTTGTTGATCGATGGATATCTAGGGAAGGCGACTGTCGAATCACTGGATGCGTATTTAGGTCAGAACAGTCTTCGAGGGATCATTCTAAATAGTCAGGGAGGCATAATCGATGAAGCCAAAAACATCTCAAACTTAGTCAAGAATCAAAAAGTAAATGTATATATCAAAGACCGATGCGAAAGCGCATGCGTATTGATTGCTACAAGTGGAGCTCAACTGTTCGCATACCGACATAGCCAGTTTGGATTTCATAGAGCTGGACTGCCCACAGCTACAAAAAATACCCAAAACGTAAAATTCGCCTCTTCAATGGCTACCCAAGAAATGAACGAGGCTCTAGCCAAAAACGGAGTTCCAAAAGATATCTTGGCTAAAATGAATGAGACTTCAAACGACTCGATGGCCTACTACTCTGGGCTAGAGCTATACCGGAGAGGAGTGGTGGATAGCTTGATGGACTAGAAAAGTGATTAAGGAGATTTTCAACTCTTCACCCACGTGGATCACCTGCACCAACAATACCTGTTTTCAACTACAAAGTTTTGTAACTCATATGTAGGGGGGGATATATAAGTATCTAAAGGTATCTCTAAGAGAGAGTAGCAATAGGCTTCCCTTCAAAAGGTCTCTACCTCTACTTCACAATAATCAGTATTAAAGAGATTCTTCCAAGCAGCCTTTAAAGTCTCAACTCCCCAATGACTGTCTGATTGCTTAATTAGCAAAAGCCAGAGGCAAGGGTTACAAGCCTCATCACACCAAAACCTGAAGAGGCTATTACGAAAAAACTTCAGCGGGGATTATTTGATTCGATCAAAAGACGCCTTAAGGCCCGATAACCCTCTTCAGTTATCATTGGTTCGTGTTCGGCTGATTTAGCATTGGCTGTCGTGGCACCATGATTTGTGTCGTCTACAATCGATAAAACTTGTAAAGAAGAGACATTTTCGGCCCTTACGTCTCTCGACGTTTTTTTGCCATCTCTAATTTCGACTAATCTCCCCCTATAACCCGAGACTGCAACGCAGATGCTACTTGCCCACCACGATACTCTTTCCTCAACATGAAATGTGGGTGCCAATAATTGATCGTTAGGGAATGGCTGCTGCTTATCATAATATACAGGTGGATGGTCCTTCATATCTCCGAATAGGGCATCATAAGCCGCAGCCGCTTTAGCCCTATCTAGAGGATTATTGATGTCAAAGGGATCAGGCAAAATCAAAAGATGCTTGTCATCCGAACATCCAAAACCCACAACGGACTCACCAACTTCGATTCTAGCAACCTTATCAAGGGTATCGATGACTGGGGGTTTAACCGTCTTAGATATAGGGTTGGTGGCCGTAGTTGTTATTGAAGTGCAGCCAGACACTAATAAGCTCAGCCAGATTAATGTTGTCGATCCATGTTTAGTCATACTAGCGACCCAGCAACGCCCTTGCATCTCGCTGATGCCATTCAGAAGCTGGTACCACAAAATCAACTGAAGATAGTATCTGACTTGACTGCAGAGCTATAAGCTTCAAATTGACATGAATGAAAGTTTCACCTATCGCATAGGTGCCTGTTACAGCAGTGCGCGCATCATAGGATTGGCGCAAGACTTCGTTATCACGAGATAATATGAATTCTCCTTCTTTATTAACTGAAATATTATCTCGAAGCTTTAACTCAATAACTTTTAAGCCCTTTTGGGCGATACGTCCTGCAACCTGTTCTGTCATCATTCGTCCGAAATCAGAGGATGATTCAACGTCTGAAACATTTACGATGCTTGTTGCTAAAATATTGTCATTTGGGCTGATAACCGCCAAGCTTCGCTCAAATAAAAGGTCTACCCCGTCATAGGCCGCCTTAATAATCAGATTGGATCGACTTGCATGAGACGAACCGTCAGTTGCATAGGTTGAATAAGTCGGTGTTTTGAATTTAGCAAACCGTTCTTCAACGAATAAATCTTCAAGAAATGAACAAGCACTAATGTTTACAGATAACAGGACCATACTCGATAAGTACATAAAGGTTTTAAACTGCTTCATGGAACTATTCTCATGTTTACCAAATCGAGGGTAACGTTCGTTTGATGGCCTTGGAGACGCGGTGCAATTGGTGCTTTATCACTCCAATACAACATAAAGTCATTTCGATTTATGTAAAATTCATCGGCTGCCAGATACTCAATTTGATAAAAACTTTGGATATTGGTCGTAATTAATACTTCCGCATCAGTTATTTGATTTTTTTTGCTCAGTAGATCATAAATTGCGCTCACTGAAACAAGCGTGACATCAAAAAGGTCTTTCGTAGTTATCTCTGTAATTACTTCGTCAGATAGAGCAAAGATTGTCGCCCAAATAGTTTCTTTTGAAAAAGCCCATCTTTCTTTGGTTTTCTCTGAGTAAAGAAATGTTTCTACGTCAAAATTAACTACAGTTGAGTCACCAGGAGCTTTCGAAACAACGTATCCTTTCTTAATTAACGCTTGTGCAAGGTAGCGTTCATATGCCTTTTCAAAAGCTGAGTCAGTACGCCCCGGATTAATATAAACGCTCTTGACTTTCCGTGGCCTGAGATAGGCTTGATCAAGCTCAAAAGCAACTTCAGTTGCCAACTCTCCCCAATGTTCTGCACTTAACACACGTTTTTGACTAGAGTACTGAGCTAAATCAGCTCTAGGCATCCATGCGCAGCCGGCAGCTAGCATAATTGTAAGGATAGTAATTATCGGTATTTTTCTCATGATACAAAACCGGACAAAATTATCTTTATAACTGTTTAATTTCTGATATCGGACATAACGCTAAAACCTTTATTACAAATCGGAATTAGAGTATGAGGCGATGGGCTTTGATATTTGGCTTACATGAAAGAAATCGGATGGTTTTAAGAGTATCTGAAGGAGCAAAAAAGTTACCAAGCCTCCGAGTGCGTCTGCGTCCGGGGTTTTTAGGTCTCTTGGTTCATTAAATTACCCTTGGTTTGTGCAGACCTAATACTATTTCAGGACATCTGAAGATTCGTCTATTGTAGTCTCAAACAGCAGCTGCACGATGTTAAAGCTTACTCAGACAGTCTACTAAGCCATCAGAGCACCAGACAAAAAATTCGGCATTTTCTGTCTACTAGACACTCAATTCAAATAGCAAGCTTTTGTGCCAGGTCAAACACGTGGATGAGTGTTGCTGACTCTGGGGAAAACCTCATGGCTAAGAGATTACCACCGACGGTGGTAATCAAGAAACAAAAAGAAAATAGGAGCTGACAAGTAATATAAAATGACTCCGAATAGGAGACTTTGCCCATTAATTTTCGTGAAATCGTCATATCGTCAGATTCAATGACGCCCATCGATTTGAGCTTAGCACGGCTCCAAATTCGCAATAAATAAAGGCCAGGGAAAATAGCTACGACAGAAAACCACAAGTACGAAGGAAAATAATGCAATAAAAGCTCATGAGAACTGATCCCGAGCAAAAATCCAAACAAGATCGCCATGCCTACTGGCCTTGATGCTTTTTCTTCATCAGGTATTTCTGTCATTTTTCACTCCCACCTGAACTTCCTAAATTAGGCTACTCCGATAGCTAAAAAATAATTCATCGCAAATCTGGGCAGAAAATACAAATATTAAAAGACTGATTAGTTCTCCCTAGTATGTCTTCGAGGGATGGTTTTTGTTTAATGAAGGAAAATGACTACTGCGATCTTATCTGAGCTACCTGCTGGCAAGTACAGCTCATTATTTAGGCTAGAACCAAACGACAAACTCTTGCCCTGTATAAACTCCAGTTCAGTCTTTGACGCTGTGCTGTTGAAGTAGCAGCCTGAGCAGATATCACAGCGCAAGATAGCACCACAGGAAGTGAAGTTCTAAATAGACCCATAACAGCATCCTCTGCTTTTTATTGTTATGTCTGTTGATATAGACCTAATACGCTTTTAAGTCATCTAGAAATTTAGCCTACTCAAACACTCTGCACAGCCAACAAAGCACCAAAGACAATCAAGCACAGTTTGCATAGGATGAAC
>JAYPEI010000040.1:0-5006 GCA_038125665.1 Enterobacteriaceae bacterium
TCCTGCTTAAGTTAGTGTTCATTTTTATTTGATAAGATGTCACTGCTGTTTTGTAGGGAGACACGATTACAGCTGATACTGTTGTCTCGACAATTAGCCGGTCAGAATATGACACAAGCGCTGTAAGAGCGACACTATCACGCCATGGTAGAGGCCACCATGGCCAAGGATTTGACGAGGGAAACCATGATGCTAACCTCAATATAAGTGTAGTGAAAGTCAATGGCGATCTCCTTATAGTAAACACTAGCACTGAGAATACTGGTAATACTCATTTTCAAGTGTTTCGTGATGATGATGGCGATGGAAACTGGACAGCTATTGCTGAGGGATATACAGATGGTGTGGTTGATATCGTTGGGCTATCAAATGCAGGTTTACTCGTACCAGCAGACGGCATAGTAGGTTAAATTTCTCTCACAGTGATCTTTTGTTAATTTAGTGTAGAATCCCCCAACTAAATCATAGGGGTTCTACACTGATGCCCATTCTACAAGCCAAAAATTTGGTCAAGCGTTACCCGCTTCCTGACCTGTCGGGCAAACACTTTTTTGCTGTTAACAAAGTCTCACTCGCCATAAGCGCCGGAGAAATTTTCGGTTTGCTCGGCCCGAATGGTGCTGGTAAAACCACCACGCTAGAAATGCTTGAGGGCCTAACTGATATAGATGAGGGTGAAGCAAATATTTGTGGATTTGATGTCACAAAAGACCCTCATAAAGTGAAAGAATTAATCGGAGTTCAGTTACAAGCAAATGAGTATTTTGATCATGTCAATTTACTTGAGCTTCTCAGCTTATTCACTCAACTCTATGGCCGCAGTCATGATGCGATGAGTTTGCTAGCTAAAGTCAATTTAGAAGAAAAAGCTAAAGCCAAACCTGCTCGACTTTCTGGGGGCCAAAAACAGCGTTTTTCAATTGCCTGTGCTTTAGTGAATGAACCCAAGATACTTTTTTTGGACGAGCCTACAACAGGGCTAGATCCACAGGCTAAACATAAGCTTTGGCAACTAGTCAGAGAGTTAAATGCTGCGGGGATGACTATTGTGCTTACCACTCATAATATGGAAGAGGCTGAAGCACTATGTCATCGGATCGCTATTATGGATCATGGTCATATCATAGCGGAGGGAGAACCTCTTGAGCTCATCATGCGACACGCCCCGGAGCCACCACAGGCTAGATCTCATGGAACACTGGAGGATGTATTTTTACACCTGACGGGTACTGCTTTGAGAGAATAGAGTCTGAATTGCTAAAGGATTTGGAATGTCTGTCACCTTCACAATGATGAAAACCTTTCTGAGGATTCTCTCAAGAGATCGTCAGGCATTGTTTTTCTCTTTATTTTTCCCGCTATTATTTATGTTTGCCTTCTCCTTCGGGAGTCGAGCTAATGAAGAGAGTTTCACTTTAGGTTTTACTGATCTTGCAGGGAATGAGTTATCAGATGCTTTTATTAAAGCACTAAAAGAGGTTCCTGAGTTTAGTGTTGAAACTGGTAATGAGAGTGATTTGCGCGAGAAAGTTGTCGATGGAGAGGTTAAACTGCTCTTAATTCTTCCGCCAGGTTTTCAAGATGCTGGATCGCCAGCAGAATTAAAAGTAGTTGTCGATAAAGCGCAAGTTCGTGAGCTTGGACTCATCATGCCTATGCTAGAGCAAGTATTAGTGCAAGTAGAGAGGCAGTTACGAGGTGAAAAACCGCTATTTTCTATAGCGGTAGAGGATGTCAAAGCAAGGGCTCAGAATTACCTCAGTTTTTTAGTCCCTGGATTGCTAGCTTTTACTGTTATGCAAATTGCTATTGCTGGTAGTGGCTACAATATTGTGGAATACCGTCGTAAGGGAATTTTGAAGAGACTGTTCGTCACTCCATTGAGACCTTCTCAATTCATAGGTGGACTTGTGTTGGCTAGGGGAGGCTTCTGTCTTGTACAGTTATCTGTACTGCTTCTGATAGCAGTTTTTGGGCTAGAGATAACTCTAGCAGGTCCATTATTGCTTATTTATGTACTAATAATTCTAGGCACTGCCGTATTTCTAGGTATCGGTTTTGCTATGGGAAGTTTGGCTAAGACTCAGCAAAGTATTATGGCTTTAGGGAATTTGGTGACTTTCCCCCAGATGTTTTTGTCTGGTATTTTCTATCCTATTGATGTGTTACCTGAACTAGTACAGCCCATAGCCAATGCCTTACCTCTTTCATTTGTAGCAAGAGGGTTACGTGAAGTTATAGTAAATGGAGCTGGATTAGTTGAGTTAGTCCCACAGTTGCTCGGGTTGTTAGTCTGGTTGATGGTCTCTTTGTTATTTGCTGTACGCTTATTTAAATGGAAAGTAGTAGCTGCATAGCTTGAGTTTATTATTCTAATTCACTAATTCTTGCACCTTAAGTGCTTTAAGTTGGCGGGTAACTGCCCACTAAAAAATAAATGGAACGAGACATTATCATGAAAATACAAATATTAAAGCAGATGCTGATAGCATTTTTCGCAACAGGATTGTTAGCTTGTTCAGAGGAGCAAGATCTGCAGTCTCAACAAGATGCCGCATTGGGTGACATCAATGAAACTTCACGTTTGTCCCTCTGGCTTGATGAGCAGTATGAGGAAAGCCTCTTACGTAGCCCTATGGAGCTGACTATGCTGGGGCGTCCAGAACGAAAAGATGAAATTGATGATATGTCGGTTGAATCTTTCTTGGAAGAACTAGCTTGGTATGAAGCTAGCGTGGCCGAAATGCTTGAATCTTTCGATTATGAGAAGCTCACTGATGACGGCAAGTTATCATTTGACTTATGGGTGAGACAGTATGAGCGTCAGAAAGACTCTGTCCCCTTCATCTATTCAGGGCTTACTTTTGATCAAATGAATGGCGCTCAAAGTTTCTTCCCAACCTTTTTGATTAATTTCCATTCCGTTGCTGAATATGAGGATATGCTTTCATACATAGCCAGAATTCAGGCCTCAGGTAGAGCCGCCGAGCAGTTACTGACAATCGCTCGTGAATCTTCAAAAAAAGGTGTGCGCACTCCTTTATTTGCGCTTAAAGAAGTGGAGGCTCAATCCCAGAAAATCATTACTGGTGCACCCTTCGATGATAATAAGGATAGCGATATCTGGGCGGATATGAAGACAGAGATAGACACATTATTGACTAACGAGAAAATTACACAAGAACAAGCAGATTCATTGTTAGCTCAGGGTGAAGTAGCTTTAGTAGGTTCATTTAAGCCGGCCTATGAAAGTATTATCAGTTGGGCTCGTGCTGAAGAAGATTTAGCGCCAAAAATTTCATCAGGGATAGGATCACAACCAGATGGGGAGGCTTACTATAATTACTTGCTCGCAAGAACCACCACCACAGATCTCACAGCGGATGAGATTCATGAAATTGGGTTAGCTGAAGTTGCGCGACTAAGACAAGATATGGAAAAAATCAAAGAGCAAGTAGGTTTTGAAGGAAGCTTACAGGAATTCTTTGCCCATATTAGAGATGGCAAGTTCAACTACTATCCCGATACAGATGAGGGACGTCAGGCTTATATTGATGATGCCACCACAGTGATTGAAAATATCAAGCGGAACCTGCCATTGTTCTTCAATGTCCTACCTAAAGCTGACCTTGTTGTTAAAAGAGTTGAACCATTTCGTGAGCAAGATGGAGCTGCTCAACATTATTATTCAGGAACCCCTGACGGTAGTCGCCCTGGGATCTATTATGCTCATCTTTCAGATATGACAGCTATGCCTAAAAATCAGCTAGAAAATATTGCTTATCATGAAGGTATTCCTGGTCATCACATGCAAATATCTATCGCACAAGAACTGAAAAATATTCCAAAATTCCGTACACAGTTAGGTTTTACAGCTTATGTTGAGGGTTGGGCTTTGTATTCTGAATTACTTGCAACAGAGTTCCCTGACACTTATTCAGATCCATATTCTCGCTTTGGTCAACTGACTGGAGAGAGCTGGCGGGCTATCCGCCTAGTGGTAGATACTGGTCTGCACTCCAAGGGCTGGACTGAGCAGGAAGCCATTGATTATTTTGCCGAGAATTCTCCAGAACCTATTGAGAGCATTACATCCGAGATTCGTCGGTACATCGTTTACCCTGGGCAAGCCACTGGTTACAAGATTGGCATGTTGAAATTCTTAGAGTTACGACATAAAGCACAAGAGGCTTTAGGAGATAAATTTGATTTGCGCGGATATCATGATACTGTTTTAGCAGGAGGAGCATTACCTCTTGATCTACTAGAACGAAGAGTTGATCAATGGATCGATGAGTTAAAAAATAATTAAGAGAGAATAACTTTATATAAGATTTGCAGACATAACTGTTTTTGAGGGGAAATAGTCATGCTGGTGAAATTAGTCTGTGGCTCTTGGGGCTTAAAATTATGTATTCAATTAGTGTACAAGGTTGCCAGTCAATGCTGCCATGCTAAACAAGCATGGCAAACTATTAAAAGCATCAAAAGTTTTTTAGGTAATGCTTTTATTAGCCTAATGTTGTGCTTATTTGCGAAAAACCTCCAGGCACACCACGCCTTTGTCACAGAGTTTGATGACACTACCGATGGGCGCGTGGAAGGTATCATTACCAAAGTATGGTGGACAAATCCCCACATACGTTACGATGTAGAAATCACTACTTCGGAAGGAACTAAGGAACAGTGGTCATTGCATCCACCTGGAAATCTTCCAACTTATCGCCGCGAAAACTGGACAGCGGATACGCTTAAAGCTGGTGATCATGTAATTGCAACTGGTAATTTAGGACGTTTCAATACTCCCAAGCTCTACGCTACCTGTATCATGTTGGACTCGGGGAGGAATCTGGGTCGTTGCGTTTCTCCGGCATCTGTTTCGAAGGTCACTGCAGATCCTAATGTTAACCACACCTATAAAGCTAAAGATTACGAAGTAGACATAACCGGGTTTTGGGATAACCGTTATAAATTTCAGACCACTGTTGACGATCTACAACCAAAAC
>JAYPEI010000041.1:0-4701 GCA_038125665.1 Enterobacteriaceae bacterium
TTCTTCAGGAAGGAAATGCCTGGCCTTATCAGTCATTATTACTTTCACAAAGGGCAAGCCTGATGCAGATTTATTGATAACTCCTGGACGCAAGATAAACCGGAGAGATTCAAACATTGCTCTCAATAAACGCTGGGCCTCCGAAGCCTCAACAACAAAACTATCGTGAATAGGCAGGATTGGTTTACCGGCGTGCAAAAAACTTCTCATTATAAATTCGGCAATCATTGCATCCTTTCGCATTAGCTTTATGCCTCATACCCTCTGAGTGCCATAGTTTCACTACGAGCATTAATCATCACCAGAAACATTGATTTCATCTGGTCTCTACTGAAGTCTTCATGTTCGTACGGGTCAACAAGTAAGCCGGAATCATCTAGCGCATTCAGGTTCAATCCTGCTTCTGCGTAGATTAGGTATGGATGCATAGCTGAGAAATCGATTTCGACTGTAGGCTGACCGTTCAACAAAATTCCTGGACGATCTTTAGATGGAATGCCTTGCCATCCGTTATAAAACCTACCGTGGTAATCCCAACTTCCTTTCGAGAAGACACAGTATGTAAAAGAGGACCGTTCGTAGTGGTCTGGATGATGAATTTCAGTCTTCAGTAAGAACTCATTAAACTCTTTCAGAAAGCTCCTTAGCGAGATTGTGAAGGTTGTGTCCTTATACTCAATTAGTTTTTTGTCATCATCTTTAAGAAGCACAGTCTCTCGATCAGGATGATGAGTAATCTTCTTAGGATCGATGCCACATTCCTGAAAAATTGCCCTCAGCTCATAGGTTGGCCAGATTCTAGTGCGAAAACCTAAGCCTCCTGGAGTTTCGTCCTTCCAACCCAACCTCTGATGAAGAAGACCAGCAGCAATCAGTATATCGACTACAGGTATGACCTTCTTTGAGATCTTAAGTGCGTTGTATCTAGACTTGGCTTTGTAGTCTGAATGAGTCCTACTAAAGGCTGTGACAAGGTCAGGGTCCTCAATCCACCTCACATAAAGATCCAGCAAGACAACCTTCAAATTATGCTTAGCTGTCTTCTCCTTACCTACCTCAGAAAAATCGAGAGAAGCATAGATCTTATTAATAAATTCATTGACCTCAGGATAATCACTCCATCGGTGTACATCTAAGAGTTCTGAGTGGCCTAAACCTAGCTTTGGTATAACCTCATCATTCATTCCTAATTATACCATAAATATGTACCTATGTCATGATATATATTAAATAATAACAATTAGTTACTTTAGTTATTACACAAGAAATAAAGAATATAAGATATACCTTTAGTGTACCTCTCCCTCCCTCTCTCGCATTACCCGAACTTTTTTATTTTTAAGCTCTAAATTTACCAACCAAAGGGTATCTTCAGGCTAGTTCAAACTACAAAAACTAAGACCAAAATTTGTGTAGATAAGACCAGAGTTTTCACCTCCTCTGATCACCTAATTTGTAGTCCTAATTTCACTATGCCTCTGTAGACTCCTTAGAGACTCAAGGAGTGATTCTATTGATTTAAAGCCACATACCTAGGTTAAAAGCAGGAGGACTCTCCTCGAGTCTCTGAGGGCTTCCTAGGGCACTTCTAATGCATGTTTAAAATGCTTGGACAAACCACTTTTTACTTTTAAGGTTTTGATTCAGCTCCGAAACAACATAATCAATATTTCTTCTTAGCTTAAAAATGGGATTTAAAATGATACGTCGCGTCAATGCATATGCTCTTTGTTTATTGGCAATTCTTGGTCTATCTGCTTGTGCCTCGAACCCTGATTTAGCTATTAAGATTGAGAAATCACCGGATGATTTTGTTGTGTTGTTTGGAGAGTTTTCCGGCTCCGTAGCTCTAATTCATGGGAGCCCGAAAGATGCAACTCTAGAAGCCACCAATGGCGAAAAATCATGTACTGGTAACAGTTCGACAGGAAAATTTAGCACGGATTTTGCAAAGAATAAGGTTAAGCATTTATTTCTAATCAACTGCAGTGACGGCGATACAGGTACAGCAATTCTAAATCTCACAGCGAAACCAGAAGGCATGGGAACTAAAGTCACCGGCATCGGTACCGGCAATATGAAGAGCGGTGCCAAAATCAAAATAATAGTTGGAGAGATGGCGGGCTCTATTTCATGGTAATAATGAATTAGATAAATTTATTTTGGAGAAACTATAAATTCCCCAGAAGACAAGTCTAAATTGAGACTTAACCTATCTAAAATCCATCCAGCAGCCGCACCATGTTTTTTGCGATCAAACCCCCAATAAACGAGGTCCCCCTCTCTTAAACTAAACATTGGCTCAGGCGCCTCACTAACTGCTTCTCCTCTGGCAAGGCGGGGATCATCTTTGTAGAGGTCAGGATGAAGCGCAGCGGCAACCAGTTGTCTTTCTTTACGCTTAAAAAGCACCCCCTTTCTGAGACAAACCTCAACAAGAAAGACTTCGGGGGATGTATGGTCTAAGATTGCTTTAACTGACCCCACAAACCTTGTCGAACGATTTAAAGAACCAGGTTTGAAATACTTTTCGACATAATCCATCGCCGCGTCAGCATTTTTAAACGGCAAAATTTTATCAGATATCATGGCCAAATTCCGCAGACGGTCTTAAGTGCTCGCCATTTCAAACTGTTGTAGTCCTAATTTCCCCATTCCCCGGTCATAAAATCAGCTGGAACGTCATGGAACCAAAGATTACCAAGGTCTATTGGAAACAGGGCTGGCCAGAAGTAAGCAGTAATCGTCGCCGCAGTCAGCCCTATAATATAAAGGGGGAGATAGGCGCCGAACCACCGTATGACCCAATAGTAAACTCTAGAACAAAAACCCCACCAAAGTTTATCGTCAATAGGTTTATAAACCCACGAAATCAAACCAAAAATCACTCCACAAAGTATGTAAATCGGCACCCAACATAGTGCTACAATTGACGATAGTAACGGGAACATAACCATTGCATTGAAAGCATAAGGCCATTTAGGGAAGAACACTGCCGTGCTAATAAGAAACGCGATAAAAGTGTAGACAAGGGTTAACAGCCAAGGTTTATGAATTCTGGTTTCATTGAAACGATCCCAAGCGGTAATTCGTTTTGAGGTATTCATGACACCACCGCCTCCACGTCAAAACTTTGGATCAAAATCATTGTCGATTTCTTTGAATTGCTCAAATTCCTCAGCAGCTTCTCTTGCTACAGCTTCAGGCCCATAGATTTCACGAGCTAAGTCTGGGTCAAAGTAGGTTAGATAGCCTCTGGCCACAGCATCGAACACAGGTCTTAAAGTCTCCACTGTGGCTTGAATATATTGGGCTGTTATTCCTGTAGCTTTATGGTTGAGGGCTCTCTGAATAGCAGCATGTTCCATCCCTTGGATTGCCGCATGAGATGCGAAGGTTCTTCTTAGATCGTGCAGCATGAATTCAACACCTGAAGCTTCCACAATCTTTTTGAGGCGTTTCTTTGTCTCTGTCATATGACCTGAGTCTGACCTCTCAGAGGGAAACACAAAAGGTGAGTCTCCTGCTAAGGCAAGTTGGTCACTAAAAATTCGGTATACGTAGAAACTCATAGGTATGAAGTGGTCTGAATGGTTCTTGGTGTCTCTCGCCAGGAACACTCTTTTGGTCATGTCTACGTCTTCCCAACGCAGTCCCAAGCCTTCGTTTTTTCTTAAGCCGGTGAACAACAGAAGAAGAACATAATTCATCACTTGTGCTGATACACCGTCCTTATTGATCTCAGTAAAAAGCTCTGGTGTAGGCCATCTACGTACGACTTCAGCATAATGAAGCAACTTATCTATTTGCTTTTCATCCAGGTAGGATTTTCTAGGTTTGACTGACCGATCATATCTTTTCTGCTTTAGTACATCGCAGGGGTTTTCTCTTAGTAGTGGCTCACCGTCCACCACATCTGCCCTTGCCCAGTTACAGAGAGAGGATAGGACGCGAAAACCCATAGAGGCACTCGCTTGACCCTTATTTGCTCTTAACTCGAGAAACCTCTGCTCTACTGCTGGTCTTGTAATTTGGCGTATTGGTTGGGGGAGCCAGTCAGAGAAATAAGAACGCATAGCCGATTTGTAGACTGACACTGTCTTTGCCCTTAACGCGCGCACCTCAAGATAGCGGTTGAAGACACTCTCAAGGGTTATTGATAGGGCTTCGTCATGGGCTTTTGCTTGCCGCTTTGCCTTTTCTTGGTCACGTCTATGTTCTCGTGGGTCAATTCCCTGTTGCATCAAACGCAGAGGTTCTGCTGCTCGCTCCCTTGCTTGAGAGATAGACTGAAGTTCTGGTGTTCCTATTTGTATTCTAACGGCTGGTCCACGTTTAACCCGGCCTTCGACTATGTAAGAAATCTTCCCTTTTGGATTCATTCTTATCGCGAAACCGACAAGTCTTGAGTCTCGGACAAACTGATCCTTGCCGTTTGGTTTCAAGCTGGCCAAGACTGCCTGCGTAATCGTCCTGTGTTCAGCCATATATGGTCATTCGTTTGTTTTAGTAGACAAACAGTAGACAATTTTAAGCACATTTGCGACAAGTTTTTATTACAAATTTAATTGATTACTAAGCTAATGCATGGAAGTAACAGTTAAAAAAACAATTAAAACAATAGTTTATATCCCCGTTAATTTCTGAGGAGCGTAGCGCAGCCTGGTAGCGCATCTGCTTTGGGAGCAGAGGGCCGCGGGT
>JAYPEI010000042.1:0-2052 GCA_038125665.1 Enterobacteriaceae bacterium
TTAATCAGCTAACCATCGAGTAAACGGCGTTAGATCCTGTCCGGCAGGCACGTACCACTTTTTGCGGTCAGCATCCCACCGCGCGCCTAAAGCTTTACACTCATTCTTCTCAGCGTAAGGACAGGTCAGGTAGGTATCTTTTTTAGCCATAACTTCTTCTTCTCCTTCTTCATCTTCGTCTTCATCCTCAATGTCTGGCCTTAGCCAAACGACGTTGTCCTCACGCTTCAGCACGGCTTGATGCTCAAGTGGTGGGACTATTCTGTCTGGAAACACATGCAGGAATGCGAGCGGATCGACTGCACCATCGATATACATTTGCTTTCTTTGTGAATCGTAGCGAGCACCTAAATCAAATGCGGCGTCTTCTAAGTCGTAATCGTCTTGCGTGAAGTACCGACGCCCCATCACGCAGCTCCTTTAAGCGATGGAATACCTAAATCCCAATCTTGAAAGGCATGAGGATCATTAAGTGCTTCTAACCACTCTTCCAGATCTAAAACACGGTCTGCCGTATCTCGTAACTCTAGCGGTATGAATTGAACGACGTTTTTGAATTGGTGGGTCATCCAGTCTGTCTCCTTCTATTTGAACCCCTTCACTTCGTTCAGGGGTCAAAAGAAGGAGACTGATTGGTGTAGTGGGGACAGCGCGGCCCGCTGTTCTGGGGCGAAGGCTTGGACTGGGTTTTACACTTTTGATTTGGATATAAATGACTTGGGCACTCGACCTAATGCTCATAAACTCTTGAGTGATGGCTGATGCAGCTCAAATTATTAAAATGATAAAGTGCAGAATTTTTGTGTTTAGGGGCTCAGAGAAGTGAAACGCACTCTAGCAAGTTTGATAATCGGTTTGTCTCTCTTGATGGGGGCAACGACGAGTGCGTGGGCTCAAGATTTTAAAAAAGGCTATGAGGCCTTCAATAAAGGTAATTACGCATACGCTATGCTGCAAATGAGACCGTTAGCTGAAAGGGGAAATGAATACGCTCAGTTCATGATGGGAGTAATGTACGCCGATGGTTTGGGTGTAATTCAAGACTTCAAAGAAGCAGCTAAGATGTTTGGGTTGGCAGCGCAAAAGGGGCTAATTTCTGCACAATTTAATCTGGGGGCGTTCTACGAAGAAGGTAAGGGTGTAGCCCAAGATTATAAAATGGCAGTGAAGTGGTATCGGTTAGCAGCAGAGCAAGGTCATGCGAGTGGGCAGACTAATCTGGGTGCGATGTATGCCAATGGCAAAGGAGTCATCAGAGATAATGTGATGGCGCACATGTGGCTCATAATTGGGGCATCAAACGGCAGCCCAAGCGCACCTAAAAACAGAGATATCATTGCAAAGCGTTTGACTGCAGCCGAGATATCAAAGTCGCAGCAACTCGCACGAGAATGCGTCGCAAGACAATATAAAGATTGCTGAGAATTTCTCTCATCTATTGATAATGGAGAAAGTGATGAAGCTCATACTTGCAAGTCTGTTTATAAGTATTTCTTTTGCGACGCTGACATCTGCTGAAGCACCGGCTCTAGATTTCCAGAAGGGTTTAAAAGCTTATGAGCGCGGTGATTTTGCGACAGCACTGCGCGAATGGCGTCCGCTCGCAGAAAATGGAGATGCTGAGGCACAGTTCAATCTTGCACAGATGTACAGGCAGGGTCAGGGCGTAAAGCAAAATTGGAAAGAAACAGCTAAGTGGTTTCGTTTAGCAGCAGAACAAGGTCATAAGATTGCGCAGTATGCTATGGGTTTGATGTATTTCAACGGTGCAGGCCTCAGCCAAAACTGGAAGGAGGCCGCGAAATGGTATGAGCGCTCAGTAGCGCATGGGTTTAGTCCTGCCCAATATAATCTTGCTCATATGTTTAGGCAGGGTCAGGGCGTCGCTCAAGACTACAAAAAAGCAGTGAAGTTGTATCGGTTAGCCGCAGAACAGGGAAATGCAAGTGCTCAAAACGATCTCGGTTCAATGTATGCAGAAGGTAAAGGTGTAATCCAAAATAATGTTACAGCGTATATGTGGCTTAATATTGCAGCGTCAAACGGGGATAC
>JAYPEI010000042.1:2062-4586 GCA_038125665.1 Enterobacteriaceae bacterium
GGGTACAGGCGTACCTAACAACTACCGACAGGCGGAGAAGTGGTATCGGCTAGCAGCAGAGCAAGGTCTTGCAGCAGCGCAAACCAATCTGGGCAGCATGTATGCCAATGGTTATGGGGTAAGTCGGGACTATGTCACAGCTTATATGTGGGCCAATATTGCCGCTTCTAACGGTGATACAGTTGCTTCTGAAAACATCAAAGCTTTAGCAAAGAACATCACTGCGGAAGAGATCTCAAAAGCTAAACAACTCGCACGAGAATGTGTGTCTAAAAACTACAAAGGGTGTTGAGGCTTTATAACCCGCGCCGTTTCGAGCGGCGGCTTTTGGGTGCAACGTACTGCAATGGTGAAAGCAGCGCTTAGGACTATAAAGACTGGCTCTGTTAAAAAAGATTGAACAATAAGTATCATGTTGGAGTGCGCAAAAGCGGGGGAATGGTTTTGAGGGTAACTATCAAATGCCTTTTATTGGCTCTCTGTATTGGTTTTGGAGCTATCGGCCCCGCTTATGCAGAAGAGCTTGAATTTATAGGCAACAGTCGGATTGAAATGTCCGATTGGTTGAAGAAGCAGTGGGACAAATACCAAAACGCATTCAACAAGGGCACTCTTTTAATAAAGTTTGATGAAGGCAAAGTCTGGATTAGCCACTGGGCTTGTCACAGCGGCCACACGTCTAGTGATTGCCTCTCAGAGAACAGAAGTCAGATGATGTACAGAGTGAGAATGAGAAGCAAAAAATGGCAGATATTTGCTGAACAAGGAAAAATAGTTTGGAAGGGGCCTGTTTGTTATCAGAGGCAGAATTTAAGCAAGTTTGGAGATTGTAATAGTTACAACTCGAGCAATAACAATTCGAGCTCCTCAAGTAGCAATAGTTCAGATTCAAATAACGCATATATCAAAAAAATTGCTGATAAGGCTTTATGCCTTAGTGCAACAGACGCCAACGGAAATTGGGAGCAGGAATACGCATACAAAATATTTGTTGACGAAGCTAAAAGCCGAAGTCTGTCGCTTGATAGATGCTCAGAATTATCCGGACGGCCCAATCCTTCAGAGTTAAGGAAGTTTGATAACACCCAACTATGTAATTTAGCCACTCGGGGTGATGAACTTAGTTGGCAGACGTCAGGAATTATGCAGCGATATGTTGATGAAGCAAAACGGCGAAGTCTCACAATTTCCAAATGCTCAGAATTAACCGGAAGGCCAAATCCTGAAGCTTCACCACCACAAAGCTCATCTGCAAAGTCCGTAGGTAAGGAATTAGATAGCATTGAAGTCCGTCTGGAGAAGCTTAAAAAGCTCGAAGATGCAGGTTTAATCACAAGCGAAGAAGCAGCGGAAAAAAGGAAAGAAATTCTGCGCGATATGTGAGTGTTGATGGGTGATGAAAGTTTTAAATAAAGCAGCTGTTATCGGGCCATTATTTCTTCTTTGGTCTTGTAACTTTATGGAAGCAAGCACCGTAGGTAATTTGGCGATAGGAACGGGCATCTTTGACCCAGCAATTAACTCCGTAACCTCAGGGGTTCGGGATATTGGGGCATCCTCAGACACATCTTCAAATTCCCATCTTAAAGAAATGGCTGACAAGACATTGTGCTTCGGTGCAACAAAAGCTGATGGAAGGTGGGAATCAGTATACGAATACAGAAAATTTGTTAACGAAGCCAAAGGCCGAAGCCTCACACTTGAAAGATGTTCAGAGTTAACTGGACGACCAAATCCATTTGCAGAAGCGCCCAAAAGCCCACCAGCTAAATCTGTTAGCAAGGAATCAGACAGCGCGGAAATCCGCTTGAAGAAGCTGAAAAAGCTCGAAGATGCCGGTGTGATCACAAGCGAAGAAGCTAAGGCTAAGAGAAAAGAAATCTTAAAGAATATGTGACCGTAATTCGGCAATACCAAAGGGGTTTGAAGAGAAGCTTCCCTAAAACTGGTTACCAACCCTCTAGCTTAGTGTGTGTACCAGCCCAACAATACGTACCGGCATAGGGGTACTGGCCCCAGCACGGGTATGCATACGCACCGATAAGACAAGCCCTTAAGTCATAGCCATTAGGGCACAACACACGGGCTACTGAATAATGAGTAGAAGCTTAAAAACTTAGGACAGTGTTTTAGCTCCAAGTGTTCCAAACCTTCCGTTCATACAAAGTATCAACCGCAATGTTACGTACTTCTGTGCAAAGGACATGCGTAGCTACATAACGGGGTTAGACACTGTTCAGTCAGACATACAGAGCGGTAGACAAAACGGTAGACAATTTACGTGTAGGTTTATCAAACCCGTGCTAAGTTAAGCCATTGATTGCGTTGCAGAATGCGGTGGGTTCGGCTCATCTTTGATGAGCTACTTCCCCCTACCCGCTCCACCTTTTGGATCTAACCATATGATCTGCAAAAAGGACGTGAACCTAATGGATTGCGCTGGTTCACGTCGCTATTTGAGTTGGTCACTAATTTTAGATCGCGAAGATTTATTTTTTAGGCGTAAGCGTAATGTTTACTGGTG
>JAYPEI010000043.1:0-4011 GCA_038125665.1 Enterobacteriaceae bacterium
ATAAGCTGCACCACAATCACTTCCACTTTGATAATGGGTTTGGCTGGAGGTGTGGTGCGAGATAAAGAACTATGTGGCGGGATGCCAAGGCGCACAAGCTGAAGATCAAATGCCGTTGATCCAAAGGTGGACTAGTCCTGTTTCTTAGGCTTTTCCTTATTGGCATCGTCCTTGGATGCCTTCGGTTGGCGCGATTCTTTAGTGCGTACTCGGTGTGATGAAATCACGAAGCCACCCTTGTAGATCGGGTCATCTGGTCCGGCGTGAATAATTCTAACCTTCGCCATGGTTCGCTCCTTTCAAAAACGAAAAACCGCCACAGCCATTACGCCGGGCGGTCCCTAACGCTTTAGCTGCATTTGTTAAGCGCCCGCAAGCTGAAGCTCAAATCGGCGCTGATGGATAATCTAACAACCTTTGTAGTTTTTCGCCACACATTCTCTTGCGAGTTTTTGAGCCTCTGCGATTTGCGATCGTGTCATGCCCTCTTCGACTGTACCTCTGCTTTCTGCTGCGATTTCTATTCCATTAGACGACGCAATATTGAGCCACATGTGAGCAATGACATCGTCTTTTATGACCCCTTGAGCAAGCGCATACTTGATGCCCAGATTAAATTGCCCACTTGCATTGCCTTGCTCGGCAGCGAGCCGATACCACTTAACAGCTTCTTGTGGGTCTTTAACAACACCGTTGCCAAAATCGTAAAGAAGGCCAAGTCTATCCTGAGCATAACCGTGACCTTGCTCTGCTGCTAGCCGATACCACCGGGCTGCTTCCCTGTAATCTTGAAGCACGCCCTGACCTCGTTCGTACATAGTCCCAAGACGAGCCTGTGCAAATTTATAACCTTGCTCTGCCGATAATCTATACCACTTCGCAGCCTCTTTGTGGTCCTGCGAAACACCATCTCCATAGAAGTACAACCTTCCCAAACCTAGTTGAGAAGACGCTTCGCCTTGCTCTGCTGCCAGCCGGTACCACTTAGCAGCCTCTTTTAGGTCTTTAACAACACCTTCTCCATAGTAGTACAGCATACCAAGACTGTTCTGAGCAGTTGCATTGCCTTGCTCGGCAGCGAGCCGATACCACTTAACAGCTTCTTTTGGGTCTTTAACAACACCGATGCCCATTTCATAAAAATAAGCAATATTAACTTGCCCATTTACCTCACCTTGCTCTGCTGCCAGCCGGTACCACTTAGCAGCCTCTTTTGGGTCTTTAACAACACCATCTCCATGGGAGTACGCCGCTCCCAATAAGTACATTGAATAAGCATCTCCATTGTTTGCTTTTCTCAAAAGGTTTTGGACGAATGTCTCGTTTTCATTGCTTTTGATTTTTATTCCCGCTTTGCAATCTGCATATTTGGATTGCAAGCATGTATTCGCTGCTAATTTGGCACTGCGGAGCTCTGCGTCGCTTAACGTTCTTCTAATAAACTCGCGAAATCCTACCGCTGGGCCGTGACCCTTTTGAGCCGAGATATGTAACCACATATAAGAAAGCTCATAGTTTTGCTCTAAACCTAATCCGAGGCCGAGTAGGCGGCCCACATGGAATTGCGCAACTGAGTTTCCTAATTTGGCTTGTCTGATGCATTCTGCTGCGCCATCTCTCAAACCCATTTCAGCTGAAAGACAGATTGCATCCGTGGATACGAAGATATTTTTCTTTCCAACTTCATCTTTCCCGTAGAAAAAAAGCGTTACAGGGTCTGTTCCTCTCATCTGCTCGTCGCATCTTTTCGCATCGAAGCTATCGCAAGCTTCTTTCAACGCCCTGTAATCTAAGGCCACTGCAGCAGTCGTTGCCCCCATCAATAGAGACAAACCGATAACCAAACTTGCGAGTGTGCGTTTCATCTGCGTAATCCGTGATCACCAAAACGTTCAATAATCAATCAAAACTGAGTGCAAGTTCCTGCTGTTAGAGTGTCAGAATCATTGTTATTTGCGTCATCGCCCACATAACCAAATGTACTGGCAAAGGACCTATTAAATCTCCTATTTGATTTGTTATATATAAAAGTATGACCGGATTGATACGGATTTGAACATACAACAAATTCAGGTTTGGTTCCCAACCAGGAAGCAAAACAATTCCAGGGGGGAGCGTTATCTATACCCTGAACTTTAGTGTAATCGTCGTTAAACTTTATAGTAAGTCTTGTAGTTTCAAATTTACCTGTAACCCAAGACCCATTTTCTTTTTTATAGAACCCGGTAGCTAATTCCTCTTGACAATACAGCACTTGTTCCGCTTGGACAGGTAAAACGATCCCTAACGGAATAATAAGAGAAAGTACGAACGAGGCTATTCTCATCTGAAAAAACCTTGATGTTTTGCACTGTTCTTGGAGTGTACTCATAAAATGAGTTCTTCGACAAAGTCCTCTGGCAGTAGAGGCTACGTCTACGAAGGCCTTTCTCTTAAACCAGAAGCAGCAGGTGACTTCTAACCTACGTCCATGAACTACTAGTGCAGGGTGTGTAGGCTATATCCATAACTATTCTATATTCATCATTCCTATAGAGAGTTTAGGTATTAGCTTACACTCCCTACACAATGTCTAAGATTGTCTAACAGTGTTTGACATGTGTGGTCGTGCTAGTCCGCTACTGCTACTCAAATTCAGAAGAAAAATCTGAGGCCATGTTTAACAGGTCTGCTTGTTTGTATTCCCCCCATAGGGTCTCTGCTTACCTGTCTCTCTATCTGTTCTTGCTTTGTTGTACACACAGTATACCAATCGTGCCTGTTGAAGAGATTCCAAGATTCTTTAACATGTTGAAAATGCTTAAGGTCTCTTAGGATTGATGCCTTAGTAAGGAAGTGAAGGCACCCCGCCCGCACCAAATCCTTGCTAAACATGTCAGACATCTTGGCGCTATCCTATTGATTCCTTTCGCGTTCTTTTGAACTGCGCGTGGGTGATTTGTTTGATGGTCCTACGAGAAATCGTTTCACTCATCTGGCAACAATAAAAGAATGAGATATTTACGTGCTATTTTCACATTGATTTCCATTGTGATGCTGTCACCAGATGCTTACGCAGACAAGGTAGGGGTAAGTAAAGGTGAGAATGAAAAATCCAATATACGCCTTTACAAGATCACAGGACCCAAAGGTGGCAAGGGATGTGTTTTTGGTTTGAACGGCGAGATTACCGTAAAGGAATCAGAGTGGTTTAAAAACGCCTACAAAAAGAATGAATTTTGCGAAGATGATAATCTCAAACTTCCAACAATATTTTGGATAATTTCTTCGCCAGGAGGCGACGTACAAGCTGCATTAGAAATAATGGAGATAATACGAAAGCAAAGACTCTCTACATTTATTTGGCACGATAAGGCCTCGGTGAGGCGGGGGGCCAGACCTGAATGTTTAAGTTCCTGCGCTTTGATATTCAGTAGCGGGCTGCACAGACACTTTAAAAAAGAGGTGGAGTCAAATAGCCATTTAGGTATTCACAAACCGTCTTTTGTTGCACGGACTTATGAATATGTAGAAGAGGAAAGAAAACACGATCAAATTAAATACGCCTTGATTGATATAATGCGAGAACAAGGCATTGATCCTAGGTTTGTCATTAAAATGTATGAAACAAAATATGAAGAAATGTATTTTGAAAAACTCACAAACTTATTAATTTGGAACGTAATTACTTCTTTAGACATACCCGTCGATTTTCCAAGGTAAATCATAACTCTGACAGGAACGTAATGCCATTGGTTTATTGCTGGTATTAAAGCTCCACCCGTTGACGTGTGAATCTATGTCTGAAACTCTAGGGTAGCACTTGTATTTGACATGTGATGGTGCCGCGAGTGGGAGACATACTGCTTCTCGGGTGCGCCGCTTCTCTCATGTTGAATAATGTTAACTCATTGAAAAACAAGTGTTTTGTTGTTAAGCAAGCGCGAGTTGGCAAGTGATTACGCGGCTCAGAATCGTTTTACTAGCAATAACTTTTTTGTTTAGCGCTTCTGTATTTCAGAGCGTTAGAGC
>JAYPEI010000043.1:4021-4545 GCA_038125665.1 Enterobacteriaceae bacterium
ATAAAAAGGCAGATGGGCCAAACTTCACAAACTTCACGTCTCACATGTTTGTAGAAGTAATTGATGCAATACGAAAAATAAAAGGCGAAGATCGTAAAGAAAAACTTAAAACAAATGAAGATTTTGAAAATCATATGAAGATGGTTACAGCCGAGCTGGGAGCTTGCAACGAACTATATTTGGTTCTTTTCAAATAACATCCATATATAATTTAAGTCCTTCCATACTATGCCCCTCTCCATAAGCCTGCCCGATACCAGCAGTAGCCCAGCCACCTATCTGATCAATCATGTCTGATGGACATTGTACTGCTCTCAGCCTGTCTCTGAGTGAGTGTCTGAAAGAGTGAACAACACATCCATCAGGTACTCTTGGCTTTAACCACTTGTTGATAGCTGCTGATGCAGAGTTGGCATTGGTGCCTTTAGCTGATGTGTATTTAGGGAAGGCATAAGGACTAGCAGTGTTAGTCTGTTTAACCCTCTTAGCCGCCCACAGAGAGGCACCTACGAGTGGGATCTGTC
>JAYPEI010000044.1:0-4251 GCA_038125665.1 Enterobacteriaceae bacterium
CCCCTTCATTTGATGAAGTAGACTATCGAATGTCCGTGACTGTGATATTCGAAATTGTTGAGAGTAATTAAACCCAGATTCAGGCTGTTTTGCGCCACAGCGGCGATCGCACTTTGCTTGTCCTGCGCCGCAAAAGCTGATTCGCTGCAATCTGCCAGAGTGTTGCTGAGTGTGAGCAACACCTCCAAGCATTTCAATGATAGGACCGAAGCCCACACAAGAGACGTCCTACGAACTTATTCAAGTATTATTGCGATGAACACAGGACTAGAGATACCAAGTCATATTACGTCAGCGATCGCTGACTGTTATGCAAGAACATATTCCTGGGGAAAGTTTGAGGAAGCTTTCGCGGAAATTCTCACTGAACATTTAGACTCAGAACAGATTGATCTGTTAATCGACTTATACCGCAATCGAGGCCTGCCACCGACACGTATCAAAACCTTCAAGGACACCATAGCTAGAGTAGACGCGATTACAAGCAGTGTAGCAATTCATATCTTCGCGAACAGCCATGGATGTGTCCAACAGGATGCGCAGCTAATCACTACCTGGCTCAGGTCAAATAATTACCCTGCCAACGAGAGTATGCGAGATGAGTAATTTCGAGTCGGGGCAAGCCACAAAAGACCTCGACATCGAGGAGGATAAAGAGGAATGGCTAGAGGCAATTAAAGATATTTTTGATGCTTACGGATCTGAAGGCGTATGCGAAATATTGACCAGCCTTAACCGTTGGTGCGACAACAACGGCGTACCCATCGTAAGTCAAAGTGCGACTACTGCCTATCTCAACACCATAAGCAAAAAAGAACAACCAAATTATCCTGGCAATCTAGAGTTAGAGCGACGCTTGGAGAATATTCTCCGATGGAACGCCATGGCGATGGTACTCCAGGGCCAGGATGCTGGAACTGGAGTCGGCGGGCATATCGCAACGTATGCGTCTGCGGCCACACTAATGGAGGTAGGTTTTAACCACTTTTTTAGAAACAAGTCCGAACACTATGGCGGCGATTTAGTGATCCTACAACCTCATACCTCGCCCGGCATATATGCTCGCTCTTGGTTAGAGGAAAGACTTACCACGGCGCAGTTAAAGAATTTCCGGCGAGAATTGCAACCTGAGGGAGGACTTACTTCCTACCCTCATCCGCGCTCAATGCCCGACTACTGGCAAGTCCCAAATGCATCGATGGGGTTGTCTACCCCAATTGCAATTTACCAAGCACGATTTTCTAAGTATCTCGAAAATCGACGGCTAAAGCCTGCTCTCGGAGGTAAGGTCTGGTGCTTTATAGGTGACGGTGAAACTGATGAGCCCGAGGTGCTAGGCACCATTAATATTGCCGCAAGAGAGAAACTAGACAACTTGATTTTGGTGATTAACTGCAACCTTCAAAGACTAGACGGCCCTGTACGTGGCAATGGGAAAATTATTCAAGAACTAGAAGCTTCCTTTGCCGGTGCCGGTTGGCATGTTCTAAAAGTAATCTGGGGTGGTGGTTGGGATAAATTGCTAGAGAAAGATGATCGTGGAATTCTCCGTAAGCGCATGGAAGATTGTGTCGATGGAGATTATCAGCGCTACTCCATTCTTCCTGGTCAGCTCCAACGCGAGCATTGGGTTCGTGGCAATCAGGAGCTGGAGAAAATGATGGATTCGCTTTCAGACGAGGAGTTAATGAAGATCAAACGAGGAGGCCAGGATCCAGAGAAGATTTACGCAGCCTATGAGCGAGCAGTGGCAAATACAGACAAACCCACTGTAATCCTAATAAAAACCGTAAAAGGTGATGGACTGGTTGGCGCGGCAGGAAGCAACACTGTTCATCAAAGAAAAAACTTTGATGCCAGCCAGCGAAAAGAGATTGCGAAAAATTTAGGAATTCCTCTATCTGATGCGGAAATGGCACGTGCCGAATTCTATAGGCCTGACGTGACCAGTGCGGAAATCAAATACTTAAATGACAGACGCAAGGCGTTAGGAGGCCCGATACCCAAGCGTGAAACTAATTGCATCAAAATCAGTCCGCCACCTCTTGACAAATTTTCATCAATATTGAGCAGTTCTCGAAGTAGACCTCAATCCACCACGATGGCTTTGGTAAGAATCTTAAGTATTCTGCTGAAAGACGAAACTATTGGGAAATATGTAGTACCTATTGTTCCTGACGAGGCTCGTACCTTTGGGCTTGAATCACTATTCAAAATAGCTGGCATTTTTGCAATAGAGGGCCAGCACTATATCCCTGTAGATGAGGGAACATTAGTCGCCTACCGCGAAGCGAAAGATGGACAGATTTTGCAGGAAGGCATCTGCGAGACTGGTGCGATAGCATCCTTTATCGCTGCAGGCACCGCGTACTCTATATATGGCGTGCCCATGATACCGTTCTATTTTTTCTATTCAATGTTCGGATTCCAGCGTGTCGGAGACCTGATTTGGAGCTGTGGGGATATGCTATGTCGGGGTTTCCTTATCGGCGGTACAGCAGGACGAACAACCCTAAATGGCGAGGGTATCCAACATCAGGATGGCCATTCGCAGGTTGTAGCCAACACCTATCCAAGTTTGAAAAGTTATGACGCCGCATTTGGCTATGAGCTCACTATTATCGTACGCGAGGGCATTCGGCGCATGTACACGCAGCAAGAAAACATCTTCTACTACTTAACAACATACAACGAAACTTATGAGATGCCGTCAATGCCCGATCAAGAGCATATTGCTGAAAGCATAATTAAGGGAGGCTATTGTTATTATTCAAGCGATCAGATCATAAACTCGCAAATACACTTACTTGGAAGCGGCTCTATAATACAGCAAGTTTTATTGGCGAAAGATTATCTAGAAGAGTTGGATTACCTCGTTTCCGTGTGGAGTATCACAAGTTATAACGAACTTTATCGTGACGCAGAAGCTTGCGAGAGGCATGCTCGCCTTAATCCCGGATCTGAACCAAAAACTTCGTTTCTCGAATCGCTATTTGCCGGGAGTTCCGGAGTCTATGTTGCTGCGTCTGACTATATGAAATCGCTGGCGAGAAGCATTGCCCCCTGGATGCCAGAAAACTACCAAGTCCTAGGAACTGACGGTTATGGATTGAGTGAATCTCGCGAAGATCTGCGCAATTACTTTGAAGTTGACGCCAGGCACATTTGCCATACGGCGCTGGTCGGGTTATTGCGGAATGGCAAGGGCAACCGACGCCGCATAATGTCTCAGCTCGCTAAATTGAAAATTGATGTAGAGAAACCCGATCCAGCTGAATATTGAACCACCGCACATCTGAGTCATTTAATGAGTCATCGAATATATCAGATAGTTAATCCCTAACCGGTAGGCGTTATTTGCGTAGCGAGTCGGATAGGCCTGGTGGTAGGTGTGCTCCCAGCCATCACCCATATCAGAGTTCCAGTTGATTAACACCATGACCCGCCCAGAATCATCCAGAATGGCATGGTTGCTTGCCCGGTCTATACCCTGCTCACCAAATTCATCAGAGCGATACAGTGCGGGGATCATCTGCGGGCCATCGATGTCGTAATAGACATGAAAAATTTCGTGATCCGGGCTCAGCTCTGTGATCTCCCGGTCTGGAAAAACCTGACTGAACGCGGCATAAAAGTTGTCCCACTGACGCTGCCCCCAGAAGTCATCAATCAACAGGAAACCCCCGCGCAGCAGATACTCTCTGAGATTTTCCGTCTCCTTCGGGCTCAGGACGATTCCGCCATTCTGCCCGACTTCCAGCATATACAGGAATGGATAATCAAAGATCTGCTCATCATCAAACCGCAGTACGATAGGGTCGCGCTCCACCTTTATGTTGGTGAGCCGGGAGACGCCTCGCAGGAAATTCATGTCCGCATCCGGAAAATCGATTGACCAGGTTCCATAACCAAACCCGCCACCCCAATAGGTGTCATACTGAACGCGGACAAAATTGAACTCACCAAGCTCCTCCTCTGCCAGATCGTAGACGCTCGATTCCGATCCGCCGAGTTGCGGAAATACCTGCGCATTAAGCGGGGCGCTAATCAGAAACAGCAGCAGAGTGATCGAAGTGTGTTTGTTCATAGATGATGATCTTTCCGACCAAATTGAAGCGCAGGTTCAGGCGGGCTCTTTCCGGGAATCAGAGGCGGATACTAGCAGTCCGGAAAAGCGAGACACAAATTGCAAGGCAGTTATCGCATAGAGTCGCAGTAATCGGCGTTACTGACCGCCGGGGTAAACCAGAT
>JAYPEI010000045.1:0-3941 GCA_038125665.1 Enterobacteriaceae bacterium
GAGGCGGGAAGCGTCAATAGCTTCCCAAGCCCTCAAAAACCGTTGTTTTTACAATAGATTCTGAACATGTTCTTCCTCATTTCGCATATTCTATCTAATAATCTATCTAATTATCACTACCTATCATCTCGTCAAATCTCTGCTGAGAGCTATTCAAATCTCCAGTGTCAATTTAGGCCGGTAGGTTGATACCTCTTTCGTTTTAGGGGGGACTTTCAGGGGCAGTAGCCTCTGGTTGGGTTTCCTAATAAAAAGAAAGGAGAGTATAGCTAGTTGAATTTGCAATATCTTTAACCACAACTCTAGATTCATTGAGATCATAACAAGAAAAAAAAGATAGAATTATGGAAAAAATTTTAATGCCCAATTTACCTATTTACTACCTACATGCATAAGCGTAGCTTCATAGTAGTCATAGTCTACAATCAAATTTTAAATATAGCTTTGTAGTACCGTTTTAAAACATAAAAAACTAAGCAATAAAAAATTACTTAATTAAAACGTTTTAATAAGGGGGATTCATGGCAAAACATAAACATTCTATTTCGTATTCCACTAAAAGAAGCTTCAATAAGAAATCTCTTTCCACGACAATTTTATTTCTTATCAGTGCTTACAATTTTCCTCAAACACAAGCCCAAGAAACAGAAGAAATTATTGTTACGGGTTCGCGAATTTCACGTAGTGGTTTTGACTCACCTCAGCCTCTCACTACAATTAACTCAGAACAGATTTCAAATTTAGGCTTAGTAAATGTTGGCGATATTGCTCGTACATTGCCACAAAACACTCCTTTCTTCGCTGAAACAAATGTAGGGGTAGGAAACTTCAATGTGGGTGCTCAGCTTGCCAACCTACGTGGGTTAAATCCATTTTTTGGTACCAGAACTTTAACCTTAGTTGATACAAAACGTGTGGTTCCAAATTCAGAAGGTAGTGCAGTTGATCTCTCTTTAATACCCTCTATGCTCGTTGAAAGGATGGAAGTGATTACTGGTGGTGCTACAGCAGCCTATGGTTCTGATGCTATTGCAGGTGTGGTGAATGTAATTCTCAATAAAAACCTGCAGGGAATGCGAGCCCAGATTGATATTGGAAGGACTGGGCAAAGTGATGGTGATGATCTCCATGGTTCGTTTGGCTTTGGTACAGCTTTTGGAGACAATGACAGGGGACATATCCTTTTTGGTATTGAAGCTCAACAGCAGGATCCTATAGGGCCGTGTGCTGATAACCGAGACTGGTGTAAGGAGTCCTGGGCAATTCATACAAACCCAGGTTTTGCTTCAGGTAATGGGCAACCAAATTTTGTGCTGGCGCCAGATTCTAAACTACCCACGACAGAGACTGGTTTATTTACTCCCTTTGGAGGTGTGCAGCAGCAGTTTAATCAAGCCGGTAACGCGCTAGTACCATTTGATCCAGGTCAGTATTCAGGCTTTTTTACCCGCAAGGGTGGAGACGGAAGCTTGTCTTCTTACAGCTTATCCAATATTCGTCCAAAAATTGACCGGCTTACAATGATGGGCAGAGTAAGTTATGTATTTTCAGATAAGTTATCAGGCTATGGTGAATTGATAGTTGCTCAAAGTGACTCTGAAAGTAACCCAGCTAATGGTGCTCTTGGCCCATATGTCGGCATTATTGCCGCAGATAATGCTTTTCTCTCTGATGCAGTTAAGGCTGTTGCCCCGGGAGGAGGTATCTTCAGTAGAAACTATGCTCCAAATCTTTATTCAGCAAGAAATACTACTGAAAATGAAACAAAGAGACTTGTGCTTGGACTTGAAGGTACTTTTGATAATGGATGGGATTGGGATGCCTATTATCAACATGGACAAAATGAAAATCATCAGAGATTGTTTCATAACATGGTAGGTTCATTTGTACCTGTGCCTACAACATACAATTTCCTTGGTTGGGCAATGGATGCTGTAAAGGATTCAAATGGAAAAATTGTCTGCAGGGCAACTATTCCCGGTAGTTCAACCTATAGTCCTTTGGCGTCTGGATGTGTGCCCATCAATCTTTTCGGTGCCAACCCTCCAGATCCTGCTGCAATAGACTATGTGTATCGCACCCTAATGGAAGATACCAAATACAAGCAAAATGTTTTAGGCCTTAATTTCCGTGGTGAAATAGCTGATGGATGGGTAGCTCCCATTGTTGGAGCTTTTGGGGTGGAATGGCGTCAAGACAAATATATGGCTAAACATCATTTGGATGAACAGCCTTGGTATGACGATTATTTACTTGACTGGGGGTTAGACAGAGGCGGAAAAATTGAAGTCACAGAATTTTATGGTGAAATTGAAGTTCCCGTTACTGAGACCTTACTAACTAATATTGCGGTTCGGAGCACATCTAATGATGCAAGCAGTTCCACACAGACCGGAGTGGACTCCAGTCGCTCATTCGAGTCTTGGAAAGTTTCAGCAGTTTGGGATCCTACTGACTTGTTAAAACTTCGCCTTACCAGATCTTTGGATATGCGTGCAGGAAACTTTAGAGAACTATTTTTGCCAAGAAATACAGCACAGGCGGCCCCTGGGGGATTTCCTGGGCCAATCACAAATCCTTGGAATAATAATTCACAGGAAGCTTACCTGAGTATTACTGGTGGAAATCCCGCTCTAAAACCTGAGAAAGCAGATACCACTACCTTAGGTGCTGTGTTGTCTTTTGAAAATTTAAGATTGTCAGCTGACTGGTATGAAATTGATATGAAAGATGCCATCACGCCTGGTGGTACTGGTGGAGTAAGTGCTCAAAATCTCGTTGATGCCTGTTTCAGAGGAGGACAAAAGGCTTGTGGTTTTGTTGCTGGTTATGGCACTAACGATATTACATCGGTCGAGGCTGGTTCAATAAATATTGGCTCCTATGTAACACGTGGTGTTGACCTAGAAGCTAGTTACAACTACGAGTTAGATAATGGAGATAATCTAAACCTACGTGTTATCAGTTCTTACCTATATGACATGATTGTAGATACGGGCCTTGGAGACGCTCCATTCAATTATGCTGGACAAACAGGTCCAGTTGGCTCATTTGGTGGGTTTAATACATCTCCAGAATGGCAAGCAACTTCTTGGTTAACTTATACACATGAGAAGTTAAGAAATACTTTGGAGCTGAGATATATCGGATCTGGAACATTGAATGCTATGCGATTTGCAAGCAGTCCCGGAGCTGCTAGCAATACCCAAATTAATTCAATGACAACTAACTCTGTGGATAATAGGTTCTATTTAGGTTGGTCTGGCTCTTATGATCTATCCCTAGCTTCTGTCGATAATATGCAATTATTTTGGGCGGTGCAGAACCTACTAGATAAGGATCCGCCAATAGCTCCAGGTGGAAACGTTTATCCAACTAACCCTGTATTCTTTGACACATTGGGTCGTCGTTTCCGAGTCGGTCTGCGAGCATCTTTTTAGGTTTGCTTTTTGCTCAACTTGAATATGAATAAGGGGCTCGACGCCCCTTATTCATGTTCTTGGAAATTAACCTCTCATCTGTCTGAGCAGGCACAGTAACAAAAGAAACCCCTCGACTAATGAAGAATAAAAATGCCTAAATTACAGGTATTTCTTCGAGTATTTAGAGTGGTTTGAATGTGTCGATTTAGTTGTTTGGTGGAGGCGGGGGGAGTTGAAGATCCATCCTAACTAGTTGATATACATAGATTCTTGTCTAGAGTTTTATAATCTTATAGCTAAACACATAGCTAAAATCTCTCTCTGTAATGAGTTTCGCTACTTCAAATCTTAGTTTATTTGTGTCTAGGGGGTTAAATTGAACCAACGGGGGGGATATAAGGCCATTGTGACAGTTACTGTACCTGCCCAGATACATCAGAGACTCATTTGAACACATAGACTCTAGGATATGCTTAGGATGGCTTTTTAGCATGTTAATGCAGGCATTGCGGTCTGCTC
>JAYPEI010000046.1:0-3739 GCA_038125665.1 Enterobacteriaceae bacterium
AAAGACGATGCAGTAATAGCGAAATTGCCAAACTATTTAACTCAATCATTCAGCAAAAATAGCTCCTATTACTGGTCTTTTTCGCGATACACCATCTTAAAAATAGAACAAATTTTCTCACATTGATATTAAATGGCCCTATTAGTCAAAGTAGTCAAGGTAATTAGTTTGGTCAATAATGGTTTTATTTGCTGCGAGGCAAGCCAAAACTGACGATCTTATCGCCAATTGCAATCGCAATATGCTGCTCACCATCAAACTCATAAGCCATTGGTGAAGCTCTCCAAGCATCTACGTTGGCAAAATATTCCCAAAGAATTTCACCCGTACTATCCGTTATTATCAGGGAGCCACTATTTTCACTAAAGATTATTAGCCCAGTATCTGTTGTGAGAACACCAGGAGAAGTCATACCAGTGGCTGGGCCATGTTCAAGTTTAATAACTCTTTCACCTGAGCTGATATCTATCCCTAGCAGGTATCGTTGTGGTGAGTCATCAGGCGCGGCCCTCGCGACACCGCCCATGTAACTCTGATGAGGTTTCCACTCTTGGGTTCTCTCTGCAAAGAGATTGCAAGCTTCTAGTGCTTGGACTATGTACAGATTCTCGTTGGATAGATAGCCAGTTGAGTACCAATTTGTTGCCCCGATCAAACCCGGACATGTGTAACGTTCACCGGTATTGGTTGTAGGTAGATCCTGCAAGTTAGGTCTGCCATCGCTACCAATGCCCTCTGCCCAATTGAGTTTATCCACAAAGGGTTTAGCCAACAGTAATTCGCCTGATACCCTGTCAAGCACATAAAAAAAGCCATTACGATTTGCTTGCAAAAGAAGTTTTCGTGGCTCTCCTTGCCATGTGGTATCAATTAGAGCTAAAGGTTCTTGTGCATCCCAATCATGAATATCATGAGGAGTGAATTGATAATGCCAACGTAATTCTCCAGTATCAGCATCTAACGCAACCACGCTATCGGTGAAAAGGTTATCCCCCTCACGATCGTGTCCATACAAGTCTGGCCCTGGGTTACCGATTGGCCAGTACAATAAATTCAATTCCGGGTCAAAGGATCCCGTCATCCAAGTAGATCCGCCACCATGTGTTAATGTGTTTGCATTTGGCCATGTTTCTGAGCCAGCTGTCCCCCATTCAGGAATAGTCTGAAATCGCCATGCCTCTTCACCATTATCCTGATGGTAGGCAACAATAAACCCCCGCACGCCTTCATCACCACCTGCATGGCCTCCAATGACTAGCGAATCGGTCACGAGAGGGGCGTTGGTACTGTTATAGTTCTTATTCCAGTCTGCCATTGTACTTTCCCATAGAAGAGTACCTTGGTGACGGTCTAAAGCAATCATGTGGGCATTATCCGTTAGAAAAAAGAGTTTATCTTCTTTGACAGCGACCCCTCTATTTGCACCAAAAGTGGCATTACCAGAGAGACCCTCTGTAAATTCCCTTTGCCAATGCCAAATTTCACGACCGGTACCTGCATCAAGAGCCCAGATATTGTTTCGGTAAGTGACATACATTACCCCATCAACCACCACTGGAGTTGTTTGTACCATTCCAGGTACTTGGAGAGGTTTACTCCAACGTACTTGCAAGTTTTTCGCATTTTCTTTGGTGAGTTGTTGCAGTTTCGTATGTCGATAACCGCGGGTAAGCCCATCGTATGATTCCCAATTAACTTGGCTTGTTACTTGCCTGTAATGCTTCTCATCTTCCCGCCGTAGCAATAAAAGCTTGTTCGTTTCCGTTGTCCTCAGTTGTAAATCCTCTCGTCCCTCGGAGAGAACCACTCCTGTAACCTGGGTGCCGTCAGTAAAAGTTACAGTTCGTAGCTCCTGAGTAGACGCAGGATTAAACGCACCAAATGGAGCTAGAGCACGCAAGTACCCAACAATCAATTGAAGGTCAGATGTGGGCAAGTTAATAGCAGGCATACCCTTAGCAGGGTTACCTTTTTGTAAGTAAGCTAATAAAGCATCATCGGTAACTGCTGAATAAGCGGCAATGATCGAAGGACCATATTCACCCCCATTTGCATCACCACCATGACAGCGAGCACAATTAAGATCAAATAGGCTATTTCCTTTCTGGGAAACTATTGTGTCATCTTGTGCCCATGATATCGGTGAGAGAAAATAAGTAGGACAAAGTAACCCTAGAGCAATTAATAGCTTTTTAATATGCCTTCCAGAACACAGTTTTGTAAATTTGTGTGCATGAGTTTGCATTTTATTACCTATTCATAAAAGACATTTGGCTTGCAAGGTTAAGCATAGAGTTTGGCAGGAATACTTTCAAAGCCGCGTGTAATGTTATCAAGCTCTCGTATTTCTTTACCGGAAAGCTCAATACACTTTACTTTGCGTGCAAGTGCACCAAAAACTGCATTAGCCTCTAGGCGAGCTAGGCCTTGCCCAGGGCAAGTGTGAACACCTGCTGAAAAACTTAAAGTCGGACGAGGGGAGCGGTCTGCGAGAAACTTATCGGCATCCTGAAATTGGCGTTCATCTCGGTTAGCACTAGCGTATGAGATAATGACTCTACTATTTTCTGGAATCACAACGCCTTCCTCCAATTCAATTGCTTTAGTTGTTAATCTTGCAAAATGCTGAATAGGTGTTTCTAGTCGTAATATTTCTGTGAATGCACTTGGCACTAGGGCTGGATTTGTTCTTACTTTCTCCCATTCTTGAGGATGTGTTGCAAATAACCAGCAACCGCTAGCTATCCCTGCAATAGTGGTATCGAAAGCTGCCACGATATAACCGGCTAATAAACCAAATACGGCCTCTTCTGGCATAAGTCCTGCGCGGGCAGCTTGCGCAACTGTGTGACCAAACCCTCCCGGCATCAATGTGTTTTCATCATAAACTTTTCGACATAGCTCAGCGATTTTTTCTAATTTAGGGAAAGTAGCGTGGGTACGTGCATTATCTGGCCCTAAACAATTTAAGCTATGAGCGCCAAGTTCAATAAGATAAGGCCGAACATCCGCAGGCCATCCGATGAGATCCATCACAATGTGGATAGGTAAATCTTCTGCGATGTCTTTAACAATATCGATGTGTTGCTTTTTAAGCAATTGTTCCACCATCAGATCAGCTCTGGCATCTATAACATCAGCCACAGGCTTTAGCGATTCACTATTTAACCTGCTATCAAATAATTTACGTTTCTCAGTATGAATTGGCGGGTCTTCACAAATTAGAGCCTCTGACCAGATATCATTAATTAATGGATTCATACCGCAGCCAGACCCCGAGGAAAAACTACGCCAATCCCTTATTGCATTGGCCGTTTCCTTATAACGACCAATAAACCAGAGGTCATATTTTTGTAAATAGCAAGCAGGCCCTAAATCACGCAACTCTTTTAAATAGGGGTAGGGGTTTTTCAGCACATCGTCACTGAAAAAATCTATATTTGAAGTTACTTTAGACATAACCGTGTTATATTTTGAAGCCACTTTTAATCCTCTAGAAACAAGTGTGCTAAGAATCTGACCATTTATTTTTTATTATAAGAAATCAGTATAAAGAATACAGAAGATCTTTGTAATCAGTTATTCTTAGTATGCTCTTATCCTTTGTTCTAAAGATATAGATCAATGCTCTGGAAAGAGACTACTCTGTTAAGGCATCCTTTAACCTTCAGATTGAATCCTTAAATAAAATAGTTAAGAGAGATTATGCTAAATATCCAAACTACTATCGCCATCATAG
>JAYPEI010000047.1:0-3654 GCA_038125665.1 Enterobacteriaceae bacterium
CACTGTCATCTGCCAATAACCTTGAGACCATCAAGAAATATTTAGGCACAACCGAAGGTGGTGCTGAACGCATCCTTGCCTTTGCCTCGGGTGGTAATGGTCACCTAGGGGGTGTTCAACTTGCTGAGGGTTCCGATGGCTACATTGCCATGTCGAGCCTGTTGAATGAATATTTAGTAGTCACCGAGGAAGCCACTCAAATCGAGTTTAACCAAGGCTCTGGTAATGTGGATGAACTAAATTACTTTGGCGGTGCAACCCTTGAACCAAGGCTCCAAACATTGAGGAGAGCAGCGAGAATAGTCGCTAACAGATTCCCCACTGATAAAGAGAAAGCTCTGGTTGAAACAGAGGGTGAATCGGGACTGGAAAAAGCAGTTTTAGGGATGATGTCTGGTCAGGGTTTTAGGAATTTCATCGTAAACGGAACCCACGATAGGTTATTTACTACCGAAGGAAAAGAAGCAGTACATAATCTAATCGCAAATGGTCCAATACTAACAACCCCACAATTTGACTTTACAGTGGTTGAAGGAAATCCTAGCAGCCTTTTTTGGGAAAAATACCAACATAGGCTTGACAGATCCCTGGGCAGAGCTGGTGGGGAGTTGATAGCTTACATAGTGGAAAATGAAAAGCCTTACAGCGAAATATTAACGGCTGATTACATCATGCTAAATTCTCTAGGTAATTGGCTACTAGGCGGAGACGCGGAGTTTTCGGATGAAGACAACGACATGGTGTTTAAGCCCGCCCAAATAATTGGTTACTACAACGACGTCCGTGAAACCATACAAGAATTCAACGACCAGGTCTTGTCAACCAAAGCAACAAAACTCGGTGACCCAGTTGATCCTTACCCCCACTCAGGGTTACTAACAGACCTGGCTTTCTTGGGGAGGTACCCCACAACTGCTACAAACAGGAACAGGGCCAGGGCAAGGTGGACCTTTTACCATTTCTTAGATATCGATATCGAAAAATCAGCCCAACGCCCTACCGACCCGGATGCTCTGGCAGACAAAAATAACCCCACCATGAACAACCCAGCTTGTACCGTTTGCCACAGTCTGCTTGACCCCATGGCCGGGGCATTCCAAAACTGGAATGACTTCCAGCTCTATAAACCAAATGGTGGTGCCATTGATGATTTCTTCAAGAACCCACCCGACGGCAGTGAAAGCTTATACACGTATGGTGATCACTGGTACTCGGATATGAGGCCGGCTGGCTTATTTGATTATCAGGTATCCAACAATGAGTACGCTTTACAGGAAATAGGGAAAGAGATGGTTAAGGAGAGATCTTTTTACAGGGCCGCCATAAAATTCTGGTGGCAGCCTATATTTGGGGCTCCAGCTCTAGAAAAGCCCGCAGTAGAAACTGATGCATCCTACACCGATAGAATTAAGGCATACGAAGAACAGCAAGTTTTTATCAACGAACTAACTGATGGGTTAAGGTCACACCAGAACCTCAAAACTACACTTGCAAAAATGATACTGTCGTCGTGGTTCAGAGTGAGCAATACCGATAACTCTGCCTTCACAGGAAGCTACAAAGCTGCAAAGCTAGGAAATATGCAGCTACTCAACCCTACACAACTGAGGGACAAAACAGAGCAGCTTACTGACCAGGTTTGGGGCAGAAGCAGACACTCCGAGTACTACAATGGTTTAGTTGACAGCGGTTGGGATAATCTATCAAGTTATAACCTTTTGTATGGCGGGCATGATTCAACGAACGTTCTGACTCGACAGGAGGAACTTTCTTCTTTGATGGCGGATGTTATGCTTAACCAGGCAACCTCTATGTACTGTCCTGTGACAATGTTTGACTTTGCTAGGCCCTCCTTAGAAAGGAAGCTTTTCCAGAATATAAATCCAGAAGACACCCCAGAAATGTTTTCAATGGCCAGGGCGTACATAACAACAACAGAAGAAAATGAACAAACGACAGTAGAAGTTAGCTTGCCAGTACATTCAGAACTGACCTCAGTCTCTCTTGCAACCTCTGGTGCTCCTACTTGCATTGACTATGACGGAGAAAATTGTCGTGACTTCCAAAATTGGCGGGCATACGAAATATCTGTCAAAAATGGTGATTCGACTTGGCAGTCGATCCAGATAAACACTGACAACATCCAGCTGGCTGGAGATTATTGTCACGTTAATGATGGACAGATAGATAGCTATGGATCATCTTGCACTTATACTCTAAAAACACCGTTTAAAACAAAAAAGGGCAACACACTCTCTGTCAGTATAAAAGCCTCTGCCAGACAATATGAAACAATTGACGAGTTAGTAAATTTCAAGGTGTTAGCCACTGACGCCATAAGCCCCTACGAGTCGAACTCAGAAAACGTTGTAAAAATCAAAAACAAGATCAGGGAACTGTACTTAAAATTTTTAGGGTACTCAACAGAGCCCAATCAAGAGAAGCTTGATTTACTTTTTTCAATTTTTGTTGAGACCTACCTTAAGGGTAAAGAACAAGCACTAAATAATATAAGTAGTCCACCAGATGGTCTTGATTGGATGGCTTGCGATATCTTCAGTGATTTTTATTCCCTAAACCTAATCGGTCTTGATGGCAACAACTACCTATCTGAGGAAGGATGGCTTGATTGGAGCCAATTGAATGACATTAGAAATGAACTTCAAGCAGATGAATATTACACCAAGAGAGCGTGGGGCTACGTGATAGCCTTCTTGATGTCAGACTTGGATTACATTTATGAGTAAACAAATAACCCGTAGAACAGCAATAAAGTCGCTGCTAACGCTCCCGGTATTGTCATCTATTGGGGCTGTGTCATCTTTTGCAGCCACAACAAAAAAATATCTTTTAACAATTCAAGCAAGTGGCGCTTGGGATGTCACACTGTTCTGTGATCCCAAAACTAATCAACCAGGAGAGCCAGACATAACAAACTGGTCAACAAATGACGAAATTAAGAGAGCGGGAAATATTCAATATGCTCCATTTTCTAATAATGAAAGCTTCTTTAATAAGCACAAAAATAAGATGTTGGTTGTTAATGGAATCGACTCTCAAACTAATGCCCATGGGATAGGAATCACATTTAACTGGAGCGGGAGACTAGCTTCCGGATACCCGTCACTCCCAGCCCTGTTTACAGCAACCTCTAATAACACCCTTCCAATGGGATACGTAAGCTTTGGTGGGGGCTACAGTAACACCGCAGATATAACAACCTCTACTATCGCCTGGGGTGGAAGTTCAATACAACAAATCCTTCAAGCCAACAAGAGTGGTTGGGGTGGAAGCGTTAGGATGGATCCAGAGTTTTTCGACATGATTATGAGCAGCCATAAATCTCTATCAATTAAGAAATCAAATCAATTGAACCTTGCCTCAGGAAATTATCAGAAAATCTCAAAATATTTCTCTGCCCTTAATGGAATATCAGAATTAGAGAGCCTTGGTGAGTCATTACCCACTTCTAGTGAGCTTAACGCATTACCCCAGAATGAGCAGAATGTCGTTGTAGCTTTATCCGGCTTTAAAGCAGGAACAACAATCACAGCTGATATAACCATTGGGGGTTTTGATACACACAAAGACAATGACTCTCAACAAGATACACTACTGGCAGAATTGACTGGCATGATCGACTACGTGTGGGAT
>JAYPEI010000048.1:0-3603 GCA_038125665.1 Enterobacteriaceae bacterium
GCGTTGTTTGAGTTGATGTATGTCCATACCTCTGTTCCTTTCAGAGGTATTTATAAAGTTTTTTATTAAATATTACTTTTTTTGTGTTCTACTTTATATGTCATTTTGAGGGTTTTTTAGACACAAAAACCATGTTCGGAGGGTATAGTTAAATGTGGGTTTTTATACGAAAATTTCTTCTGGTTGTTTGCATCCCTTTAATAACGCTTGAAAATGCTTCTGGAGATGACAACAAAATCATTTTTAAAAACAATAATTCGCCTATATTACAATATGAATTTTACTTTGACCGAATTATCATTCGAAAAATATTTAATGAAGATGAATTTACCAAAAAAAGAACCGACTTTAAGAAATATGAAATTATGTGTTGGGGCAAAGGTTATTGGACCAACCTAACTTCTGAGGCAATTAGGTATCCGGTCAAACCATTTTCGACAAGAGCGATTTTTGATCATAAGTATAAAAAACCAATCGCTGAAAACTATGCGATAGGATTTGGTCTCCCATCCGTTGAAATTTTGCAACCGGGTGAGGTCTATTATGGGAATGGCGCTAGTTTTGGAATGATTTTTGGGAAACAAAATCTGTCTGAAACTGCCTTAAAAGAAAACGCAACAGCGTATTGTGATTTTTCAAATCTCGAATTTCTCAGACCAACTTCATCGGGCAAAGCAATGTCTCAAAGCAGAAAAACTTGGTCTGGCGATGATTTGGTCTCAAATATCAAACTGGTTTACAAAAAAACGACGCCGAATATTGAGTATAATGAGTTTCCCAGACAATAGAGGTAAAAGTTCAATTTTAATCCAAAGCAGAAACTAAGGACTAATGCTTCTGCATTTCTAGAAAGCAACACTATAATTGGAACAAGAACAGTCAAGGCGCACTGGTCGGTGATTGGTCGAGAATTTTGGAGAAATTATCATCCCGCCTTTCCAAGAACACAATTCTGCGTGATGATAGTTTTATGAGTTTGTTGAGAATTTTTTCATTTGTTTTGGTGATGAGTTTGACTGTTACATCTCAGTCATCCGCTGAACTTGTTGCAGAAGAACAAGTGGATGACAAATGGGTTGTGAACTACATCACTGAGAACTCAGTTCATGCAACTGTGAACGGTCAAGTAACGCATGGTGATGGACTTCATGTGCGTCTGGTGAAGGGGCACTGTGATAAAGGTAACCTGCTCACCTTCGTCTACACCTACTCAAATCACCCCAAAATAGAGCAACTCAAAGGCAGTTATGTAACCACTCAATTCAACGGTGGTAAGGTAATTGTGAAGGTTGTTTATGCATCTCCATTCCTTATGGGGCATCGTGCAACCATTGATATGGGGTGGGCGAGTATTGATGAATTGAGAGAGATACTGAGCGAGAAGAACCCAATGACCATCGAATATGTTGACTCGGATGAAGTCAAAATCACTGACTATTTTGATATTGCTCAAAACAGTTGGAGTAATGATGGGGTAAGCGACGCACTGGATAGAGCGGTGGGCATTTGTAAGAAATTATAAATCACAATAATAATTGGAGAAATTTATGTTTGAACAAAATCAAAAGATACTCGAGCGTTTCAAAGTCAGAATTTCTGAAGTTTTAGATAATCAGAGTTGGGTGACTGCGCCTCCTCAATGGCAACTATGTAGAACAGACGGCGGTAATGTTGTTTGGAATAATACCCACCAACGAGAGAAAGTCTCAAAAGGTAACGAGGTTTATGTTGTAACATTGTGGAAGAAAAACATTGTAACCACTGGTTCGAGTGTATTTTCAGAACCTACTTTTTATGTTGATTTCAAGCAGAATGATTAGTTTTACATGAACTCTTACCCACCTTGCGGTGGATAAATGCACCTTCGGTGCATGGTCTTAATGTAAAATGAAATCACGATAAGGATCATAGAACAAAGTAATCCTTATTCATCACTGACATAGTAATTTATAAGGATTGTTGGACATTTTGGACAGTCCAACCAAAATAATTTATCTCATGTTCAGTGAAGAGTTTCTTCAACTCATCTTCTTCTGATTTCTTCTCTTCAATTTTGGATATTGGTTTTGGTGCAACAAACTGAACCTGTCTCAATCCAACACCTTCATCCTTTGCAAAGAGTTGCGTTGGATAGAACTGGTGTCTGAAATCATCCGCTTCATTCACCTCGTTGCATCTCTCAATCATCTTCCTCAGCGTCCAGTGTGAGAATGGTTTACCTTGTTGATTGGTAAAACCTCTGCGATTGAGTGCATCAGCAAGTTCCTCAAAATCAGAAATTGGTTCAGCATCTGGATTGTCAAAATGTTCAGTGAGGATAGACACCATCTCTCTGAATATCTGTTGGGTGTGTTCTTGTTTCTTGTTCATTTCTTCATCTCATAAACAACAGATAAGAAAGAGAGCGGCAGCGTATTCTTTCGTATCTTCTTGTTCAGATATTTATGCATCCATTGATTTTGATATGAAAAATGTGGGTTTTCCGCAGTCAGAATTTTTGACACAGATTTGACACAGTAGACCATTCAGATATACTGAATCAGAGAAAAAAATCTGTGAAAAACTAAGCGTTTTCAATATATTGAATGGTGGAGAGGCAGACTACGAATCTGGGGGTCGGGAGTTCGAATCTTCCCGAGCGCGCCATTGCCGTTGATTTTCCAGGCTGCCCCGTGACCTGGCCCTTATTTTGGCTTTGCTTACGCAAGGGGTTTGGTAAACCGTGTGACGGTTTGCGTTATATTGCTGTCCTATTTGGCTGTCTGTCCCATCGATTCAATCGCTTTGTTCAGCTTGTAATCAGCGTTTATTTTATCATGAATTTGCCTGACATCGGCTGGCCAGGTCGATTTTATGTAAGACAAGGCCGCAATGATTTCAGCGTCTGACAGCACATCTTCATAAACCGGCATGCTGACCTTGTAATCACGGCCAATCATCGCCTTGAAACCATATTTGGTCAGGGTGAACAATAGGTCGTCCGGATGGTGCCATGTATGACCTGTCCTATCATGCGGCGGTGCCAGCCGCATCCCGTCGACCAGTTTATCGCGCCACCCATCCTGCCCTTCAAGCTTGACCCCATGACAACTGGCGCATTGGTCCAGATAAATCTTTTCGCCAAGCTTTACATAGACCGGGTCGGATGGCCGCAATTCGACCAACGCATTGGCCTGAGCGGCCATGCTGGCAACAGCCAACAACAGCAAACCAGAAACTGAATAACGCGCTGGTTTCATCGGTTTAATCCAGTTTGAACGCATTGTGACAGCTTTTGCATGTGGCAGCGACCGCCTTGAACCCGCGCATCACTGCGTCCATATCCTCCGATTTTGCCGCGGCGACAAGCATCTCTGCGGCACGCTGATTATCTTGTGCTGCCTGTTTGAACCCATCAAAATTTGACCAAATGGCCGGCGCGGCTTCGGATGGCTTTTGATCGCTCCCCGCGGGAAAATAATCGGGCATCCGTGCTGCCCAATCGCGTATTTCATCAGCCAGCGGTATAATCGCATCAACGTTACCATCGCCGATATGCGCCTTGATGGCTTTGAGGTTGTCTTTGTTTCTTTTGAACAAATCCATCCGCTCTTTGACAATGCC
>JAYPEI010000049.1:0-3304 GCA_038125665.1 Enterobacteriaceae bacterium
CCAAAACACACTTCCTGAAGGCGAGCCAATATTGATCGAACCGGACAGTCGTATCGAGATTCCTGTGTGCATCAATGGTTTTAATTTTAATTTCCCATTTACTTCCAAGACCAGCTTACAAGCATCTTGCAGCTCAAAAGATTGGACCCTTTTCTTGCAAGTTTCATATGTAGATTCAGATAGAGTAGCAACTTTTACCAAAGACCTAGAAGCAGGTAGCCTACTGTCCAATTCTGACCTTAAAAATGGCGACCTAATTGAAAGTGTATGGCAAGGACGTTTTATAAAAACTTCAGTCCGTTCAGGCCAGCGCTTTAACGAAGCTTTACTTGATGACGTCGTGCAAGTATACAAACTTACACAAGATATAAATAAAGGTGATCTGATAACCCCCTCAATGTTTGAATATGAACTTTTACCAGCATCAATACATCAAAACAAACTTCACGACAAAAACGATATACTCAATGCGAAAGCATTACGTGCTCTTGCAACCGGTCATCAACTAACCAGGAATGACTTGCTCCCTTTACGCAGAGTATTACAAGTTAAAAGTCCCGTCTCACGTGGTACACTTATAAATGCGGATATGGTAGTACTAGAGAATTTTTGGGGTCGTGTTCCAGCTGATGTTCTAACTGACTTAGGTCAATTACCCCATGCAGTGGCAACGACACAACTTATCCCAGGCCAAGCTCTACGTCTTTCTCAACTTAGAACAGTCCCAGCCATTCAAAAGGGGCAAGTCGTCAATGTAAGTGTTGATCGGGGTCAAATAAGTATCTCAACACAAATGATTGCAGAAAATTCTGCAGAAATTGGCCAGAGAATCCGACTCAAAAACAATGAATCTGGCAAGGTTGTGGAAGGGGTTGTGACAGGTATAGGGCTTGCTACCTTACCTTAGCTTGTTCTATGCTATTGAAAATAATGCTTTTATTTTCGATAAAAATTATTAAAGTTTTGACTTTTAGCACCGACCTATATAATGAAACCCTCTTATTAGGGGAAGGATAAGATGACTACCATTGATATTTCTTCGAATCAATCTGATATTGCAGCGTCGCAGGATGCTTTATCTTTATCTGAGGATGTAATCGCAGCATTACAGGAAGCTGAGTTCGACCATAAAAAAGTTGAAGATCTCCGGTCAGCCATTGCTCGTGGGGCTTATCCTCTAGACACCATGAAGATTGCAGATAAATTCATAGAGCTTGAAAAACTCCTCTAATTCATGACAGATCATACAGCTCAGTTTGAAGCGCTAAAAAGTGATTTAGCCTTGCTAGAGGAAGTCCTACAGCAGGAATTTTCCGTACTAAAAAATCAGGATATAGATAGTTTTGATGCATTGCATTTACGCAAAGAAGCAATCATAGCTCGTATAAGTGGAGTTAATTTGGAGGCATGCATGGCAATTCTCAGGGATGACAATGTTCCCATGGAGGTTAAAAGCAGCTGGTCCTCAGTTGAAGAGCTTGGCGCACATTGCAGAGAGCTTCAAAAACGCAATGAGGTCCTAATAGATAAGAAACTCTCTGTTGTTACTGAAGCACTAAACGCCTTGCGTTACCCTCATGGCGAGAGCCCTCAAAATTTCTACTCTCCGAAAGGGAAGCTAACCGAAAAATTATAGTTCGTTTTATTTACTTGGGCATTTTTCCTGTTAGCCAGTATGCCCAAGATAACACTACCGCGACACCAACGAAGAGCTCTTCAGGGATAGTTTCATCCAGTTCTAGTTTTAACAATTGCCGCGCCAGTTCATCATTCTCGATCTGTGGTTTTCCCAGCCGTTCAGCAGCTTCTCTAATTAACAGTGCATGCTCATCAATTCCCTTTGCTATCACACGTGGTGCAGATTGTTCGTCGTAATGTAAAGCAACAGCTTTAGCTTTAGATAAAGGAAATTTATTTTTCATACTTGATACTCAACTACACTACCAATGTCATTACCTTTGAATATATTTTCTACTGTAGGGGGAGGGCTTTCATAAATTGCAAAATTTTCTAATTTGATTCCGTGATCTCTCAAACTAGCTCTTAGCGTCTTTTCACCATCACGTAATATTTCAACAAAGTGTTTATCGGCTGACCAGGCTGATAGTGACAAAGAGTCTTCACCTGTAAGTAAACATGAGAATTTGACCGGCAACCTATCAGTAAAATTGAGCTCCAATTCCGCCCCTAACTGCTGGCGGCCCCCTCTAGTTTGTTCTTTATGTCTAAAGATGACTATCTGCGCGGGTAGCTGATCTTCTAGCAAAATAGTAAAACGATATTGAATTTCACTTTGCTCTTTAGCAACCAATGTTTCAAGTTGACTATTACTAATACGCTGAAGAATAGCTCTAAATACATCTTCATCAGGGTCACTAATCGAAACATTATTTGCCAGTTGTTCTTTAATCAAATCCATCATCTTTAGAATGTCGACACGTCCATCTGTATTTTTTATTGCAAAAAGACCACTCATTCTTAAGTAATCATAAACTGTGCGCGGGGATATTTGTTTGCCTTTGCAAAGTAGTCCACTCATAGCTTCTGCTACCAAGGGTAACTGACTTTGCGTAAGTAATTGTTGCAAACGTGAAAATTCAAATAACCCTTTAGATTGCCATGTACTAGCAATTACACCTAAAGACGAAGAGCTAAGATATGGCTCTACCACTGTTTTAGCTTCCTCTTGCTGAGGCAAGGATTTCGTAATCAGCGCTGTATTGTTGGCTTGTTTTAGATTTTTACTATGTGATGGTTCAGAGGTAGCTTCATTAGCACGTGGCCTCAGGTAAACTCCATAGGGTGTGAATTCAACTCGAAACCAAAATGAGGCTGATCGATATGGTAATCCATTGAATGGTAATGAAATAAAACGTGAATCTTGTGTACGAAGCTGAATTTGTTTACCGTCTTCGCTAACTAAACCATTCACGACTTGAGAATTTTTTAAGCCAAGCTCATCAGCTACCGACCCAGAAAGTTTAAGATTAAGCTGATTGAAGCGCTCTGCTAAATTTTCTGAAGGAACTATGAGCAAGGGAGCGGTTACTTGCATAACCTTTTCTCAGGGAAATCTAACCCATTTCGTCGTATCAAGAGGATAGTGTTCGCGCACTTTTCCATAATCTTCAAATAGTAGTGAGTGAACATCTTCAGCATTAGGTATTTGCAAAATGACGCCAGCTAGAAGCCAATTTGGATTAGCATTGCGAAAACCGGTAGGATTTTTAGCTACAAAAGCTTTGCGTAACATATCTTTCCTAATCAGGCTATGACCGTACGCTTTTTTTATGATGGCATCAAG
>JAYPEI010000050.1:0-3104 GCA_038125665.1 Enterobacteriaceae bacterium
AGAACTATCTGTAGAGGATTCGCGGACGGGGGTTCGATTCCCCCCAGCTCCACCAATACGTTGTCCATCCCGGTCCAATGGGATACTGTGAAACCCGCTAACCATGCGGGTTTTGCTTTTTATATCGTCCAATTTTGTGTATAATAATGCAATGAAATCCTAAATATTTGTTGGTAAATATGTTGGTAACTTGAATTTTACTGAATATATTTAAGATTGTTACCAACAGCAGCGAGGTGATTATGGCACTTAATGACACAGCAATCAGAAATTCTAAACCAAAGGCAACTCCCTACAAGCTATCTGACGGCGGTGGGTTGTTCCTTCTCGTAAATACCAATGGCTCTAGATGGTGGAGATACTCTTATCGGTTTGATGGTAAGCAAAAAACAATCTCTTTGGGCGTCTACCCTGACATAAGTTTGAAAGATGCAAGAGCTAAGCACTCTGAAGCAAGGAAAACGTTAGCCCAAGGCATTAACCCATCGGCTGATAGGAAGCTTGAAAAGGCTGCACGGATTGAGGACGGCAAAAACAGCTTTGAGTTCTTAGCAAGAGATTGGGTGACAACGCAGTTAAAATCATTAACTCAGTCGCATCGCGATAGAACATTAAAGCGTTTTGAGCATTATTTGTTTCCCTGGATAGGAAATCAGCCTATTAAATCAATAAAAGCTCCAGACTTGTTGGACTGCTTAAGAAGAATACAAAAACTTAATAAATTAGAAACCGCGCATAGAACGCTGCAAGCGACAGGACAGGTTTTTAGATATGCAGTGCAGCAAGGATTAGCTATTAGAGACATTACTGCGGATTTGCGAGGCGCTATCCCATCTCCGACCGTAAAACACATGGCATCACTCACAGAGCCGGACCAAGTTGCTGATTTGCTAAAAGCGATAGAGGGCTTCACAGGCGGCTTGATTGTTCAGCATGCCTTGAAGTTGGCACCTTTAGTCTTTGTAAGGCCTGGCGAGCTTCGCCGTGCTAGATGGGCGGATATCGACTTGAAGACTGCTGAATGGAAGTATCAGGTTAGCAAAACTAAAACAGAACATATTGTTCCTTTATCAAAACAAGCTTTAGATATCTTTAATGCATTACATCCTATTTCAGGCAATATATAATTTGTTTTTCCTGTTTCAAATGACCATAAAAAGAATATGAGTGATGCTGCTATTAATGCAGCTCTAAAACGACTTGGGTACGACACTCAGAAAGACATAACGGGACATGGCTTCAGAGCAATGGCTCGAACAATTCTGCATGAGCGTTTAAACTATGACCCCTTGATTATTGAGCAACAGTTAGCTCATAAAGTACCTGATGCATTGGGCTCTGCCTATAATCGAACAAAGTTCTTAGCTCAAAGAAAATTAATGATGCAACATTGGGCTGACTATCTTGACGCATTAAGGGTTGGTTCAAATGTAGTTGCAATCAAGGGAAAGGTTGCTTAAGCATGCCACGTAAGACCCGAGTAGACCCCCCGCCATTAGAAAGCTTTGAAATAGAAGTTAATGGCGAAAAGATTGAGTGTGAAGTAAGAGATGAGACATGCTTTATTAAGAGCGCAGGTTATGCCAATCGTGAATTATGCTCAGACCGCTTATGGAATTCAATTATGCCAAAAGTTGTGGCAGATTATTTGGATGTTAATGGCAGAAAAAATGTTCCCCTAAGTAAAGATTATCTTAGTAGCCCGACTAAATTCGCTAATCAAGTCATGAAATGGGGCGTTCATTTCTCTGGTGATCTAACCTCGCTTCGTAAAGATTACTACCCAAAGGTTGTTAGAGAAGTCCAAATCTTCGAGAACGCTATTAAAGCAAAAAAATAATCCAAGGTACATCCTCCCCCCAAAATCTGTTTTTTAGGAGCATATTATTCATATCGTGTTAAATACTTTATAGGATGAAATGCGATGCAAACAGATACACAACCTACCCAATCAATTGGGTTTTACAGATTACCAACCGTACTAACTAAAATCCCAGTAAGCCGTTCAGCCTGGTGGCAAGGTATTAAAGATGGTCGTTACCCTGCAGGTATAAAGATTGCACCCCGAACGACCGCTTGGCTGCAGTCAGATATTGAAGATTTATGTGCTCGCCTTAAACAAGGGGGTAAATAATTATGCATTATCAAGATGATTACATTTACCCACCTGACGTAGCATATCGTGCCACCCTATCAAAATATGATTTGGGTTTGATTGAAGGTCTAGACTTTTATGATAATTGGCAAGATAGTGAGAAAGGTGTTGGGGTAGCTTTTCTAGAATTTGCCAATCTAACCAGCAATAAGGGGCTGGAGATTCAGATGTGCTGGCTTGACTTTATCAATTATGTAATTGGTTCTGGCCATACAGTCATGCCTACCAAAGCTGGCAAGTTAATCGGCGGATATTGGTTAAAAGAAAATGCAACACGCTCTAATATCAATGTGGAAGAAGTATTTTTATTTATCTGTGATATTGATGGCAAGCCTGGTGAACCTCAACCACCAACTCTAGAGGAGATGAAAGCTAGATTCCAGTCTCAATTATCTGGGATATACGGTTGTAAAGTCTTGGGTTATACCACCTATAGCCATTCATTACAGAACCCGCGTTACAGGCTTATTTTTCCATTAGCTAGAGCGGTAGCACCAAGTGAGTATGAAGCCCTTTGGTTAGGATTTAATGCGGTTCTAGGCGGAATTCTTGACCCAGCAACTAAAGATATTTCACGCATGCACTATTTACCATCTTGTCCGGCTGAGAAACTAAGTATTGCATCTTGGTTTAGTGCTAATCAATCTGGACTTTGGCCTATGGTCAATCCAGAACCTTTGATTGTTGCAGGTAATGCACTGATAACTCCTCAAAAATCAGCTAAATCTTATATATCCACTACACATGAAACACCCCGGGAGAAAGCCAGAGTGCAGGAGATGTTAAATCACATCTCAGCTGATTGTAATTACAAGACATACCGTGATGTAGTGTGGTCATTATTGAGTACTGGGTGGGCTTGTGCAGAGCAGCTTGCTGAGAACTGGTGTCGAACAGCGCCCCACAGGTTTGATGATGCGAATTTTATCAATGTCGTTAATAGCTACGA
>JAYPEI010000051.1:0-2826 GCA_038125665.1 Enterobacteriaceae bacterium
GGCGTGATTTCTTCTACATGCGGGTACTACCAGACAAACCCGAAGACATATCTTTAGCCAGTCATGTGCGACTTGCCTTAATTCGGGAACTTCTTACTGCTTTTTTTGATGAGGGAAAATGAAGTTTTATCAGTAAGACCAACCTATCCAATTAGGTATTCAACTCCAGTGCTTGATAACCCTACTAAGTCAATGTTCGTGGTGTTTATCTCATTATCGGCGACGAGCTTGGCTAAACCTGCCGCAGACAGCTCTCCGCTATCTACCAGCCCAGCGTATTGAGAGACTATTTCGTCTGGCGCTAGGCCACCTACTAGAGTGTTATAGAAATGTGAGACAAGCTCTGTGCCTGTAGGGTTTTCTCCAAAGACTTCAGTAACTGCAGCTTGCAGTAGCTCATCATAGCTCATCCCATCATCCAATAGGTTTAGAACATAGCCAACTAAGTTTGCGTCAGTTGCAGATTCTGCGCCTAAAAATGCACCAAGTGTTTTAACAGCGATTCCTGCATTACCATCTAAGTCGATTGCTAAGTTGACGTCTTCAAAGATGGCTCTCTCTATGTTTCGGAGCGTAGATTTTTCAGTCTCGCTTTCAAAAGCCCAAGCTGTGCGAAGTGCAATTTCTCCAGATTGGTCATAGTCAATAAAAGTACTAATCGTGTAGTTAATGGCAGGTCCAGTAAAAATAGCGAAATCTATCCCTTCTTTACCATCAATGATATTCGTACCAGAAAGCCCCCAAATTCGATTAGATAATGAATTTCCTGTTAACACATCTGAAAACTCAGACCCTTTAAGATTCTCTATTTCTGTGCCGAAGTTGACTGTAATTTGCCCTGGCGCTGTTATTAATTCCGCCTTCTTAGTCAGCCCTTTAAAACCATGGTATCCAGGCTCCAAGAATATTGTGACTGATTCAGGCGAAGCCGAAGCATCTATCAAATCTGTACCTCCACCATCCCAGACGAAGTTTGCCACGTCAGTTCTGAATGTGTAGGTATCATTACCAGTTCGCGCTTTTTTGCTTGGCCCGTAAATGTACTGAAGAGCCGCTATATCAAGGGGAGAGAATGCAAGCACATACTCTTCAGCACTTTCGTTGTAGCTCATCTGGGTCCATCTGCTGATATCCTCTGCATCGCTGAGATATGGAGGAGGAGCTACTTCGCCGCTCCCTGCAGACGGGGTTTCAGAAACATGCCTCAACCCAAGGGCATGACCAAATTCATGAGAAAATAAATGAGCGTTGTAACTGCCAGTGACAATATCCGTATTGGTGATGTCAATCCGAATATCGCTTCCTTCAAAATCATTCCAAGGATACTGAGCATTACCTCCAACGCCTGCGGGCAGGTCAGTTGCCCATATTGCGATATGGTTTCGTTCGGACGCCTGTTCTGAAAGCTCGAAAGTAACATCAATCAGATTTTCGACCTCAGCAAAAAAATTGCTGATATTCGCTTTGGATACTTCACTGAAAGATTGAAAGTTCTTATTAAACTCAGCATCTTCATAGTAGGCTGGGAGTTGGGTGGGGAATGAATAAGTAAATTTCTTGCCTGAGCCAAGAAAACCACTAAATGCGCCAGCATTTTCATCTGCCACTGCAGCTATCCAGTATGGAGCTGGAAGTACGTTTGTTGAATACTCTAATATCTCAATGCTTTGAGGTAGGATTGCGAAATCGACATTTATGACAGCTTTGTCGTTTCCAGCTTCGTCATAAATCTCAAAATATCTTGTATTGATTACATAGGTATCGTCTCCAAGACCTCCTACCAAGTAATCGAAACCCTCTTCGGCGTACAAAACATCGTTGCCTTCCTGGCCGTATAACCAATCATCTCCACTCCCACCTCGAAGCTCATCGTCACCAGCGCGTCCAACCAGAAAGTCATTTCCGTCGCCGCCACTTAATGTGTCATTACCAGTCCCGCCAAATATTTCATCGTTACCCGCTTGCCCATAAGCTGTATTGGCACCATCTGAATTGAAATATACCCATCGTGAAATGCGACCGACATCCGACTTTTCGGTCACATATCCATTAATTTTATCGTTGCCTTCTTCTCCATAAGCAGTGTCATCACCAGGTCCAAAGCGAAAAAAATCATCGCCTTGTCCACCATATAGAGTGTCGTCACCTTCTCTGCCTGACAGGTAATCAGCACCTACGCCACCGTATATAACATCAGCACCTTCATAACCAATTAGGACATCATCACCACTCTGTCCGTAAATCAGGTCTCCTGATTGACCACCAATTACAAAATCGTTGCCGCCGCCTGCGTATATAGTGAGAGGCTCAGCTGAATACCAGTATGACCAAGAAAAACTCGAAGTGTAGTCTGACAAGTTACTATCTTTCGGGTCTCCATTTATCCAATCATCTCCATCGCCAGCTACAACAACGTCGATACCACCATTTGTTTTTATAAAATCGGCATCATCCGTACCATTCAGAATTTCGCTGGCCGCTGTTCCGTTTATGTTTGGCATAGTTTTTCTCGTCAGACTTTTTAGTTTGTAAGCTCAAGTTTGCAATATGCTGCTAGCTTTGTGCATATCATTGTCCGACTACGTGTCGTCAGTTATGTCATGCGCGGAAGATGGTGACTGTGTTTCTATTTGATGAGTGGAGGTCGGGTGATTGTGGTGACAGGCGTTAGGCTAAGTTTCACCTAAGCGAGACGTACTTTCATGGTTCCCGCCAAACATCTCGCTCGTTATAACACTCAAACTCTTCTATTTAGATACAAAACTTACGATAAAATCTCGGTTTAAACTGCTAGTTTCGTACTATTGTGTTTTGCCCCTAAAGTCT
>JAYPEI010000052.1:0-2783 GCA_038125665.1 Enterobacteriaceae bacterium
CCTGACTCAAATCGTTAACAATGGCCATCAAACCTGCCAACCAATCAAGTAAACCCCCGGTTCAAGGTCCGAGGGCGAAGGTTCCAGTCGCTATGTTGGAGAGAGTTGGCTCTTGGCCCTCGAACCTCGGCTGTAGACAAGCTTTGTGCTTTGATTGTCAGAGATAATCTTATAAAATGGCGGAATAGCGGGAGTTTTTAGACTTGAACTTGCCTCGCAAAGGCATCGAACTTGCCCCCGGGCACCACTTTTTCTTAAGAAAATCAATAGCAGCCCTTAATCACAGCTTCTGTCGGTTGTTGTCGATAAACATGATTCTATGGCCTGAAATGGCCCTTTGTCACTCTAAAAGTGACCCAAGAGTGACAGAAGAGTGACAAGATAACATCTAATTATCAGATTTTTTTCTGGATGGAGCCGTCGGCTTTTATCAAAGAATGGGAACCTTTGGTCACCTCAAACCACGACACTTATGAAGTAAGTTATAGGCTATCATGCAATGAATAACATTGTTATCTCCAGCGTTACCCAAGTAAACCAGAGCAACCTATGCTGCCTCATAATCAGGGGGGACGCTTATGCACGAGGCCAGAAAGCAAGTGTTGTAAGCGCAGGGGTTTCAGAAGCTAACCGTGGGAGACGTGAGGTGGCGACATTCGCAACCGCTCGGTTCAACTAGTTTTCCGTAAGGGAAGGAGCGAATCCAACCACCTCATGGTTATAATTAGCATTTCGTGTGCCAAAAGTAAAAAAGCCCCACAGATTACTCTGTGAGGCATGACTTTTGCTAAGGGAGGGTTGAAAAAGGCCAAACATTATTACGCATTCACGCCTCTAGCCAAAAGGCACTTGAAGAAGCGGTAGCAAAAGTGAATGAAATGTCGTCGATTATTCGAAAATGGTCTAAAGCGTCTTATTAGTAGCGGAGGAAGGACTCGAACCCCCGACACGCGGATTATGATAAAACTGCTTCAACTTTTCATATTTAATTTCAGTTGTTTATAAGCACATAAATTCGATGTGTTAAAAAGTGTGTAATACAATATCCGATGCATCACCTCAGCCGAGATCCATCAAAAGATGTTATTGTTTTTGCTAGGCTGTTCAAATCTCAAGCACTCTGTACTTTTGTGAATTACTGTTGTCATTACATCTAAGTTCCAAGCGTTTATTTAAAAAGCAGCAAGAATTAATAAGCACAGTATCTTAAATTTGACTACTATCTTAATATATGGAACCGTGGAACAACCTCTAAAAAAGTCGTCAACAACCTCAAACCCCCTAAACATTTAACAAGAAAGAACACTTGCTGTGAGCTATGTTTTAGTTTTTTCTACTTCTGAAAAGCTTACCTCTCATAAATCTAGCGTTATGAGGGAGAAAAAATTAGAAACAGCCAACTCATGGCTCAAAAGCTTTTGGCAGGAAATCGAAAAATTCAGCCCGCAAAATGATGCCTATTGGCTCAATGCTGGAGTGGCTGCTGAAGTAATATGCAAACCTGATCTAGATTTTTTGATCCGTGAGGCACACAAGTCAGAACTATTTATAGCGTTGCGAGCTAAAGCCTCTGAAGAAAATGTAGATGTAAATATTGTCAAAACAGAAGCGCGCCGGAAGAAACTTTTAATTGCTGATATGGACAGCACAATAATAACCTCAGAGTCTCTTGATGATTTGGCAAAAACAGCGGGATTTGGGGATTCCGTTGCGGCGATCACATAAAGATCTATAGCTGGAGAGATAGATTTCTCAGAAGCGCTTATTGATCGGGTAAAATTATTAGCAGGTCAACCTGCTGAATTATTGGATACACTATTAGATCAAGTTGTTATAACCGCCGGTGCAGTTAACCTTGTCAAAACTATGCGCGCACATGGCGCAAAATGCTACCTTGTTTCAGGTGGATTTGATTTTTTGCTTGATCATATTTCAAACATTTGTGGTTTTGACGGCTACCATGGAAACCACATGATTGTAGACGATAACGTTATTAAAGGAGAAATTTCACCACCAATCCTTGACCGTGGTGCTAAAGCAAAATACTTAAGGCAATATTGTAAATCTCTGGGGATTGATAGCGCTGATACCGCTTCGATTGGTGACGGTGCAAATGACCTTGAGATGCTTGCGCACTCTGATATGGGCGTGGCATATCATGGCCAAAAGCTCTTGCGGGACACTATTGCTCTTCAGCTTAACTACTCTGACTTGAATGGCCTACTTTATCTCCAAGGGTATTCTGACAAAGAATTCTTTAGAGCGTAGGATTATCAAATGAGGCTTGTTTGGATTAGTCTCAGACACCTTGGGGTCAATGGTGACTAACCTAACCGCAATCAGTCCAATTTTGAGTTTAAGACAAAGTTCTCTTGCGCTAAAGTCTCAATCGCTCCAGGCCTCACTGCCCTTACTTTTCTTATCGCATCTTGAGCCGTATGCCCCTGTCGCTTTAAAAGGCTTGCGCAGAACATGCCTGTTCGTCCAAGCCCTGCAGCACAGTGCACTACTATTTTTGAGTCTTGGGAAATTAAATTAATCAACTTCTCACTGCTTGAATTCCATGCGCTAAAAAAGGCAGCTGCTGGCGCAGACATATCTTTGATTGGAAAATGAAACAACATAAACCCAGAGTTTTCTACATGCTCAAAATAGTTTGGCACTCCCATTGCGCTTAATTCTTTTTGTTCAACAAGACAAACCACTGCAACCGCACCCCATTCACATAATGACGTTAAGTCAACATCGATATTTCTTCTCCAAAGCTGACCCTTTTGGTCAAT
>JAYPEI010000053.1:0-2777 GCA_038125665.1 Enterobacteriaceae bacterium
ACAGCATTCATAATGCTGGGGTCGGTGGTTCAAGTCCACCCATAGCTACCAAACACATCTCCGGCAATATTCAAGTAAGACCAGAGATTCACTCAGAGCCCAGTATTCCTGGGCTTTTTCTTTGCTGTAAAAATTAAACTGCCCTCGAACTCCAATTGCTCGCTAGATGTTCGACGGTGCGCCAGGCAAGAGCTTGGACCGTGAGAGTCGGATTCCTAGAACCACTAGTTCCCATCAAAGAAGCGCCAAGGATTCCTAAATTAGGGGCTTCATGACAGAACCCCCAACGGTCGGCAACATTTGTATCGGGATTATCTCCCATTCTAGTGCCACCATATGCATGCGTGGAAGCACCCATCGCGTTGCCTAGCCCAAATCGAAGTACATGAGTCGCTCCGGCCGCACGATACCATTCTTCCATCTTATCTTGCGCGAAGGCCGCAATACGCAGTTCATTCTCGCGATAACGTGCTGTGATACGCGTAACGGGCAAGCCAATACTATCTTTCACGCTAGGATCGAGATCAAGGTAGTTATTTGAGTAAGGTAGCGTTGTTTTTTGTATGTATGACGTATTGCTTCGATCGGCATTGCGTGCAATGAAGGCTTTCCAGTCTTTACCCCAGCTGGGCGCCTCGCCAAAAGTATTCATTTTAGCTGCCCCGATGGGTTTGCGGTCCGTATGCACCCAAAGGTTTGCGCCCCCGATAAAGTCAAGCTCGGAATGATCGAAATTATCATCTGCCCAATCATCTATGGCGACACCTTGAGCCGGCAATCCATACCAATTGCGCAGATCTTCAGGAAACAAGGCGGCAACTGGTGAGCCTTGATGATGGCTCATATAGTGCTTACCCACCTGATCTGAATTATTTGCAAGTCCGTTGGGAAAAGCTGAAGACTTTGATAGCAGCAGGAGGCGGACATTCTCATACGCGTAGCTGGCAATCAGAACGACATGTGCAGGTTGAAAAAAAACCTCGTTTCCTTTTACGTATTCAACACCGGTGACCTTGCCGGACACGTCAGTCCTAATTTCAGTAACTCTAGCAAATGTGACTAGATCAAGATTGCCCGTATCTATTGCCTTAGGTATGGTGCTGAATGCCGTGGAGCTTTTCGCCTGAACATGACAGCCACCTTTGTTGCAAAAACCATGATATTGGCAGGGAGGACGTCCGTCATACACTTCGGTAGTAATGGCAGCAGGTCCCTGAAAAGGATGCCACTCCATTTTTGCAGCCGCACTGCTCATCAGATCAGTAAACGGCGAACTACGCAGTGGTTGCATGGGATACTCACGCCTTCGCTGACCTTCAAAGATATTCCCCGCCGAATTCATTACACCCTGTACATTCCCTGCCCGGCCGGACACTCCGACCGCATATTCGACTTTGTCATAAAACGGCTCGAGGTCTTCATAACTAATTGGCCAATCATCCACAGTTGAGTCTTCTGGAATGCGACCGCGCCCGTAGCGCGCCAAAGTGGAGCTAACCACTTTGAAGTCCCATGGGTTCAACCGCCAACTCTGAGCCCAGTAGTGCATACTGGTACCGCCAACTGCATTCATCATGGGATGGCCACCCTGAACAGCAGTTTCAGAGGGATTGGCACGTACGGTAGGGGCTTCAGAAGCTGCCTTCTGAATCGTCTGAGGCCAGTTACGAGTATTATTTCTCAATTCATCGGGAGCAAAATCTCGCGGATTTAACCAGCCACCTGCTTCCAGCCCAACCACCTTTAGCCCTGCATTTGTAAGCGGCAATGCAGCAACTCCCCCTGCAGCGCCCATTCCAACAATTACTACATCTGTTTTTGGGAGTGATCTAGGCATTTTGATTACCCCTTCGCCCCTTTACTGTATTCGTGGCCATTTTTGTATAAGTAGCATGGTCATATGCAGATTGATGGTTAGGACTCAATGCTGAACCCTGTCTCACGTCGGTTTCTGAAGCGGATAACCTGACACCGGGATACTGCAGCATATCCCACCCAACAAAATCGCGATTACCACCGTAGTACGGATCACAGAATGTTCCGTCGATTGTGTGATCACGAACCAGCGCGAAAAACCCTCGAGAGCTCGGTGAACATCCAGGAATCTGATCATTCTGGAGTGCTTGGATCAGCGTTATTTGTCTATCTCGTGCTACATGCTCAAAGTTAGCGCCATATCTTTTTTGGGACTGCTCATTAATAGCTATTAGACTCTGAAGGTAATGCGCTCGAGAATCGCGGTTGTGACTCGCGAGGGAGCGATCTATGTAATGCGCTGCCCTCGCTTCTTTCGCACCCGGCCCTGACTCGTCAGAAGGAATCAAGCAATCGCAAATAGCTTCCAGCACTTCTGCTTCAGCAGCCGTAAGAGTTTCCAGAGCCTCAAGTGCTGACGTGAATCTATTACCGCGTGCCTGATTTTCCGTTGCGACAACCACCCCTGCAGAAGAAGCGCTGACAGCTACCGCACCAGCTAATCCGGCCCCTTTCAACAGTGTGCGACGCGAAGGATCAGCTGGAAACGGTTGCGAGGAGTTATTTTTTTTGGAATTGTTCAATATTTGGTTCCCGTTAGTGCAGTTAGTCAAAGTAGCAAGGTATGTGAAAGCTGCGCCCTTCACAATACCCACGGCGTCGCAAATACATACTCTGAACTATATTGTGTGGAGGAATTCCGCTAAATTAAATTCTTTGTTTAGCTATCAAAGCCAACCAACAACATAGGCAGTTTTCATGGAAAAGTTCGGCATTGGCCAGTCCGTTACCCGAGTCGAAGA
>JAYPEI010000054.1:0-2628 GCA_038125665.1 Enterobacteriaceae bacterium
TTTTGTACAATGCAGCTGCAACACGCCCTCTACTCAATTGAGGATGGATTAGCCATTACCTAATGAGTTTTCTGAAACTTCAAAGCAGCAATAAACACTTCAAGTAGGTTTCCCAAGAAGAGTTTTTTATGAATATTGGAAAGAAATTATGCTTGGAGCAGAAATACCAGAGTACAAGGATAGGAAGCTAACTTGGCATTCATTACGGCACTACGCCATTTCAAAAAAATTGAGCGCTGAAGTTGATTTGGCGTCACTAGCGGAAATCTCAAGGACATCTATACAGCAAATTCAAAACCACTATGGTCATATTAGTAGGTCTATGGGTAGAAGGGCGGTCCTAAAAGACCCTGTAGACCTGGGTAGCCCAGTGATCCCTGAGATATGGGATGATTAGATAAAGAGAATTTAAGAAATGATGGGGGCACAGCCCCCATTTCAGAAAATAAAAAGTCTTAGAAGCCCTTATTCATTTTCTTCTCACCAAGTACTACTTTTGCCTCTTGTACAAACAATTCTTCCCATACATCACAATCTTGCTTTGCTGCTGCGGGGGCGTTTCGGTTGTTGCTTTCAATAGTGGCTATTAAATCAACCGCTGGAGATTGACCAAAAAACTTGTGGTTCCTATTGGAGGTTTCAGCTTCAGCCCAAATGTCATCTGTATCTTTGCCTTTAAGACCGTGTTTAAGTTTACGTTCGATGTTAGACATCATTCCTTTGTATTCAGAATAATCACGAGCATTTATCCATTGTAGAGCATAACCTTTTCTTCCCTCATGACAGGTTTTGACAAGTTGAAAGAACTTATATGAGTACTTTAGTCGACCTTCTGGTGAGGTTCTGTAAGCTTTCCATTCAGCCGCTTTTTTCTCTTTCGCGGCTTTCGCTTGAGCTTCGGCTACTTTCTTAGCTTTTTCTTCTGCGACGCGTGCCTCTTCAAGCTTTTTTTGTTCTTCAGCGCGTTCCCTTTCTTGTTGTTTCAGGTATGCAACCCTATTTCCATTTTCAGCTGCTAACAGGTCGCGAGCTTTTTTGAATTCATCGCGCACAGCAGCAATTAATTTTTCTCGTTTTGATTGGTTTGATTTTTGGAGTTGATATTCGCTATCCAGCTTTGATTGAAGGGTGTCAATAGCTTTAATCGGGGATGTAAGTTCAAAGTCAACAGTTCCCTCTGATAAGACAAAGATAACAGGGGTTACATACTTTGGCTTTAATACCTTACCCTCATTCATCCCTGTTTCAGCCCAAGATGCTAAACCTGAACTCCCCCAGTTGTTTAAGAATAATTCAATGAGTTTTTTGCTATCCGCGGTGCTATTAAGTCGCGCGTTTCTTATGGAGTGCTCGAAAGAATTTTCATAGGGTCTAACAAAAATGAAACGTAACGGAGATTCTTCTTCGACTAATGATTTTGCGCATTGTGAGAACCAACCAAGGTAAGGACCCTCTATAAATCGATCAGGGCAGTTGTTTGGTGAATTACAGGGAAGCTTTCCGTTTATGTAGCCTGTAACTTTTTGCGCAACTCCGCGGTTACTATTGTCAATACCATTAATTGATAAGGACCAAAGTTCGTTTAAGAAGCCTCTAAGCGTTTCTTTACTTTTTGATAAGTCTGCAACTTTTTCATAAGAGGCTAAAATTGTTTTAGAGACGGGTATTTGGCTAATTTTTTCTGAAGGGTAGCCGGATAGAAAGTCTTTAATCGCAGCATCATGGGATTTCGCTTCATCCATTAAGCTTTCGGAGACTAATAAAGCCTCTATCTTATTGATAGTTTCATTAGCCTTGCCAAGCCGTTTGCCAAGTTCATTGGCAACTTTTGAGTTCTTAACAGTAGAGCAATAACTCTCAGCGCTATTTGGTTTAGACCCAGATTTGGCATAGGTATTTGATGTGATTAGCAGCGAGAGTGAAATTATGATTGCGTGAGTAAGTTTCATTTAATAAGCCCCTTTGACTTTAAATAATCTTAAAAGATAAATCAGAAGTTGTTAATGTTCTGAATTATTGTAAATAAGTTTTTCTCTAAATTAGATTGACGACTTTTTTTGAGATTTGCTATCGCATTCAATGTACCGCTGAGTAGTTTGTAAGTTTGAATGACCTGCTAATGATTAGATGTCTCGTAGACTTCCACCAACGATAGAGATTTTTCTGGCGGTATTTGAAATGAAGGTTCTTCGTCCACTATGCGATGAACAGCCAATCATCCCTAAATACCGATACCAAGAGGCAAACATATTGATAACTGACTGAGATGAAGTTTGTTTCGATCTTTGAGTGCGAAGTACGAAATTTTTAGCATCGAAATCCTTTCGATTTATTTCGTTCTCTAAGAAGTCAAGAAGTGTCTTCTTGAGTTGACTGTTTAGTGGTATTTGACGACCGGATTTACCTTTAGACGCGTTGTTAGGGAGAGCGAGGTAATCGCTAAGGATTCCATCAGCATCTAGAAGCATTTCCCAACGTAGTGACGCTATTTCTTTTGCTCTAAGACCTGCCTGAAAAAGAAGAACATCTAAAACAAGCAATTGCTGAATTCAGGGCAAAAGAATTGGAACATCGGGATATCGGACTTGAGAACCAAGCTGAAGAAGCACCTGGCTTTGAGATAATGAG
>JAYPEI010000055.1:0-2322 GCA_038125665.1 Enterobacteriaceae bacterium
GCGTTTTGTGGATGAGCTACTGCCATTTTTTGCCAGACACCTGGAATAAAAGCTTAAGGCAGGCTCTTGCTGGCAGTTTCCCAGTTAACGTTTGAACATAGCTCGCAGTTTGCGCCTTTGAACATTCTACCTGCATTCTCATCACCTAGTAATATATATCGCAACCAATGAGAAGCGACATTAGCGTATTCACCGCCACCAGGATGATAAACTGTGGCTGTATGGCCTGCATTGGCGCGTGCTCCATAAAATGTTGGCACATGATTCACTTGATCAAAATTGGCGCGGGATGTTTCAAGCATGAAGTCGCGTTCTCCACCATTAATAAATAAGATCGGTCCATGTACTGCCGTCAAAGTGCCGGTTGTAGCACGTTCATCGCCAGATGTAGCCTCACCATTTTGAACACCAGAATTAAAAACCCCGATAGTGTCTACACGAGAATCTGTACCAAGTGATACAGATAGAAATCCGCCACATGACTGTCCCATAACAGAAATTTTTTCTAAGTTAATCCGACCTTGGAGAGCCGCACCAAGGCGCGAGTTTTCACGTTCTGCCCAATCGATGGCAGCTTTAAGATCTGAAGGTGTCTGAGAACGACGTTCTTCATTAGCTAAGGCCTGAGTTGTCATCACAACAAAACCATGAGAAGCGATAGTTTGTAAAAATTCGCCATAGCGTGACCCATCTATGGCGCAGCCACCATTTCCCCAGATAACCAAAGGCAAGCTGGAATTTTCTAGTTCACTAGCCGCACGGGGGCGATGTACAAGATAGCGGGCATTATCAAAGGCCGTCTCGGTAATAATGGCAAAGGGACCAGCTTCTGCTGGGGGGGCTCCCTCAAGAGGTAGCGTAGTGTTAATCATTTCCATGGTGATGCCTGGAGGCTGAGCATGAGTTAAATTAGAGGAGATGAGCCCCAAACCTAGAATAAGCAAAAATAATGCAGAGCGTGTTTGCATGGGTAAGATTCCTTATTTTCTTATAGACTTGCAGTTGGACAGTGAATTGCGGAAGATAACCGCAAGCTAGAACAAATATCAACGGATGCTTGTGTATCTTTTCCTAAAATAACTAAACAGTTCCACGTGGAGAAATTTTATGACACGCAGAGGGAAGACCTTCGGGTTTACAAGATCTGTCTTTAAAGGATTTATATTTTCTTCAGTACTCACAGGATTCATCAGTCAACAGGTTACTGCACATCATAGTTTTGCCGCGGCCTATGACCTTGAGGATCCTTTAGAGATTGTAGGTGCCATCGTAGATGTTCGTCTCACTAATCCCCATTCGCATTTCTTTCTAGATGTCCCAGATGCTCAAGGCAATGCTGTCCGCTGGAAAATTGAAGCAGGTACGCCTAGTGGAATGATTCGAAATGGATATACGCCCACAATTATAAAAAAAGGGGACACGGTCACAATTAAAGGATTTCGTGCACGCGATAAATCTTCAAACGGTATGCTAACTGAACTAATTCTTCAAGATGGCACTGTTTATGGCATGTTTGGGCCGCGTCAAGGGCCGGGCTAAGAAAGCGTCTACGAAAATTCTTGAAAGGGGAATGAGATGAAACTTCGCACAATTTTATCCTGCGTTTTACTGACAGGCATGTTCTCAGGATTAACTATAACGATAGTTGAAGCACAGGAAGCAGCCGGTCCTACACCACGTATGGCTGATGGTAAGCCAGATTTTACAGGGGTGTGGTGGACAGGAGGTGATCTTGGCAGTCCAAATTATGGTCGTACTACAGAACGCAGTCGAGGACTACAAAGTCACTTATTTACAGATCTGTATAACGATGCTGCTAAAGCAAAACTTGCAACGCTGGGCGATAAAGATGATCCGACTTTGCAATGTAAACCAACTGCCTTTGGGACACTGATGGTAAGACTTTTCGATGTAGGTGCCGTAGGCCAAATTATATCAACTCCAGATATGATGGTATTTTTGCAAGAAACTTTTCATGGCTACCAACTGATACCAACGGATGGACGTGAACATCGACCTTTGCCTCCGTCTTATCGAGGAGATGCAGTAGGGCATTGGGAAGGTGACGTGTTTGTCGTGGAGACTGAAAACTTTACCGACGATACATGGATGATTGCCGAAGGCGAAGTGACATTTCATAGCGATCAATTACGAATTGTGGAACGTTATGAACGCACGGATGCGAATACGCTAGTTATCAATGCGACTGTGTATGATGAAGGAGTTCTGCTCGAACCTTGGGTTGTTCCAACAAAAAGACTCGAGATTGCCCCCTATGACCAGTTACTCCCACTAATTTGCACCGGGATAGAAACACAAGAA
>JAYPEI010000056.1:0-2100 GCA_038125665.1 Enterobacteriaceae bacterium
TTGAAGAGACCTCCTACTCCAGACACATCAATGAACTTATGGGCGATTACTGCCAATTCCTGAACGCCCAACAAATCACAATCGACGGTGAGAATTTGGGGCATCTTGATCTTGTGAGGAAGTACAAAGATTGGGATGGATCAAAAAGACTTATTCATGGTGGAAGGAGTTACCACCCATTCATGTCTTATCCACCAGCTAAGCGTGAACGCATCACAATCAATGGCTCACCAGTTAGTAGAGTTGACTATCCAGCGAGCCAGTTGAATGTCCTATACAGCTATGTCACTGGCCGCTTCCTGTATCCAGAAGACCCTTACGAAGTAGAAGGCATCACGCGCACAACAGCCAAGTATCTGGTGAATCTCATGCTCAACACTGGCTCTATGCAAGCAGCATCACTAGCGGCAAACAAGAATATTGAAGATCAGAATAAGCTGGTACGCGATAACTACAGTAGTGACTTACATCGAATCAAGACTGTGAGTGCAATGATGAAACTCATCGCAGATCGGAACTCTCCAATTGCTGAGTGCTTCTTTAAAGGTAAGGCGGTTGGTCAACAATATGCGTGGCTAGAAGCCAATCTAGTTTTTGAAGTCGCAAGGCTGCTGAGGCGTATGGATGTCCCAGCCTTGACAGTCCATGACGAATTTATTGTGCCTGTTGATATGGTCGGGGCAGTGCATGAGGTGAGGTATACGACTGCCTTTCAGGATGTTTGGTTATCCTATGCAACATGATGCGTTAAACTTTCCACGAGTATTCTCGAACCTAAAACATACTCCAGAATACCCCTGAGAGTCTCTGTGTTGCCCTGTGAAAGCGACTATAGTCAAAGAGGTATATATTGGTATTCTAGTTTTTGCGGGGGCGTTTAGCGGAAGTGGTTGTCACAGCTTAAAACTGATTCTGTCCCTGCCAAGATAGAAAACGGGGTTTTATAATCTCCATTTATCAGATAGTCTTGTTCCAAATAAGAACAAACGGATTTCACCCCATGAAACCAATGTTTATCGTCAAATTATTCAAAATTCTCAGTTTTGGATGGGCACTCATATCCTTTAGCTTTTATTCAAGTGCCGCTGTTACCTTTTATGTAACTTTAGATACGGAATTGCCTGAAGACGAATATGTTTCTTTTTCAGGGAATCATCGTCCATTTGCTGATTTTTTCGTTTCTTATCCGATGACAAAAGTATCGGAAAATACATGGATGCTAAAGGTAGACTATCTAAAGGTAGGTGACACATTTCAATATAGATATGGTAGAAATTCTGATCCTGCAGGCGGCGGAGAGAATCTTAATGATAAGGAACTTGATTGCTGTATTTATAGAACATTAACAGTATCTGAAAACAATCAAGTTGTGGACGATATTATAAGAGGGTGGCGCTGGCTTGACTCGGAGACTAACAATTTTGTGCTCGATGATTCGGCACATACTGTTGTGAAACCTGATAATTTGAATGAAGATTTTATGTCAGGTGTACAGCTGCTTGACTATTGGAGGCCTGATTGGATGCTTCCTTTGCCCAGCACCCTAGACAGAATTAAAAATACTGTTAATGCTAATTGGGTCCAGTTTACGCCAGTGCCTCATATTTCTGAATTTACTCCCCTTCCAAAAATTAATCTATTTGACCATGGCAATGCCACTCCTGATTCTCATTTAAGACAGATGTTAAATGCCGCAAAAGACCAAAAACTTAAAATTTATTTAAGGCCTTTAATATGGGTAGCGGATGGCTCACTAGATTATCCTGATAAGAATGAAAGAGACTCTGAGTGGTGGAATGAATATTTTAAATACGTAGAACCTATATATATTTACTACGCAGAGATTGCTCAAGAGTTTGAAATAGATATATTGGGTTTTGATCCATTACATGAACAATATAAATTATCAGATGATGACTTACGAATTACTAACAGTTTGGTTTCAAATTTACTTGGAGAAATTAAATCTATTTATAAAGGTAAAATTGCAACGCAGTTTCAAGGTTTTTCTGTAGATTTAGACATATTTTGTAAAGTTGACTACCTTTCAGGTAAATTATGGGAGCACCATTTAGCTACTGAAAATAGTATCAGTCTGTC
>JAYPEI010000057.1:0-845 GCA_038125665.1 Enterobacteriaceae bacterium
GATGCATACTGAGCCATACCAACGATTGCGACCGTAATTACAGTTATCAATGCACAGTATGCAAAGCCAAAACTATCAACAACGATGCTTTTTTTCGGTTCATAAACGGTCGACTGTGCTGTCATTGCTGAACGCTGACGGTTTTTAACTTGTCTATCAATTAAAAACGCTAAAATGGCAGGAATCAAAAGGATAACGGAGACAACAGCACCCATTGAAAAATTTTGTTGGCCAACTACCTCTTTATATATATCGGTCGACAACACATTGTAGTTCCCACCTATAACTTTTGGCACCCCAAAATCAGTAATGACCAAAATAAATGCAACCATAAACGCGCTTATGGCTCCGTACAAAGTACCCGGCAGGGTCACGGTCCTAAAAATGCGCCACTTAGTTGCCTTTAAAGATTCTGCAGATTCATATAATCGACCATCACTCATCGAAAACGCAGCAATCAAAATTACCAAAACATGTGGAAAAGTCCAAATCACTGAACCAAGTACAATTCCGATTGGCCCATAAATCGAATGGCCGAACATCCATGATTTGAACACGCCTTGATTGCCAAAATAATAAACTAGGGATATGGCCTTAATGACCGAAGGCATTAAAAGCGGGGCAAAACCAACAATTTTAAAAAACGGCTTGAACGGCATTTTTGTTCGGGTCAATGCGAAAGCAAAAACATAAGCTAAGAACGTTACGATTAGCGCGGTCAAACTGGAGACAAAAATACTGTTGGATAAAGATGTGTATCGTTCGGGGGATGCAAAATAAGTCGTATAATTTGTGACGCCAACCCAGTTTTCATTCCGGTCTGTAAAACTCCTAGATATCAGAAT
>JAYPEI010000057.1:855-2045 GCA_038125665.1 Enterobacteriaceae bacterium
CAACTGGTTTATTAGAAGCGCTAGCCTGCGGTGAGCTAGTCATTTTTTTTATCACTCAAAATGACGATAGAGTCAGGTGGGATAGTGATGTTTATATCGCTGCCCGCCTTCAAACCCGAAATGCACTCTTCTCCAGTCCAAACATCAACGCAGATCTCATCGCTAAAGTGAGTTGAGGTCAGAAATACCCGTGTGGTCGCCCCCCTTAGCTCAAAGTCTTTGATCTTCACTTTTAAATGGTTGGTTGGATATTTTTTACTGTTTTGATTAAGATGAACTTTTTCAGGCCTAAATCCAAATTTTATATTTGAAGCATTCCCCCTTAAATCTGTCACACACTCTAGCGCAACATCACCCAGTAAGATTTTATTTGCATCAATCATTTTCCCATCAAATAAATTCATCGTACCAATAAATCCTGCAACAAACTCCGAATTTGGTTTTGTGTATATATCGGACGGGGTTCCAATTTGTTCTATCTGACCATTCTGCATCACAGCAACCCTATCAGCCATAGACATAGCCTCTTCTTGATCGTGAGTTACCATAATAGTAGTGACGCCAAGCCTTTTCTGAATTTCTTTTATTTCTCGCCTTAAATGAAGACGAACTTGTGCATCAAGAGCCGAGAGCGGTTCATCAAGAAGTAGAAGCCCAGGAGAAGTAGCAAGAGCACGGGCAAGGGCAACCCTCTGCTGTTCTCCCCCAGAAAGTTGTGCCGGATATTTATTGAGGTGCCCTGTCAGGCGAACCATCTCTAACAGCTGTTCTGCATTCCTCAGGTCAGCGTCTTTATTATCTTTCTTACTCTTTATACCGTATGAAACATTATCCCAGACTGACAGATTAGGAAAAAGTGCATAAGACTGAAAGACGATACCAAAATCTCTATGCTCAACGGATAAGTTGCTTATATCTAAACCATCTTGTTTTATTACTCCAGATGACTGCCTTTCAAGTCCCGCAATACATCGAAGCAGTGTTGTCTTTCCGCACCCAGATGGCCCAAGAAGGCAAAGAAATTCTCCTCGCCCGACAGAACAAGTGATACCTTTTAGCGCCTCAAAAGAAGAGAAGGTTTTTCGTAATTCAGTGACCTCTAAATAGGGTTTTGAATTGATAGCTTGTGTACCGAAAGAGGTAGCCATTTATGAAAACCATTATAGTTAAATCAATACAGAAGAAAACAG
>JAYPEI010000058.1:0-1946 GCA_038125665.1 Enterobacteriaceae bacterium
AAGCTTTTATTCCAGGTGTCTGGCAAAAAATGGCAGTAGCTCATCCACAAAACGCAGCCCCACCTTATTACCATGATCACCTTCGTATATCTCATAGCTATGCGGCACTCTTAAACGCGTTAGTGCCGCATCTAGCTGAGTGTTAGTGGCTTCTAAAGAATCTTTGTCTCCGACATCAAGAGCCAAGGCTTTCAGACTCTGCAACGCAGGGACATATTGATCTACAAATAGTAAAGGGGAATTCGCACCCCACTTCCCTTGAATTAAAGGTTGAGATTCACCACCTTGCCAAGGCCAATCAAAATAATAGGGTGGCTTGTCAGGATTAGCTGCCCATGCTGCCGCTTGTGCCTGTAGGACGTTATTAAAACCTCCAGCATCCTTGATAGATCCCACAGCCATGCGCGCTTCTTGTTCCGTGACCGCTTGTTCACTAGGCGCTTGGTTTAGCAAACAACATGAGCTCATGGCATAGGCAGCGGAAAACACTTCTGGATATTTCATCACAATCCGTAACGTGCCATAACCTCCCATTGAGTGTCCAGATAGTCCACGACTTGCGCGAGTTGCTTTGGTTCTATAGTGGCTATCAACGTATTTGACTAAATCTTTTGCAATAAAATCCTCCCAATTGCCTGTATTAGCAGAGTTGGTATACATGCTACCGCCATAACTTGTGTAGGCGTCAGGCATGACCACTATAGCAGGAATACTATTTTCACCTGTGAATGCGATATCTAATGATTCTGGGAGGTGTAGTACCCGATCACTGTAAATTTGAGCACGAACACCATAACCATGCAGGAAGTAGATAACGGGATAACGCTGATGTGTATTGTCCGCATACCCCTCGGGAAGATATACATACACTTCACGCACGGTATCCTCACCGCCTAGATTTCCCGCTAGAGCTGCGCCTTCTACTTGAATAATTTCAAGATTTCCTGCCGCGCTGGCAACAGTGCTAAAAAATAAAGTGAATAGAGGAATAAGATATTTTTGCATTGATTTACACCCCTCAATTTTCTTGTGTGATGCTACAGGTGAATGAAGCGATGTTATCAGGATCACCTCCTAGATATTGCTGTTGCGATGGCCAAGGACATTGTGGTCGAGTAAAAGATTTACTTTGTTCCGCCAGATCTGGATGTGACGCTTGCAAAATTTCTGGAGGCTCATCTGTTTCCACCCAATTTTCCATTGCACCAAGCCAATCAATGGACCAGGCACCCTCTCCACCGGCACAATGATCCATGCCATTCACTAAATAAAAGCGTGCACTGTTAGACACACGCTCTTTACCCAAGGCTTCATTGACTGATGAAAAATAGTTCACACTATTGCCTGCAGGAATAAGCCCATCTGTACTGCCGTGGTACATTATGAGTTTACCTCCCTTAGAACTTATAACACTAGTAAACGGGTCATTTTTCTCTGACTGGGTTTGCGGTGAGCAAGATGTCAATAAAGCAAGTGCTGTCAAGGGGAGAGTATTTTTTTGAGCAAACATAGACTAATTCCTGATAATCTTGTCTATCAATCTTGATCTATTTTGGCCTATTATTATCACTAAATAAGAATAGTAAAAAAAGGGGGTACTATGTGCAGACTTATAAGATTTCTATTAGTTAGCCTTTATTTAAGTCTTTGTGTTCACGTTCAAGCACAGCAAGAGGGCCTTAAACTTAAAGTTATAACTTCAAGCGAAGGCTCGCTTTATGCCAACTTTACCTTGATTATGGGGGAGAAGGATATGGTATTAGTTGATGCTCCCTTCACGATGAGTGACGCACATAGATTAGTCGCTGATGTCCTTGAAACTGGTCTCAACCTTAAATACATCTATGTAACTCATGATCATCCAGATCATTTCTTTTCGATGGAAGTACTTACTCAAGCTTTCCCCAATGCGCAGGTTATTTCTGCGCAACAAGTAGTTGACGATA
>JAYPEI010000059.1:0-1926 GCA_038125665.1 Enterobacteriaceae bacterium
CTGAGTAGGCTTTAAAGGATTTGTAGTACCCGTTGAAGCTTGTAAAAGGATAAATCGGAAATAAAAAAGTGCGCTCAATCAGATCAAATTCAGAACTGACTGGCGCACCAAAGTGGCAAGAGACAAAAAACCCCAAGTCTCTTAATTCAAAGTATGAACAAATACGTTCAAAAGAAAAAACTAACAGTGTGAAGATTGATTTAGATCAACGTATCCATTGGTATAAAGGATGTGTCCATATGGGTACTTTAGAGGCGTTGAATTACAGGTATTTACTTCTGAATATCATGAGCTGTTAAAGGCTCTAACGCTCTTACTACCGGAAGATAATACTTATTGGATACTGTGCTTTGATCTAACTCAACAGCTCTACTGTCCCTATGTCTAAGAAATAAGAATCATGGGTATTACGGGATACAGTGAACTAGTAAAGGTTCTTAGACCCCTGCACCGCCCTATGCATACCACATCTCTATTGCTGTTCTGGGTAATAGGAAAGATTAAGGAGCTATAGCAGTCTGCGCAGTAACTCCTATTGTAAGAGTGTTAAGGGCTTTGTAGCGCTAGCGTGTACAGATGCTTATCTCCCTATATCTTATACATTTTTTATTCAAACACTCTGCACAGCCAACAAAGCACCAAAGACAACCAAGCACAGTTTGCAGAGGATGAACTTTTTCACTGATTTACCGCATCTATAATCAATCTACCGGTATGCCAATCGTCGTGAACAGAGTTAGCTACAACAATGGTTCCGGTATCGAAATTAATTGCTATATACTGACCACCGTACCCGCCCATTACAAATATAGTTCCCTTTCCGCCAGCGGGATTCGTGTGGAAAAAGCCTGCGTAGTCGTAATACGTCCCTTTCGAGTGGGTCTTAGATCGAAATAGCCCATGTCCTTTGGGGTCATATGCATTTTTAACCCTGCGGTCGTATAAATCTTTGAGGTATTGACCTACACAGGTGTCATTTCGCCAGTCCTCTAGAATCGCTATCGCAATTCGCAAATAGTCATAACGAGTAGCCAAAACATTGGTGTTCATCAATCCTTCTTCAGGAAAACCGAATGCATCATTTCGGCCCAACTCCAAACCATACTCAATGCCAGCTTTTTGCCGATAAACGAGATCGATGAGCTGTTCATAACCGCTACCAGTTTTAAACATTGTGGTGTCGTGGACATGCTCATATTGATTTCCAGCCTTGTACTGAATGTAGTTATGCACCATGTTTGACACAAGTTGGCTATAGTTGAACCCTAATGGATGAAACTTCCGTTTGTCTTGAAGTGCTTGACCCCAATATTGCATAGTTTGGTGATTGACGCCTCGCATGTTGTAAGGGTTCTTAAAAAGAATTCTGGAACTTCTGACATATGCCGAGTCGCCGACATTCATGTTAATCAGATCGATAATCTTCTGATTTTCATAAAGCGTACCTTGCATCAAAGGCCAGTCAGATATGGTTTGGTCTAATCCTGAGATATGTCCCTGACATATAGCGTGTCCCATTAAATAACCGGTGAGCGACTTTCCCACTGATTGAGAGTTGTGAATCGTAGTGTTATCAAACAGATCACCTAGCCTATCTTTTGGCGTGATTGCATCTGTGACTACCTTGCCATTCCGGTATAGCAGATAGCTAATTAACCCCGTCTTGGCCAGTTGGCGACTCACGAATTCGTTTTCGCTCACATCAAAATCGAGCTTCCGTGGGTGGTCTGATGCAGGAACTCTTATCCTGCCGTTACCAGCTCGAGGTTGATTAAAACAACTCCAAAACGCTCGTCTTAGCTGATACAAATTTGGATGAGTGTTTTCCGCAATACAGCCATTCTTGTCTGTTTTAGCGAAACCACCATTCCAGTTAGCCGCCTGAGCAGACATCACAGCGCAAGACAGCACCACAAGAAGTGAAGT
>JAYPEI010000060.1:0-1770 GCA_038125665.1 Enterobacteriaceae bacterium
TAAAGTGGGTTTTTTATAAAAAAATAATATTATATTTGATACTTTTGTGGAGATTTTTTAATGATAAAGGCTGAATTAAGAAATAAATCAATGCCTTTTGAGTTCGAGCTGCACAGAATGCGGCGTAAAACTCTAGTAATTTATGTAAAGGCAGGCAAAGTAGAAGTACGATGCCCACTCCGTGCCTCATCTGCATGGGTAAACTCATTTCTATTGGAAAAAACACCGTGGATTCTTCAACAACTGGCAGAGCAACGGAGCAAATTACGCGAGCGTCCAGTTATTGCAGATCAACGTGAAGTACTTTATCTAGGCAAACCTCGAAAGATTCAAGTCATTATTAGTATGCGGCCTAGAGTACTATTACGAGGCAGCACACTTTACATGTTTGTCACTGCTCATAATCGCCATAAGCTTGAAGAACTATTTCATAACTGGTTACGCACCCAGGCACAAAGCTACATGACAGCTCAATCAGAACGTTTTGCAAGTATTCTTGGCGTTAAAAGAAAACTAAAGGGTGTAATCTTCCGATTAACTCGGTCGAAATGGGGGCATTGTTGTCAGGACGGCACCATACAATACAATTGGCTGGCTATGATGGCCCCTAAAGAGGTGATTAATTACTTAATAGCTCATGAAGTCTCACACTTACGTCACTTAGATCATAGCGTAAGTTTTTGGAATACTGTTGCTAGCATTTGTCCAAATTATTCTGAACTCCGACTTTGGCTTACACAAAATGGCCACCGATTCTGGACACGCTAATTACGAACAAAAATAAGATCCCATACTCCATGCCCTAGTCTCTCGCCCCTCTGCTCAAACTTTGTTTGCGGACGCTCGCCAGGCTCTGACCACTCCCCTTCACCCGCTTGATTCCTCCAACCCTCTGCAGCGGTTACCACTTCCATCATGTATTCTGCATAGGGCCACCAGTCTGTCGCAAGGTGTAAAGTGCCTCCGGGTTTCATACGACTGTGCAACAACTCCAAAAATTCTGGTTGTATTATTCGACGCTTGTTATGTCTTTTTTTATGCCATGGGTCCGGAAAGTAAATCTGCACAGTGCTAAGCGAGGAGGGAGTGAAATCCTCCTTTAACAAAGCCACAGCATCAGTTTGATAGATTCGAAGATTTTCTAGGCCTTCTGAGACAATTAATTTAAATATATTAGCTACTCCGGGTGGATGAACTTCCACACCCACGTAGTTACACTCTGGATGCTGGGAAGCCATAGTAACCAGTGATGTTCCCATACCAAATCCTATCTCTAACACTACAGGAGCTTCTCGGCCGAAAGCTTCAAGATTATTAAAAGATCCCTTTTCACGACACAAACCATAGCGATCACGGTAACTTGATAATGCTTCACGTTGACTATTGCTCATCCGCCCAGCTCGAATGACAAAGCTACGAATTGCTCTTTTTTTATTTTCTATACTCATAGTAAGAACTTACTTATTTATCCCAGTAACTGAAATCAACCATTGTATCCAGCCTATCATAAAGAGTAGTCCGCCTAGAGGTGTCACAGGGCCAAGCCAGGCTCCAAGGTCTAGTGTCAGTGAGTATAAAGACCCACTGAAGCACAGTATCCCCGCAACAAAGCATAGAGCAGCACGACGTAACCCATGTGCAGATTTTTCTCTTTCCTCGGGCCCAAGGTTTTGCCAAAGCACTGCCACTATTGCTAGTGCCAATGAATGAAACATTTGATATGAGCTAGCTAGGGTCCAAATTCTACGACCTTCCTCATCTAGGATAGAG
>JAYPEI010000061.1:0-1370 GCA_038125665.1 Enterobacteriaceae bacterium
TTCAGCTTGCGGGCGCTTAACAAATGCAGCTAAAGCGTTAGGGACCGCCCAGCGTTTTTGCTGTGGCGGTTTTTTTATTGGACTGATCCACCTTCGGATCAACGGCATTTGATCTTCAGCTTGTGCGCCGTGGCATCCCGCCAAAAGCACTAAAGAGAGGGGTTATACTCATGGAAGATAAAAGCGGACCTGCACTTGTAAGTTCACGGTGGTCACGGAAGACCATCGAGCAATACAAGGCTTGGAGAAAAAGAACACAGCCGTCTTTTATGCAAAAAGGCATCTTCCTTCAGATGAAAGGAAGAGGACCGCATCCTCGTTTCCTGTGGCTAAAGGATGGTGAACGAATAGCGTTAAAGCATTACCGTCGCCTTCTTCCTTCAAGTCTCGAACAGTTAAAGCCAGACCAACTGCCAGAGGACTTAGACTAAAGGGTTAAGTGGCGAGCTCTGAGCTTTTGCAATAGAATGGCGACATGAACGAAAACATGCACGCCTACAATGAGCTGGAACTGCTCGCTACTGAGCAATTTGAGAAACACAGCGTTAGCTTATTTAATGAACTGCCTTCAGAAGTTCAGGAGTGGCTGATTGAGCAGCAAGTCATCGTTTTTAAAAAGTGGGGCGTCACGATGGATGATTTTCCTGTAGATGACCCGTTCATTGCTGCTGATTAACCTCTAAAATTTACATATCCCGTGCGAGACTATTGAAGCTAGCATAGTGTCTCGCACCTCTATGAATTCCCCTTTTTCAAATCCAGTGCCTGGCAGGTCATACGCAACCATCTTCATGAAACCTGCGCCACCAAACTTAAAAGTACTAAACAACCCAGCACTTCGTACTTCTAAAAGATCAGTTGTTGTTTCACCAAGTGAATACTTGCGAGTGGACGGATCTATAATGATGTAGTCATCCGCTTTAATTGGCATGTCGTTGCAGCCATTTGATGCACATATACGCTTTGAATTTACCTGACATAGATAAAGTTCAGCGGAGAATGCATGGGATCCAAATAGGCTGGCGAGCAGTAATGTTGAGATAACTAGTAGTCTGAGCATCTCAAAAGTGTAGATCAGAGACCAATAGTTGAAAACGCAAATATAGAAACGTCTGTATGTCAGCGTGATGACCCTGTAATTTTCTTTGCCAGGAGATAAGTTTTTTTTAATCTTTTTGGCATTAGCTTGGTAATAAATTTATCGAGATAACATTTGTTTAGATACAATCGACGGAGAGCCGACTTGGCTATTTCAAAAGAGCAGTTTGAGACAATTAGACGGGAACTGGGAGCGCATACGAGTTGGGCTATATGGTCACCTCAGGGTGAAAAGCCAAAGAGCAACGTAGGCGATCTCTCAATATTTAATG
>JAYPEI010000061.1:1380-1626 GCA_038125665.1 Enterobacteriaceae bacterium
TAAAGAAACTTAATCCAAATATTGTACTTGCTGGACTTAACGGTTCATCGGGCGATAGTTCTGCCGATATTGGAGTAGTTCCTTTTGCAAACTTTCATTCTGGTTGGTCACGAGCGACAGATTACAAAATAAGGTTTGCGACTGTTGGAACTGCACTCGAAGGTGCATTTATGACAGACGTTATAAAGCATCACTATGAAACAGATTCCAATGTAGTCGCAGCTAGATTGCGAGATGATCCTGATT
>JAYPEI010000062.1:0-1569 GCA_038125665.1 Enterobacteriaceae bacterium
CCCTTAATTTCAATATTTTATAATCAAACAGCTTTGCTCTTTTATAGCAGATTTTTGTATCAAGCTTTTGCCTTGCGCCTATCAATAACCCACCCGGAGGGGCTGAGTAGGCTTTAAAGGATTTGTAGTAACTGCTTAAGCTTGTAAAAGGCTAAATTTCTAGATGACTAAAAAGCCTACTCGGTCTATGCAAACAGACATAACAAAAAAAGCAGAGGATGCTGTTATGGCTCTATTTAGAACTTCACTTAGTACCGTACTTTGTGGATCATTAGTTTCGGTTAGTGTTGACGTGGCTGGATATAACTTACCTATTGCAGATGTCCACATGCATGCCTTGCTACGGTGCGATGAGATGGGGCTAATGAATGATGAGGTATTGCTATGATCTGGAAACTCTTGGAAAACCGGCGTGCCTTAGGTGTGTTGTTAGCGGCGCTGATCTATTTGTCGTGGCAAATTCAAGAGTTCGTAATCCTTCCTATTGAACAATCGCTAGGTCTATCAATCGCTAAATTCGCAAGCATATTCTACATTCCTGCTGGCTTTGTTTTTCTCGCATTTTACCTACTCCGGTGGTGGTATTTTCCTGTTGTCTTAGTGAGTAAGGGGTTGGTTGATTTACAGTTTCGTGGAGACGATTGGACCCCAGCTGGACTCATTCCCATTCTTCTCGCTGCAATTGCTTACCCGCTATGGCTGAGAATCTTGAATAACGCTCGGTGGGATGTTTTTGGGACCATGACCGAGACAGCCTTACTATGACAGGCGTGATGATTTTTGCATTCCTCACCTCTGTTACGTCATCGATCATATTTGCGATTTACAACCAACTGACTGGTCTCGTGCCAGCGAGTCAATCTCTGCAGTATGTTCTGCACTTCGCCATTGGAGACACCATTGGCACTGCTGCAGTCGTAATTGTTTTTCATCGATTTATGATGTGGGCTATTACCAAATCACAACCTGAGTAAAGCGTTGGAAAATTCCGCTCGTGCGAGGCAATCGCCTCACATTGCGAAGCTTGCAGTTATGAGCCAAAGAAGCAATTCGTGCTTAATTCTTCTTGGGTAAGCTTCTCCTAAGGCATAGCCTATCTTCAGCAAGTGACATTTGCTGTTGTCCTACCCGTTTTCATCTATCTCGAAAACCGGTTTTAGGGCTTGCTGTTTGTTGGCAGTGCAGAGTGCAAATGCCGATTTAGCAAAGGCTTTGAGTTGTCATAACGATGATGTCCTAGTGGTTTGACGGGGACAGCTTATCGGAACCTTTCCGATTACCGAGAACAGTTTTAGAGAAAGATAAGCATAAGGCAGTGGAAGTCTATGAGCCTTCTGTAATGATCAACTCTGATACGGACATTACAGCCTCTATTGCGACGATTGAATACGAATTCCTCTGAATTGAGTTATCAACCACCCTCATAAATCGCCATGAAGGCCTTTAAAGAAAAAGCGACCAGAAGGCCGCTTTTTTTGTTCACTTCATTGTAGGCATCGAGAACTCAGCCCCGGCGCGAAGGCCAGTTGGCCAGCGTGCAGTGATGGTCTTCATCCGCGTGTAGAAGCG
>JAYPEI010000063.1:0-1541 GCA_038125665.1 Enterobacteriaceae bacterium
CAACGGGGTGCCCTCAACCTACAGCGGAACAGGGATCCTCTTCACGCTGGACAACGACACCGCAGCACAACTCTTCTTCAATACCCTGGCCGACCTGAGCTCCATCAAAAGCTTTGTCGATGACTCCTTCATGCTGGTGGATTCCGAGCCAGGGCAATCGGCGGAGAATGTTCCGGTTGATCAACAGATATCACTGACCTTCAACCGGGAGGTGGGAGATTTGACATTGAGTGACTCGACTAACTGCGGCGATCAGTCAATCGAGTTCTCCTCAGATAGCTTTAACACCTGTCTAGGTTGGGTCGCTGACGCTGACGGGAATTACTACACAGTGAACGGCCGAACGATTACTCTTAATACACCAAGCTTAGATGTTGGTACTACCTACGATATTCGTTTTGCGAATACGCTATCCCTGGATGCTGTTTACAACAACTCGGACCTTATAATACACTTCAAAACTGATACTAGTACAGATCCCTATGACCTAGAAAACGGTTTAGTGGCACATTATAAATTTAACGGGAGCACAACTGATCAATCCGAAAACTTGCTTCATGGAACAGGGTATTCCATAGTAAGTGCTTCTGGGAAAAATGGAGAGCTAGATAGTGCCTATGAATTTAATGGATCAAGCTTTATTGATCTCCCCGATTCGAATTATTTTAAGACCAACGAAATTACTTTGCTGACAAGAATTAAAATTAATAATTTAAGTGATGCGACTATCATTCAACACGATTCTGATGGAACTGGGTATCAGCTTGCTGTTTATCAAGGAAGTCTTCTATTTAACGTGGGCAATGGTTCTTGGACCAGTTTGCATACCGCTGTAGACTCTGGAGTTTGGTTAGAATTAGTAGCTACTTATGATGGATCTAAAATGAAAATATATATTGATGGAATGCTATCTTCTGCACTTGATAATTCTGGTGGAATATCCTATGGAAATAACACTCCAATAATCGGGTCAAACAACTTCTTTACTCCTAAGGAAAGATATTTTTATGGCGTTATCGATGACCTAAAAATATTTTCAAGAGCGCTCTCAGAGGATGAGGTGAGCTATCATTACTCTAATGGCTTTTAACCAACAAGAAGTGCGGTATCTGTCAAGGAAGTTTTCGCATGGATGGTGCCCTTTTGAGGTGGTGAATAAAGTACCAAATCGCCTCAATATGTTTTTTGAGTTTCTTCGAGAAAGAAAGGCTTGTCCGGATGAGCCTTAAGACTCTTTGTATCATTGTCAAATTGAAACGCTCAATGTGATTCATCAGGCCCGTATGTTTTCCCTCTGTGCACATCAAAAAATTTTCTTTTTAAAAAAAATCATAAATATCAGAAAATTAGCCTCCGTTGAATTTGCGCAGAAAGCGAATCATGGCCAGAATCATCGAGGCCATGCACTTCGCTCGGGAGCGATGCCAGGAAAAGAGCTCCTGGATCTGGTCACTGAGCAACTTCAGCTAATTTCATATTTTTTGACGTGCACAGAGGACCTCCAGACCGCCCTCTGAATTCCGGACCAATCCCCCATGACT